>JAIXQP010000029.1 GCA_027485675.1 Terriglobales bacterium | reverse complement strand
GACACGGCCGCGGCGGCGCTGCAGGGCGAGCAACAGCTCTTCCAGGCGATCGTGCTCGTCGCCGGGGAGCCACGAGGGAGGGATCTGGCTGGCCGTCTGGTCGAGGATTTCGTCCGGGAAGTGGCGGACGAGGTCGAGCCACCGCTCAAACGCGGCGATCGACTGGACGGAGCGGTAGACGTCGTGGCGGAAGTAGAGGCCCTGGAGCGGGGAGTCGATAAACTCCCAGTGGGGCCCGTTGAAGATGTAGCCGTGGTCGATCATCTGGGCGACGAAGCCGACCTTGAGAGGCGACTCCGGATTGGCGAGCCAGTCGCCGAGACGGGCGCGGAAGAAAATCGACTGGCGCGAATCGGCGTTAGCGCACCATTTGTCGAAGACGAGGACGCCGAGGAAGTCGGGCCGATTCGCGACTTTGGGAAGTAACGAATCCGGGATGAAGTCGTAGATCGCCTGGGTCATCGGATTGCCCGGAAAGAGCGAGCCGAAGTGCCAGCCCGGGAGGATTTCGCGGCGGGTGGAGCCGAGCTGGATCGCGATTTCAGGGTTGTCGCGGAGAAAGCCCGGGGAGAGCTCGATGAGCCGGGTTTCCGGGCAGGCGATGCCGAGATAAGGCAGGATGCCGCCGGCCATCCACTCGTTGACGAGGATGCGGCGATGCTGCGGGTTCTCGAGAAACTTGACGACGTAACAGCGGCCGTCATCAGCTTCAAGGAGGTGGGCTTGGGCCCCGCCGCGCATGCGACGAAGGAATCGGCGAGCCTGGATTGGCATTCTGCTCTAAACTAGAGAATTATCCCAAACGCGGAGGACCCATAGGATATGGCAGACGAAAAAGAGAAAGAAGTGGCCAAGCCGGAGAAGAACGACTCGGATCAGGTGGCCCTGGAACTGATGAAATTCATCACCGTGACCACCGGCTACGGGAAAACCACGGCGAACGCCGGATTCACGGGGAAGGCATCCACCGTGAAGACACCGGAGGAGCAGGCCGAAGCGCTCCTTGAACTGTTTCAGCGGTGCCGCAAGGCCGTGAAGCAACCGGCGGAATAGGCCCGGAAACGAGAACGAGCGGGGTGGGAAGCGATTCCCGCCCCGCATTGCGTTTGGGGGCTACTTTTTCTTGGCCGGAGCGGCTTTTTTGGCCGGCGCGGCCTTTTTCGCGGGTGCCGCGGCCTTTTTGGCCGGTGGTGGAGTCTTTTTCGCCGCGGTCTTTGCTGGAGCCGGCGCGGCCTTGGCTGGAGCCGCCGTTGGCTTGGCCGTGGTCTTGGCTGGAGGCGCCGGGGTCTTGGCCGCGGGCGCCTTCTTCGCCGGGGCGCTCTTTTTGCTGGCCGCTTTCACCGGAGGCGGAGGCGGTACTGGTTTCCGGCGGGGCGGCAGCTGACCCGGGGCGAGCACCACGGGAGGCGGTGCCGGAGGATCGGGCTCGGACAGATAGAAATCTTCGGGCAACTGCCGCGGGCGAAGCACCGGGCGCGGCGGGGGCGGAGGCGCCAACGGGATGGCGATTTCCCGGCGTTCGAACTCGGTCAGTTCGTCGTCTTCATCGTCATCGGCGTACTCGCGCAGCTCGGAGGCGAGTTCCACGTACTGGTCGTCGAGGGCCAGATCTGAAAACTCGTCGTCCTTAAGGGGTTGCAACCACACGGTTGGCTGGTTCATTCGTCTTTCCATCCTCGCAGACAGGTAAAAACGAATGATACCCCGAAACTACCCACGGCGAGAACGATTTGCCGCCACGGTTGTGGCAGCCTTCCGGACAGGAACTTTGGCAGCGGGTTTGGAAGCCGTTTTGACCGTGGTTACCCGGGTGGTCCGCACCGCGGTGCGAACCGGCGCTTTACCGCGGCCGTACTTCGAGATCCGGCCGCGCGAGGCGGTCACAACTCGAGGCGCCGGGGCGGGCGCCGCGGGCACCACCACCAGCGAGCCGGCGTCCAGATCTTCCTTCAGGCCCGAGTTGATGGCCAGCAGCGAAGCGGGCGAAGCTCCGAACTTCCGCGCGACGGCGGTGAGGTCTTCCCCGGGTTCGCTCCGGTGGACGCGCCAAGCCAACCGCTTCTCTTCCGGCACCAGTTCCAGGCCGGACATGAGGTTGACCAGGGTGCCCTTCGGCACATGAAGGCGGTAGCCGGCCGGGGCCACGTCCTTGAGCAGAGCCGGATTGAGTTCCTTGATCGCGGAGACGGGTTGGCCGGTCAGGTCGGCGACCAACGCGAGACTCGTCATCGCGGTCAGCTCCACGGTGTCGTACTGCAAGGGCTCTTCGTAAATAATGTCGTCGAGGCCGTAGTTCTTTGGATTCTTGGACATGATGGTCATGGCCAAAATGATGGGCACGTAGTTCGAGGTCTCGAGCGGCAGGACGCCGCGGCTGCGCAGTTGCCAAACATCGGCATAGCCGGTCTTTTCGACGGCGCGATCCACGTTGCCCGGCCCGCAGTTGTAGGCGGCGATCGCCAGATACCAGTCGCCGAACTGATGGTACAGATCCCTCAGATGGCGGGCGGCGGCGCGGGTGGCCAATTCCGGATCGAACCGCTCATCGACGTAGGTGTCCTGGCGAAGGCCATACTCCGCCCCACGGCCACGCACGAACTGCCACATGCCTCCGGCGCTCATATAGCTGACGGCGCGGGGCAGGAAGCCGGACTCGGCCTGCGCGAGGAAGATAAACTCCTGGGGAATGCCCTCTTCATCGAGGATCCGGGAGATCATTGCTTTATACTTGCCGGCGCGGCGCAGCCCGGCGCGGATCGTACCCCGGCCCCGCTCACCCGAGAAGTAGTTGATGAAAGAAAGGACGGCGTCGGTGGCTTCAAGCGGCAGTTGGCTCACCGTAGCAGCCACTTCGTCGCGAACCATCGGCTTGATCTTAGGATCAATGGGGAAAGTGAGGCTCAGGATGTCGTCAATGGGCGCCTTGTCGAAATTGGTCTCATCCATGGCGGCTCCGGCCCCGAGGCCCGCGACGTCCAGCCGGTGAATCTTGGCGACCAACTCCTCAAACCGCTTATCAAAATGAGCGCGATCCACCGGATCGGCCTTGGAATTCAAAACCAGATCGAGCGCTTCGTCGAACAGCTTGCGCGCCTCCGCGATATTGCCCGTCTGATAGAGCTTGCGTCCTTCCTCAAACATCCCCTCCGCCCGGCTCATCCGCTCGTCTTTCCGAGTGGGCTTCGCCGGAAACGGCTGATTGACCAAGGGAGGCACCACGGTAGGGACTACCCCGGCCGAAACATCGGGAGCTTTGCCGTCGTCAGCTTCGGTGGAGGCAGCGTGGGCGGCGAACGAGAGTGGCTGCGCGTAAACTGCGGGCAGGCTCATAGCCCAGGCCAAGGCGCTGGCGGAAAGCATCTTTTGAAAGAAGCTCATTGATTATCCATACCGGAGTCTGGCTCCATCCTGCAGTTGGAATAAGGGCTACATGGCAACCCCATTACTCTACTATTTTTGGAATCGGGTGGGCAACCCACCATCCCTAGTACTTTAGATCGGCAAAAATAGTACTAAACATTAGTCGACTTCGTCATCATGCGTGTGAGCGCCGGCGGCACGGGCCGCGGCGACGATTTTTTCGGCCTGCGCGGCGGGCAGAAAGTCGTAGTGGTCGAACTCCATCGAGTACGATCCGCGGCCCTGCGTTTTCGCCGTCAGGTCGTTTTGATAGGTGAGCATTTCGGCCATAGGGACGAGCGCCCGGATGATCTGGATCGAGTCGCGCGTCTCCATCCCGGTAACGCGGCCCCGGCGTCCATTGCAATCGGAGATCAGGTCGCCGGCGTAGTCGATGGGCGCCTGAATCTCCACGCGCATCAGCGGTTCGAGCAGGGCCGGCTTGGCCACCTCCATAGCCGCCCGAAAGGCTTTGCGGGCCGCCTGCTTGAAGGCCATCTCCGAGCTATCCACGTCGTGATACGACCCGTCATAGACGACAGCCTTGAAATCAACCAGCGGATATCCGGCCAACGGGCCGCGGGAGGCCGCTTCCACAATGCCCTTCTCAATCGCCGGGATATACTGGCGGGGCACCGAGCCGCCAAACGTTTCATTGGCGAACGAAAAGCCGGACCCGCGCGGCAAAGCTTCAAAGCGGACCCAGCAATCGCCGAACTGGCCGTGGCCGCCGGTTTGTTTCTTATGTCGGCCCTGCACCGCGGCCTGGGTCCGGATGGTTTCCCGGTAGGGCACTTTCGGTGCATGCAGAACGACGTTGATGTGATACCGGTGCTGCAGTTTGGCGACGGTGACGTCGATGTGGCTCTGGCCGTTGCCGTGGAGGAGGAACTCCTTGGTTTGGGGGTCGCGGTCGAAGCGGAGACAGGGGTCCTCCTCCATGATCTTGTGCATGGCGACGCCAATCTTGTCTTCATCGTTGCGGGACTTGGCTTCGATGGCGTAGGCGATCGAGGGCTCCGGAAAGGCCACGGGTGGATAGACGATCGGGTGTGCCTTTTCAAACAGGGTGTGTCCGGTGAGGGTCTCCTTGAGTTTCGCAACGGCGCCCAAGTCGCCGGCGTGGAGCTCTGGCAGTGGGTTGATCGTCTTGCCGAGGGGAGCGCCGAAGGCGGAGAGGCGTTCATCGGCCTGGTTGTGCCCGTTCAGGAGGTGCATGTCGGCCTTCAAGACGCCGGAAACGACCCGGAAGTAGGAGATGCGGCCGGCGAACGGGTCGGCAAAGGTCTTGAAGACGAACAGAGAGACCGGTTCCTGGTCGCTGACCTGGCGGCTGACGGGCCGGTCCTCCCAATGGCCGGCGGTAGGGGCCTGCTCGACGGGCGCCGGGGCGATCTCTACCAGGAAGTCGAGGAGTTTGGCGGTGGCGATATTGTGCAGCGCCGACCCGGCCAGAACCGGGAAGAGCCGCCGTTCGCGGAAGGCTTGGCGGAGGCCATCGACGATATGGGGAATGGGCAGGGTGCCTTCGCGAAAAAACTCATCGAGAAGTTCGTCATTGCCTTCGGCGACCATTTCGACGAGGACTTCGTGGGCGGCCTTGGCCTCGCTCGAAAGATAGGGCGGAATCGGGATCTCCCGGCCCCGGCCATCCCCATCGGCGCGGCAGGAGTAGGCCTTCATGGTGATGAGGTCGATGACGCCGGAGAACTCCCGCTCCTCGCCGATGGGGAGATGAATCGGAACGGCGTTCCGGCCGAAGGACTTGTGGATGCTGGCGAGGGCGTCGGGGAAGGAGGCGCGGTCACGATCCAATTTGTTCACGAAGAAGGCGCAGGGGAGTTGGCGGGCGGCGCAGAGATTCCAGGTCTTTTCGGTTTGCACCTCTACGCCGGCCACCCCGTCGACGACGACCAGAGCGGAGTCGGCCGCGACCAGGGCCCCCTGGGTTTCGTGGAGGAACATGGGGAACCCGGGGGTGTCGAGAAGGTTGATTTTGTGTTTATTCCATTCGAGTACGGCGAGGGCGGCCTGGATAGACAGTTTGCGGGCGCGTTCTTCGTCGTCGAAGTCGGTGGGGGCGGCGCCGTCATCCACCTTGGTGAGGCGATTCAGGGCTCCGGCGGTATAGAGGAGGGCGGCGGCGAGTTGGGTTTTGCCGGCGTGCAGGTGGCCGACCAGTGCTACGTTGCGCAGTTCAGTTCCTGAGTAAACCTTCATAGTGATCGCGACAGTAACACTTCCGTCACACGGCGGAAAGGGGGGGGGAGCTGGGCTAAGCACAGGCCCGTTCTTCCAGATCCAGTCTCGCTTTGGCGCGCTCAGCCTCTTCCCGCTCCCACTCGACCGCTTGGGCGATCTCACACAGGATGGGAGTGCAGGCTTCGAGATAGGCATGGCGGGCCTTGGCCTGCAATCGCAACAGGACTTCGTGATGCTGCCGGAGCTGGGTTTCCGCGGCAGCACGGACCGCCCGCTCCTCGTTCTTCAGCGAATCGATCGCTTGTCCGATGCTCGCATCCTCCAGTTCGACCGACGCCAGCACACGCTGTACCAGCAGGAGGCCTGCGGCTGGATTGCGTTCCGCTCGGGCTTCGGCGAGCGCGGTGGCGGCACGTTCCTGCACAGCGTCGAGCCGCCGGCGGGCATCACTGAGCCAGAGGTGCGCCAAGCGCTCCGCCACGGCCGGCACACACCCAACTGACCAGCCGAACTGGCGGCCAAAGGCCGGAGCGGTAACCAGATGCTCCCGCGCAATGTTCAGCGCCGCGTCATTCAATCGTTCCGGCAGCGTTTCGAGGAACTCCCAGGCGGCTTGCAACCAACGGTCTTGCAGGTGGGATAGGGAGCCGATTTGTTCCTTCCAGGCTTGGCGCTGCCAGCCCAAGTAAGTCTGTTGCTGGGAGGCGTAAATCCGGTCGAGTTCCGGTTGGCGCTCCGCCTCCTCCTGTCGCAAACGCTGCTCCAACGCGCGCTTTTTCAGTTGGAACTCGCGCCGGGCGGGGTCGAGTCCCACCGACCGCTTGACCACGTTGGCGGCCTCCTTGCCGCCCCGCGAGCCGGCCCATCCGCCGACGATCATTCCGAATACGGTACCGAAGGGCCCGGCGAGAACGGTGCCTATCGCCGCGCCCACCTTCGCGAAAACTGTGGTTCCAATGGTGCGGGCCGTGATTTCGGCGGCCGCGTAGGTGGTCGCCCGCCCCGGGTGCATGCCTTCGCTGGCCAGCGTCGTGTACTTCAGCACCGTGAGGGTCGCACTGAGGGGGGAAACGATAACATCGGGAACATGGAACGCCTCGGCAATCCCATCGGCACTGTCGCCCACCTCGGCGCCGTTCGCCAAGGCGGCAACCTCCGCGGCCATGTGGCTCCAGCCCGCGCCGCCCGCCTCCTTCGCAAGATGGAGGGATTCGGCGAACTCTTTGAACTGTCCGACGCTCATCGATTCCAGGGCCGCTCGTACGGCCGGGGTAATGCGGTGTAACGCGGCCAGGCGTTCCAGGATGAATTCGCCATATTCAGCGTGATGCAGAAACTTGAGCATCTCGGGATGCTCGTATGCCTTGGCCTCCGGACCTAGGCCGGCCAATTCCGACCAGATGCTCTGCAAAATGCCCCCGCTGAGAGGTCGCGGCCGCTTCGTCGCTTGTGGCTGCAAGCTGGCGAGTTCCAGCCGCAACGCGCGGCGGCCCCGCCGGTCATAGAGAGTGAACACGCGGGGACCAGGGAGTTGTCTCCTCGCGGCCACGGCGGTCCTCCAACCCATAGCACCATACAGAATGAGCAGGGCCGCGCCTCCCGCAGCCGCAGTGACGCTCTCCGCCCACACTCCATACGTGACCACGCCGCTCAGCAGAACCACCGGCGTCAAGATACGGAACCAGATCTTCATCGTCGCTTTCTCTCCTTGCTGCAATGGCAGCGAATCCGGCGCGGCTTTTCCGCCGGGAGCGAGAAAACTTTTCGGTCAGAACGATGGGCCGGAATCGCTCCTTCAGGAAGAGGAGCACATCATGGAACAACCACCCGTCACCATGCGTTGGACCAACCACCCGGATGTTATCGAGGAGGTCGGCCGTTTCCGTTTTGAACACCTGATTGCAGGGTGTGGCTTGCCCGCTCCGGCGCACGCCATCGCCCAACGAAGCCTCATCGATCCGGCTGACCGGGACAGCATGCACCTCGTGGTTCATCGAGGTCCCGAGTTGGCTGGAGCATTGCGGCTGGACGTGAATCGGTTGCCGCCTTGGTTGCGCGCGACTTTGCCTGGGTTTCTGAAGTCGATTCTGCGCGAGCACGAGTTTGGCTACGTCTCGCGGTGTGTCGTCAGTGAAGTGGACCGCGGCCGGACGATTTTTCCCGCCATGCTGGCCGAGGCGTATCGAATCGGCCGCCGATTCAACCTGACGATCGGCGTCTGCCATTCCCGGCCCGACCTGCGGCCGCTGTATCAGCGACTCGGCTGGGTTCCCTGCACGCGCGTGTTCGATCATCCCTTGACGGGGCCGCAGATCGTGTTCTTCCGCTGTTTGCCGGGCGAACCCCAGACCCAAGTTGCCAAGGCGGCCCACCATGCGGCCTGACGATTGGGTTCGCGACTGCTATCTTTCCCTGATTTTGGCCTGGGTGCTCCTGTTCGGCGTCGTGTTGGTGCATGAGGCCGCGCACTGGGCTTGCGCGCGCGGGTTAGGATTTTCGGCCCCGCGCGTCGTGATCGGGGTGGGCCCCTCCTTCTTCCGGATGCGTTGGCAGGAGTCCTTCTGGCACTTTCAACTTTTCCCGCTCATGGGTTATGTCTACTACCGCCGGGGTCCCAGGTCGACGGCGGTACAGCGGGTCAGCGTAGCTTTGGCGGGGCCTGCCGCAAATCTGGCGCTGGCAGGCGTGTTGTATGCCCTCGTCCCAGACCCAGGAAGTCTGGGGGGATCCTGCTGTGGCCCTCTGGCGTTGGTGCAGCTCGCTGCAGATGCCTATCAGCAGGGGATCATGGCCAGCCTGCACCTGTTCGCCGATTTCAACCTGGGCGTCGGGGTGTTCAATCTGTTGCCTCTCCCGACCCTCGACGGCGGAGTTCTGTTGGAAGAGCCAGGGCGTGCGCTGCAGCGAGCGGCGCCGCGATTCATCGACGAACGGTGGTGGTCGCGGGCATGGTCACAATGTGGGGCCGCCTTGATTATCGCGGTGAATGTGCTCTGGCTCTTGTCAGATTTCCTGTTCTGATTCGCTCCCAGGAAGATGCCTGAAGAATCCAAAAGCCAAGTGCGTCTTCGCCTGCACGCGGAGCGTTGCGTCGTCCTCTTCGACGGGGACCTGTCCGCCCCCAATATCCAACAGGTCTTGCCGGACGTAGCGCAGGCGCTGGCGTACTATCGCTACGAAAGACTACACCTGCACGTCACCAACTCGGCGGGAGGAGATCTGGCCGCGGTAGAGATGCTCGAAACGTTTCTTCATCACGCCCGGCAGCGCGGCGTGATGGTTTCGACATCCGCACTCCACCGTGCCCACAGCGCCGCGGCGCTGCTCGTCTCCCTCGGCGACCCCGGGCAGCGTTTCGCCATCGGGAACGTCAGCCTTCTGTTTCATAACTCGCGGCACCTGATTCCCAAAGACACCTTGCTTCTGGCCGAGCACCTGCCTTTGCTGCAGGCGGAGGCCATCCGGTTCACGGCGCGATACCCGCGGCTGCTCGCCGCCCGTGCGGCGGGCGTGAGTCCGGTCCTCTCCGACGCCGGCGAGCCGGCCCATCCGGCCGCGATGGACATCGCGCCCCTCTCGCTGGCGGTTAACTCCGGCGCGCCTCTCCACTCCCCGAGGCCTCCCTTGCCCCCGGGGGCCCTCACGGAGGCGACCTACGTCGAACTGTTCCGCCGGGACGCGCCAATCACCGCAGCCGAGGCGCTGGAACTGCGGCTTGTCGACGCCGTTCTGACTGGCCCCCATCCCCATCTCGAAGGAGTTTTCTAGATCCATGCCCCCCAAACAGCAGGAAACTACACCGCGCCCCTACGCGCCTTATGACCCTCCACTTCTGGTTCCGGAATTTCGCAATTTCGGCCGGGAGCAACTGCCGGCAGTGGAGTTCGCCCGCCACACGTTTTCGATCGGCGGCTCCGGCAGCGGCAAAACTGAGTCTTGTATCCGGCCGCTGTTGCGCGCATCGCTTCGGTATCCGGAGCGGTCAGCCCTGACATGGAGCCAGGCTAACCGGCCGTCGAACGATCCACTTCCGGCCGTCAGCCACTTGCGGCACGCCGTCATGATCGTGGATCCGAAACAGGAGCTCGCCGAGACCGCCGAAGCGGAGGCGGTGAGGTGCCAGGACCGCGAACTCTACCACTTCGGCCCCGGACACAACCGGTATGTCCATCTGTTCGAAGGGATGGACCTCGACAATCTGGACGCGAGTACGGCGGCCGAAGCGCTCTTCGGCTTAAGCGATTATGCCGCGCACGAAGCGGGAGGCCGGGATCCGTTCTGGTCAGAGACCTGCAAGCATACGGCGACCGGCTTTATCGCGGTGGACAAGTTCCTGTCCAAGCAAAGCCCGGGAGGAATCCATTCCTTTTGGGAAGGGATCCGGCACCAGGCGTTGCGCGAAGGACTGATCAGCCACCAGGACGAGTTGCCGGCGTTCGACCCGGCCGATCCATTCCAGGTCCATGTCCGGTTCATGGCCGCCTGCGGCTCGCACGCGGGAGGACGAAACGGACTGGTATCGACCTACCTCGAACGGTGCGCCGCGGCGGGTGTGCCCCGGAGCTTAACGACTTGTCTGCAGTCGCTCGAACATCTCGCCGAAAACACAGCGACCAGTCTGGTGATCGTCTACCAGAGCATTAGCCTGCATCTTGTGGATCCGGCATTGACGAGTTGTCTGTGGCTAAGTCCCTACGAGCCGCCGCCCCCGGAGCGTACCTTGTCGTTGGCGCGGCTGATCGCGGAAGGTCACGCGGTGCTGTACGCGCCGGCCGGCGGGGTGCATGAAAAGGAGACGGAGGAGACAATTGGCCGGGCGCTGAAGTCGGTCTTCTTCCGGCTGTCCCTTTCCGGCAAGTCGCCCATCCGAGGGGTGGCCTACATCTGCGACGAAGCCCAACGCTTCTTTCACAGTGCGCCGAAAGCTTCCGAGGCGCATTTTCTGGACGTGGGCCGGGCGTACCGGGCCGGAGCGGTGCTGGCGACCCAGTCGACGGCATCACTCCTTTACCGGCTGATGCGCCAGCATGGCGGGGAGGACCAGGCCGAGGCCGTGTTGCGGATCATCCTGGCCAACTGCGGGACGAAACTGTTCTTTCGCTCGACCGAGGCGTCGACCAACGGGACGTTGAGTGCGCTGTTACCGCCCCCGGCCTTGCCGAATTGGCCGCACGTGTGCGACTTGCGGGGAGCGTCATCGTTAGACGTGGGCGAAGCCTTCTATTTGCTCGCGGACGGCAAGTGGGGACGGACCAGGGTCCCGCTGGGCCCGCTCCCCTAGCGGGTATTCTCCTGGCTATCGGTGTAGATGGCCGCCAGCAGCTCGCCTAACTGGCCGGAGAGCAGTCCCTTCGCGACGGGAACAATCTGGCGGCTGGCCTGGTGGACGAAGTCGGGCCTTTGATAGACCATCTCCTGGCGGCTCATTCGCCGGCGTTGGTCGAGGGTGGCTACCAGCCGCGGCACGATGGAGCGCTGGCTCATGTCGAAGTTCTTGCTACGGGCCAAGCGAAGCGTCAGGCGACCCATCGCGACAACGCTGGCCGGCGGCCCGGTGCGAATGATCTCCAGCAGCGGTTCGACGGCTTCCGGGTCAATCGTCCGGATCTGTTCGACCGCTTCGATGGCGCGGTCGGCGACGAGCGCTACGTCGCAGAACAGGCTGCGCCATGCCTTCACCGTAGTTGGCCGGCAGATGCCGAGGTAGCCCAACAGGGTTCCCGCACTTTGGCGGACGGGATACGCGTAGCCGCGCTCGCCGAGCAGCGCCATGCGGTCGATCCACGCTTCCTGGCCTCCGCCGATCGCCTTCAAAACCATCTCCGGCAACTGGGTGACCACGAGGGAGAGCACTCGGAGCACCGGCAGGAGCGGGTCGTCCGGATCATCGAGTTGCTCCTCGGTGTTCTCGATTTCTTCGACCAAGCGCCGGATTCGTGCTTCCACGACGCAGCTTTCGCCTTGTATCAGTGCCTTGGCGATTGCCAGCAAGGCTTCATCATTAATGAGATACCCAGCGGTCCATTCGAGCATCAGCTCCCAATCTTCGAACTCGGAATTCGAAACCGACCCTGGAAAGCAGCGCAACCGGGCAGCGAGCATGGCGCGACGCACGGAGGGGCCCACGCCTTCCGCAAGCGGCGGCAAGTCTTCGAAATTTGCCCCACGGTGGCCCAGCCGCCCGACCGCGCGCCAGAACTCGACCTCGGCAGCCTCACCGGCGGCTTGGCAAGGCTCGCGAAGCGCGATGAGTTCCGGCCAATCCTTCTCGGCGTCGGCCAGGTATCCGATCGCCTTGATGGCCTCGCCTACCTCTTTGCCGTCGCAGATCCTAGCAGCCAGCAGTCCGCAGGCATCCGCAGCAAACAGGCAACTCTCTCGGCCGCCACTCTCGGCCATCCGCGCGAGAATTCGGACAATGATCTGGGTCTCCTGGGGCGCACTCGACTTTGGGCGCAATACACTCTCGAAGTAGAACCAAGTACCAACGCTGATTTTCTCTATCCTACTTAGCCCGCCGAAACCCTTTTTGAGGAGTTGGTGCGCCATATCCGGGCTATCCAAGCAGAGGCGACCAATCAGCCACCTTACCGTCTGCTTGGTGCGATACGACCATTTACCGCCGTCTTGGGGACTGCGGACCTCCCACAAGAACTGAAGGGTCGGCTCGCCGACCAGCGAAACATCGAGTTCGTAGTTTCGATTTAATCTTTCCGCCCCGGCGTACGCGGTCAGAACCAGCTCCGCGAGTAGCCTTTCCCGTTCGTCTCCCGACTCGAAAAGCTCCAGTGCGTCTTCGGTTCGCTCAGGATTCCAGTCACCTGCGGCCAAGAGCAACAGGCCGGCGAGTTGGCGAGCTCGTCCGGTCAGTTCGCTCCAACAGGCCCGTAGAGCCGGGAGGCTTTGCGGCGCCACTTCTTGGCATTGCCGCAGGACGGCCAAGACCTCATCATGATGTCCCTTCTGCCACTCCCTCCGAATCGCACTGATTTGTTCGGCATCCAGGACCAAGGATGACTCCGGCACACGAAAGGCAAGGCGCCGGCCGGGCTCTCGTAAGCGGTCCTGCATGTCCAGTAGATTGGCGCAGGCACGGACGACGGCGGGCAGGGCGTCAATCGGCCCCAGAACCCTGCCATCACGGCGGTTGGCCCATGCGGACCTGCGCTGATCCCAGCCAGCGGTAATCCGTTCGAAGGTATCGATGGCTTCTGGCGCCCCTTCCAGCCGAAGCCGAACCCGCCGAAGCTGGCGAGCGACCCACCACGAATCGCCGGCTTTGCACAGTGCAGGCACCAGGAGTTGCCAGTATGCGGCCCGCTCCTTACGCAACGCCGCGAAGATCCCCGGGCGTTGGATCTCATCGTACGGATTGTGCCAGATAACTTCCACTGCCATACGCAACGCATCTCTTCCGAACCTCGGCTCCCACCCATCAAGAAAAGCGCCGAGAGCATAGAGCGTGGGCCCGGCGAAGCGCGTCCGCAATGCTACCGGAAACAGCAGGCGCCAAAGATCGATGCTGTCTTGCGCCGGGGCAACCCGGCTCTCGGATCGCAACTCATGGGTGGCGCAGAATTGGCCGAACCGGGCTCGCCGATAATCGTCAAATCGATCACCCTTCGTGGGCGGCCACGATGGGGGCCGCTCGCTGGATGCGGCTTCCGCCCAAACGGAGGTGTCCGACAGCGCGTCCTTTGGTATCGTGCTGTCGCGCCGCCGGGCAAACCGCCAGGTCGCTAGCAGTAGAGTCCGCCATTCGGGATCCGCGCTGAAGTGCTCCCAGAGGCGCGGAAAAATCCCCACGAAAAGCAACTGATCCTTGTTCACCAATTCGAGCAGGGCTTCCGCGACGGCAAACGGAAAGTCCGCTTCTAAGGGCTCCGGCGACTCCGGATCGTCGAACCGGTGGGCCAGAGCCTGCGCCAGGAAGTCGCCGCTCGGGGCAATCTGATTCAGATTCTTATCCAAGAGCACTGCTGTTCCCATGCGGGGATCGGTCGTGGTGGGGTAGTGGCGCGTACTCCATTCCCAGGCGGGAAGCCGCCACCGAATTCCGTCTTTATCCCCGGGCAGCCCGCAGGTATCGATCGGTGGACCTCCCATGCGGCGTTGCAGGATGAGGAGCGACTCCACGATGGCCGCCCCCTCATCCGGATCAGACCCCGCCTTCGCCAGTTCCTCCAGCAGCGTATTGGTCTCGGGGAATCCGAACGCCCGGCCCGCCGGAATCGCGCGCAGGTAGGCCTCGCGCAGCATTTCGATGGTTCCGCCAAGCCGCTCCCGAACCGCGGCCGTCAGGTCCCTGGGCAACTCCCCAAGCCGGCCCTCTTCACCACAGGCCGTCAGCCCGATCGCCAGATCGATCAGAAGTTCCCGGCCACGCAGATCCTGCCTTTGGTTGAAGTTCTTCTTCCAGAGCGCTTCGAGTTGATTCAGCCATTCCAACTCGCTGGCGCCGCTCGCCAACAGTGCTTGCACGTGGGAGGACAGGGGCGAATCCCGAACGATCCATTCCCAGCGGAACTCGGGGGCAACCAGTTCCAGCTTTTCCCGAATTGGTTCGATCGACTGATCCACTCGCTCCTTGGCCTCCCCATCGCCGTCGCGGAATCTCCGGTAGAGTTGGCGCCTTTCGGCGAGCAGTGTACCGAAGCCCAAGTCAGCTAGTCCGCCATAAACGGCGATTAGGAAGCGCTGAATCTTGTCGTTCCCTTTCAGGAATTCGAGCCAGCCAGGATGAGACATTCCGGCCCTTACAAGCGGCAGCGAAAGCGCGACGCTGGCGACAGCATTTTCTGTTCCCAACAGCATGCCGCGCTCCGCCTCACTCAACATCCTCTGCAACGCCCGTTGGTAGTGCCACCCGGTCGCCTCCGTATCTCGCTGGGCAGCGACGGACAAGGCCTCAACTAATTCCTGTGAAGCAAACGCAAGTTCGGGCAATTGCTGCGCCAGCGCTATCGCGGTAGCCTCCCCTTTCCGGAGTTCGGCCCGCGCCAGCGCAACAAAGCGGGTACGTTGGGAATCCACCAGGGCTTGCAACACCCGTCGCGCCGATTTGACTAAACCGGAACCTGCACCCAGTTCCAGAATCGCCAGCGACCGCTCGAAGAGAAGGTCAAAGAGCTCCGGCTGGGACTTCCCCAGGTCAGTCAGGTTGCTCGCCAGTTTCAGATAGGCAAAAGGGAAGTCCTGGTCATGACGGAGCACCCGCAGCAAGAAGTCCTCGTATCGCCGGTCCGGCCAACCCAGCACGGGCGGCATGGTGAGCGCGAACCCAGTGGCTATCGCCCACCGCGGATCGCCCAGCCGGTCATGAATGGGTTGGGCCTCAGGCTGGTCAAGACTGGTGAGTGCCCCCGAGGCTCGAATCAACAGGTGCAAGCCAGCAAAGAACTCTTGAAAGGTGAGGTGTACAAAGGCGACCCGGCCCTGGCCGCGCGCATGCAGCAGACCAGAGTGCGCGAGCAGTTGCCCGGCCATGGCCTCCGCGTGATACTCACCAAAGCGTCGTTCAAGACTCTCCCCCACCGCCGCGCGAAACTGCTCCCATGTCATGGTGCCCGCCGAATAGTCGCGCAGCATCCCGAAGCCCACATCGGCCAGAACGGCCATCACCCGCTCCGGCTTGCCGCTCACCCGCTCCGGCGAGTCGCTCATCCGCCGGCCGATGGCCCGTCGAACCACGGCATCGTAGAGTTGCGCTCGCGTGTTTGGCAGTCTCCCGGAGACCTTAACCTCGCTGGCGACCATGTGCAGCAGCAGGGGAGTTTCGCATAAGGCCTCCAAGCCCCGGCACCTCCCCTCCAAGATCTCTTGCGTCAGGCGAGCGTGGAGCCCCTCCTCGCCATCCGTATCCGCCCACGCCTGCAGGAATGCCTGAACCTGCGCAGGTTTCATCGGCCGGACGCGAAACTCGGTAAGTCCATTCACAATCAGGGGGGCTTGGCCGTAGCCGGCGATGCGACTGGTGACGATGGCCCGGTTGCGCCCTTCGCCAACGTGCTTCCGAAGGAAATTTTGCAATTGACCGCGAATATCAATACGTCTCTCGAGATCGGCGATCTCATCCAGTCCATCGAAGAGAAAAAGCACTTGGCCTCTTTCTTCCTGTGACTGGTAGAGTTTCGCCCAACGTTTCTGGTCCAGAGCTCGACGGTTTGCGACAGGTTCGAAGCTAGAGCACTGCCAGATGTATGCGCTCAAACCCCGGTGATACTTGCGGTTCCAGTCCTCGAAAGCGGAGAGCCGGACCAGAACGGGAACCCTGGCCGTTCCCGTGGTTCCTCCGTCGTTCCCGCCGGGAACGACTTGCCCCACGCCGGACTTCAGAGCCGTGCGCGCATGGACCAGTGCGGCGTAGCGGCACAGTGTGGTCTTGCCGGATCCGGGATCGCCCAGAATCAGGACAAGAGGATTTTGCGCAATGACGCTTTCCAGATCGTCTTCTTTACCCCAATTCCGCTGATCCCAATCACGCTCCCAGTAACCCCCTCGTTCGATCCCCTGCTGCGTCTTGGCTTCTCTGGCAATATGTTCTTCCGGCAGATACTTCGTGGCCGAAAGCGAAACGTAGGCCGACTCCAGCGGCATTCGCGCCCGGATGTCATCCCGATCCTTATTAGACCCGACCATCTTGGTCTGCTCGACGATCCACTTCAGATAGTCGGACAGCCCGCCAGCCGAACTCGTCCGCTCTACCGCTTCTTCCAAACTGCGGCACGCCACCCACCCCCTCCCCGCTGCTTCGGGCGGCCGCCGAGCTACAATCACCCGCCGTTCCGCCGCTCCCTTCAGCCAGTGCTCTCCTTTGGCATGATCCGTCTCCAGCGGACCCCAACCCACTTCCGGTTCATATCGGCCCACGACGGCGCACTGCGGATCAGCGGTTTCCTTCCGTTGCAACAGCCGAATTCCCACCGCGGCCGCCCCGGTGAACGATCTTCCCTCCACGTTCGGCGCCGTCAAGCCTCCCACCGTCACCGCCCAAAACACGGTCCCCGCCAGTCCCAAAAGGGAGCAGGCCGCCAGAGCCGTCATCCCTTCATGCAGTTCCGCTCCGTAGGGGGCCAAACAGTAGGCGGGCAGGCAATGGATCTCCGGAGGACCCTCCACCTGCCAAAGATGAAGGGTGACCTCGATCGCCTTGCTGCCGATGAGCGCGATGACCCGAACTTGAACCTGCTGCCCCCCGGGCTTTTCGCCCCGCCAGAGGCGGCACCATTCCGCTTCGAGCGGCGTCAGCTCGCCCGGCAACCCATCCGGGGCATCCCGGACCAGCCTGGCGGTATCGGCAGCGGTCTTCAGGTTGGAGAGAATGCGTTGCGGGTCGTTGCCTTTGTACAACAGGTTGAGCAGATCCCCAGCAGTTAGCCCCAGAAGGCCCTCATACCATCGCTCCCAGTCCATCTCCTGGCCGGGGCCGCCTTTCTGGAGGAGTGGCCGCGAGTCGACCCAGAACCGATCGCCCGGCCCGGTAGGCAATCCAAACCGCAGTTGTTCGGGAAGTTGCCCGGCTATTCGGCTATCGTCCACTGCAGCGTTCCCTCCGCCAACCAGCCCACTACCTTTGCTTCCTCCTTCTCCGGCACCACACCCGACAGCCTCACCCGTCCCGAAAACACAGGCCCTGCCACCACCGGAACTTCAACGATATCATCGCTAACGGAGGAAGAACTGAGTTGGACAATGAGTTGATCGGGTAGCTTCTCACCAAAGACGAAGACATCCAAAACTCCGGCCATGACCTGCTGGAGAACCAGTTCCACCGGGCGTCCCTGCCAGTCCCGGACATCGGCCGCCTCCAACGGCTTGTGCTCTTCCGCCGCCGCCAAACGCAACTGGATCGACCCCCAACTCTTGTCTTGCTTCCAGAATCGGCGGATCGCCTTGCCATACAGGCTGGCCTCCGGCTCGCGTCGGTACTGCCGCTCAATGACCGGCTGCGGCCCCGCCCCACCCCACGCCTCGAGAATTCTCTCCTGGCAGTGATCGCACGATCTGACATGCTCCTTTTGCTCTTCGGGCCAGCCGACAGCCAAGCCTCGAACAATCCTCGCGTCGGACGGGCATTCCGCCGCCTTGACCACGTGCAGTTGCGGTTTCCCGTTCATCTTACTTCTCCTTCCCACTGATATCGTCTCCACCCAGGGAGTCTCGTAACTTCGCGAACGCTTTGCGGCATCGCTTCCATTCCGCCTCGCTGAGTTGCATGTCCTCGCGAATCGAGCACGGCTTGTCACCCTCCAAGCGACGGCGCAAGGCATCCCGCAGCCGGGCAGTATCCAGCATTTCAATGAGCTTTTGCAGATCAAGCTCAGCGTCCCATCGCGGCGCCTCCCCGTAACGGTTGGCCACCTGCTCATCCAGCGGAACGAGACGTCGCCTGCGGGCTTCGTCCTTCAACCAGTTGGTGGCCCACGCAACCAGCTTGGCGTCCAGTTCCTTCCAACTCGCCACGACCATGCCATTAGTGAGTGCCACATAGAGCTTCACGACCACCTCAGACACCGCGTCGTCGATCAGATCGCTAAAGCGGCCAAACTTTGCGCGCAACTTGTCCTTGGACTTGGAGGGAGCCTTGCGCAGATTCCGTTGCATCCATTCCGTCAGCTCCGGATCCCCCATCTCCAGCAGATCGACCCTCAGCGCCAGACCGGTACGGTACGCCGCCTGCGCCGCCGCGAGACCTGCCGCCGTCTCCGGTGCGAGCCCTGAGAAACCGCAGCTTGGCGGAGGTAGCGGCTTCTGTCCCCGACCATTGTTCCTCGCCACCACCCCCAGGATCCACGCGTCCATCCCATCAGCCATCGCCTCCACCGGGTCAAGGCACTTCATCACACGCCCCGTCAGAATTTTCGCCGACTCCTCCACCCGTCCGCGCGGCTCGGCAAACCAGATCTCGCGGGCGCACTGATGAAGCGCCTCACGAAACATGGCGTCCGCCGGAACGAGCCATTGCAGGTCCTCAATAAATCCCATCCGTTACCTCCCTAAAATCTGGAAGCGAATCAAAGCCGGACTTCTGGTCAAAAAAATCTGAAGTTTTCACATTCTACCGGGCGCCCGGACGAACGATATACTCGTCGGTCATGCGTCTTCTCGTTTTCCTCCTCGCGAGCCTCAGCTGGGCCGCCGATTCCTCCCAATTGGCCAAGATTGCCGGCCGCATGAAGGAGTTGGCCGAGCAACAGCGCATCGCCGGCACCGTCACCCTCTTCCAGGAAAAGGGCGAACTCGTCCACTTCGAAGCCGTCGGCTGGCAGGACATCGAAAACAAAAAGCCCATGCGCAAGGACTCCATCTTCCAGATCATGTCCATGACCAAGCCCTTCACCGGCACGGCCATTCTCATGCTCGCCGAAGCCGGCCGGCTCTCCGTCAGCGATCCGGTCGAAAAGCACCTGCCCGAATTCCGCGGCCAGATGCTGAAGGTCGACGGCGCGCTGAAGAAACCGGCCCGGCCCATCACGATTCATGACCTGATGACCCATACCAGCGGCCTCCCCAGCGCCCCGCCCCCGGGCTTGGCCGAGTTGTATACCAAGCTGGACCGCACCCTCGCCGACGCCGTCCTTGTCTTCTCCCAGCAGCCCCTGGACTTCGAGCCCGGCTCGCGCTGGAGCTACTCGAACGCCGGCATCGCCACGCTCGGCCGGATCATCGAAGTCGCCGGCGGCATGCCCTACGAAAAGTTCGTCGCGACGCGGATCTTCGAGCCGCTCGGCATGAAGGACAGCCACTTCTTCCTTCCGGAGACGAAGAAGGACCGGCTGGCCATCGTATACAAGAAGACCGCCACCGGACTCGAACGCGCCGACGACACCATTCTCGGCGGCCTCTCCGCCGCCGCCCGGCCGCGGGCGATTTACCCGGCGCCGGAGTTTGGAATGTACTCGACGGCCGAGGACCTCGCCAAGTTCTACCAGGCCCTTCTCAGCGGAGACCGGCGCATTCTCTCCCAAGCCTCCATCCGGTTGATGAGCAGCAAGCAGACCAACGATCTCCGCGCCGGCCACATGCCCAATACGGCGTTCGGATTGACCTGGGAGGTGATCGACGACCCGCGCGGCGAGGTGCATCTGCTCTCGCGCGGAACCTACGGCCACGGAGGAGCCTTTTCAACGCACGGCTGGGTGGATCCCGCGCGCCAGACGGTCGGCGTCTTCCTGACCCAATTGACGGGCGCACCCGCGGAAGCCAAATACGCTTATATGCAAATGGTCAATAGTGCCATCGTCCCGTAGGGCCCTATCGCAATGCGTACGAAAGTACTACACTAAATCGCTTATGGCAAAACTCCCTCTCCTTAGCGCTTTCTTCGTACTTACCACCTCGGTCTTTGCCGGCGTCACCACCTGCACCGGCAATACCTACTCCGTCTTTCCGATCCCCGGCGTGACCGGCGGCTCGGCTACTTCCTGCGGCAACGCCAACGTCACCACCAACTCCGTATTCGCCGCCACCCCCGGCAGTGGCTCGGTGGACTTTGACGTCCTGGCGGCCTACCTCAACAACAATCTGAGCGGCTCATTCGACGCCGAATTCTTCGTGCCGGGTGAAGGTTCCGCCGTGATGCTCAGCGGCTTCTCCGCCCCCTCCGGCGCCACCCTCAGCTTCAATTGGGCCGGCAGCTTTGAACCCAACGCCACCGGCGCGCTGTTCTATATCTTCAACGGCGTCCCGCAGATTCTGGACGCCCGGTATCCGCCGACCGAACCTTGCGTGGGCCTCAAGTGCATCAACATCATCGAACCCTGCGATGCGGTCTGCCAGCTCGATGTCCCCACCAACCAAGTCACTCTCAGTCTCGCCGACGGCCCCAACACCCTCAGCTTCGGGGCGATCGTGCTCACCGGCAGGCTGGTCCCGTCGGTCTCCCTCGACCCGTCCCTCACGGTGAACAACTTCGCCGTTACGGCCAGCAACATCCCCGAACCTGCCACCCTCGGTCTGACCGGCGCGGTGCTGTTGGGTTTGGCCGCGTGGCGCCGCCGCCGCGCGCAGTGACTATCCTGGGGTAATGTACTCAGCGGCGGAAGCGGCGTTTCTCCAACTGCAACGGACGGCGGGCCGTCTGATGACCGGAGTGGAAGCGGCGTTGAAGCCCTATGGATTAACGCACACGCAGTACAACGTACTGCGGATCTTGCGCGGGGCCGGAGCGGACGGCCGGCCCTGCGGCGAGATCGCCGGCGATATGATCCACCGGGACGCGGACATGACCCGCCTCCTCGATCGCCTGGAAAAGCAAGGCTGGGTGAAACGGAGCCGCTCGGCGGCGGACCGGCGCGTGGTGACGGCGCAGATTACGCGCGCCGGCCTCGCCCTGCTCGCGCAATTGGACGCTCCCGTGACCGCCGCGGCGGAAGGGGCCATGGGCGGTTTGACGCCCGCCCAACTCGAACGGCTGGTGAATCTTTTGGGCCGGCTCGGCATCTCATAAGGGTCGTGATTTAGTCGTTATAACGACTATCCTCAGGAGGTTCACTATGATTACCGTAAGACCCGCCGCCGAGCGCGGCGCCACTCGCATCGGCTGGCTGAATGCCAAGCACTCCTTCTCGTTCGGCCAGTATTACGATCCCCGCCACATGGGCTTTCGCAGCCTGCGCGTGATCAACGACGATACCGTTTCGCCCGGCAGCGGCTTCGGGCGGCACGGCCATCGGGACATGGAGATCATCACCTGGGTGCTTTCGGGCGCGCTCGCCCACGAAGACTCCACCGGCGGCCGCTCCACGCTTTACGCCGGCGATGTGCAGCGGATGAGCGCCGGCCGGGGCGTGATGCACAGCGAGTTCAATGCCTCCTCCACCGAGCCGCTGCACCTGCTGCAGATCTGGATTGAGCCGAACGAGCTCGGGATCGCGCCCCGGCACGAGGATCTGCGGATCCCGCCCGCCGAGATTGCGGGCCAACTGCGCGTGGTGGCTTCGCCAACCGGCGAGAACGGTTCGAGCCCCATTGCGGCCGATGCGAAGGTGTTCGTCAGCAAGCTCGCGCCTGGCGATACGGTCCGCTATGAGTTGGCCGCGGGGCGCTATGCGTGGGTGCAGATTGGCGCCGGCTCCGTGGAATTGAACGGCCAGAAACTGGAGACCGGCGACGGGGCGGCGATCGCCGAAGAGACCGCGCTGACCATAACGGCCACGGCCGAAACCGATCTGCTGTTGTTCGACCTCGCGTAAACTGGGGCCATGCTTGCTCTCCTCGCCCTCGCGGTTCTGCCACTGATTCCCGGCGGAAAACAGCCGCAGTTGGCCGCCGACGGCGCCACGGTCGCTCTCGCCTACAGCGACGGCAAGACCCTCTATGCCGCGGTCTCCACCGACGGCGGCGATTCGTTTGCCGCTCCCTACGGCATCGCCGGAGCGGCCTTTATGGTGGGGCGGCATCGCGGCCCGCGCGTCGTCGTGAAGGGCCGGCGCATCGTCGTCAGCGCCATTACCGACGGGATGCTGGTCGCCTGGAATTCGGCGGATGGCGGCCGCCGGTGGAGTGAAGGGGCGGTGATCAACGACGTCCCGAAGTCCGCGCGGGAAGGGTTACACGGCATGGCGATCGGCCCGAAAGGGGAGATCTTCGCGGCCTGGCTCGATCTCCGTACGCCGGGGATGAAGGTGTATGGCGCGTTGTCGACCGATGGGGGCGACAGTTGGTCCGCCAACCGGTTGGTGTACGCCTCGCCGGACGGCAACGTTTGCGAGTGCTGCCATCCCTCGGTGGCGATTGACGCGCGGGGGCGGATTCATGTGATGTTTCGGAACTGGCTGGGCGGAGCGCGGGATCTGTACCTGGCCACCTCGGCCGACCGTGGTCTGACCTTTACGGCCGCCAAGCAGGGTAAAGGCACCTGGAAGCTCAACGCCTGCCCGATGGACGGCGGCGGCTTGGCCGTGGGTCCGGCGGGACCGGTGACGGTTTGGCGGCGGGAGGGGAAGATCTACTCCGGCGCCGAGTTGGGCGAAGGCAAGGATCCGGCGTTGGCCATTGACCCGGCGGGCAAGCCGGTGTTCGGCTGGACGCGGGCCGGGGAGGTGATCCTGGATGGCGAGTCGATGGGTCCCGGCGGGTTTCTGAGCCTGGCGGCCGGCGACGGGGTGGTTGCCGCCTGGGAGGCGCCGGACGGGATTAGGGTGCAGCGTCTCCGTCGGTTGCCTTAACGGACGATCCGTCGCGCAGGGGCTGGTCGGTGGCCAGGGCGACCCGGTCGCCGGGCTTGAGGCCGCGCTTCACCTGGATGCGGGTGACGTTGGAGATCCCGGTTTCCACCGGCCGCCAGACGACCTTGTCCTGCTCGAGCACGAAGACTCCGGTCACGCCATTTTCCCGGCGCAGGGCCTCTTTGGGAATCGTGGTGGCGTTGGGCGCCGTGCGGCTGCGGATGGCGATGTTCACATTGGCGCCGGGCGGCAGATCGTTATTCGGATTGCCAATGGTCACCAGCACTTCGCCCACCTGGCGGCTGCCGAGCGGAACTATCTGCAATGGCAGTTTCTCCACTTCGCCCTTCCACTCCTTACCCGGCCGGGCGTCCCACGTGACGGTGACGGGTTGGCCGAGCGCAACGCGGCCCAGTTCGGGCTCATCCACATAGACGTTGACCTGCATTGAATCGACCTTGCCGACGTTGGCGATCAGGTCGCCCGGATTCAGAATGGCGCCGGGCCGCAGGTCGATCTGATACACCATGCCGTCGATCGGCGATCGCAGATTGCCCTCTTCGACCTTCCCCTTGGCGATGGCCACCGCGGCCTGCGCCTCTTTGATCCGGGCCTCGGCGGCTTTGCGATCGCCGGGAGAAACGAGCGACTCCAGTCGCTCCTCAAGACCGCGCATTTGCTCCTTCAACAGGTTGACCCGGCCGCGCAGGAGGCCGGCTTCCTGCGGCGTCGCCGCTTGGCGGGTCACCAGGCGTTCCGTCGCCGCCAGTTCGGACTCGGCGTTCGTAATCTCCACCCGGAGGCGGGACATGGCCGCGCTTAAGTCCGAGCGCAGCGCCGAGGTGCCCCCTTGCAACACGTTTTGGGCTTCGCCTTCCACCTGCGTGAAGCGCGCTTCGGCGGCCTGCAGCGAACGCTGCAGTTCGAGATTCTCGAGCGTCGCAATGATGGCCCCGGCAGTGACGACGCTGCCCTTCTGCACCCGTACATCCGCCAAACGGCCGCTGCGTTCCGCCCGGACCGCGATCCACGACAAAGGCTCCACCTTGCCGTTCGTATTCAGCGTATCCACCAGATTCTCCGCTTTCGCGGCGGTAAAGCGGACCTCGGGCGGTGCGTTCCGCAACGAGAACACAAGCCAACCGACCGCTGCCAACACCACCAAAGCAACTAGAGCCAGAATCATTTTCATGGAATGAGTACGGTCTTCCCGGCCCGCCAGTTACGCACGGTATCGAGAGCCGTGTTCGCTTCCTCGAGAGGAAAGCGTGCGGTTATCTCTTCGGCAAAAAGATGTTGCCAGTGAGGGATTTCGAGCATGCGCAGGGCTTTATCAACGTGCCGCGCCTCAAACGCCCAACTGCCGAAAATCGTCAGCTGTTTGCGGGTGATGATGTGCGGGTTGAAGGAGATATTCCCGGCATTGGCGTACTGGCCGAGAACGAGATATTTGCCGCCATCGCGGGGCAGTTCAATCCCCTCATTCACCGCGCCGGGATAGCCCACGCACTCCACCACCAGATCGGCGCCGAAGCCGCCCGTCTCCGCCAGCACCAATTCGCGGCGCGCTTCCGGGGTCGGGACGGCCGCAATATCCACGACGACATCCGCCCCGAAGGCCTGCGCCATGGCGATGCGATGCGCGGGGCCGCCAATGGCGATAATCTTGCCCGCGCCGCTCTGCTTGGCCACGGCGATCGCGGCCAGGCCCACCGGACCGGTGCCCTGCACCACCACCGAATCGCCCCAGGAAACCGGGCAGCGTTCCAGGCCATGAATGGCGGTCATCAGGGCGCAGCCGGAGCCGACCACGGCCTCCGTCGGCACCGCGTCCGGAATCTTAAACAGCGACGTGCCGGCCCGCAGATGGATCTGCTCGGCGTAGCCGCCGCGCAGATGCGGGTCGATGTCGCAGCAGTAGCTGATGCCGTAGGCTTTCCGGTTCACGCAGCGGGTGGGCTGCCGGACCACCCGGCAGTAGTAGCACTCGCCGCAGGTGATGGAGCTCGCCCAGACCACCCGGTCGCCCACGGCGAGCGTCTCGCCGCGGAAGTCCTTGTGCAGGCCCTCGCCGAGCAGTTCGATGCGGCCAACGGTCTCATGCCCCATGATGACGGGCAACGGGATCGGCAGCTGCCCCAGCCAGAGATGGACGTCGGTGCCGCAGATGCCGGCCATTTCGATCCGGACGACGCACTCGCCGGGCCCGGCGGCGGTCAGCGCCGGATACTGGCGAATTTCGAGGGGTTGTTCGTAGGCCGTCAACACGGCGGCGGTGATGGATTTCATGGTCCGGTCCTTATTCGCGATTCGCGATGCAGAAATCGAGCAGCAGTTGGGCCTCGCGTTGGCGTTGCGCGGGGGAGGCGTGGGTGAAGGCGGCGGTATCCCAACGGCTGGCCATCTGGAGCAGTACGGGGTGGGAGCCGATGCGGCGGAACCAGTAGCCGGCGTTGAACTCGTCCGGTTCATCCCGATGGATAATGGCGTGCCAGTAGCTGCCGGTGGGGGTATGGAGGTCCTGCGCGACGTTGTGAGCTTCCTCCCAGAAGCCGCAGCGGAGCCAGAGCCCGGTGCGGACGCCGGGGGGCAGTTGCGAAGCGGCGAGCAGCGCCCGCGCGCCGGAGCCGGAGGCGAGAATGGCGGCGATCTCTGCTTCGGGAGACATCCGAACCATTATCGCCTTGCGATCCGTCAGACTGGTAGCAGATGCCGAAGCGAGCGTTGGTATTGAGCGGGGGAGGCATGTTCGCGGCGTTCCAGGCCGGAGCTTGGCGCGCGCTCGCGGGCCGGTTTCAGCCGGACGTTGTCATCGGCGCCTCCGCCGGGGCGCTCAACGCTTGGACCATCGCCAGCCACGTGGACCCGGAACTGCTCTGCCGCTTCTGGCTGACCCTCGACGAGCAGGTGGAGGCCGCGCCCCGTCTGCGCTGGCCCCGCTATCTCGGCGACGGCATTCTGGACACGGCCGGACTCGAAGCGCTGCTGCAGCGGGTGACGGCGAAGTACACCCCGGCGCTGCCACTCGGCGTCACGGTCTGCGAGGGGTTCCGGTTCGAGAACCGGGTCTATTGGGATGCCGCTGTGACCGTGGACCACCTGCTCGCCTCCTGCGCCGTGCCGGGGCTGCTGCCGGCCAAGCGCCTCGAAGGCGGCCTGTCGTTCGACGGCGGTCTGCGCGCCGCTTGTCCGGTGTGGGTGGCCGAAGAGTGGGGAGCGACGGAGATCGTGGCGATCGACGCCTGGACGCACCTGCCGTGGTGGTGGGGCGTGGGGCGGCGGAAGCGCCCGGATGGGCCGCACGTCCGGCGCATTCAGCCGCCGGCCCGGCTGGGCCCGCTGCGGCACTCGGCCGTCTGGGACCGGGGGAACATGGAGCGGTGGATCGCGCTGGGCGAAGCGGCTGCGCGATAATCGAGGGGTATGCCAACGTATCGCATTTTGCGGATGAAGGATTCGCCCCGGCAGAACTTCCGCTGGGCTCCGCACACGAGCGGCGTAACGCTTGTGAAGCTGAAGGACTATGAGGAAGCGGGCAGTATCGACGCTGGCAACCCGTACGAAGCCTGGGAACAGTTGAAGGGAACCGACGCCGCGTTACAGGTGGGTGACATTCTCGAGAACGAGTTGGGCGAGATTCGCCTGTACAAGTACATCGGCTTTGAAGAAGCCAAGTGGGTAGTGCCCGAGCAAGCGCCCGCGATTCCAGTTAAGATGTAAGTATCTATGGAGCCCTCGTCGGGACCCCATCCTGTGGGAGCAGTGAACGGTAACGGAAACGGGCAACGTCCTCCCGATTCGGTTTACGCCTTGGTGGCTTATATCAATGGCGAGTTGGGGGACTTTCTCTACTCGTTGCGCCAGGAAATTGTTCCGACGTGCCGCCTGCGGTCCCACGTCTCGCTGTTGCCCCCCCGGAAGCTGGCGGGCGATCAGGCAGGCGCCATGGAAAAGGTCGCCAGCGTCGCCGGACACCACCCGGCCTTCGACGTCGTCTTAGGGGAGATCTGCATCTTCCCGGTGACCAACGTGATTTACCTCGATCTCGCCGCCGGGCGGGAGCAGCTGACAGCCATGCACGATGAGCTGAACGGGGACGCCTTAGCCTACGCCGAACCGTTCGCCTACCATCCGCATATTACTCTGGGGCAGGAGTTGACGCCGGAGCAGTTTGCGATGGGTCTCGAGTTGTGCCGGAAACGGTGGGCCGAGTATACCGGTCCGCGCAGTTTTCCCGTGGAAACCATCACGTTTGTCAAAAACAGCGGGAACTGCGGCTGGTCCGACTTGCAGGACGTCATGATGAACCGCGAGTCGATCCCGGAGCCTGCGTTACACTAAGGGCATGAGTTTAACGCGGTCGCGGTTCGCTGCACTTTTCACCGCGCTGCTCCTGTCGTTCTTTGCCGTGGCGATCTATACGCCGCTGCATCAGCACGACGCCGGAAACCCGTATCGCTGTTCGCTCAATAACATCGACGAAGCGGTGGCGGAAGCGGCTGTAGTGATAGCCGTCGCCCTCGCCGTGCTGGTTCGGCTGGCCGGCGTGGAGACCGAAAGAGTCCTCAGGCCCGATTTTGCAACCGTAGCGCCCCTGGCGGGCCGAGGTCCTCCCTCTTTCTAAGTTGCCGCGGCATTTTCCCTGCAACCTGAGACCGAAAGAGAGGACTTTGTGTATTCCATTCGACTCGCCCTGGGGGCGGTATTGGCTTGCGTTGGCTTGCTCTGGAGTCAGACGACCGCTTCGGTAAGCGGCTCCGTCACCGACCCTTCCGGCGCCGGCGTGGGCGGCGCGCGGGTGCTCCTGCGCAACGCCTTGACGGGTTTTGAGCAGACGGTCGAGACCCGCGCGGATGGCAGCTTTCAACTGCTGAGCATTCCGCTGCGGACCTACGAACTCTCCGTTAGGGCCGCCGGCTTTCAGATTCACGAACAGACGATTACGTTCTCGAACGCCGCCGCGCAGGTGGTGACCATCCGGCTGCGGCTGATGACGGCGGAGACCTCCACCACCGTCTCCGCGTTTGAAACGCTGAGCCTGGTGACGCCCGAAGACACCGGCACGCGGGGGCAGATCAATCAGAAAGAGATCGAGCGCCTGGCGCTTTCCGTGGCCAACCGTGGCCTTGAGGCCGTCGTGCAGACCTTCCCCGGCTTCGCGCAGAACGCCAACGGGTCCATCCATCCGCGCGGTGCCCATACGCAGATGTCGTTCATCATCGACGGCATGCCGATCACGGACCAGTTGACCGGCGCCTTCGCCAACGCCGTGGACCCGAACATCGTGCAGAACGTGGAGATCTTCACGGGCAACATTCCCGCCGAATACGGCGCCAAGATCGCGGCGGTCGTTAACGTGAACACGAAATCGGGCTTGGGCGCCGACCGGCGCTTCACCGGCAGCACCGCCGTGAGCGCGGCCGGATACGACACGCTCGGCCAGGTGACGCAGTTCGCCGGCAAGAGCAACCGCTTCGGCTATTCGGGTCTCGTGAACACGATGAAGTCCAACCGTTATCTCGATTCCGTCTCCCTCGACAACCTGCACAACGGTGGCAACTCGACGCGCGGCTTTCTCCGGCTCGACTATCAGGCCAGCGACCGGGACATTTTCCGGGTGAACTTCCTGACGGGCCGCGCCCCGTTTCAACTGGCGAACCTGCGGAGCCAACACGCCAACGGCATGAATCAGCGGCAGGAGCTCGGCGACTTTTCGACGGCCTTCAACTGGGTCCGGACGATCGATGCTGCTTCGACCTACGAGATGAACTATTCGGTCCGGACCTCCACGTCAAACCTGCTGCCGAGCGCCGGCGATACGCCCGTGACCGCCGCGCAGGAGCGGCGGCTGACCACTGTGGCCCTGACCCATCGCTACGCCACCGTGCGCGGCCGCCATAACATTCGCGGCGGCGTGGACCTGCAGCGGATTCCTCTGCGCGAGCAGTTTTCGTTCGGCATTACGGATCCCCAATTCAACCATCCGGACAGCGAAGAGTATGTGGCGACGCTCGTGCCGTTCGATCTTTCGCGGGGCGGGCGCCTGTTCAACTTCTCGGAGCGCGCGACGGGCGGCTTCTACACCGGCCATGTGCAGGACTCCATCAAGCTGGGCGATTTTCAGGTTTCACTCGGCCTCCGCTACGACGTCTACCGGTTTCTCGTCGACCAGACGATGTGGCAGCCGCGGGTCGGCGCCTCCTATCACCTGAAGCGCACGGGAACGGTCTTCCGGGCCTCGTATAACCGGCTGATGCAGACGCCGCAGAACGAGAACCTGCTCGTGTCGAGCTCGGAGAAGGCGCAGGTGCTCGTCGATCCGGCCATCCGCGAAGCCACCGGCGTACAGCGCATCAGCCCGGAGCGGCAGAACCTGATGGAGGTGGGCTTTCAGCAGTCGCTCGGCCGGCGGTTCAGCGTGAACTCGTCGTTCTATCACAAGAACGCGCGGAACCAGCAGGACGTGAACAACTTCTTCAATACGCCCATCGTCTTCCCGCTGCAGTTGCTGGCCATCCGGGTGAACTCGGTGGAGAGCCGCCTCGTGATGACGCCGTGGAAGGGGCTCTCCGGCAGCCTGGCCGCGACGCACGCCCGGGCGATTTCGACGCCGCCCTTTGTCGGCGGCCTCTACATCGGCAACGGCAACGTCACCCTGCTGAACGAAGGGCCCTTCGTCATCGACCACGACCAGAGGCTGAGCCTGCAAAGCGTGGTGAACTACACCCACCGCCGGGGTTTCTATTCGACCGTCTCGCTGCGCCACGATAGCGGCCTGGTGACCGGCGGCGCAGACCCGGATGTGGTGCGGGAGGACCCGGACTACGCCGACCTGCTGCCCTACGTGAACCTGCTCAGCGACCCGCCGCGGACCAAGCCCCGGACCATCGTCGATGTCGTGGCCGGCTATGAACGCATCCGCAACGACCGCCGGCAGTGGGACTTCAACGTGCAGGTGCTGAACCTCGGCAACCAGACCGCGTTGTTCAACTTCCAATCGGCCTTTGTGGGTACGCGCGTGGTGCAGCCGCGGACCGTGGGCGCGCGGCTGCGGTTCTATTTCTAAGGCCGGTCAGGACCCGCGTTTGGCGACCCAGGCGATTTCGCCTTGCGGGGTTTCGGCGGTGAGGTTCAGGGTGTCGCCGGCCAGCTTGCCCTTGTAGTTCACCTGCATCTCGTTGCCTTGAAACTTCACGTTGATGACGAAGGAGATGGAGTCCCCGTCAACTTTCCCGTTCTCGATTGCCGATTTGCCCACCAGGGAGCTGACGGTTTCGCCGGTGAGCTTGGCGCCCTCCACTTTGAAAGAGAAGGTGCGGGACATGGCGCCGTTGGGGCCTTCGGCGGTGGCTTTCCAGTTACCGGCGATGTCAGCGGCGAAGGCGGAGAGCGAGGCGAGAGCAAGACTCAGCAAGAGGCGATGCATAGCGGACCTAAGCATATCCGATTTCGGTATTCTGAGATGACATTATGGATCCGACCGGGGAGCCCCAAGGCGAAGTGACAGGGATGCTGAACCGCTGGGCCAGCGGTGATGCCTCGGTCTTGCCTCTGCTCGCGGATGCCCTGTATCCGCAGTGGCGGCGCATGGCGCAGGCGCATTTTTACCGGGAGGATTCCGGCCACGTGCTGCAGCCCACGGCGCTGGTGCACGAAGCCTATTTGGCGCTCGCCCGCCTGCGCCCGCAGGGTTTCGCCAGCCGGAACGAACTCCATGCCTTGGTCGCCAAGCTGATGCGGCAGATCCTGGTGGACCATGCCCGCCGGGTGCACGCGGCGAAACGCGGGGGCGGGATGGCGCACGTGCCGGTGTCGGACGAGCTCGACGCCGCCGACGAAACGGCGGTCGAACGCGCCAGCCGCTTCCTGATCATCCATCAAGCCCTCGGCAAACTGGAGGAGTTCCATCGGCGCATGGCCAGCATCATTGAGCTGCACTTCTTCGGCGGCTTGACGCAATCGGAGATTGGCGAATCGCTGGGCATCTCCACCGCCACGGTGAACCGCGAGCTGCGCATGGCCAAGGCGTGGTTGAACTCCGCTGTCTCCGTGCCGCTCCCGGAAGAGTCATGACGCCGGAACGGTTTGCCCAACTCGAACAGCTCTTCACGGAGGCGGTGGGTCTCGACGGGCCCGCCCGGGCAGCGCTTCTGGACGGCGTGAATGATCCGGCCTTGCGCACGGAACTAGAGGAGCTGCTGCGCAACGACGCCCGGTCCCAGGACCAACTGGCCAGCGCCATTACGGGCCTGGCCCGAACCGCCGCCGGCGACGAAGGCGCGCCGCCCGAGTGGGCCGGCAGGGTGATCGGCTCCTACCGGCTCATCCGCGAGATTGGGCGCGGCGGGATGAGCATCGTTTTTGAGGCCGCCCGGGAGGGCGACTTCGCGCAGCGGGTGGCCTTGAAGATCTCGACCCTCGCGCCGTTCTCGCAGCCGCTGCTCGAGCGGTTCCGGCAGGAGCGGCGCATTCTGGCCGGCCTCGAACATCCGCACATCGCCCGGCTGATCGATGGCGGATCGACGAGTGAAGGGCTGCCCTACTTCGTCACCGAGTATTGTGAGGGCGAACCGCTCGACCGCTACCTGGCCCGTGCGAACCCCAGCCTGCGCGCCGCTTGCGAACTGTTCTTGAAGATCTGCGCGGCGGTGGAGTACGCCCATCAGAACCTGATTGTTCACCGCGACCTGAAGCCGGGGAACGTGCTGGTGGACGACCGCGGCAACCCCAAACTCATCGACTTTGGCATTGCGAAATTGCTCGATCTCGAGGAGGCGCAGACGCAGACCGCCATCGGCCCGGGCACGCCGAGTTACACGGCGCCCGAACAGATTCTCGGCCGCGCGGTGACCACGCGGACGGACATCTATCAGCTTGGGCTTCTGCTGTTTGAGATGCTGACGCGGCGCCGGGCGCAGCCCGTGGAGGCGACGTCGCTGGCGGCGCTGCAGCGCGCGATCTGTGAAGTGGAACTACCCCTGGCCAGCAGCCTGCCCGGCGCGGAGCGGCTGCGCGGCGACCTCGACGTGATCATCGCGACCGCCACGCAGAAGGATCCGGAGCGCCGGTACCAATCGGTGGCCGCGCTGGCCGACGATCTGCGGGCGCACCTGGAATCGCGGCCGATCCGCGCGCGCGCCGATAGCCCGGCGTACCGGATAGGCCGCTTCCTGCACCGCAACCAGCTGGCCTCTTCCGCCGTCGCGTTGGCCGTGCTGGCGCTGTTGGCCGGCGTGGCCGCCACCACGTATCAGGCCCGGCTGGCCGAGCGCCGCTTCACCCAGGTGCGCGGCATTGCCCGGGCGCTGCTCTATGACGTACAGGGGGCGATTCAGGCGCTGCCGGCATCGGTGGACGCCCAGCAGGTAGTGGTGCAAACCGCGCTCACCTATCTGAACGGCCTATCGGCGGAAGCCGGGGGCGACGAGTCGCTGCAACTGGAGATCGCCGCCGGGTACGCGCGCACCGGGACGATTCAAGCCAACGTTCTGGGGTCGAGCCTGGAGCAGCGGGCCGCGGGCCAGGATAGCTATCAGAAGGCGCTCGCAATCCTGGCGCCGCTGAACGCCCGGCGGCCGGCGGACGCCGCCATTGCGGGGGAGCTCGCGGCGGTCTACGCCGCGCTAGCGGAGATTGACGTCCGGTCAGGCCGTTCGGCTTTAGCGGTGGAACGGACGCAGAGCGGCATTGCCGTAATGGAGAAAGCGGTGGCCGCCAACCCGGCGGACCGCCTACTGACCCTCCGGCTGGCGCGAGCCTATGTCCAGTTCAACCGCGACATCGCCGGGCGCACCCAGGTGGACCTGAGTCTGGTGCGGAAGCCCATCGCCCTGCTGGAGCCGCTGCTGCGGCAGAACCCGGACGATGCGGCGCTACAGGAGGAGGCGGCCAACGCCTACGCCGCTGCCGTAGCGGCGCACTTCAACGCGCGGGAGACGCAAGCAGCCCGGCCCTACGCCGAACAGGCGTTGGCGCTGCGGGAGCGGTTAGTGGCCGCGCAGCCCAACAGCGCCCCGGCGCGCCGTTCGCTGATGCTGGCGAATGCCGCGCTGGGCGATCTGCACTGGGGCTTTCCGCATAGCCTGGGCGACCGGGACAAGGCCATCGCCTACTACGGCAAAATGCTCGAACCGGTCGAGTGGCTGCGGCAGCGCGAACCGGGTAAGCGGAGTACGCGGACGGATTGGGCGATGGCGCGGATGCGTTACGCCAGCGCGATGGCGCCAACGGATCGAAGGGCGGTGGATTTGCTGCAAGAATCGTTGGCAGCCATGGAAGAGATTGTGCGGGAGGACCCGGCGAACAGCGGGGTGGGCCGGCAACAGATCGACCTCTGTCTCCGGCTGGCGGCGCGGCTGGGCGAACTGGGGGACAACGCCGGCGCGGAGCGCTATCTGCGGCGCGGCTTGCAGGTGGGAGAGAGCTTGGCCGCGATGGATGCCAAGAATCTCGGCGCACGCACGTGGGCGCTGCGCGCCTATGTGGCGTTGGGGCGGCAGCTCGCGCGCACCGGCCGGCGCGCCGAGGCGCTGGCGCTGATTCCCCGCGCCGAAGCGCGAGCCGCCGAGGCCGTGGCGCTGGACCCGGCCGACGCGGGGGGCGGCCGCTGGCCGGCGCAGGTGGCCGCCTGGGCCGCGGAGTTGCGCCAAACGGCGCCGCCGGCTAAGGCTCGGTGATGGTGCCGACGGCCTGCCAGCCGGAGTTATTGCCTCTGGCATCCCGGACGGCGCCATACACAATGCGGTTGGGCACCAGGCTGGACTTGAACTCCAGGGGTACGCGCAGCTTCAGCCGGCCGTTTTCCGTGGTGGCCGTCGCGCCGGGCGGCAGGATGCGGCACTGGCGGTTTTCGACGATCCCGGCGGGGAAGAGGCCTTCGCCCGAGTCGGGCACCAGGTAGAGCGAATTGGTGGGATAGACGTAAGCCAGGTAGCAGGCGTCGCGGGCGTCGAGGCCACTGTTAACGAGCAGGTTCAAGACGTTCAGGTCCGCCACGCCATCGGGATCGGAGACGACGAGTTCAAGGGTGGTTTGCGGGTTGTTCGTCCGGCCGGGCGACAGGGAGACCACCTGCGGCGCGCTGGAGATGGAGGGCGAGAAGTTCAGCAGCAGGCCGAGCACGGCTCCCGTGCTATGGCCGTTGAGACTCGAGTAGCGGGTGTCGACGGAGCATTGGGAGTTGGCGAGGTTACCGGCGCCTCGTGCATCGAGGCTGGAGTTGATCAGGATGTTCACGACGTCGAGGTCGCCTTCCTCGTCGTTCACGTCAACGGTGAAGATCCGGCTGACGCCGGAGCCGCTGGCCGGAGTGGGATCGGCGATGGAGAGAACGGGCGAGTATTGGCCGCTTTGCACGAGGAGAATTGTCTGGCCGCCGATCTGGACCCGGGCCGTTCGATCGGCGAGCAGGGGGTTGTTCGCCAGGGTGAACTCCAGGTATCCGCTGCCCCGCTCAAAGACGCCGGCGATTTCGAGCCAAGGCTGGTCGCTGCGGGCGGGGCGGCGACTCCGAATAGGTACACGCGTTGCCATCCTGGGCAATGAGACCGGGCGCCATCAGACCGTTGATGATCGCACTGCGCGGGGTGGCGCTGGGGTTCGGATCGACGGTGTAGCTCACTGTACCAGGCCCCGTCCCCGACCCACCGGCGGGGGAGCGCAGTTCGGCGATATGGGCGGTGAGTGCGAACGAGTAACCGTGGCCCCGGGCGGAGATGGCGCCCGGGGGCCACGGAGGGAGCGAAGGAGAGGGGGATCTTCCCGTACGAGTCAGAAGATAGGAGCGCTCCCGCGAAGGCGGACAGCAACAGCAACAACCGGAACATATCCAGTTGGTGCGTGGGCCGCGGCAGGATTCTCAGTTAGTCGCACAAATGTAACTTCACTGTTCGCGGGCGAGCTTCAGGAAGCCGTTACCGTCGTAGAGGACGTACAGTTTCGACGCATCGTTGTGCACCACTTGCGGGGTGGAGAATACGGCGGAAGCGTCCACGGTCTCGGAGGTCAATGCTCCGCTCCAGGAAAGCTTCCAGGCGATTTCAATGCTGCCTTGCGGATTGGGATACGCCACGATTGGGGTGCCGCTACTTGGCCGGACCACAACGGCGCAGGTTGCGGCCGGTGCGGCGGAGATGGGGTAGACCGCGCCCCAGGCGCCGTTTTGCATGCGGCGCAGGAGCTGCACCGACGGGCCGGCGGTACAGTAGGAAGATGGGTTGACTTCGTGGGGATCCATCGCTGCATAGGTGGCGCTGTTGCTGTTCGGGAGGTTGAGGACGTTCGTTACGCCGCCGCCTAGAACTGTGCCGGTGACCGCGCCACCGCTGCTCTGATGCGCGGTGAACGTGCCGAAGGTCGTCGCGCTGGAGCTGACGGTGAATCCGGTGGGGCTCCAGGTGTTGGAGCCGTAGGCCCGCACTGGCTGTGACCAGTAGCCGTAGACGGAACGGGACACATAGTAGAGACCCGGCTGCACCCGCGTGACGTTGGTGGGGCGGAGAGCATAGAGAAAATGGGCCCGGCTGATGCTATCGACATCGCCCACGACGCGTTCTACTTCGGTTCCCGTTACACTTCCCGGCAGCAGCACGTCGCCACATTGCCAATCGTTGCCTGGCCCGCAGTTCCCAATTCCAGGCCCAGTGCTAACGGCGAAACGGAACTGCCCACCGCTCCAGAAGGTCACGAGAATCGTGCCGGTCGAACTGACGTTGATGAAGGTGCGGGAGGGGTTGGCTCCCACCCAAATGGTCTGCGGCCAAATCGTGTTCCCGATCAGCCGGGCGAGGCCGAGCGATCCGGAGGCGTCGCGATAGGCGACATAGGTCGATTCGACGCCGCCCAGCGTCCGGGAGGCAATGGCGCCGTTGGTGGCCCCGGAGATCACGCTATAGTTCCAGGCAGCGGACAGAGGGAGAGCGGCCAGCAGGCAGATCGCGAATCGCATAGGAGAAACTTCCTGGCGCAGGTTGCGCTAAAGGAAGAGCGAAATCCACCGGCTAAATTTTCAATCGTTAGGCAAGAATTGCTTTGACGACATTCCCGTGCACATCGGTCAACCGGAAATCGCGTCCGGCGTGCCGGTAGGTGAGCCGGGTGTGGTCGAAGCCCAGGCAGTGCAGGATGGTCGCGTGGAAATCGTGGACGTGCACCGGGTTCTCCGTGACTTCGATGCCGAGTTCGTCCGACTTGCCATACACCATCCCCGGCTTCACGCCAGCGCCGGCGAGCCAGGAGGAGAAGACCTTGTTGTAGTGCTCGCGGCCGTGCGGCGGACCGCCCCACGGAGTGCGGCCGAACTCGGTGGTCCAGACGACGAGCGTATCGTCCAACATGCCGCGGGACTTCAGATCCTTGATCAAGCCGGCGATGGGCTTATCGACGTTCTTCGCGAGCGGAATCATGTTATTGATTTCGCCGTGGACGTCCCAGTTGTTCGAAGAACCGGTATCGATGAGTTCGATGAAGCGGACGCCGCGTTCGGCGAGGCGCCGGGCCACGAGACATTGCCAGCCGAAGCCCTTGGTCTGGCCGCGTTCGAGACCGTAGAGCTGCATGGTCGCGTCCGTTTCCTTCGAGAAGTCGAAGACCTCGGGCATTTCGCTTTGCATGCCAAAGGCGGTTTCAAAGCTCTTCAGGCGCGCGGCCAGCGCGGGGTCGCCGGGCCGGGCGGCTTGATGCTGTTTGTTGAGGCGGGCGAGCAGGTCGAGTTCGAGCGACTGGATCTTCTCGCTGGGGGCGCGGCGGGCGAGGTCGGCCACCGGCTGCGGACCACCGACGATGCGGGTGCCGGAGTGGGCGCCGGGGAGGAAATCCGAAGACCAGACCTGGGCGCCGGCGTAGGGCAGCACGGGGGCGAGAGCGATGAAGCTGGGGAGGTTCTTGTTCTCCGTGCCGAGGCCGTAGCTGACCCAGGAGCCGATCGACGGGCGCTTCACCGTGACGGAGCCGGTGTGCATGCCCATGGTGGCCTGGAAGTGGTCGTTGTGATCGTTCTGCAGGGAGCGGATGACGCAGAGGTCATCGACGATGCCGGCCATTTCGGGGAAGAGGTCGCTGACTTCGGTGCCGCACTGGCCGTACCGTTTAGAGCCCCAGGTGGAGGGCAGCATGATGCTTCCCTTCTTGCCGTAGGTCTTCTTTTCGGCGGCGGCTTTGACGAGGGCGGGTTTCGGATCGAAGGTGTCGACGTGGGAGACGCCGCCGGTCATGTAGAGGAAGATGACGCGTTTGGCCTTGCCGGGGAAGTGGGGCTGCCTGGGGGCGAGCGGATCTTCGGCCAGCAGATTCTGCACGACGGCGGGCATCAGCGCGGAGGCGCCGAACAGAGAACGGAGGAGTTGGCGGCGGGGCAGATTCATGGGAGTCACCTTAGTCGACGAAGAAGAACTCGTTGCTTGAGAGCAGGACGCGGAGGTAGCTGGTCCAGGCTGCGCGGGCCTCCACCTGGCCGGTGGTTTGCGCGAGGAACTGCGCGGCCATCTGCTGCTCGGCGGGCGTGGGGGCGCGATGGAAGAGCAGTTGGTAAGCCAGGCGGACGCGTCCGGCGGTGGTGGGTTCGGCCATGCCGACGCGGACGGCGAGCGCGTCGGCCTGCTTTTGGACGAACTCGTTGTTCATGAGATAGAGCGCCTGGGTGGCCGTGTTGTTCGAGACACGAACGGCGGTGGCGGCGTTCGAATCGGCGCCGTCGAAGAGGTCGAGATAGGCGTGGGGTTTGAAGCGCTGCTGGAAGAGATAGACGCTGCGTTTGTTGTGGTCGAAGGCGGCGGGGTCGGCGACGAATGGCTTATGCTGCGTCTGGACATAGCTGGCGCGCGGGGCGAAGGGATGGGGGCCGCCGGGGACAGGATCAAGGTTGCCGCTCGCAAGGAGCATGGAGTCGCGGACCTCTTCGGCGGTGAGGCGGCGGCGGTCGTAGCGCCAGTAGGTTTCGTTCTTCGAGTCCTTGACGGCGTTGGCTTCCGAGTGGCCGGAGGCGCCCTGCCAGGCGCGGGTGAGGAGGATTTGCTTGTGGAGCTTCTTGAGGCTCCAGCCGTTGGCGAGGAAGTCGGCGGCGAGATGGTCAAGGAGTTCGGGGTGCGTGGGCTTTTCGCCGCGCGTGCCGAAATCGTTGGGGGTATTGACGATGCCGCGGCCGAAGTGCCAGGTCCAGACGCGGTTGACGAGGACGCGGGCGGTGAGCGGGTTGGCGGGATCGGTGATCCAGCCGGCGAGGAGATCGCGGCCGCTGCCTTTGTGACCGGCGGGGACTTTCTGGCCGCCGAGGACGGTGAGGAAGCCGCGCGGCGATTCCGGGCCGAGGGTGCCCGGGTCGCCCTTCACCATGATTTTGGAGTTCACAGGGGTGGCTTCGGAGACGGCGTAGACCATGGGGAGATCGGGCCAGGAGCTGCGGATCTGCAGGAGGTCGGCCTGGGCCTCGAGGAAGGCGAGGCGCTGGTCGGTGGGGGCTTTCGGATCTTTGCCGTCGCCTTTCTTGACGATGCGATAGGCCTTCACCATGCGCTCCTGTTGCTTGCGGAGGCGCTCTTCGTCTTTTTTATCGAGGGCGGCGAAACCGTCGAGGTACTGATGGTGTTCGAGGCCGGCCCAGGCGTATTTGCTGCTCTTGAAGATGCCGAACAGGGCGTAATAGTCGGCGGTGGGGATGGGATCGAACTTGTGATCGTGGCAGCGGGCGCAGCCGACGGTGAGGCCGAGGGTGGCTTTGCTGAGATTGTCGATGGTGTCGTCGATGGTGAGGTAGAACTCGCCTTCGGTTTGGCCGAAGCGACGGGCGTTGGCGAGGTAGCCGGTGGCGATCAGCTTGTCGCGGCGGTCCTCTTCGTTCTGATGGGGGAGGATGTCGCCGGCGAGTTGCTCGCGGAGGAATTCGTTGAAGGGCTTGTCCTGCTGGAGGGAGCGGATGACGTAGTTCCGGAAGCGGAACATTTCGGGGACGGGATAGTCGGAGGCGTCGCCGGCGGTGTCGGCGTAGCGGACGACGTCGAGCCAGTGGCGGCCCCAGTGTTCGCCGTAGGCGGGCGAGGCGAGGAGGCGATCGATGAGCTTCTCAAACGCCTGGGGCGAGGTGTCTTTGAGGAAGGCGGCGGTCTGTTCCGGGGTGGGGGGCAGGCCGGTCAAATCGTACGTGGCGCGGCGGAGCAGCGTGAGCTTGTTCGCGCGGGGCAGGGGCCGGATCTGCTTCTCGTCGAGCTTGGCTTTGAGGAAGCGGTCGATGGGGTTGCGATTCCATGCGGGGTCGGCGACGGCGGGGGCGGGTACGGCGCGGAGGGGTTGGTAGGCCCAGTGCTGCTTCTCCTTCTCCCAATCGTAGGCGGGCTTGGCGGCGGCGACGGCGCCGCCGGTGCGCGGGTCCGGCGCGCCCATTTCGACCCAGGCGACGAAGTCGGCCACCTGCTCCTTGGGCAGCGGCTTGCCGGGCGGCATTTTGAGGTCTTTGTGGGTGCCCTGGATAACCTTGATGAGGAGACTGTCCTGCGGCTTACCGGGGACGACGGCGGGGACGCCGCTGCGGCCGCCCTTGCGGGTGGCTTCAAGGGAGTCGAGATAGAGGCCGCCTTCGGCTTGCTGGAGCTTGGCGCTATGGCAGCCGTAACAGCGGGCGGCGAGCACGGGGCGGATCTTCGTTTCGAAGAACTCGAGATCCTCGGCGGCCGGGAGAACGGCGACGGCAGTCAGGAGCAGCAGCGGGAGTCGCATGACAAGTTGTAAAAATCATATCCCGGCGGTAGCTTTCGCGCATCCGTTGCCTCAGGATGGCAACATGCACGATAACAATGACCCGATTCATGAGCTAGTCCACCTTTACGTCGACGGCGCGTTTAACCGCCGGGAGTTGGTGGCGCGAGTAACGAAGATGTTGGGAAGTCCGGCGGCGGCCCTGGCGGCGCTCGGCGGCTTCTCCGAACTGCAGGCGCAGGCGCCTTCGGCTTGTCCGGCGGGAGTCCGGGTGCCGATTGACGCGCCGGATATCGTGGCGCGGGACATTGAGTTCGCGGGACCGGAGTCCCGGATCTTTGCGCATTTCGCGCATCCGCGGAACATGGAGGGTCCGCAGCCGGGGCTGATCGTCATCCACGAGAACCGGGGATTGGTGGAGCACATCAAGGACGTTTGCCGGCGGGCGGCGCGGGCGGGATTCGTGGCCATTGCGCCGGACCTGCTGAGCCGGCAGGGCGGCGTGCAGGCGTTTCCGGAGCCGACGCAGCAGACGGCGGCGTACGGCCGGACGACGCCGGACCAGCGGCGGAGCGACCTGATCGCCGCGCTCGATTACCTGAAGTTCTCGCCGCTGTGCGAGTTCGACCGGATTGGGGCGACCGGGTTCTGCGCCGGGGGACAGAACGTTTGGGACCTGGCCGTGTATCTCCCGGAGCTGGCCGTAGCGGTGCCGTTCTACGGGGCGCCTCCGGCGGTGGAGCTGATCCAGCAGATTCAGGCGCCGGTGCTGGCGATCTATGCCGACCGGGACCGGGCGCTGACGGCGCGGATGGCGCCGGTGTTGACGGAACTGCTGGCGCGGCAGAAGCGGTTTGGCTTTAGCGTGTACGAGGGCGTGGGCCACGCTTTCGTGAATGATACGGGGGCAAACTACAACGCCACCGCTGCGTGTGATGCTTGGGCGCAGGCGATGGCGTTCTGTAACAAGTGGCTGCGGGCGCCGCGGGCGTAGGCGGTTAGAAGATCCAGTTCAGGCCAATGATCGGGAAGAGCCCTAACTGCTCATTGGCCACCGGACGGTTGGCGCGCCGGGCCCATTGGAAGCCGGAGATGTTCTCGCGGTTGATGACGTTCTGCGCGCCGAGGAAGACAAGCAGCGGCTTATCGCGGAAGGTGAAGGTGCGATCGACGCGGACGTCGATGCGGACGTAGGCCGGGACGCGGAGGTCGTTGACACGGGTAAGGTCAAAGATGCCGCGGCGCTGCTGCGTCGAAAGCACTGTGTCAAAGGGCGTAAAGGGGCGGCCCGAGGTGACGGTGGTGCGGGCGGAGAACTCCCACTTCTTGTTGAGGCGGTAGCCGCCGACCGAGTTGAAGATCACCGGGAAGTCGTAGGTGGACGGGCGCTGGATGCCATCGAGGCCGGCTTGCGTCGCCCGGCTGATGGAGACGTTGGCGTTGCCGAACCAGCGGGCGCCCCACTTCTTTTCGGCGAAGAACTCGATGCCGCGGGAGCGGCCGCGGCCGGCGGCGGTGAGCGGGAAGAGCGTATCGCGGATTTGGAAGGTATCGCCGACGCTGGCCAGGGACAGGGCCGGGAACTGGGTCGAAACCGGGTAGTCCTTGTAGTCCTTCTGATACGCCTCGACCGTGAAGCGCAGAGACGCGTTCGGGATGTAGGTGAAGCCGGTGACGTAGTGCTGGGAGCGGAAGGGCGTCAGGTCGCGGTTCTGCGGGAAGGCCGCCAGGAAGAGGAACTGGGGCTGCTGGTAGTAGGTGCCGAAGCTGGCGCGCCAGGAGAGCTTGTCGGTAATGCGGTAGCTGAGTCCGGCGCGGGGGCTGAAGCGGGTTTGGCCGATGAACTGGTAGTTGTCCACGCGGCCGCCCCAGGTGAGATTCCAGCGGCTGTTGAGATTGCGGCTGCTTTGGAGGTAGGCGCTGGATTGGCGGGCGTTGAAGCTCTGGCGGATGTCGAAGGGGTTGATGTCGCGGACGGTGCTGTACGGGCTGTCGGAGCCGAAGGGGGCACGCGAGTTGTAGTTCACGCGGAAGAGCTTGAAGCTGCCGCCGAGTTGCAGCTTATCGAGCATGGGGACGTAGCCGGTGTAGTCGTACTTCAGCGTGGTTTCGCCTTCGCTCGACTTCTCGCCATAGATGAGCGGGCTGCCGGCGATGAGGTCGGCGATGTTGGCGGTGGGCGGGGGGATACCGTTGCGGATGAGGTCGCGGACGGACTGGTCGACGCGGGCCTCCGAGTGGGAGAAGCCGAGCAGGCCGACGCCGCGGGAGCCGTAGAGGCGCTGCCAGTTGAAGCCGTTGGCGCTGCGCCAGCCGCCGTAGCGGATGTCGAGGTTGTTGACCTCCTCTTCGTCGAAGTTATCGGGGCGCTCGGTCAATTCGCGGGCGCCGAGCCGGATATCGTCGGAGCCGGAGATGGAGACGCCCCAGATGCGGTCGCGCGGGGTGAGGTCGTAGAGGACCTTGGCGTTATAGGTGTAGAGAATGGGGACGCCGCCGATGCCGATGTCCTTGGTGAACAGGTCGAGATAGCTGCGGCGGGCGGAGACGATCCAGGAGCCCTTGCCCTTGTTGATGGGGCCTTCGACGATGCCACCGATGCCCGGGTCGCCGACCGTGACGCGGCCGCGGAACTTGTCGCGGGCGCCTTCGGTCTGGGCGACCTGGAGGACGCTGGAGGTGCGGTTGATGAACGGAGCGGGCTGGCCGCCGGTGAGGAAGGTGACGTCGCGGATCAACTGGGCGTCGAGGATGCTGGTGGTGCCGCCGGCGGAGGCGAAGTTGGCGAAGGCGTTGATGTTGGGGATTTCGATGTTGTCGACGATGAAGAGGTTTTCAAGGGGGCTGCCGCCGCGGACGATGATGTCGTTGCGGAAGTCGTTGGCGCCCAGGGCGACGCCGGGGAGGAGTTGGACATAGCGGGAGACGTCCTGGCGGGCGCCGGCGACCTTGAAGAGCTCTTCGGCCTGGATGACGTAGCTCGAGCTTTTGATCTCTTCGGGGGCGACGAAGACGGATTCGGTGACGGTCATCGTCTGCTGCACGGCGCCGGCGGCGGCGAGAGTGACTTCGACCTTGCCTTCAAGACCGGCGCGGACGGAGACGACGGAGCTGCGGATGGGCGGCTGGCCGGGGGCGGTGATGTCGAGCTGATAGTCGCCGGGACGGAGGTCGGGGAAGCGGAAGAGTCCGCGCTCATCGGAGGTGGTGCATCGGGAGGAGTCCACGATGCAGACTTTGGTCTGGGGGGCGGGCTGCCCCTTGGCGTCCGTTACGGTGCCAATCAGGCCGCCGACACCGGTGGTGTCCTGAGCGACGAGGGGCAGGGAGCACAACAGAAGAAAAAATAGGCGCATGCGTCTCTTCGCTTAGATGCGCGAGACGCAGTTATCGAACTAACTTAATATTGTCGAGTTCGAGCCAGGTGCGAACTCCGGCGGGGCGGCTGATTACAAAGGTAATGGCGGTGGCTTCCGCACAGGGGCAATCCAGCGCGGAGAGAGGAATTCGGAATTTCTTCCAGCCGGGTCCGGGAGTAAACGGAGCTGTAACTGGATCGGGTTTGCCACGGCGGGAGACGATTACGTTATAGGCGAGGCTGTCGCCGCGGGCTTCGAACTCGATGGCCTTCGAGGCGGTGAGGTCCATGGGCTCGATGCCACCGGGCCGGAGCGGCAGGGTCATGTGAACGCGGGGTTTCGAAGACTCGGACATCTGGGCCTGGATGGCAAGGGCGAAGTTGCCGGCGGCGCGGCCGATGCGCTGGAAGAGGGCGCGGGAGAGATCGGGGCCGCCTTCGTAGGTGTTGATCCAGCGGGTGTCGAGGCGGCTGCGGCCGTCGACGCGGTTGAAATCGTCGAGGAGGGCCGGGGCCGGGATGGCGGGAAGGGGCGTGGGGCCGGGGGCGGCGAGGGCGGCGGCGAGCTTGGGGAGATCCTGCTCGACGCCATTGAGCCAGACGCGGTGGACTTTCTGGATGTCGTTGATGTCGGTGTGGGGGGCGCCATCGATGAGGAGGAGGTCGGCGGCTTTGCCGGGTTCGATGGAGCCGCGTTCCTTGTCGACGCGGAGGACGCGGGCGGAATTGAGAGTGGCGGCTTTGATGGCTTCGACGGGGGGGAGGCCGGAGCTTGCGAGGAGCGTGATTTCGCGGAGGGTGGCCCAGCCGTGGTGGGTGCCGGAGATGCCGGCGTCGGTGCCGCTGACGATGGGGATGCCGGCGTCGTAGAGGGCTTTGGTGTTGGCCTTGAGAATCTCGTACTTGCGGATGCGGAGAGCGGAGGGCTGGGCGAAGGCGGGGCGGCCCTTGAAGGCTTGGAGGGAGACGGTATCGAGAACCTTTTCGAGGAGGGCGTCGAGGACGGGGGTGCGGGGTTCGTAGACGGCCGAGGTGGGGCCGTAGGCGGTGTTGCCGGCCTTCATTTTGGCGATGAGTTCGGCGTCGAAGGGCTTGTCCTGCATGCCGTGCATGATGGCGTCGACGCCAGCGGCGGCGGCGAGTTTGCCTTTGTCGACGGTGACGGTGTGGGTGAGGACGGGGAGACTGGCTTTGTGGGCCTCTTCGACGATGGCGCGGAGGGTGCCTTCTTCCATGCTGGTGAGGTCGGCGGAGGTGCCGTAGCGCCAGCCATCGGAGAAGACCTTGATGACGTCGGGGCGATTGGGGAGGGCGCGGCGCACGGCGGCGCGGCCTTCGCGGGCGGTGAGGACTTCCTGGGTGAAGATTTCGCCGCGGCCGATTTCGAGGCCGTGGCCGCCGGGGGTGGTGATGCGGCTGGCGAGATGGAGTCGGGGGGCGGGCCAGGCGCCGGAGGCGGTGAGTTTGCGGACGGTCGAGAAGGTTTCGCCGTAGGTGCCGAAGTCGGCGACGGTGGTGACGCCGCTGAGGAGGTAGGCTTTGAGATTCTTGCCCCAATCCTGGCCGGAGCCGCTGACGGTGGCCGCTTGGACGTGGGTATGGAGATCGAAGAGGCCGGGGAGGAGAGTTTTGCCGCGGGCGTCGAGGCGCGTCGAGTTCGGGGCGGGGAGATTCGGGCCGACGGCGACGATGCGGCCGTTCGAGACCAGGACATCGACCTGACGCGGGGGCGCGCCGGTGCCGTCGATGACGGTTGCGTTCTGAATCAGGACGCTCTGCGCCGGAAGGAGGCCGGCGCAGAGCAGGAGAATGCCTAGGCTACGCTTCACTCACTACAGGATTGCGCAACTGGCCGAGACCTTGCACTTCGATGATGCAATCGTCGCCGGCTTTGAGCAGACGCTGGGGCTTGCGGGCGAAGCCGACGCCGGCCGGGGTGCCGGTGGTGATGATGTCGCCGGGTTTCAGGGTCATGACCTGGGAGATGTAGCTGAGGAGCTTGGGCAGCTTGAAGATGAGTTCGGCGGTGTTTGAATCCTGGAGGACTTCGCCGCTGATGGTGGCCTTGATGGGCAGGGCGTGGGGGTCGGCGATTTCGTCCTTGGTGACGATGTAGGGTCCGATGGGGCAGAAGGTATCGATGCTCTTGCCCATGAGCCACTGGGAGGTGGCGAGTTGGAGATCGCGGGCGGAGACGTCGTGGAGGTTCATGTAGCCGAAGATGTGGTCTTCCCAGTCGGCTTCGGCGATGTTCTTGCCGGCTTTGCCGATGACGACGGCGAACTCGGCTTCGTAGTCGGGGGTTTGGGCGACCTTGGGGAGGACGATTTCGTCGCCGGGGCCGATGATGCAGTTATTGAACTTCGAGAAGATGGTGGGGACGGTGGGGATGGCCATGTTGGACTCGATGGCATGGTCCCGGTAGTTGAGGCCGACGCAGAGGATCTTTTCGGGGCGGGTGAGCGGCGCGAGGATCTTAACGGCGGATTCGGCGACCTTGTCGGTGGCCGTGGCGGCGTAGGCGGCGGCCGTAGCGGGGCCGGCGGGATCGGCGATGAGAGCATGGAGATCGGCGTAGCCGGCGCCGGAGAGAGCGGTGATGGTGGAGCCATCGGAGACACCCGGCTCAGGCTGGCCACCGGGACGCGCAAACATCAGAAGTTTCATAGGTTCCCAAATTGTATCAATGCGGGGTGGGCCGGGCGCAGTAAGATGGAATATTGCGGGTACTGATCAAATATCTGCCGGAATTCGTCGGAATGGCGATCGTGGTAGTCTGCCACTGGTTGTTGTGGCTGCGGGTAGGGAAGGGTTCGGCGTTGCGGGCGCTGGGGCTGGGCTTGAGCGCGTTAGTGGGCATTGTGGGGCTGGCGTTCGAGATCCAATGGGTGTGGAAGCGGGTGGAGATGACCGAGGCGGTTCGCTGGGCGCGCGGCTGCGCGATTGCCTGGGGAATGTGTTCGTGCGGGACGGCGTTCATGGGGTGGCTGGCGGGGAGCTTCCGCCGGCCGGTGGATCCTTCGCGGCGTAAGCTGCTGCAGGCGGCGCAGGGGGCCATGGTGGCGGCGCCGGCGATGGTGATGGGATACGGGGTGTTTATCAGCCGCCGGGACATCCGGCCGGTTGAGGTTTCCGTGGGTATTCAGGGACTGCCGAAGGATCTGGACGGATTGCGCATTGCGCAGGTGAGCGACATCCATTACGGGATCTACCTGGACCGGCAGGCGCTGGCCGGCGCCGTGAGGATGGCCAATGAGTTTCGGCCGCATTTGACGGTGGTGACGGGCGATCTGATTACCGGGGCGCATGATTCGCTGGATGATTGCCTGAGTGAGCTGGCGCAGTTGCGGGCGGACGCCGGGATTTACGGTTGCCTGGGCAATCATGAGATCTACGCGCAGTGCGAGGAGTATGCCACGGAGGAGGCGGCGCGCCGGGGCATTTGGTTCTTGCGGGGGAAGAACAGCGAACTGCGGTTTGGCCAGGCGCGGCTGAATCTGGCGGGGGTGGATTACCAAAAGATGCATGGCGACTATCTGCCGGACGGCAAGCGGCTGCAACAGAGCGGGGCGTTTAACCTGCTGCTTTCGCACAACCCGGATGCTTTCCGGGTGGCGGCGCCGCAGGCTTGGGATCTGATGCTGGCCGGCCATACGCACGGCGGACAGGTGACGGTTGAGTATCTTCATCAGCATGTCAATTTCGCGCGCTTTTTTACGCCTTATGTTTATGGGCACTATCAAGAAGGGAAGTCGCACTTGTTTGTGACGCGGGGCATTGGGACGGTGGGTGTGCCGGCGCGCATTGGAGCGCCGCCGGAAGTGGCTTTGATCAAACTGTGCGCGACCTAATCATCAGCGATATTCACGCGAACCTGGAGGGGCTGACGGCCGTGGTGGAGGCGGCCAGCGGCGAGTACGAGCGCGTGATCTGCTGCGGGGATCTGGTGGGCTACGGCGCGGATCCGAACGTGGTGATCGAATGGGTGCGGGAGAACGCGGCGGTGGTGATCCGGGGCAACCACGACAAGGTGGCGACGGGCCTGGACTCGATGGAAGACTTCAATCCGCTGGCGAAGCGGGCGGCGATCTGGACCGCGAACGCGATGACGGCGGAGAACTTCGCGTGGTTGAAGGCGCTGCCGAAGGGGCCGGTGCTGGTGGACGACTACGCGGTGGTGCATGGGTCGCCGCGGGACGAGGACGAGTACGTGATTGAGGGGCCGGAGGTGCGGGTGGCGATGGAGGCCGCGACGCAGGAGTTGACGTTCTTCGGCCACACGCATCTGCAGGGCGGCTTTCAGTTGAAGCAGCGGAAGGTGATTCTGATTGGCCCGCCGTTTCCGGACGAGAGCGAGTATACGTTTCAGCTTTCGCCGGACTACCGGTATCTGGTGAATCCGGGTTCGGCGGGGCAGCCGCGGGACGGGGACTGGCGGGCGGGCGGGGCGATTTACGACTCGGAGATGAAGACGGTGCGGCTGCTGCGGGTCTCCTATGATCTCGAGACGGCGCAGCGGAAGATCCGGGAGGCCGGGCTGCCGCCGCTGCTGGCAGACCGGCTGGCGCGGGGCTATTAGAAGCCGTTCTTGAGAAACGTGTCGGCGATGGGGCGGCGCGTGCGGGGGCTGGCTTCGCGGGCCTGGAGAGCCGGAGAGAGCTGGGCGGGGTCGCCAAGGCGGCCGAGGGCGAGGCCGGCGACGGGGACGTAGTCCTCGGGAAGGGCGTAGAGTTCGCGGATGCGATCGGGCAGGAAGACGGTGCGGCTGCTGCTGGCAGACCGGCTGGCGCGGGGCTATTAGAAGCCGTTCTTGAGAAACGTGTGGGCGATGGGGCGGCGCGTGCGGGGGCTGGCTTCGCGGGCCTGGAGGGCCGGGGAGAGCTGGGCGGGGTCGCCAAGGCGGCCGATGGCGAGGCCGGCGACGGGGACGTAGTCCTCGGGAAGGGCGTAGAGTTCGCGGATGCGATCGGGGAGGATGCCGCCCATCTGGTGGGCGAAGAGGCCGTGGGCCGTGGCTTCGGCGACGAGGGACATGGTGGCCTGGCCGACGTCGTGCCAGCCGTAGGAGTTGGGCTTGCCGTTGCGGGTGAAGGTGAGCTTGGCGACAGAGATGGCGAGGAAGGGGGCGTGCTTGGCCCATTCCTGGTTGGCGGGGACGAGGCAGCTCAAGAGCTGGGCGTGGGCTTCGGCGTCGTCGATGGTCGCGTAGAGGTAGCGCCAGGGTTGTTCGTTGAAGCAGGACGGGGCCCAGCGGGCGGCCTCCATGAGGAGTTCAAGGACGTCCGGAGGGATGGGCTCCGGCGAGAAGGCGAGGGGGCTCCAGCGTTCAGCGAGGAGCGGGTGCAGATGAGGGTTGTTCATGGAAGTGGGTGAAGATCTTGCGGGCGGCGGCGGGGCCGACTTCGCGGGCGAGGGCCTCTTCGGTGGAGAGCTTGACGGCTTCGAGGCTGCCGATGGTTTGGAGCAGCTTTTCGACGGTGCGTTCGCCGACGCCGGGGACGGAGAGGAGCTCCGAGCGCATGCGGGTGATGTTGCGGCGGGTGCGATGGAAGGTGACGGCGAAGCGGTGGGCTTCGTCGCGGATGGTTTGGATGACGTGCAGGACGGGGTTGTGGCGGTCGAGGCGGACGGGCTCGTCCTCCTGGCCGTAGACGTAGATGATCTCTTCGCGTTTGGCGATGGAGGCGATGGTCTGGTCGGTAATGCCGAGGGCTTCGAGGGCTTCGGCGGCGGCGTGGAGCTGGCCGAGGCCGCCGTCGATGAGGACGACGCTGGGGAACTTGGCTCCTTCCTCCTTGAGGCGGGAGTAGCGGCGGGTGACGACTTCGCGCATGGAGGCGAAGTCGTCGTTGCCGACGACGGTTTTGATGATGAACTTGCGGTAGTCGGCCTTCTTCATCTTGCCGTCCTCCCAGACGACCATGGAGGCGACTTTATCGGTGCCCTGGATGTGGGAGATGTCGAAGCACTCGATGCGGCTGGGGGGTGAGGGGAGGTTGAGGGAGTCTTCGAGGGCGTCGGCGATGGACTTGGCGGTGGGTTTGAGGATGCGGAAGCGGGCTTCGAAGCAGTGCTTGGCGTTGGTTTCGGCGAGGTCGAGGAGGGCCTTTTTCTCGCCGCGCTGGGGGGTGCGGATTTCGACGCGGCGGCCGCGTTTTTCGCTGAGGAGGTCGGCGAGGGCTTCGCGGTCTTCGAAGTCGTCGGGTACGTGGACGATGACGGGGACGTAGCGCTGGTCGAGGTAGACCTGCTTGATGAGGGCGGCCATGAACTCGGGAGCTTCGAAGTCGAAGCGGTCTTCCCAGTAGAATTCGCGGCGGTCGACGATGCGGCCGTTGCGGACGTGGAAGAGGTTGACGGCGATGAGGGGCGGTTCGGCGTAGTAGGCGAAGATGTCGATGTCGTCGCCGGAGGCGGTGGCCATTTTTTGGGTTTGGGCCATCTCCTCGATGGTGACGAGGGTGTCGCGGAGGCGGGCGGCGCGTTCGAAGTTGAGCTCTTCGGCGGCTTCGGCGATCTGGTGGCGGATGTGGGATTCGAGGTCTTTGAGGCGGCCTTCGAGGAAGAGGCGGGTTTGGCGGACGGCTTCGGCGTACTCGGGGGCGGTGACGAGGCCTTCGACGCAGGGGCCGAGGCAGCGGCGGATATGGTACTGGAGGCAGGGGTGGGAGTGTTTGCGGTTGAAGTCGATTTTGCAGGAGGGGATTTTGAACTGGCGGTGGATGAAGTCGGTGAGGCGATAGGCGAGGTTGCCGGGGAAGTAGGGGCCGAAGTAGGAGGCGCCGTCTTTGCGGAGGCGGCGGGTGACGAAGACGCGGGGGACGCGTTCGTTGGTGAGCTTGATGTAGGGGTAGGTTTTGTCGTCCTTGAGGAGGACGTTGAAGCGGGGTTTGTGCTGCTTGATGAAGTTGTTTTCGAGGGCGAGGGCCTCTTTTTCGTTTTCGACGACGATGTAGTCGAGGTCGGCGGCTTCGGAGATGAGGGTGCCGGTTTTGGCTTCCGAGAGGCGATCGTCGGAGAAGTAGTTGCGGACGCGGGCGCGGAGGTTTTTCGCTTTACCGACGTAGATGATTTCGCCGAAGACGTTTTTGTAGAGGTAGACGCCGGGGAGGAGCGGCAACTGCGATACTTTCTCGCGGAGACTCATAGAACGCGGGGCGTTATAATTTGATTGTGGCACGGGTATTCTGGTTGACTTTGTTCGCCGCGGCGGGACTTTGGGCGCAGCAGGCGCCGACGTCCGCTCCGCAGGAGCAGGAGCCGCCCGAGGAAGACACGGCGTTGACGGGGACGAAGGAGTACGCTTTTAATCCGCTGCAGGCGGAGAAGGAGCTGAAGATTGGCCTGTTTTACGCCAAGAAGAGCAGTTGGAAGGCGGCGACGATGCGGTTTCGGGAGGCGACGCGCTGGAATCCGGGCTTAGCGGAGGCGTGGTTACGCCTTGGCGAGTGCCTCGAACGCTCGAAGGACAAGAAGGGAGCGCGCGAAGCTTTCGCCAAGTATTTGGAGTTGGAACCGGAGGCGAAAAACGCCGCCGAGGTTAAGAAACGGATGGGTTCATAGCGTCGATCAGCTTTTCGAGACCGCGACTGGGATCCGGAAAAAAGTCGATGTACTGCAATTGAGCGGTAATTCGCCGGGGTAAGCGGCAATCCTGGAGCCGCACGGGAACGACGAAGGGATAATCGAGCGGCCATTCCGCGGCCCGTTCGAGGGCATAGCGCAGTTCGGCGTGGAACCGGCCCGGCCGGCCGACGGCATTTGGCGAAAAACAGGGGACGAAGAAATCGGCCATGCTGATGGCGCGATCGATGGCTTGGGGCCAATTTTGGCCGGGAAGCAGTTTGCGCCGGTCCATCCAGGGATGGAAGCCGGCTTGTTCGAGCGCGTCGTAGAGCGCTTCGACGATTTCGACATCTTCGATGGCGTAGGCGAGAAAGACCCGTTTGCCGCGGGCGGCGCGAAAGCGAATTTGGCCGGACCCATCGGCCCGCAAGGAGCCGACGGACTCGATATCGATGCTCAGGCCTTCGGCCAGACATTGCCGGAGGACTTCGACGATGTCCTCGACACCGGACTCGAGGGGCCCATTCACTGCGGCTCCTCAGGAGCCCGGCGAATGATGCCTAGTCCGGGCACCTTGATCTGTTTACCTTTTCTGAGTTTGGTCACGAGACGGGTGACCAGTTGATCCAGTTGGTCGGCCGCAACGGCGGGCGGCCGACCCGTAGCCGCCGCAATTCGGGCCAGCAGTTCGGGAGTGTTCATAACAAGCCCAGGATACGGGGGGCGAGAGCGGCAACCGGATCGCGACCCGGAGGGGCTGGCGGCTAAGTCGTTGGCCGTCAGCCGGATGCGGGGAAGCGATTTTTCGCAATAGGTTGTGAACGCCCGCGGCGTTACTGGGGAAGCGGCGGGGCTTTGATGTATTCGCGGGGGATTTCGCCGGTGAGGGACTTCAGCCAGGCGACGATGCGGGAGACCTGTTGGGGTTCGAGTTCGGCGCCGAGCTGGTGGCGGCCCATGAGGCGGACGGCCTCTTCGAGCTGGTTGATGTGGCCGCTGTGGAAGTAGGGACCGGTCTTTTCGACGTTGCGGAGGGAGGGCACCTTGAAGACCATGCGGTCGGCCGCGTTTTTGGTGACGGCGATGCGGCCAAGGTCGTCCGTGGCGGGCCAGGGCTTTTCGGCGCCGAGCTTTTGGAACATCTTGCCGCCGACGTAGGGACCGTTGTGACACGTGGCGCAGCCGCCGTGCATGAACTCGTGGTGGCCGAACATCTCTTCCTGGGTGATGGCGGATTGGTCGCCGGCGAGGAAGCGGTCCCACCGGGAGGGGGTGACGAGCTTGCGTTCGAAGGCGCCGATGGCGCGGGCCATGTTGTCGAAGGTGACGGGGTCGGGTTGGCCGGGGAAGGCTTGGGCGAAGGCGGCGCGGTAGCCGGGAATCGCTTTGAGGGTGGCGACGACCGCGGCGGGGGAGGCCATGGCCATTTCGACGGGGTTGAGGACGGGGCCCTTGGCCTGTTCTTCGACGTCGGCGGCGCGGCCGTCCCAGAACTGGGCGAGATGGCCGGCGGCGTGATAGACGGAAGGGGAGTTGCGGCCGCCGAGTTGGCCTTCAAAGCCGGTGGAGAAGCGTTTGCCGTCGACACCGTAGTTGGCGAGGTCGTGGCAGGAGTTGCAGGAGACGTCCTTGCCTTTTGAGAGGCGGGGCTCATAGAAGAGCATGCGGCCGAGGTTGATTTTGGCGTCGGTGAGGGGGTTCGCCTCGGACGGAACGGATTCCGGGAGGCGGCCCATCATGCGGCCGCCCATGTGCTGGGCGGAGGCTCCGGCGGCGAAGGCAAGGGCAAGTACGGCGGACGAGAGGGTGGTCATATCCTGTTACCTACTGGTTAGGATTCAGAGTTTCGGGAAAGGTGACACACTTCGGGCGATCCGGATGGGCGGCCGGGTTTTCAAAGAGCGGAGACGGGTTCGCCGGCGGCGGGTTTTTTCGATTCGAACCCAATTCAGGGCCGGTTGACGAAATCGGGGGCCTGGCGGTCCGTGGCTGGCACTGTGGGCGGGACGTAGGCGACTTCGGGTAGCGCTTGGGTGGCTGCGGCCGCTTTTACCTTGGTTTCCGTGATTTCCGGCGGGGGCGGCGGCAAGGACCGGCGCTTTTCCTGGGCGTAGTGGAGATTTTTGAGAGCCCGTTGATGGCTGCGTTCGATGGCGGCCACGTAACGCTGGATGTTGCGATAGGCCGCTTCGTTGGCGGACTGCAAGAGCGAGGCGGCATGCATTTGGCCGGTCGAGAACGGGATGGACTCGCCGTCGTCGATCAGGTTTTCGAAGGCCTGGAAGATGAGGAAGTCCTGGGTTTTGGCTTCGACGGTGCGGGCGCGATTGAGGCGCCACTGGGCTTCGACGAGTTGATCGGTGAGAATGCGTTCTTCCGGGGTCGCGGGCTGGTAGGCGTGGTAGAACTCGGTCCGGAGAGAGGCGAGATCGTCCGGCGATTCGTCGCCGACGAGCAGCGCCGAGGAACAGAGGCCATGGGCGAGGCGGTTTTTGCTGGAGGCGGCTTTGCCGGCGGCGGTCCGCGGCCCGGTGGATTGGCGGGCGTTTTGTTGGTTGGCGAGTTGGCGCCGGGTGGCTTCGCCCTCGGGGGCCTGGGCGGCGAGCTTTTGGCTGAGGGTGGCGAGGCATTCGGCGACGAAGGCTTTGCGGTTGAATTCCGGGGGTTGCGTGGACATGGATGCGGCTCCTTGGTTGGAAATGGAAAAGCCCGCTGGCCGGATGGGCGCAGCGGGCTTTCCTGGTTTCACTATAGGGGTCGCGTCAAGGGATTGGGGGGGTGGGGTGGTTGGTTCGTGTTGAAAACAAGGGAGATAATTTCTGGAATGGGCTGGGAAGAGGGTTTGCGAGGGGAGGGCGGCGGCGGTTGGTTGACATCGAATCTTTGCTGCGGCATCCTACTGGGGCGATGCGCACCACACCGGAAATCGCAGCGGTTGATCCCGATTCGGCTCGGGCACGGGCTGCCGCGCGGATGCCCGTGAAGGAGTGGAATGGTTTTCCGGTGTTCCAGGTTCCGGCGGGAACGCCGCCGTTCGGGCCGGACGACGTGGCAGCGGCGATTCAGCGGGAAGACCAAGCGGCCGGCCGTGAGTTTCTTGAGCCCGGGCGGTAGCGGTGGCTTGCGGAGCAAGCTGGATGCGGTGCTGTAAGGGGCGTCGCCGTATACTGAGGGCGATGACGGCAAGAGTTCTCGGGTTGGCGTTGGCGCTGGCGGGGGGCGGTTGGGCCCAAAGCCTGTTTCCCTTCGAATCGGCGGAGGAGATGGCGGCGGTGCGGCCGGGGAACGCGCGGGCGGCGATCTGCCAAAGCGGTGTGACGGAGGGCGAGAACGCCCTGTGCGTGGACTTTCAGCCGGCGGCTTGGCCGCAGGTGCTGTTCCGGACCGCGGCTCCGCTCGACTTCAGGGAAGCAGGAGAACTGGCCGTGGACATCACCAACCCGGGGACGGAACCGGTGACGTTCCGGATCCGGATTGATGACGACCTGCGCGCCAATGGGGTGCTCTACTGCCGGACGGCGGCGGGGACCGTGGCGCCGGGGACGACGCAAACCTTCGCGTTCCGGCTGGATACAAATGGCCCGATGAGCTGGGGGATGCGCGGGCTGCCGACCTATCCGGGGACCACCGTGATGACCGAAAACCCGCCGACGTGGCGGCTGGACCTGGGCCACATTGTGCAATTTCAAATCTTTCTGAGCTCGCCGCAGAAAGAGGTCCGGCTGATGGTCGACCATATCCGGTTGCGGCCGCAAATGTCGCTGGACGGGATCGCGGACCGATTTGGGCAGTTCAGCCAGGGGACGTGGCCGGGGAAGCTGGGTTCGGAGGAGGAGCTGGGGGAGCGGCTGGCGGCGGAGCGGACGGAACGCGAGGCGCAGGGGGCGCCGGCGGACCGGGACCGGTTCGGCGGGTGGCCGGAGGGGCCGCGGCTGGCGGCGACAGGCTTCTTTCGCGCCGAGAAGGTGGAAGGCAAATGGTGGCTGGTGACGCCGGAGGGAACCCTATTCTTTTCGCTGGGGCCGACCGGGGTGCGGACGGGGGATACGACGTTTACGACGGGCCGGGAGGGGATGTTCGAGTGGCTGCCGGGGGAGGGGGATCCTTTGCGGCGGCATACGTCGTGGGTGACGGGGGCGGTGCAGGGGCCGATTCGGGAGGGGCAGGCGATGAACTTCTACGGGGCTAATTTGGAGCGGCGGTACGGGCCGGATTTCTTTGCGGGGTGGGCGGAGACGGCGCTGGCGCGGCTGCCGGCGTGGGGGTTTAATACGATCGCGAACTGGTCGGACGAGCGGCTGTTTGGGCGGGGGGTGCCGTATGTGATCCCGGGGGGGATTGGGGGGACGCATAACCGGATTCCGACGGGGAACGGGAACACGATTCATGATCCGTTTGATTCGCGGTTTGCGGCGAGTGTGGGGAATAGCTTGCGGGCGCAGGCGGAGCGGTTCCGGGAGGATCCGTTTTGCTTGGGCTGGTTTGTGGATAACGAGCTGAGTTGGGGGACGAATACGGCGGTGGCGGCGGGGGCGCTGGGGCAGGCGGCGCAGGGGTCGGCGGCGTACTTGGCGCTGGTGGGGATGCTGCGGGAGAAGTATGGGGAGATTGGGAAGCTGAACGAGGCGTGGGGGACGACGTTTGCGAGCTTTGCGGCGGTGACGGCGGCGGGGACGATGAACGAGGCGCGGCGGGGGGATTATGCGGCGTTTGCGGGGCTGCACGCGCGGACTTACTTCCGGGTGGTGCGGGAGCGGTTGCGGGCGCTGGATCCGAACCATTTGTATTTGGGCGCGCGGTTTGCGGGGTTGCCGGGGAGTGAGGTGGCGGCGGCGTGCGCGGAGTTCTGCGACGTGATGACCTACAACATTTACCAGCGGCGGGTGGAGCCGGCGCGGTGGGAGTTTTTGAACGCGTTCGATAAGCCGGCGATGATTGGGGAGTTCCACTTTGGGGCGTTGGACCGGGGGATGCTGCATACGGGGCTGGTGGCGACGGGGAGCCAGGAGGAGCGGGGGGCGGCGTATGCGGAGTATGTGCGATCGGCGTTAGCGCATCCGGCGTTTGTGGGGGCGCATTGGTTTCAATGGGTGGACCAGCCGTTGACGGGGCGGACGCGGGACGGGGAGAACTATAACATTGGGTTAGTGAGTATTGTGGATGAGCCTTACCGGGAGTTGCTCGAGCGGGCGCGGGTGGTGCACGGGGAGGCGTATTGGCGGCGGTGGTTGGGGGAGCCGTAGGGCACGATGATGGAGAAGAAGAAAGAGATTGCGGACGGAGAGGATGGGCTCGAGCGGGGCGAGAGGCCATGGTTGGCTTGCGCGGGGGAGCTGGCGCATCTGCATGAGGAGACGGTGCGGATCCAGCAGTTAGTGGACGAGGAGTTTGGGCAGATTGAGCCGGAGGATTGGGCCTAATTCGGGAGCTAAGGTTAGGATCGGCCGTGGTCGCGGCCGGACTTGCAGGTAGCCTAGTCGATAGTTAGAGCGAGGCGGGTTGGGGCACGGGCGAGCAGGTGGGCCGCTGCCTGTTTGGCGATTTGCTGATCGATTGAGTTCTGGCGTGCCTTGGCTTCGGGTACGTGCCTGCGGGGTGTTGAATCTGGCTAACGCCAACTTGCCATGGGCACTTGGGCGGACGTGCCATTGGGTGGGCGTTTGATAGAATCCGAGGCACGATGCGGATTCTGGCGTTGCTGGCGGTCGTGTCCCTTTTGCGCGGGGCGGAGGGCGAGGAGTTCTTCGAGCGGAAGGTGCGGCCGGTGCTGGTGGCGCGGTGCCAGGGGTGCCATGGGGCGGAGAAACAGTTCGCGGCCCTGCGGCTCGATAGCCGGGATTCGATTCTCCGGGGCGGGACGAAGGGCCCGGCAGCCGTGCCGGGACAGCCGGAGGCTAGCCTGCTCATCCGGGCGGTGAAGCACCTGGGACCGAAGATGCCCATGGGCGAGAAACTGCCGGAGGCGGAGATCGCCGTTTTGGAGGAATGGGTTCGGGCGGGGATGGTTTGGCCGGCGGGCGGGAAGCCGGCGGCGGCGGGGCTGTATGAGAAGTTGTTGCGGGAGCATTGGGCGTATCAACCGGTGCGGAGGGTGGCGCCTCCGGCAGGGAAAGCGGCGCATCCGGTGGACCGATTTCTGGACGCTAAGCGGGGGGCGGCGGGGTTGACCATGGCAGGGCCGGCCGAGCGGCGCGTGCTGGCGCGGCGGGCGGCTTATGTCGTGACCGGGTTGCCGCCGGCGCCGGAGTTATTGGAGCGGTTTTTGAGTGACCGGGGGGCGGGAGCCTATGAGCGGTATGTGGACGCTTTGCTGGCTTCGCCGCGGTACGGGGAACGGTGGGCCCGGCATTGGATGGACGTGGTTCGGTTTGCGGAGACTTACGGGTACGAATGGAACTATGAGATTCAGGGGGCTTGGCGGTATCGGGACTATTTGATTCGGGCTTTCAATGCCGATGTTCCGTATAACCAGTTTGTTCGCGAGCATGTGGCGGGGGACTTACTGGGGCAGCCGCGCGTGATGGAGGGGCGGAATGAGTCGGTGTTGGCTACAGCCTTCTATCGGATGGGGGAGATGGGCCATGACAACTGCAACCAGTTTCGGGAGATTCGGACGGATGTCGTCGATAACCAGATTGATACTTTGACCAAGGCCTTTCAGGGGGCGACGGTTTCCTGCGCGCGGTGCCACGACCATAAGATTGACCCGATTCCGACGGAGGATTACTACGCTCTTTACGGGATCTTGAATAGCTCGCGGGCGGTGGCTCGCACGTTGGAGACGCGGGCGGTGGCGCCGGCGGGATTGGCGGAGTTGAAGACGGCGATCCGGCAGGAGTTGGCTTCGGCTTGGCTCGAGGGAACCAGGACGTTGGGCGCGGAGTTGCAGGCGGCTTTGGGAGGTGCGGCGGAGGGGTCCCGGTGGAGCCAGTTACTGAAGCGAGAGAAGGTGGACCTGGCGGATCCGTTGGCGGTGTTTGCGCACTCGGGGGAGGTCTACGCGAAAGAGGCCGCGGCGCGGGAACGGTTTAACCGGGAGAAGTTTGTGACGGCGGCGGACTTTACGCAGGGGGTGCCGGCGGGGTGGAGCGCGGAGGGGTTGGGGCTGCAGGCGGGAGTGGCGCGGACGGGCGATTTTGCCGTGGCGACGGAGGGGCAGGCGGCTTTGGAGGGGATCTTTCAGGCGGGCCTGGTGACGAATTTGGTGACCGACCGGTGGAACGGGTCGGTGCGGTCTCCGCTGCTGCCGGCGGGGAAGAAGTTTGTGAGTTTGCAGGTGATGGGCGGGAAGTTTGCGGCGCGGCGCGTGATTGTGGACCACTGCGTGATCGGGGAAGACTACGACCTGATTGAGACGCCGCGGCTGCGGTGGGAGCGGGTTTCAACGAAAGACGCGGGGAAGTTTCCGGTGTATCTGGAGCTGAATACGCGGACGGATAATCCGCGGTTTCCGGACCGGCCGGGGCGGCTGAAAAAGACGCTGGACGGGAGCGGGCGGTCGTATTTCGGGGTGACGCGGGTGGTTTACCACGATGAGGAGGCGGCGCCGCAGGAGAGTTTGGAGCACTTGCGCGAGCTGTGGGCGGCGCCGACGGCGGAGCGGTTCGCGGAACGGGCGCAGCGGGCGGTGCGGGCCTGGGGGGCGGGGACGGCGACGGCGGCGGACGTGACTTGGTTGCAGTGGCTGGTGGAGAACGGGGTGGTGGCGAATGCGCGGGACTTGACGCCGGCGCTGCGGGAGTTGACGGAGCGGTACCGGGCGGCGGAGGCGGGATTGGCGGCGCCGACGGTGGTGGCGGGGATGGGGGATTTCGATCCGGGGAAGGACCATCCGATCTTTTTGGCGGGGTCGGCGGTGAGTCCGGGGCCGGTGGCGCCGCGGCATTTTTTGAGTTTGATGCCGGAGCAGTTGAAGGCCGTGGGGCCGCAGGGGAGCGGGCGGCGGGAGTTGGCGGAGGCGATGGCGAGCGCGGAGAATCCGTTGACGGCGCGGGTGATGGTGAACCGGATTTGGCACCATGTGTTTGGGCGGGGGATTGTGGCGAGCACCGATGACTTCGGGCGGAACGGGGCGGCGCCTTCGCATCCGGAGCTGCTCGATTATCTGGCGGCGGAGTTTGGGAGCGGGGGCTGGTCAGTAAAGGCGATGGTGCGGCGGTTGGTGACGACGGCGGCGTTTCAGCAGGGGAGTACGGCGGAGGCGGGGGCGCGGGCGAAGGATCCGGCGAACGCGTTGCTGCACCACTATCCGGTGCGGCGGCTGGAGGCGGAGGCGGTGCGGGATACGCTGCTGGCGGTGTCGGGACGGTTGGACGGGACGCTGTACGGGCCGAGCGTGCAGCCGCACCGGGGAGAGCCGCAGGAGCATCGGCGGCTGTTTCAGGGGCCTTTGGATGGGAATGGGCGGCGGAGCATTTATGTGAAGATCACGCGGATGGAGGGGCCGCGGTTTTTGGAGATATTTGATTTTCCGAGTCCGCTGCAGACGCGGGGGAACCGGGACGTGACGAACGTGCCGCCGCAGGCGCTGGCGATGTTGAACGATCCGTTTGTGCTGGACCAGGCGCAGGTGTGGGCGCGGGCTTTGACGGCGCAGAAGGACGACGCGGTGGAGGCGCGGGTGGGGCGGATGTTTCTGGCGGGGTTGGGGCGGCCGGCGACGGCGGCGGAGTTGGGGGCCTGGCGGGAGTTAGTGGGGGAGATGGGGCAACGGCACGGGGCGGCGGACTTACTGGGGAGCGAGGCGGTTTGGACGGACGTGGCGCATACGCTGTTTAACTTGAAGGAGTTTTTGTACCTGCGATGAGGATCAGCCGGCGAGAGTTATTGCGGAGCGCGTCGACGGGGTTTGGGTATCTGGCTTGCGAGTCGATGCTGGCGGGGGCGCCGCATTTTGCGCCGCGGGCGAAGAACGTGATTTTTTGTTTCATGCCGGGCGGGGTGGGGCATATGGACAGCTTCGACCCGAAGCCGAAGCTGGCGGAGCTGGACGGGAAGCCGGCGGTGCTGGAGAGTTATGTGGCGGGGCCGAAGCGGAAGTGGTTGAAGTCGCCGTGGAGCTTTAAGCAGTATGGGCAGGCGGGGCTGCCGGTGAGCGAGATTTTTCCGCATATTGCGGGGGTGGCGGATGAGTTGACGGTGATTCGTTCGATGAAGAGCGAGTTTCCGCTGCATGCGCGAGCGAATATCTTTCTGCATACGGGGCGGAACTTTGGCGGGTTTCCGAGTTTGGGTTCGTGGGTCACTTATGGACTGGGGAGCAGTAACAAGAATCTGCCGGGTTACTTATTGCTGAACCACGGGGACAATCCGCCGGGCGGGTTAGAGAACTTTTCGAACGGGTTTTTGCCGGCGACGCATCAGGCGATGGGGGTGCGGGCGGAGGGGGTGCCGGTGGATAACATTGTGCCGGCGGGGGCGGGGGTGCAGGGGACGAAGATGGCGGCGGTGCGGGCGCAGGACCGGGAGTTTCTGGCTTCGACGGGGCAGGCGGACGCGGTGGAGGCGGCGATTGCGAACTTCGAGATGGCTTACCGGATGCAGGCGTTGGCGCCGGATGTTTTGAACTTAGACAAAGAGAGCGAGGCGACGAAGAAGCTGTACGGGTTGGACGCGGCGAATCCGCATAAGAAGGCTTATGGGTTGCAGTGTTTGCGGGCGCGGCGGTTGGTGGAGGCGGGGGTGCGGTTCGTGGAGATTACGCCGCCGAATTTGTATGGCGGGAATAATGGCACCTGGGACCAGCACGATAAGTTGCGGGAGGGGCACGAGACGAACGCGATGGTGACGGACCAGGCGGTGACGGCGCTGATCAAAGATTTGAAGTCGCGGGGGTTGTTACAGGAGACGCTGGTGATTTGGGCGGGGGAGTTTGGCCGGACGCCGGATACGGGGAACGGGGACGGGCGGGACCATCATCCGTTTGGGTTTACGATCTGGATGGCGGGGGGCGGGACGAAGGCGGGGTTGATTTATGGGGCGACGGACGAGATTGGGAACCATGCGGTGGAGAACGTGATGACGGTGCATGATCTGCATGCGACGGTACTGCATTTACTGGGACTGGACCATACGAAGCTGACTTACCGGTTTGGGGGCCGGGATGTGACGCTGCCGGATGTGCATGGGCAGGTGGTTCGGGCATTATTGGGTTGAATTTGCCTTAGATCGATGGTTTTTGCACTTAGACCAGGGAGGCAAGAGGGCGATCGCTGCTAGTGTAGTGCTTCGGTAATTGTAACCAGTATTCGATTTCCGACGCCTCTACAATTGAGGTGCTGGACTTTCATGCGCGTTGCTCCGCCAATCGAACTCTCCGCTGAACAGCGAACCACGCTGGAGGCGTGGGCAAATGGCCGTAAGTCTCAGGTCCGCGTCGCCGAACGAGCCCGGGTGGTTCTGCTGGCTGCCGAGGGAAAACAGAACTTGGAGATTGCGGCAATTCTGTCCATCTCTGTTCAAAAGGCGGCTCGCTGGCGCTGGCGATTCCTCGCCAAAGGCCTCCCCGGCTTAGAGAAAGACGCTCCCCGCCCCGGTCGCCTGCCCTTGATTGCCCCGGAGAAGGTAGCGGAAGTCATTCGGTTGACCACTGTTGAAAAGCCGGCCCACGCCACCCACTGGAGCACGCGCAGGATGGCGAAGCAGATGGGAATCAGTGACACCAGCGTTCTGCGCATCTGGCGGGCCCACGGACTTAAGCCCCATCGCTCCGAGACCTTCAAAATCAGCAACGACCCCTTGTTTGCGGAGAAGCTCGAGGCCGTCGTCGAGTTGTACCTGAGCCCTCCGCAACACGCGATCGTGCTCTGCGTTGACGAGAAGAGCCAAGTGCAAGCCTTGGACCGCACTCAGCCGGGCCTGCCGTTGAAGCGAGGCCGGGCCGAGACCATGACCCACGACTACAAACGCTACGGCACCACGACGCTATTCGCGGCCATGGACGCGGCGACGGGCCGGGTAATCAGCCTCTGCCAGCAGCGGCATCGGCACCAGGAATGGTTGAAGTTTCTGCGTCTGATCGATGAGGCGACTCCGCAGGATAGGCAGATCCATTTGATCGCTGACAACTACGCCACGCACAAACACGCCAAAGTCCAACGCTGGCTGAAACGGCATCCGCGCTTCCATGTACACTTCACGCCGACTAGCGCCTCGTGGCTAAACATGGTCGAACGATTCTTCCGGGACCTCACAGAAACCCGGCTAAAGCGAGGCGTTTTCCGTAGTGTCCTGGAACTTATCGAGGCTCTCGACGGATATGTCGACCACCACAACGCAGAGCCCAAGCCCTTCATCTGGACAGCGAGAGCTCAGGACATCCTGGCGAAAGTCATGCGGGCCCAGGACACGCTGAATAAACGACAGACTGTTTGAAGCAGACCACTAG
>JAIXQP010000016.1 GCA_027485675.1 Terriglobales bacterium | reverse complement strand
CCGCGATGGCTTCGAATCGTAAAAACGAAAATCCGGCGACCGGCCCAAAATTGGCTTCGAACCGCAAAACACCCACGGCGCAAGGAGCTCCCCCAAAGCTACAAACCGCAAACCACCAAATCGGCAACAACCCGCCACGGCGCCCACCCGCCAACCAGCCCCCAGTTGGCCGCAAACCACCCTCCCCCCACCAGCCACCCCCCGGCACGCTATCCTAGCAGGCGTTGCTACCCCGCTGGTCCCCCTACGCCCTCGCCCTCCTCGCCCACGCCCTCTCCCTACCCGGCATCTTCGTCTTCGACGACTACTCCCTCCTCGCCCAACCCGTCGAACTCCCCCAACTCCTCCGCCTCGAACAAACCCGACCCCTCACCTACCTCACCTTCTGGCTCAACCAATCCCTCGGCGGCTGGCACCTCCTCAACCTCGCCGCCCACCTCCTCTCAATCGCCCTCCTCGACCGCATCGCCCGCCGCCTCCTCCCCCCCGACATCGCCCCCGTCCCCGCTCTCCTCTTCGCCGTCCACCCCCTCCTCTCCGAACCCGTCCAGTACCTCTTCGCCCGCAGCTCCCTCCTCGCCACCCTCTTCTGCCTCGCCGCCCTCGACGCCTGGACCCGCCAAAAACACTGGACCGCCGTCGCCTGGTTCCTCCCCGCGCTCCTCGCCAAGGAAGAGTGCGTCGCCTTCCCCTTCGCCCTCATCCTCCTCCGCCCCGCCTGGCCCCCCCTCGCCGCCATGCTCGCCCTCAGTGCCGCCGCCGGGCTCCGCGTCCTCTACGCCACCAAAGTCGTCGCCGGCGCCGGCTCCGGCTTCGACGCCGGCATCACCCCCGGCCAATACTTCCTCGCTCAAGGCCTCGTCCTCTGGGGCTATCTCCTCCGCCTCATCCTCCCCCACGGCCTCACCCTCGACCCACCCGCCCCCACCCCCAACCTCGAAGCCAGCGTCCTCGGCTGGGTCGCCCTCCTCGTCCTCACCGGCGTCGCCCTCTGGCGCGGCCACCCCGCCGGCCGCTGGTTCGCCTTCGGCCTCATCCTCCTGCTACCCAGTTCCTCCATCCTCCCCGCCGCCGACCTCGTCGCCTGGCGCCGCCTCTACCTCCCCATGACCGCCTTCTGCCTCGCCGCCGCCTACCTCCTCCCGCGCCGCGCCCTCCTCCCCGTCCTCGCCATCTTCACTGTCCTCTCCTCCGCCCGCGCCCTCGCCTGGCGCGACGAAGCCGGCCTCTGGCGCGAAGCCGCTGCCGCCGCACCTGCCAAGCTCCGCCCCCGCCTCCAACTCGCCCGTCTCGCCCCGCCAGCCGAAGCCCTCGCCCTCCTCGCCGAAGCCGAACAAATAGCGCCGGGCGACCCCCAGATCGCATCTCTAAGAGGGAGAGCCTACCTGCAGCAAGGCGACGCCCCGCGCGCCCTCGCCGAGTTCGGAAAAGCCCTCGCCCAGCGGCCCGGGGATCCCAAAGCCATCCTCAACCGCGGCGCGGCGCTCGAAGCGCTCGGACAACTCGATGCCGCCAAGGCCGACTACCGCCGGGCGCTCGAACGGGACCCGTGCCAGGCCCAAGCCCGCCAAAATCTGCAGCGTCTCGGCGAACCCCTACCGCCATGCGCACCTACCAACTGACCTGTGAAATGCTCGTTCCCAAGCCTAACGAGGCCGTCTACGAGATCTTCGAAAACCCCTATAACCTCAAGAAAATCACCCCGCCGTGGCTGAGCTTCGAGGTCACCTCCAAACAGCAAGTGGTCATGCGCAAAGGCGCCGAAATCGACTACCGCTTCAAGTGGTTCATCGTCCCAATGAAGTGGCGCACCCTCATCACCGCCTATAACCCCCCGCACGACTTCGTCGACGAACAGATGCGCGGCCCCTACCTCCTCTGGCGCCACCGCCATACCTTCGAACAAACCCCCGCCGGCACCCTCGTCAAGGACACCGTCGACTACATCCTCCCCCTCGGACCCCTCGGCGCCCTGGCCCATTGGGTGATGGTCGAAGCCCAGCTCAAGATGATCTTCACCTACCGCCAGAAGACCCTGAACGAACTCTGGGGCGGCCAGGCCAAAATCACCCTCCCCACCGTCCGGGTGCTGCCCGAGCCGGAGGCCCAGGCAGCCCTCGCCGCCGCCGTTACGGCGCGGTAATCCTCACCTTCGGGGTCAGGAACTGCCAGTCCGGGAATTCGTACGCCCGCATCTTGGTCTTCGCCTGGCCCGTCCCCTGCGCCACTTCATACGGCCCCAGGCTCTTCACGTTTACCGGGAACTCCACCACCAGATCCCCCTTGGCGTACAGCCCTACCTGCATTTCGAGGCCGGCAATGTCCGCCCCACTGTGGTTGACGATCACCATCTGCACCGTCACCCGCTGATTCTTGTCCTCCCGGATCCGGAAGCCGGTCACTTCGACGTGCTTGGCCAGCGGATGCACCGCCGCGCCGGTGGCGTCCACCATCTTCGCCTTCTCGGCCGGCGCACCCTCGCCCTGCTCTTCGAGCTTCGAGGAGGGCAGGTACTGAAACCCCACATAGCCCAATCCCAACAGCCCCGCCGCCACGCCAATCACCACCAGGATTGGGTTGATCCCTGCCTTCGGCGCTGGCTCCGCATACGGGTAGCTGTATGAAGGAACCTGTTGGGCCGGAGGCGGCGTCTGATATTGTAGTGGCGAAGGTGCCGGAGCCGGCTCTGCCGGGGGAACCGGTGCCGGAGCCGCCGGGGCAGGTGCCGGTGCAACCGGGGCCGGAGTTGCTGGCGCGGACACCGGTACAGGTGCCGGGGCAGCGGCCGGGGCCGATCGGGCCGGTCGCGGAGCACACCGCGGGCAGGCATCCATCGAGGGCGGCACTTCGCCGCCGCATTGTGGGCAGATCCAGGTAAACATATCGCTCTACCTCAGAGTACGACATGCAAACGATTCCAGTTACAACAAACATCCGCCGCCTGGCCCTTCTGCCCGGCAGCTTCCATCCCGTCACCCGCGCCCACCTCGAACTCGCCCGCGCCGCGCTCGACTTCGCCGACCACGTCTGGTTCATCCTCCCACGCTCGTTCCCCCACAAGTCCTACGACCGGATCACTCTCCGCGACCGCCTCGAACTCATCGAAGCCGCCATCGACGATCCCCGCATGGCCGCCGTCATCTCCGAAGGCGGACTGTTCATCGAAATCGTCCGCGAATGCCGCCGCCGCTTCCCGTCGATCGAGAAGATCTTCGTCGTCTGCGGCCGCGACGCCGCCGAGCGCATCGTCTCCTGGGAGTACGACGGCATCGAACCCATCGAAGAGCAGTTACAGGAGTACGAGCTCCTCGTCGCCGCCCGCAACGGCGAGTTCCGCCCCCCCGAACATCTCGCCGAGCACATCCACATCATGCGCATGGCTAAGAGCTACGACCAGATCTCCGCCACCGCCCTGCGCGAAAAGATCCGCCAGGGCGGCGCCTGGGAAGAGTTCACACCGGAGGCGATTCACGACCGCGTCCTCGAACTCTACGGCTAATCGCTACTCGCCCGGCGGCCGCGCTTCAAGAAACGTTTTCAGCCGGTGGCTCCGGCTCGGGTGCCGCAGCTTCCGCAGCGCCTTGGCTTCAATCTGCCGGATCCGCTCCCGCGTCACGGCAAAGTACTGCCCCACTTCTTCGAGCGTATGCTCGCTGCCGTCCTGCAGCCCGAAGCGCATCTTGATGATCTTCTCTTCGCGCGGACTCAGGCTCTTCAACACCTCGGCCGTCTGCTCCCGCAGGTTCAGGTTGATCACAGCCTCCGACGGGGAAGCCACGCGCTTGTCGATGATGAAATCGCCCAGGTGCGACTCGTCCTCTTCGCCCACCGGCGTCTCGAGCGAGATCGGCTCCTGCGCAATCCGCATGACCTTCCGGACCTTACCCACCGGCATCTCAAGGCGCTTGGCCAGTTCCTCGGTGTTCGGCTCCCGGCCCAACTCCTGCTGCATCACCCGCTGCGTCCGCACGAGCTTATTGATCGTCTCGATCATGTGCACCGGAATGCGAATCGTCCGCGCCTGATCGGCAATCGCCCGCGTAATCGCCTGCCGTACCCACCAGGTGGCATAAGTCGAGAACTTATATCCGCGCTGGTAGTCAAACTTATCGACGGCCTTCATCAGGCCAATATTGCCTTCCTGAATCAGATCCAGGAACTGCAACCCGCGGTTGGTATACCGCTTGGCAATTGAGACGACTAAGCGCAGGTTGGCCTCAATCAGCGCCTTTTTGGCGACGTCGGCCTCCGCATCGCCCCGGTCGAGCAGATTTAAGGTCCGCCGCAAGTCCGTCGGGCTCGCGCCACACTCGTCCACGATCGACTGCACCCGGGCCGTCAGCGCCTTCAGGTCCTTGCGCAGCTCTTTGACTAACTCCGACTCGCCCGAGCTCGTTTCGTGCTCTTCAATCTGCCGCTGCGTCCGGACAATGTCCTGCTCAATCGGCCGCAGTTGTTCGAGCGAAGTCCGTACCCGGTTCGTCAGCCGCCGGATGACCAGCGAACTGAACGGAATCTGCCGAATCTCCCGCGAGATCGTAATCAACTGCCGGGCAAACTGCATCCGGTAGGTACGATGCTGCTTCGGCTTGCTCGCCCGCGGCGTCGCATTCAACTTCTGCCGCAGCGTCTGCGCCACGCTCGCTTCGGCTTCAATCTTGGCCAGAGCGCTGAAGAGCTCCTCCTGCTGTTTCTGCAGGTCCTCTTCGTCTTCGTTGAAGTCGTTTAAGGTCAAGGCGTCGCGCAGCGGCAACGTGTTCGATTCAATATCGGCCTTGATGTATTGCAACTCGCGGATCACCAGGGCCGATCGCGAAAGCGTTTTGCCGATGATCCTTTGGCCCCGTTCGATGCGCCGCGCCAGTTCAATTTCGCCATCCCGCGTCAGCAGCGGCACCGAACCCATTTCGCGCAAATACATGCGCACCGGGTCGTTGGTCTTATCGACAATCTCCGCCGCGGCAAGCTCGGCGTCGATCAGATCCTCTTCGTCGCCCAGCTTTTTGCCGAAGCCCATCTTGGGCTCATCCAGCAGCTCTACCCCTGCGCCTTCCAGGTCCGCAAGGATGTCCTCCAGGTTAGCCCCGGTGGCCATGTCGTCCGGTAGAACCTCATTGACGTCGTCGTAGAGCAGGTATCCCTTTTCCTTGCCAACGTCCATGAGGTGCTTGATGCGGCCAAACTTTTCTTCTGCTGCCACAAGAACCCCAGCGAGTGCACCCATTAGTTTACAACACGTCGTCAGGCTCTCTCTTGCCGTTCGAGCGCGTACAACTCCTCTGTCATCGCCAGAGCTTCGGTCAAGGAACCGCTCTGCTCCAGCGTTCGAATCTGACGCTTCAGCTCATTCATGCGCGCACGCCTCCCGCTGGCGGCGAATTGCGCCAAACAGGCTGCGGCTTGCAGCATCGCTTCATGTTCGTCTGCTGTTCTATCGGCGAAAACCAAGGCGGTCATTAGAGATTTCTCGGCCGGATTGAGTTGCTCTTCGAGTTGTGAATACTGCAACGGCCCTTCGGCGGCTTCCCGCAGCACCTTCTGCCACATCGGCCAGGCCGGCGAACTCGTCAACGCGAAGTGCTCCAACCGCTCATCGTCAAGCAGCACCGGCGCGGCAAACTCGCACACCTCCGGCGACTGCAACAGCAACTGCAGCAGCACCTTCTCTGACGGGGACAACTCCAGCGCCGGCGCCGCCATCCGTTGCTCGGTGCGTTGCACCGCCATCCGCCGGAACTGATCGAGCAGCATCGCCTGCTCAACGCCCAGACGATTCGCCAGCTCCGCCGCCAGCGAGGCGCGTTCCATCGGGTCCTGCACCCGGCGAATCGCCGGCAGGAGAAACTCAAGCGCCTGCACCTTCCCTTCGGCCGTCTTCGTATCGAAGCGCTGCTGCGCCCGCCCGGCCAGCCAGTGGAAGTAGTTCTGGGCTTTATCAATCCGGCTCACATACGCATCGGCCCCGCGCGCGGCCACATACTCGTCCGGGTCCAGGCCGCCTTCGAGTGTGGCGATCCGAATCCGCATATGTTCTTCGAGCAGAATCGCAATCGACTTCTCCGCCGCGTTCGCCCCCGCATTGTCCGGGTCAAAGTTCACCACCACCAGCGGAGCGTACTTACTCATGATCTTCACCTGCTGTGGCGTCAACGCCGTGCCGCAGGGCGCGACGGCTTCTTTCACCCCGGCCGCCCACGCGCCGATCACGTCCATGTAGCCTTCGACGAGCACCAGCCGCCCCGTCTTCCGCGCCGCCTCCCGCGCCCGGTGCAGATGGTAGAGCACCAGGCTCTTTGTGTAGATCGCCGTCCCCGGCGAGTTCAAATACTTCGGCTCGTCGCCCTCGTACAGCGCCCGGCCGCCGAAGGCGATCACCTTGCCGCCTTCATTGTGGATCGGGAACATCAGCCGGCCCCGGAACTTGTCATAGAGCGTCCCGTCGTCGCGTTTGCCCGCCAGTCCCGACTCTTGAATCTCCTCGGGCGCAAACCCCTGCGCCCGCAAAATCCGCACGAGCCCCTGGCCGCCCCGTTCGCTGAATCCCACGCCGAACTCGGCCGCCCGGCTCAGCGGCAGACGCCGCTTTTCGAGGTACGCCCGCGCGTCGGCGCCCGCCGGCCCGGCGAGGTTTTGCTGGAACACCTTGGCCGCCAGTTCGTGCATCGCCAGCAGCGCCGTCCGCAGCCTGGCCTCCGGATCGTTGAAGTTCTGCTTTTTTTCGGGCAGCGGCACCCCGAACTGTTCGGCCAGCGAGGCGATCGCCTCCTGGAACGTAACTTTTTCGTACTCCATGACGAACTTGATCACATCGCCCCCGGCTCCGCAGCCGAAGCACTTGTAGAACTGCTGCGTCGGGTGGACGTTAAAGGACGGTGATTTTTCGCTATGAAACGGACACAAACCGATATAGCTGTTCGCGCCGCGCTTCTTGAGCGGAACGTAGGCGCCGATCACCTTCACGATGTCGACGACGCTCTTCAGGTGTGCGGCAAAATCCATGGTCGTATGATGACTAGTATGACCCGCTTGCTGCTCCTGGCTCTAATTCTCTTCTCGTCTCTCGCGCCGGCGCAGCAAGGGCCCGCCATCGGTGAGGACGTCAGCGGGATGATTCCCGGCTTCGCGCAGCGAACCGGCCCGAAGGGACTTTTCGTCCTCTTTGTCCGTTCCGCGGACTGGTGACCGTACTGCAAAACCCAACTCGTGGAGTTGGGACAACAGGCGGGCAACGTCCGCAAGCTTGGTATGAACGTTCTGGCCGTGAGCTACGACAGCGAAGCCGTCTGGCGGCACTTCTTCGCCCGCAAAAAGCTCGATTACCCCTTTCTCGCCGACACGGAGTCGAAGGTGATCGACGCCTTCGGGCTCCGCAATAAGGCCGTGAACATCGACTTCATGAAGGGCATTCCCCATCCGGGCGTCTTCCTGCTCGACGCCAAAGGCCGCGTGACGGCGAAGTACTTCGAGGAGGACTATCGCGAGCGGTTCACCATCGCTTCCGTGCTCAGCGGCCGCTTCGGCCAGAAGGCGGCCCCGCTCGGCGAGTTCACCGGCAAACGGATCACGGTCACGACGGGAGCGAGCACTTCCGTGGTGCGCGGCGGCCAGCGGATCCGGCTGACGCTCGAAGGGGCGCTCGGCAAGGGGCTGCACGTCTATGCGCCGGGCGCGCCGGAGGAGTTCATCCCCGTGGCCTGGACCATTGAAGGCGTCAAGGCCACCGACCCGGTCTGGCCCAAGGCCGACAAAAAGTTCCAATACAGCCGCGTATTCGGCGCGGCACGCGACATCACCCTGCCACCGCAGTTGAAGGATGAGACTCTGATCGTGAAGGGCACGTTCCGCTATCAGAGCTGTACGGACCGGATCTGCTACCCGCCCGAGACCGTGCCGGTAGAATGGAAGTTCTTGAGTGAGAGTCATGACCGGGAGCGTGTGCCGGCAGAACTGCGGCGCAAGTAAATGGATTCGATCTACTACGTAATTACGTGGCTCTGCCACCGGACCTGTGACCACTGCTATGACGACCGCTTCCGGCCCTACCCGCAAGGCATGCCGGAGCACACCGATCCGGGGCCGATCATCGCCAACTTCCCGGACGAACTCGGCAAGGTGATTCTCGCGGGCGGAGAGGTGCTGCTCGAACCGGTGCGGGAGCCGGTGCTCTATCCCACCCTCGACCTGCTCCACGCCAAGTACGGCGACCGCACCCGCGTCATCGTCCAGACCACCGGCGACCTGCTCACCCCCAAGCTCATCGCCGAGCTGCGCGCCCATCACGTCACGACCATCTCGGTCTCCGGCATGGACGATTTTCACGCCGGGATGCTCGAACGGCGGGACAAGGTGATCGCCATGCTCGAAGCCGACGGCGGAGACTACAGCATGTTTGGCGCCACGCCGGAGCAGTGGATCGGCAAGCTATGGCCGCGCGGGCGGGCGTGGCAGAACCGGCTCTCTACGGCGACCCTCGCCGACAACTTCTGCAACCAATGGAGCGGCGGTTTGAACTTCCTTGGCGGCGCCGGCTCAGAGGTCTCGATCGAGCCCAATGGCAACGTCTACCCGTGCTGCCTCAAGACCAAGCGGCCGATCGGCAATCTCCATGAGGAGAAGCTCGAGCAGATGCTGGCCCGGCGCAGCGCCGACCCGGTCTACATCGCCATCAACCGAGGCCAACCACAGGAGATGGGGCTCCACCTCGGATGGACCGAAGAGGAGTTCCGGCGCCAGAGCCGGGTGATCCTCGAAGACGGCCGGATCTATGAGAACCTCTGCATCGGCTGCGACCGGTTTCACGACGAGAAGTTGAGCAGTTCGGCGTCCGAAGGCCGGACGTAGGTCGCATCGACCGCGGCGGGGTGGACGCCGCCGCGCTGCGCCGCCAGGCGCCCGACGGCGGCCGCCAGCAGCGGACCCGCGTCGATGCGCGTCGCCGCGCCGATCGGGAACGCTTCGATGGGGCAAACCATGGGCGGCACCACGACGCCAAGCGCGTCGTCATAGACCGCGGCGTACACATCCCCCCGGCGGGCATCGAACACCGGAGCCCGCAGGGGGCCGATTCCAAGGCTCGCCAACGCTTCGAGGTTCGTCACCCCGGCTAACGGCTTCTCACTCGCAAACGCGAGCCCTTTGGCCGCCGTAAGACCAATGCGGACGCCCGTAAACGAGCCGGGGCCCGTGGCGACCGCATAGAGGTCGATCGCGCTGAGCGGCACCCCATGCGCCGCCAACAGCTCCTCGATGGCGCCGAAAAGAATGTGGCCGAAACCGTCGGGCGATTCGAGGCGCCGCTCTTCGAGCAGCCGGGCGCCGTCGAGCAGGGCGATCGAGCCCACTTCATTGCAAACATCCATCGCGAGAATCATTCGGTGAGCCGGAGAACCTTATCCGCCGCGTAGATCTTGCCGTTCGCGTTCATGCCCACGACGCGCAGGCTGAGCACGGCCGGATACTGCAACGTCATATCGGCGGGGATTTTGAGCTGCCCTTTTTCCCCGGTGCCGAGCACGCGGGCGCCCTGGCCTCCGGTGACGACCTCGCCGGTCCAGAGAAACATCATGGTGCGGGTAGCGCGGGTGGGCCGGCGGATCTTGACCGCGAAGGCCGGCGGATTCTTCCGGCTCACGGTGTCCGCCTGGGGCTCGACGATCTCGAACGGCAGCATCTTGTCCTGCATTTCGAGCTCCTGCACCATAGGCAGCCGGGACTCGAACTTGTAGCTCTTGAGCATCCCTTCTTTTCGCCCGTCACGGCTCAGATGCAGCACCCAATCGTGATCGGTAGACGGCGGCTGCGCCACGAACTTCTCGCCCTTCCAATCCTTCTTTTCCTTCAGGTACTCGCCCGTGAGCGGGTTGAACCAGTAGAGATCGTAGGAGTGCTTTTCGACGAGGACCTCAACCGGAATGGACGGCTTCTCGATGTAGACGATGTACTCGACCCCTTCGAGGGCCAGCGCCCGCGCGCCATCGACGTCGAAGAATGGCTCGATGTCCCAGTGGCGAGTGCGGGCGAAGAGCTCCTGCCAGGCCGCCACATATTTGGCCCCCTTGTCGCTGGCGAGCTTCACGGTGGGGTACTGGCCGTTGAACCACATGTTCCAAAGACGGCGGCGAAACTCCTCCGGATCGTTCCGCTCTTCGAGCGCGATGCTGACCTTGGGAGCGGTATAGAGCTGGTGCTCGATGGCGCCGAGCTGATCATCGACCGTCGTGTAGACGATGTAGTTGGCCCAGCCGTCGGCGAGCAGCGGCGCGGTGGTATCGCTGGTGACGGCCGTGCGCGGATGGCCGTACGGATCGAGCCGTTTGAGGGCGAGGCCGGTTTCTTTGAGCGCGGCTCGGGAGCCTTCGAGTTGCCAGGTAATGTTGAAGGCCGAGAAGCGGCCGATGAGATACTTGAGCGTCTTCTCGCGCTCCTGCCACATGGTTGGCAAGCCGCTCAAAACGATATCAACGGTGATGCGCTTGTCGTTATAGGCGCGGATCTGTTTTTCGATCTCATCGAGCTTCGACTGATCGAGCACCAGCCGGACGTGATTGAACTTTTGCGTCGCCAGGAGCTCCGGCTCGCCCCCCGTGGCGCCCAGCCAGAGATGCGGCTGCTTATCTTCGCCGGTCGCCCAGTGGCGTAAGTTGGCCGGCACCACGAAGCCCGGATGATCGTTCGGCAGGGCTTCGAAGCTGCCGGTCTTGCCGTTGTAGGCCGGCAGGCTGGAGGTGATCCGGTAGTCCCACTGGCCGGCCAGCGTGGGCGAGACCCGGATGGTCATTTTGCCCGGCGCGGAGGCGAAGGCGGGCATGAGAAAGGTCCGGTGGCGCGGCGAGCGGACTTCGGCCTGGATGGTGGCGCCGGCCGGAGCATCGAAGACGAGGTCGCAGATGGAGTACATCGGCGTAGGCTCGCAGACCGTTTGCGCACCGAGCGGGGCCAAGGCGATCAGGAGCAGTTGCGGGAGTTTCATCATGCTTCGAGTTCTTGCCATTATCCTATGTTGATTCGGACGCTGCGGCGGCAAAGCTGTTTCCTAAGATTTCACTTTGCCGCCGCCCGCGGCCACATCAAGCGGCCAGTTTCTTGCGGCTGTGGCCGATCTCGGTCAGCCGGTCCGCCAGACTGAACAGCTCGACGGCCCGTTCCCGGCACAACGCTTCGGCCTGCAAGCGAAGGTTGCGCAGCGTCTTGGGCCGGACATCGTCCATGGCATCCTCGCCGGGTTGCAGGCTGACCTGGAACCGGTGGTATTTCGCATCGGACAACTGCCGCAACTGGTAGTCCACGGTGGCGCTGCTGCCATCGAGAACGATATCGAGGACCGGCCGGATCCACCGGGCGGCGCCCCACTTCTGGGCGTCGTCAATGGCGAACCGCTTCAGCCGGATCCCGGTGCCGACGCTGACGATGAGAAAATCGGTCGCCTCCGGATGGCGCGCCCGGGCTTCGACCAGGGCGCAAACGGCTGGATTGTTGGCGATCACCCCGCCATCGATCAGGGCCCAATGGTCGTTGCCGTTTGGCACCTTCACCGGTTCGAAATAGGTTGGCGCCGCCGAAGTCGCCCGGGCGGCCTGCCACATGGGGAAGTCGTAGTCGGCCCGTTCCCGCGCCATGGAGCTGCGGAAAAAGAACGGCGTCCGCCGCTCGATTTCGTAACTCGGCACCAGCACATCCGTGCACGCGTCCTTCAGCCGGGCGGCGCCGAAAAAGTGCTGAAGCACCGACTCGATGCCGTGGGCCGGATACTTCTCTTCGGCGAGACTCCCGATGGACCGGATCTTCCGCCACAGCGAGCTGCTGAAGATCTTGCTGCCCTCTTTCTCGTAGAGTTCGGCCATCTTTTCGGCGGGAAACAACGGCCGCCCGTCGGGCCCGGGCCGCGAAAGGCCGAGCGCCAGGATGCCGCCGGTGGATGTTCCGGCGACGAGGTCGAACAGGTGCGCAATCGGTTGCCCGGTGAGCCGTTCGAGTTTGCTCAGGATTACGGCCGGGATCAGTCCGCGGACCCCTCCGCCGTCAATGGACAGGATTCGAATTACTTTTGGCATGGGACGTGGCCTCCTTGTTCTGCAGTTGCTCATTCCTGCTTTCACGTTGGCAGAGAGGCAAGCGGATTCCGGCCGGGGGGTGCGTGGAATGCCCGTGGATATTGGGGGAGAATATTTCGATGGGTTGTGAACGGCCGGCGCGGGCTCTCTCAATTTTGCTTCTGGCGGCGGTTTTGCTGCCGGCCGAGGAGCCGTGGAGACGGCACACGATTGACGCTTCGCTGCGGGGGGCGGACGGGGTCCGGCTGGGGGATGTGAACCGGGATGGCCGGATGGACATCGCCACCGGCTGGGAGGAGGGACGCACGGTTCGCATCTATCTCCAGCCGGCCAAAGCGGGTGAGCCGTGGGCGCGGCAGACGGTAGGGCAGGTTTGCGCGGCGGAGGACGCCGTGTTTGCCGACGTGGACGGGGATGGGAAGCAGGACGTGATCAGCTCCTGCGAAGAGGGCCAGCCGACGGGGGTATTCGTCCATTGGGGGCCTGACTGGAAGACGGAAGCGATTCCGGCGGCGGATCCGCAAAAGCGCTGGATTTATGCGCTGCCGATTCGGCTGCCTCGCGACCGGCGGCAGCATCTCGTTGCGGGGGGCAAATCGACGGCGAACCCGGCGGAGGCGGACCTGGTCCTGCTGTCGCCACCGGCGCTGGGCTCGGCGCGGGAGTTGGCGAAGTGGACCGCGCGGCGGCTGGCCACCGTGGGCTGGACGATGACGCTGGCTTCGCTCGATATGGACGGGGATGGCCAGGAGGACATTCTGGTGAGTGACCGGCGCGGGAAGACGAGCGGGGTCTTCTGGCTGCGGTATCCCGGTTGGGAGCGCCATGAGATTGGAGCCAAGGGCCGGGAGGTGATGTTTGCGGCCTGGGGGGATGTGAATGGGGACGGGCGGACGGACGTGGCGGCGGCGGTGCGGGAGGACGCGGTGATGTGGTGGGAGCGGCTGGATGATTCTGGCGACCGCTGGAAAGAGCACGTGATGAGGTACCCGGCGGGGGCGGGAACGGCTAAGGCCGTGGCGATGGGCGATCTCAATGGCGATGGGCGGAGCGATCTGGTGTTGACGTGCGAGCAGAGCGCCGGGAAAGAGGGCGTCTGGTGGATGGAGCAGGTGCCGGGCGGGGAGTGGCGGCCGCACCGGCTGAGTGGGCCGGAGGGTATTAAGTTCGACCGGATTGAGCTGCTCGATCTGGACGGGGACGGCGACTTGGACGTGGTGACGACCGAGGAGCGAACTCCGCTGGGGGTGATCTGGTACGAGAACCCGGCGAAATCGCGCTAGGGGCGGGCCTTGGGGCGGACGGCGGGTTTGGCGGGGGCCGCCTTCTTGCGCACGGCCGGCTTGGCCGGGGCGATGGCGGGGGGCGGGGGCGGGTCGGGATAGGTGATCTCGGCGGGCTTACCTTCGTAGAGCTGCTTATAGACGGCCGCGTTGCGGAGCACCGCCTGCACGTAGCCGCGGGTTTCATCAAACGGGATGGTTTCGATAAACTCGGCGGGCTCCCGGTACTGCGCGAAGGTTCGCCACTTGATCACCCGCGTGCGGCCTCCGTTGTAGGCGGCGAGCGCTTCGTGCCAGTTGCCTTCGAGGGAGTTGAGTAAGTGGCGAATATAGTAAGTGCCTAAGTGAATGTTCGTCGTCGGATCAAAGAGCATGCGCGGCGAGAACCCCTTCATGCCGACCCGGCGCGCGAGGTCCTTGCCGGTGGAGGGGAGAATCTGCGAGAGGCCATAGGCGTTGGACCGGGAGACGACGGAGGCGTTGAACTCGGACTCCTGGCGGATGAGGCCGGCGAAGACAAAGGGGTCGATCTCGGCCTGGCGGGCGTACTTTTCAAGCGAGGCGCGGTAGGGAATGGGGAAGGCAAGCTGCCAGAACTTTTCGTTGACGGCGGCGAAGGGGAACGTCAGGTAGTCGGGCAGGAGACCCTTGATGGTGCGGACGCCGCGGTCCACTTTCCCGGCCCGTTGGAGGGCGCCGGCCAGTTCCATGGCGACATGGAGGGGCACCTGTTCTTCGCGGGCGCCGAAGCGGAGTTCGGCCTCGGCGAGGGCTTCGAGACCGGCGGCGAGCAGCAGGCGGGCCCGTTCAATACGCAGCCGGGAGGCGGCGGATTCCTGCGCCGGCAGGGGGGGCGGGGAGGCGAACCGGAGCTTGGCCAGCCAGGCGTTGGGCCGGAGGCTGACGGCGTTTTCCTTGAGGCGGTCGGAGGCGATCAGCGAGTAGTAGGTATTGGGGTAGCGGGCGACGACGGTTTGATAGTAAGTCGGATCGTTGGTAAGTCGGCCGATGAAATAGAGAGCGCCGCTGACCTTATCCGACTGCGGATACTTTTCGGCGTGCTCGCGCAACAGGTTCAGGGCGGCGGGCCGGCGGCGGATGTAGTTCGACCAGGTGACTTTCCAGTGGCAGAAGGCCGCGCGCGGGTCGGCGGGGAAGTTTTGGAAGCAGGTCTGATAGAGAGGTTCGTAGGCCTCGAACTCGTTTTCGGTGAGGTGGCGGTAGGCTTCGGCGAGCAGGACTTCGAGGAAGCGGGGAGACCGGGAGTGGTGCTCCGCGAGCCGGGCGAAGGCGGCGTCGCGGTCGGCGTCGCGGTCGGCGCGCCGGGCGGCTTGATAGAGGTAAAACGTCCGTTCGGCGTCGATGGCGGGGTCTTCGGGAGTCAGGGCGTTAAAGGCGGCGAGCGCGGCGGGGTATTGACGGGAGTAGAAGTCGGAGGCGGCGAGGCGGACCTTGGCCAGGTCGCCGGGGATACCTTCGAGGTCCTGGCGGGCGCGGCCGGGCAGGGAGGGGAGCAGCTTTTCGACGCGGGCCATCCTGTTTTCGGGGGTGTTGCCGGGCGAGCCGAGGCTGCGCCAGGCTGGTTCGGCGAGGGTGGCTTCCTTGGAGAGGGGGTAGTAGAAATACACGCGAGCGAAGGTCACCCCGGCGAGGTCGAGACGGCCAGCGGCTTGATAGGCCTGCGCGAGAGCGAGGTCGGCGGCCGGTTGCAGGAGTTGGGGGCGAAGACGTTCGAGCAGGGCGACAGCGGCTGCGGGTTCGCTGTTGGCGGCGGCGAGGAGGGCGGCGCGATGGAGAAGCGGCGAGTTGGTATTGGCGGCGAGGAGGGGCGCCAGGGCGGCTAGAGCGGCCGGCTTGTCGAGGAGGCCGGCGTGGGCCTGGGCCGTAAACAAGGCGACGTAGTCCGGGAGGGCGGGGAGTTTGGCGGCTTGGAGGTGGCGTAGGGCGCCGGCGAAGTCGTTGCCTTCGAGGGCCGCGACGGCGAGGGCCAAGCGGCCGGTGGGGGCGTTGAGGCGGGTGGCGCAGGCTTCGAGCACCGCCCGTACGCCCGGCTTCGAAGGCGTTTCGCGAAGTGCGCGCGCCTCATCCTCACACAGGGCGGCGGCGAGGGCCGCGGCGGCCAGCAGGGGAAAGAGAAAGAGAGTGCGCATGCCGTGTCCTTCCATTGTGACGCGGGAACGCGAGATTTAGTTGGCTAAACCTTTTCGCTGGTCAGGCCCTGGTGGAGACGCTCGTTCAGATTCGAGGCGGCGAACTCGGCGGCAACCCGAATGGCGTTCTTGATCGCGTTGGCGTTGGAGCGGCCGTGGCAGATGATGGTGCAGCCCTTGACGCCGAGTAGCGGGGCGCCGCCGAACTCGGAGTAGTCTACCCGCTTTTTGAAGGCCGTGTAAGCCGAACGGGAGAGCATGTAACCGATCTTGCCCGAGAGGCTGGCCCGCAAGGACTCTTGAAGAAGATGCTTAATGACGTCGACGAGGCCTTCGCTGACCTTCAGCGCGACGTTGCCCGTGAAGCCGTCGCAGACGATGACGTCGGCGTGGCCGGTGTAGAGGTCCCGGCCCTCGACATTGCCGATGAAATGGATGGGAAGCTGTTTCAGCAAAGGCATGGCGCCTTTGGTCAACTCGTTACCTTTGTGATCCTCTTCGCCGATGGAGAGAAGACCGACGCGCGGATTCTCCGTATGAAAGATGAGCCGGGAGTAGAGTTCGCCCATCATGGCGAACTGGGCGAGCATCTCCGGGGTGACATCGACGTTAGCGCCGACGTCCAGCATGACGGCTGGTTTGCCCTTCACGGTGGGAAAGACCGAGGCAAGCGCCGGCCGGTCCACGCCCTTCACCATGCCGCAGACCGTCTTCGCCATGGCCATGACGGCGCCGGTGTTCCCGGCGCTGACGACACCATTGGCATGGCCGTCGCGGGCTAAGCGGAGGGCGACGCGGATGGAGCTGTCCCGTTTGGAGCGGAGAGCCTTGCCGGCGCTGTCATCCATCGTCACCACCTCGCTGGCATGGTGAATCGTAATCGGCAGCTTCTCCCAGCCCGGATGAGCTGATAGTTCTGACCGAACAACATTCTCCTGGCCAACGAGGATGACGGAAACAGGCAACTGGCGAACGGCGCGAATGGCGCCTTCAACCTCTGACTTGGGAGCGTGGTCCCCGCCCATCGCGTCTACGGCGATTGTCACCATAGGTTAGGTTTGAGCCGGAATCGAGTTACTGTTCGGCGACTTCGATGACGGCGCGGCCCTTGTAGAAACCGCAGCTGCCGCAAACCCGGTGCGGGAGTTTGATAGCGTGGCAGTTGGGGCACTCCGACATGATCGGGCGAACCAGGAAGTCATGCGCGCGACGGGAGGAGGTGCGGCGCTTGGAGTGACGTCGTTTTGGATTAGGCATGGCTAGAACTCAAACCTCTGATTATAGCGAATAATTGTCGAATGCGCTACAAGTTGCGGAGCGCGGCCCAGCGTTCGTCAGGGATGGTGGTGGTGCAGGAGCAGGTTTGCTCGTTGCGGTTGGCGCCACAGACGGGGCAGAGGCCTTTGCAGTCCGGGGTGCAGAGGGTGCGGGAGGGAAACTCGAGGAGGACCTGCTCGCGGAGGACATCGTTAAGTTCCATGCCGTCGCCTTCGTAAAAACCAAGGTCGATGTCGCCCGCGTGTAACTCGAGTTCCTGGCCGGGAAGTGCTTCGGGTAGGGGCTCATAGACGAGGTCGAAATCGGTATCGACGGAGAAATCGATGGGGGCGAGGCAGCGGTCGCAATCGAGGTGGAGCGGGACGTTGAGATGGCCGTGGAAGCGGATCTCCTGCGTCATTTCGTCGAGCGTGGCTTCGCCTTGGGCGATCAGGGGGCCGGTTTGGGTGGCGTTCGAGGTCCACTCGATCACGCCCGGGGCAACGGACTCGCGGAACTTAACGGGAGCGAGGTCGAGCTCGCGGACGGAGATAAACATGAACTTCTTCTTTCAGGCTAGCAGGTCAGCGCAGGAAGCGGCGGATTCCGAAGTCGTAGGCGGCGGCGCCGAGCAGGCCGCCGAGGAGCGGTCCGGCGATGGGGACCCAGAAGACGGCGGTGCCGTCGGTGAGGCCGTTGTTGCGAAAGCCGGCGACGACGGTGAACAGGCGGGGGCCGAAATCGCGGGCCGGATTGATGGCGTAGCCGTGCATCGGTCCGAAGGCCATGCCGATGGCGACGACGATCAGGCCAACCAGGACAGGGGCGAGATAGGCCGGGGGCGGGGTGTTTTTCTCTTCGCCGATGGCGAGGATGAGAAAGAGCAGCAGCGCGGTGCCGAGCACCTGATCGAACAGGCCCGCCATGGGAGCGGCCGGGAAGGCCGGGAAGGTGGCGAAGACGCCGGCGGTTTTCTCGAGCGTGGGATCGAACTGCTGGAAGGCTTCGCGATAGTTGAGGAAGATGACCGCTGCCCCAGTGAAGGCGCCAGCCACTTGAGCCAGGACGTAAGGGACCACCTTCGACCAAGAAAAGCCGCGGAAGACGGCGAGGGCGAGCGTGACGGCGGGGTTGAGATGGGCGCCACTGATTTTGGCGGAGACGAAGACGCCGAACATGACGGCGAGTCCCCACGCAAGGTTGATGTTCGTGGTACCGCCGTTGACGACCTCTCCGGGAACACCCTTGCCAAAGAGAACCACGGAGGCGACGACACCGCCGCCAATCAAGAGAATAATCAGAGTGCCGAAGAACTCGGCGGCGACTTCGGCCAACAGCCGGGATGGGGACATGACCGACGAGTTTATAACAGCTGCGGGTTACTTTTTCGCCTGGTAGGGAATTTCGAGCGGACCGTTGTCGAGACCCTCGATGCGGACACGAAGCGGCGGCGGTTCGACGGGGGGCGCGGGCTTGGGCCGCAGGGTCGTGATCTCGAGTTTGGTCTGCGGGGCGGCGGGCTTGACGGGTAGTCCCAGCGCGGCGGCGAGAGCCGGGAACTCTTCAAGTGTCGCCGGTTCCGTCAGTGCGCCCGAAAGGACGAATCCGCCGACCTGACGGAGCGAGGCGAGTTTGGGCAGCCAGGCGCCGAGCAGGTAGCGGGCGGCCGGCTTGGCAAAGCGGTCGGTCTCGATCGGTCGCAGCGCCGCCTCGACCTGCGTGGGGTCCGGCAAGGCGATACCGATGGCGAGACCAGCGTCCTGCTTGACCGTGAGGACGAGCTCAAGCCCAGCTTTCGGATCCCAGGAGTCCGGGCCGAGGCCGGAAGGCAGCTCCTCGGTCAGGACCCAAACCTCGGCCTCGGGACCGAGATCCTGCGCCCGGGCAAAGAGCGGATTGGTTTCGCTGTGGGGGCGGGGCGTCCGGAGACTGCGGTCGATGGCGCCGGCGACCGCGAGCCGCGTGCCCAGCAGGGCGGTTTGGGAGTCGACGATCGCAAAGTGAGTCTCGTCGGCTGAGCCGCTCGGCGGCAGGATGACCTCGATGCCTTTGTAGTTCTTGATGGGCGCCTTGCCCTGGGCGGCCATTTGTTTAATGCGGGCGGCGTTGAGCGGCCCGGAAAGGATCAGGATCGAGTCGGCGCTCCCGTCCTCTGCAAAGGCGGTAGAGACCAACAGGCGCTGGACGTGGCGCGACAACTCCGGACCCATGGCGGCCAGGAACTGCTGCCGGAGTTTTTCACCGAGGGGCGTTTGGCCGAGCCGGAACAGATCGGCGCCGGCCAGGATTTGGGCGTCGGTGTGGGCGAAGCGCCATGCCGCAGGCTCCGGCCGGATCTCGAGTTCCGGAGCGGCGACAAGCGGCAGAGCGAGCAGCGGCAGGATGCGGAAGAGCGGCAGAAGCGTGTGCATAGGGGTTTAGCGGACCGGCAGAAGCGCCGTGTTGGAGCTTCGCCCGTTGACGATGGCGGTGAGGGGGAGCTCGCCGGTGGGAGCCAGATCGGCCGGGATCACCAGCCGGAGAGCGACCAAGCCGACCTGTCCGGGGCTGGCGATGGCCGTGGCCGGACGGAGCAGGAGTTCACCCAGGCGAATCTCGACCGGGTCGACGAGTGGATTAGGCGGCGCCATCGGGGCGGGGAAGCCGTCGAAGAGCGGACGCTGGTAGGGGCCGAAGCCGGTGCCGAGGATATTGATGGTTTCGCCCGGCCGCGCAGGGTTCTCCGGCGAAACCACTGTGCCGTCTTCGCGCGTCGCGGCGAGGAAGAACTTCTGGTCGAGGGTGTAGCCGAACAAGCCGGGGGCGTTGCGGACCACCCGCACTTTGCCTTCGATCGCCGGCTGATTGCCGGTCCGCACGCCAAGGGTCTGTTCGCCCTCGGGCAGGTCGGAGGGCACTTGGGCGTTGATCTGTTCGGGCGAAACGAATAGCAGAGGCAGGAGGCGGTTGTTCCACTGGACAACGGTGCCGGCGAGCGTTTGCGAGAGCGGTCCGGCAGGGGCGGCGGCGTAGTCCGGGGCCAGGAGACTGCCGAACACCGAAATGATGCTGCCCGGGGCAATGACCATCTCCGGCGTCTCGCCGGCCGCGTTGCGAATTCCGGCGGTGGGAATCGTCGGGATCCTATCGAGCAGGGCGCGGACGAGCCGGGGCGAGTTTAACGAAACGAAGCCGCTGTTGGAGGTTCCCTCGAGGTCTCCGCCCCAGCGCCGGAACCGGAAGCCTTCGCGTGCCGTGGCGGTGACGCGGACGCTGGCGTCGGCAGGGTAGAAGCCATCAGCCGAGGGCGGGTCGAACGCAAAATCCACGCCGTCGGCGGGGTCGGAGATCGCGCGGAGCGCGTTCGAGGTCCGGTAGTTCAGGGTGATGCGGCGCTCGTCTCCGGAGAAGGTGATCGTCCGGAGGCGTTCGGAGGCGTCGGACCATCCGGCGAACTCGGCGCGCGAGTCGGCGCTGAACTCGATCCTTGCTGTCGCATCGAGCGAAGCCGTCGAACCGGCGGCGCCATCGAGCGTGCACGGCATGGCGCAGGCTTGCCCGTTGACGAGCAGCTGGCTGGCCGGTTGATTGGTGGAGACGACTACGCGGGGCATCAGTTCGTAGTTGGCGACCAGACGCAGGCCCCCGGTGGCGGTGTCGGCTGGAGTCGTGATGTCCTGCGTGGCCGGGCCCCCGTTGGACCAATTGAGGAACCGGTACTTGCGGCCGCGGCTATCGGTGGTGATCGCCGGCGCGGTGACGGTGTTCGCGCTGCCGACGGCCCAAACAAAGTTGTACGAGGGCCAATTATCGCGGCCATTGACCGAGAGGCGGAGTCCGGCGGGCTGCGTGAGGAAGGAGACCGTGGCGGCCCGGACAAACTTGGCCGTAATGGTCTGCATGATGTTGGCGTTCGCCACCTCGTAGACGCCACCGGGACCGAGGGGGATATCGAACGAGTCGAAGATCCAGTAGCGGCCTTGGCGGTCCTGCTGGGGGCTTGGAGCGCTCAGAACGTGGCGGGCGCCGACGGCCAGTTCGCGCAGGCCGGGATTGGTGCGGCCGACATCTTCAAACCGGGTTACGGTGTTGAACGGAGTCTGGTCGATCGAAACCTGGAACTCCTCCGGGTCCGTATAGAAGAGTACCCGCTTGGCCGGGGCGAACTGCGGCGCGACTACGCCGGGGCCGCGGACGGTGTACGTCCGCAAAAAGGCATCGCCCGTGGGATTGCCATTGACGAGCCAGCCGGTGAAAACGAACCCAGGATTGGGGACCGCTCCCAGGTTCAAAACGTCGCCCATCGCAAAGTAGCCCGTGAAGGAGGACTGGTAGCAGGTTCCATTGACGAAGACCTGGCCGGGAAACGGCGATCCGCCCGTGGCCGGGGTTCCGCAACTGACGCCGGCCGCGACGCCGGGGGCGGAGTAAAAGATGAACTGCATGCGGAACTCGCGCGTGTAGTTGATCTTGAAAAAAGTGATGGCCGGATTGGCGGTAACGATCTGAACCGGGTTGCCGGCGTCGCCGATACGTCCCTGGTTATCCTCCCAGCTGCCGAACGTGAAGCGGGTGTCGATACTGCCGGTCTGCGTCAGGACGTCGGCTTCGAGAGTGTGCTTGCTGCCGGTTACCCAGACAAAAGACTGGGAGCCGCGATACCGCACCCCATCGACGAAGAAGTAGGCATCGGGGGGATCGGCGAAAATCCGCACCTGCGACGACGTCTGCGACCAACCGCTGACGGCGGTAAGGGCGGTCAGGAGGGCCAGGAGAAAGAGGCGCGTACCGGCAAAGAGATTCATTACACGTTGTCCTACAGGGTCTTTCGACCATCAGCGGTACTTTCTGCATAAGGAAAACACCTTAGGCTGGCCGCCGCGGGCCTTCAATAAAGAGGAATCGACGGTTTAGAGTAGAAGGAGTAGACCAATGTCTGAACAAACTTCGCATTCTCAGCCGCAGGCTCTGCCCGCGGTTCCTCTGACGATTGAAGGCGCCTGGGTGCTGCATCTGATGTACCGGATCGACCGGGCCCAGTGGAACAAGCTGGATAACCTGAGCCGGCGCAATCTGCTGCGGGAGTTTGCCGCCGATTTGCGCCATATGCAGGGCCGGGAGGACGGGCAGACCGAGGCATATGCCCTGGTGGGCAAAGGCGATCTGATGGTGATCTTCTTCCGGGAGACGCTGGCCGCGCTGCAGGAGGCGCAGCGGGATTTCGGCCGCAATTCGCTGGCCGGATACCTGGAACCGGTGGCGGACTACACGTCGGTGGTGGAACTGGGGCTGTACGAATCCTCGGTGAAGACGTTCCGGGCGCTCGAGGAGAAGGGCCTCGAGCGGCATTCCGAGGCCTGGCAGGCGGCCGTGCAGGAGACGCTGGACCGTCAGGCGGAGGCGATGGCGCCCCGGCTCTATCCCCGGATTCCGGAAAACGAGTACGTCTGCTTCTACCCGATGGACCGGCTGCGGGGCGAGGATAAGAATTGGTATACGGTGCCGATCGAAGAGCGGGCGCGGATGATGCACGAACACGGGATGGTGGGCCGGCGCTATGCGGGGACCGTGAAGCAGATCATTACCGGCTCGATCGGGCTGGACGATTGGGAGTGGGGCGTGGACCTGTTCGCCGACGATCCGGTGGTGTTCAAGAAGCTCATCTACGAGATGCGGTTTGACGAGGTGAGCGCCGTGTACGCGAAGTTCGGGAAGTTTTACGTCGGAGTACGCTGCAAGCCGGAGGAATTGGAAGAGAAGCTGTTGGGATAGGGCGGCGCAGATTGATATACTGCGCCTGATGCCGGAGACCTCCTTTCAACTCCCCCGGATTGTACGGGTTAAACAGAATTTTCCTGATCGCGCCTTGGCGGATGTGCCGGGCTCGGTGGCCGAGGCGCTGCGCAGCGCCGGGATGGCCGGGCGGGTCCAGCCGGGCGCCCGGGTTGCGATCGGGGTGGGCAGCCGGGGCATCACGAACATTGACCGGATCGTCAAAGCCGTGGTGACCTATTGGCAAGAAGCCGGTTGCCAGCCCTTTATCTTCCCCGCGATGGGGAGCCATGGCGCGGCGACGGCCGAAGGGCAGGCGCACGTGCTCGCCAATTACAAGATCACTGCGGAGACGATGGGCTGCCCGGTGGTGAGTCAACTCGAGGTGGTCTCGCTGGGGCGCGACGCCAACGGGATTGAAGCGTTTCTTGACAAAGAAGCCTATAACGCCGATGGGGTGATGTTAGTCGGCCGGGTGAAATGGCATACCGATTTCGCCGGTGAGATCGAAAGCGGCCTGTTCAAAATGATGGCCATCGGGCTGGGTAAGTTCGCGGGCGCGCAGCGGTATCATACTTATGCCTACAAGTTAGGGTTGGGGCACGTTATCCGGAGCGTGGGGCGCCAGGTGCTCGCCTCGGGCAAGATTCTGGGCGGACTGGCGATCCTCGAAGACGCCTACCATCATACGGCGCATGTGGAAGCGGTGCCGGTGGAGACGATGGAGAAGCGCGAGGAGGAGTTACTCGCCTTAGTCAAGAGCTGGATGGCGCGGGTGCCGTTTGACCTCGACATTCTCATGCTCGACGAGATCGGAAAGACGATTTCCGGGGCCGGAATGGACACAAAGGTGGTCAACCGCAGCGTGAACGGCGAGGCGAATCCCTGGCCGGGCCCGCGCTTTGAACGGGTTTACCTGCGCGACCTTTCGAGTAAGAGCTACGGGAACGCGGTGGGCCTCGGCATGGCCGATATCATCCATGACCGGTTACTGGCGAAAGTAGATTGGACGCCGACGCGGATTAACTCGCTGACGGCTTCGACGCCGGGTGCGATCCGGACGCCGATTCACTTCGGCAGCGACTATGAGTGCCTGCGGACGTTGTGGCCGACGGTGGGTAAGTTGGACGAAAGCGCAGTTACTCTGGGCTGGATCAAGAATACGATGGAATTGACGCCGATTGCGCTGAGCGAAAACCTGTTGCCCGAGATCGCCAAAAACCCGATTCTCGAGGTGATCAGCGATCCGGAGGCGATTGAACTCGATCCGCAGGGGAACTTCCTGACGTCGCTCTTCGCGCCCGAGGAGTTGGCGGCGGCGCGGCACTGATCCGATGCTCGTCCGGGCCGGCTTGGCGGTGCTGGTGGGCTTGGCGTGGGCCTGGATTCTCTGGTCGTGGGGCGATATGCCCCACGCCACCGAATACCAGGACGATGGCCTGTACCTGATTGGGGCGAAATCGCTGGCGACGGGCCAGGGCTATAAGATCCTGAATCTGCCGGGGCAGCCGGCCCAGACGAAGTATCCGCCTGGTTTTCCGGCGTGGCTGGCGGCGGCGTGGTGGCTGGGAGGGGAGTTTCCGGGCAATCTGCGCTGGGCGACCGCTCTTTGTGTGGTCTGGTTGCCGGTGATGACGGCGCTGTTGTGGATTTGGCTGGGCCGCGCCGGGATTACCGGCTGGTGGCGGGATGGTTTGACGGCGCTGGTGCTGTTGAATCCTTATATGGTGCTGTTCAGCATCAGCATGTTCACGGAAGTCTCCTTTACGGCGCTGGTGCTGGGCGCCTGGCTGCTGTTGGAGCGGGGACGGCCCGGGTGGGCCGGAGGATTGGCCGGGGTGGCGTACCTGTGGCGGACGGCGGGGATTGCGCTGCTGCCGGCGGGAATCTTATGGATGTTCTGGCGCGGAGACCGGCGCGGCGCCGGGCGGTTCGCGGTGGCGATGTTGCCGGCGGTGGTGGGTTGGATGGTCTGGGCCCGCCTGCACATGCCGCCGGGCGATGACATTGTTACGTTGTATTACACCAACTATATCGGCTATCACCTGCTGAACTTCCGGCTGGGAGAGGCTCATCTGTTCCTTTGGAAAAACCTCGATGGGCTGATGCAGGGCTTGGGCTCCTACATGATGCCGAAAGCGGGCGGGGGGCTCGGGGAGAAGATTCTGGCCGAGGTGATGGCGGTGGCGGGGTTGAGCGGGCTGTGGCGGGTGGTGCGCGAGGGCAACGAGACGGTTCGGGGGTATGCCTGGTTCGGGCTGTTTTACGCCGGGCAGCTGGTGGTTTGGCACTTTGCCCCGAACGAACGGTTTGTTTTGCCGCTTTTGCCGTTGTTGCTGGTGGGGTGGACGGCGGAGTTTAGCCGTTTGGGGCGGCGGATGGCGGAGTTGATGCGGGGAACGGATGCGGGACAACGGCGGGCGGCGTGGGTGCTGACGGGGATCGGCTTGCTGGTGGTTGGGGTCGTCGTCCAGGCGCAGGCAACGGTGCTGACCGCTTTGTTGCCGGAGTTTATGGAGGGTCACCGGCGGGAGTGGCGCCGGCTGGCGCCGGCGTTCGCGGCATTGCGGGGGAGCAGTGAGCCGGTGCTGACCGAAGACGATACGCTGCTCTACCTGGCGACGGGGCGGCCGAGCGTGAGTCTACTGGTGCCGACGCTGAACTGGTACCGCGAGGACTGGGAGGCGCGGCGGGCGGCCTTCCGAGATGCCGCCGGATACGCGCGGCAGCAGGGCATCCGGTGGTTTTTGCTCCGGGAGAGCGACTTCAGCCGGGATATGGACCCGGAGATGCACCGGCGGCTGCGGACCGAGTTACGAGGGGATGCGGCGTGGGAACGGGTGGAGGACTGGGACGGGGTGGAGCTTTACCGGTTGCGGGGCGGGCAGTAAAGCGAAACGGCCGGCGGCGGGAAGCCGTCGGCCGTAAGCGCTGAATAAAGTTGGGGGTTAGCCCTGCGTGGCGGCCTGCGACATCGACGAGGCGACCTTCGAGAAGATCGTGCTGATCGAGGTGGACACGCCGGGCATGATGGCGCCGGCGGCGACCGCGACGAAACCGGCCATCAGGGCGTATTCGATGAGGTCCTGGCCCTTGCGGTTGTGCAGCAGGCGGGTAGCAAAGAGATAGAGGGTGTTCATAAATTGTTTCTCCTGAGGAGGTTGGGATGACTTGAGTATGAACCGAGTACTGGTACGTTGGAATCAGTACTAGGACTTAGAAGGAGAATCGAGTCGCCTTAGGGTGGCGGCCAAGGAATCTCAGGCGAAACGCAAAAACCGGCCGACGGAGGGAATCCGTCGGCCGGTTTTGGTTACGCGTGAGCGAGTGGTGGATTAGCTACCCTGACCAGCGGCCTGGGACATGGACGAAGCGACCTTCGAGAAGATGGTGCTGATCGAGGTCGAAACGCCGGGCATGATGGCGCCAGCGGCGACGGCGACGAAGCCGGCCATGAGAGCGTATTCGATAAGGTCCTGACCCTTGGTGTCCTTCAGGATCTGAACTTTCAGGATGAAATTCTTGATGCGATTCATAGTAGTGTTTTCCTCTCCCTGCAACTTGTTTATATATTTGTCAGTTGCTGTTAGTAAGTTAACATTGGGGGGGGAGGTCACAAATCAGCAGGAATACCTAGTTGAAAACTGAATTCATCTCAGGGTTTTTCCGGGGAGGCAAACCAAGGTACTAGTTGGGGGGACTAAGGGGATTGTGGTACCGGTACTTCGTTGGCGGCAGGGGGAAAAACAGGCTCTGCAGCTGGTTTATCCCCCTGTTTTTCTAGTACTTGCGCGTGCGTTGGCCTAGGCCACGACGCTGCGCATGTACTCAATACAGCGCCGCATTTCCGCAATCGTGTCCGCGCCGCGGTATTCGTACTCGATATTGGCGGGGATGGACGATTTATTTTGCTTCAACCACTGGAGTGTGGCCTTAATAGGCGTATCGCCCTCGCCGAAGATAACATTAGGCCCTTGATTCCGCCGGCGGTCCTTAATGTGCAGCGTGACGATGCGTTTGTGCCACTTGCCGAGGAAGTCGACCGGATCGAAGTTGGCGGCCGTGAAGTGGCCGATGTCGAGGTTGATGCAGATGTACTTGCTCATGCCGTTCATGGCGTCAAGGAAGTTTTCCGGGGTGGCGAACTCATTGGCGACGATGCGGGAGTGGTTGTGCATGCCGACGCGGATCTTCGCTTTTTTGGCGAAGGGATCGACGCGTTTGGCCGTGGTGACGTTGGAGGAAGCGGTGATGATTTTGGCGCCGAGGGCGTTGGCGAACTCGAAGCCGCGGGCGATTTCCGGATCGGTGAAGTCTTCGCGGAAGGAGTAGTTGTAGGCGTGGATGGTGATGCCGTTATCGTTGAACCGCTTGCGGATGTCGGTGAAGTGGGTCAGCGGCACGGACAGGCGCCATTTGCGGACCTCTTCGCGGTCGACCTTACCGGAGAAGGGCTCGGCGTGGCCGGACCACATTTCGACGGTATTGATCTGGAGCTCTTTGAGGGCGAGGATGGCCTTGGCGGCGTCGCGGTCGCGGAGTGAGTAGGTTTGGGCGCCCATGACGACGCCGGAGGGCTGGGCGGCGAAGGCACCGGCGGCCAGCAGGGAGGTAGTGAATGTTCGACGGGTATACATACGACCCCGTCAGTTTATCATCGGACGTCAGTCGCGTCCGGGCTGCATGTAGCGGGCTTTGGCGTACTTGAGGAACTGATAAATGGCGCCGAGCCAGGCGATGGCGAGGCCTTCGACGCCATCGAGGAAGCCGCGCTTGAGGAAGTAGGTCCGGAAGAACTCCCACCAGGGCTTAAAGAAGAGATGAGTAAAGGTGATGGGTTTCTTCTGCTCGACGATCTGTTCGGCGGCGAGGGTGGTGTAGCGATCGAGTGTGCGGAGGTGTTCGCTGAGCGAGTCGCAGGTGAAGTGGAGCAGGGTGGCGTCCAGGCTGCCGATGGGGCCTTGGACGGTGAGCGATTCGTGGACGAAGTTGCCGGTCCAGGTGGCATGCTTCCGGTTGTAGAGCCGGACTTTGCGATCCGGATACCAACCGGAATGGAGGATCCATTTGCCGAGGTACTGCGCCAGCCGCGGCATGGTGTAGGCGTGGTGGGTGGGGCCGTTCTTTTTGAGCTGCCAGATTTCGGCTTCGAGGAGTTCGGAGAGGGCTTCGTCGGCGTCGATGGAGAGGATCCAGTCATAGGCAGCCTGGTCGGCGGCCCAATTCTTTTGGCTGGAGTAGCCGGTCCAGGTGCGATCGATGACGCGGGCGCCGAGTTTGGCCGCGATTTCGACGGTGCGGTCGGTGGAGCCGGAGTCAACGACGAGGATTTCGTCGGCGCAGCGCAGGCTTTCGATGGCGCGGGCGATGTTGCGCTCTTCGTTGTAGGTGATGATGGTGGCTGAAATCTTCATCCGCCGAAGTCCTTTAGAGCGCCATGGCGGTTTGGATGGGATCGGGGGTAAAGGAGAGCAGAAAGATGACGGCGGCCAGCAGGGCCAGGCGCAAGCGCTCGGCGCCCACGGGCGATTCGTCGATGATGGTGGGGCGGCGTAGTCCGGTAATGAGGAAGAAGACGGCCCAGAGGATCCATCCGTTCCAGTAGAAATACCCGAGCGGGATCAGAGCCACCGCGAACGCTTGCGAGAGGCGGCGATGGAGGGGGCCGGTGAAGGCGTAGAGAATATGGCCGCCATCGAGCTGGCCGATGGGCAGCAGGTTCAGAGCCGTGGCGAACAGGCCGATCCAGGCGGCGCGGGCGACGGGGTGGAGGTAGACATCGGCAGTGGATTCGCCGGGAAACACCGCCTGGAGGGCCAGCCACAGCAGGGGCGGGTTGCCGAAGGTCAGGTCGCCCTGGTTGGCGATGCCGGGAATCACTTTGCTGAGAGCGAGGCCGATGCCGAGGGCGGGGATGAGGAAGACGAACCCGGCCAGGGGACCGGCGACCCCGACATCAAACAGGTCGCGGCGGGAGAAGATGGGGGAGCGGATGCGGATGAAGGCGCCGAAGGTGCCGATGAGGGTCGGCGCGGGGAGGAAATAGGGCAGGGAGGAGTCGATGCGGTGGTACAGGCAGGCGAAGTAGTGCCCGAACTCGTGGGCGAGCAGGATGGCGAGCAGGGTGAGGGAGAAAGGAAGTCCGGCGGCGAGCAGTCCGGGCTGGTCCCAGAGGGTGCCGAGGAACTGCAGATCTTCGTCGAACTGAAACGCGGGCAGGTTTCGTTCGAAGTTCACCGCGAGGCGGGCGCCGACGATTGTGGTGGTGAGGAGCGTGAGAAGCAGGAGGAGCGCGTGCAGCCAGACCCGGGTCGGGTGAGCGGATGGACGCCCAAAGCCGGTAGACATGGCGGTGTGCTAGTTCCCTGACTACTGCAACTGTTGCAGTTCTTTGCCCGGCTTGAAGCGGACTGCTTTGCCGGGAGGAATGGCGACTTCGGCGCCGGTGCGCGGGTTGCGCCCGATGCCGGTCTTGCGGGGCCGGACATTGAAAATGCCGAAACCGCGAAGTTCGATACGTTCGCCTTCAGCGAGCGCCTTCTTCATGGTTTCGAAGACCGTTTCGACTGCCATTTCCGCTTTCGTCTTCGTGATGCCCGTGCGGTTTACTACCTCGTTAATAATGTCGAGCTTAATCATCGGATTCGTCCCCCGGGCGCTGTCTCACTGAAACTCCATGATAAGATTAGGTTTAGGCTCATGTCAAGCGTTGTTGATTCCGTCTCCTTCCGCCGGGCTTGTTCCCGGTTCGCCACCGGCATTACGATCGCCACGGTGATGGCCGCGGATGGAACGCCGCAGGGATTCACCGCCAATTCCTTTACCAGCGTTTCCGCCGATCCGCCCCTCGTTCTCATTTGTATCGACCGGCGGGCGAACGTTTTGCCGCACTTTTCGGAGGCTGAGTACTTCGCTATCAACGTGTTGAGCGTGGAGCAGAAGGAGTTATCCATGCGCTTTGCGGCGCGGGGGCAGGACCGTTTCAGCGGCGTGGAGTGGCGGCCGGGGGCGGGCCAGGTTCCGCTGCTCGACGGGTCGCTGGCGCAGTTTGAGTGTGCGCGCCGCCAGGTGTGGGAGGCGGGCGATCACCTCGTGTTTTTGGGTGAGGTGGTGATGGCGCGCCACAACGACGGAGCGCCGTTGCTGTATTATGCGAGTGGGTATCGTGAGTTGTTGGCCGAGTAGTGTTTACGATCACGAGCCTTGACCTGTTCCGATGATCTCCTTAGAATCTAGGTAGCTGTATGAAACTCCATCGCAATCTTTTGATCGCTGCCGCGGCTTGTGGGGCGCTGCTGATCCCCCCGGCGGCGCATACGGCCGATAAGAAAGGGAAGCAGGCCGAAGGCGCGCGCGAAACCGTGGCGAAACCGCTCTCTGAAAAGGAGAAGCGGAAGCGCGAAGAAAAGCTGCGCAAGGAGTTGGAGGGTCCGTACCGGAAGTGGCTGTCCGAGGACGTGCTCTATATCATTACGGATGAAGAGCGGACCGCCTTCAAACGGCTGGCCACGGACGAGGAGCGGGAGCAGTTCATTGAACAGTTCTGGCTCCGGCGCGATCCTTCGCCGGATTCGCAGGAAAACGAGTTTAAAGAAGAGCACTACCGGCGGATTGCTTACACCAACGAGCGGTATGCGTCCGGCATCCCAGGTTGGAAGACCGACCGGGGCCGGATCTACATCACGTTTGGTCCGCCGGACGAAATTGAGTCGCATCCTTCGGGCGGCACCTACGAGCGGCCGTTCGAGGAAGGCGGCGGCACCACTTCGACCTTCCCGTTTGAAAAGTGGCGCTACCGGTGGATTCAGGACATTGGTTCGGACATCATGATCGAGTTCGTCGATCCGACGATGACCGGCGAGTACCGCATGACGATGGATCCTTCCGAAAAGGACGCTCTGCTGTACGTCCCGAATGCGGGTCTGACGTTGATGGAACAGATGGGCATGGCGTCGAAGACGGACCGGTTCAGCCGGACCGACGGTACGCGGTTGGGTACCGGCACGCAGCCGCTGCCGCAGCGGATGAATCAGTTTGAACGCTTGCGCCAGTTCTCGCAGTTGCAGAAGGCGCCGGCGGTGAAGTTCAAGGATCTCGAAGCGGCGGTGAACTCCACCGTGAAGTTCAACCTCCTGCCGATGCGGGTGCGGGCGGATTTCATGCGCATGACGGCGAGCACCGTCCAGACCAACGTCACGCTTCTGCTCGAAAAGAAGGACTTGCAGTTCCAGGATAAGGACGGAATCGCCAAGTCGGCCGTGAACATCTACGCCCGGATTACTTCGATGTCGCGCCGCGTGGTCAACGTCTTTGAAGACGTCGTGACGACCGAGGTGCCTTCGGATCTGCTCGAAGCGGCTTCGAAGGGCGCTTCTGTCTATCAGAAATCGATTCCGCTGCCTCCGGGGACGTATCGGATTAACATCGTCGCCAAGGACATCTACGGCGGCAACATGAACAACTACGAGATGGCTCTGAATGTGCCCCGGCTCGAGGACGACGTGTTCGGGATGTCGACCGTCGTACTCGCGGACTTGATTGAGAAAGTTCCGACCCGGTCGATTGGCAACGGCCAGTTCGTCATCGGCACGACCAAGGTCCGGCCCCGGGTGACCGAGACGTTTGGGCGGAACGAGAAGATGGGCATCTACGTGAAGTTCTACAATTTCGAACCCGACGAGAAGACCCGCAAGCCCAACGCGCAAGTGCAGTACGAGGTTGTGAAGGCGGGTACGGATGCAAAGATCTTTGAATTCACCGAAGACCTGACGAATTCCAACAGCGCCACCGAAGTAACGATTGAAAAAGTTCTGCCCCTCAGCTCGTTCGAGCCGGGCAAATATGAGTTGCGGATGAAGGTGACGGATAAGGTCCGGAACCAAACCCTTCCCTCCGTTACGAAGTTCACGGTAACCTAGAAGTCGTCTGGAGTTCATGCACTTGAGCTGTCGGCAGCTCGTCGCCGTTGCGTTCCTTTGGGGAGCGGCGGCGGGGGTGTGTCCGGCCGCCGGCGATCCCACGGGCCGGCTCCACGGCACGATCGTGGGGGTCGTCTCCGATGCGTCGGGTAGCGGCCAGTTGGGTGCGACCGTTTACCTGTTCAACCGGTTCGAGAAGCTGGTGCAGAAGGTCCTGACGAATGAGAAGGGGGCCTTCGGGTTCGACTTTCTGCCTCCGGATTCCTACAGTGTGCGCGTTGTCCTGCCCTCGTTTCTTCCGGCGGTCCGGCAGAATATCCTGATCCAACCAGGGATGCGGAGCTTCCTGGCCATCAATCTGGCCAGCCTAATGAGTTCGGTCGAGTTGGTGTATTCGGCGCAGTCGCCCACCAACCTCATGACCGACGATTGGAAGTGGGTGCTGCGGAGCTCGATGTCGACGCGGCCCGTCTTGCGATTTTTGCCCGAGCAGGACCGGCACTCCACCACCGTTTTCGGCGACACGCGCGGCGTAGTCCGGGTGCAGGCCGGGGACAGCGGGAATGGAGTGTTCGGCGGGCAGCCGGATTTGGGAACGGCCTTTGCGGTGGCGACCTCGGTGATGCAAAAACACGAGTTGCAGGTGACGGGGAATGTTGGCATCGCATCCCGGGGCGGGATGCCGGCGGCCTCGCTGCGCACGCGACTGAGCCGGTCGGTGGACAATGCCGCTTGGAACGGCGGTTCTTCGCCAGAGGTGATGCTGACCGTTCGCCAACTGTTTATGGCTGGTCACGGCTCGCAGGCGCCGCCCGTGCGGACGCTATCGACGGCGGCGGTGGATCGCATTTCGTTTGGGAACCGGTTGGATGTGCTGTATGGCGCGCAGTTGGAGTCGGTGACGTTTTACGACCGCTTGAACGTGATGAGTCCGTTCGCCCGGCTGACGTACAAGATCAGTTCGCGAGATGATGTCCAGGCGGCGTTTTCGAGCGGGGCGCCTCCCGAGGAGATTTTCCGGTCGCAGGGTGGGGCCAACGAGTCGCAGTTGGGTCAGGATGTCGGAACGGTGAGCGCTTTCCCGCGCGTCTCGCTGCGAGACGGTCGCGTTCATGTGCAACGGACCGGAAATGTCGAACTGGCGTACCGCCGGAAACTGGGTCGGGACACGGAAGTAACGGCGGCGGTGTTTGAGGAAAGGGTAGCCAACGGGACGATGCTGGCGCTGGGGGCGACGGAGATGCTGGACCGGGCCGAGGTTCTCCCGGATCCCTTCTCAAACGGCGCGGTCTTGAATGTCGGCAGCTACCAACGGCGCGGCGCGATGCTCTCGGCGACGCAGCAGTGGAGCACCAATTGGAGCTCTTCGGTGGCCGTGGGGAATGCGGGCACTTTGGATGCGAACGCTTCGGCGATGCTGGTGGCATCGGCGGGAGATGTTCGGCGGGTTTTGCGGCAGGTGCAACGGAATTGGATTGCGGTGCGGACTGCGGGCGTGGCGCCGGGAACTTCCACGCGGTTTGTGGTGAGCTACCTGCATACGGACGGCGAGAGTTCGCTGCCCATGCACCGGTATTTGACGCAAGCCTTTTCGCCGGAACTGGGCCTGAATATTCAGGTGCGGCAGCCGTTGCCGGGGTTAGGACTGTGGTCCGGACGATTGGAGGCGATCGTGGAGTTGCGCAATGCGCTTTCGAACGGCTACCAGCGGCTGGAAGGGCCCCAGGGCCGCGGAGTCCTGTTGATGCCGACTCCCCGGGCTTTGCGGGGCGGACTCGCCTTTATCTTTTAAAGCGTTGCGGGCTTTGCAGCCTTGCCGGACGGCAAGCCGGCCGGTTTAGGCCGTTGACTTCTTTTCTGAGAACAGAGAACCTTTGCCGGGCAGGATCGACAGAATTCCGCTCAAGGCGCTCTGCTTTTGCTTCGTCTTGGAGGCTTCCTGGGAGGGCTCCATCTCGACGAGACTGTAGGCCATTTTCTTGAACTCTCGCCCGAGGTCGGAGTTTGGGTCGACCGGCTTGCCGGCTGTGAGCGCCCGGCTGACACCCTGGTAATCGTTCGGCAGGGCGATCTTCACCGGAAGGCCGAGGAGGTCTTCGATCTGCTTGGTGTCGATGGCGGCACGCTTGTGGTTGCGATTCAGAACCAGTTCAATCCGGTCGCCGAGATCCAGTGTTTTCAGGTAGTTGTAGCGTTCGCGAGCCAGGTGGAGGGACGAGATTTCAGCGGTGGTGACCAGGAAGATTCGCCGTGACTCCTCCATGATCTCAATGGAATACCGCTCCATGTTGCCGGAAAGGTCGATGGCGATCAGCCGGTAGAAGCGCCGCATGAACTCCACCAGATGCCGCATTTGCGAGGGTTCGATCCGGTGACCCGGGTTCAGGCGGCCGGAGTGGAGAACGTCGAGGTCGCCGATCGCAGTGACCAGTTGCGGCCAGAGCGCCTCATCCATCTTGAAAGAGTTTTCGACCGCGTCCGTGATGCAGAACTCATTGTCGAGTTTCATCATGAAGCGCTGCATTCCGGAGTTCAAGTCAAGATCCACCAGGACCGTTTTGCAACCTCCCCGCTTGGAGGCTGCCGCCGCTACGTTCATCGCGATCGTCGAGGCACCCACACCCGGTTTGGCCGGCAGGAAAGAGTAGATATAGTCGGACTCGAAGGAAGTAATGGGATTGCGCTGCAGGTTCTCGGTGATCCGGCCTATCGCGCCCAGGAGCTCGTCGGCCTTAAACGGGGCCCCCAAAAACTCCCGGATCCCCACGCGCATCAATTCGAGCAGCGCCTGCGGGTTGGTCGTGTGATTAATCGTGATGATCTGAATGCCGGGTGAGGCTGCTTCCGCTGCCTGTGCCGTCGCAATTGCGAATTCCACGGCGGCCAGACTCAGAAAGATGACTTGCGGGGCGTGAGCGCGAAGCGTTCGTTGCAGGTCGATGGCGTTCGGGTAGCGGTCCACCGTGCGCGTGATCGCGACCGTGCCGACTTGCGCAATTAAATCGTCAAGCTGATCAGCCAGTTCCCGGTCGGGACTGATGATGATACCGCGAAGCATTATTTACGCCCTCTCCCGCCGAGCACAAAAATACTGGAAATCCGGAAAGACTCCGTGCCCATATTCCCTTTATCGGTCTAACTAGGGAATGACTTTAGGGCTGGCGTTGGATTTTTGTGCGGAATTGAGGAAAATATCTGACTTTCGGGTAAGCTGAAAGGCATGCAGGACCCGTTTGACGTCACCTGCCCTTGTTGCCAGGGACTCCTCACTATCGATCCGGAACGAAAAACCGTGCTCGGGCACCGGCCGCCCCCCTCGAAGGCAGCCTCGTTTGACTTGGCGAGCGAGGTGGCCAAACTCAAACAGAGTGATGCGCAGCGCGAACGGCAGTTCGCCGATGCCCTCGCGGGACACCGGCGGCAGCAGGAGACGCTGGCACGGCGCTTCGACGACCTCTTTCAAAAAGCCAAGGACGCCGAAGACTCGGCTCCGCCTGTGCGGGACATCGACCTCTAGCAGGGCCCGGGTGGCCGGATGAGAATTCCGAAAGGGCCCCGTGGCAAAACTTTCGGTTACGAGATACGATATTTTATACCGCTGCAGGAGGCGTTTTTGCTGATTCGACTTTCGGTCGTCTTCCTTATTCTTTCGTTTTCTTTGCTGGCGCAGGGGGGCAGCAACTCCTTCGCGAAGGGAGCGTACGCGGTATTCGAAAAGGCCGAGTGCCGCTCCTGTCACAACGCCGACGGGGTGGCCGCCGGCACGCGGTTGCTCTTCCCGGAAGGGCAGGTGTCTCCCGAGCGGATTGAGGCCTTTGGCCGGTCGCTTGTCACTTTAGTGGAGCGGCTCGATCCGGCGAAGTCCTTGCTGCTCGAAAAACCGACCAAGCGGGTGAGCCACGTAGGTGGCGAGCGGATCAAGCCCGGCAGCCCGGAAGAGGCCGCCGTGCGGGCGTGGATCGACCAGTTGACGAAGCTCTCCGGCGACCAGCTGGCCAAGGCCCTGCAGTATCGCGAGGAGGAGGAGTTGGGTGGCGGCCGCCCCGCGCCACGGGTGGAGTTGCGCCGCCTGACGCATAGCCAATACAACCAGACGGTGAAGGACCTGCTCGGCGATGGTTCGCGGCCGGCCGACCGGTTTCCGCCCGAGGATTTCGTCAACGGGTTCCGGAATCAGATCCAGGCCCAGAGCCTTTCGCCGCTATTGATTGAGGGCTACAGCGAAGCCGCCGAAAAGATTGCGCAAAGCGCGCTGCGCGGTGGAGACACCCGCGGCCTGATCGGCTGCAAAGCCTCTCCGGCTTGCCGCACCAAGTTTGTAAAGGATTTCGGCCTGCGCGCCTTCCGCCGTCCCTTGGATGCCGGGGAGCAGAAGCGCTATGAAGCGCTGTTTGCCGCGGAGAAGGAGTTCCTGAAGGGCGCTCAGTTGGTGATTGAGGCGATGCTGCAGTCGTCGAATTTCCTCTTCCGGCTCGAGGATACCTCCGACCCCAAGTGGAAGCCCTACGCCACGGCCAGCCGCCTCTCCTACGGGCTCTGGGATACGATGCCCGATGCCGAACTGTTCGCCGCGGCCGAAAAGGGATTGCTGGCCACGCCCAAAGGCGTCGAGGCGCAGGTGCGGCGCATGCTCGACAATCCGCGTGCCAAGCAGGCGCTCAACGAATTCGTCGGCCAGTGGCTGCGGTTCGATCGCATCCTGACGGCCAGCAAGGATCGGCGGAAACATCCGTCATTCACCCGGGAAACCGCGGTCGCGATGACGGAAGAGGCCAAACTCTTTGTCAACGACCTCGTTTGGAACGACCGCAACTTCATGGAACTCTTCACGGCTCCTTATGGCTATGTGAACGGGGAGTTGGCGTCGATCTATGGGGTGCAGCCTCCCGCCCAGGAGTTTGGCAAGGTGAACTTCCCGTCCGCCTCCGAGCGCGCCGGCATTCTGGGCCAGGCGCTCTTTTTGGCGAGCACGGCTAAGCCGGACGAATCGTCGCCGACGGCGCGCGGCTTGTTCGTCCGGGAGCAGTTCCTGTGCCAGCACGTGCCGGATCCGCCCGCGGGGGTCAATACGAACCTGCCGCCGTTTTCGGCCGACCGGCCGCAGACCAACCGGGAACGGCTCTCCGAGCACGTCACCAATCCCGGCTGCGCGGCCTGCCATAGCCTGATCGATCCCATCGGCTTTGGCTTTGAAAAGTTTGATGCCGTGGGGGCGCGCCGCGATAAATTTGTGCTCACCACCCCGGGCCGCACCCGCGAGGACCGGGGCAAGACTGTGAAAGCCTGGGAGCTCGAAATCGATTCGAGCGGCTTCGTCGCCGGCCTCAACGCCTCGCAGTTCTCCTCGCCGGCCAAGCTCGGCGCCGTTCTCGGCCAGAGCGAACAGTGCCAGGAATGCATCGCCAAGCAGTACTTCCGCTACACCTACGGGCGCACGGAAACCGCCGCCGACCGCCCCATCATCCGTAAGATGACCGATGATTTTCGACGCTCTCAGTTCCGTTTCAAAGAGCTAATACTATCGCTAATGCTATCTCGGGAAACTCCCGGAGGGACAGTTCATGCCGCACGTAATTACCAATCGCGTTAGAATCTCGCGCCGGGCCCTGTTGCAGGGCTTGACGGCCGCCGGCAGCCCGGTGATGGTGGGCCTGCCGCCGCTTGTCTCCATGTTTAATTCGCACGGCACGGCGTACGCCGCCCCGGCGCCGAACTCCTCCGCCCAGCCGATTGAAACCCGCTTCGTGCTCTGGTTCAACGGCAACGGCATTCCGGAACGCTACTGGATTCCGGCCGAGGAAGGCACGGACTACCGGATGACGCCGTGTCTGTCTCCGCTGGCGTCGTTCCGGCGGGACTTTCACGTGTTGAGCGGGGTCGATAACGCCGCGGCCACGGGGCAGGGCAATGGCCATACCAACTCGATGAGCGGCTTGATGACCGGTACCCAGTTCACGGGCCGGGGCCCGTCCGGCCCCTCGGTGGACCAGGTGATTGCGGCGAAGATCGGCGGCGAATCGCGCTTCCGCTCTCTGCAGATCGGCGTGGCGCAGGAGTCCTTTGGCGAGAGCATGCAGCGGAATATGAGCTGGGCCGGCTACGAGCGGGCGCTGCCTCCGGAGATGATCCCGCACCGGCTGTTTGACCGGCTGTTCGGCCAGCGCGAAGAGGGATGGATCAATCGGAAAAAGAGCATCCTCGACGCCGTGCAGAACGATGCCTCGGCGCTTAAAAAGAAGCTTCCCACCGATGACCAGAACCGGGTTGAAGAGCACATGTCGGGCATCCGTGATCTCGAACGCTCCATCGCCGCCCTTCCCGAAGAGTACCGCCGGGTGGATCCGCCAGACTTTGACGGCGACATGAAGGATTGGCCCCGCATCGCCAAGCTGCAAAGCGATCTGCTCGTGCAGGCGCTGGCCACGCGGCAGACGCGCGTCGCCTCCTACATGCTCACCAAGTGCCAGAGCATTTCGCGGTTCCCCTGGCTCGGCTACACCTCGGCCCGCCATCACGACTATACGCACGCCGAAGGCCGCGTGAGCGGGGCGGACGGGGCCGAAGGGCAGCGCGTTCTGCGGGATATCTGCAAGTGGCACGTCGAAGAGTTCGCCTACCTGGTGGCCAAGCTCAAGTCGATTCCGGAAGGAGATGGCAGCGTGTTTGACCGCACGGCGCTCATCTTCGTGCACGAGCATGCCGAAGCCAATCCGCATAAGAACAGCGGCCTGGCGATGCTCGTGGCCGGCGGCGTCGGCAAGATGGCCAAGGGCCGCCATACCCGTGTCACCGGCACCGCTGGAGATATCTACCTGACCGTAGCCGACGAGATCGTCGGCGCCGGCATCGGGAAGTTCCCCACCGCGAGCCGGAAGATCAGCAGTCTGTTAGCGTAACTGTCCCTGTCAGCGGAACTCTTCATGTTGCGAACTTTGTTGTTGTGTCTGTTGCCGACCCTCGCGCTCGCCTCCGGGCGCGAGGTGGCGGAGTGGGTGATCCGTTGGGAGGGGACGGTTACGCTCGAAGGCGGCAAGCAGCCCTTGCGCAACCTGAACCAGTTGCCGCCCGGCGAAGTGACGATCACCGGAATCGACCTCACGGGCACGGTGATGCCGGCCCCGGAGCTGTCGAAGCTTGCGGGCTTAACCAGCCTGCGCGATCTCTTCCTGCCGGGGCCGGTGTGGAATCCGGGCGGGGGTAACGAGGACGCTAACGAAGTCTTCAAGACCCTGGCGACGCTCACGAATCTGGAGCGGTTGTTCGTCGGCTGGCACTTTGCCACCAACATCAATATCAGCGACAAGGGGATTCAGGCCCTCCAAGGCCTGAAGAAGCTTCGCGATTTCCGCTGCTCGCAGTGCCGCCTTTCGAAGGTGGACTTCTCCGGGTTCACCGGCCTGCGCAGCCTCGATCTGAACAACACGCGCTTCACCGACGCCGGGCTGGCCAGCCTCGCCAATCTTAAGGAACTCCGCCGGCTGCTGCTGCGGGACTCCATGGTGACCGACGAAGGCATGAAGCATCTGGCGGAATTGACCAAGCTCGAAGAGCTCGACCTGTCGGGCGTCCGCGTCACCGATAAAGGCATTGCCCATCTCAAGAAGCTCACGGCGTTGCGCGTCTTGAACCTCCGCGGCGCCGAGGCGACGGACGAGGGTCTCGCGGTGCTCGAAGGCATGACCAACCTGCGGGGGCTCGATCTCTACCGGACCCGCGTGACGAACGCTGGCCTCGCCCGTCTGCAGGCGCTCAAGAATCTGAGTGACGTCGATCTCCGCTACAGCCGCGTCACCGGCAACGGCGTCGAATCGCTGCGCGCGGCCCTGCCGCAGGCGAAGGTGCAATACGTCGGCGCGGCCGCCATCCGCTCGAAGAACTCCGGGGCGGAGAAGCCTGCCGCCGAGACCGCCGAAGCGATCGCGGCCTGGGTGACGGCGATTGGCGGCAAAGCCACGCTGCGCAATGGGCAACTCACGGCGATCAACCTTTCGACGACCCCGGTGAGCGACTCGCAACTGGCCTTTCTTTCGCGGCTCAGCAGTCTTGAAGAGTTGGACCTGCAGGCGACGCAGGTGGGCGATCTCGGCGTGGCTTCGCTGGCGGCGCTGCCTCGGTTGCGGCTGCTCGATGTCAGCAGCACGACGGTATCCGATGCGGGCTTGAGCACGATTGCCAAAATTGGTTCGCTCGAAGTCCTGCGCCTGGCGGCGACGCTGGTCGAAGGGCCGGGTTTGGGGGCGCTGTCGGCGCTGCCTAAGCTGCGCGAACTCGATCTCGGCGCGACCAAACTGGACGACCGCGCGCTGCCGGCGATTGCGAAGCTGGCGGGACTCACCAGTCTGCGCTTGAGCTATACCGAGATCACCGATGGGGGCTTTAAGCAGATTGCCGGACTCGATCAGTTGGAGACGCTTCACCTGGCCGGAACCGACATCGGCAACGATTCCCTGGTGCGGATCGCCAAGTTCACCCGGATGCGCGATCTGAATCTGAACCAGACCCGGTTCCTCGACGGCGGCTTGGCCGCCCTGGCGCCGCTCGCCAACCTCGAGAAGATTTCGCTCTTCCGCACGCTGGCCGGGAATGTGAGCGCCGAGACCCTGGGCGCGCTCAAGAACCTCAAGTCGATTGTTCTCGACTACACGGCGCTCAACGACACCGGCATCGCTCATCTGCAGACCCTGCCGAAGCTCGCCGAACTGAGCATTGACAATACCAACGTGACGGACAAAGGCATCGCCGCATTGAAGGCGATGGCAAGCTTGAAGTCTCTCAACCTCTACCACACCCTGGTTTCCGAGAAGGGCTACGAAGAGCTCAAAGGCACCCTCTCGGCCTGCCAGATCGTCTTCGATCGCGACTCGGCACTACCCCACCGGAGGACCCGTTAAATGAAACGCTTCGCTATCCTGCTTGCGGCGTTCGCCGCCTCCTCGGCGCTTTGGGGCGCGGAAAGCGCCAACGATCTGCAATGGGTTGCCGATGCCGGGGGCTCCGTAATCCGGGACGCGAGTGGCCGCGTCACCGGCCTTGATTTTCGGGCCAGTTGGGTCACCGATGCCGACATGCGCAAAGTGGCGCGCGTGTCCGGACTCACCTACCTGAACCTCTCGCTGACCCGCGTGACCGACCAGGGCATGCAGGAGCTGCGCAACTTCAAGGGCATTGTCGATCTCGACCTTCGCTTTGCCGAGTACGTGACGGACGAAGGCGTGGCGGCCATCAAGGACTGGAAGACGCTCAAGCGGCTCGATCTGCACGGCACCAAGGCGAGCGATACCTCGCTCGACCACATCGACGGCATCGTCACCCTGGAGACGCTCGACGTGGGCTCCGTCATGCTCACCGACGTGGGGCTCGAACGGCTGACGGCTCTCACGAATCTGAAAGCGCTGACCATTGGCGGTAACGAGTTGGGCGATGCCGGCCTGCAGGCGCTCCGCCAGATGCCCGGTTTGCAGTTTCTCGATCTCAGTGGCCGCCAGGGCACGGACTCGAATGTCTGGGCCGTCAACATGTCCGATGTCGGCCTTGACGCGATTGTCACCCTGACGCAGCTCCGCGAACTCCGCTTCGGCTGCACCTCCATCGGCGTGGGCTCGGAGGGCACCCGCTTTGCTACGGTCAGCGCCATGAGCGTGACGCCGCGGCGCCTTGAAAAGATGAAGGTGCTCAGCAAACTGCAGCGGCTGAAGCTCGAAGGCTGCGACCGGATTGACGATGAGTCCGTTGGCCTGCTCACCGGTTTCCCGAGCCTCGAAGAGGTGGATTTGAAGGGCACCGCCGTGACCGCGAAGGGCCTCGCCGCCCTGCGCGCCGCCCGGCCCAAACTCAAGGTCTTCCACGGACCCTGGGAAGCCAAAGCCGCCAACTTCCGGAACAATTAGCATCCGGCCTCCGCTTACGATAAACTGCCGGTGCGATGCCTCCCACCCGCCGGCAGTTTCTCTCGGCCGCCTCCGCGGCTGCCCTCCCGCCCGTTGCCTCTCCGCGCCCGAACATCCTCTTCCTGATGCCGGACCAGCACCGCGCCCAGGCGGTGGGTTGCCTGGGGAACCCGGACGTCAAAACCCCGCACATTGACGCGCTCGCCAAGCAGGGGCTCACCATCCCCCACACCTTCGCCAACACCCCGGTCTGCTGCCCCGCCCGCGCGGTCCTTCTCACCGGCCAATACTGCCATCGCAACGGGATGGTGGCCAATGACCTCCGACTGCGCGAGGACGGCCCGTCCCTCGCGCGTTCGCTCGCCGCGGCCGGTTACCGCACCGGCTTCGTCGGCAAGTGGCATCTCGATGGCGGTCCCCGCCTGCCCGGATTCGTGCCTCCGGGGCCTCGCCGCCAAGGCTATCAGTATTGGGCCGCGAATCAGTGCAGCCATCAGCACTTCAACAACACCATCTTCCGCGATACGCCCGAGCCCATCCAGCTCAATCGCTTCGAGGCCGACGCCTACGCCGACTATGCCATCGAGTTCCTCGAGCAGTCCAAAGCCGCTGGCCAGCCGTTCTACCTGACCGTGCAGTGGGGCCCTCCGCACGACCCCTATAAGGCCCCGCCGCAATACCGCAGTCAGTACGACCCCGCCAAGCTCACCATGCGGCCCAACTGGCAGGCCAGGCCCAATGTCCCCGGTCCGGAGCAGATCGCCGAGTACTACGGCATGGTCACCGCGATCGACGATGCGACCGGCCGGATCCTCGGCGCCCTCGACTCGCTCGGCCTCAGCGAAAACACGATCGTGCTCTACTCCTCCGACCACGGCGACATGCTCGGTTCACAAGGCCAACGCTTGAAGCGGAAGCCGTGGGAGGAGTCGATTCGCGTGCCCGGCATTCTCCGCTGGCCCGGCAGGATCGCCCCCGCCTCCACCACCCCGGCCTTCTTCACTCACGTCGATTTCGCGCCCACGCTGCTCGGTCTGGCCGGGGTGCGGGTGCCCAGCGAGATGCAAGGCAAGGACCTCAGCCGCGATCTGTTGCGCGGGAAGGGAACCGGCCCCCGCGAAGCCTTCCTCCAGATCTTCGGCCCCTTTGCGGGCGACGGCACCGAAGGCGGTTGGCGCGGCATCCGCACCGATCGCTACGTCTACGCCCGCTACGCCGGCCGCCCGTGGGTGCTCTACGATCTGCAAGAGGATCCCTATCAGCAAAACAACCTGATCGGGAAGCGCAAGCCGCTTGAAGCGAGCCTGGACCGGCGGCTCGCAAAGAAGATGGCCGAGACCGGCGACTCCTGGGAGTACAACTGGACGGCGCCGGTGGAAGACGCCGGGCGCTTGTACAAGCACCAAACCTTCCGCAGCGTGAAAGAGTATCTCGACTGGGCGGCCGCCAATCCCGCCAAGGCGTGAGGGCTAAAAAAAGAAGCCCCGCCGCGGCGGCCGGATGCCGTCCCAAACCATCGCCGCGAAGTTCCGCCGCGTGACGAAGCCCATCCGCTCGTACAGCTGAATCGCCTTCCGGTTGGCGCTCGTCACGGTCAGGCTGCAGTGGGAACAACCGGCGGCGTGCATCGCCCGCATCGATTCCACCATCAACGTGTAGCCCACCCCGCGTCCGCGCATCGCCTGGCTCACACAGACCTGCGTCAAGTGGCCCGCATCCTTCGCCACCCGGCTCGCCAGACACATCCCCACCAGGCGCCCGGTATCCTGGCTCCAGGCCAGCAACGACGCGTTCGCATCAAAGCTGCCGCAACCCGGGTATTCTACGATGTTCGTCAGGAATCGCCGGGCGCCGCCGATGCTCCGGTACTGGTCGTTGATCTGGCTATCCACGTGGCCGTCGTAGGAGTCGGCCAGCAGACGCGCCGCTTCATCGTGGTACCGTTCGTGCCAGACATCGATGTCCAACCGGCCCGCTTCCACGCGCCGCGGCCAGCCCGGCCAAGGCTGCAACTCGCAATTCATGAACTGCCGCTCGTGGACTTGCAGCAGATCGTGATAGGCCGCTGGCATGCGGCGCGGCGAGTGCAGCAGCAAAATCTGCGCCTCAATGCGGCGAATCGCCCGCATCTTGGCTAGCGAATCGACGCAAGCCGCGAGCAGACGATTCTCCATTTCGACGGTACGATACTGCTCGCGAACGAACAGATCCCCCACCAACCCCTTCTCGTTCTCGGCTACGGTGTATGCGTAGCCGAGAACTTCGCGGCCCAAGATCAATGCATGGCCACCTAGGGTTTGCTCATCGGCGAACTGCCGGACCAGCGCCGCGGAGGAATCGAAGTCCCAACGCAGATCCCGTCGCCAGACGGCGATCTCCTCGATCAGGAGATTGTGTAACGAACCCGGAGCGAGCTCCCGGAGTTCGATTAACTCACCAACACTTGCTTGGGAGTGAGCGGCCATTCAGGCAGTATACTGCCCGCCGCCTACTTCCCGTTCCGCCGGCGCCGCACCGCGCCGATCAGCAACAATCCAGCGCCCATCACCGCATAGGTGGCCGGCTCCGGAATGGCTACCCCGAAGGCGCTCGGCGTGAACGTGGCGCTCGTCATCAGTTGCTGCTTGGCTAGCGGCCCGTCCACGTGGGTGAAGATGCTGCCCGTGGTTACGCCCTGGCCAGCACTGGCCAAAATGTACTGCTCGGCGAGAATCACCACCGGCTGAGGCGTCGCCCCGGCCTGCAGGCTCCCGGTGCTCAACCCGTTTCCCGAGTCATGCACCACATCCCAGATCGCCACCTGCAACCCGGCCGCCTCGTCGGCGTTCAAAATCGTCGGCAAAAAGTTCTGGATCAGCCACGCGGCCCGCCGTCCGTTCACCACCTGATCCACGCTGTTGGCGACAACCCCGAAGGTTTCAATGCCAATGGCCGTGTACAGGTCCACGCAGAACGTCGCCACCGGCGTGCCCTGGTATTCCGCGAAAATAATGCCGGCAAAGGTCAACTTGCTTTGACCGTTCGCCGATAAATCCACCACTTGCCCAAAGCTGGGATCGACTCCGGTCACCGACAACGTCGAGGCCGACGCCGGGAAGCTGATCATAGCTAGAGCCATCAGAATGTTCGTTGCGATTGCTGAAGTCTTCATGCATCCATGGTGCCGCCCGGCCGAAAGGATTCCTATTGGGAACCGCTCTCGAAACCCGAGGAGGATAGCCTGAGGGAATAGGCATAGTTCCAGAACCTTATCCCCCCATCGGCGGGGGGAAGGGTAACCCATCGCCCATCCACGGACGCCCTGCTTGATAGATCCTGGTTTGTGGAAGAATGTAGTTTCATATTTTCATGCGATTTTCCGGTATCTTTCTGGCCTTCGGCCTCCTGTTGACCAGTTGCTCCGGCCCCTATGGGCAGGGGGGGCCCGCCACGGCAAAAACGGAACCGGCGCCTCTGTCCGTCAAGACCCTGGCTGTCGCTCCCACCACGTTGCCCGAAGTCATCAGCGCGAATGGCGAACTGTTCGCCGAGGAGCAAACCACTATTTCCGCTAAGGTTCCCGGCCGCGTCCAAAAGCTCTATGCGGATCTCGGCAGCGTGCTGAAGGCCGGCGACATCGTCGCGGAGTTGGAGAAAACCGAGTACGAGTTCCGCGTCCGCCAGAGTGAAGCCGCCGTCGACCAGATCCGGGCCCGCCTCGCGCTCTCCAACCGCCCCGATGAAGAGTTTGATCCCGCCCGCACGGCCACTGTCCGCGAGGCCGCCGCCGCCCTGAAAGAGGCGCGCTTCATCTTTGAAACCACGGCCAAGCTGCAGAAGGAAGGCGTCGTCTCCCGCATCGAGTTTGAAAAGGCGCAAGTCCGCCGCGATGGCGTCGAAGCCCACTATGCCGCCGTCGTCGCCGACGTCATGCAGCTCCGTTCGCAACTCAGCGAGCGCCGGGCCAATCTTGCCCTCGCCCGCCAGCAGCTTGACGATTGCACCATCCGCGCTCCGTTCTCGGGCGCCGTCACCCGCCGCCCCGCTTCGCCCGGCGAGTATCTGAGTGTCAACGCTCCAATCTTGACGCTGGTCCGCCAGAATCCGCTGCGCGTGCGGCTTGAAGTTCCCGAACGGCTGGCCGCCCGCGTTGAGCGCGGCCAGATGATCGAAGTGCGTCTCGAGGCCGCGCCCGTCGTCCGCACCGGCCGCGTCGTTCGCTTAAGCCCCGCCATTGAGGCGCAGGGGCGGTCGCTCGTCATCGAAGGCGAAATCCCGAACACTGACGGCGTCCTCCGCCCCGGCTCGTTCGTGCAGGGCACCATCACCCTCAACCCGAACGCTCAAGGCATCGCCGTTCCCCGCGAGGCCGTTCTCGGCTTCGCCGGTACGGAGCGGGCGTTTGTCGTCAAGAACGGCGCTCTCGAAGATCGCATCGTAAAAACAGGACGCCGCCTGGATAACGACCGCATCGAAGTCCTCGAAGGCCTCTCCGCTGGAGACCGCCTCGTGAGCCCGGCGAACGATCGCATGACCAAGGGCCTTAAGGTAAGGGAAAACTAAGATGCAAAAGCTGGCCGAAGTCTGTGTCGCCCGCCCCGTCTTCGCGGTCATGCTCATCCTCGCCATGGTCGTCATTGGCGGGGTCTCCTACGCCAAGCTCGGCATCGATCGGTTCCCCGATGTCGACATGCCCATCATCTCGGTCCGGACGCTGCTCCCCGGCGCCTCGCCCGAAGAGATTGAAAGCACCGTCACCCGCTTTGTGGAGGACTCCGTATCCACCGTCGAAGGCATCGACAACATCCGGTCCACCTCCACCGAGTCGATCTCCATCGTCACCATCACGTTCAACCTCAATCGCAACATCGACGTGGCGGCGCAGGACGTGCGGGACGCCATCGCCAGCATCATTGCCCAACTCCCGCGCGACGCCAAGCCACCGCTGATCAAGAAACTCGATACGGACGCCTCGCCCGTCATGACGCTCGTCCTCAGCGGCGAGAAGACGCCCCGCGAGCTCTACGAAATCGCCGAGCGCGAAATCAAGGATTCGATTGAAAGCGTCGGCGGCGTCGGCCAGGTGCAACTCGTCGGCGGCCAGAAACGCGCCATCAACATCTGGGTGGATGCGGACCGTCTCGCCGCTTACAAGATCCCCATCCTCAACGTGCGCAACGCCGTCTCGCGGCAGAACTCCGACATTCCCGGCGGCCGCGTGGACGAAGGCGCCCGTGAACTCGTTCTTCGCACCCTCGGCCGGTTCCCGGACCCCAAGACCTTCAACGAACTCGTCGTCGCCACCATCGGTAATTCGCCCGTCCGCATCCGCGATATCGGCTACGCCGAGGATGGCCACAAAGAGCAGCGCACCGCCGCCCGCTACGATGGCCGCCCGGCGGTAGCCCTCGAAATCCGCCGCCAGTCCGGCGCCAATACGATCGACGTCGTCAACAACGTCAAGGCCCGGCTCACCCGCGTCACGCAGCTCCTGCCGCCCGGCGTGCAGCTCGATATCCTCCAGGACCAGTCCCGCTACATTGAAGCCGCCTTCCACGAAGTGCTGCTGCATCTGATTCTCGGCTCCATCCTGGCCTCGCTCGTCGTCTTCGTCTTCATGAAGGATTGGCGGGCCACGGTCATCGGCGCGGTCGCCATTCCGGCCTCCATCATCGCCACCTTCGGCGCCATGCGCGCCATGAATTTCACGCTGAACAACATCACCATGCTGGCGCTCGTGCTCATGGTCGGCGTGGTAATCGACGACGCGATCGTCGTGCTCGAAAACATCTTCCGCTTCGTCGACGAAAAGAAGATGCACCCCATGGAAGCCGCCGTGAAAGCGACCAAGGATATCGGTCTCGCCGTCATGGCCACCACGCTCAGCCTGGTTGTCGTCTTCCTGCCTGTGTCGTTCATGTCGTCCATCTCCGGCCGGTTTCTCTACTCGTTCGGCGTTACGGCCACGGTCGCCATTCTGGTTTCGCTGGTGGTCAGCTTCAGCCTCACGCCCATGATGTGCTCCCGCATGTTGCGGCCCGGCGACTCGCAGCATAGCGCCAGCGATGGCTTCTATGGCGCCCTCGAACGCCTCTATATGCGCATGCTCGGCTGGTCCATGCGCCATCGCGTCATCATCAGCGCCCTGGGCATCGTCACCATCCTCAGCATGGTGCCGCTGTTCAAGCTCGTCCGGCAGGAGTACCTGCCCACCAACGTCGACGAGAGCGAAATCGAAGTCAGCATCAACACGCCCGAAGGCACCAGCCTGCCGTCCATGGAGGCCGTGCTCGACCGGGTGTATGAAGACCTCAAGCCCATGCCGGGCGTCAAGCACGTCGTCGCCATCGTGGGCGCCGGCTACCTGCAGGCCGTCAACAGCGGCCGCGTCTACATCCAGCTTGAAGATATTGAGAACCGCGTCTTTTCGCTCTCCCGCTTGTGGAAGAAGACGCTCGAAGGCAAGCCCGCTGAAGCCTTCGAGGGTATCTACTCCCAGCGCGACGTCATGGCCGCCGTGCGCGCGAAGCTGAAGCTCATCCCCGATATCCGCACCCGCGTCGGCAACATCCAATCGCTCAACCAAGGTTCCTCGCCTTACGATATCGACTTCGTCATCCGCGGCCCCGAACTCGCCGAACTGAACACCTACTCCGAGCGCCTCCGCAAAACCGCGCTCACCATCCCCGGCCTCACCGACGTCGATACCACCCTCCGCATGAACAAGCCGGAGCTCCGCGTCGTCATCGATCGCAACCGCGCCGCCGACCTCGGCGTCGACGCTTCCGATATCGCCAGCTCCCTCCGCCTCATGGTCGGCGGCGACGACGAGGTCTCCCGCTTCCGCGACGACAAGCTCGCCGAAGAGTACGACGTCGAAGTCCGCCTCAAGGATAGTGACCGCAACTCCCTGGCCACCGTCTCGAAGCTCTACGTCCCGTCGAACAAATCGCGCATCGGCCTCGTTCGTCTCGATAACGTCGTCGAACTGAAGGAGGCGATGTCGGCCTTCCGCATCGAAGGGCTGGACCGCCAGCGCCAGGTGGGCATCCGTGCCAACGTCCTGCCCGGCTACGGGCTCGGCGACCGCCTGCCCGAAATGTTCAAGGCTGCGGACGCGATGAACATGCCCGCCACCTACACGACCACCATCGTCGGCCGTGGCCGCGAGTTTGAACGGACGTTGAATGAGTTCCTGCTCGCCTTCGCGCTCTCGGTCGTGTTCATGTACATGATCCTGGCCTCGCAGTTTGAAAGCCTGCTGCATCCGGTGACGATTCTGCTCAGCCTCCCGCTCGCCGTCCCGTTCGGTTTCCTCTCGCTGTGGTTCTTCGGCGAGACGCTGAATCTCTATTCCGCGCTCGGCATCCTCGTCCTCTTCGGCGTCGTGAAGAAGAACAGCATTCTGCAGATCGACCACACCAACAATCTCCGTCGCGAAGGGCTGCCCCGCCTGCAGGCCATTCTGCAAGCGAACAAAGACCGGCTTCGGCCCATTTTGATGACTACCATCACTCTGGTTGCCGGTATGATGCCACTTGCCCTCGGCACCGGCCCTGGCGCCGAGGAGCGCCGCTCCATTGCCATCATCGTCATCGGCGGCCAGAGCCTCTCGCTCCTGCTGACACTGATCCTCACGCCGGTCGTCTACAGCCTCCTCGATGACGCCGGCCTCTGGCTCACGCAGCGCCGCAGCGCCACCCAAAGCCCCGCCCCGGTTGCCTCCGGCGACTAACCGGCCTGGGGACTGGCGCCAGGAATCCGGCGCCAGCCATCGCATCTAGCACCCGGTCTGGTTCAGCACGAACCACCCAAGTATCAGAACGCCGGGGACACCAAGCAGATACGCGAATAGATATTTCATTGTTAGCCTCTGCCTATTCCTCTGCAATCGCCTCGCCAACCTGGACGAGGTGGCTCCAAAGTGATGGCGCCGCACCGCAACGGCAACCAACGGGCATAAACTAGAGGCGTATGCGTACGCTGCTCCTCGTTTGCGCCACCGTCTCCGTCCTTCCGGCCGTCGACTTCCAGCGCCAAGTCCGGCCCATCCTTTCGGACAACTGCTTTCAGTGCCACGGCCCCGACGCCGGCACCCGCATGGCGGGCCTCCGGCTCGATCAGAAAGAAGCCGTGCACTCGAAACGCAGCGCCATCCTCGCCCGCATCACCGACACGCGCCCCCAGCGCGTCATGCCCCCGCCCCAGTCCCACAAGACGCTCACCCCCGAACAGGTGGCGACTCTCAAAACCTGGATCGAAGCCGGCGCCCCCTGGACCGCCCACTGGGCCTACGAAGCCCCCGTCCGCCCCGCCGCCAACAGCATCGACGAACTCGTCCAAGCGAAGCTCCGCCCCCTCGGCCTTACCCCCGCGCCCGAAGCCGATAAACGCACCCTCGCCCGCCGCGCCGCCCTCGACCTGACGGGCCTCCCGCCCGAACCCGCCGACCTCGAAGCCTTCCTCAACGACCCCTCCGCCCAGGCCTACGAAAAACTCCTCGACCGCCTCCTCGCCTCGCCCCGCTATGGCGAACACCGTGCCCGCTACTGGCTCGACGCCGCCCGCTACGCCGACACCCACGGCATCCACGTCGACAACTACCGCGAAATGTGGCCCTATCGCGACTGGGTCATCCAAGCCTTCAATCGGAATCTCAGCTTCGACAGGTTCACCACCGAACAACTCGCCGGCGACCTCCTGCCCAACCCGACCCTCGAGCAGCGGATCGCCACCGGTTTCCAGCGCTGCAACCCCACCACCAACGAAGCCGGCCTCATTGAAGACGAGTACGCCGAAGTCTACGCCAAGGATCGCGCCGACACCGTCGGAGCCGTCTGGCTCGGCATGACCGTCGGCTGCGCCGCCTGCCACGATCACAAATTCGACCCCATCACCCAGAAGGATTTCTACTCCCTCGGCGCCTTCTTCCGCAACACCACGCAGAACGTGATGGACGATAACATCCCCGACACTCCCCCCATCCTCGTCGTCCCCCGCGCCGAAGACCGCGCCCGCTGGGACCAGGTCTCCGCCCGCCGCGCCGAGCTCTCCGCCGAACTCACCCGCCGCCGCGCCGCCGTCGACCCCCGCTTTGAAAAGTGGCTTCGTTCGTCGAACAAAGCCATCGCGGCGACCCCCCTGCCGGCGAAGGATCAGCTCTACGCCCTCCCCGCGCCGCTCTCGATCGCTACCGACGGCCAGCCCATCCCCACCGCCCCCAAGCTCCTCGCCGACCAGCCCTTCACCATCTCCGTGGCCTTCTTTTTCCCCAAGGCCGAACAGGGCTACGTCATCGCCTCGCAACAGGACACCGCCGATAAAGGCCGCGGCTGGATGATCGACGTCGGCAGCCGCGTCCCCGCCTTCCGCTTGATCGGCGACGACGGCCGCAATATCGAAATCCGCGCCGGCCACCTGAACCAGCTCGTGCACGGCACCTGGAACCATCTGGTCGCCACCTACGACGGCTCCCGCCATCAGTCCGGCCTCAGCCTCTATCTCAATGGCCGCGCCATCCCCACCCAAGGCGGCGGCAACCAGAACGTCGAACTCCCCGGCCGCATCGACTCGGCCGTCCCGCTCACGCTCGGCAAGTCCCTACCCGGCGGCGAGATCGCCGACTTCCGCATCCTCAAGCGCGTTGTCAGCGAAACCGAAGCCCGCCTCCTCGCCGACTGGGTCACCATCCGCAAGGGCGAAGATCGCGAGGCCCTGCGCACTTACTATCTCTTCCATCGCGACTCCGCCTTTCAGAAGCTCGCCACCGAACAGGCCAAGCTGCAGCTTGAAGCCAAGGCCATCGCCCGCCGTGGCGCCGTCACCCACGTCATGCAGGAACGTGCGGGCCAGATGCCCTTCGCCCATGTCCTCTATCGTGGCGCCTACGACCAGAAGCGCGACCGCGTCGACGCCAATACCCCCAGCGCCCTTCCTCCCATGCCAGCCGGCCTGCCCCGCAACCGCCTCGGCCTTGCCCAATGGCTCATGAGTAAGGAGAACCCCATCGTCGCCCGTGTCGCTGTCAATCGCATGTGGCAGGAGCTGTTCGGCGATGGCCTCGTCCGCACCGCCGAGGACTTCGGCAGCCAGGGCCAGCCCCCCGTCAATCCGGAGCTCCTCGATTGGCTCGCCCTCGACTTCCGCGATAACGGCTGGGACCTCAAGCGCTTCTATAAGCAGGTGATGCTCTCGGCCACGTACCGGCAGGCCGCCCTCACCACCCCGGAAAAACTCGCCAAGGATCCGGAGAACCGCCTGCTCAGCCGCGGCCCCCGCTTCCGCATGGATGGCGAAATGGTCCGCGACTACGCCCTCGCCGCCAGCGGCCTGCTCTCGGCCCAAATCGGCGGCCCCAGCGTGAAACCGTATCAGCCCGCCGGCGTCTGGGAGACCGTCGCCATGAACGGCTCCAACACGCGCTTCTACAAGCCCGACTCCGGCGACAAGCTCTACCGCCGCTCCGTCTACTGGTTCTGGAAACGCAGCGCCCCGCCGGCCAGCCTCGATATCTTCAACGCGCCCACGCGCGAAGCCTGCACCGTGCGCCGCGAACGCACCAATACGCCGCTCCAGGCGCTCGTGACGATGAACGATACTCAGTTCGTCGAAGCCGCTCGCGTGCTCGCCCAGCGCGCCTATCACGCCGGCGCCGAGTTTGATCCCCGCGCCGACTTCCTCGCCGCCGCCGTCCTCCGCCGGCCCCTCGCCGAACCCGAACGGCAGATCGCGCGGAAGGCCTATCAGGACTATCTCCGCTACTACGACTCGAATCTCGCCGACGCCAGGAAGCTCCTTGCTAACGGCGAAGCGCCCGCCGATGCGAAGGTGGCCCCGGCCGAAGGCGCCGCGCTCACCGTGCTCGCTAATCAGCTTCTGAACCTCGACGAAGTGCTCAACAAGTAGCTAAGGCACCCAGATCGCATAGACCAGGTAACAAGCCAGCGTCCCGCCCGCCAGGCTCAGCAGCCCCGCCACGCGCTTCCGCTGCAGGTACCACAGCAGCACCAGGCCCGTGAAGGAAACCAGCACCATCAGCCCGGCCGAAACGTCCAGCAGCAGACTCCACGCCGGGCCCGTGTCCCGGCCCTTGTGCAGGTCGTTCAGCACCGCCGCCAGGCCCATCCGCGTCTCGGTCACGTCGTAGCGTCCCGTGGCCCGGTCCATCACCACGTCCGCCGTGTAACCCGGCCCTTTGAACGACACCGAGACCTGCCCCTCTTCGGCGCGGAACTCGCTCATCCCGGTCTTGATGCCATGGCTCTGCCGCAAATGCTCCACGATCTCAAGCTTCGCCAGATCGCCCTGCATCCATGCCAGCGGCACCTGCCCTTGAAACTGCGCCGTCCGCTGCTGCGCCGCAAACCAGTCGGCGTGGTTCAGTGTCAGCCCCGTCACCGAGAAGAACAGCAGCAGCGACAGGCTCACCATGGAGCCGTAGATATGCAGCCATCGCGCCGCCGTCGCCGTGCGTCGTTTCCAGGCGCCGGGCCGTACCTCAACGTGCAGCTTTTCGGTATTCCAAGTGGGCTGAAGCGATTTCGACATTGCCTTTGAGCGGCACGCTCTGCGCCGTGCCGTTGAACTCCATTTCGTGACGAATCAGTTGATAGGTGCCGTGCTCCCGCGCGGCTTCAATGCAGACGGCGTAGCGCCCCGGCTTCACCATCTTGCCGTGGCTGTCCTTGCCGTCCCACTTCACGGTATATTTGCCCGGCGCCCGGGTCGCGCTCGCCACCGTCGCCGCAATCTCGGTCGCTTCCGCCATCGCCCGCATCCGGTCTCCCCGATACCACGATTTCAAGTCCGGCCACCAGCGGGACTTCTCCACCCAGAACGCCAAGGGGTGTAACGGAAACTTGTCTTTGTCTTCTATCCACACCGCCACGTAAGGCCGCCGGTAGCGCTGCCCCTCCACCCGGGCAATCTCGAACTCCACCGCCAGTTCCATCCCGCCCGCCGGCGGCGTCTGCGCCAGCGCGCCCCAGCCCCGGCTTAAAATCGGCCGTCCGTTGGCCGCCAGCAGCAGATACTCCGCCCCTGCCACGCTGTCGCCCAGCCGCTGCCCCTCGGCCGGATCCACCACGGCCAGCGCCGTCGCCAGCGCCCCGGCCGTCACGGCATCCCCCGCCATCACCGTCGCACTGCGCACGCCCGTTGCCGGCGCCGCCGTCCGCGGGTCCAGCAGATGCGAGTACCGCCGGCCGCCGATCTCGTAGCCGCGCCGGTAGTCGCCGCTCGTCGCCATCGCTCCCTCGGCCATGGTCACCTGCGCCGCCGTACCCTCGTCGGCGCTGCGGACGCTGATGCGCGGCCGCATCTCGCCCCGCACCACCAGGTCCCCGCCGAGGTTGATCAACGCGCCCCGCACCGGCCCGGCCATCGCGGCCTCCGCCGCCCGCTCCAGCACGTAGCCCTTAGCCAGGCTCGCAAACACCTGCGGCGTCGAACCCCGGCGCGTCGCCACGCGCCCGTCGAGTTCCCAATGGCGCTGGCCCATCGCCGCCACCGCTGCCGCTCGCTGTGCCGCGTCCGGTTCCTGTGCGGCGCCCTCCCAAAGGGCCATCGCGGCGCCCACGGCCGGATCTACCGCGCCACTCGTCCGCTCGCGCCAGGTATCGTAAGCCCGCAGCACCGCTGCCAGATCTTCGGAGACCACGGTGGCTTCGTTTCGTGATTTCAGCCAGCGGCTGGCTTCCGATGCGGGGTCCCACGTGCTCAGCACCGCGCGCAGCCGGTCAATCTCAGCCAGCGCCATCGCCTCGGCCACCTCGGCGTCCGCCTCCGAGTCGGCGGCGAACTGCAGGTCGAGCGAGGTGCCCAATACGTTCTCGTGGCCAAAGGCGAACACCGTCTCCCGGTGTCCGCCCAGGCTGGCTAGCAGCAACTGCCGCCGGGTCACGGGCGCGGTCCCCGCTTGCCCCGTCCCCCAAACTCCGGCCGGACCTCTTCCCGCGTCAACTTGCCGTCGCTGTCTTTATCCAGCTTGGCGATCGCCGCCGCCGAGCCTTGGATCTCCGCGGCCGACAGCGTGCCGTCCTGGTCAGCGTCCACCGCCGACAGGATCGGGTCCATCCGCATCATCCCGCCCCGCGGACCACCACCACCGCCGCCCCGGCCCTCGCGGCGCCCCTCGCCCTGCGGCGGAGGCGGCGGCGCGGCGGCCGTCAATTCCTCCTTCGTCAAAAAGCCGTCGTTGTTCTTATCCGCTCGCTCCATCATGCCCTGCATCCGCTCGGGCAATTCGGCCGCGCTCAGCTTCCCGTCGCTGTTCTTGTCAAACGACATGATCCGGGCGACCATGTCCTCGCCGCCGGGGCCACCGCCACCGGGAGGCGGGCCCGGGGGACGCAGCTCCTCCGGCGTCACCTTGCCGTCGCCGTTCTGGTCCAGTTTGGCCAAAGCGGCTGGCGCATTCCGCCACTCCGCGGCCGTAATTACGCCGTCGTGGTCGGCATCGAGCATCGCCATCGCGGGGCCGCCGCGCCGGGGTTGGGCGAGCACCAGAGTGCTCAACGCGAAGAACAAAGTGAGGTGTTTCATACTCTCTCCAACCCCACTCTACCCGCGCCCACTCGGATTCCCGAGTTAAGGAGTGCTAAGCCTACGCTAAGAACCCACTAGAACCCATACACCCGCGCCGCGTTCCCGCCCCGGATCTTCGCCTGCTCCGCCGCGCTCGCAAACGCCCAATGCTCAGCGAACAGCGCCTTGTTCTTCGCGTACTCGGCCTCGTTCATCCCCAGCCCGCCCCAGATAATCCGGTCCGGCCCGAACGCCTCGTAGCCCCGTTTCACCACCGGCCCGGCCGGCGTCTCAAAGTAGCTCCAGCCCGAGTACTTGAAGATCGTCCGCGGGTGCTTGGCCAGCGCCATCACGGCCTCCACGCCGCCCTGCTTCGTCCCGCAGCGGCCCATGTGGTCCAGCACCACCGTCAGGCCCGGAAACTTCGCGCACAGCGCGCTGATCTTCGGCGCCTGGTCCGGCACAAAGTGCATCTGGATCGCCAGTCCCAAATCCGCCGCCGTCTTCCAACAAACCGCCACCCCGGGATCCGCCAGGTCCCGGTTCTTGATCGGCCCGCTCCGCGCCGGCGCCTGCCCCGCGCTATTCATCGCATGAATCCGCAGCGCCACCAGCCGCTTCGGATGCGCCTTCACGAGCTCCCGCATCTTGCCCGGCGTCGCCGGGTCAATCGGGTCCAGCAGCAGCGTCCCCTTGAAGCGCGGCTCCCGCAGGCAGTGCCACAGATACGAATGGTCGTCCTGGTAAGGCTCCGGATGCACGATCACCGTATGGTCAATCCCGGCCTTCTTCACGAAGGCGACGTACGGCTCGAGCGGCTCGGCCGGCGGTGCATAGGTCCCCTTCGGATGATAGGGAAACTTCGCCGGCTCCCACAGGTGCACGTGCGTGTCGATGACGGGCGACTGAGCGGCAGCCGGAGCAGTGGCAGCCGCCGCTAGCGCAAGGAGTTCACGGCGAGTCATAGGCCCCCTACTTCATCACGAAATCGCGGAAGATTCCAGCCAACTCGGTGACGATCTCCTCCGTCAGCGCCTCGCCCCGCTCCACGCTCGCCGCCCGCGGATCGTCCGTATACCCATCAATCGCCTTCCAGAAGTCCGGACGGTCCTGCCGGCAGTCCGGCTCCCGCTCCGGGTTCCAGAAATCGGCCGACAAGTTGATCAACTCCGGCCGCGCCGCCATCATCAGCGACGTCTCCCACTCGCCCGCATGGCCCGGCCCCCGCGGCCCCCAATACGCCGCGCAACCCAGCAACACGTTCCGCTCCCGCCGCACGTCCCGCACCGCCAGCCGCATCAGGTCCTGATTGCCCCCGTGACCGTTCACGACGAAGATCTGCCGGAACCCGTCATCCACCAGACAGTTCAGCAGGTCCTTCAACACCGCCAGATACGTCTCCGTCCCCAGCGAAAGCGTCGCGCCGAAAACCAGATGATGGTGCGAGGAGCCAAACGGCAGCGTCGGCGTCACAATCGCTTCGACGCCGCTCCGCTCCGCTGCCGCCCGCGTAATCCGCTCGACGGTCAGAAAGTCCATCCCCGTCGCCAGATGCGGGCCATGCTGCTCCGTCGCCCCAATCGGCAGAATCGCCAAGCTCTCCGGAGCCGCCGCGCGCAGCTGCTCCCGGTTCATTTCCGCAAAAAGTCGCATTCCGCCCATGCTATACAATTCGAGGAACATGCGTGTTCTAGCCTACGTCAGCGACGAGATGTACCTCGCCCTTCCCGGCGTCATCGCCGATTTCGAATCGGTCTCCGGCGAAGTTACGGTCCTCCACTCCTCCGCCCGCGGCGCCTTCTACGGCGACCTCCCGCCCGGCACTTACAAAGTAAGTCTCGCCAAGGATGGCTTCGGCTCGAAAACCGTCACCGTCGATCTCACCACCCAGCCGCAGTTCCGCCTGCTCTCGGATGGCCTCATCGGCTATATGTGGCCTAAGTGGGTCGCCGCCGGCGGCAAAAGCGAATACCGCGTCCATTCGAACGAACAGTATCAACTGACCCTCTGGCGCTACGGCCTCAAGAAAGAGTATGTCCGCATGATCGGCTGGGTCGATGAGCATGGCCCCCAAGCCAACCGCCAGGTCCTCCCCGACGGCGACTTCACCCAAACCGGCGTCCACTGGAACAACGACGGCTACCCCTCGCCGCCCATCGTCGAAGGCCCCGAACGCTCTGGCCTCTACTACCTCTGGGCCCGCACCCCCTCCGGCCGCTCCTTCAGCTTCCCGTGGATCGTCTCCCCGGCCCGGCCCACCGCGAAGATCGCCGTCCTCGCCGCCACCAATAACTGGAACGCTTATAACAACTACGGCGGCCGCAGTAACTACGTCAATCCCACCGGCCTCCCCGCCACCCCCATCGTCAACTCCCGGCAGGATCTCAGCCGCTACACCGACGGCCTCTCCTTCGGTAGCTGGCGCCCCGCCGATGAAGAGTATCTCCCTCTCGCCTTCGACCGCCCCGAACCCAACAACCACTTACTCGTCGACGGCGAGATTACCGATCCCATTCCCGGCCGTGTCCAATGCGGCCAACTCCCCGGCGAATGGCGCTTATACGGCTGGCTCGAACGCGAAGGCTTCGACTACGACCTCTACGCCGAAGCCCAACTCCACGACGGCACCCTCGATCTCGACGCCTACGAGATGTTAATCGTCGCAGTTCATCCCGAATACTGGACGCGAGAGATGTATCTCCGCGTAAAAAGCTGGGTCTTTGAACGCGGCGGCAAGTTCCTCTATCTCGCCGGCAACGGACTGAACTGCGAGGTCACCCTGGCCCAAGACGGCACCATGCGCTGCCTCTCGCATCTCTACAGCGAACACGGCGAGATGTGCGGCCGCTTTGAAAGCCGCATGGCCCGCACGCTCGAATCGGAAGCGAACCTCCTCGGCGTCGTCTGCACCGAAACCGGCATCATGACCTCGGCGCCCTACCGCGTCATCGACGCCGACCACTGGATCTTCGCCGGCACCGGCCTGAAGAACGGCGACGAGTTCGGCCACAAGACGCTCCATGAACGCGTCCCCGGCGGCGCCTCCGGCCACGAGACGGACAAGCGCAGCGCGTCGTCACCGGCCAACACCGTCCTCCTCGCCAAGGGCACCAACGTCGACGACGGCGGAGCCGAAATCGTGACGTTCGATACGCCCTCCGGCGGCGCCGTCTTCTCGGTCGGTTCCATCACCTGGGTCTCGGCGCTCTTCCCGGACGCCGACGTCTCCCGCATCACCTCGAACGTCATCCGCCGCTTTTTGCGTTAAGGGCGTAGGCCTTGGCGAACCACTCCCGCACGGCCGGCGTCACGTCGGCCGCCGCGGCAATGGGAATCCGGTGCGTAATCGCATCCCCGCCGCCCAGGTTCTTCGCCGGCGTCAGGCCGCATTCGATGCCGCGCAGGTTCAGCCCCAGGTCGATCCGCGTCCGCGTCGTCGCCTGGATCACGGCAAACTGGCTCCGCCGCACGAGCGATACGTACGTCCGGCACGGCTTCAGCGTCACATCCGCGCCCAGCGCCTGCCCCATCGCGGCCAGCGTCTCGTACAGCGGCCGCAGCGCCGCCTTCGGCCCGGCGTACTGCCCGTCCACGAGCCCCGTCGCGTCCTCATACGCGTCCGCCGACCCGTCCATCTTCCCCAGAATCACCATCGCCGTGTTCTGCCCCAAGCCATAGGCTTGTTTCAGCCACTTCTGCCGCTCGGCCCGCGCCGCCGGCCCTTCGGCCTCCACAATCGCCATCCATTCGGCCAGCGGCTTCCCGGTCCTCGCCTCCAGGTTGCCGAGCATCGCGGCCATCATCTCTTTCGGACTCTTCGCCATTATGGGAGCTTCCCCTCCTGCAGCGCCTTCCAGTGCACCCGCGCCGTATCGCCCATATAGTCCGCCCCGGCCAACCGGTTCGCCTCGCGGAAGTACTGCTTCGATGCCTCCCGCCGCCCCGCCGTCTCTTCGTAGTAGCCGAGGTAGAGGAACGCGTAGAACATCCCCGTCGGCCCCCCGTTCTTGGCCGCGTTCATCACCTGCGCCGTCGTCCCCGTGCCCGCGAACAGCGCATGCACCTGCATCATCCCCGGCCGCGTATCCGACGTAATTGGAATCAGGTTCGCCCGCGCCTTCGCCAGCCCGTCAATCCGCGCCGCGCACAGCATATGGAACACGGCGTTCTCCACGTCCTCCGGGTTCACCGTCCGGTGCAGGGTAAACTGCTTCCGGCAATCTTCAAACCGCCCGGCGTAATAGAGCGAAATCCCCCGCTGCCAGTGTTGCGCCGAATAGCCCGGCACCTGCTTCAGCACCTCATCGAAAGCTGCCACGCTTTCGGCGAACTTACCGGCGCGAAATGCGTCCTCCCCCTTCTTCTGCCAGGCATCGGGAGACTGCGCGCCCATCACGGCCGCAACGAGAAATAGGAACCACCGCATGGCCTTTAGAATAAGGCATAGCCGTCATGAAAACGAACGCCGTCCGCCTGCTCGAAACCATGGGGATTGCCCACGAGCTGCGCACCTACGAGGTCGACGAAGATCACCTCGACGCCATCACCGTCGCCGCCAAAGTCGGTCTCCCGCCCGAGCAGGTCTTCAAAACCCTCCTCGTCCGCGGTGACCGCGAAGGCCTCTGCTTCGCCGTCATCCCCGGCAACATGGAGCTCGATCTGAAGTCGCTCGCCAAGCTCAGTGGCGACCGCAAGGTCGAACTCGTCCCGCTCAAGGAGGTGCAGCCGCTCACGGGCTACATCCGCGGCGGCGTCACCGCCCTCGGGCCCAGGAAGGATTTCCCGGTCTATCTCGACGAGACCGCCCAGCTCTGGGACGTCATCTCGATCTCGGCTGGCGTCCGCGGCACGCAGATCCTGCTCCACCCCGAAGCCTACGCCCGCGCGACCTCGGCCACGCTCGGCGAAATCGCCCGCTTCGGCGCCTAGCCGCACCCCGCGCCGGGGACAGCCGGGACTCCTCATCCCTTCTGCCCCCGGCGCGGCGGGTTATTTCCGTTTCGCAATCTCCTCGTTCATGATCCGGGTGAGTGCGGCCACAAACGGCCCGCCGCGGGTGAGCAAATTCTCCCTGGTCATAAAGTCGAGTTCGATATCGGGGATCACCCCGATGTTTTCGATAAACGGAGCGGTTGGCATGTCCGGCGAGACGATGTTCTGCCGGCGCACGACGAGCGAGTTCGTGTTGGTCGCGGTGGCTTCGGCAAAGAAGCCGGCCGGCCACGCCGAGATCGACCCACCCCATCCGGCGGTGCGCATGCCGACGATCGGGCCGCGATTGTTGTCCTGCATCATCGCCGGGAAGATATCGCCAAAGGAGACGCTAAACTCGTCAACCAGGAAGACGATCGGCTTCTCGTAAGCCAACACTTGCCCATTCGGCGCCGTGAGTGGTTCGTTTTCGAAAGTGGGCGGGCGAAGGAAGGAGGGAACCGCCGCGGAGGGACAAGCGGGAAGGGGGCCGGTCATCGCCCGGTTCTCCCGCTGGGATGCCTGCAGTTCCGTCAATATCGCTTGATACGTGGCGATCACCCAACTGTCGGCGTTGATGGCGCGGGCATTGGCTAAGGAAATCTCGAACGATAAGATCAGGCTTTGCGTGGGCCGCAGGTGTTCGCCGAAGAACCAGAAGCGATTGGGAATCAGCCGCGCCGCATAGTCGAGCCCGATGCAGCCGCCCCCGGTGTTCCGGGAGACATCCACAATCAGCCCGTCCGTATTGGCGCGGAAGAAGGCGATCTCCGCGTCCAGTATGCCGAGGACGGTCTGCGTGGGCAGGGCGGGACCGAAACTAGGAATGCGCAGGTAACCAATGCGGTTTTCGCCCGACTGGTAGACGCCGCTATAGAAGGGGTCGGCCGCCAGGCGCCCGAGGCGAAGTTGAAACCCTGGGGGAAGATTGAAGTACGGGTTGCGCACGCCCCAGCCCGTGACGTAGCTGCGCTCCACCGGCTCGCCGTCCTCCGTCTCGATGACGCGCTTGCGTCCCAGGTAGCGGTCGGCCGGGACGGACCAGTTGCGCAAGTCATTCAACAACTGCAGCGGATCGGAAACGATGGCCTTGTTCCCTGCCTTGGCGGTGAATACGGGCGTTGGAATTGGCCCGACGCTGGTCAGCGGCTCCCCGATCTTCGTCCACGGCACCGTGTAAGTCTCTAAATCGCCAGAGGCTCGCCGGACGACGATCGTTGATTCGGCCGGGAGTTCGATCGCCCGCGGATACTCCGACTGCCGTCGAAAGGTAATGGCGTCGGCCGCGGCGCGGCGCGTGGTCCGCGGATTGGAGTAACTCTGTTGGGCGGCGAGTTCCGTAATCAGCTCCTCCACCGGCTTTCCGTCCAGCGAGACCAGTTCGTCGCCGACCGCAAACGGGTAGGTGGATTGGGGAAGGCGGCTGCGCACGATCTGCTCGATCAGCACCTTACCGTCGTAGATATCGACGTAAATGCCCAGGTCGGCCAGAAAACGCGAGGGTATGGAGTATCCGGTGTGCCCATCGCGAAAGCTGGCGACGAACCGCGACATGATCTCGAAGTACTCGATGTCGCTTCGTGCCGCCCGGACGCGATCGGCCCAGGGCTTCAACTCGAAGATGTTGACGCCGATCGACTGTAGCTTCCAGTTGGCCGGTCCGTATCGCTTCGCATACAGCGAGGCCACCGCCTGGAAGTCAAATAGTCGTTGCTCCGGCGTCATTTGCGCGGAGAGCTGCACGGTCGACGCCGCCAGTAGAACAGCGGCCGTTAGTTGCAGGCGAAGGAATGGAAAGAAACGAGTGGAGCGTTTTCTGGGAGCTTGCATAGATCCTCACTATACATGTGAGAGTAACTCCCAGAACGTATCCTCCCCCTCAGTCATAAATCCCGTCCACGAACCAAACATCCCCCAAATGCTGCCGGTACACCCGGTACAGCCCCGACCCCACCACCGCCACGTCCCACTCATCCCGCGCCCACGCCGTCTCCGCCCACCATTCGCCCGTCGTCCGCCACGGCCCCGCCGCCGCCGCCACCGTCCCCTCCACGCCCGGCGCCCGCAGCTCCACCGGCCGCCCCTCCACCAAACGCACCCGCGCCGGCAACGCCGGCCGGAACAGCCGCAGCGCCAACTGCAACGCCGGCGCCGCCGCCGTGGCCACCGCCGTCCCCGCCGCAAACAGGTTCCGCTGCCGCAGCCGCCACGCGTCCGGCCGGTACGTATTCAACAGCTCCGGCGACCCCACCGTCCCTTGCCCCGTCAACGCCGCCAGCCGCCCCAGCAACGTCTGCAGCCGCTCCGGCTCCGGCGCGTTCGGCGAAAACATCCCCTGCTGCACCGCCCGCGGCGGCGCCGGCCGCAGCTCCAGCCGTACCCCCACCACCGGCCCCCGCGGCCGGTCCGCCTCCAGCGCCAACTGCACCTGCTTCAACATCGTCCGCGGATCCTGCACCGGGGCAGGGAAGCCCAGCGTCCGCTCGCTCACCTCCCACCGCTCCATCTCCAACTGCAAACTCAACTCCTGCACCGCGTTCCCCGTCGCCACCACCCGCTTCACCAAGTCATGCAGCAAGCTCGAAACCACAAACAGCAGCGGCTCCAGATTACTCACCGGCGCCTCCAACTCCCGCACCGCCGTAAACTCCGCGGCCGCCCGCGCCACCTGCAGCGCCCGCTGCCCCCGCCCCTCGGCCAACGCCTGCAGCCGCCCGCCCTCTTCGCCCAACCGTTCCAACACCCCCAGCGGCGGCAGCGCCAGGAAGTCGGCAATCGTTTCGACCCCCCATCGCGCCAGCGTCTCGAGCGTGGCCGGGCTCGCCGGCAACACCCCCACCGGCAGCGGACCCAGGATCTCCCCCTCCTGCCCCGGCGGCAGAATCGTCACCCCCGCGCAGTGCCGCGCCGCCAGCGCCGCCGTATCCGGATGCCGCGCCATGGCGATGTTCCCCGCCAGGCCCAGCGTCTGCCCCTGCCGCGCAATCTCGGCCGCCAACTGCGGCGCCGGGCCGAACAGCCGCCCTAAGCCCGCCACCGAAAAGACAATCGTCTCTTCGTCGAGCTGTTCATAGCCGTTGGCGAACTGCGCCGCCAATACCGGCAAATGCTCGGCTAAGCCGCTCTGACAGTGGATGCAGGCAAACATGGCTCATCCCGCCTCGGCCCGCAGCCGCGCCGTCTCCGCCCGCATCGGCTTGCGCAGACTCGCCTCTAAATCCAAACCCCGCAGCAGGTTCCCGCTCCATTTCGCCGTCCGCGGCGCCAACTGAATCTGCGTCGTCGCCGATTGCCGCGCCACCGGCTGCCCCGCCGTAATCAGCAGCATCCCCGGCGTGTTCTCCACCGCCAGCCGGAACCGGTGCCACCACGATAGCGGCACCCGCTGCAACTCCTCGGCCCGAAACTCGCACAGGTCCAGCACCGTCACCCGGAACCCGCCCCCATGCAGAATCATATCCGCCGCCTGCAACGCGTTCTGCAAATGCCGCCCGCACTGCACCCACAGCAGCCGGTCCAGCACCATGCCCGCCGCCTGCCCCGACGCCGGGCAAAACGTGCTCCCGCCGTCGACCAGCGCGCACAGCTCCCCCTGCTGCGTCGCCGCCGCCAGCGCCGCCTGCACAAGCGCCGTCCGCCCCGAAGAGCGCCCCCCGGTAATCTCGGTAATCGTCCCCGGCGCCAACCCCGGCAGCAGCCCCGACAACCCGGCCGGCGTGTAGGCGCAAAGCTCCGTCGCCGGCGGTTTCCGCCGGATCAGTTCCGCCAAGGACAATACAGGAAGGGCCACGGTTTCGCCTTTTGTTCGCTACAAAGGCTATTGTCCGCTTCCCTTTGGCCGCAGTCAAGCGGCCGGTTCGATGTTTTTTCTAGGCGCCGCCGGCCTGCCGGAAGCTCTTGGTATCGAGCGGTTTATTGCCCAGCTTCCGCCGTCCCAGCTCGCCGAAACGGGCCTTGGCGCGCGATTTCAGCAGCCGGAACTGCGTTTCGGTCAGCCCCATCTCGCTGCAGATCTGCTCCTGCGTCTGCTCATGCAGATAGAACCGTGTCAGAATCTCCCGGTCCCGCCGCGAAATCGCCCGCAGAATCTGCTCCATGATCCGGAACCGCTGCTTGCCGAGCATCTCGGCCTCCGGGTCATGCCGGTCATCCACGAGCTTATAGCCCAGCTCCGCGTCGCCCATGTCGCGCCGGCTCTGCACCAGGCCATCAATATGCGTCGCCACCTGCCGCCGCACCACGGTCCGGACATATCCCATCAGCCGCTCCGGTTCCCGGAGATCTCCCCGGCGGATGGCGTTCACCACAATCAGAAAGGTGTCGTGAATCTTATCTTCGACATCCTGATAACCCAATTGACGAATCAGCAAAAAACGGATTCCGCGGGCGAAAACGGCATAAAGCCGCTCCATGCCCTCGTTATCGCCACGCTGCACCGCCGCGACGAGTTCGTTCCAATTGACGGCATCCTGAGAGGAAGGCGCTGTCTCCGAATTATCTGGGATGTTAGGGGGGTCACCCACGGCGAATATCACAAGCTTATCCTTTTCCTGCTACAAAAAAGCCTGCCCAGTACCGTGGCTCCGCCCGGAAGGTCTCCGAACGAAGGCAGGTCTGTTGCGAGCGGCGAAGTGCGGCCGCGACGGCGAAACGCCCGCGGCCTGGGGATGGCAACGCAGCATCCTGCACAATCTGACGATAAAATGTTGTAAAGAAAGGTCCGGCGTCGTCCTTCACCGGCCAGTACGTCGCCATGACGTTCTCGCTGCCGGCCATCAGCCACGCCCGGGTCAGGCCCACCACGCCCACTCCCGGCCGCTGCTCGCCCTTCCCGGACTGGCACGCGCTCATCACCACCAACGCGGGGGCGGAGGGCAGCGTGACGATGTCCCGCTGCGCGAAAAACCGCGCTTGGCCATCTTCGCCCAGGCTCAGCGCCAAACCCGTTGTCTCCGGCGCTCCCGCCGCGGCCAGCGGGATCGCATGAGTCGCCAAATGCAGCACCGCCGGCGTTTCGCTCCGCAGCGCCTGCATCAGCCCCTCCATCGAAGCCGCCGCCCCGCTCAAAATTTGTCCCGAACCCCAAACCGCCTGCGCCTGCCGCGCCTCCTGCAGCGACGCCGGCAGCCGCGGCAACTCCAAACCCGTCACTCCAGCCGACGCAAACGGCCAATGCGGCCAGAGGGTGGGAGAGGACTTGGGGTAGCGGGCATCGGCACGGTTGAAGATCGGATCCGCAACGCCCAGCCAAGACCCACGCAAGGGCTTGCCGGTTACCGAGACGCCAAGAGTAGGCACTTGCAATACAGTGTGACTCTCAGCCAAAAAATCTCTTTTGTTTACGGATAAAGCCGCAAAGGGAATGTCAAACAGCCCATCGTCCAGCACCACCCGCCACTCGGTCGCCGCCAGCGCCGGCTCCCGCAGCGAACCGAGCAGCGCCGTCAACAACGCCTCACCCTGCGGCCGCAACGCCGGCGCGTTCTCATACACACTCCGGTGAAACGCAAGCGCCGCCGCCGCCAACTGCCGCCGTCCCGGCAGTTGCGCCACCTGCAGGCCGCTGCGCGTCAACAGCCACAACTGCGACGCCGGTTCGGCCGTATGGAACGTCAATACCGCCTCGTTCTCCCCGAGCGGCTCCCACTGCACCACCGGCTTGCCGCTGATCTGCACCGGCATTCCCGCCGCCACTTCCATCTCGAGCAGCCGCACCCGCCCCCGGTCCGCCTCCGCCCGCGCCTCGGCATCGTCCTCGCCCAGCAGACGCGCCTCCAGTTGCCGCACCTTCGTCAACTCCTCCCGGTAGGCCGCCGGCAGCCGGGCCGACAGATCCGCCGAAGCCTCCAACTGTGTCTGCAAGCTCCACGCATGGCTCTCCTGCAGCGTCTGAAACGTCGTCTCCCGCAAAGCCGCCGTCTGCGGCAGCACCGTGGCCACCCGCAGCAGATCGTCGAATAAATCGCTGATCTCCACCTCGGCGTGCGTCCGGAAATGGTCGGAGGGAATCAACCCGGTCCGCCACCGCCGCGCCTCGACGAGCGCCTTCTGATAGGACTGAAACGCCGCCCGCAGGTCGCCCTCCAACTCGGCAATCTGCCCGCGCCGGTGCTCGAGCGTCCAAGGCTTCCGCAAGCGCAGTTGCGCCGCCTGTCCGGCCGCCCGCTCATTCCAGAACTTGGCCCGCGGCAGATCCCGCCGCGCGTAATACACACTCGATAACTGCGCGTAAGATTGCGCCAGCCGGGGATCCTGCCGCAGTTGCCGCAGCCGCCAGGCCCGGCAAAACGCCTCCTCGGCCGCCTCCAGATGGCCCATCTGCATCACTTCAAATCCAAAATTGTCCCAAGCCTCCGCCTCACGGGACTGCGAACTCGCCGCCGTCGCGGTATCCAGCGCCTGGCCCGCCGCAATCGCCTCGGTGAAGTAGCTCCGGGCGCTCTCGAGGCCGCGCTCGCGGATCTCGAGCCGCCCCAGCATCAGCAGCAGCGGCATGCGGAAACTCAGGTCCCCGGAGTAGTAGAGCGCGGAAAGCCCTTGCCGCGCCGCCAGCGTGGCCGCCGTCCGGTCGCCGAACGCCATATAGAGGTTTGCCAGCGCAAAATAAAGCGTCTGTGTCGTCTGCTGGTCGCCCGAGGTTTCGGCGTAGTGCCGGGCCTGTTGGTAGGTCGTCAAGGCGTCGCGAAAACGCCCCTCGGCCATGAGAGCACTGGCCCGGTTGACAAAAAAGCGTCCGGCGGAAGAACGATCGCCCCGCCGCAGCGCGGCATCGGCGCCTTGCCCGTAGGATTCGGCGGCGGCCCGGTAGTCGTTCCGCGCCATGTTCTGTGCCGCGGCCTGTTTAAAGGGGATGTAGGAGGAGTGCTTCCAGGAGAGTTGGAACGGGGAGGAGGCCGTGGTTGTCGGGCGCCAACGCAGACTGTTGGTGTAAAAAAGTGCGGGAATGAAGAGAAGCAAAAACCCAGCGATACGCATTTCTTTGCCCGGGACTACGAACGATTTGAAGAAATAAGTAACGCGAAACTGGCGTTCCTAGAAGTACCCTTAGCGGGAGTACTCCTAGGATCATACCAGAGCATTTACTGAGAACACCCAGTACTGAAGTTTCAATTTTGGTGCGGCATGCGTCTGTATGCGCATGAAAAAGAGCGGCCTGCGCCGCTCCGATTAATACAGATCGGGAATGATGATGATGATGATCGGATCCATCGCTTTTTCCTTGGTAGTGAGCGACTTCTCGGTCGCCCACTCCCAACTCGATCGTAGTTCGCCGCCACCCCGTAACCCGGAATATGGCTTTCCCTAAGCGATTGAAAAAAAAGCAGATAGAAAATTCAATACCCTGTCACCGTGCTTCCGCGCGGTTCATTTCTTCTCCGGAATCGTCCACAAATACAGCGTCTGGCTCAGCCCGTAGAACTCCGGATCCTCGTACGTTTCGAGGTTCACCACCTTCTCCGCCTTCCACTCGCCCATGTCGAAGGTGTTCGAAACCAGCCGCGTCCCCGGCTTCAACTGTTCGATCAGCTTCGGCCGCAGCTTCAGATTAATGCTCGGCAGCAAAAACAGCGTCACCACCGTCGCCTCCCGAAACTCCGCCTGGAACAGGTCTTTCTCCTCAAACCGCACCAGCGGCTCCACCCCCGCCGTCTTCGCGTTCGCCCGCGCCTCTTTGATCCGCTGCGGGTCGATATCAATCCCCACCCCGCGCGCCCCGTACTGCTTGGCCGCCGCAATCACAATCCGCCCGTCCCCACACCCCAAATCGTACAGCAGATCCGTCTTCTTCACCCGCGCCAGCTTCAACATCTCCTGCACGGCCTTCTCCGTCGTCGGCACGTACGGCACGTCCAGCTTCGGCTTCGGCGTCGATTGCGCCCCCAGCCCCACCGCGAACGGAATCGAAAGGAACAATCGGCGCTGCATCTGGCTCACTCCTGTCTGGCTAGGATAATCCAGCTTCCCGCATAAAGCGAGCCGCCTCTTCCGGCGGCGTCGGGTTGATATAGAACCCTGTCCCCCACTCAAATCCCGCCACCCGCGTCAGCTTCGGAATAATCTCAATGTGCCAGTGATAGTGCTCCGTCGCCGCTTCCTGCACCGGCGCCGAATGCACAATCATGTTGAACGCCGGCTTTTCGAGCACCCGGTCCATCTTCCGCAGAATGCTCCGCAACACCCACGCCAGGTTCAACACCTCCGCCTCGCGGATGTTTTCAAAATGCGACTCGTGCCGCCGCGGCAGAATCCACGTCTCAAACGGAAAACGCGAAGCAAACGGCGACACCGCCGCGAACTCGTCGGTCTCCAAAATCAGCCGCTCGGTGTCCTTTAACTCCTGCCGCAAAATATCGCAGTAGACGCACCGCTCTTTAAACTCGAAATACTTCCGCGCCCCGTCCAACTCCTCCTGCACCCGCTTCGGCACCACCGGCAGCGCGATAATCTGCGAATGCGGATGCTCCAGCGACGCCCCGGCAATCTCGCCGTGGTTTTTGAACAGCATCACATACCGCAGCCGCTTATCCCGCTTCAGGTCCACCACCCGGTCGCGGAACGCCCAGATCATCTCCGCCACCTGCCGCTCGCTCATCGAAGCCAGGGTCGCCATGTGGTCCGGCGTCTCCACCACCACCTCGTGCGCCCCCACCCCGTTCATCCGGTCATACAGGCCTTCGCCCTGCCGGTCCAAATCGCCTTCTACCCGCAGGGCAGGGAACTTGTTCGGCACCACCCGCAGGCTCCACCGCCCGCCGTGCGTCAACCCGTCCGTCCGGTAGGCCAGCACCTCCGGCGGCGTCTTGTCCTCGTTACCCGCGCAAAACGGGCAGAACCGAGAGCCCGTCGGCTCCACCGTCGCGCGCGTGAAGTCGGACGGGCGGCGTGCCCGGTCCGTGGAGATGATCACCCATCTGCCGGTGATTGGGTCTTTTCTAAGCTCGGGCATGAACCCTTTATTATGCCCCAGCCTTCACGAACCGGCGGAAGAAGCTTTCCTTGTTCCATTGCGGCGCCTGCGGCGCATCGGCCACCTCGCGCGTGAACTCAATCAGAATCTCGATGAACTTCGCCGCGCCCTCTTTATCCACCGGCTGGCTCAAATCATCGGACACCGCGTGGTACCGCTCCTGCAGCCAGGCCTTCTGGATCTTCTCCTCCGCGCTGCCCGGCTCGGCCCCAAACGCCGGATAGAGCGACGGCACCCCCTGCTTCACAAAGTTGTACTGGTCGCTCCGGATGAAGATGTTCCGCTCCGGCTGCGGGTCCCGCTGAATCTTCACGCCGTGCTTCTCCGCAATCCGCTGAAACCGCGGCCCCATATCCGATTCGTCCACGCCCAGCAGCTTGATGATCCGCAGCGGATGAATCGGTAGGAACATGTCCATGTTCAACTCGCTGACCATCTTGCCTTTGATCGTCGGGCTCTCGGCGTAGAACTTCGAACCCAGCAGCCCCTTCTCCTCGCCCGTCACCGCCACAAACGCCACGCTCCGCTTCAGTTTCGCGCCGGACTCTTTAATCGCCCGCGCAATTTCCAGCAGCGCCGCCACGCCCGAAGCGTTGTCCATCGCGCCGTTGTGAATCATGTCACCCTCAAACCCCCGCGCCTTCCCCACATGGTCCAGATGCGCCGACAGCACCACAATCTCGTCCTTCAACTTCGCGTCCGACCCCGGCAGCAGCGCGACGACGTTCTGCGATTCCACCTTTTCTTTCTCATAGGCCTGCACCGCCCGGATCTTCACCGGCAGCTCGAACCGCGGCAGCGGCTTCTTCGCCGTCGATAGAGCCAGCAACTCCGCCATCGTATGGCCGCTGCCGGCGAACAGCTTATCGCCGTGTTCCGCGTTCCAGGCGAGCGCGATCTGCAGCGCCCCGTCCTCCGGCTTCGGTGGCACGTCCAGGCTCATCGAAGGCAGCAGCCGCGCCCGGCTCGCGCGGGCCCACGGCACGTCCATCTGCGCCGGGTTGGCGATAGTGATCGTGCCGATCGCCCCGGCCTCGCGCAGCCGTTTGCCCCGTTCGGTCTGGTAGTGCGCCGCCAGTTCGGCGGGAATCCCTGCCGGCACCCCGGAAACCAGCACGGCGATCTTGCCTTTGAGATTCAGCCCGGCGAGATCGTCAAAGTTCTTCTCCGGCACGACGAGCGCGTAGCCGGCGAAGACCAGCCCGGCCTCCACTTTAGGTTCCGGCGCGGTCCGCAGGCCGATCGTCACCTCCCGCCCCAGTTGCATCTTTTCGGCCTTGCCGTCGCGGATCAGCTCGATGCTGGAATTGGCTTCGTCGATGCGCCGGACCTGAAAGGGAACGGGCTGCAGGTAGCCATCGGTGCCGGCGGCCTTCAAGCCATTTCGTTCGAACTCCTGCGCTACATAATTCGCTGCCATGCGATGCCCGGGCGAGCCGGTATCGCGGCCTTCCATCTTGTCATCGGCGAGGATTTCGACGTGTTTCCACCAGCTCGTGGCCAGTTTTCCCGGCTCGGCCGCCCAAAGCGCCGCCCCTGCGGCAAGAGTCACCAAAATGGAACGCATTGTTCTAATGTAGCGGCTCGTGATCGAAAACCGCACCCTCCTGCGCCCGGGAAGACGAAGCAAATGAACACCCACGCCACCGTCCTCGTCTGGATCCACTACATTGCCGCCGCCTTGGTCGGCCCGCCCGCTCTTTGCGGGACGCTCTTCTTTGGCTGGCAGATTTTCCAACTGGTCCGCCACCCCACCCCGCCGCTGCCGGAGGTGCGCTCGAGTCAGGACGGCTTGTTGCAGATCTTCACGGCGGTGGAACGCGGCTTGGCGATGGTGACGCAGCCGTTGGCGATCCTGGGGGAGGCGGTTTTCAAGTTTCTATTTCTGATTTCGGCATCGGCGCTGGTTTTTGCTCTGGTGGCGTATGGCATCGGCCGTGGTTTGAGTAGCGGTGCGCTGTGGGCCCGTCTGCTGTGCGGTTGCGTATTTTCGGTGGTCATCGGAGTCGGCGGCCTCGCCGTCCTCACTGCTGACGTCGACTGGATCCGGCCCGCGGGCGCGGCCGGCCTGCTCCTCGGCGGTTACGGGATCTGGATCCTGGTCACCGGTTTCAAGCTCGGCTGAGCTATGTCTTAGTGCTCGGTCCGTCCATCGGTCCTACTGCGGCAGCGTAGCTTTTCGCAACGAACCTCCGGAATTCCCGGCACGACTCACAAGTCGCCGCGACACGTTTGAGGGAGCCCGATTGACCTCGCAATACCGTCTCTGAGAGCATACGGTATGCGGAGGTCCTGTAAACGGCACATGGAAAAGGGCCAGACAATGACGTTTACAATCGCGGGTGCGATGGCCCGAAAGAGGCACACCGAGTCCCGCTTTGACCAACGGTTCCAGAACCTTCACAAGTCTTGCGGTTTGATGCAGGTGCAACCCGCCGAAGACAGTGCTGAAGCCCGCGGCCAGTGGAAGAGATTGCAAAGGATCGCCACCCTCCCCGCGCGTTATCGGAATGCAGTTGCCCTGCTGGTTCATTCTTTAGTCGTCGGCAGTGCTCTCCGCATCAACACCAGTACGCCTACAGGAGATTGCCATGGCCGCTAGCGCCCTTGAAGCCAAAGCTCACGAACTCGTCGGCCAACTGGGCCCGAACAAGCTCGCCGCCGTCGTGCAGCTTATGGAAGTCATGATTCACGACGACATCGAAGAGAGCGATACGCTCAGCCCTGCTGAAGCCAAAGCCATCGCCGAGGCCGACGAATGGTCCAAGCACAACACCCCCATCCCGCATGAGGAAGTGCTCGCCGAGTTCGGCCTCTCAGTGGCCGACTGGGAGAAGATGAGCCGCGAACCCTAAGCGATGGGCAAGCAAATCGTCTGGACCGATCAGGCCAAGGCCGACGTTCGTGCGATCGAGCAGCCCATCGCCATTCAGATCCTCAAGACCCTCGGCCGCTATGTCCTCACCGGCGAAGGCGCCACCAAGCAACTCAAGGGCGTCACGCCGCCCATGATCCGCCTCCGCGCCCAGAACCACCGCATCTTCTTCCGCGAACAAGATGGCTCCCTCCAGATCGAACGTGTCCTCGACCGCAAGGAAGCCTACCGCTAACCGCCGCCCTGGCGGGCAAAGAACCGGGCCGTTCCCAGCTCTTTGAGGAGCAGCCAACGAGTTCTAAGGTCTCCGCCAACACTTTAGGACGCTTTAGGAAACCAAGCCGAGCTGTGCAGTTGGACTTGCGTCGGTCTGCCCAGAATGAGAGTCGTCTGGACTCGGAACGCACGCTTTCGCGCGGAGCCGCCAGCAGTCGTGCGGTAATGGCTAGAGTTGATCGGCGCAACCCCGCAAAAGGCAGCCAATCTCCAGTTCCCCGCCACCGATTCCTGAGGAACCACCCAATGCGCAATACCCGCCAGCACGCCCACCAGTTGATCGACCGCATGCCGGAGACGCAACTCGCCGGTTTGGTTCATTTCTTGGAAACCCTTGTCGATCCCGTTGCCACCGCGCTCCGCGACGCGCCGCTCGATGACGAGTTGGAATCCAGCGAAGAGAAATCCGCCGTGGCCGAAGCGAAGACTTGGCTCCAGCAGAACGGCGGGAAAGGCATCCCCCATGCTGAGGCGATGCGGAGACTTGGAATCGAGTAATGGAGATCGCGTGGACCGAGGCGGGCTTGGCCGACAGGGCCGTTTGCTGAAGCCGGTGTCGGCGACCTCAAGCGCCTGCAGGGCGTCGACCCACCCGAGTTCCGTCTCCGCTTTGGCGACTATCGCATCCGTTGTCACCCTCCTCCGCGTCCGCAACCGCAGCGAGACGAATCGCTAGGCGTAAGGTGCCAGCGTACGCCGCACCCCGGGCGCAAGCTCCTTTCTGTTGGTCGTCTGCGCCATCGCCGTCCACTCCGCTGTAGCACTTCCTCTAGTCCAAACTCCACGTCCCCATCACCTGCCACCCGGAACTCACATCGCCAGTGATCCGCGAGGCGGCATGGATGATCTTTTCGCAAACGCTGATGGGTACTCAATAGCAACTATAGGCGTCACTGCGTTGCCCGCTTTCCTCCATCGAACGGAGCGCCGAGAACGCCAGCAGCAATGGGCCGTGGCAAAGGATCAGGGGACGCAGCATTAACCCATGCCCCGGCAGCGGCGGGGCGGGCCGTCGAAGCCCGCCCCACCGCGAAAATCGGCCCCCCAAAAAAGTCGGTCACGCGCCCAGTACCGAAATATCTCCTTTCTTTGCAACACCGGCCCCCGCCCCACCCCCCAAATCCCTTGACACCCGCGCTATCGTGGGATCGAGAAAAGCCCGCTGAGCCGATACAGGCCAGGCGGGCTTTTCCATTTCTACTCATCCACCAGGAGCAAAACCATGAAACCGACTCAGAATTCATCGAACTTCGGCACCATCGCCGACATCATGCGCCAGACCTTCGAGGAACTCGAACAGAAAGCCGCCGCCCAGCGCGACCTCTCCGAGCGGAACCGCCAAAACGCCCAACATTCCACGGGTCCCCGCACCGAAGCCGGCAAAGCCATCTCCAGCCAGAATCGCCTCGCCCACGGACTCTGCTCTTCGAGCCTCATCATTCGCGGCGAAACCCAGGAAGAGTTCGACGACCTCCAAATCCACACCCACATCACCTTTGATCCGCAAACCGACGAAGAAACCCTGCTCGTCGACCAACTGGTCGAAGCCATCTGGCGGCTGAACCGCGCCCGCCGCGTCGAGTCCAAAGCCTTTGAACACATGATGGACCTCACCGACAGCTTCCTGAGCCGCGGCGGATCCGTCGAAACAGACCAAACCACCGGCAGCCTGCTCGGCAACTCCTTATTCGACCCCAATCACCAAAAGGTCATGGCGACCATCCAGCGGTACGTCACCGCCGCCGAACGGACCTACCGCCAGTCGCTCAAGGCCGTCCAGGAAGCCATCAAGCGCCGCCCGGAGCCGGTCATCGCTGAGCCGGAGCCCGTCGTCGAAAAGCCCAAAGCCATGGCCGCCGGCCACTCGGTCCTTCCCGAACTTGGCTTCGAATCGCAATTTGCCCCCAACCGTCCGCAGGCGGCCCCGGCCTTTACGGATCGCTGCTGATGCGGCGGCAAATCGGACTGGCCGGCAACCTACGAACCCCACTTTGATCTTTGACAACCTTCCTACTCGATCCGGCTCAGCCGAATTGTGCCCGCCCGGCGCGACCTGGCGCCAGAAATCGGCAGGCGGTTTGGCTTCGAATCGCAAAACCACCTCGCACGAGCCCAATCACGCCCACTTTGAATCTGCTGGCCACCCGGATCACTCGCAGTGTGTCCACCGGACCCGTGTCGGCTCCAGGATCGCTCCCGCAACTTGGCTTCGAATCGTAACCTCACCTCGCCCGATGCCGATTCCCCCCCCTCACCACCAAAAGTCTGTCCGAACCACGTACCCTTACGCCAGATTGGCTCTTCCAATTTGGCTTCGAATCGAAAAACGCCCATCCCAGCCCGCCAGACTCACCCGCACCCCGGGCACGTTACACTGGAAACTAGTGCGTCCCCCCCTGGGCCTTGTGCTCTCTGTTCTCACGGCGGCGCTGTGGGGCAGCCTTCCCATCGCCCTCCGGCCCGTCGTCGAAAAAGCCGACCCCGTCACCGTCACCTGGACCCGGTACCTCGTCGCCACCACCGGGCTCGGCCTCTTTCTCCACTGGCAGGGCAACCTCCCAGGCCGTGCCCAATTCGCCGACCGCCGCTGGCTCTTCCTCCTCCTCGCCCTCCTCGGCTTCGCCGGCAATAACTTCGGCTTCCTCCTCGGCCTCCGCCTCACCTCACCCTCCACCGCCCAGGTCGTCATCCAACTCGCCCCCATCCTCGTCATCTTCGGCGCCGTCCGCTGGTTCGGCGAACACTTCGGCCGCTGGCAATGGGTCGGCGTCGCCGTCCTGCCCGCCGGCATGCTCGTCTTCTTCCATCGCCAACTCTCCGGCTTCTCCGACTCCTTCGCCCTCGGCATCCTCGTCCTCCTCGGCAGCGCCCTCCTCTGGGCCGGCTACGCCCTCGCCCAAAAACGGCTCCTCCGCGACATGAACTCCATCTCCATCATGTGGATCATCTACGCCGCCGGCTCCGTACTCATGCTCCCCGCCATCAGCCCGTCCCACCTCGCCGCCCTCGATGCCACCCGCTGGTGGTTCCTCCTCTATTGCTGTCTGAACAGCCTCATCAGCTACGGCTTCTTCAGCGAAGCCCTCGCCGTCTGGCCGGCCTCCCGCGTCAGCGCCGTCGTCGCCACCACCCCGCTCTTCACCGTCTTCTTCACCCGTCTCGCCGCCTGGTTCTGGCCGGCCTACATCGTCCCCGAACCCCTCGACCCCCTCACCCTCACCGGCGCCGGAATTGTCGTCATCGGCTGTGTGCTGATGGCGCTCCGCAAGTAGAATAAAGCCATGCGAATCTGGAGCCTCCTCCTGCTGGCCACCCCCCTCCTGGCCGAAACCACCTGGAACGACGTCCAACCCATCCTCGAACGCCGCTGCCTCCAGTGCCATCAGAAAGGCGAGGTCGCCCCCATGGCCTTCACCTCCTACGCCGAAACCCGCCCCTTCGCCAAGGCCATCCGCCAGGCCGTCGCCCGCCAAAGCATGCCCCCCTGGCATGCCGCCCCCGGCGCCCACTCCTTCCGCAACGATCGGTCCCTCACCCCCGCCGAAGTCTCCACGCTCAACGCTTGGGTCGAAGCCGGCGCGCCGCCAAGCGCCGCCGCCAAGGCCAGCCCCGCCCCCTCCGGCCCCAGCCGCTGGAAGCTCGGCCAGCCGGACCGCGTCGTTCAGGTCCCCGGCTTCCAGGTCCCCGCCTCCGGCCAGCTCGCCTACTCCTTCCTCATCGTCCCTCTGAACCTCAAGGAAGATACCTGGGTCCGCGCCGCCGAGTTCCGCATCGACCAGCGCCAGGTCGTCCACCACATCAACGCCTTCATCCGCCCGCCCGGCTCCAGCTACCTCGCCGGCTTCCCTACCAACGAGATCTTCTCCCCCACCGTCGCCCAGCGCGGCAAGCGCCACGCCCACGAACGCGTCTTCGACCGTCGCCAACTCATCCTCGGCTATGAACCCGGCTACGAACCCATGCCCTGGCTCGCCGACGGCGCCAAGCTCGTCCCCGCCGGCTCGGACCTCATCTTCGAGATGCACTATAACCCCAACGGCGCCCCCGCCGTGGACCGCAGCGAGTTCGGCCTCTACTTCGCCCCCGCCGCTCCGAAGAACCGCGTCGTCGCCATCGACACCCTCCGCGATCTCGACTTCGTCATCCCGCCCCACGCCGGCAACTTCATCTCCCACGCCAATATGACGCTCGCCCGCCCGGCCCGCCTGCTCTCCGTCCAGCCCCACATGCACGTCCGCGGCAAGAGCATGACGGTCCGCGCCGTCTACCCCGACGGCCGCACCGAAACCGTCCTCGCCGTCCCTCGCTACGACTTCAACTGGCAGGCCACCTACGTGCTCGCGAAACCCCTCGACCTGCCCAAGGGAACCCGCCTCGAGTCCGTCGCCGGCTTCGACAACTCCCCCAACAACAAGTTCAACCCCGATCCGGCCGCCCCCGTCAAATGGGGCGACCAGACCACGGATGAGATGCACATCGCCTTCCTCGAACTCGTCATCGAGGCCTCGGGCGATCCCGAGAAGCTCTTTAGCTCGCTACCAGCTTCGCCACGTCCCACTGCACCGGCCTCTGTTCCTCAAGACTAAGGTTCACCGCCAGCGACGGCCCGGCCGTCCGGTACCCGAACAGCGCGTCTTCAAAGAAGGGCTTCCGGGTCTCCACCGCCGTCAGGAAGTTCTTCATGTGGTCGAAATGCGCGTTGTGCTCGCGGGGCGGGGTATAGCGCTCCTGGCGCAGCGGCCGCATGCTGTCGGCGCTGGGCTTGCCTTGGGGATACTGCTTCCGGTACCCGGCCAGAAACTGCTCTTGGGTCCGTTTCGTAAACGTGTCGATGGTGTAGCCCGGCTCGGCCTCGCGCGGCGTCCGGTCGATGGTCACGCCGCTCATGGTGGCCTCCATCGTGCCTTCGCTGCCGACGAACTTCAGGCCAAACCGTTCGGGCGGCGCGGCGCCGCTCGCCAGGTTCACCCGCAGGGCGAACGTAAACGTCGGGTAGTCCATCATCGCCAGCACCACGTCGGGAGCGTCGCGTCCGTCTTTCCAGAACCGCACGCCGCCGGTGGCGTAGATCCGGCTCGGCCCCGTGCTGCCCGTCGCAAAGTGGAGCCCGGTCAGCAGGTGAACGAACAGGTCGCCCGAAACCCCCGTGCCGTAGTCCTTGTAGTTGCGCCAGCGGAACAGCCGCACCGGCTCAAACGGCCGCTTCGGCGCGTTGCCGAGGAAGGTCTCCCAGTCGATGTTGGCCTCGTTGGCGTCCGGCGGCAGGCTGTACTGCCACGCGCCCAGCGCCGTATTCCGGTCGAGCCAGGCTTCGACCAGATTCACTTCGCCCAGCGCCTTCTGCTGCAGCAGGTCGCGCGCCTTCGCGAAGACCAGCGAACTGGCGTACTGGCTGCCCACCTGAAGAATCCGGCCCGTCTCCCGCTGCGCCGCGATCATCTGCGGCCCTTCGGCGAACTTGTGGACCATCGGCTTTTCGACGTAGACGTCCTTGCCGGCGCGCAGCGCGGCGATCGAGATCGGCGCGTGCCAGTGGTCCGGCGTCGCGACGATCACGGCGTCCACGTCCCGCCGCGCCAGCACCTCGCGATAGTCGCGAGAGGTGAAGACGTTCGCCCCCCACCGCTCCTTCGCCCGGTCCAGCCGGCCCTGATAGATATCGGCTACCGCCGTCAGTTGGGCCTTGCCGGTCTTGAGCGCGTCCTCGACGTCGCCCGAGCCCATGCCGCCCGCGCCAATGAGTGCCAGTCGAATCATCCGATTGCCTTTGCCGTAAACGTTTCCGGGTTCCAGGTGAACGCCTTCTGCTCAAACACGCTCCGGTTCGAAAGCAGGGCCGGACCGGCCGCCTGCAAGCCGAACTGCGCATCCTCCACCACCGGCTTCCGGCTCCGCACGGCGCTAAAGAAGTTTCGGTGATGGTCCAGGTGGTCGCTGTAGCCGCGCTCGGGGCGGTAGCTCTCCTGGCCCAAGGGGCGCATGGCGTCCATGGTCGGCTTCTGCGCCGGATACTTCTTGCGGTACTCGTCCAGGAACTGCTCTTGCACCTTCTGCGGGAAGGTGCCGATCGTGTATCCCGGCTCGCTCTCCCGCGGCTGCCGGTTAACGGTCACGCCGCCGTCGACGGTCAGGATGCCCTCGCTGCCGACAAAGCGGAAGCCGCTGGTCTCGCCGGCGCCATTGACGAAGTTCACGCGCAGCGCCAGGTTAAACGCCGGCATTTTGCCCCGGCTCGGATAGTCATAAAGACCCATCATTACGTCGGGCACGTCGCGGCCGTCCTTCCAGTAGCGCAGGCCGCCGGTCGCGAACACCCGGTTCGGTCCCGTGGCGCCGGTGATGAAGTGCATCCCGCTAAACAGGTGGACGAACAGGTCGCCCGCCACCCCGGTGCCATAATCCTGGTAGTTGCGCCAACGGAACAGGCGAGTCGGCTCGAACGGCCGCTTCGGCGCCGAACCCAGGAACTTGTCCCAGTCAATGTTGGCCGGAGTCGCGTCGGGCGGAATCGAGTACTGCCAGGCGCCGATGGCCGAGTTCCGGTCCCACCACGCCTCGACGAGGTTCAACTCGCCAATCGCGCCGCGCTCGATGAGCTCCTTGGCCTTGGCGTAGACGATGCTCGAAACCCGCTGCGAGCCCACCTGCAGAATCCGGCCGCTGGCCTTGGCCTTTTCGACGAGCGGGATGCCGTCCTCCACCTTCTGCACCATCGGCTTTTCGACATACACGTCCTTGCCGGCGGCTAGGGCGTCGGTGGCGATGCGGGCGTGCCAGTGGTCCGGCGTCGCGATGATCACGGCGTCGATGTCCTTCCGCGCGAGCACCTCACGGTAGTCGCGCGTCGTGAACAGATGGTTGCCGAAGCGTTCCTTGGCGCGGTCGAGCCGCCCTTGGTAAATGTCCGAAGCGGCGACAAACTCGGTGAGCCCGGTGCGAAGGGCCGACTCCGTATCGCCGGTTCCCATGCCACCGATGCCGATCGTGGCGAACCGGATCTTGTCGTTCGGAGACACCTGAGACAGCGCGGCCGCCGGCGTGAGCGCGGCGGCCTGGAGGATATAACGGCGCGAAATGGACATGATCGCTACTCTTTAGCTGGGGCGGGCGTGCTGGAGGCGGGAGCCGGCTTCGCTTCTGTCTTGGTCTCGGTCTTGGTTTCCGAGGCTGGCTCTTTGCCACCCGTTGAGGCGGGCGAACTGGAGCCGGTCTTGTTGTAGTCCGTGATATACCAACCGGTGCCTTTGAACTGGAACGCCGGGGCGGAAAGCAACCGCTCCACGGCGCCCCCGCACACCTCGTGTACGCTTAAGGGCTCGTCGGAGAACTTCTGGATCTTCTCGAAGTTCGTATTACAGGTAGGGCAGTGATACTCGTAAATCGGCATGTCTGACTATTAGGGTTTGGGAATGTTCAGCGGGCCGAGGCCGCTATCGCCGGAGCCCCCTTTGGCTGCCGCGGCGGCGGTCTCCGGGGGAACACCCTTGATGGCGATCTCGATCGCCTTCTTCAAAATCTCGTCTTCGGTCGACTTCTTGGGCTCCGCCTTCGGCGCGTCTTCGTCTTCGTCGCCGGTGGGGATATTCTGCTGATCGAGCACCGGAACGTTCGGCATCACGCCCGTATCCTGGATCGCCTTGCCCGAGGGCGAATAGAATTTGGCCACCGAGAGAATCACGGCCGCGCCGTCGTCCATCATAATCGTTTTCCGCACGGCGGCATCGCCGTAAGTGCGTTCGCCCACCACGGCGGCGCGCTTGGTTTCCAGCAGGGCCGCGGCGGCTACTTCGGCGGCTCCGGCGGTCCCGCGATTCGTGACGACCGTCACCGGCAGTTTCGTTGCGACCTTGGCGGCCACCGCCTCCAGGTTCTTCCGCGGCTGCTTCTGCCCCTCAATGTAGGCGAGCAGCGCCTGATCCTGGAAGAGGTTGGCAATCGCGACGCCCTGCGCCGGGTCGCCCGTGGCGCAGTTCCGCAGGTCGAGAATGAAGCGCTTGGCGCCCTGCTTTTCGAGGCCCTTCACGGCCGCTTCGACATCCGCCAGCCGGTTTCCGGCCAGCGACTGCACCTGCACGTAGCCGATGTTGTCCGGCATCAGCTTGTTGGTGATCGAGGGCAGTGTGATGGGCGCGCGGGTCAGGGTGACCTTCTGCGGTTCGGGGCGCGTAAAGCGCAGCACGGAGAACTCAATGGTCGATCCGGCATCCCCTTTCAGCATGATCTCGGCGTAGGCCAATGGCATGTCGCGGGTGTTCACGTTGTTGATCGTTTCGAGCATGTCGCCGGTGGCGAGGCCCGCCTTGTCGGCCGGCGAACCGGGAATGGCGCCGACGATCGCGATGTAGCCGAAGCGCTTGGCGAGGATCAGCCCGACATCGGCCTTGGCTTCCGCCGAGACCTTGGCGTACTGCTTGTACTGGTCCGGGCCGAGATAGGAGGCATACGGGTCGAGCGATTCGAGCAGGCCGTTCAACGCGCCGAGGGTGACATTCTTCATGTCCGGCTCTTCCACGTAGTCGCTCTTGATCTTCGACAGAACTTCGGTGAAGACGCCGATGTGGCGATAGGTCTCTTCCGGCGAGGACTGCTTCTTGGTCGAGGCGCCGAGCAGCAGCATCCCTACCAGCAAAACGGAGAAGGTGATCACGGCGAACTGGATTTTGCGATTCAAGAGTGTGCCTCCCGGCGATTCAACATTAGTGTAACAGACGGTCCTTGATTCATAGACGCAAGCCGCGGCAATTGGATACGTTCAATTTGCCGTCCCCCTCTCCCGACCCCATACTGAAAGCATATGCGGCAATGGGTGCTCCGAATGACGTGGGAACAGCTATTGTTCGCCCACTGGCCCGTGCCGGCCGCGCCGCTGCAGGCGATGTTGCAGCCCGATCTCGAACTCGATACCTTTGACGGGCAGGCCTGGATCGGGGTGGTGCCGTTCCGGATGACGAACACGGCGCCGCGCTTTTGCCCGGTGTTGCCGGGACTGGGAAATTTTCTCGAATTGAATGTTCGCACCTATGTCCGTTACCGGGACAAGCCGGGCGTCTGGTTTTTCAGTCTGGACGCCACCAGTTGGCTGGGGGTCCGCGGCGCCCGGATGACCTACTACCTGCCGTACTTCGATGCGATGATCGCGGCCACGCGCACCGGTCAGCGGATCCACTATCGTTCGGAGCGGACGGATTGGCGCACGGCGGCGGCATCGCTCGAGATGGAGTACGAGCCGATTGGCCCGGTGCGTCTGGCCAAGCCGGGGACTCTCGAGCACTGGTTGACGGAGCGCTACCGGCTGTATGCCCAGACGCCGGGTGGCCGTTTGGTGTATGGCGAAGTGGAACATGAGCCGTGGCCGTTGCAGCCGGCGGAGGCCGTCATTCATAAGTTGGACATGACGGCGTGGATGGGGCTCGACCTGCCCTCGTCGGCGCCGCTGCTGCACTACGCGGAGGCCATTCCGGTCCGGGCCGGCCGTCCGCGCTTTGCGGCATAGCTGACGAGATCGGGGCGGAGTGCGACGGCCCTCCGCCAGCAGTCCGCCCCGCCAAACCGTTCGAGCCGACGGAGGCTTCGGCGCTTAACTGACCAGTTCGGGGTGGGGTTCGACAACTCGGCGCTAGCAGTCCGCCGCGCCAAGCTGTTCGAGCCGGCGGAAGAATTCCGCGGCGCGGGTGGCGTCACCTCGAGGCGTTCCTTGGTTTCGCTTGACGGACGAGATCGGGGCGGAGTGCGACTGCCCGTCGCTTCGAGAGTGTCGTCCAAGTTCACCAGACCTCCGGGTTGGCAGTCGGGGTACGACGGTAGAGCGCCCCGCTCCCCGCGCCACGCCGTTTGAGCCGGCGGAGGCATTCGGAGGCGCGGGTGGCGTCACCTCGTCGAGTTCCTTGGTTTCGCTTAGCTGACGAGTTCGGGGCGGAGTTCGACGGCCCGGCGCCAGCAGTCCGCCGCGCCTTCGCGGTCGCCCTGCGCTTCGAGCGTGTGGCCCAGGTTCACCAGACTCTCGACGAACTCCGGGTTGGCTGTCAACGTGCGTCGGTAGAGCGCCTCGGCGTCCTTGGCGCGACCGGACCGTTGCAGCGTCAGCGCGACGTTAAACGTCAGCGCTTCGCTCGCCGCGCCACGCCGTTCGAGCCGGCGGAGGCATTCGGCGGCCCGGGTCGCATCCCCACGCTCGATGGCGAGTTGCACCATCGCCTCATGGAGTTCCGTCCGATCCGACTGCCGCGAAACGGCGGACTCGAACGCCTGCCAGGCCCGGTCGAGATGGCCGGCCCGCCAGGCCAGCAGGCCGAAGTTGAACTGGGCGTCGAGCCAATCCGGCTTGAGCCGCAGGGCTTCGGCAAAGGCCTTGGCGGCCTCCGCGGGGCGGGAGTCGGCGGCGAGAAGCTCTCCGAGCAGGTACCAGGCGTCGTGCCGCTGCCGGTTTACGCCAACCAGACGCTGCAGCGCCTCAACGGCGGCCTTGGCATCCCCTTGCCGCTGCGCGGCCAGCGCGAGATTCCAGTAAGCCACCTCGGAGCGCGTCGCCGCCGCGGCCTTTTCCCATTCGCGGCGGGCTTCGGCGGCCGTACCGCGGCGGTCTTCGAGGGCGGCGCGTTCGAGCAGTGCCCCCGGGTGGTTGGGCTGCAGTTCGAGCGCCCGCAGCAGCGCGGTTTCGGCCTGCGCGTCGTCTCCACAGCGGGCCGCGGCCGCAGCGAGATTGGTCCACAGCTCCAGACTGGCGGCTCCGACGCCGGCGGCAGTTTCAAAGTGCCGCGCCGCGGTGCGATAGTCTCCGTTGAGCAGGGCGGCCGCGCCCATCGCCTCGGTGGCAACGGCCGATTGGGCGTCGCGGGCGAGCAGTTGCGCGCCGTAGCGCTGCAGGGCGGCGGCGTCCCGCGTGGCGGCTGCCGCGGCGATCTGATTGGTCAGGATGGCGGCCTGCTGCGGCGAGCCGGACGGCAGTTTGTCGTACTCGGCCAGGGCTTCGGGATAGCGTTTGAGCAGTTGGAGCGCCGCGGCGCGGCCAAAGCGGGCCGGCTCGGATTTGGCGTCCTGCGCAAGCACCCGGTCGAAACCTTCAAGCGCCGGCGTGCCTTTCTGCAGTTGCAGCGACGCGATGGCGAGACCCAGCTGAGCCTCAACCCGCGAAGGTTGCAGCGCAACCGCCTGCCGGAAGCTGGTTTCACAACCCGACCACTCGCCCAGCCGGAGCTGGCAGACCCCAAGATTGAAGGCGCCCAGCGGATGCCGCGCATCGAGCTCCAAAAGCCGGCGATAAACCCCCGCGGCGGTCTCCCATTGCCCCGCTTCCGCGTGAAACTGGCCGAGCATCAAGTAAACGTCCGGATGGCGGTCTCCCCCGTCGATCGCCGCCGTCAACTCCGTGATGGCCTGAGCGACCCGGCCTTCCATGTGCAGGGAGACGGCGCGGACCAGAGCCGGGGAAGAGGCGGCGCGCATCTTCATCGACGGCAGCGCCGCCTCGGCCTTGAGCAGCGCCTGCAATGGGCCGTCGTCGATAAACCACAGCCAGCGATCGTCCAAATTCTCGTTACTCATTGCTTTCCCCCGTTCAAAAAGAGACCTGCACCGACTTCACGACTGCCCGTTCGCCGCGCTCATTGGTAAAGCCGGCCGCACCTTGCGCCAACCGCTCATCCACCCACACATCCACAGCCTGCCCGTTAATGTAGGTGCTGATCTTCGGCCCCTTGGCCTCAACCCGCACCTTGTAGGCGCCGTTTTCGGGCCTGGGCAGCAGGGAGAGCGGCAGTTGGGTGTGGGCGTCCTCTTTGCCGCCGATCACCCCGAAGCGGACCAACTTCGCCGTTCCCGCCTTGTCGACTTCCAGCTTGATGCAGTAGTAGTTGCTTGCATCCTTCGCCCGGACAATCCAACCGAGCGCGCGCTCCTGGATGGTGCCCTGGAACTCGACCACGTAGTCCTTCATCGTTTTCGAAGGGCGGTACAACGAAAGCTGGCGGTTCAGCGCCGCGCCAGCCAGATCGGTGGCGCGTTCGGATGCCCAACTGTCCGAACCCATGCCCGGGGCCGGCGCCGCCGGAGAGGGCAGCGAGATGGATCGCGAAGACCGCTTGTCTTCGGCTGGCCGGCCGTTGATCAGCCAGCCGCCGATCGAGAGCAGAAACACCGCGACAGCGGCGCAACGCTCCCACCACGGCATGCGATGCCAGAGGCCAGTGGCGGCGGAGCTCTTGGCAGGGACGCCAAATGTCGGAGCGCCGAACGACGGGGCGTTGACGGCGGGAGCGGCACTCGTTGCTGCCGCTACGGGCTCGGCCGCTTTGGACTCCTTGCCCTTGGCTTCGACTGGTTTGGGCTCAGCGGACTTCGCCGCGGGCTTCGCCTCCTCGACGACACTCTTCTCGGGGCGGCGGCTTTCGAGGCGGACCTCCGGGATCCTGGTCTCGGCGGGTTTCGACTTCTCGGCAGTCTTCGCCTCGGTCCGCTTGGGCGGTTCGGCGGCTTTGGCCGCCTCGGCGGGCTTCGAAACCAGAATCGGCTTCACCGCCGGGGCCTTCTCCGGCCGGGTCGCCGCGGGTTCGCTCTGCCGCGGGGCGAAGGCGATCCGGGGACGCAAGGGCAGCATCGCCGTCTCGGGGGACTGGATGGCCGCCTGCGGCATCGCCACCGACTCGACAACGGGGCTGGGCTCACCGGGTTCGGAGGGGACGACGCTGGGTTTGCTGAGCGCCAGGGGCGGGAGGGCTGCCGGAGTGGGAGCCAGCGGCGCGGGCGCGGCGGGCTTGCTGGGAACGACTGGGGCGGGCGCATCCGGGGCGGGCGAGTCGACCGCCGGGCTGGGTTCAGCGGCGGCACTGTTCTCCCGCACCAGTTCGATGATCTCCCGCCAGGCCGCGGGCCAAACAGCCGTCCAGTTCTGCGTGAGATTCGGAGACGGCGTGGGAAGAGCCTGCCGTTCCGCCACCTGCAGCCAAAGCGCGGGCGCCACCAGCGGAAAGAGACCCTCGATGAGGGCCAGACGGGGGCCGCGGGGGGCGTACTGTGCCTCTAACTGCGCGAATTGCAGCGCCAGTAGAGAGGGAAGGACATCATCCGATAGGGTGGGAAGGAGCTGCTGGCTTTTGCGCAACTGCCAGTCGATTTTGGCTGCGACCGGATGAATTTCAATCGAAGCGATGGCGGTTTGGGGCAGGAACTCGGCAATCGGCGGTTCCACGACGGCGGCGACGGGCGCGGGGGCAGGCGGCGTGCGATCCAGGACTCCGGTGGCCGGCCGGGCGGCGCCGAGCGGCGCCCGGGCAGGTTTCGGCTTGCGCTGCTGCATCAATCGGGACACGGCGAGTTGATTGGACTCGTCCTGGTATTTCTGGCGGCAGTCTTCCGAACAGAATTCGGTGGAGTTCCGAAGCTTCTTGAGAAGCGCCATCTCCACACCACACTGCAGGCATCGCATTCGGTGTCTTTCCCCTCTGGGATTATCGTAATGGCACTAGAGTTTTTCGAACAGACGGCAAAATACCTACCAACCCCGGGTTCTGCCGAGTTTCCCTAGTTAGTCGTTGGGCCTTCACCCGAGACAAGGGGCGGACCGGCATAGGAGCAAGGCCCTGAACGCCGAACCAGAACGTCGGGTATAAAGTCTTTCGGCGATTGGACGATAGTACTTTTGTCAGAGCCGGAGAACTGGTTCGAGGAGTTTAAACAATGGGTAAAGTAGACGTATTTCAGAAGAGTGTCGACGGCCTTCGCACGGCCATCCCGGAGCTCCGGGGAGTATTGGTAGCGTCCTCCGAAGGATTGCCGATTGCGCATTCGTTGTCCAATGGCGCCGATGCCAACCGGGTGGCGGCCATGGCGGCGGCGGCCTCGAGTTTGGGCCGTCGCGTCAGCGACAGCCTCAGTGCGGGCCATTTTGAAGAGATTACGGTCGCTGGCCAGGACGGGCAGATTTTCCTGTACTCGGCTGGCGCTAAAGGTGTTTTGGCAGTCATGGGACCGGCGGGTTGCAACGCGGGACTGATCCATCTCGAAGCGCGCGGGATCGCACGCGAGATCGGCGAGCTTTTTAACTAGGGTCCGGAACCGGCTCTCGGAATCCCATACCTTAACTCCGGGCGGCGCGACTGCGAGCGCGCCGCCCTCTTTTCTTGTTCCTTTGCTACTCTGACGAGGGATGTGGACTCGGCGAGCCTGGTTTGGTGCCGTTGGCACGGCGTTGGGGGCTTGTCCCGCAGCGCCCGTAGCTCTCTCCTATGCTGACCTTCCCGCGCCGGCCCGCCGTCTGGCGGCGGATCTGGGATTGACGGCGGACTCCTTCCCCTCGTACCTCGATGCCCAGCGGCGGGTGCTCGGCGAACGGATCGTCACTGGCAGCGCCGAGCATCTGACCTATTACGCCTTGCAGTCGAGGCGTTTCACCGATTTGCCGCCGCTCGATCCGCTGACTTTAGCGAGAGCGAGCCAGGAGATCGTGCCGCCAGCGGTGGCCCAGCGACTCGCGGCTTGGCAGGCATCGGCGAAGGTCCGCTTCGACGAACGCCATCAACTGGTGGCGGAGCTTTTCGGCGCTCTACCCAGGGATTGGACGGTGGAGCGCTGCTATCGCCATACCATGGAGTTCCTGCGCGAGCGGTTGCGGGAGGTTGGCGGGCCGGAGGCGGTGAACGCGCTCTACCAGCGCCGCGGGCTGAGTTCCGACACGGCCGCGGAGAACACGGCGGTGTTGCGAACGGCCCAACCGCAACTGGGGCAGCCGAAGCGCGTACTGCTGGCGGGTCCGGGCTTGGACTTGACGCGGCGCGAGGGGTTCGACGACGCGGCGCCCCTGGCGCAACCGCAGTGGGACTGGCTGCGCGAGCAGTTCGGGGCCGGGGTGACGATCGACGCGATGGACGTGCGGCCGGAGGTGCTGGGGTTTTTGCGCGCGCGGGGGCGGTGCGCCGTTGAGGCGGACATCACGACCCAGATCCCCACCCTGGGAGTCTACGACCTGGCGGTGGCGACGAACCTGTTCGTCTATCTGGACGACCGGGGCCTGTTCACGGCGTTAGCCGGAGTCGCGCGGGCGCTGCGGCCGGGCGGCGTGTTGTTGCACAACGATGGGCGGTTCGCGGCGAAGGTCTTCGGGGGAGCGGTGGGGCTGCCCGCGGTGCATTTCGCGCCGGTCTCCCTGGCGTTCCGCAACAACCGGGAGCAGATGGACCGGGCGGTCGTCCACCGGCGCTAAATATATACTGGATCAGATTGTCGTGATTATATTGTCGGAGTAGTATGTCCGCATAAGGCTGAATCGAGCTGACGGGGTGCCGGCGCCGATCATTTACGTTTAGGCGCGACAGTCGAGCGTTGTGGTGCCGTACTCGGTGGCGGGGAAGGGTACGGTTCCGCTGGTGGTGGAGTACCAGGGACAGCGTTCGGCGCCGTTGGCGGTGCGGGTGGGGGAGACGGGTCCGGGCGCCTTCCTGAATCAGGATGGGAGCGTGAACGCGGCGGCGAACGCGGGGGCGCGGGGCAGTGTGGTGATCCTGTACGGGACCGGGGAGGGGCAGACGAATCCACCCGGTCGGGATGGCCGCTTGGTGGGGACGCCGCTGCCGGTTCCGGTGGCCGGGGTGCAGGTGACGATTGGTGGCCAGCGGTCGACGTTCTTCACGCTGGTGGCGCGCCGGGATTGACGGCGGGGCTGTTCCAGTTGAACGCTGTGGTTCCTCCGCGGGTGCAGACGGGCAATCAGCCAGTGGTGATCCGGGTGGGGAATAATGAAAGTCAGCGGGGCGTAACGATTGCAATCCGGGATTGACTGGCACACGATGGCCCTGGCAGCGGCGGCGCTGCTGGGGCACTTCCTGTTGACGTGGCGGGCGGGCTGCGTGGGCCTGGATCCGCGGCGGGCGGCCGGTTTCAGTGCGAGTGTGCTGGTGTCGGCCGTTTTCGTGGGGCACTGGGCTTTTCTGCTGCTGCTGCGGGATTCCGTGCCGTGGCAGGTTTGGTTGAATCCGTTTGCCGGGGCGATGACGTTGGGGTGTATGGGCGGGGCGCTGGTGGGGGGCCTGGTGTACTTGTGGCGTTACCGCATGTGGCGGACGGAGTTGTTCGAGGCGGGGGCGTGGACGTTTCCGTTTGCGTGGATTGTGGCTCGGTTGGGGTGCTGGTGGAACGGGGAGGAGTTGGTGCGTTGGGAGGTGCTGTGGGCGGTGGCCTTGGGGGCGGTGTATTGGGGGGCGCGTCGGAGGGACTGGGCGTTTGCGGCGGGGTTATTGGTGACGTTTGGCGGGTTGCGGCTGGTTTTGCATGAGTGGCGGACGATCCAACACGCGACGGACTGGTGGGGGGCGGCGGCGGTATTGGGGTGTGGGGTGGTGGCTGGCTGGTGGCGGTGGTTGGGGGTGCGCGCGTAAAGGGTGGGGGTGGCGGTGCTGTTTGGTGGGGAGGGGGCGACGTGGCCGCGGGCGAGACGGGGCGGCGGTTGTGAGGGGGAGCGATGAGGTGGGCGCCGTCGTGTGGGGTTGCGGGTGTCTTGATTTGGCGGGGATCCGGGGGGGGTGTTGGCGGGTGAAGTGGGCGGAGGAGCGATGAGGTCGGAGCTTGCGATCGGAGTGTTTGGTCGATTTGCTCTGGCGGGCTGCTGGTGAGGGCGGGAAGGCGATGAGGTGGCGCAGGTTCTCGTAGCTGTGGCCGTTTCGTTTGGGCGGGGTTCCGGGGGGTTGGTTGTTGGCGGGTGAAGTGGGCGGAGGAGCGATGAGGTCGGAACT
>JAIXQP010000045.1 GCA_027485675.1 Terriglobales bacterium | reverse complement strand
ATCTTTTGCAATCAGGGATTGACGTGCCCCAGAAGTATCTGGCAGCCCCCTTGCCTTACACCCGCCATGCTGACGGCACCATAACTCTCGACTAGCCCCCTCGCTACTCCCGCCCGCGCCCCTGACCAGCTCGCCGCCAACGCCCATCATGGCGCATGGCACTCAACACCACTTTCGGCGACGACGTCCTCCTCCTTGGCGACCAGGTCGTCTGGGGCACCTGCATGCTTGGCGACGACTTCGGTCAGGTCGATTCCGCCTCCGTCAAACGCACCGCCGACAAAGTCGAGATCGAAAACTGCGCCGGCAACCTCAAGAGCCTCCTCCTCACCAAGCCCCGCTTTGAGCTGACGCTCGATTGTATCTTTGACACCGGCGTCACTGCCCCCGGCCTGATGGAAATCATCGCCCTCCCTCTTGTCGGTGTCTCTGGCCGCGTCATGGATGTGACCGTCAAATGGGAGAAGGGCAAAGAGCGCATGCTCTCCATCGAAGTCACCCACTGGGATGCCCTCACCGACGCCGTCGCTTACAGGCTAGACCCCGGCACCGGGGCTTACACCTCAATGGACGCCTAACCGTCCCCACCCCCAAACGAGACACCCATGAGCCAAAAGCCCGAGATCACCCAGAAGGAAGCCAACTGGCAAGTCCACGTCGCCGGCATCCAAGCCAGCGCCCAAACCGAAGCCACTGGCATCGACATCGCCACCGCCACCCACCTCCTAGACGCCGGCGTCGGCATCCACCTCAAAGGCGTCACCTTTCCCCCGATCACCGCTGGCTTCTTGATGATGCTTCCCCTGATCGAAGCCCTCCGCTCCAAAATCGTTTCACTCTCCCAGGAAGGCGGCCAACTCGCCTGCCTCGCTTTCTGTCTCGGAGAACCGGCCGTCGCCTGGCAGACCCTCCGCAAAGACGATGGCGGCAAAACCTTCGAAGCCGCTTCCTTCGACTACGCACAGCAGTTCAGCCTTGCGGATCTCCGCGCACTTGCCCGCTGGATGACCAAACAAATGGCTGACCTCAACGAAGCCGGAGAGGATCCCGCGCCGGGAAAGCCGCTGGCCTCGGAAGTCCCCCTCGAAACGAGTCAGAGCTAGCCGAGCGCCTCATCAAAGCCGGCACTGTGCACATCCAGGCTAATCACGCCTGGCTTTTGACCCTCATCGAAACTATGCGCGCCGAGTGGCACTGCACCCTCAAGCAGGCCCTCTTCGAAGAAGGTCTCCTGGCCGCCACCGACCTGTGGCCCGCCCTCCTCTCGCGCCACGGTGTCGAATCCCGCGCCATGGATCCCACCACCAAAGCTCGTCAGGCAGCCAAGGAAGCCATGAGAAAGCACCTCGCCGAAAACTACACCATCGTCGGCTAGTCCCTCGCTACTCCCGCCCCCACCCTTCACCCGCGCACCCGCCGCCGCCACCTTGCGGCCATGCGCCCCCAGCTCCTTCTCCTACTCGCCCTCGCCTTTCTCCTCGCCCCCTCTTGCGCTCAGCATCAGGTCACCAAGCCCAGTGGCGAAGAACTCACTTCCACCACCGTCCTCGCCAAAGGCGGGATGTCCGTCGCCCCGGACGGCACCATCGTCATGTTCACTGACGCTGACGCCGCCACCCAGGCCATCACAGACTTCGCCCGCGCCGCCATCTTCGCCGGCCTCATGAAAACCGGCATCAACGCTGCCGCAGACCTCGGCCAAACCATCACCCAGGAAGTCACCAAACCATGACCTTCTGGCAAAAAACCAAACTCCTCCTCAGCCTCCGTTCCGCCTGGAACCAAGCCGAAGAGGAACTCAACGACAAACCGCACACACCCATGAAATTGAAACCCGGCATCACCACGACAGAATTCTGGACCACCATCGGCCTCGGCTTCGGCGGTCTCGCCCTCTCCGCCCTTGGCATGGTCGACGGCTCCTACGCAGTCGCCGCCGCCACCATCCTCGGCGCCGTCTACACCGCCGCACGTGGCCTCGTCAAAAGCAAGGCCCAGTGAGCTGCAGCAAGGCCTCGTATCCGGACAAACGGGCCGCCATCACCTCAATGAAGGCGGCCCTCCGGAGACGGCGCAACCGCCCCAGTTTCCTCCGCGCCTACTACTGCCAAACCTGCCGAGCCTGGCACCTCACCCACAAACCCCTCAATGGAAATGACTGAAGAACAACTCCGCCTCGAAGACTGCCGCCTGGAAGTCCTCAGCGCCCTCTACAATCGGCGCACCGGCGCGCACGAGGCCGCCACCATCCGCACCGTCTTCCTCCGCAACCCCTACACCCAAGCCGAGATCGACACCGCCCTCGCTGATCTCAACCGCCTAGGCCTCGTCGAAGAGGTCCTCGCCGGCGTCGCCCAAACCATCTCCACCTGGCAGGTCACCGCCGAAGGCCTCCGCTTCAAAGAAAGATCCAAACGATGAACAACTGCACCTCCATCACCCCTTATCATCTCGGCCTCCGCATGATGGCCGCCGGCGTCAAAGAAATTCCCGGCACCAAAACCAACGCCCTCATCGCCGCCATGAACTGGCTCAGCCTCGGCAGCGCCAACGAGGATGACGCCTGGTGTGGATCCTTCCTGCACTTCACCCATTACCTTCTCGGCTACGAGTCACCAAAGAACCCAGCCGGAGCCCGAAACTGGCTCAACGCCGGCATGACTGTTGAGACAAACGCTGCCCAACCCGGCGATGTCGTCATCCTCTGGCGGGAAAGCCGCGAAGGCTGGAAAGGCCACGTCGGCTACTTCCACGCCTGGGGACCCGGCACCGTCCTCCTCCTCGGCGGCAATCAAAGTGACGGCGTAACGGTCGCCTCGTTCGCCCGTGGCCGCATCCTCGGCATCCGCCGCCCAGTTGCCCAGTTCGACTTTCAAGCCGCCCTCGCACGCATCACCCCCGCCGCCACCAACGTCCGCGAAGTCTAGCCCCCACGATGGCCCGCACCGGAAAGATCGCCCGCCTCCCCCTCGCCATTCGCGAGGAACTCAATGAGCGCCTGCGCGACAACCACTCCGGCAACGACATCCTCACCTGGGTCAACGCTCTCCCCATCACCCAGGAAATCCTTCAGAAGCAGTTCGCCAGCGAGCCCATCTCCGACGCAAACCTGTCCGTCTGGCGCCAGGGCGGCTTCGCCGAGTGGTTGGAAGACCAGGAAAAAGTCCACAAAGTTCAAAAGCTCTCCGAGCTCTCCCTCCGCCTCGCCAAAGCCTCCGGCGGTAACCTCAGCGAAGGCCTCCTCGCCATCGCCGCTGGAAAATTGCAGGAAGCCCTCGAAGCCGGTGCCGAGATCGATACCGACGAAGAAGGCAATCCCATCCTCACCGGCCCCAGCCTCGACAAACTCGTCACCGCCCTCGCCAAAGTGCGCGGCATGGAACTCGAAGCCCAAAAGCTCGAAGTCAAACGCATCGAAGTCACCCAAAAAGGCCAGGCCCTCGACCTCGAAACCCGCAAGTTCAATCACCTTCGCGTCAAATCCTTCATCGAATGGATGGCAGACGAAGAAGCGAAAAAGATCGCCACCTCCGACCTCGCCACCGACGCCAAGCTCGAAGCCCTCGGCCAATACCTCTTCCAGGACGCCTGGTAACCCCCCACCCTCATGGCGATCCACTGGCTACCACCTCAGAAGGAGCTCATCCGCCGTTTTGGTAGCGTCGGCATGATCTACTGGGAAGCGCGCCGTCAATTTGGCAAAACCACCACCATGGCCGGCGTCGCCCTCAAGCAGATGATGAAGCATCGCGGCCGCCTCGTCACCTTCGCCTCCGCTTCCATCAACGTCGGCAAAGAGCTCATCTACAAAGAAGCCAACGTCCTCAACGACGCCATGTCGGAAATGCGCGCCCAGGCGGCAGCCAACGGCATGAAACTCACCCTCGCCGAAAACAACGGCAAAGAGTACAGCGCCATCGACATCGACGGCATCGCCGACCTCTTCGAACGCAGCCGCCTCGAAATGCGCCTCTGGCACTCCCAGAGCGTCTGCAGCCGCACCCAGATCATCGCACCCAACCCAGCCACCGCACGAGGCTTCTCAGGCGACGTCTTGCTCGACGAAATCGGCTTCATTCCCGACTTCGTCGAAGTCTGGGAAGCCATGGAACCCATCGCCTCACGCGACCCCTCCTTCCGCGTTCTCATGGCCTCCACTCCGCCCGGAGACGAAAGTCACCTCTGCTACAAAATCGGCGAACCGCCGGAAGGCATGCGCTTCGAACCCTGTGGAGACGGCCATTGGTATCGCAGCCAGGCTGGCATTCTCACCCTGCGTGTCGATGTCTGGGACGGCCAGGAATGCGGCGTCCGTCTCTACGACCTGGAGACCCGTGAACCCATCACACCCGAACAACACCGCGACCGCGCGCTCGACAAAGACGGCTGGGATCGCAACTACGCCCTCAAACGCATCCCCGGCGGCCTCGTCGCCATGCCAGCAGTCGCCATCGACGCCGCCAGAGCCAAAGGCCGGGAAGAGTGTGTCGCGCTCGACCTGGGAACCGTCGCCCCGGAGAACGAAGAGATCGCCCTGCAGCGCATCGTCTCCCAAGTCCTCAACGTCGCCAATCAAGGCATCTGGGGTGCCGGCTACGACATCGCCACCACCACCAACAAAAAGAGCAACCCCAGCTCCCTCACTCTCAGCCAGGCGCGCGGCCCAGAGCGATGGGCACGCTTCATTGTGCGGTGGAAATCCGCCAACCCAGACTTCAGCGAGGCCGTCCTCAAACGCTCTCTTGCTGCTCTCAAGCAAGCCGGTGCCCGCATCCAAGCCCTCAACATCGACGCTTCAAACGAGCGCTACTACGCCACCCAACTCAAATCACGAATCACGGACTGCCCGGTGAATCTCATTGTCTCCGGAGAAGTCGTCGAAACCGGAGATCCCACCCAGCCCGAAATGCGACAGAAAGAGCGCCTCGGAAATCTCCTCGTCAACACCGCCAACGCACGCCTCTTAGCCTGCCCTGACGTCGAATGGATCAAAACCGACTGGCTTCTCGTGAAGAAGGAAAAGGGCCTCTTCGTCACCGAAGTGGATCCGGCCGGAAATCACGGGGACACTTTCGACTCGACCAAACACTCGCTGGACGCTCTCGAGAGCAGCGGAGAGATCGAAGCCCTCTTCCCCGCCATCGGCGATCTCGCCGCCTCCGGACGCTCCAAAGACCCCTCCTGGATGGATCGCACCCAAGACTTCTTCAAAGGCCTGCTTTATGGATAACACCCCCACTCTCCTCGGTCGCCTGCAGGAGCTGATCATCAGCTACCTACCCACGCGCACGCAAACCATCATCGATCACCGAAACGAACCGGACTCGACTCTGGCCGGTCTAACGGCCGAGCGCGTGCACTCAGCCATCCGCCTCGCCGAGCAAGGCGACACCCGCGAACTCTTCGCCATTTACCGCGATGTCCTGATCGCGGACACCCACATCCAGAGCGTCATCGAAACCCGGTTCCTCGCCGTCATCGGAGACGAGCCCCTCATCACTCCCAAAGATCCCAAGAACCCCGACGACGTCGCCGCCGCCGAGGCCCTGAAAGCCGCAGTCGACCGCCTCCCGGATTTCCTCGGCGTGTGCTCTGATCTTCTATGGGGAACAATCTGGCCGCTCGCCATGATCGAGCGCACCTACCGTCCCGCCCCCGAACTCGATCTCAAATTCGACTGGGCAGAAATCACCCCCGTCCCAGATCACCTCTTCCGCTGGACAGAAGGCCACCTGCAGATCGAGTTGATCGACCCGGAGACCCGTCGCCCTTGCGGCAAATGGGAACGCCCAGATCCCGCCCGCTTCATCACCCATCGCGGACACCTCATGCGCACGCCAGACTGTTGGGGCGGCCCCATGCGCGCCCTCACCTGGTGGTTCTTTCTCAAGGTCATGGACCGCGAGTGGTGGGTTCGCTTCCTCGACAAATACGGCACCCCCTTCATGGTCGGGAAGTTCGACAAGCAGGATGAGAAGAGCCGACAGATCCTCGAACGAGCCTTCAAACTCTCCACCAAAGTCGGCGGCGTCGTCGTTAACCGCGAGACCCAGATCGAGCTCCTCAAAGCCTCCACCGGTGACAGCTCCGAAGCCTACGCCAAGTTCTTCCAGACTTGCGACGATGCCATCAGCCGCCGCGTGCTAGGCCAGACCCTCAGCTCCACCGCCTCGCCCACCGGCCTTGGCAACGGCGCCTCAGATCTCCAAGGCCAGGTCAGAGGGGACATCTGTGGTTACGACAAAAAGATGCTGGCCCAGACAATCCGTAACCAGCTCTTCAAACCCTGGCTCCGTCTCAACCATTTCAAAGGCGCCGTCCCCAACCTCACCTTCGGCGGCGAAGAGCAGGAAGAGAACTCCACCACAGCCACAGTTCTCAGCGGCCTCAAAACTGCCGGCATCCGCGTCGCCGACAAAAGCCTCCCTGTCCTATCTCAGCGCATCGGCCTCGAGCTCGAAAGGGATGTCACGCCAGAATCCCCACCCGAGCCTGGCGCCGCTGAAAAGCTCTCGAAACTCCTCTCCGCACCCCGCCCGCGAACCTCTCGCTATCCCGTCGCGGCCAGCGAGCAGATCTCCCGCGAGGCCGCCGCTGCCATCACCCAAGCCTATCGCGGCAGCCTGGCGCCAGTCGCCCAAATCATCCTCGACGCCTCTTCACCCGAAGAAGCCGGCGCCAAGCTTCTCAGCGCCTACGCCCAATGGTCTCCCGAAAAGGTCGCAGAAATCGTGGAAACCGCCATCACAGCCGGCGCATGGAACGCCATCCATGGATAGTGCTTGAAGCAACCGATTGACAGCCATGCATGGATCCATAGGCTCTCCGCATGGGCGAAAACCATCTTCCTGCAAATGTCATCGCCAATGGAACCCTCAGTTGCGGCAATTTCGAGACTCAAGGCAGGATTTGCGTGCCAAGGCGAGCGGATGAGGGACAAGATTTGAGCTTAGCAGTGACTTTCTATCCGACAGGTGGAGATCCCGCGACAAAAGTGTTCGAAATCTTGAAGATGGGGCCGACCTCGGTTTTCTTGTCTGAAAGTTCAGGACAGGACTACTATCTGGACCTTGACTCTACGAAGTCGTCTTTGGCCGATGATGGGGCAATATCCATGAAGATTCATTCGAAATCGGATGTGACTCATGAAAATGCCAAATGGCCAGGACTCTAAGTCCTCTGAACGACCGATTCGTTGTAGAATGGGGGATTTAGGCCGCAATTCGTGCGCCTGGCTGGGTCGCTTCGAGGGAACGACTGGAGCTATCCGAGTGCTTCCGAACAATTATCTCGCCGAAAGTCGCGTCTGGCTTCAGCCGCCGGTTCACAGATCCTGATCGCGTGACTACTGGCCTCACCTGATGGATAGCAAACAGCTCCCGATTAACCGGACTATCATTCACTGTAACTAGCCAATCCCCCTTCAAAGCCATCACCCGCGTCGCGAATCCCCGCATTTCTTCGTCAGACCACATGCCATAAGCGTCTACGGCGCCTGCAGAGTAGGGCGGATCGAAGAACCAAAGGGTCTCCGGGGAGTCATAATTGGCCATCAACCGCTCATACGACAGGTTTTCGACCGACACTTTGTCCAGTCGCACGTTCAGTGCCCGCAAACCCTCCAATACATTCAGCCGGCTAGGCTGTCCCGTCGCCTTGGCGACCGCATACGACGTCCCACTCCCGCCAAAGGACATCCGATTCCGCAGAAAGAAGCGCGCCGCCCGCTGGATCTCCGTCAAACCAGGCTGAGCCAGGAAATCCGCCAGGTTGGACCGGCTCGTCAGTGTCCACTCGATCTCGCCGATCAGCGCATCCAGGTGGAACTGGGCGCAGCGGTAGAGTGCCACCAGCTCTCCGTTGATATCGTTCACGATTTCACATTTCGACCGCTCTTTCGCCAGCAGCACCGCCAAACCGCCCCCAAATGCTTCGACATAGGTCGTGTGAGGCCGGATGAGCGGCAAAAGATCCCCCAGAAGGCGAGTTTTACCCCCAGGCCACCGAACAACAGGCTTCGTTTTCATTAACACACCTTAACTGTTCGCCCGCACACAGTCAACCAAGTGACCCTTGACCCAGCGGCAGTACAGGCAGACCCATTTCAAGTTGCTTGAAGTCCTTCAAACCATTTCAAACCTCTCTTCTGTCTCGCTGGGGCCTTCTTGTGCAAGCCGGCTGAGAGCTTTAAGATATCGATCTCATGGCGCCGCCTATCGATTGGGTTGGGAGTCTGAGGAATCCAAATGACAAAAAGAGCAAGAAGCCTGAAGTACTGTGCTGGAGCCTTGACTTTACTTGGGCTTCCGGTGAATCGTGGGTGCGTTTAAGAATGAGAGTATCGCTCGGAACCGATATCAAACCGTACTAATTAGACTATTCGCGCAAGAAATGAATTTTGATCCGAACGAGTTTCTCGATCTGTTGCGGACCGCCTTTCCGGGGCTAACTCTGCATTCGACACTGCCTGCTGGATACGCAGATTGGATGGAGCGTCGCGACCTTCCAGAGCAGCTTTCGAAGTTCCTCAAGGACACCGCTCTAGCTTCAGAAGTGGAGGTGGGTCCAGTAGTCTTTCACGATAGCCGCCGAATTCGGGCCTGGGATACTGACTTCCCAAACTTTATAGACCGTGGATTCCTAATCGTAGCCTCGGTTCTGGACGGGGATTTTGTCGTGATTGATTTTCAGGGAGCGGGTGTGACCGGCATTATCTCGCATGACGGCGAGTATTGGGATGAGAGCACAGACCTCCGTTCAACGTTCTCCCCGGTCGCAGATTCGATCGTCGATTTTGCGCGCCTCGCTCTGGAGCAGAGGTGACGTCGGTCCTCACAAATCACCAAACGCGAACAGGTTGGCGCACTCAACTCGATACTCGCTTGGAGTCGATTGACTTTCGTAGCTCGTTTCCCTATTCTGGATTCGTGTCCGCGCTCCCAGTATCGAGCGAGTGGCCTTTAACGTTGTGCCAAAGAATGAAGATTCTTGCGATCATAGCCCTCGGTTTGGCGATTCTGAGTGCGTTCATGGTGAGAGGATCGTTTGGACAAACGATCGCCATCCTTGCGATCGGTGTTTTCATTGGAGTGCCGCTCACTCTCTACATGGGGATCTGGCTTCTCGTCGGATTCAAGCGCTCAAACGGGGTTCCTCAAGGTCTGAAGAAGATGTTTCTTGGATCGATGATAACTGGATTGTCACTGGCGACATCGTTGGGTCTGGGAAAGTTTCTACACGAATCTGATATTCGCCGAACGAGGGAATACGTCGCAGCCATCGTTCCTATGCTGGACGATTACCGAACCGAGCACGGGCGATACCCTGACTCTCTTGACGTCTTGCCAGACTCACAACCACCAAGGCTTCTTCGAGAGCCGCATAGTTATCGTGCTGAAGGCGACCGTTACCGATTTGAATATTGGGACGCGGCCGGAATGATGGAGGGATACTTTTTCGACAGTTCAACTCGCGAATGGATTTACTTCGACTAACAAAGGCACAATATGGCGTCGATCTCAACACCTGCCCCGGCGCGAGTTCGATCTGCCATGACTATTCAACTTTCAATTCATAGTCGAAGCCTTGCGCCCGGGCAGTTGTGAGAGGACTTCGACGTTGTGCAAAGCTATCTTTTCTCCTAGTTCCTATGAATGAAACCACATTGACGACTTCTTCTTCCACTCGGCCTGGTCTTGTGCGCCGGATTCTTCGTTCGCCGCTGGTGCGCATTGGGGTGTTGGGGTTTCTGCTGCTGCTGATGATGGGGCTGAACGGGGATGTGATGACGAGTTACGCGGGT
>JAIXQP010000030.1 GCA_027485675.1 Terriglobales bacterium | reverse complement strand
GGTGCGGGGGCCGGTGCTTTTCTGGGCGTTGGCGCGATTGGTGGCGGCGCGTTTGGCCTTTTTCTCTTCGGGGGTGAGTTGGTTGGGCATGGGGTCTCCTGGGCGAAAATGAGGGCGTAAAAAGGCGAACGCCCCGCCGGAAAGACGGGGCGTTCGAAAAGAGCGCCAAACTCACTTTGATTCGAACGTAGCAGGCGAGGGGGCGAAAACGGATCGGCGGGGTGGCGGGAAATGGCGGGAAGTTATTGAGGGGATAGGGACTTAAAAATATTCTGATGGGCTGTCACCGACTCCGGCGGGGCGGACTGTTTTGGTGAACGCGGAAGGCAAGTCGTTGAAAGCAGGAGAGTTCTGCGCCTGCGAGGGGCTCGATGCCCCGAGTGGGCGGGCGGGGGGCTCGGGGAACGTGCCTCTTTTGCGGTGGTCCTCTTTTGCCGCTTTTCACGTGTCCCCCGAAGGAACTGTCTGGCCGCTCGCGGTAATGTGCTTCGTCTCCGCATAGCGCTTGATCCAAACGGAGCGCCGTTCCAAACTTCCTCTAATGGGACTTGCGGCCCGGCAGTGCCAAGAAACTCTACACAGCGCGGCTCATCGTTACCTATCGCCGAATGAGCAAGCGTTGGCGCACTCTGACAACCAGCCACGCTATGCGCTTCGTGGGAGGGCGCGCACCTTGGGTCGCATTCGGCGCGCCTTCGTGGCGTGCCACAGGTCCCACTTCGCCTGCAATCGCAGCCAGATCTCCGCGTCCCATCTCGTGAGTTCCTGAAGGAGCAGAGCAGTCTCCGCACTGACGGCACGGCGGCCATTGACAATGGCGTTGAGGCGCTGGAACGGAATGTTCATCCGGGCCGCGGCGTCAGACTGCGAAACTCCGAGTGGCTCGAGAAACTCCTTGAGCAGCATCTCTCCGGGATGGGTGGGGGGGCGATTGGCCGGCAACATAGTCATTTCCTCAGTGGTAGTCTGCACACCGCACATCGTGCGCGTCTTGCCCTTCGAAACGGAAAACCACGCGATACTGATCATTGACGCGGATTGCGTGATACCCCGCGAGGTCGCCGGTCAGCGCGTGTAAGCGATTGCCTGGAGGCGTTCGCAGATCTTCCAGTCTGGTCACAGCGTCGATCTGGTCCAGCTTGCGACACACCACTGGCCACAGTGCTTGTGGGATTCGTCGCGCAGCTTTGCTGCTAACGCCGTTCCAGATGTCCCGAGTGAACCCGTCGCCGAACGAGCGGATCATAGATAACACATTAGCACGCCTAGTGTGCTATCCGTGTTCCGGTTAATCCTGTCCTCGAGGCGCTTCCCCTTACCATCGAACCAATTGTTCTCTTCGCGCCCGTTCGAAAGAAAGGTAAACACGAGTTTCCCGGTTGGCTTTGGATCGCAATACCGAAACCAATATCCGAAAGGGTTCTGCTCCCTCCATTTCTTTTCCGACGCAGAACGCTCCCGCTCAATGCGGAGAGTGGCCTCTCGGAGCCCGACTCTGATCTTCTCGTTCTCCAGATAAAACCAGGTAGCCCGTCCCTTCTCGCCGGCAAGCTTTTCCACGGCGGTCTAGGGTCCAGGGAGTCCGTAGCTCGATGCGTCGAGCGTCGCGCGAGCGGCGCTTTAGGGTGCGCCTTTCATGACGCTTAGGGAATAGACTGTGGATGGTGGTCGGATAACCGGCGGCGGCAATTTCCAGCTTCTGTACCGGTTCCTCACCCAGATGGAGCGGATTATCGAAATCAACTCTCTCCAAGAGGTGAGCAAAGCCATGGAGGAAGCGGCTCGCGAGAGTTTGGTCATTGGACAAGTCTGAACCTCAAGGAGCGAGTTGTTCTTCCCAGCAGTATACTTGGTGACAGGCCTTAGTCAGGCCGGAATGAAAGACTTGGCGAGGCGATCAGCTGGGGCTGCTCCGGTAGCAGAAGGGTTTCTTCCGCCCTCCCAGCACGAGCTAGCGGCCATTCTGGTAGGGTTACAAAGTCTTCCCTTGGCGAGACGGTTCAGAATGGTGAATTCCCCCACATCGAAGCTCCCGGTTCAACGGATCGCGAGTTTTGTGAATTCCGTCCTTGTGTTTCTGTAGGCAGAAACAACAAACTTCCCATTGGCGGTTTCTGGCGGGCGTTTGCCACGACGAGTATTTTCCGTGCGGCCAGCGCTTTCGGAAGCACTTAAGGCACATGCTGTGGACCCATCCGGCCAGCTTCTGCTTCTCGCACCTCGCTTTCCATTTTTTTTTGAGTGCGTTGAGGTCGTTTGAAGTGGAATCACTCGCGGAGATCATGGTGTCGGCGTTCGATACCAAGCTATCATCGCAGCGGCGAGATCAGAATACGAGCTGGGGCTCAAGCTTGGTTTGCCCTACCCGATCCGCTCAGCCGCAGCGTGACCGCAAGGTTCTCCCTTCATCGGCCACGCCAAGTACCCTTGCCCCAAGAAATTTCATGGACTCCCCGAGCGCTGTTGCCGCGCATCCGAGGGCGAACCGCCACTGCGACTGCGAAACTCGCACGCTTGCGAGTTCCGCCAGCATCGCGTCTCTCCCCATTCCTTTCGCCGCGCAGGCATGCACCGTACCGCTGCGATCAAGACACGTTCTGGCCAGTCCATCAGGTACCCACCATTTGCAGCCGCTGGACGGCCAGGCAGCAACCCAAGGCGCGAACAGACAAACCGGCCCCGATGCGGGGCGGCTTTGCTGGTCTCTCCACTCTCTGTCCCGCCGCGAGTTCTCCCGCTTGCTGCAGCCCGATTCCAGTCAGCCGGTACCAGTGACGTGGTGGACGGCCTGGCGGATTCTGCGTTTCCCACTTCGTCTCCAGCCAGCCTATGAAGATTGGATACTTTGAACCGGCCTGGCGACCTGTCTCCCGGCACAAGTCAGAGCCGCGGCGCCAAGCGGCAGGCTCCGTGGCGAGTTGGAGGTCGACACGGATGGCTTGCTCGGAGGGTGGGCGGTTGCGCCTCATGAGATAGCGTCTCGATAGATAGGGACACGCTATGAAGGATAAAGAGCGTTCGGCTAGCGCGACTGGCAAGCGATGGTGTGGTTGACCTTGGGTGGCACCGTTGGTTTCTAATGGGGCTTCTCGTGGGGCTTCTCGTGGCCGCTTATCCCCTGTTCCCGGGCTCATCGGCGCAGCCGCTCGGCGTCGAATTCGATTTCCACCGACGCCGTGGCCCGTCCGGGAAGCGTTGCTTGAGCTTCGATGGCGGAGCAGCGTACGATAGGGGATCCATGGAGCGCTGGGCCCGAATCGAAGAGCTTTTCCATGCCGTGCTTTCCCGGCCGAAGGAAGAAAGAGCAGCATATCTTCTCGAGGCGTGTCCGGACGAGGAGTCGATTCGTCAGGAGGTTGAACAACTCCTGGCCAGTGACGAGGGGAGTGCCGGGTTCCTGGATGGGTCCCCGTATTCCGGCTTATTGCCTTTGGACGTGAAGCCGGGAGACGTGGTGGCGGAGGGGCGGTACCGCATTGTGGGCCGGGTGGGTTCCGGCGGGATGGGGGATGTTTACAAGGCCCTGGATACCCGCCTGAATCGTTTCGTGGCTCTGAAGGTTTGCCGCGAACGGTTCACCAAAAGGTTTGAAGGCGAAGCGCGCGCGGTGGCCGCTTTGAACCATCCCCATATCTGCACGTTGTACGATGTGGGGCCAAACTACCTTGTTCTTGAGTTCCTGGACGGGAAGCCATGGCGGGGCCCGTTGCGGCCAGAGACGGCCGTCCAGCACGCTATCCAGATTACAGACGCGCTGCACGCCGCGCACCGCCAGGGGATTATTCATCGCGACATCAAGCCGGAAAATCTGCTGCTGACGGCCAGTGGAATCAAGATTGTCGACTTCGGCATTGCAAAACGAACGGATCCGGTGGGAGGGGAGCCCACCGGATCGGACACGATCACCACGGAGCACCAGATTCCCGGCACGTTGCGCTACCTCGGACCCGAACAGCTCGAGGGCCGGCCGGCGAGCGAGCGGACGGACATTTACGCCTTCGGCCTGGTTCTTTATGAGGTGATCGCGGGAACTCCCGCCTTTCAGGCGACGAGTTCGATCACGCTGATGGCGTCGATTCTGAAGGACGATCCGCCGCCGATTTCCGAAGTTCAGCCACGAGTGTCGCCCGCACTGGCGCGGGTGATCCATAAATGCATGGCGAAGGACCCCGAAACTCGCTGGCAGACTGCCGCTGACCTGCGAGATGAGCTGCGGTGGATCGCACAGCAGGGGAACCTGATGGCGCCGCCGGCGGCAGCGTCCCGGAAACCCGTTCGCACCGCGGTTTTCGCGGCCGGATTGCTTCTGCTGACCGTGGCGCTGGTTGGGTTCTTCCGGGACCGTGTGGATTTGACAACCCCCGTCGTTATGCTGATGGATACATCGGCGCCTTCCGGGGTCTATGACGACGAAACCCGGCACCAAAGCGGAACGAACGCGGACGATCTTTCGAACGGACTCTCCGGGCTGCCGGCGGTATTCCAGAAGGAAACGCTCAGCGTCGAATGGAACCGCGAGGACCAGATTCTCAAGCGGTCGCCGGCTTTGATTCTGATTCATCGCTCGGCGTTCGTCCATGCCCTCGCGTTCGAGTTTTCGCCGGACCCGCTTGTGAAAACGCCGCAAGCGGACCCGGCGACTGACGAGGAGCTGTACCGGCGGTTGACCCGAATTGGACGCGACAAGATGGAGTCTCTGTTAGGTTATTTGGCGAACTCGAACGGCGCGATGCACTTCGTCGTCTATTCCCGGGACTGGTCGCAGCAGTCGCAGCAGCGATGGCTTGCGGGGGTGACGCGGCGGTATCCGCAGTTGACGGGCCGGATTACGCCGTTTGAGCTTATTCGCGTCGAGGGGAAGGCGAGTTTCCGGGTGCCGCGTAATATGGAGCGGATCCAGCAGTTGGTGGCGGAGCGGGTGGCCAGACGCTAGGATGCCGTTCGATCCGCGGTATCGATTTTCCGTTTCAGCCACGCTTTGGCGAGCCGCCAGTCGCGAATTACGGTATTGGGATGGACTTTAAGCAGTTCGGCGACCTCTTCCACCTCGAGTCCGCCGAAGTAGCGCAGCTCGACCACGTCCGCCTTCCGGCGATCGACCAGAGCTAAGGCGGTGAGGGCTTCATCGAGCGCCAGAAGCTCTTTGGACTTTTCCGGTGCAAGGTGGAGACCTTCGTCCAAGGGCAAGTGGAGGAGGGCTCCGCCGCGCTTATGCGCCGCGGAGCCGCGGGCGTGGTCGACCAGGATCTGCCGCATGAGGTGGGCGGAAATGGCAAAGAAATGGGCGCGGTTTTGCCAGTTCGCTTCGGGTTGATCGATGAGCCGCAGGTAGGCTTCATTGACAAGAGCGGTGGCCTGGAGAAGGTGCCCATCGCGTTCCCTCTGCATATACCGGTAGGCGATCCGGTGCAGCTCATGCTGTACGGCCTGAAACAGCTCATCGCGGCCGGCCGTATCGCCCTGCCGCCATCGAATCAGTAATCGCGTGACGGTATTCATCTCGCGGCCGCGGTAAGCCTGAACCAGTATGCTACACCGCAGGCGGAGGGTGGTCAAAAAAATCTGAGCCGGTTTGTGTGTGAGGGCCCTAGTTTCCGCCTTCGATGGCGGAACCCTCTCTATGAAACCCCAAACGGCTACTTTACTGATCCTGATGACTGGACTTTGGACGTATTCGCTGCGTGGCGCTGACGGGCCAACTCCCGGCGTTGCCACGAGCGGGGCGGCACTGGGCAAGGTAGGAGAGCAGACTCGCCTGGGTGCGGACCGGCTGCGGAAGCAAGGACAACCGGCGGAGGCGGAACGGTTGCTCCTCAAGTTCGTCGAGCTTCATGCTGACGAGGCGCCCGGACACGTTCTGGCTTATATCTACAACGACCTGGGCACGTTGAACCAGGAGCAGCACCAAGTCGCCCGGGCCTACCGTTACTACAAGCAATCGATCGCCGACTGGGAGCGGTCGGGTGAGAGGTTCAGCCTGCATGCGGCGACCACTATGAACAATCTTGCTACGCTGCTGTGGGACGACGGCCGTCTCGCCGAGTCGCACCAGACATTGGTCCGGTCCGCCGGCCTGATCGAGCGGTTTGCGGGGCCCGCGAGTCCGGCGCTCATTCAGCTGCACTACAACCTCGGGAACGTGAGAATGACGCTGAATCGGCACCAGGAGGCGGAAGAGAGCTACCGGAAGTTTTTGGCGATTGCGAACCCGAAAGCAGGTAGAAACCACGTCTTGCAGACGATTCTGGTGACGAACGACCTGGGGCTACTCACGCACAAGGAAAGCCGGACGGCCGAGACCGGGAGTTACTTTGGGCAGAGCCAGCGGAGTTGGGCGCAGTTTCGGGAGGGTTTGCAAGCGGGCGGGGGGGAGCAGCGGGACCTGGATCCGTCCCTGTTGTTGAATTTGGCGCAGAGTTTCTGGAAATCGGGCGCCACCGGGCAGGCCGCCGAAGTGACCGAAGTGTTACTCTCCCTGGTCGAATCGCGGGCGGGCGTTGGTTACCCAAGGCTGAGTCACGTTTTGTCGCTTCAGGCGATGATCTTGCGCCGGCTGCATCGGAAGCCGGAGGCCAAGGCGGCGGAACAGAGAGCCCGGCAGGCTCTCGAGGCGGAAGGGCCGGCGCTGGCAGGGCGGGTTGATTTGGGTGCTTTGCAGGCGGTGGGTTTCCAACGGCGCTAGGCTGGGCCGGGGGATCCTGCCCGGTGGGGAAGCTGCGGGAATCGCCAGGTTCGGGACTGCCGATGGGGGCGGAGCTTCCATTTCCTTGAACCTGGCTAGGGATTCGGGGCCCCGCGGCCGCGATGCCGCTACTGCACCCGGCAGTAGCGTATGGTCATGAACTGCATCCAGCTTCCGTCAGGATTGCGCATCTGCGAACGGAAGGTTCTGTTATCGGCGTCAATGATTTCGATCGAATCCCGGTACAGCGCGGTGGTTCCATCGCCCGCCATGCTGGGGCCTTCAGCATCCATGTTTAACGTGTTCCCTTCTTTCGAACATTCGTAGACCCACAGTCTCGTCATCATCGACCCGAACCATGTTGCGACGAACCGCTTCAACGCGGTGTCGTATCCGGCCGTAATGACCATGGTGGCTGGCTTGCCATCCGGCATCGTGCCCTGCCCCTCAGCCAGGATCCAGAAATCGCCAACGGCACGGACGAGCTCCGTTCCGCTACTTTTCCTGGGCGGTTCGTCCGGCGCCATTTTGACCTCGGATTCGTAGGTCCAAGTTCCGGCCATTTGCTGTAGCCACTGATGTTCTGGGAGTTGCGCGGTGAGGTCCATGAGATCTATCGTCCTACAATGCTTCTGGCGACGAAGGACCCGCGATTCTCGAACGAACCCGATTCGTAAGGATCGTCCGGCTGGCGGATGATCCCGGAGCTACCTTGCCTCGGGACCAGGAGGCCGCTGCCATCTTTTGGGCCGGCGGGCCGGCTAGTAGCGTTTTGCGGGGTCAATCCGCTGAACGGGTAGGTGATTCGCGCGATGGCCCGTGGCGCCGGGCATGCTGAATATCGACCCCAAACAGGCCCGCACGTTCCTTGAAAACGTACCGCTGGAGGCGAAGGATATCGTGGTCCAGATCGCGCACCTGGCTAGCGCCGGGCGCTACGAGGACGCGGGCGTTGACCAGGCACTGGACTTGTTTGCGGATGCCCTTGCGGCGGCAACTCCGCGCGCTGGGGATAAGCCGGTTGCTCTCTGCCTTGGACTCCCCGCCGCCTTCCTCGAGATCTCGTTCCTGTAAATTCTTACGTTTCCAGGCAAGGCGTGCGACCGAAAGGTAGGGCGAAATCGGCGATACTTGACGTCAGAGAAGTAACGACTATGAACCTAAGAACTCCTCTTGCGGCGCCTTGTTGCCTGATCCCCCTGTTGGCCGGAATGCTGCTGGGGCAGCCTGCCCTACCCGGCGGCGTCCAGAAGCTGGCGACGGTAGAAGGCATTACCGAATATCGCCTGGACAATGGAATGCGATTGCTCCTGTTTCCGGATGCTTCGAGCCCGAAACTGACCGTGAATATCACGTACCTGGTCGGTTCCAAGCACGAAAACTACGGCGAGACGGGGATGGCCCATCTGCTCGAACACATGGTCTTCAAGCCGACGAAGAACCGGGGCAACATCATCAAAGAGATGACCGACCACGGGGCGCAGTTCAACGGCACGACCTGGCTCGATCGGACCAACTACTTCGAAACCGTGAATGCCACCGAGGAAAACCTGCAGTGGGCGATTGAGTTAGAGGCCGACCGGATGGTGAACGCCCTGATCTCCAAAAGCGACCTGGACAAGGAGATGACCGTCGTCCGCAACGAGTTTGAAGCCGGCGAGAATAGCCCGATGCAGGTGCTGATGCAGCGGACCCAGGCGGCGGCCTACGAGTGGCACAACTACGGCAAGACGACGATTGGGTCGCGGGCGGACATCGAGAACGTGCCGATTGAACGGTTGCAGGCGTTCTACCGCAAGTACTACCAGCCTGATAACGCGGTGCTGGTGATTGCCGGGAAGTTCGATGAGGCCAAGGCGCTGAGTTTAGTGGCCAAGAACTTTGGGGCGATCCCGCGGCCGGAGCGGAAGCTCGAAAAAATTTGGACCTCCGAACCGACGCAGGATGGGGAGCGGACGGTGACCGTGCGCCGCGTCGGGGACGTGCAGTTGCTGCTGGCGGCGTATCACATCCCTTCTGGCATTCATCCCGATTCCGAGGCGCTCGAAGTGCTCTCGAGCGTGCTGAGTAACAATCCCTCCGGCCGCCTCTACAAAGCGATGGTGGAGACCAAGAAGGCAGCGGGGATTTTCGGATTCGGCATGCAGGGGGCGGACCCGGGGCTGCTGATGTTCGGTTCCCAGTTGCGCAAGGATCAGTCTCTGGACGAAGCCAAGCGCGCGATGTTCGCCACCTTGGAAGGGGTGCTGAAGGAACCGCCGAGCAAGGAAGAGGTGGAACGCGCCAAGAATAACCTGAGCAAGCAGATCGAACTGATGATGACCAACTCGCAGCAGATTGCGATTTCGTTGAGCGATCTGGCTTCGATGGCCGACTGGCGCATGCTGTTTGTCTCCCGCGACCGGTTGCAGCAGGTAACTCCCGAGGATGTGCAGCGGGTGGCCAAGGCGTATCTGAAAGAAGACAACCGCACGGTTGGAACGTTCATGCCGGTGGAGAAGCCAGACCGGGCGGAGATTCCCCCGCCGCCGGACTTTACGAACCTGGTGACGAACTACAAGGGCAGGGCGGCGATGGCAGCAGGTGAGGTGTTCGACCCGACTCCGGCGAATATCGAGAGCCGTACCAAGCGCGTGACACTGCCGAACGGCATGAAGCTGGTGATGATGCCGAAGAAGAACCGGGGCAACACGGTCTACGGCCGGATCACACTGCGGATGGGCGATGAGAAGTCGCTGTTTGGCACGGGCGAAAACGCGTCCCTGGCGTGGTCTATGTTGATGCGCGGCACGAAGACGAAGACGCGGCAACAGATTCAGGACGAAGCGGACAAGCTGAAACTGCGCCTGAATGCGGGGGGCGGGGCGACTTCCGGCACGGCCAGCGTGGAGACGACGCGCGAGAACCTGGCGGGGGCGTTGAGCCTGGCCGTGGAGGTGTTGCGGCAGCCGAGTTTTGAGGAGCGGGAGTTCGAAACGCTGAAACAGGCGATTCTGTCGAGCTACGAAGCCAACCTGCGCGAGCCCCAGGCGGTGGCCGGGGTGATGCTGAGCAAGCACTTGCGCCCGTACCCGGAGGGTGATGTCCGCGGGGTGAAGACGTTTGCGGAGAGCATTACCGCGATCAAGGCGGCTAAGCTCGAAGACGCCAAGCAGTTTCACCAGCAGTTTTTCGGCGGCACGAGCGGTGGGGTGATCACGTTGGTGGGTGACTTTGATCCGGCCGCGGTGGAGACGCAGTTGCGCGGTCTGCTGGGCGATTGGAAGTCGCCCAAAGGGTTTACGCGCGTTCCGAATGTGTATCAAAAGGTGGCGGCGGTGAACCAGACGATCAACACGCCGGACAAAGCCAACGCGATGTTTATGGCGGGGATGAATATTGCCTTGACCGACGAAGACCCGGGCTATCCGGCGATTTTGTTCGCCAATTACCTGTTCGGGCAGAACGCCGATTCGCGGCTGTTCAACCGGCTGCGTCAGAAAGAGGGCTGGAGTTATGGCGCCGGTTCGAGCCTGATGGCCGGTACGAAGGAGAACGGCGGGGCGATGCAGGTGTTTGCCATTCTGGCGCCGGAAAATCTGACGAAGCTCGAGAACGGGGTGAAGGAGGAGTTCCAAAAGATTCTGACGGACGGGTTTCCGGCGGAGGAGGTGGCCAAGGGGAAGCGAGCCTGGCTGCAAGCGCAGCAGGTGCAGCGGACGCAGGACCAGGCGTTGCTGGGCCTGTTGTCCGGATTGGAGTTCTATGGCCGGCGGATGGATTGGTCCGCGCAGATGGAGGCGAAGGTGGCCGCGTTAACCGCTGAGGAAGTAAACGCCGCCGTGAAGAAGTATGTGGACTTCAGTGCCCTGAGTATCTTTAAGGCGGGGGATCTGAAGAAGGCGGGGTTAGCGCAGTAATCGCGGCATCGCCGTTACGGAAGCCGGAAGAGGTGCAGCTCCTCCACAGTGCCGCGGCGCATGTGGAGGATCCGCCCACCTTTGACGGCTTCAAACTGCACGGCAAAGGTGTCGGTGGCGCCTTTGAACCGGTTGGTTAACTTCATCTCCCAGCGGTCGACGGTGGTGGTTCCGCGGAAGGTCTCTCCGACATAGCGGTTCACGCCGTTGGCGCCGTCGACGCCTTTGTAGACGCTGACGTAAGTGCCATCGGGGTGGAACGTTATCTCGGTGGTGCTGGAAGCCGAGGCCATGCCCATGCTGTTCCCGGTGTAGATGTTCACATACTCGACTGCCGCGCCGCTCGAGGACTTCCACTTCCCAGGCAGGTCCCGCGCGGCAACGGCAAAGCGGTTGCAGTTGGCCACCGAGGCGAGGCGATCCCAATCCGTCCCGTCCTGCGGCTGCACCACGCCGAATTGCTGATAGAAACTATCGCGGGTGGGGGTGATGAACTCGAGCCAGCGCAGCCCGTTGCCGCTGCGGTGGAGGGCGACGTGGACGCGTTTGCCCGTGGCTTTGTCCGTCAGGTCCCCTTCGGCGAAGTGCTTGGCGCCGAACGGTCCACCGTCGGACCAGAAGGGGCGCCGCACCCAGAGATTCGACACGTTGGTGTACCGGGGGGCCACGAGGAGATTCCAGACGTGGGCGGTGGCTTCATCGACATTGTTGAAGGGCCGGATGTCGGGCTGGGCGTGGTGGATGAGTACGGTGGCATTGCCCTTGACGGCGCGGACCCAGTCGGTTTGTTCGGTGGCCGTCCAGCCGTCGTCGAAGTTGGTGGTGGTGAAGGCGAAGCCGGTGGCGGGCGTGGGCGTGGGCGTGGGCGGCGGCGGGGCGTTGGTGGGGCCGGCGGCGGGTGGCAGTGGCGTGAGTCCCGCGAAGAAATTATCGACGCTTGCCCGGCACAGCGCTTCGTTGTTCAGCATGGCGGCAGCGGCGGTGCGGCGGCCGTTCCCGGTGAAGGTTACCAGTCGATACCGATACCGTCCAGCCGACGGTGTTTGTTCCTCGGCGGTGGCATCGCTGCGGATCCAGCCATTGGGCGCCTTTGCTGTTTGGGTGGGCGGCGTCGGCGTGGTGGTGCCGCGTCCTTTGGCCAGGTTGGTCCACTCCCGTTCGAAATCAGCCGCGGGGTCGCCGGAAGAAGCTAAGCTGCTAAAGACCGCCAAGCGGCAATAGCTGTTGCCCCGGACTTCCGTAAACTGGAGTCCTCCGCTGATCTTCTCGCGTTGTCCGGGAGGGGCGGCGAACTGTAAGAGATCCAAAGTTTCCACATGCTGAGCGAGGGAGGGGAAGGCTGTGGCGGCGAACAGCCCAACCTGGAAGGCGCGTGCGAGGGTCACAGCTCAAGATAGTACATGGGAATTGGAGTGTCCAGACCAGTTAATGGACTAAATGGATGGGCCCGCAGTAGGCTCAATCGAAGCCAAGGGAACGCCTGAGGGCGATGGTATTGGGTTCTTAGCCGAGGAAGGCTTGGTTGAGCTCCATGGGTTCCGCGGTGCCGCCGGAGGCCCCGGGAGGGGAGTCCCGCTTGTCTCTTCTTCGAACGCGGCGAAGGCGGCGGTATCGAGAACGGGACTGTTGCAGACGCCAGGTGGAGGCGTGCGGATTTCGAGGAGGGCCCGGGTAAGGCCAACGGCGTTAACCCATGGGTTTTTATCCGTCAACCCATTAACCGTTGGGTTAGCGTGCTCGCCGGGACAAGGTCCGGGCAATGCCGGGTGCAAAGCCGTTTTCGCCTTGAACAAGAAGCACTTACACGCTCGATTCTTCGTAGGGGAGGCGGTGGAAAGCGAAATGCACGGGAAGTGGCGCCGCCAGTTTCGCTGGCGAACAAGGAGAGACATGACGACCTACACATTGAATCTATTCTTCGATCCGAACCATGAGGACTGCCAAAAAGGGCTGTTCCTGCCTTACCCGCAGAATCCGAAAAATCCTCCCGATCACCCCTGGGATTTCAACTTCTACTCAATGGCCTGGATCAAGAAAACCGACACAGGCTCGAGCCTCATTGGTGAAGACAGCAAGGTCGACTTTCATATGAAGCCGGGGGACCAGGTGCAGGTCGTGCTCGGCATCGCCCAAGCGCTGAAGCTGGTCAGTCCGGCGGTCAAGATGACGGTGATGTGTTCAAGGAGCGGGCAGGATGAATCGAAGTCGGAGTCGAGCCCGTTCCGATTGAATATTCCTGGGCTGCGCACGCCGCTGGCGATTTTCGACACGATCGTTTCCATCTTGCCGGACCATCCGGGCGATACCGACTGGTGGATGCTGAACCTGGGCACCGTGGCGCCACCGGCCGAGGGGGTGAACGGCGAGCGAAAGATTGAGCTGTTTATCGGAGCGACGGTGGTTTATGTGGATCCCAATTCGCAGGCTCCGCAGATCTTCCAGCTTACGCACGACCCTGTGATGCGAGTCGACGAAGAAGGATGATGGCGACGCGGCGTCAGTCGAAGCCAAGGGATCGCATGAGGGCTTTGGTATCCGGCTCGCGGTCGCGGAAACCCAAATAGAGTTCCATGGGGTCCGCGGTGCCGCCAGCGGCGTAGACGTGACGGAGCAGACGGCCGGCGACTTCCGGATCAAAGGCGTCGCCCTTTTCTTCGAAGGCGGCGAAGGCGTCGGTATCGAGGACGGCCGACCAGCGGTAGCTATAGTAGCCGGCGGCGTAGCCGGTGGGGCTGCCGAAGATGTGCGCGAAGTGGGGCGAGCGGTGGCGCATGATGATCTCGCGGGGCATGCCGATTTGTTCGAGCCAGGCGGCTTCGGCGGCGCGAACGTCGCGGGGCGTCGAGTCTTCGAGCAGATGCCATTCGAGATCGACGTAGGAGGAGGCGAGGTACTCGATCATGGCGAAGCCCTGGTTGAAGTTCTGGGCGGCTTTGCGCTTGGCCAGAAGATCGGCGGGGAGGGGCTGGTTGGTTTCGTAGTGGCGGGCGAAGCGGGCGAGGACGGCGGGTTCCGAGAGCCAGTGCTCGTAGATCTGCGACGGCATTTCGACCCAATCGCGGACGACGTTGGTGCCGGAGAGCGAGGGATAGGTGACGTTCGAAAGCAGGCCGTGGAGGGCGTGGCCGAACTCGTGGAAGAGGGTGGTCGCGTCGTCGTAGGAGAGTAATGTGGGGAGGCCGGCGGGGGGTTGGTTGAAGTTGAGATTGTTGATGACGATGGGGGCGATGTCGCCGGCCAGGCGCTGTTGGTCGCGGAAGGAGTTCATCCACGCGCCGCTGCGCTTGGAGGGGCGGGCGTAATAGTCGCCGTAGAAGATGCCGCAGTGGGTGCCGTCGCGATGGAAGACCTCCCAGGCGCGGACATCGGGATGGTAGACGGGGAGATCGGGGCGTTCCGTGAAGGAGAGGCCGAAGAGTTGCTGGGCGACCCAGAAGGCCGCTTCGATCATATTCTCGAGGAGGAAGTAGGGCTTGAGCTGCTCTTCGTCGAGGTCGTACTCGGCGAGGCGGACCTTTTCGGCGTAGTAGCGCCAGTCCCAGGGTTCGAGGGGGGCGGTATCGACGCCTTCGGCTTCGAGGGCGGCGGTGAGTTCGGCGGTTTCGCGCTGGGCGGCGGCGAGGGCGGGTTGCCAGAGTTGGTCGAGGAGGGCGCGGGCGGCGGCGGGGGTTTTCGCCATGGTGTCGGCGAGGGAGTAGGCGGCGTAGTGGGGGTAGCCGAGGAGTTGGGCGCGTTCGCGGCGCAGTTGGACGATTTCGGCGATTAGGGCTTTGTTGTCGTAGGGGTTGTTGTTGTCGCCGCGGGCGGCCCAGGCGGTGAAGGCGGTGCGGCGGAGGTCGCGGCGGGGGCTGAGCTGGAGGAAGGGTTCGATGCTGCTGCGTTGGAGGGTGATGACCCAGTGGCGGTCGCGGGCGGCGGCGGCGCGGAGGGAGGGGGGGACGTCGGCTTCGTTGGGGAGGATGAGTTCGTAGGCGGCGGTATCGGCGAGGAGGTTTTGTTCGAATTGGTTGGTGAGGGAGGCGAGGGATTGGTCGATGGCGGCGAGGCGGGATTTGGCATCCGGGGGGAGTTGGGCGCCGGCGCGGACGAAGTGTTTGTGGGTTTGGAGGAGGAGGCGGGCGGCTTCGGCGGGGAGGGCGGGGGATTGGGCGTGGACGGCGTCGACGCGGGCGAAGAGGGCGGGGTTGAGGGTGATGGCGCTGCGATGGTTAGCCATGAGGGGGGCGACTTCGCGGGCGATGGCTTGGAGTTCGGGGTTGGTGTGGGAGGCGTTGAGGTTGCCGAAGACGTCGCCGACGCGGGAGAGGAAGGCGCCGGAGCGTTCGAGGGCTTCGATGGTGTTGGGGAAGGTGGGCGGATCGGGGTTGGCGGTGAGGGCGTCGATTTCGGCCAGGTGGAGGCGGATGCCTTCGTGGAAGGCGGGGAGGAAATGGGCCGGTTCGATGAGGTCGAACGGGGGGACGGCGTGGGGGGTGGACCAGGGGGAGAAGAAGGGGTTCGTCATTGCAATTCAGCAGATCCTAGTATCCGCCAGGGGCTGGCTTGGGGGTTGGTGAAGGACTTGGCGGCGCCCCAGACGCCTTTCTCCAGGTTGAATCCGTTCGGAAACCGGAACGAGACGGTGAGCTTCAATTGCCGTCCGGAAATCTCCGCGAAGGCCCCATCGGCGAGGAGGGTGCATTGCGAGTTCGACAGGAGGCGGTTTCCCAGCAGCGGCATGCTTTCCGCAGCGGCTCCGTTGCCGTCGTCGGGATACAGGAACAGAAGGTCGCCGGGTACATAGTATGCGAAATAGCAGGCGCTACGGGCATCGACACCAGTGTTCATGAGGCCCCAGACCGTTTCGAGATTACGCGCGTCCGTTGCGTCCTCATACACGAAGGTCATGCTGGTTCGACCTCCGTCTCCGAAACTGAAGAAATAGTTCGTGGTCAAACCGCCCAGGGCTCTTGGGAACGTCTCCGGTCCGGGGAGGTGCAGCGCATCCTGAAGTATCCATCCGCTCGAACCCAGATCGGCCGTTCGGGAAGCCGCATAAATGACTTTGGAGCCGGTGAATTCGGGGGTAAAGGAGACGTCAAGGGTGAGGCGCAAGATTCGGCCGATCCGCGTTACCGATGAAGTTGCGCCATGGATGCGGCATTGGCTGTTGGATATCTCGCCTGCTGATCCAAGAACTAAGGGAGCGGAGAGACCGGCTTCGGGCCCCTGATCGTTGACGAGAAACAGCGCCTGAGCGGGATTCGAGTAAGCGAGGTAGCAGCCGCGTGCCCCGTCGAGCGAGGAGTTAATGAGGACATTGACGATGGTTGTTTCGGTCGCCTGGTTCTCGCTGCCCGTACTGACGCGAAACGTTCGGCGGTTGGGAGGCGAGGGAGGTGTTGTGGGAGGGTCGATCGTCAAAACGGGCGAAACGACGGGGTGGATGGTCAATTTCACGGGGATCGAAAATCCGTTGAGGGTAACCGTGGCACGGTGCACTCCGGGAGCCAAGCCAGTCGCGTCAGCCCGAATAGCTACACTGCCGGGTGCCTGGCCGATTAGGCTGGAGAACGTGAGCCATGGCTTGTCCGAAGTGGCGAAGAATCGGATGATGGGGCCGTTCGTGTCGACAAAAAACTCGCGCGATTGCACCGCAGGGTCGGTCGAACGCTGTTCGAGGCGAACCTCGCCACCGTCATCCCGATAGAAGATGCAGGCAGGCTCGGTGCACGAACGGCGTCCAGAGGGAGAGAAGTCAGAGAAAGCAGGAGTCAGGCTAACGTCGATGGGATGGAGCAACCCGAGTACGGCAACCGGACTCACGGGAGCCGGCGAAACCAGCAGGACGCCAAAACGGAGCTCTTCCAATTGCGTTGGGTCGGCGGCGAAGACCTCCCAGTTGGCGTCTCTACTCCGACCGTCAAAGAAGGCCAGTTCCGTCATGGCATAGGGAATGCCTTCGAAAAGAGCGGTTTCTCCTGACGGGGAAGGGGGGGCGAAGGAGCCGTGGCGCGAGGAGTTAAATCGCGCGCGCACGGTGGAGGTGGAGGACCGAAGGTTTTCCACGGTGACCAGGAGGCGAGCATCGGCGGGGATCCCACTGAAGCGGGCGTTGACACGAGTGCCACTGGTGGCGAGACCGGCGGTACCGCGGGATTCGGCGTAGAACATGGTTTCAGTGGCCGGATCGTTGTCTAGTGCGGTCTGGTTGGCGAGCGCGCCCGGATTGTCCACGGTGGTGGCGACATTTCGGCGCCGGAAGACTGCAGGCGCGCCCTCGCGGAAGCGCACTTGATACTGCCCCGGGTTCGAGAGGCGAGCGACGGGACGGCCGTCCGGAGTATGGAGTCCGAATTCGAGTCCTCGTCGAATGGATCCCAGCGCCAGTATGGTGGGCCGCATGGCAATGCCGCCGCTGGCGCTGAGTTCCATGGTTGCCACGGGCGCCGATGGGCTTGCCACATGATCGGCCAAAGAAGCGGCAGAGATCCGGACATTCCTCAAGTGGAGACGGATTCGCCGGTCTGCCGGTACACGGTAACTGAAGTTGACAACGAACGCGGTAACCGGTCGAGTGGAAGGAAAATTCGAGCTCCGAGGAACGGGAAACTCGTCCACCAGGCGGACGGGATTGGCGGATTCGCCCACCACAAGCAGCGCCTCCGTGTGCTGGGCGTCGATGAGCCGACTAACGAAGCCGGAGTTCATTTTTCCGGATAGCGAGCCGGAGATGGAAGAGCCGGGGACGCCTCCGTGGCATTCCACGACGATGGCCGGCAGGGGTTCGTACATTCCCTCTGCCCGCAGGATCGTTTGAACGGGAGGAATTGGCGTGCAAACTGGTGGGGGATCTTCTCCCGCGAGCGCCGGAGTTACGGTAAGCACAACGAGGGTGTACCGGCTGGGGCCGCCACCCTGAGGGCGCAGCCCGACGATGATGGTATAGACGCCCGGTGCGACGATGGTGGGTTGGAAACGGAGGTCAAAGGCCTGCCCGAACGGGTCAATGGTGAGGAGCGGTGGACTGGATTCGGCATACGCCTCAGCGCGGAGCTCAAACGGGGGGCCGGCGAATTCTATCGGTAATTGGATCCTGGACGGTAACGGCTGCCCGAAACGGCGGGTAACCGAGATGACGGCCGGAATCGAGAAACAGTTTTGCTGGCAGTCGAGAGGATCGAGCTTGGTGGTCGCTTCGAACCGCGGGAGGGCCGGAGATTGGGTGGGCCCGTAGCGTAGCCCGGCTCCGGCAGTAACGGCCGGTCCGGTAGCGACGATGGCGAAGGCGTACGTTATGCCGGGGGTGGCGTTCTCGGTAACCTCCCAGACGGCGGTCGCACGTCCGTTGGTGATGGGGAGCGGCAAGTACGGCGCGGTGGGCTGAAGAATTGGAATCGGGTTGGCTTCGCTGGCGACCAGACGGGCGGAGTTTAAGCCGTCGGCCAAGGCTACGGAGATGCCGGCGCCCACGGGGAGATTGGAAAACTCGGCCACGAGAAGGGTTCCGTGAGCGGCGATGGGTTCCTGTGATCGGGTGCGGAAGGCGCCGCGAAAGCGTTCTCGAAAGTGTATTGAATGGGTTGGACTTAGTGCGCTGCCCGGGCGGAGGTTGAGAGAGAGGGTGGGCTGGTTCGTGGAGGCATCGATCAAGCGGGCGGAGAGACTTTGCGCGGGATAACCGGCTACGAGTTCGGGGGCGGTAACGGTGATGGGTCCGGCGGAGAGGGTGGCGCGCACGGCGGGTGGTTCGGCACGGAGCGTCGAGTCGAGGCCGGCGAGGTCGACGCGGAGGCCGGTGATGCGGACGGCGGATTCGACGCCGCCGGGGAGGGTGACGTTGGCGAAACGCACTCGGTGGGTTCCGTCGAGGGTGGGGGAGTAGGTGACCGGCGGCTGGCCGACTTCGAGGCGGACGCCGGTGAGCGGCGTCGCGATGGGGCTCGAAAGGGTTACGGTGAAGTTAGCGGTGCCGGGCGGGGCGAGGCCGGCGCAGATGAGGCGGAGGTCCGCAATCTGTTCGGCGCGGCTTTCGACGCGGAGAGGGGGCGCTTCGGTTACTTCGGTGCGGCATTGGGCCCAGATAGATTGGCTGGCCCAGAGTAAGTGGAGTGTTAGAAGACCGGCTCGCAAGTTCGTAGGGTAGCAGAGTTGCTAGACTGGTTGGTTGCGAAGGGTGTGGCCAGAGTGGATGCCGAAGGCGTTGACCGATTGGTTCGCGTCGCGCTATGCCGCCCCGACTAATGTGCAGGACATCGCCTGGCGGCGGACGCTGCGGGGCGACAATACGCTGATCCTGGCTCCCACCGGAAGCGGCAAGACGCTGGCCGCCTTCTTTTCGGTTTTGGCCCGTTTGGGCGCCGAGGCGGCCCGAGGGGCGCTGCCGAACGCGACCGTTGCCGTTTATGTGACGCCTCTGCGCGCCTTGGGACGCGACATTCAGCGGAACCTCGAAGAGCCGTTGGCCGCCTTGAACGAAGGCCTGCCGCCAAAGCAACGCGTCCGCATGGAGATCCGGACCGGCGACACCGCCATGAAAGACCGGTCCCGCATGGCGCGCCAGCGGCCCCATCTGCTGCTGACCACGCCCGAGAGCCTGAGTTCGCTGCTGTCGCAAAAGGCTTGGGTCGACGGGTTCGTTCCGCAGGTCGTCATCGTCGATGAGATCCATGCCTTCGCCGAAAACAAACGCGGCGCCTTGCTGGCGCTGACTCTCGAACGCCTGGCGGGCCGGGGACACGGGGCGCTCCAACGGATCGGGCTTTCCGCCACGGCTTCGCCGGCGTCCGCGATTGCAGAGCTGCTCTGCGGGCACCGGCAGTGCGCCATCGTGCAGGACTCGGTGCGGCGGACCCACCGGATCGATCTGCACATTCCCGAAAAGCTGCCGGCGGCGGGGTACGACCCGGGGCGGGTGGCGATGGCCGCCGTGGAAGCCCTGGGCGATGCCCAATCGACGATTGCGTTCTGTTCAACGCGGTCCGCCTCCGAACGGCTGGGCGTGGCGCTGGGATATCTGCTGCCGGAGGAGGAAGACCGGATTGGCGTGCACCATTCGTCGATTGAGCGCGGGCAGCGGGAGCTGCTCGAAGAGCGGCTGGCGCGGGGGGAGATGAAGTGCGTGGTGTGTTCGACCTCGCTCGAACTCGGCGTGGACTATGCGGGCGTGGACCAGGTGCTGCTGGTGGGGACGCCCCGCGGGGTTTCGCGGGCGCTGCAGCGCTTGGGACGGAGCGGCCATCGCACGGGGCAGATGGCTTATGGGCGGCTGCTGCCGTTGAGTTTGCCGGACCTGCTCGAAGCGATTGCGATGCGGGAGGCAGTGCGGGCCGGGGCTTTGGAGGAGCTGCGCGTGCCGCAGGCGCCGCTCGATGTATTGGCGCAGGTGCTGTTGGGGATGGCCGTGGAGCGGCGGTGGGAGATTGGCGAGGCGCTGGCGATGGTGCGGCGGGCGGGGCCCTACTTGGAGCTGCCGGAACACGAGTTTCGCGAGGTGTTGACGTACCTGGCCGGGGGCGGGCAGGTGCTGGCGCGGTACGGGAAGATTGTCGTCGAGGACGGGCATTTTCAGGTGGCGAGCCCGAAGATTGCGCGGGACTACTTTCATGGGATCGGGACGATTTCCGAGGATTTCCGGGTGAAAGTGATGACGAAGAACAACCGGCGGCTGGGGGATGTGGAGGAGGGGTTCGTGGCTTCCCTGCGGCCGGGCGAAGCGTTTCTGATGGCGGGGAAGGTGGTAGAGATTGAACGGTTGGAGCCGGGGGTGGCTATCGTAAAGCCGTCGGCGAGCGAACGGGTGCAGACGCCCCGGTGGATGGGCGGGAAGATGCCGCTGAGCTCCCGAATGGCCGAGGAGGAACTGCGGCTGCGGCGGACGCTGCGGGAGACGTTTGCGGCCGGGGGGCGGGCGGCGTGCGAGGCGTTGCTGCGGGAGGTGTTCCGGGTGCCGGAGCGGGTGGCGGCGTTGGCGGCGGAGTTCGTCGAACGGCAGAGCGAGGCAGCGCCGGTGCCGGTGGATTCGCCGGTACAGGTGGAGCGGGTGAAGCGGGGCCGGCAGCAGGTGGTCATGGTGCACAGCGTTTCGGGGCGGGCGGTGAACCAGAGCCTGGCGTGGGTGGCGGCGTGGCGGCTGGCACGCGGAGAGAGCGTGGTTTCGAACTCGAACGACCATGGGTTTCTGCTGTCGATGGGGGCGCATGTCCCGGTGGACGAGGCGCGGCTGCGGGCGGCGCTCGAGCCGGGGGGATTCATGAACGATCTCGAGACCGTGCTGCGGGGGACCGATACCTTAGGGCGGAAGTTCCGGAACGTGGCGGAGACTGGACAATTGATTCCGAAACGCAGTTACAAGGGGCCGGTGAACAAGAAGTATTCGAGTTGGAACGGGAGTTTGTTGTACCAGACGTTGATGACTTATGAGCCGGACCATGTATTGGTGCGGGAGACGGTGCGGGAGATCTTCGAAGACTTACTGGACGCGCCGCGGGCGTTAGTGGAGGCGCGGCGGCTGCATGAGGCGCCATGGGAGTGGTTTGAGCATCCGCGGCCGTCGCCGTTTGCATTGCCGTTGTTTGCGGCGTTCAATCGGGATGTGTTGCTGGCCGGGGATGTGCACCGGGCGTTTGATGAGATGGCGGCGGCGGTGTATGCCGAATGGGAGCCGGTGCGTGCGGTTTGATCCGGCGGGGGTGCTGTGGGTGGAGGAGGGGCGGACGATGCTGGTGGCGGATCTGCACTTGGGATACGGGTGGGCGCAGCGGCGGCGGGGGGAGCTGGGCCCGGTGGTGGAGGGTGGGGCGCGGGAGCGGTTGTTGGGATTAGTTTCGGTGGGGCGGCCCGAGCGGGTGGTGTTGGTGGGGGATATTGTCCATGCGCCACGGCCGGCGGCGGAGGAGCGGCGGATGATTGGGGAGACGCTGGAGGCGCTGCGGGGCCGGGCGGAGCTGGTGTGCGTGTTGGGGAACCATGACCGGGCGTTTGCCGAGGAGTTTGCGGAGTTTCCGGCGGTGCGGGAGTGGCGGACGGCGGGGGTGCGGGTGGTGCACGGGGATGCGTTGCCGGAGGGTCCGGAGGAGGGGGGGGTGACGGTGGTGGGGCATTTCCATCCGGTGGTCAAGGTGAAGACGGCATCGGGGGCGAGCCAGCGGATGGCGGCGTTTCTCGCGGGCAGGGGACTGGTGGTGTTGCCGGCGTTTTCGGGTTTTTCGATGGGGTGTGACATGCGGCGGGAGATGCCGGCGGAGTTGCGGGAGTGGTTTGGGGCGGATGCGGTGCGGGCGGTGGTGACGGATGGGGAGCGGCTGTTGGAGTTGAAGATCGGGAAGCCGAAGGGGAGGCGGGGTCCGGAGGTTCCGCCGTGGGTGCGGGCGCGGCGGGGGTGATATCATTTGGGGTAGGCGCGATTGGTGCTGGATACGGATGTAGTGGTGGCGGCGATGCGGAGTCCGGGTGGGGCTTCGGCGGCGCTATTGCGGCTCTTGGATGAGGGACAGGGGAGTTTCGGAGTGAGCGTGGCCCTGGCGTTTGAGTATGAGGCGAAGTGCGGCTTGGCGGTGCATTACGAGGCGGCGGGGATTTCGCGGGAAGAAGCTGACGTTTTTGTCACCTATCTCATCTCCCGGGCGGAGCCGGTGCCGATTCATTATCAGTGGCGGCCGCTGCTACGGGATCCCGGGGACGAGATGGTGTTGGAGGCGGCGGTGAATTGGGGCGCCGATGGGTTGGTGAGCTTTAATCAGCGCGACTTTGGCGGTGCGCCAGCGCGGTTTGGTATTCGGTTGATGAGGCCCAGCGCGGCGCTGCGGCAACTGCGCGGAGGAGTATAGATTATGGCGACGAAGGCGAGTACATATCCTTTGCGGCTTCCTGCCTCGATTCGGTCGGCGGTAGAAAAACTGAGCGCCGATGACGGGACGAGTATGAATCAATTTATGGTGTTGGCGATTGCGGAGAAGGTGGCGGCGTTGGAGGCCGAACGGTTCTTCCGCGAGCGGCGGAGCCGGGCCGACCGGGGGAGATTTCTGGAGATTCTCAACCGCGAGGGCGGCGAGCCACCCCGGCCGGGCGACGAGATTCTACCCGACGACGGGGAAGCCTAGCGCAACGGCAACGGCTTCGACGGCCGCGGCATCCGGCAGTGACCCCTGCGCCAGATTGGCGCTACCGCCGCCGCGGCCTCCGTGGGCGGCGAGGAGCGGCTTCAGTTCATTGCCGGCGTGCACCTGGTTCGAGGCGAACAGAACGGCGTTCTGGCTCGTGAAGAGAATGCGGCCGGGGCCGGCGGTGAGGAAGGCGTTGGCCACGGCGCGGGTGCTTTCGTCAATCGGCCCCGCGAGGCGCTGGCGCGGCGACTGGGCATAGAGTTCGCGGCCTTGATAGGCCGCCAGTTCGAGGGCCAATTTCGCGGCCCGTTTGTCGGCTTCTCTGGCCGCTTCGGTGAGTTGGGCGACGGCGGCGCCGTGTTGGGCGTGGTCCGCGCGAAGGGCGCGGAGGGCGCGATGGCCGCAGAGAAAATGGATGCGGAGATTGCCACGCATCTTCTCGGTCTTGCGGAGAAGAATCGGGCCGATTTCGCCGGTGGCGCGGACGTGGGTGCCGCCGCAGGCGGAGCGGTCGAGGCCGTCGATGGTGACGATGCGAATGGTGCCGGTGCGGCCGGTGGCTTTGCGGAGGCCGGTGGCGGTGGCGGCGTCTTCATACGACACGGCGAGAGGATGATTGGCGAAGACGGCGGCGTTGGCGCGGTCTTCGATGGCCGTCAGGTCGAGCTTGTCGGCTTCGACGTCGATGGTCGAAAGTTCGAGGCCGAGATGGACGCTGAGGGTGGGTTGGGGGATGACGGCGGAGAGCAGGTGCTGGCCGGAATGCTGCTGCATGAAGTCGAAGCGGCGGGGCCAGTCGATGCGGCCGTGGACCGTTTCGGCGGTGAGAGGCGCGGCGAGAACGTGGGCGATGCGGCCATCGTCTTCGTCGATGACGTCGACGACGGGTACTTCGTTGAGGGTGCCGAGGTCGTGGAGTTGGCCGCCGGAGGTGGGATAGAAGGCCGTCTGGTCGAGATAGACCCGGCGGCCTTCGTCCGCGGTGGCGGTGACATGCGCCTCAAACGACGTGGCGTAGGCGTTGTCGTAGTAGAGGCGCATGGCGGTTACTGGATGGCCAGATTGACGCGGTTGCTGACCTGCGCCCCGAAATTAATGTAGAGCGGGACGGCGTTGCCGCGTTCGACCTGGGCCGGGACCCGGACGTTGATCTGGTAGAGACCGACGAAGTTCGGGGTGAGGCCGACGAAGTCCGGAACGATGGAATCGACCTGGGCGATGGAGTTCGCTCCGATGACGACCCCCGGCGCGGGGCTGACGACGGCAAGCGGGCTGGTGGGAGCACCGGCGCCGCTGGCGACCGTCGGCACCGTGGGGCCGAGGCCGAGAGCGTAGACGACTAGCGTATCGCCGGACCGGGCCGGACGGGCAGCGGCGCCGAGACCAGCGCTGGCGGGCAGCGGATAGGTGCCGTCCTGGTTGACGATGATGCCGTAGCCGGGGAAGTTGCCGAAGGTCAGCAGCCGGGGTGAACGATTGGCGATGCGGACGGCGGTGAGGTTAGACCGCGTGCCACCGCGTTCCACCGCCACGGTGGTGAGACCTTCGGGGGCATCGAAGGGAATCTGGAAGTTGATCTGGCCGTAGGAGGCGAAATAGACCGGTGCGGGCTGATTGTTCACGAGAACCCGAACCCCGCTCAAAGTGGTCTGGAGGGGAAGGCTGGTGGCGGCGACGGGTGCGGTCATCAGCAACTGTTCGCCGAAAACGGCGGCGATGGTGCCGCGGCCGAGTTCATCGTTGCCGGCGAAGGTGGCGTTATCGACGACACCACCGGCGGAGACCTGCGGCGGCCCGGCGGGGATTACCTGGAGGTCGACGGGGACCGTCTGGGCGCCATTAGCGGCGTTGCTGTTGATGGTGACGGTGGCCGAGTAGCTGCCGGGCGAGAGTGAAGACGGATTGACGTCTATCTGAATGAAGTTCGTGCCGGGGAAGCGGTTGGCGGTTAACCACGCGGCGCCGGCGGAGACGGAGGCCGGGTTTTCCGCGAGGGTCAGCGTACCGAGGCCGTCGTTGGTGCAGTTGACGAAGTTCGACTGGGGCGCGGCGGTCTGCGCGAGACGCAGACGGAGAGAGCGCTGCGAGAGGGCGATGATGGGCCGGGAGGTGACATTTAAAGTGACCGGTACGGTCTTGTTATCCGGCGCGAAGGTGGAGCCGGTGATGGCGACCGAGCCATTGTAGGTGCCCTCGGCGAGGCCCGGATTGGTGGCGCGGATGGCGTAAGGCAGCGTGAAGGCGAAGCTGCTGGCGCCGTCGAAGGCGAGCGAGAGCCAGTTGCCGCCGGAGGTGGTGGTGGGGGTACCCTGGATGACGCTGTTCGTAAAGAACTGGGTTCTGGTGGTGGCCCCGGTCGTGGTAGGCAGAAAGAGGGTCGCCGCGTCCGGCACGCTGCCGCCGACCTGCACGGTGACGGTGATGGTTTGCGGGGCGTCGATCGCGTTCGGGTCGGAGACGGTGACGATTCCGGTGTAAATGCCGCGGGTGAGAGAGGTGGTATTCAGCGCGATTTGCACGGGGATGCAGGTGCTGCCGCCGATAATGGAGCAGGTGCGGGGTGCGCCGATGGTGGGGGCGATCCACGGAACCGACGACGCGGCGGAGAGGTTCAGGCTCCCGCTGCCGGCGTTCGTAGCGTCGATTGTGCGCGCCGGACCGTTGGCGCCCACCGCGACCGAGACGGGACCGACCGTCGTCTCCGAAAGACGGAGCCGGGGCTGAGCGAAGGCGGCCCCCAGACTGCAGAGGCCGAGGAGCGCGATAGGCAGGCTCCGGCGGACCATTTCCGAAAGAAGGGTATTCATAGGAATCCTCACAATTCTACTTGATTTTGTTTTGGACGCGGGGGACGTGCGGATGCGGGGAGAGAGCGGAGATTAGACCCATTCAAGCGCGCCCTTCTTGTACGCCCAGACGTAGCCGACGACCAGGATGCCGAGGAACACAAGCGCCTCAGCCACTCCGAACCAGCCGAGCTGCTTATAGCGGACAGCCCAGGGGAACAGAAACACGGTTTCGACGTCGAAGATGACGAACAAGATGGCCACCAAATAGAAGCGGACACTGTAGCGTCCCCGGGCGCCGCCGACGGCTTCAATGCCGCACTCATACGACTCCAGCTTGGCCGGAACCTGCACAGAGGGGCGTAGCGCCTTCCCGACGAGCAAAGCGGCAAGCGGGAAAGCGATCGACAGACCGAGGAACACGAACAGGGGAAGGTAGCCTTCCAACATAGACCCACTATAGCGTATAGGCCTGGGACGCGGTTTTCCGGCCGCCGGAAGAAAAAAGAAGGTCGCATCCGTAAGCGGTGAGATGTCATCATAATGGTGCAATCGATGTTTCGCACGATCCGTGAACAGATCGAAACGGTTTTCCGGGAGGACCCGGCTGCCAAGAGCACGCTCGAGATCCTGCTCTGCTACCCCGGCCTGCACGCGATTTTGCTTCATCGCTTATCGCATCGGCTGCACCGGGCCGGAGTGCCGCTGTTTCCCCGGCTGATCTCCCAGTTCAGCCGCTGGATCACCGGAATTGAGATTCATCCCGGGGCTAAGATCGGCCGGCGCTTCTTTATTGACCACGGCATGGGAGTCGTGATCGGCGAGACGGCCGAGATTGGCGACGACGTGCTGCTCTATCAGGGCGTCACCCTGGGTGGTACGGGTAAGGAGTGCGGGAAACGGCATCCAACGATTGGCAACCATGTCGTCGTGGGCACGGGCGCCAAGGTGCTGGGCAATATCCTGGTCGGCGACGGTTCGCGGATTGGCGCCGGGAGCGTGGTGGTGCGTCCGGTGCCGCCGGGCTCAACCGTGGTCGGGATCCCCGGCAAAGTGGTGCGGCGGCGGGCGGAGACGGACGACGACCTCGACCACGGCAAACTGCCGGATCCGGAAGGCCAGGCGATTGCGGAGCTGCGCGAGCGCGTCGCCAAGCTTGAGCAACTCGTCAAGACGTTGGCGGCGCCTTCAACCCTTTCCCAGTAGATCGCGGACCAGATAGAGTGCCGCCACGGTCTGCATATCGTTGATCTCTCCCGTCCGGGCTTTGGCGATCACCGTTTCCCAATCGAGCAGCAGGACGGCATCCACTTCGCCGTCCGTGGCGCGCGCCACCGGCCGGTCACTCGCCTCGAGATAGACCACATGTCCGAAGCTGCGGAGATAGGCGGGCTGAGGATCGAGCACGGCGAGCAGCCGGCCATTGCGGCCTTCGAAACCGGTCTCCTCCTGCAACTCCCGGGCGGCTGCGGCCACGGGTTCCTCGCCGGCGTCAATGTGCCCGGCGGGTAGGGTCAGGTACTGGCGTCCGGTGCCGGGGCGGAATTCCCGAATCATGACGAGCTTGCCGCGGTTCTCGGCGACGATGATGACGAAATTACTCCGTTCCACCAGATAATAGCCGTCAATCTCGCGTCCATCGCGGGTAAGATAGTCGTTGCTGCGGACGGTGATCCACCGGTCTTCGATGAGAGTACGGCTGTTGAGGAGTTTCCAGGACACTTGCTTATGATACTGGCTAGCCTGTTGATGGTGACGCGAATTTGGGATGCGGCGCCGCACAATGCGTTCACGGACCTGATCCGCTTTCAAGGGCAGTGGTTCTGCGCCTTCCGCGAGGGCGCCAAGCATGTCTCGCCGGACGGCGCGATCCGCGTGATTACGAGCAAGGACGGCAAGGCCTGGACCTCGGCCGCCCGGATCAGCCTGCCGGAACTGGACCTGCGAGACCCGAAGCTGACCCTGACGCCGCGCGGGGAGCTCATGCTGACCACCGCCGCTGCCGACCGGCCCAAGGAACCGGTGTCTCACCAGTCGATGGTCTGGTTCTCGAAGGACGGACGGACGTGGGGCGACCCCGTCAAGGTGGGTGACCTGAACTTCTGGCTGTGGCGCGTGCAGTGGCACAAGGGCATGGCCTACAGCGTCGGCTACGGCACCATCAATCGCGACAACGACTTCACGCGGCTCTACCGCAGCGCCGATGGCCGGCGGTTTGAGAGCTGGGTGCCGCGGCTGTTTACCGAAGGTTACCCGAACGAAACGTCGATGATCTTTGAGAAAGACGGCACGGCGCGGCTGTTCCTCCGCCGGGACCGCGGAACGATGACCGGCCAATGGGGAACCAGCAAGCCGCCCTACCAGGAGTGGACGTGGCAGGATATGGGCGTACGAATCGGCGGCCCGCACATGCTGCAGATTCCGGGCGGCCGTGTGATCGGCGTCGTACGGCTCTACGACGGACAGCAGCGGACGTCGATCGTGGAGATCGACCCGGCCACCGGCAAACTGACGGAGTTAGAGAAGCTGCCTTCGAGCGGGGATTCGAGTTATGCGGGTCTCGTTTGGGAGAAAGGCGAGCTGTGGATCAGTTACTACAGCTCGCACGAAGGCAAGACCGCGATTTACTTAGCGCGCTGGAAGCCATAGCGGAGGCTGTTCTCGGCTAACTGTTCCAGTTCGGCCCGCGAGAAGCCGAGCTCGGCCGCCAGCAGATACTCGTCGATCAGAGTGGTGCCGAAGATGGCGGGGTCGTCAGTGCCAAGCACGATGGGCACCCCGGCATCAAAGAGCTGCCGCAGGGGGTGCGCCTGCAGCGACGGCACCGCACCGGTGCGGACGTTGCTCGTGAGCGAAATTTCGAGCGGGATATCGTGCTCCTTCAGGTAGGCGCAGAGCGCCGGATCGTGGACGGCGCGGATGCCGTGGCCGATGCGGCGGGCCCCGAGCCGCACCATCTCCCAGATGTTTTCGGCGTTTGAAACCTCGCCGGCGTGCGGCACGAAGGGAACCCCCGCGGCCGCCACGGCGCCGCGAAACTCTTCGGCCGGCGTGCTGGTTTCATCGCCGCCAATACCAAAACCGACAATCCCGTTATTGGCGTGGCGCGCGGCGAACTTGGCCACCGGCATCGCACCGCCGCCGCCGTGCTGGCGGATGCAATCGACGATCCAGTAGACGGGAAACGTAGCGCGGCGCGACTCGTGGTTGACCGCGGCGTACACTTCTTCAAGGTCGAGCTTCTTCCAGCGAACGACTCCGGCCGAGAGCGTAATCTCGGCGTAGGTGACCCCTTGGCGCCGCAGCGACGAGATCAACTGCTTGGCCGCGCGGCCATAATCCTCAGGCTTTTTGAGGAAACTGACCGTCCACTTAAACGATTCGAGGAAGCTCGAAAAGTCGCAGCAGTCCCACTTGGCGGCGAGTTCGGCGTCGGGAACGTCAGGGGTAAAGGAGCCCTCCAGATGGACATGGAGTTCGGCTTTGGGAAGCGTCTTCAGGAAATCAAGCACTGTTGCCATAATAGTCGCATGCTCCGCGATGAGATTGACGCCATTCTTGGCGGTTACCACGGCGACCCGTTTCGGATTCTGGGTCCGCACAGCGGAGAGGTCCGCGCCTTCCTGCCGCAGGCCGAAGCGGTAACGTTGGTGCGGGGCGACCTGCGGGTAGCCATGCGCAAGGAGCATGAAGGCGGTTTCTGGATCGGCGAATGGACCGGCACCTACCGGTTCGCCGTGACGCTGCCGGGCGGCGCGACGTTGGAACTCGACGACCCCTACCGCTTCTGGCCGATCCTGAGCGAGTTCGATCTCCACCTGCACGGCGAGGGCACGCTCTACCGCGCCTGGGAGACGCTGGGCGCCCACCGCATGGAAGTGGACGGCGTGGACGGGGTGCTGTTTGCCGTCTGGGCGCCGAACGCGCAATCGGTGAGCGTCACCGGAGACTGCAATGAATGGGATAGCCGGCGCCATCCCATGCGGATGCGCGACGGCGGCGTATGGGAGCTGTTCATTCCGGGCGTAACTTACGGGATGCACTATAAGTACTTCGTAAAAAGTAAGTACAACGGTTACGAGCAACTGAAGTGCGACCCCTATGGTTTCGCCACCGAGGTGCCGCCGAAGACCGCCTCCGTCGTGGCCGATCTGAACAGTTATCAGTGGAACGACGCGGCGTGGCTCGACGAGCGCGCCCGGCGCAACGCCCTCGACGAGCCGATGGCGGTCTATGAGGTCCACCTGGAAAGCTGGATGCGCCACCCCGATGGCCGTTCGCTCTCCTATCGGGAACTGGCGGTGGCGCTGGTCGAATACGTCAAGCGGCTCCACTATACGCACATCGAACTGCTGCCCATCATGGAGCATCCCTTCTCCGGCTCGTGGGGCTACCAGGTAACCGGCTTCTATGCGCCCACGGCGCGGTTCGGCTCGCCGGATGATTTCAAATACTTCGTTGACCGCTGCCACGCCGCCGGCATCGGCGTGATTGTCGATTGGGTGCCGGGCCACTATCCGCGCGACACCCATGGCCTGGCCTACTTTGACGGCACCGCCCTCTATGAACATGCCGACCCGCGCAAAGGCGAGCACAAAGGTTGGGGCACGCTCGTCTTCAACTACGGGCGGAGTGAAGTGGTCAGCTTTCTGATTTCGAACGCCCTCTTCTGGCTCGAGCAATATCACATTGATGGGTTGCGCGTGGATGCCGTGGCGTCCATGTTGTATCTCGACTATTGCCGCGAGCCGGGCGAATGGCTCGCCAATGAGTTCGGCGGCCGCGAAAACCTGGAAGCGATCTCGTTTCTGCGTAAGTGCAACACCGAGGTACACAAGATCCCCGGCGCGGTGACGATTGCCGAGGAGTCCACCTCCTTCGTTGGCGTCTCCCGCCCGGTCTACACCGGCGGCCTCGGCTTCACCATGAAGTGGAACATGGGCTGGATGCACGACATGTTCGCCTTCTTCAAGCACGACCCCGTGTTCCGGAAGTTCAACCAGAACCACATTACTTTCTCGCTGCTGTACGCCTTTACGGAAAACTTCCTGCTGCCCATTTCGCATGACGAAGTGGTGCACGGCAAGAGCGCGCTGATCGGCAAGATGCCCGGGGACGAATGGCAGCGTTTCGCCAACGTCCGGGCGTTTCTGGGCTACATGTACACGCACCCGGGCAAGAAGCTCCTCTTCATGGGCCAGGAGATCGGCCAGTACGAAGAGTGGGACGAAAAGACGAGCTGTAACTGGGCCATGCTCGACTATCCGCTGCACCGGCAGTTGCAGCATTTCGTCGCGGAGTTGAACGCGCTCTATCGCCGGCATCCGGCCCTGTATGAGCGGGACAATGATGTCGACGGTTTCGACTGGGTCGATTTCCGCGATGTCGAATCGTCGGTAATCTCCTTCAACCGCAAAGCGAAAGATCCGCGGGACTGGCTGTTAGTCGTGTGTAACTTCACGCCCATTGTGCGCCATGACTACCGGATTGGCGTCCACGAGTTAGGAACCTATCTCGAACTCCTCAACTCCGACTCCCACCTGTTCGGCGGATCCAACGTCGGCAACCACGGCTGGGTGTTGGCCGAAGAGGTCCCCAACCACGGGCGGCCGTACAGCGTGTCGCTGACGCTGCCTCCTTTGGGCGTGCTGGTTTTCAAACGCGTGTGACGCCGGCCGCCTGGAACCTGAGCCTGCTACTGCTCTTCGCCGTGCAGCATAGTGGCATGGCGCGTCTCCGCGTACGGCGGCGGACGTACGCGCTGGCTTCGTATGCGGTGGTGGCGCTGGGTTGGGCGTTGTGGAGGCCCATGCCGGATCTCCTGTGGCGGACTCCAGCCTGGCTGTGGCCGCTGTGGGCCGCCAGCTTCGGGCTGCTCCTCTGGGCGGGCGCCTCGCTCGGGGCGGGGGAGTTACTGGGCTGGCGCGAACCCGGCCTGCCGGAGTTCCGGGAGCCGTTTCTCTATCGCTACTCCCGCCATCCGATCTATGTGGCCGCGCTCGGAATCTTATGGCTCCGGCCGGTGATGTCCGAGGGCGGATTGCTGCTTTCGGCCACGCTCACCGTCTACATCCTGGTGGGCCTCCAGTTTGAGGAGCGCAAACTGGTGCGGGAGTTGGGGCAGCCCTATCGCGACTATCAGCGGCGCGTCCGGCCTTTGCTTTAGACTCAACTCTAATGAAACGCCGATCGTTCCTTGGAACTGTTGCCGCGGCCAGCGCCGCGCAGGCCGCCGCGCCGAAGTTGATCAAACCCAAACGGCTGCAGCCGGGCATGACCGTCGGTCTGGTCACCCCCTCCACCTACGTCTCCGATCCGGACGAACTGCGCACCGCCGTGCGGACGCTCGAGCACTTCGGCTGCAAGGTGAAGATGGGGCAGTTCGTCAAAAAGAAGCTCGGCTATCTGGGCGGAACGATTGAGGAACGGGCGGCAGACGTGAACGCCATGTTCGCCGACAAGGCCGTCGACGCCGTCTTCGCCATCCGTGGCGGCTACGGCAGCGCGCAGATCCTGCCGGCGCTCGACTACGACCTGATCGCCAAGAACCCGAAGATCTTCATCGGCTACAGCGACATTACGGCCATGCATCTGGCCATCCACCAGAAGACGGGCCTGGTGACCTTCCACGGGCCGGTTCCGCTCTCTGCCTTCACCGAATACACCCAGAAGCACTACCGGAAGGCGTTGTTTGAGAAAGGGCCAATCGGCGCGCTGACGAATCCGGTAGAGTCCAATCCCCTGCGGCCGAATCACTCCCTGCGGACCGTGGTGGGCGGCAAGGCCAGTGGACCGCTCACCGGGGGCTGCCTGACGCTGCTCGCCACCACCATGGGCACGCCCTACGAAGTGGATACCCGGGGCAAGATCTTCTTCATCGAGGACGTCGGCGAGGAACCCTACTCGATGGACCGCATGCTGACGCAAATGCGGTTGGCCGGCAAACTGGACCAGGCGGCCGGCATCGTGTTTGGCGAGTGCTCCCGCTGCACCCCGAAGGAGTACAAGCCGGGGTTCGACAATAACCTCTCGCTGGGCGAAGTGGTGGATGAGATTCTCGGCAAACTCAAGATCCCGGTGCTGGCCGGGATGACCATCGGCCATACCGCCGACCAATTGACCCTGCCCATGGGGGTGTCCGCCACCCTCGATGCGGACCAGGGAACGCTCACCATCACCGAAGCGGCGACCGTCTAGCCGGGCGTTCCCACACGATCGCAAATTTTATTTCTCTTTGTTTCAACGACATAGAGAAATGTCAGATCGGCGTCCCGCCAACGCGTGTGGGAAAGTTGGGGTGTAAGCAAATCGAGTGGTTGAGTGCCCCGGACGGAGGCGAGCGGTTGAGGGACCGCTAAGCCGGAGTCTGTGCGTTGCGGCTCCCATGAGAAAGACAACGGCGTCACCGGCACTCGGGCAAGTGCGCGGCGGCGCCGTCTGCTTACCATCGGCCAGGCTGTGTTCTGTGGCGGTTCACAGCCTGGCTCCGGGTTTCGGCAACACCACCGCACGGGAGGTTTACGTCGCGGCGGGCAGACCCATCGGCGCGCGCGTGTCGTTGCGCGGCATCACGATCCAACACAGCGGATACGCGATGAAGCCAACCCCCGTGAACAGCGCGACCCCGACCCACAACAGGCGCATCAGGGTGACATCCCACCCCAGCCATTTCGCCATGCCGGAACAGACGCCGGCAATCTTTTTGTCGTACATATCCCGTTCCAGCCGGCCGCGGGTGAACGAAGGGGCCGCCCACTGGAATTGGCCCGCCTGGGCCGGCTTGCCGCAGCGCGCACAGTAGCGGTGCTCGCTTTCCATCTCAAATCCACAAGCGTTGCAGTACATGCCAAACGTAACGAAAGATGCGCCCTGGGTGTTCCCCAAAATTTGTACAGTAGTAGCATGGTGATTCGAATTCGGAAAGGTTGGGAGATCCCCGAACGGGAAGCGACTCCCGAATCGGTGTATCTGAACCGCCGGCAGCTGATCGCGGCGGCCGGGCTGCTGTCGCTGCCCTCCCTCGCCGGCGCCGCGCCTAAGCGCAACGAAAAGTACACGCTGGACCGTCCGGTCACCGAAGAGTGGGCCGCCACGGGCTACAACAATTACTACGAGTTCAACCCCTACGCCAAAGAGGGTCTGGCGCCGCTGACGAGCGAGTTCGTCATTTCGCCCTGGAAGATCGACGTCACCGGCCAGGTCAATAAGCCGCAAACCCTGGACCTCGACGACCTGCTCAAAAAGTTCCCGACCGAAGAGCGGATCTACCGCTTCCGCTGCGTCGAACGGTGGGCGATGGCGGTTCCGTGGTCCGGCTTCCCCCTCAGCGAACTCATCAAGATGGTGGAGCCCAAGCCCGCGGCCAAGTACATCCGCTTCGTCACCGTCAATCGCCCGAACCAGATGCCGGGCATGAAGCAGGCCCCCTATCCCTGGCCCTACTTCGAAGGCCTTCGCATGGACGAGGCCATGAACGAGCTGACGCTGCTCACCACCGGCATGTACGGCAAGCCGCTACCGAAGCAGAATGGGGCTCCGGTGCGTCTGGTCGTGCCGTGGAAGTACGGCTACAAGTCCATCAAGTCGATTGTGAGAATTGAGTTCACGTCCAGTGAACCGCCGACGTTCTGGAACAAGCTCAACGCCCAGGAGTACGGCTTCTATTCAAACGTCGATCCGAAGAAGCCTCATCCCCGCTGGTCGCAGTCTGTCGAGCAGTTGATCCCGACCATGCAGCGTAAGCCCACTCTCCTCTACAACGGCTACGAGCAATACGTGGCTTCGATGTACAAGGGCAACGAGTTCTGATCCGGCTCGGGCGCGGCACTGAGGCGCCCGCGCAGGACAGAATATGCGCGGCACAGCAGGCTCTTGAGTGCCGGCACGGAACAACCCAGCGTCCGCGCGATGGCCTCATAGTCGAGGCCATCGTACTTGTGCAGCAGCACAGCCGCCCGCTGCCGATCCGGTAACGCGGCGATCGCCGCGCGGATACGGTCACGTTCCGCCAAGTCGACCATCTGCTGCTCGGCCGTCCTCTCCAGGGAGGCAATCTGCACGCGCGTCCCGAACATCGACAGCGCCTCCAGGCTCGCCGCCTGCCGGCTATGCCGGGAGTCGCGGATCCAATTGAGCGCCAGATTGGTGGCGATCCGGTAGATCCACGTCGAAAAGTTCGCCGACGGCTGATAGCGGCCCCGGGCGAGAAAAACCCGCAGAAACGTATCCTGCGTCAACTCTTCCGCGACGGCGGCGTTCAACACCAATCGCTGCAAAAATCGGTGCAGCCGCATCGTGTAGCGGCCTACGAGCTCCTCGTAGGCCCACAACTCGCCATCCTGAAACCGGCACATCAGCTCTGCGTCCGTGGCTTCCATCCGAACTAGTCTAGTGCCTTGGACGGCAGCAAACAACTGATTTACTGCAAAGAAACATTAAATCGGCGATAGGCGTTCCATTGCAGAGAAAGCGACCCCAGCGGATTGCACGTTGTGCTACGGATGCCGTGCAAGACAACCGAATCGGTTCACCGCCTCCGGGCTGAACGGAGATCGCTGGCTGCCGATCACTCTTGCCGAACGCAACACCGTTCCAGGCAGTCTTGTCAGCCTACACAAACCCGACCTGAGAACCTGCTCCCTTCGGCCGTGAAGGCCTAAGGATCACCGCCCGGCGCGCCTTCTATGCCTGGCGCCTCTTCGCCCTGAAGCCGTATAGGACCGCTCCGCCCAACGCCAAAAGCGCGAACGTACTCGGCTCCGGAACGTCGCTGACCGCTGTGCCCAAAAGAATCCCTGATTCGAAGAGCCGGAAGAGACCGCAGTCAAAGCATTCAACTGCAAGACTGCGGTCCAAGTCCACAGTGCCGCCGTTCGCCGGGAGGTTTTCCGGCACCGTAAACAGTCTCAACTCTCGCTGTGCGAAAGGCCTACCCGGTCGAGCCAGACTTGTTTCAAAAAAGTAACCATTCGTTTCGATGGAACGAATGAAAGCAGTTAGTCTACTACCGCTGGTATTCGGCGCCACCCCATTTTGATAGACGAAAGCGGGAAAATTTGTCAGGCTTCCCCCCGTCACCTCAAGCCGGTAACTGAGGATCTGGTCCAGAACCGAGTCATAAGTGAAGCTCCCGGTTAATGTCCCCCCATCGGTGAAGACTGCGTTTTGCACGGTCCACAAGATGGGTCCTGCTTCCAGACCCGAAAACGTTCCAAATACTAGAACTCCTAGTATTAGTCTTTTCAATTTGCTCTCCGGACGGCTTGCAGCAGTATCAGCCAAACTGAATATCCACGGGGCCTCGCAGAGGAGCTCCTTGGCTTTGTCTTACTTTGGCACTCTGACAAGATAACATAACAACACAAGAAAGCCGCCATTCCGCCGCAAAGTGCGAAGCTTCGTCCTCCCGGCGCGCCTACCCAGGCTCCGATTGCCGAACCCACGAGCCTTTCATTTCGCCTTCGTCCGTCCAACTTAGTACCCAACGCTACGGAATTCAATGCAAACGAATCGTTAAACTCCCCGCTAGTTCTCTCGCCGTTACTCGGCTTGGTCAGAAGCCAGGAAGCACCTAGGGTGTGCAAGAACTCGGAAGGGGCGCCTTACGCTTTCCACTTGTAGAAGTAGAACAACAACGGCTTCTTCCCCGTGTTGACGATTCCGTGCGAAACGTTCGCCGCGCAGTACATCATGGACCCCGGTCCAATCTTCACCGTCTTCCCATCACAGAACATCTCGCCCGTCCCCTCGGTCACTACCATGAACTCCTCTTCCGGATGCGCATGCGGCGGATGCGGCGTTGCCCCCGCGTTCAACAGCAGGCTCCCCGCGGTCATCGCCCGCAATTGATCGGTCGGACCATCAAAGTAAATCCGCAGCTCCCCAAACGGGTTCTTCTGCACCTTCACGTCCTTGGCGTTCAGGGTCACATTAGGCAACCCGCCCGGCTTGGCGGCGAACAGGGCGAAGGGAGCGGCGAGCGCAATCAGATCACGGCGTTTCGGCATAGCCAACAGCGTAACCCGATTTCGCCTCCTTGTGCGCCAGGCAGATGTAGCCCAGCGTATAGTCGGCCTCCCGATCCAGGCCGTCGAGCAGCGGCAGCAGCAGCGCCGGCCCGGCCACCACCACCAGCCACAGCCAGCTCAGCGGCGCCGGAAAGAACTTGTACCCCGAAAGCAGCCGCCGGCTCAGCAGCCGGAAGTACCCGCCCACCGGCGCGATCGAATCAACCGCCAATCCCGCCCGCTCGAGCAGCAACCGGCAGCCGAATTTCGTGTACCGGAAGTAGTCGTGCGGATGCTGATGCACCTCCCACTCATGCGGCACAATCAGCAGCAGCCGCCCCCCCGGCGCGAGCACCCGCGCCATCTCCCGCACCACCTGCTCCGGATCCGTCACGTGCTCCAGCGTCACCACATTCAACGCCCCGGCAAAGGCGCCATCCGGGAAGGGAAGCGCCCGCAAGTCGGCAATCGCGTCCAGCCGCCGATAGTCCCATCGCGTGTCCCCAATCCCGAGGTCCACCCCGACATACCGGTGCCCCCCAAAATGCCCCGCATACTGCCCCTCGCCCGCCCCCGCGTCCAGCACCCGGCTCCCCGGCTCGAGCGTCGCCGCCAAGCGCCCCACCGCGCTCGCAATCGCCGCCTCAAAGTGCAGCACGTACCCCTTCATTTCTTCCGGGCTTCCACCATAATCGTCGAACCCGCCCGACAGGCGGCCTCAATAGCCGTCGGCAGAATGCAGGCGAGCATCAAGCCGAAGTAGATCCCGTCCTTGAGCAGGCGCATCCGCGGCGATTCGGCCTGTTTCCGAATCCGCCGCGCCATCGGATCGAGCCCCACCGCCAGCGTCGTCGCCAAGCCCGCCGGATTATCCCGCAGCGAAAAGTGCTTCCGCCGCACCACCTCAAAGCCGCAGACATCCAGCAGATCCACCAGATCTTTCTCTTTGAAGTTGATCAGGTGCCGGGGAATATCGATTCCGTTCCAATGCTCACCGAACAGCAGAAACTGCCAGCAGGCGGCATTGGGCACCTGAATCACCAGCCGCCCATCGTCCCGCAGCAACTCCCGCGCCGCGTCGCAATAGCCAATCGGGTCGTAGAGATGTTCGAGCACATGGAACATCGTGATGGTCGAAAACGTTTTAGGCGGCAACGGCGCGCGCGTCAGCGTCGCGCAGAGCGCGGGCACCCGGTTCTGCTTCCAAGCCACCTGCGCTGCATCCAGCGAAAAGTCCAAGCCCACCACCCGGTGGCCCCGCTCCCGCAGCAATCGCAAGAACAGTCCTCCGCCGCAGCCGACGTCGAGCACCGGCCCGCGCTCCCCGGCTGCTTCGATCGCCCCTTCGACGAACCGGACATGGTCCCCCAGCACGAAGCGTCGGTACCGTTCCTCCAGCGAAGAGACCGTCGATTGGGCCGGATTAAACCAGTAATTGGCGGGATAGTACTTGCCGAGCTCGCTCGGATCGGGCTGCGGAAACAGCCGCAGCAATCGACACTGGCTGCACTCGACCACCGTAAAACTGCGGTCCGTGGTCCCGTAAAGCCGATCGGTCCCGTGAAACAGCGACTTGTATTCATCATGCCCGCAGGCGGGGCACTTGATGTGGCGCGAGTCAATCATTGGCCGTACATTGCCGCCGGTTCGGGCGCCTCTCGCCGCAACAGTTCGGCCAACTCGCGGCCCCGGAGCCGGGCGATGCGCCGGATTGCGCTCCGCTTGGCCAGAAAGCGGGGCAGCAGCCACAGCGCGGCCAGGTCCGCCCGGACGATCGCCGCCGCCAAGCTCAGCTTGCCCCGCCAACCGGGGAAAGCCGCCAGATCGCCCGGCTGCCCGGCCGCGGCGCACAGCCGCCGGAGAAAGTAGTAGGGGTTCAACAGCAGTAGCCGCCAGGGAAACAGCTTCGCGGCCAGCAGGATCCGGTTCCGTTCAATCAGAAACACGCGGCGCGGATTGCCTTGTCCCAAGGTGGCCCCCCGGCGGTGGCGAACAACGGCTTCCGGCGCATACGCACACTCCCATCCCGCAATCCGGGCACGCAGGCCCAGTTCGGCGTCATCGGCGTAGGCGAACAGGTCCTCATCGAACCCGCCAATCTGATCGAGCATCGCTTTACGATACATGGCCGCGCAGCCATCCGGCCACCCAATCTGCAGCGGACCGTCATACTGGCCCCGGTCCGCTTCCCCCGTACCCCGGCCCCGGTTTTGCCCGTCGAGATAGAGAATGTGACCCGCCTTATCAATCCGCCCCGGCGCTTCGTACTGCAAAATTTTGCTGGCGGCCATGCCCGTGGTCTCGCTCCGGTCGTGCGCCGCCGTCAACGCCGCCAGCCAGCGCGGCTCCGCGGCGGCGTCATTGTTGAGCAACGCAATCCGGGGTGCTCGCGCCGCCGCAATCCCCTGGTTGTTGGCGGCGCAAAATCCCCTATTTGAGGGATTCCGGATCAAACGGACCGCCGGAAATTCGCCGGCCACCATCTCCGCCGAGCCGTCTACGGAGCCGTTATCCACGACGAGGATCTCGCAAGGGAACGCGGCGCCGGCGTAAGTGACCTGGTTTCCTATAGATACAAGGCACTCCCGCAAGAACTCGCGGCGATTCCAATTGACGACAATCACAGTCGCCATTGGTACTGGGACTTCGGTTGACAATGGTATATTATAGGCTGGTTAGAGATATCTGGTTCTATGGCAAGTCTTGGGCAGCGATTACGAGAAGAGCGGCTTCGGCAAGGTAAGGAGATCCGCCCGATCTCTGAGGATTTGCGAATCGGTTCTCGATATTTGGAAGCGATTGAGGCCGAACAGTGGGATCAACTCCCCGGCGGCTTTTTCAATCGCAGCTTCGTGCGGCAGTACGCGCAGGCGCTCGGATTGGACGGCCACAAGTTTGAAAACGAGTACGCCGCGGTTTTAAAGCGCGATCCCCTCGTCGACCTCGAAGCCATCAGCGCCGCCCGGGATCCCCGCGCCAAACTGCTCGAAGAGAAAAAGTTGATCTCCATCGCGCCGGTCACCGAGCGCCATTCCTCGTTTTTTGATGGACGGACCGGTTTAGCCGTTGCTTCGTTGGTGATCCTGATCGCCGGCGGCGGCCTCGTCTCGCTCCTCTGGGACAACCTGCGCGGTGCGGAGGCACAGAAAGCCCCGGTCGCCGCGGACCGTCCCGCGCTGCAACCCGTCGTCCCCGCCCAGCCGCGCCCCACGCCCGCTCCCGAGGAACCCGCCGTCACCCCGGTCACCACCGCCGCCGCGCCGGAGAACAAAGCCGTTGTCGAAGGCGTCATGTCGCTGAACATCGCCGCCACGGAAAAGACCTGGATTGAAGTGACCGCCGACGGCAAGCGCATCTTCATGGGCGTCCTCGAACCCGGCCAGACCCAGACCATGAGCACGTCGGAGACGGCGCGGATGGTGGTCGGCAATGCCGGTGGCATCACGGTGCAGAAGGCCGGCCGCGACATCGGCCCCATCGGTCCCCGCGGTCAGGTGCGGGTGGTGCGTCTCACCAAGGACCAGGTCGAGATTCTCGAACCCAATCGCGCCACCCCCCCGAAACCGGCCGGAGAAGTCTAGTTCCCGGCATGGCTCCGCTGTTCTTGCTGCCGGAAACGGTCGTCCGGTCCAATGGCGCCTCGCCCGCAACCCCGATTGAGGAGGGTTGGCGCACCGCTCAATTGACGCTCGGCATCACCGCCATCGTCGAGCAGGAGTCGCTCGATCTCGTCCTTGAAGGCTCCCCCGACGGCGCCACCTGGCTCACGCCGCCCCTCGCCGCCTTCCCGCAGAAGTTCTACGTCGGCACCACGGCTCTCTTGTTCGAACTCCCGGCGGACCCGCTGGTACGTTTCCTGCGGGTCCGCTGGACGGTCAATCGCTGGGGCCGTGGTTCGCTCGAACCGCGCTTCGGCCTCTACGTCGCCCTCGAACCGGTCGCCTAGGGCCGGTTGATCAGGCTGGCGACATAGGCGCCGCCGAACCCGTTGTCGATGTTCACGACGGTCACGTTGCTCGCGCAACTGGTCAACATCCCCAACATCGCCGCCAGGCCATGAAACGCCGCGCCATAACCCACCGAAGTCGGCACCGCGATCACCGGCACGCTCACCAATCCGCCAATCGCCGAAGGCAGCGCCCCCTCCATGCCCGCGCAAACCACGAGCACCTTGGCCTCCATCAGCTTCTCCCGGTTGCTCATCAGCCGGTGGATGCCCGCCACGCCCACGTCATAGATCGAGAAGACCTCGTTACCCATCACCTCGGCCGTCACCCGCGCCTCTTCGGCCACCGGGATGTCGCTCGTGCCCGCGCAGACAATGCCCACCTTGCCCCGGCCGAAAATCGTCTTGTCTTTCCACACCCGGATACACCCCGAAAGCGGGAAATACTCCGCGTCCGGAATGGCTTCGAGCACCATTGCGGCGCACTCCTTCGTCGTCCGCGTGATCAGCAGATTGCTCGCCTTCTCCTGCAGCTTCTTGGCGATATCCACCACGTGCTCCGGCGCCTTACCCAAACCGAAGATCACCTCCGGAACGCCATGCCGCAGCGCCCGGTGGTGGTCCACCTTCGCAAAGCCCAAATCTTCAAACGGCAGGTGCCGCAACCGTTCGGCTGCTGCTCCGACATCCGTGCGGCCATCTCTCACCTGCTCGAGCAGGTCCCTCAATAAGTTATGGTCCATAATTAAAAATCGATCCTGTCGCCAACTTGCAATTTATTCTTCTCCGCTTCCCCGGCGGCCATTTCGAGAACGTAGAGGGACGTCCGTGAGCCACCAAATTTCGGACACTCGGAGCTTTTTTCGCTGGGGCAGGGCGGAGTCCGCGGCGAAATCTCGGTCACAATCTTGTAGCGGTCAATCCAGACGATATCGAGCGGAATCCGCACCTGGTACATCCAGTACGGATACAGTCCCGGTTCCCCGTGGATAAACAGCATGCCGCGGTCTGGCGCCAGATGATCCCGGAACATCATCCCCCGCATCACATCGGCCATCTTCGACATCGTTTCCACCTTCAAAACTGCCCCACTGGGCAGCTTCACATCGCGAAGGTGGTAATCGTCGGTCGTGACCGTCTTCCGCGGGCTCTGGTAGCATCCAAGGAAACTGACGACAAACAGCAGCAAAAATGATCTGGCGAGCATCCAGTAAAATGGTAACGCAGAATGTTTTGGGAACGGCTTCGCCTCACGTTGGGAATGATCAAATTTGAACACTCCGTGTTCGCGCTGCCGTTTGCGCTCACCGGGGCGCTGCTGGCGTGGCGGACGCAGGGTTTCCCCCGCGAAGGCGCGCTCGAGAAGCTCGTCTGGATCGTGGTCGCCATGGTCACCGCCCGCAGCGCCGCCATGGCGTTCAACCGCCTCCTGGACGCCGAAATCGACGCCGCCAACCCGCGAACCAAGTCCCGCGAAATCCCCGCCGGCAAGCTGTCGAAACGCTTCACCTGGGGCTTCCTGTTCGCCATGTCGTTCGCCTTTGTCTTCGCCGCTGGCGCCCTTGGCCAGTTGTGCTTCTATCTGGCCCTGCCGGCGCTGATGATCGTCTTCTTCTATTCGTTCACCAAACGCTTCACCAGCTTCTCCCATCTCGTTCTTGGCTTCGCCCTCGGCGTCGCCCCCGCGGCCGCCTGGATCGCCGTCACCGGCGCCCTCGAGCCCCGCATCCTCTGGCTCACCGCCGCCGTCACCTTCTGGACCGCCGGCTTCGACATCATCTACGCCTGCCAGGACGTCGATTTCGACCGTTCCGCCGGCCTCTACAGCCTCCCCAACCGCTTCGGCGTGGCGGGTGCCCTCCTGCTGTCGAAAGCGCTGCACGGGGCGATGCTGCTCTGCCTCGGCCTGCTCGTCCAAAGCTTTGGCCTCGGTACGCTCGCTTGGGCCGGCGTGGCCGCGGTCGCCGCCCTGCTCGTCTACGAGCACAGCCTCGTCAAACCCCACGATCTCAGCAAAGTGAACGCCGCGTTCTTTACCGTGAATGGCTATGTCAGTGTGCTCTTTTTCGCGTTCTGGGCCGCCGACGTCTACTGGAGCACGAAACTATGATTCCGCGTTTTGAAGATGCCCGCCTGTTGCCGGTTCTCGAAAAAGTCCAGACGGAGCGCCGCCTGTCGTTTGACGACGGCCTGCTCCTCTACCAGACCCCCGATATCCTCGGCGTCGGCTACCTCGCCAATCTCGTCCGCGAGCGCATGCACGGCGATCTGACCTACTTCAACGTCAACCGCCACATCAACCCCACCGACGTCTGCACCGCTTCCTGTCGCCTCTGCGCCTTCGGCAAGAAGGCCAAGGACCCCAACGGCTACACCATGTCGCTCGAAGAGGTCTGGCACCGCGCCGGTGAAGGCTACACGGAAGCGGTCAGCGAGTTCCACATCGTCGGCGGTCTCCATCCCGAACTCACCCTCGACTGGTACTGCGAGATGATCCGCGGCCTCAAGGAGCGCTATCCGCAGGTGCATCTGAAGGCCTTCACGATGGTGGAGATCTCCTATTTCTCGAAGCGCATGAAGATCTCCAACCGCGAGGTGCTCGAGCGCCTGATGGCGGCCGGCATCGACTCCCAGCCCGGCGGCGGCGCCGAGATCTTCAGTGAGCGCATCCGCCGCGTGATCTGCGATCACAAGATCGACGGCGGCGAATGGCTCGAAATCGCCCGCGAATCGCACAAGCTCGGCCTGAAGTCGAACTGCACGATGCTCTACGGCCACATTGAAACGGAGGCGGACCGCGTCGACCATCTCATCAAGCTCCGCGAACTCCAGGACGAGACTGGCGGCTTCCAGACGTTTATTCCCTTGGCCTTCCACCCGGCCAACACGGCCATGTCGCACCTGCCGACGACGACCGGCTTCGACGACATCCGCAACATCGCCGTCTCCCGCCTGATGCTCGACAACATCCCGCACATCAAGGCCTACTGGGTGATGATGTCGGAAGCGATCGCCCAGATCGCCCAGCGTTTCGGCGCGAATGACATTGACGGCACGGTAGTCGAGGAAAAGATCTACCACGACGCCGGCGCCACAACGAGCCAGAACCTCCGCCGCGGCGACCTCCTCCGCCTGATCCGCGAAGCCGGCCGGCAGCCGTTTGAACGGGATACGCTCTATCGCCCGGTGGTCCGCACGGAGACGGCGTTCACGATTCTGACTTAGTCCCTTTGGCGGCCTTCGCCACGTCGCTTTGCAGGCGGAGGCAATCCCGGAATCTTGAGCAGCTGCCGAAAACGATTACTCTCCCAGACGAAGTAGTAGGTGTCGGGCAGGTTCTTCTGCAGCTCCTCCGAATAGTTCATTCCGCATCGAATGATCGTCAGGCGGCTGTCGAGCCTAATCTCCGTCCCGGTACCTTCAAACGACGACACGCACGAAATCCAACGATCCCACCCCGTTTTGTGCGGCCTCGCCAGAGGTGGCGGGAAGACCTCCCCTGTATTCAGGTCGATCAGCGCGCTGGCCGAGCAGTTGGAGCCACACCCCCAGTCAGTCAGTCTATAATGGCCGGCGAAATTCGGTTTCTCCTTCGAGGCTTCCGTTAGCCGGGTTTTGAATAATCGCTCCGACGGGCTCGCCAGCTTTAACGGCTTGGAAGGCGGGTTCCAAGTCTCAGTGGCCGGGAACTCTTCAAAGCGCGGAGGATGCTGGGCATCGTATCGTTTGATCTCTGGTGGACCAGTCTCCTGCGCCCCAGCCGGACGGCCAAAAATCACGAACAGACCAAGGACCAGCCCAATCTTCATGCTTCGAGCTAGACGAAGGTCTTAAACTCCATCACGTCGCCATCCTGCACGACGTACTCTTTCCCTTCGGTCCGCAGCTTGCCCACCGCGCGAGCTGCGGCAAAACTCCCCAACTCCACCAAATCGGCATACGCAATCGTCTCCGCCGAAATAAACGCCTTCTCAAAATCCGAGTGGATCACGCCCGCCGCCTGCGGCGCCTTATCCCCAGCCCGAATCGTCCACGCCCGCGTCTCCTTCTCGCCCGTCGTCAGGTACGTCCGCAGCCCCAGCAAATGGTAAGCGGCCCGAATGAGGCTCCCCGCGCCCCCCTCCTTCACGCCCAGGCTCTCCAAATACTCCGCCCGTTCCTCCGGCGAAAGGTTCATCAACTCCGCCTCAATCTCCGCCGAAACCACCACCACTTCACACCCATGGTGCTTCGCCGCCAACTCCCGCACCTTGCCCACCCACGGATTCGCGTCCGGATTCGCCAGGTCGCCCTCGGCCACGTTACACGCAAACAGCGTCGGCTTGTACGTCAGCAAAAACAGCGGCTTCATCAGCGCCTTCTCTTCCGCCGTCGTCTCAAGCGAAAACGCATGCTTCCCGGAACTCAAATGCGGCTCCAACCGGTCCAGCAGCTCCAACTCCGCCGCGGCCTTCTTATCGCCGGACTTCGCCGCCTTCGCATTCCGCTGCCGCCGCTTCTGCACGCTCTCAAGGTCGGCCAGAATCAGCTCCGTATCGATAACCTCGATGTCCCGGATCGGGTCCACCGTATCCATCACGTGCTCAATGTCGGAGTTTTCAAAACACCGCACCACCTGCACAATCGCGTCCACTTCGCGGATATGGCCCAGAAACTGGTTGCCCAATCCCTCGCCCTGGCTCGCGCCCTTCACGAGGCCGGCGATATCCACAAACTCAAAGACGCTCGGCACGAGCTTCTGCGAGCCGCTGATCTTCGACAGCACCTCCAGCCGCTCATCCGGCACGGTGACGACGCCGTTATTCGGCTCAATCGTGCAGAAGCGATAGTTGGCCGCCATCGCCTTCCGGCTCTGGGTCAACGCGTTAAACAGGGTACTCTTGCCTACGTTCGGTAGGCCCACAATTCCGGCACAAAGCATGAACCTCCTAGTTTACCCGAGAATCTCCTTCACCACGTTTCCGTGCACATCGGTCAGCCGCATATCCCGCCCCGAGTAGCGGTAGGTGAGCCGCTTATGGTCCAGGCCCAGCAGATGCAGCATCGTCGCATGCAGGTCATGCACGTGCACTTTGTTCTCGACGGCAAAGTAGCCATACTCATCCGTCGCCCCGTACACCATGCCGCCCTTCACCCCGCCGCCCGCCATCCACATCGTGAAGCCGTACGGGTTATGGTCCCGCCCCACGCGGCTCCGATCCCCGTTGTCCGGGATCTGCGCGCACGGCGTCCGCCCAAACTCGCCGCCCCAAATCACCAGCGTATCCTGCAACATCCCTCGCGCCTTCAAATCCTTCAGCAACCCCGCAATCGGCTTATCCACGCTCCGTGCGTTGATCCGATGCCCGTTCTCAATCCCGCTATGCTGATCCCACCGGTCGAGCCCCGGCCGCGCCGGCGTTAGCAGCTCCACAAACCGCACGCCCATTTCCACCAACCGCCGCGCCAGCAAACACTCCCGGCCGAACTCCGCCGTAATCTCCTCGTCCATCCCGTAGAGCTTCTTCGTCGCCTCGCTCTCCCCCGTTAAATCCAACAGCTCCGGCACCGCCGCCTGCATCCGAAACGCCAGTTCGTAGTTCTTGATGAACGCGTCCACCTCGCTCGACCCGCCAAAGCCGCTATTCAACTGCGCCAGCAGCGCGAGCTTGTCTTTCTGCTTCGGCCGCTCGGCCGGCGGCGGCTGCAGGTCCGCAATCGGCGTCGCTCCGCGCTTGAAGATCGTCCCCTGGTAACTCGCCGGCAGAAACCCCGACCCAAAGCAGTCGAGGCCCCCCGGCGGAATCAACCCCGCCTCCAGCACCACGAACCCCGGCAGATTCTTGCTCTCGCTCCCTAGCCCGTAGTTGACCCAAGCCCCCATGCTTGGCCGCCCCTGAAAGCCGCTGCCCGAGTGCATGAAGTAGTTCGCCGCCGTGTGTTCGGAGTGGTCCGCCACCATGCTCCGGATCACGCACAGGTCATCGACGCACGTCGCCGTCTCCGGAAACAACTCGCTCACCGGCGTGCCCGATTGCCCGTAGCGCTTAAACGCAAACGGCGAACCCAGAACCTTATCGGAGATGTTGAACACCGTCGTCGGCGGCCGGAACGGCAGCGCCTTGCCGTCCTCGGCGTTCAGCCGCGGCTTCGGGTCGAAGGTGTCCATCTGCGAAGGGCCCCCGTCCATGAAAAGGAAAATCACGGACTTCGCCTTCGCCGCGAAGTGCGGCGCCCCCAGCGCCATCGCCAAAAACTGCCGCCTACTGAACATAGCTAAACTCCGCCGTATTGAACAAAACGTGGCACAGGTCCGCCCGCGAATCTTCGTTGTCGCCGTGCTGGCGCAGATAGTCCAGCGCCGCGATCTGCTCGGTCACCTTCGGCGCCCGGGCGAAGGCATCCCGGTAGAGCGCCGTCACCAGATCCTCCGGCCCCAAGCCCTCCTTCATCGTCCGCTGCGCCCACAGCCGCGCCTGCTGTAGCACGAATTCGTTATTCAGTAGCATCAGCGCCTGGCTCGGCACCACGCTCGCCGTCCGGTTCCCAATCGCTGAAATCGGCAGAGGATGGTCGAAGGCCAAGAACATCGGCGTCAAAAAGTTCCGCCGCACTTGGATGTAGATGCTCCGCCGTCCGTCGCCGTCCAGCGGCCCCGAAGGCGGCTTCCCGCGCCCGTCCTGATAGGCGCTGATGTGCGGCATCACGCTCGGCCCGTAGAGCTTCGCATCCAGCCGCCCGGATAGCTGCAGCATCGCATCCCGAATCGCCTCGGCCTCCAGGCGCCGCACCGGCACCGTCTTCGCATAGGCCTCGGAAAGCAGAATCTCCCGGTGCAGCGGCTTCAGCCGCCAACCGCCGGCAATCAGCCGCGCCGCCAGCGCATCCAGCAGCCCCCGGTTCGCCGGACGCTCCCCCAGCAGCCCGAAGTTGTCCGTCGACGCCACCAGCCCCTTGCCGAAATGGTGCTTCCACACCCGGTTCACCATCACTCGCGCCAGCAGCGCCTGCGCGTCCTGCGTCAGCCACTCGGCAAACTCCAGGCGCCCGCTCCCCGCCACTTCCCGGCTCTGCGCCGAAAGCACTTTTAAAAACCCCCGCGGCACCTCCGGCCCCAAATCCAGATGGCTCCCCCGCACATGCAGCTTCACGTTCCGCGGATTCTCATCGCTGCTGATCATCGCGAAGGTGGACTCCGGCAGCTCCGGCACCGAACCCGGCGCCGCCAACGTGGCGTTCTCCAAAATCCCCGGCGGCGTCTTATGGTCTGAGATCACAATCGCCGCCACGCCTACGTAGCCGCTCCGCGACCGGTCCACCAACTCGAAATACCACTCCCGCCCGTGCGACAGCGTCATCCGTTTCGACTGCCACGTGAACCCCGGCACCCCCGACGCATACCAGTGCGAGCTCTTGAAATCATCCGCCACCAGCGTCAACCGCAGGTCGCCTTCGCCTACCCGCGGCCGCCGGTACTTCGTGCCCTGCAGCAGCACATGCACGTAGAACTTCGGCATCTTTAACTTCGCCGACGTTAGCGATCCCACGCCCTCCCTCGGCGCCGAACTCGCCACGCCATTGCTCACGGCCATCGCCTGCCCCTCGGCCCGCCACTTCTCGAATCCCTCAAAGAGTTCATCGCCCGGCCGCAGCGCCAGCTTCGCCCCCCGGGCCTCGGGCCGCGGTCCCAGCTTCGCCGCAATCGCCTCCCGGCGCGCCGGCGAATCGATCACCGCCTCCCGCACGTTGGTTGAATGCATCACCCCGGCCAGCCCGTAGTAGTCCGCCGTCGGAATCGGGTCGAACTTATGGTCGTGGCATCGCGCGCACGCCACCGTCAACCCCAGAAACGCCTTCGAAAACACGTCAATCTGGTTATCCACGGCGTCCGCCCGCGACTTGGCCGAATCCGTCGCCGAGTTCAGAATCTCCCCGAACCACCACGACGTGGTCGCAATCGGCGACTCGAGCGAACTCCCATCCGCCGACAGGCGCGGCTTCGCCAGCAGGTCCCCGGCCACGTGCTCCCGCACAAACTGGTCGTAGGGCAGATCGCTGTTCAACGCCCGGATCACGTAGTCGCGATAGCGCCACGCATCGCTCTTGTCGTTATCGAACTCGTGCCCGTTGGTCTCGGCGTAGCGCATCAGGTCCAGCCAATGCCGCGCCCACCGCTCGCCGTAGTGCGGGCTCGCCAAAAGACTATCGACGTAAGCCTTCCGGTCTCTGGGAATCTCTCCCGCGGGAGGCAGCCCGGTCAGCGAAAAACTCACGCGCCGCGCCCAAACCCCGTCCGCCACCGGCGTCCCCTGCGGCTGCAAAATCTCGTCGATCGACCCCGCGGCCGGCTCGAGCGGCTGGAAGGCCCAGAACTTCTTCTGCCCCCAAGCGGTCATCGCAAGCAAGAAAAGAAAGGCTAACCGCATGGCCATATTCTATAATCACGGCGTGAGTCTTGCTTCCTGGATTAAGGGTCTGTTCGCGTTTGCGCCAGGCGACCCGCTGGTTTCGATCGTCTTCTTGTTGCAGGACTATCGCGAGTTGCCGCAGAACTCAGCCACCCTGGCCGCCACCCGCGCCTGGGGCGAAGGCGCCTTCACTGTCGAATGGCCGCGCTTCGTCATCGGCGCCCGCACCTTCGTAGTGCAGTCCGTCCCCGGCATGTTCGTTGAAGATCTCGCCGCCAAGGTCACCTCGGCCGATACCGGCGCCGCGGTCCGCCGCCATCGCGGCTGGTGGTCCATCGACCTGCAAAAGGGCGCGGCCGACGACGAAGCCTATCTCCTCATGGGCAAGTTCATGGCCGTCCTGCTCAACGCCAACTGCCTGGCCGTCTACTTCCCGCAGTCCGGCACCCTCGAACTCGTCGACCAGGAAACCGGCACCAAACTAGTCGCGGGGAGTTAGCCGCAGCATACTCAGCGTCACCGTGAACTGGCGCTCATCGGTCGGCACCTTCCACAGCGGACCGGCCAGCATCTCCACCAGATATTCTGCCGCCGGCGGCAGGTCTGCTTCGAGGATGAACAGTCCCGTCCGCTCGGCCTCCCAGGCCACCACCTCGACGCCGTTCACCTTCACCTTCACAAAGGCGCCCGGTTTCAAAAAGTTCGCGCTCACGTGGCCGCGAATGCGGATCCGCTTCGGCGCCGCGTCCATCGGCTTCAGCTTCGCCGTCGCCCGTTCGCCAATCCACCGATACTTGTTGCCGTAGCTGCCTTCCAGGTTGAACCAGCCTTCGAGCAGCTTCGTCTCGTGCCCCGGCAGCGTGAAGTCAATCACGTCGTCGCGATCGCCCGGGTAGAGCTCTTTCTTCTCGTGCGAACGGATCAGGTTATACACGCCGCCTTCGTTCGGCGCCGCGTAGGAGCAAGCCAGACAATGCAGCGTCCCCGCCTCGTCCACCCGCATGCCCGCGTAGCAATCCGGGCAGCGCAGCCGCGACTCGAACGGCGCATGCGGATCCACCTCCGCCTCGCCATACTTCCGGCACATCGCCGCCAGCGTCCCGCCCAGCAGCCGCGCCGGCACCCAGTCCGACCCCGCCTTGTCGATCCGCTGTCCAATCCAGCGCGTCAGCTTCTCGCCCCATCCGCGCTGCGGCAGAAACAGCCGGAACTCCATATCTTCGAAGTGCTTCACCATCAGCGCGTGCCAGTCCCGCAGCTCCAGCCGGTGGTTCTGCCGGATGCCGAAGCCCTCCTCCTGCGCCGCGCCAATCACGTCCTGCACAAAGAAGCCCAGCAGCCCCCAGTCGTACAGCTTCCGCTCCCACCACTTCATCGTGTCGTAGTACGGGCAGCGATAGAGCCGCAGCGATAGCTTCCGCCGCATCGGCTCCTCGGCGAAGATGAACGTGCCGCCCGGCGCCAGCACTCGCTTGGCCTCCACAAACACCGCTTCAATATCCTGAAACTGCGACAGCATCTGGTAGGCGATCACCGCCCGCAACGAGTTGTCCTGAAACGGCAGGTTCAGCGCATCGCCCGCAATCCGCACCGGCGCCTTCTCAAGCCCCCACTCGTCCATCAGCGCAATGCCGTGCCGCAGCGAATCGGCCGAAATGTCCAGCGCAAATCCGTCCTGCCCAAACTCGTTGCAGAGCATGTACGACGAGTGGCCCGCGTTCGCGCCGATCTCGACAAACGGCGTCATCGAACCAATGAAGGCCGCATGATGACGCAGGATCGCGCCCCGCCGCACGTTCTCCTCGTGGTAGACCCGCTTGGCCCGCTCCGGCTCGCCGAGGGAGGCAAAATTATGGAACTCGACTTGGGCCCGCTTTACGGCCAGCGACTGCGATTCACTCTTGCTCAAAGGGACAAATCCTGCCAGGGAAAACTTCGAAGGTCATCAATCAAATAATCGGGTTGCAGCTTGGCCAAATCGGCGGCGGGAGAAACGCCGGTCGCCACGGAAACTACCGGAATCCCGTTGGCCTGCGCCGCCAGGATATCGTTCTCGTGGTCGCCCACCAACGCCACCACGGAACCCCGCGCAATCCAGCCCTCGCGCCGCGCCGTCCGCAGCGCATGGGCCACCAGCTTCCGCCGCTCGTCCGCCTGCTCGGCGAACGCCCCAAACTGCAAGTACTGCCGCAACCCCGCCCGCTCCATCTTCCGCCAGCCGATGCGCGACAGGTTCCCGGTTACCAACCCTGTCCGCACCTGCTTCCGCGCCAACCGGGATAGCAGCCCCCGCGCACCGGGACACACCTTCTTCGTCAGGTCCGGGCAGCGGTCAACATATAGGTCCTGCGCCATCTCCATCATCGCCGGCAGCGCCCGCCGGATCGCCGCGAGCGAAAGGCCCCCCTCGCGCAGCATCAGCGTCAAAATCTGTCCGTCCAGCATCCCCTGCGTCGGAATGTTTGCCGTCGTGGCCGAGGCGATGCCCGTCACGGCGCGCGCCGCTTCTTCAAGCACCTCGCGGTGCAACGGCCCGGCCCGGCGTACAAGCGTCCCATCGATATCAAAAAGCAGTAACGGAGGCGGCAACCTTTCATGATACCCTGGACGCCAGTGGATAAGGACAGCGCGAAGTCAGGAATTACACCGCTCGAGGTGTTTCTACAGCAGGTCCGCAGCGACCCCGACTTTCCGGCTTGCGCCGAACATGTGCGCGCGATTCTCGCTCTCTCGAGCGACCTGAACGCAACCATCCAGAAGTTCGCCAGCACCATTCAGCGCGATGTCGCCTTGACTCTGCGGATTCTCCGCACGGCCAACTCCGCTCTCTACAATCGCTCCGGCCGGCCCGTCCTCAGCGTCTCCCATGCCGCCTCGCTGCTCGGCCTCGACGCTCTCGTCCACATCGCCGCCAGCTCCCGCTTCCTCGAACACTACGCCAAGAAGTCGCCCGGCATCGTGGAACTCGTCACGTACTCGCTGCTCTCGGCCAACGTCTCGAAGCAACTCACCACGAAGACCGACGGCCGCCTCTCCGAAGAGGCCTACCTCGCCGGCATGCTCGCCAACGTCGGCGAAATCGTCTTCGCCTACCATCGCCCCGAACAGTACGCCAAGATCATGGCTGCCTGCGAAGGCAAGCTCCTGGCCGAAAAGGTGGAGTGCCGCAAAGAGACCACCTTCACCTTTGACGAAGTCGGCAAGGGCGTCCTCGCCAGCTTCGGCCTCCACGGCGCCCCCCAAATGGCTGTCGTCGTCGAGCCCGAAGTGCTCAAGGCCCAGGCCGCCGAAGATCCCGAAAGCCGCATCGCCCTGGCCGCGAAGCTCGGCAACATTGTCGTCGGCGCCTCCCAGCGCTGCGATGAGGCCGAAAAACAGAAGCTCCTCGACCACTGGGTGAACACCTACGGCGGCGTTTTCGGCCTCACGCTCGCCCAGGTGCCGAAACTCATGGAACGGGCCATGGATGAGGCCAAGGATAACCTCCGCCACCTGGGTGTCCGCGCCGACCGGCTCCAAGCCAACGACCGCAAGGTGAAAGAGCCGCTCGAAGAGATGCTCGGCCGCGCCGACGGCGGCGTGGACCGCCAAAGCGCCGTGGCGCTCGCGCTCGAAGCCGTTCTCGATACCAACATGTTCGATCGCGCCGTCTTCTGCGAAGTCAGCCGGTCGCTCGAAAACATGGAGGCCACCGGCGTGCTCGGCATGGACGCCGCCGCCGCCCGCAAGCTCTTCTCCTCCTCGGTCGCCTTCCCCAAACGGCCCCCGCTCTCGCTCGCCGTCGTCATGAAGCAGGACCTGCTCGTCGACCTGCTCACCGACGGCCGCTTCCGCGAGTCGCCCTTCGTCAAAGCCGTCCAACCGGCCGTCTTCGCCGTGCTACCCGTCGTCGTCAATCGCCAACTGGCCGGCATCCTCTACGCCGACCGCAAAACCACCTGCCAGACCGACGGGCTCCTGCCGCGCCTCGGCAAGATTCGCGACGGCCTCGCGCACGCCCTTACGCTCGTTCGCTAGCCGCCCGTTCGATCGCCCGAATGCTATAGAGCAATGCCCGCGGCACGTGGAAGCAGCACTTGTACGCGCCGCCCTTCATCTCCGTCGCCACGCGCCCGCTCCGGTCGCAGTAGCCAAACCATTCGCCATACTTCGAATCGGGGAACGTCGAAAACGTATACTCGTGCACGCGGTCCAGCCAGCGTTTGTACCGCTCATCGCCCGTCCGCGTGTACGCCAGCACGAGCGCGTAGAGCGCTTCCGTGTGCGGCCACCACAGCTTCATATTCGCTTCCAGCTCCGGCCGCGGGCGTCCGTCGAAATCCATGAAGTAGTAGAGGCCGCCGTACTCGCCGTCCCACCCGAACTCGAGCGCCCCCAGGATGCACCGCAGCAGCATCCCTTCAAGCTCCGCGTTCGGCACCCGCTCAATCGTGTGCAACAGGAACCAGGCGACCTCGAGAATACTCCCCGGACACACCATCCGGCCCTCCGGCAGATCTCGCGAGGCGACGTTTTCGAGCAGCAGCCAGTTGGCCGCGTCGTAGTGCGCCCAAACCGCCTCCTGGCACTCGGCGATCTTCAGCCGGTAGCGCGGATCCTCCTCGACGGCCAACAGCTCCATCGCCAGCAGCGCCAGCACCATGATGTCGGCCAATTGCGACACCGGACCCGCCGGCCGGCCCAGCACCGTGGGGTCTTTGATCCAGCCGTCAATCCGCCAGAACAGCTCCCGCGCCTCCGCCACCCGTCCCTGCGAAATACACGCCAAGGCCACGAACACCGCCGAATACGGCTTCCGCTGAAAGTACCCCGGCGCGCCGTCCCGCCCCAGCGAAAACCACACGCGCGGCTCGTTCCGCCGCGCAAACCGGTCGACGAACCGGAACACATTCGCCGCAAAATCCGCATACTCCGGCCGCGCGTCGAAAGTGCTATAGAGCGTTTGAAACATCCAGACGGCCCGGCCCTGCATCCAGACGTACTTCCGCGGATCGTACACCTGGCCCTGCCGGTCGACGCAGGAAAAGTAACCGCCGTGCTCCCGGTCCGGCGTGTGGTTCAGCCAGAACGGGAGCACGGCGTTGGTCAGATGGTCGCGGTAGAAGCTGGCGTAGGCCGCGAGCGTCATACTTCGAGTTGCGGACGGCCCGGCTCCGGCCAATCGAGGTGGAAGAACTTGCCGCGCGGGAAGTCCGTCCGCTCGTAGGTGTGGGCGCCGAAGTAGTCTCGCTGCGCCTGCAGCAGGTTGGCCGGCAGCCGCGCCGAACGGTAACCGTCGTAGTAGGAGAGCGCCGAGAAGAACGTCGGCGCGCTAATGCCATGGCCGGCCGCCAGGGCAATCACTGTCCGCCAGTTGGACTGGCAGCGATGCACCTCGGCGCTGAAGTAGGGATCGAGCAACAGGTTCGCCAGTTCCGGGTTGAGCGTAAAGGCTTCCGTGATCTTCTGCAGGAAGCCTGCGCGGATGATGCAGCCGCCGCGCCAGATCTTCGCAATCTCGCCAAAGTTCAGCGTCCAGTTGTACTCGGCCTGCGCCGTCCGCATCAGTTGGAAACCCTGCGCGTAGGAGCAGATCTTCGAAAGGTACAGCGCATCGTGGACCATGTGGATCAGCTGATTCCGGTCGCCCGAATAGACCTTGTTCGGGCCCTGCAACGTGGCCGAAGCCGCCACGCGCTCTTCCTTCACCGCGGAGAGGCACCGCGCAAACACCGCCTCGGCCACCGTCGGCGCCGGCACGCCCATGTCGAGCGCGTTCACGCTCGTCCACTTGCCCGTACCCTTCTGCCCGGCCGTATCGAGCACGATGTCGACAAACGGGCCGCCCGTCATCGGGTCCTTCTGCTGCAGAATGTCAGCCGTAATCTCGATCAGGAAGCTGTCGAGCACGCCCTTGTTCCATTCGGCGAACACCTGGCTGCACTCGGCCGGGGTCAACCCGCCCAACTGCGTCAGAATCGCGTAGGCCTCGCAGATCATCTGCATATCGCCGTACTCGATGCCGTTGTGCACCATCTTCACGTAGTGGCCGGCGCCGTTCGGGCCGATGTAGGTGGTGCACGGCACCCCACCCACCACCGGGTTACCCGGCGTCGCGCCCATCAACGGCTTGCCCGTCTCGGCGTCCACTTTGGCCGCAATCGCGTCCCAAATCGGCTTGATCTCCTCGAAGCTCGAAGGATCGCCGCCCGGCATCAGCGACGGGCCGAACCGCGCGCCCTCTTCGCCGCCCGAAACGCCGGAGCCGACAAAGCGCAGGCCCTTGGCCGAAAGCTCTTTCTCACGGCGGATCGTGTCCGTCCACAGCGCGTTGCCGCCGTCGATGATGATGTCGCCCTGCTCGAGCAACGGCTCAAGCGAACTGATGACGGCGTCGGTGGGCTTACCCGCCTTCACCAGGATGATAATCTTGCGGGGCTTCGAGAGCGAAGCCACAAACCCTTCGAGCGTAGCCTCGCCCACCACGCCGCCCGGCGTGTTCGGGTTTTCGGCGACGAACTTCTCCATCGTCTCCGTGGTCCGGTTATAGACCGAAATCTGGAAGCCGTGATCGGCAATGTTCAAGGCAAGGTTCTGGCCCATTACCGCCAAGCCAACCAAGCCGATGTCAGACAGTTTTTGCGACATAGGAATCTCTCAGTGTATGGTACATCGCCGCCTGCTCGGCGCCGATGCGGTCCCAGCCGTAGCGCTCCTCGGCCGTGCGGCGGGCCGCGGCTTCAATCGCCTCGCGGCGCGCCGGATCGTCGAGCAGCGAGTCGATCGCCGCCGCCATCTCCGCCCCGGTCCGCGCGATCAGCACGTCCTCGCCATCGGTTAAATCGAGCCCGTTGATTCCCGCCGGCGTCGCTACAATCGCCTTCCGCATCGCCATCGCTTCCATCACCTTGATGTTGGTTCCCGCTGATGCCACCAGCGGCGCCAGGACCACCGTGGCCCGGCCATACGCCCCACGCACATCGGAGACGAACCCTTCGAGCTCAATCCCCGGCCGGCTAAAGTCCCGCCCGTCGAGATATCGTTCATGGTTCTTTCCGGCGATGATATGCAGCGTGACGTTCTCGAGCCGCGGCCACACCTCGGCGAGAAAGAAGTCCAGCGCCAGCAGGTTCGGCAGGTGCGCGAACGAGCCCAGAAACAGCAACCGCCGCGGCTCCGGCGCGCCCTCCACCGGCCGGAACCGTTCGAGGTCCACCCCGTTCCGGATGACGATCGCGTTCTCGCGGCCAATCCGCTCCCGGTCTTTCTCGCTCATCACCGCGATCGCGTCCACCTCGCCCCACAGCCGTTTTTCGAAACGAACCCAAAGCCGGTGCTGCCGCCGGGTCTCCCAGTCGTCCTTGTGCTCGAGCAACTGCTCATAGAGGTCGAGCGTAATGTCGTGCTCCACCAGCACGGTCTTCGCCGGCCGGCAGTCCGGCGCGTAGAGTCCCATCTGCGTGAACTCCAACTGAACGATAATAGGAGACCATTTGCGAATCGACCACCGCAGCGCCGCCCGGAAGTCCGCCCGGTCAAAGTCCTCCACCACGTCCGGCCGCTCCGGGCTCGTGTTCAGATGCGACCCCTTCCGCTGCACCAGCACCACCTCGGCGCACAGGGCGAGCAGCTCCGGCGGAGGCGGCGCCAACTCCTCGACGAATGCCAGCAGCACCTGATTGTGGGTCTTCGTAGCCTCCCGCATCAGGTTAAACATTCGCACCGCCCCGCCGTGCGACAGCGGAAACGGCAGGTACGGCGTTACCACGGTAACCATTGGCTTCGTTTCGTTAAAACGCTCGCCGGGGAAGACGGCCACCGTGCCCTGATTCAGCGCCAGAATCTCCGGCTCCGCCACCGCCGCCCGCTGTGGGCTTCGTTTCGTCAAAGCGAGTTTCCAGGCTTCGGCCAATACGACCTCGGCGCTCCGCACCGGCTCCTGCTTGGCCGCCTGATGGTTCAACTGCGCCAGCGCCTGCTCCCACAGCACCCGGAAGTGCGGCCCCGTGCCCGTGGCCACGAAGCGCAGATAGTTCCGTTCGACGGCGCAAGCTAACTCGAACGGCGAGAAGACCTTCGACGTGGTGGACCGGTGCAGATGCAGCACCCGTGCTCCGGCGACAAACACCGACGGCCAACCTTGCAGCCAGCCCCGGTAGCCGACGTCCAGGTCCTCGACATACGCCGGCACGAACGTCTCGTTGAAGCCGCCCAGCGCCCGCAGCTTCGCCGTATCGTATAGCGTGCAGCCGCCGGAGCCGTACAGCACCCAGGTCCGGTCCTCGCCCGCGAAGGGCTCGACGCAGCGCAGCGGCAGATGGTCCTTCGCCGCCGGGTAGTACATCGCCTTGCCGGTCTCTTCCCTGCGCTGGCCCTCCGGGAAGAAGATCTGCGCCGTGGCCGCGAACAGATCCGGAACCTGGTCGAAAGCCGCCCGCAGCGCCGCGAAGAACCCCGGCTCCAGCACCATGTCGTTGTTCAGCAGACAGACATGCGAGTACTGCGCCGCGGCAATCCCCCGGTTCACGGCCGCCGCAAACGAAAGCGGTTCGGCCGAGACAATCACCTTCGCCTCCGGAAACGCCGCCGCCGTTCCGTCGGTGCTCCCGTTGTCCACCAGGATCACCTCCGCCCCGGCCGGCAGCGCCAAGCTCGGCCAAAGCCGTTCGAGCAGGTCCCGGCCGTTCCGGGTCGGGATCACGACGGAAAGCCCCGGCGGCAGCGCCGGCGGCAGCACCGGCGCCGGCGCCGTGCCCGAAGCCAGCCTCCCGGCCCAGCGCCCGAGGGCGTAGTGCACCGGCCGCCGCAGCGACCGCGGATGAAACAGCCGCCAGGCCCAGGTATAGAGCGTGCCGCCCGGCCGCGTCTCCCACCGGACCAGATTCTTCGTCTGCCACCAGAAGTGCCGCGCAATCACCGGCAGCGAACGCGGCCGGAGCATGAAGTGGTCCAGGTTGTCGTTGTAGAAGACGACCCGCAGCCCAAACGCCCGCAGCGCCGCCCAGCGCATCGCCCAATAGGGCATGTTCGGCTGCAGGATGATCCCTGCGAAGGCCACCTCCTCCTCGCCGAGGTCGGCCAGCAGCCGCTCATAGTTATCCGCGAACGAACGGGCCGGGTTCCACGGAATCCACCGGCCGGCCGGGGGAGGGAATTCGCTGACGACGACGATCGGCAACTCGCCGGGCAACTTCGCCATCTCTTCGAGGAGCGTCGGGATGAGATCCTCGGACCCGGTGGCGAAGGCGACCTTGCACTGCCGTTTCAAATCAGTTCCGCGATGTCGCCTCGGAACTCGCCCGCTACAAACTGCCGCCACTGTTCGAGAGCCTGCAGGCAGAACGCGGTCGAGACCGGATTCATAAAGGGCATCGGTTGCCCGTCCCGGCGGCCAAAACAGAAGCCGCCGTTTTTCATCGGCTCGGGACCAAACACCTGGTGGGTCCCGCAGCGGGCCGCCTCGTCCGCGGCCAAGGCCACGTTCACGTCACCCGTGTAGAGCCGAGCCCGCAGCAGTTGAGCGCAGACGTCGCTCCGTTCAAAGCGGGGCGAGATCTCCCGAAGGTAGTGACTCGTCCGGTCGATCGCGGCGCGCAGCGTCGCCCGAACCTCCGGGCGCTCTTTTCTCGGCTGCATCCCTTCGAGAAAGTAGCAGTGGGCGTGGAGCCGGTCCATCACCCGCAGCGGATCGGGATCGCCGGGCAGGAAGCTCTCCCAGGTAGCCAGCGCCTCGGCGAGCGCCTCCTCGTACCAATCGAGAAACGGGTCCGCCGGGAAGTACGGCGCCAAATCATTCCACGCCATGGCCGATTTCAACTGCAGGCACCCGGGCTCCCGCGACCAGCGTTTCTCATAGGGCCACGGTTCGAGCGACGGCAGCGCGACAATCGGATGGCACCGGCCTTCCACCCGGAACGCCTTTCCCATGAAAAGGCCGATCTCGCGGGCGCGCTCGAGCCACCGGGCCTCGCCGGTCATCCGGTACACCGTCAGCAGGCCCCGGATGATAATCCCGCAGTCGAAGAAGTAGGCCGGAGGCAGCGGATCGCCGACCTCAAACGGCATCGCGGCGATCTCCGGCTGCCAGGCCACATCGGCGAGAAACGCGGCGGCCCGGAGGCCGGCGGCGCGGTAAGCCTCCTCCCCCGTCAGACGGTAGAGATAGGAGAAGGTGCTGCAGGCATAGCCGGTGATCTCCGTCGACACTGGCAGATTCCGGCCCTTCGCCGACAGGTGATAGCGGGCGACCCCGCCGTTGGGCTCCTGAATCCCCGAATGTAAAAACCAGGCGCCGGCGCGGGCGAGCGATTCCGAAACAGGTGAGTGCAAAGCGTGAAGATCCTGCAAAGCAAAACAGTGTAGCATCGGCATATGCGCTGGGTCTTCCTGTTGGTGCTGCTCGCCCCGGTTTCGGCCGCGGAAGACGACCTACCGCTGGGGATCGTCCGCGGGAAACTTTCCGATCCGAAAGTGAATGGCCTGCGCGGCGGCTTCCTCCTCACCGCCGAATCGGGCCGCGAAACCCGCTGCAGCTACGACGAGCGGACGTGGTTTGAATCGCAACGGGTGCGCGTTTCAGTGGAAGCGTTCACCCCGGCGGACCCGGTGGAGGTGTTGGTCGATCAGCGGCTGCAGCCCGACGGCACCCGCCGTTGCTACGCCCGCACCGTCCGGCTCGTGGAACCCAATGCCCCGCCGCCCAACCCGCGGCGTCCCGTTTACCGGAGTGTCACCGAGCACATCATGCCCCGCGGGGATCTGGCGTTCTCCGGTGTCGTGACCGGATTCACCGAGAACGCTGTGCTCGTGAAAACGCGCAATGCGCCCGCCCGGCCCTTCCTGATGCGCCCCGACACCCGGTTTTTAGAGCGCGGAGTGATTTCCGACCGCGCCAACTTGCCCGTGAACCAGATGGTGTTCGTCCGCGCGGGCAAAAACATCGAGGGCCAACTCGAGGTTTATCAGGTGATTTGGGGCGAGATCGTGACGGGGAAGTAAATTTCCGCCATTCGAGCAACGAAACGGCTGCGGCTTACGTCGGCTGCTATACTGCAAGATTGTGTATTCGATGATGAAGTTCTTCCGAATGAAGCCTTTCGCCCTCCTGCTGGCCACCGCCGCGGTTGCCCTGCCTGCCGATTTCTTTACGGGTCAAGCGGCCCGGCTTGTGATTGGACAGGAAACGTTTACCGCGCAGAGCTCCGACCTGAATGCAAATACCTTGGGAGGAGTCGGTGGAGTTGCGTTTGCCAACAACATGCTGTTCGTCACCGACTCCAATCGCGTGGGGGCGGGCCCGACGAACCATCGCGTGCTGATCTATCGGAACGTCGCCGAGGAGATTGCCCTGCCGGTGAACGCTGCCGTGCCGCAGATCCCTGGAAAATTGTGTCCAGCCTGCCGGGGTACCGCGTCGATCGTGCTGGGTCAAACGGACTTCACCGCGAATGAGTTGAAGCTGGTGCCGACCAACGCCTCCCTTCGCCAGCCCAACGCGGTCGCTACCGACGGCGTGCGGCTGGTGGTCTCCGACACGGACAACAACCGCGTCCTGATCTGGAATCGCATCCCCACGCAGAACAATCAACCGGCCGACCTCGTCCTGGGTCAGGAGAACTTCACTACCAACCGCGTGGCGAATCCGCCGACGGCGAGCAGTCTCCGCGGCCCCCAGGGCGTCTGGATCCAGGGCAACCGGCTGATGGTGGCCGATACCAGCAACAACCGGGTCCTCATCTGGAACAACTTCCCCACGCAGAATAATCAAGCCGCCAACGTGGTCCTTGGCGCCCCCAACTTCACCACCCGCGTGGAACTGGACCTGGTCGTCACCCGCATCGATCCCAAGGCCGACAACCTGCTGAATCCGGTTTCGGTGACCAGCGACGGCCAGCGCCTGTTTGTCTCCGACCTCGGCTTCAACCGGGTCATGGTCTGGAACACGATCCCCTCCCAGAATGCGCAGGCGGCCGATCTCGTGTTGGGCCAGCCGGACTTCACCTCCGCCGAGGCCAACAACACTCCGAAGCTCTGCCCGGCTAGCGGGAAGCGCGATGGTGTGGATGTGTTCCCCCGTCTCTGCGCCGCGTCCATCGAGTTCCCCCGGTTCGCCTTGAGCGACGGCCGGCGTCTCTTTATCGCCGACGGCGGCAACGACCGCATTCTCGTCTACAACACCCTGCCGGTCCGGAACGGCCAGAAGGCCGATACGGTTTTGGGTCAGGTGGGCGAGTCGATCAACCGCTCCTCGGACAGCGCGTTTCCCCTGTTGCGGTCCTCCACCGACCAGTTGCGGACGCCCATGTCCCTTGCCTTTGACGGCACGAACCTCTACGTCGCCGACCCCTTCAACCGCCGGGTGATGGTCTTCTCCACCCACGATCAACCGATCCCCTACACCGCCGTCCGCAACGCCGCCAGTCTCGATGTGTTCGCCACGCAAACCATTGGCCTGTCGGGAACGGTCCGCGAGAACGACGAGATCACCATCACGATCAAGAAGGGTGATGCCACGAACAGATACGTCTACAAGATTGTCAAGACCGATACGGTCTCCAGCCTGTTGACGAACCTCGTGAACGTGATCAACGCCAAGCCGGATCCGTACGTCACCGCGAGCGTCATTCCGGACCTCAGCACCCTGCTGCTGACGGCGCGGGAAGGCGGCGAAGGCGGTAACGCGATTGAAATCTCCACGAGCACGGCTCCCACCGACGCTCTGATCGTCCTGACGACCGCTGGCGCGTTTCTCACGGGCGGTCAGGATGCGGCCCGTGTCGCTCCCGGGTCGATCGTTTCGGTGCTCGGCGGCAACCTCGCCGATCGCGTCGTCGCGGCGCCGGAGAATGCCGAGACTCTACCCACGCGGCTCGGCAACGTGGAGTTGTATCTCGACGGCAAGCTGGCGCCCCTGTTCCTGGTTTCGCCGGACCGCATCAACGCGCAGATGCCCTGGGAGTTCTTTGACCGCAATAGCGTCAGTGCTTACGTGCGCCGCACCCACGCTGATGGCACCGTGACAACCACGATGCCAGTTGCCGTACAGATCATCTCCGAGAACCCCGGTCTGTTCGCGATTGAAGGTACAGACCCCCGCCAGGGCATCGTGCAGCACTTCTCGTCGCGCGCCACCGGCACGGTTTCTGTCGACGGCAGCATCCAGAGAGGCGACGTGGCCACGGTCATCATTGACGGCCGCGAGTACTCGTACACCGTCAAGGAGACGGATAGCCTGGCCGACGTGCGTGACGGGTTGATCCTCGAGATCAACAAGGACGAACGAGTGGAAGCGTTTGCCGCCGGCGTGTTTACCCGTATCCGGCTCCGCGCCCGCGTTCCGGGGGAAGCCGGCAATGGCATCGTCTATTCGACGAAGACCAACGATACGGCCCAGGTCATTCTGACGGCCACCACGCCCAACCTCTGCTGCGCCAATACCGAAGGCGCCGCCGTGACCGAGGCCAACCCGGCGCTCCCCGGCCAGACCATCGTGGTCTTCGGCACGGGTCTGGGCCGGTTGAAGGAGTCGTTCGCGCAGAATCTGGCGGTCACCGGCGCGGTCTACCGCGGACCGATCCTGAACGAGCCCAGCGCGTTCGTCTCCTCGCTCGCGAGTGGCAAGACGGCCAACGTTCTCTACGCCGCCCTGCGGCCGGGGTCGATTGGCCTGTACGAAATCCATCTCGAACTGAACTCCGACCTGCCCACCAACTCGGCGACGCAGTTGACCATCGCGCAGGACATCTACGTGAGTAACGTCATCACGTTCCCGCTGCGCAACCCGACCGAAGTCGTCGTCCAGCCGGCAAACCCCTAATGCTAACCCGCCGGCGGTGGATGCAGACTCTGGCCGTCCGGCCGCCAGCCCCCAACGTGCTGGTGTTCATGACGGACCAGGAATCTGCTCTGCTGCCGGGGGTGACGCGCCTGCCCAACCGGGAGCGCCTGCTTGCGCGCGGCGTCCGCTTCGCGAACGCCTTCTGCACCACCCCGCAATGCTCCGCGGCCCGGGCCTCGTTCCTCACCGGGTTGATGCCCAAGCGAACCGGCGTGTGGACCAACGTCGACGACTCTTCCCTCGGCAAACCCCTTTCGGCGGCTCTGCCGAACCTGGGGCAGGTCTTCCAAAAAGCAGGCTACCAGACGGCCTTGTTCGGCAAGTGGCACCTCGGCCTGCCGGATAAAGATCTGCGGCCCTTTGGTTTCGATGTCCGCGTCGATGGCAAGGATCCGGCGGTGACGGCGGCCGCCGTCGAATGGCTCCGCGGCCGGAGTGGACCGTGGCTCGCCTGGGTGTCGCTCCTCAACCCCCACGACATCTATGCCGTCCGGCGAGAGATGGCCAAGACCACCGTCCGGCCGGAGGTGCGCCTTCCGGCGACGGACTTAAGTAACCTGGCGGCGAAGCCGGTGGAGCAGCGGGAGTACGTCGACCGGGACCAGGGCAAGATCACGGCGGACTTCACGCCGGCCCAGTGGAAGCTCTACCGCAGCTATTACCTGGATCTCGTTGAAAAAACGGATGCGCAGTTGGGGCAGGTGCTCGATGCGATCGACCTCGATAAGACCATCATCCTGCTCACCTCCGACCACGGCGACCAGCTAGGCGAGCATGGGCTGCCGTTTAAGGGGCCCTTCGTCTATGACGAGTGCATGCGGATTCCGCTCGTGCTCTCGGCCCCCGGCCGGCTGCGTCCGGGCGTGCGGACCGACCTCGTCTCCACAGTCGACTTCGCCCCGACGCTGGCCGACGCGGCGGGCCTCCGCTGGCCTGCGCCCGTCGACGGCCAATCGCTCCTCCGCCCCAACCGGCGGGACGCCGTCTTCTCCGACTACTACGCCAAACAGAAGTGGGTGAATCCCATCCGGACGATCCGGACCCGCGACGCCAAGTTGAACGTATACGATCAGACCGGCCATCGCGAGTTCTACGATCTGCGGAAGGACCCGGGCGAAGTCAACAACCTGGCCTCGGCGAAGCCCCCGGCGATGGCGGCTCTGGAGCGCCGGCTGAACGCTACGATTCCACCACCGGCTGGGGCTTGAAGCCCATCGCGGCCAGCTTTTCGCGTACGGCGTCCCCCTCCGTGCCCCGGACGTAGAAGAAGGCTCCGGTGCGAACGGTCTGGAACAGGAAGCCGCCCCGGTACTCATCGGGTTCGACGAGGTAATCGATTTGGGCGGCCGTCAGTTTCTCTTCGAGGGCTTTGGCGTCGAGGAGGCGCTTGGCGATGTAGACGAGGTCGAGTTCTTCGTCCTCGCCGAAGAAATCCGGTTCCCGGCGCATGGATTACTTCGCGATGATCATGCCGCGGGTGCGCTTCTTGAACCCTTCCCAATTGCCGGGGGCTTGGGCGTCGAGGAACTCGCCGTACTGCTTGGCGACAATTTCGAGGTTCTTGAACATGCCGGGGTGGCCGGTGGCGGTCCGGAGATCGGCCAGGACGGGTTCAACGCGGGAGTAGACCAGGCCTAGTTCGCCGCCGGTGGCAAAATAGAGCTGCGTGCTGAGGACGCCCTGCGTGATGAAGCTCGCCACCATCTCGTAGTAGCTGATGACCATGCGGACGTACTCGTCTTCGTCCGTGCCGGGGGTGCAGATGGCGCGGTACTCGGCGACGGTGGCGGGGCCGAAATTGCGAGCGTACCAGCGCCGCGCTTCGCGCATCCGCTCCTCGCGCCGGATCTCGTACAGGCGCAGGATCAAATTGGCATCGTCAAACGTGGCATGCTGGCTCATATCTCTTCAGGGTATCGCAACCGTATGAGATTTCCGACTCTCTCGCGCCACAGCACTCATTAATGACAGGATCTGCTCCCACTCTCGCCCCTCGGCTGTCGGACGAGGAACTGCTGCACTGGTTGGCGCTTCGCCTGATCCCCGGCTTGGGCACCCGGAAGGCCGTCACGGTGCTGGACCGCTTTCGGACGCCCCTGGCCCTCTTCCGCGCTTCGGTGACCGAACTGGAGGCGGCGGGCCTCTCGCCGGGCGTGGCGCGGGCGATTCAATCCGGCTGTACCTTTGAAGACGCCGCCACGCAAGCCGAACGGCTGAAGGCGACCGGCTCGCAGCTGGTGCCAGTGACGGACCCGGCCTATCCCGAAAAGCTGCGGGGCATCCTGGACCCGCCGACGGTCCTCTTCTGCCGCGGCGATCTGGCGCTGCTCTCGGCGATCACGGTGGCCGTCGTCGGCACGCGGAAGCCGACGCCGTACGGGATGGCCGTCGCCGAGAAGCTGGCCGGGGACCTGGCGGGGCTCGGCGTTGGGGTCATCAGCGGGATGGCGCGCGGAATCGACACGGCGGCGCACCGGGGGACGCTGCAGGCGGGCGGCAAAACCATCGCGGTGTTCGGGTGCGGCGTCGACATGGTCTATCCGTCCGAAAACCGGAAGCTCTATGAGGAGATCGCAGCCAAGGGGCTGCTGGTGAGCGAGTTCCCGATGGGTGCCCCGGCCTTCCCTCAGAATTTTCCGATTCGGAATCGGATCGTATCCGGCATGAGTTCGGGGGTGCTGATCGTCGAGGGGGCGCAGTACTCGGGCTCGGCCATTACGGCGCGCCTGGCGATGGACCAGGGGCGGGAGGTTTTCGCGGTGCCGGGCAACATCACCTCGAAGTTGAGCTGGGCGCCGAATCTTTTAGTCCGGCAGGGGGCCAAGCTGGTGATGGACGCCCAGGACATTGTCAGCGAGCTGCCGCCGGACGAGCGGTATCGATTGCAAACTGTTGAAAAAGAACAACGTGGCGACTTGGGGCAGCAGCTTTTGCCGCTGGGTCCGAATGCGCCGCTCGGCCGGGCGATTCTTGAAAACCTGCTGATCGAGAAGGCGACCCATATTGACGAAGTGCTGGATCGTCTGGAAAACTATTCCTCGTCTGAGATTGTGGCGGCTCTGTTTGAATTGGAGCTGCTCGGCTTGGTGAAACAGCTGCCCGGCAAACAATTCGTAAAAGTCTGGTAATCTGGGCTATCCGCCCGAAGAGTAAAAATCCATATGTCCAAATCCCTCGTCATCGTCGAATCTCCGGCGAAGGCGAAAACCATCGGAAAATACCTTGGCAATCAGTTCGTGGTCAAGGCTTCGCTCGGTCATATTAAAGACCTGCCGAAGAGCGACCTGGCTGTCGACGTCGATCGCGGCTTTGAACCGACCTACGAAGTCATTGAAGGCAAGAAGAAGCTGATCGGCGAACTTCGCGCCGCCGCCAAGGGTGTCGAATCCATCTATCTCGCGGCCGACCCGGATCGGGAAGGCGAAGCGATCTGCTACCACTTGCAGGAAGAGCTGGCGTCGAAGAATAGCGCCAAAGGGCCGAAGATCTTCCGGGTGATGTTTAACGAGATCACCGCGACGGCCGTTCGAAAGGCGTTCGACAATCCGCTGCAGGTGAATACGAACCTGGTGGACGCCCAGCAGGCGCGCCGCGTGCTCGACAGGCTGGTCGGCTACAAGATTTCGCCATTGCTTTGGGACAAGGTGCGCCGGGGCCTTTCGGCCGGGCGTGTGCAGACGGTGGCTTTGCGGCTGATCGTGGACCGGGAGCGCGAGATCCAGGCCTTCTTACAGGAAGAGTACTGGACGATTGACGTCGCCCTGAACGCCAAGAAGGCGCCGGTGCTGAAGGCGCGTCTGGCGAAGATCGACGGCGAGAATCAGGCCATTCCGAATGAAGAGCGGGCCTCGGGGATCGTGAAGGATCTGCAGGACCGGCCGTACCTGGTGCAGTCGGTGGGAACGAAGGAGAAGCGCCGGAACCCGGTGCCGCCGTTCATCACCTCGACGTTGCAGCAGGAAGCGGCCCGGAAGCTGCGGTTTTCCGTGAAGCGGTCGATGATGATCGCGCAGCGGCTGTACGAAGGCGTGGAGTTGGGCGCCGAAGGGTCGATCGGTCTGATCACCTACATGCGTACCGACTCGGTCCGCGTGTCCGATGACGCGTTGGGCGAAGTGCGGCAGTTCATCGGCGACCGCTACGGCGCGGCCTATCTGCCGGAGAAGCCGAACCTGTACAAGGGAAAGAAGGACGCCCAGGACGCCCACGAAGCCATCCGGCCGACGGCGGCCATGCGGACGCCGGAGTCCGTGGCGCCGTTCCTGCAGGAAGACGAGTTAAAGATGTATCGGCTGATCTGGATGCGTTTTGTCGCTTCGCAGATGACGAGCGCGGTCTTCGATCAGACGACGATCGACGTGGTGGCCAAGGGCAAGTCGAAGACGGAATACCTGTTCCGGGCGACGGGCTCGGTGCCGAAGTTCGACGGCTTCCTGGCGGTTTACGAGGAAGGCAAGGACGTTAAGGACGAAGACGACGACGAGTTGAAGCAGAAGCTCCCCCTGGTGACCCAGGGCGAGGAGCTGAAGCTGAAGTCGCTCGACTCCGAACAGCATTTCACGGAGCCGCCGCCCCGGTTCAACGAAGCGACGCTCGTCAAGGAGCTCGAAGCCAAGGGCGTGGGCCGGCCGTCCACGTACGCCTCCATCCTGTCGACGATTCAGGAGCGGGAGTACGTCAAGAAGGAAGGCGGCAAGTTCTATCCGACCGAACTCGGTACGGTGGTGACGGATCTGTTGACCGAGTCCTTCGGCGACATCTTCGATATTCGCTATACGGCGCGGATGGAAGAGGAGCTCGACGAGATCGAAGACGGCAAGGTGGACTGGCGGCACGCGATGGGCTCGTTCTATGAGCGCTTCGCCGTGGACCTGGAGCGCGCGGCCACCCAGATGACCGACATCAAGCGGATGGAGAAGCCGACCGACTTCATCTGCGAGAAGTGCAGCAAGCCGATGGTGATCAAGTGGGGACGGCACGGGAGCTTTATCGCCTGTACCGGCTACCCCGAGTGTTCGAACACGCGCGAGCTTCCTTCGGCGCAGCCGGAGGAGATGGGCGAGCAGGGCGAGGAGGAGTACTGCCCGAACTGCGGCCGCCCGATGGTGCTCAAGAAGGGCCGTTTCGGCCAGTTCTACGCCTGTTCCGGTTACCCCGATTGCAAGACCACCAAGCAGTTGGGCCAGGCGGCGAAGCAGGCGGATGTCCCGCTCGACGAGCCCTGCCCGACCTGCGGCAAGAACCTCGTGAAGAAGTTTGGCCGCTTTGGCGAGTTCGTGGCCTGTTCGAGTTACCCGACGTGTAAGTACGTCAAGCAGAAGACGGTGGGCGTGAAGTGCCCCACCTGTTCGACGGGTGATATTATCGAGCGCCGTTCGAAGAAGGGCAAAACCTTCTATGGCTGTAACCGTTATCCCGAGTGCGACTTTGTGGCGTGGGGCAAACCCGTCGCCAAGGCGTGCCCGGAGTGCAACAACCCCTACCTCATTGAGAAGTTCCTCAAATCCGGGGCATTCGCCCAATGTCCGAACGCCGAGTGCAAATACAAAGAAGCACTCGCAACCGAGGAAGTAACCGCGTAAGGCGGTTACTTCCTTCCCCGCGCCTCGCTCGCTCGTTCTCTCTTTCTTTCTTTTTTCTCCCAACTTTCAAAGGATTTATAGTTATGTCTGATACCGATCAGTTTTATCGCATCGCGAAGTTGCCTCCGTATGTCTTCGCCGTCATCAACGAGATGAAGGCTAAGATGCGAGCAGCCGGAAAAGATGTGGTCGATTTCGGTATGGGGAACCCGGACGGCGCGACACCGCAGGCCGTCATCGATAAGCTTTGCGAGGCCGCCCAGCAGGCCAAAAATCACCGGTATTCGATGTCGCGCGGGATTCCGCACCTCCGGCAGGAGATCGTGAAGCGCTACCAGCGGAACTACGGCGTGGAGCTCGATTCGGAGAAGGAAGCGATCGTCACCATCGGCGCCAAGGACGCGCTGGCGCACCTTTTGTTCGCGATTATTGCCCCGGGCGATGTCGTGGTGTCTCCCAACCCTGCTTACCCGATCCACCAGTATGGCGTCATCATGGCCGAGGGCGAGGCCTGCATGCTGCCGATGCCGGACCCGGCGACTTTCCTGCAGGGATTAGAGGATGTCTATAAGGGGCCGAAGAAGCCGAAGGTGATTCTGATCAGCTTCCCGCACAATCCGACAACGACCTGTGTCGATTTGAACTTCATGAAGGAAGTGGTGCGGATGGCGCAGGTGAACGGTTCGTTGATCGTGCACGATTTCGCCTATGCCGACTTAGGTTTCGACGGCTACAAGCCGCCGAGCATTCTCGAGGTTCCGGGGGCGAAGGATCTGGCCGTCGAGATCTTCTCGATGTCGAAGAGCTATAACATGGCCGGCTGGCGCGTCGGCTTCTGCCTGGGCAATCAGCGGATGATCTACGCGTTGAGCCGCATCAAGAGCTATCTCGATTACGGCACGTTCCAGCCGATTCAGATTGCCAGTATCATCGCCCTGCGCGAGTGCGAGAAGAACACGACCGAGATCCGGGACATGTATCAGGAGCGCCGGGACGTGTTGCTCGAAGGCATGGCGGCGGCCGGGTGGCCGTGCGCGAAGCCGCAGGGGAGTATGTTCCTGTGGGCGCCGATTCCCGAGAAGTTCCGGCCGATGGGTTCGCTCGAATTCGCGAAGCTTCTGATGGAGAAGGCGCTGATCGCCGTGAGCCCCGGCATTGGCTTTGGCCCGCTCGGGGAAGGCCACGTGCGCTTCAGCTTTATTGAGAACGCCCACCGGACGCGGCAGGCGATGCGCGAGTTAAAGCAGTTTCTTCGCACGGCGTAGTTCGGTTGGTGAGAGTTTTGGTGGCGCAAGCGCACTAATCCACATACAGGATTAGATTGCGCCACCTGCTCTTCACTTGGTTCCTACTGGCCACGGTCTGGGTTCTGCCGGCTGCCGAGATTCGCGTGGCCGGGCTTCCGCGCGAAGGGCTCCTGACGGTGGACGGTCCGGCGGTGACTTTGGCCGGGGAGACGTCGGCCCGGCGGCTTTGGTGGAGTGATAGCCGGGGCGGCCGGGGCGAGGTGACGGTAGAGGACGGCCGCTTTTCGACCGGGGTGCTGGGCGTGGCGCCGGGGTATACCGGGATTGTTCTGTCGGACGGCGAAGCGGCTTCGGTCTTTGTCGGGGTGATGGCGAACTATCGCGCCGAGCCGGTGGCCCGGGCGGCGGGTAAGGCGGAGCGGGAGCGGGCCGGCGTGGCGGTTCAGTTCGCGGGCAGCTTGTGGCCCCGCGACAGCGTGACCAACACGGTGCGGATTCCGTATACCTTGTCGTCCGGCGGCGGCGCCGCAGCGGCGATTGCCGCGTTCAACCAGCGGTTTACCGGTCAGATCCAATGGGTGCCGCGGGCGACCGAGGCGGCTTATGTCGATTTCGCGCTCGACCCGGCGGACCTGAGCCGGGCCTGCCAGGCCAACGTCGGGCGGACGGGCGGTGAGCAGAAGATTACCGGCTCGATTGCCTGCAGCACCGCGGGATTGCTGCATGAGATGGGGCATGTGTTGGGTTTGCACCATGAGCATCAGCGCCGGGACGCGGCAGGCTGGGTGAACCTGCTGGCGGCGAACGCGGACAAGCCCCATCTGGCGGCCAATTTCGCGCCGCCGGTGAGCAACGCCGCGCCGGTGGGGTTGTACGACTATGCGTCCCTGATGCACTATCATCCGTTGAGTTCGTCGAAGAACCGGCGGCCGGTGCTGAGCTCGGTAACGCCGGGAATTCCGTTCGGCGAAGCGGTGGAGTATTCGGCCGGCGATGCGGATCAGCTCCGCCGGCTGTACGGCTTCACGGCCGAACAAGTGACCGTGACGTCGCATCCGGTCGGGTTGCCCCTCGTGGTGGATGGCGTAACCTACACGTCGCCGCAGTCGTTCACTTGGGCGCTGGGCAGCCAGCATACGCTGACGGTGCCGAGCGGCTTTCAGTCCCGGGCCGAGAACGATGGCGCGCGCTACCAGTTCGGCAACTGGAACGACGGGTTGCCGCAAACGCACACCATTACGGTGACGCCGGGAACCGGCTCGCTGACTTCGCCCTCGAACCGGCCGGCCGTGACGGTGTATCAGGCGAGTTACGTCCGGTACAGCCGGGTGAACGTAACGGTGAACGGCGCGGGCACCGTACAGTTTGCGCCCGCGCTGACGAACATCGAGGGGCAGACGTTCGCGGTGCACAACTCGATGGTCACGGCGACGCCGCTGCCCGGCGGCGGTAGCCGCTTCCGGCGCTGGGGCGGGACGGAGCCGTTTCCGCAGGGGCAGACGCCGAAAGAGATTCTGATCTGGGCGCACCCGTGGACGATTCAGGCCGACTTCACGACGGATCCGGCGTTGTATCAGATCGGGACGTCGCTCGCCAATCCGCCTCTGGCGGTGCAGGTGGATGGGGTGACCCATCTGGCGCCGCAGAACTTCAGCGCGCAGGACGGGTGGACCCCGGGCAGCAGCCATGCGCTGGCGGCGTCCACGCCGCAGTCGCCGGAGACGCCGAACGTGCGGTACATCTTTAGTGGCTGGACGACGGGCAATCCGGTGATCTCCAGTCTGCCGGCGACGCCGGTGAACTGGGTGGCCGATTTCACGCCCCACTACCGGGGCAGTTCGCAGTTGGCGCCGGCCTGCGCAGCCACCCCGGCGACGCCGCCGGTGGCGGATGGGTTCTACGCGGACGGATTGACGGTGCCGTTTGCCGTGACGGCCGCCAACGGCTGGCTCTTCACGGGATGGTCCGGCGATCTGACCGGGACGGCGAATCCGTCGACGCTGCTGATCCGGGATCAGTTTGTGGTGACCGCGGGGTTCAACACGACCAACGTGCCGCTGGCGGTCTTCGGGCTGTCGCCGAGCTCGGCGATTCGGGGCACGGCGAGCCAGGTGGTGACGGTGAACGGCAGCGGATTTACTCCCGGCAGCCGGGTTATGGTGGATAACTCGGTGCGGACGACGACTTACTTGAGTTCGACCCAATTACGAGTGACCTTAACGGCCGCCGATTTATCGGTGGTGGGGGGATTGCCGATTGGCGTATATAACTTCACGACATCGCCATCGTGCGGAACTTACATGGATATGGCTTTCGACGTGCGGAGCCAGGAGGCCCGCTGGGGCATCACCAAGACGGCCAACGGCCCGCTCACGCAGGGGCAGCCGGCGTTCTACACGGTGACCGTGAGTAACTTCGGCGGCACCGCGACCGCCGGCCTCGCGACGGTAACGGAGTTACCTCCGGCCACCCTGACCGTGACCTCGATGTCGGGAACCGGCTGGTCCTGCCCGGCGGGAGGGGTAACTTGCACACGGCAGGATGCGCTCAGCCCCGGCGAGTCGTATCCGCCGATTCTGGTGGCCATGAATGTCCCGCTGGTGACCCCGACTTCGGTGACGAATCAGGCGACGGTGAGCGGGGGGAACGTGGCGTTGAACGCAACGGCCGCGGCCCCGGCGGCGGTGCGGCCGGCCCCGGCCAGTATCGTTGCGAACTCGGGCGGTGGCCAGTCGGCGGCAACGCAGTCACCGTTTGCGGCGCCGCTGGCGGCGACGGTGCGGGACACGACGGGCGCTGGGGTGAGCGGGATTGTGGTGCTGTTCACGGCGCCCTCCTCCGGGCCTAGCGGAACGTTTCTGAATGGGTCGACGGCAACTACGGCCACGACCGGCGCGAACGGCGTGGCGACCGCGGAGGCGTTTCGGGCGAACAACCTGGCGGGGGGCCCATACGTCGTGACGGCGAGCGTCACCGGGATGACGGGGACCGCGAGCTTTGCGCTGACGAACACGCCGGGAGCCCAAACCATCCAGTTTGCGCCGTTGAGTGGGCAGCTGTTGAGCGCGGGTTCGCTGAGCGTAGCGGCGACGGCGACCTCCGGCTTGCCGGTGAATTTTTCGGCGGCCCCGGCCGGGGTCTGCACCGTCAGCGGAACGTTGGTCACGCTCGTGGGGACGGGGACCTGCACCGTGACGGCGACGCAGGCCGGGAACGCGAACTTCGCCGCGGCGGCGCCGGTGGCGCAGGAGTTCGCTATCACCCAGGGCAACCAGACGATCCAATTTGATCCCCTGCCGGACCGGGCGCTCGAGACCGGTTCGTTCACCGTTTCGGCCACGGCCAGTTCCGGTTTACCCGTCACGTTTCAGACCGCCACGCCCCAGGTTTGCGGCGTGAGCGGAACGACGGTGACGCCTCTGACGACCGGCCAGTGCAGCATCCGCGCCTCGCAAGCCGGGGCGGCTCCGATTACGGCCGCGCCGGACGTCATCCGGAGCTTCCAACTGCTCCAGAGTGCGCAGACGATCACCTTTGCGCCCATCGGGGGCCAGACCTTAGCAAGCCCCACGGTGCCGCTGACGGCCACGGCCAGTTCCGGCCTGCCGGTGACCCTGGCGACGTTGACCCCGGCGCAGTGCAGTGTGGCGGCGGCCACGGCGACGCTACTGGCGGTGGGAACCTGCACACTGCGAGCGACTCAGGCCGGGAACTCGACTTTCGCGCCGGCGGCGGCAGTGACGCAGGAGTTTGCCATCACGCTGGCGACGCAAACGGTAAGCCTCGGCGCGATCTCCAATCAGGTGTTCGGCGCGGGGCCGGTGAGCGTGACGGCCAGTGCGACCTCCGGGTTGCCGGTGGCGCTGGCCGCCACGCCGGCCGGGGTGTGCGCGATGAGCGGCGGCGCCCTGCAGTTGCTGGGCGCGGGGCAGTGTACGGTTTCGGCGAATCAGCCGGGGAATGCGGTGTTCGCCGCGGCGGCCGAAGTGGTCCGGACGTTCACGGTCGCGCGGGCGACGCAGACGATCTCGTTCCCGGCGGTTAGCTCGCTTCCGCTGAGCGCGGGTTCCACCCGGCTGCTGGCTTCGGCGACCTCGGGGCTGACCGTCGAGTTTGCAAGCGAAGCGCCGCAGGTTTGTACGGTGCAGGGCGCGAACGTCACTTTCCTCCGGGCCGGGAGCTGTCCGGTGCGGGCCACGCAGCCGGGGAACGGCAATTTCCTGGCTGCGGCCAGCGTGGCGCAGAGTTTTGAAATCACCCGGGCGACGCAGTCGATCACGTTCGGAGCGATTCCCAACCAAGCGCTTTCGACGGGGACGTTGACGCTGTCGGCCTCCTCCACGTCTGGGTTGCCGGTGAGCCTGGCGACGCAGACCCCGGCCGTCTGCTCCCTGAACGGGACCACCCTGACCCTGGCGGCCGTGGGGGTGTGCCGCCTGGAGGCGACGCAACCGGGCGACGCCAACTATCTGGCGGCGGCCGCGGTGGTGCGAACGTTCGAAATCAGCCTGGGCGTGCAAACGATCTCTTTTGCGGCGATCGCCAATGTCACCTTCGGCGCGGCGCCCATAACGCTCAACGCTACGGCGAGTTCCGGCCTGCCGGTGAGTTTCGCCAGCTCGACGCCGGGGGTTTGCACGGTGGCGGGCGCCGTGCTGACCTTCACCGGCGGGGGAGCGTGTGTGGTGCAAGCCAGCCAGCCCGGCGATGCGAACTTCGCCCAGGCCGCGCCCGTGCTCCGCTCCCTGACGGTGCTGCAGGCGCCGCAGACGATATCGTTTCCGCCGCTGCCGGCGATGGCCCTGGGCGGGAGCCCGGCGACCTTGTCCGCCATGGCGAGTTCGGGGCTGGCCGTGAACTTTGTGAGCCTGACCCCGGAGGTCTGCACCGTCGCCGAAGGGACGCAGCTGCGGGCGTTCGCGGGGGGAACCTGCACCGTGCACGCGCGGCAGCCCGGTGACGGGAACTTTCAGGCGGCGACGCCAGTGGCGCAGTCCGCTACGGTGAGTGCGGCGGAACAGACGATCCTGTTCGTGGCGATTCCCAGCACCCCGTTCCGGATTGGGTCGACGACGGCGAACGCGACGGCGAGTTCGGGCCTGGCGGTGACTTACGAGGCTTTGACCACGACCGTTTGCCGCATGAATGGGAGTACGATTCTGTTTCTGGCGGCGGGCGCCTGCCGGATCCGCGCGACGCAGGCGGGGAACTCGAGCTTCCAGCCGGCGACGGCCGAACTGAGTTTTCTGATCCTGCAGTCGCCGCAGGAGATCTCCTTTGCGCCGCTCCCGAATCTGCTCGTGAACGGTGGGCCGCTGGCCCTGGCGGCGACGGCGAGTTCCGGCTTGCCGGTAACCTTCGTCTCCCTGACGCCGGCGGTCTGCGCGGTCTCCGGCCAACTGTTGCAGCTGCTGACCGCCGGCCTCTGCACGGTGGAGGCGCGGCAGCCGGGCGATGCCAACTACACTGCGGCGGTGGCCAGCCAGAGCTTCACCATCGGCAAGCTGCCGCAGACCATCACGTTCGCGCGGCTGCAGCCGCCGTGGACGCTGACGGCGACGGCCAGTTCGGGGCTGCCGGTTTCGTTCGCTTCCCTGACGCCCGGAAGCTGCGGCGTGGCGGCGAATCGGGTAACGTTCGGCAACCCGGGCCAGTGCACGATTCAAGCGACCCAGCCGGGGAACGGCAACTATCTGGAGGCGCCGGCGGTGAACCAGTCGTTTACCGTCTCCGCACCGGCGCAGACGATCACCTTCCAGACGCAGCCGCCGGGGATGCCGCTCGAGGTGAACGGCTTGGCGATTGTGGGCGGGACGTCGCTGAGTCTGCTGCCGGGTAGCTATCCGATGGCGGCGCTGAATCCGGCCCCGGCGAATGGCACGCGGCAGCAGTTCGCCAGTTGGACCCACGGCGGCGCCCAGGCGCAGACGATTACCGTCGGCTCCGGTCCGGCTACTTACATTGCCACTTACACGACAAGCTACCTGCTGACGGTGACGGCAGGCACGGGCGGCACCGTGAACCCGGCCACCGGATATTACGCCGCCGGGCCGGTGCAGGTGACGGCTTCGCCGAGCCTGGGCTTCACGTTCTCCGGATTCAGCGGGGCCTTGACGGGTACGGCGAATCCGCAGACGTTGCAGTTAACGGGGCCGGCCAGCGTGCAGGCGGCGTTTGGTCAACTGGTTGCGCCGCCCGCCTTTGAGTTGGCCAGCCTGGCGCCGCGGCTGCTCGGGCACCTTTCGGGTTTCCGGCGGGATGCGGCGACCAACGAACTGCTGGTGAATCTCGTCGTGACGAACTTCGGCGCCGGGCGGGCGGAGAGTACGGTGCTGCAGACCATTGCCATGGGGGCCACGGTGATCAACCTGAATCAGAACCTGGGCCACATGGGCAAAGGCGAGATGCGGGTGGTGGTGCTGCGTCTGCCGGCGAACGCGACGGGCAGCGTGCTGAGTTGGAGCGGGGTCTACACCGGCGGCACGTTCAGCGGCTACCAGTCGGTGGGTTGGTAATCCTTATAGAATTGGCCCCAGGCGTGGACGCCGGTGTTGAAGCCGGTAATGATGGGGTCGAGAATGCGGGCGGCGCCATCGACGATGTCGAGGGGGGGATGAAAGCGCTGTTCGGCCGTTTTGCGGGCGGCGATTTCAATGGGATCTTCGTCGGTGACCCAGCCAGTGTCGACGCTGTTCATGTGGATGCCGTCCTGCTGGTAGTCGGCGGCGGCGGTGCGGGTCATCATGTTCAGAGCCGCTTTAGCCATGTTGGTGTGCGGATGGCGGGTGGTCTTCCACTTGCGGTAGAACTGGCCCTCGACGGCGGAGACGTTGACGATGTGTTTGTCCCGCTCCGGGGTGCGCAACATGAGCTGCTTCAACCGGGCGTTGAGCACAAACGGGGCGACGGCGTTGACGAGCTGGACCTCGAGGAGTTCGACGGTGGAGACCTCGGCGAGGAGCAGCCGCCAGGAGTTCCGGCCGCGGAGATCCACCTGTTGCAGGTCCTGGTCCAGGCGGCCCTCCGGAAAGAGGTGTTTCTGGCTGAGCAGCTCTTCGGGAAGCAGGGGGAGCTGGGAGAGTTCGGCCGAAGGAGCGGCTACGGGCCCGGCGGGAAGCAGGTTCTTCACTTCGCTGGGCATGCCGATGAGCGCGGCGCGTTCGCCCTCCATCATGTGGGAGTAGAACTCCGGGGGGCGGCGGACGGTCTGGCAGGCGTTGTTGACGATGAAGTCCAGGCGGGAGCGCGTTTGGACCATCTCCTGGCAGAAGGCTTCGACGCTGGGGGTATGGCGGAGATCGAGGCCGAAGATTTCGAGGCGATGGGCCCACTGCTCGAAATCCGGCTCCTCGGAGTAGCGCTTGGCCGAGTCGCGGGGGAAGCGGGTGGTGACGATGAGATGGGCGCCGGCGCGGAGGAGCTTGAGGCCGGTCTGGTAGCCGATTTTGACGCGGCCGCCGGTGAGGAGGGCCACGCGGCCGGAGAGGTCGGCGAGTTCGGTGCGCTTGAAGAAGTTGAGTTCGGCGCAGCGGGGGCACATCTGGTCGTAGAAGTGGTGCACCTGGGTGTACTTCTGCTTGCAGACGTAGCAGTGCAACAGTTCAGGGGTTTCGCGCGTCTTCGGTTCCGCTTCCGGGGGTGGAAAGTAGTTCGGGGTGGTGAAGACGGGTTTGCGGCGCAGGGCGCGGATGCCGGTTTCGTCCAGGACGGCGGAAGTGCGCTGCATCTCCGCGGCGCTGCGTTCGCGTTCGGCGGCCTTTAAGCGGGCGCGGCGGGCGACGGGATCGGGATTGAACAGTTGGGCCACCACGCGGTGCAGCCGCTCCCGTTCCGGGGCGGGGAGGCGTTCGAGCAGGTTGCGGTCGGCGTCGAGGTGTTCGAGCAACTCAAGCGTGGAATGGAGTTGCGTGAGCAGGGAGGGGTCAACAGGATCGGATGGCAAAGCTTTCTTCCAGTATCGCCGAGAAAGGCGCGGGTTGGCGCCTAATGGGGCAAACGGGAGCGGAGATAGCCGTAGGTCCAGGTGCCGGCCAGAGCGCTGAGGACGGCGACGATCATCACGGAGACGCCGCCGCCGAGGAGGATGAACAGCGGACCCGGGCAGGCGCCGGTGAGCGCCCAGCCGAGGCCGAAGATCGTTCCGCCGATCCAGAAGCGGTAGCCGCGGCCGGTCTCTTCATCGGCGAGCGGGGCCGGCTCGCCGCAAAGGGTGGGCGCGGGCGGGCCCTTGAGCAGCCGGCGCGTCACAGCGGCGACGGCAATCGCCGAGCCGATGATGCCGAACATGTGGAACGCCTGGAAATGGAACATCTCCTGAATGCGGAACCAGGAGACGACCTCGGCCTTGGTCAGGATGATGCCGAACAGGGTGCCGAGCAGAAGGTAGCCCCACAGGGGGAAGCGGTTCGTCATGGGGGTTAGTAGAGCAGCGGCAGAAGGAGATGCGTGGCGAGGAGACCGCCGGCGAAGAACCCGAGCACGGCCCAGAGCGAGCGAACCTGGAAGCCGGAGAGTCCGTTAATGGCGTGGCCGGAGGTGCAGCCGCCGGCGTAGGCGGTGCCGAAGCCCACCAGGAATCCACCCACCACCACCGAAACGAAGCCACGGAGAGAGAGTAGGCCGGACCAACTGATGACCTCGCGGGGAGCAAGGCCGGAGAGGTCCTGCAGGCCCAGACCGCGCAGGGCGGCTTGCGTTTCCGGAGAGATGGCAATCTCCCGGGTGCCGAGCAGGGAGACGCCGATCCAGCCTCCGGCCAGCGTACCCAGGGCGAACAGCAGATTCCAGGCGCCGGCGCCCCGCCAGTCATACCGCAGGAAGTCGTTGCGCCGGGGCAACAGGGCGGAGCAGAGATGGCGCAGATTCCCGGAGATACCCAGCTGTTTGTCACCAACCAGTTGGAGCAGGGGAACGAACAGGCCAATTAGGGGACCGGCGATGTACCAGGGCCAGGTGTGGGTAAGCGCTTCGGGGAGCATCCTTTCTATTGAAGCAGAGGCTTAGGCGATCACACTCCCGAGCGGGAAGGCCGGGCCGATGTCTGTCTTGTCCTTCCGGAAGTTCTGATGCGTGGCGATGCCGGTGAACGACTTGAAGAACTCCATATCGAAGGCTGTCCGCTGCGCTTCCGGCGGGAGGACGCGGGGAATGGAGAAGGCGCTGCAGAGGTGGGCGACCAGGGAGACCACCGCATCCGATTGGACGGTGGGGAAGCTGGCGTAGTGAGTGAAACCGCGATAGGGCGCGGCGACGTACTTCGAGGTTTCCGCCAGGGTGCAGTGTTTGGTTTTGAAGTCGTTCGGCCACCAGTTCAACTGCTGCGGCTTGGTGGGATCGAGGCGCAGGGGGCCGACGTTGGCGATCTCGATGCCGATGGAGCGCTTGTCGTGCTTCCAGTTGGCGGAGGCCGCGCCGGTCACGCCGAGGTGATAGGCCCAGTAGGCGGGCGGGAAACACTCATAGATGCTGCCGTCGGTATCGACGAGATAGGCCGTCGCCACCTGGAGCGGGGTGTTGCGCCAGGAGTCATACGCGCTGCGGGCGGAGCTGCCGGCGGTGAAGTGCAGCACGATGAGGTCCTTCGGGAACGTTTCAGCGAAGTACTGGCCGGGAGCGAGGGCGAATTTCTTGCGGTCGATGGCGATGGGGGCGGCCACGGCCGGCAGCGGCTCGGGAGCCGGAGGAAGGGTGGACTGGTCGGTGTCGGCGCTGGGGATGAGGAGTTTCTGGCCAACCTTGAGCTGGTTGGGGTCGGTGATCTGATTGGCGGCGATCAGAGCCGAGAGCGGAATACCGAACTTGCGGGCAATGACAGAGAGGGTGTTGCCAGACTGGACGATGTACTCAAGCATCTGATGACAGTATCAGAGTTGGGCGGGGCCGTCGAGAGAGCGCCACAGATACCAGGACGCGACCGAAGCATAGGGGCGCCAAGGCTGGGCGATGGACTCGATTTCGGCGGGGCTGGGCGGGGCGGGGAGCTGGTAGGCGCGGTGGATGGCGTTGCGGATGCCGAGGTCGCCCGTGGGGAGGATGTCGGGCCGGCCGAGCGCAAAGATGAGGAACATGTGGGCGGTCCAGACGCCGACGCCCTTGACGGCGGTGAGGGTGGTGATCACCTCGTCGTCGGGGAGATCGGCGAGGCGGGCGTAGGGGATGCGATGGGCGGCGAGGTTAAGCAAGTAGGTGGCCTTCTGCTGGGAGAGGCCGAGGGGGCGGAGGCCCGCCACGCCCAGGGCCAGGACCCGGGTGGGGGAGAGGCGGCCGTTGCGGGCGGCGGCCTGTTCGAGGACGCGGCCGAAGATGGTGCTGGCGGCTTTCCCGCTCAACTGCTGCGAAGCAATGGACCGGGCGAGGGTCGTGAAATCCGGGTCGTGGTAGGTTATGCGGTAGGGGCCTACCTGGCGGATGATCGCGCCGAGGGTGGGGTCGGCGGAGTGGAGATGGAGGAGGGCTTTTTTCATGGGAACGGAAGGACGGCGAGGCGAATCCAATAGGGCAGTGACTCGTCGAATTTTACTCTCTCTCGTTGGCTTGACGCCGTGGTTGGGCGCGCAACAGCAGAAGCCGCCCGCGCCGCAGGAGGAAGACCTGCCGGTGATCAAGGTGGACGTCGAACTGGTGAACATCCTGTTCTCGCTCCGCGATAAAAAGAACGCCTTGATCGGTACCGGTAAGAAGGAAGACTTCACGGTGTTTGAAGACGGCAAGCAGCAGGAGGTCAAGTTCTTCGCGCGGGAGACCGATCTGCCGTTGACGATCGGTCTGCTGGTGGACGTCAGCGGCAGTCAGGAGCGGCTGATCCCCGAGGAGCGCTCGGCGGCGGGGCAGTTCTTCGAGCAGGTGCTGCGGAAAAAGGACATGGCGTTTCTGATCAGCTTCGGCGCCGAAGCCGAGCTGCTGCAGGACCTGACCGGTTCGCCGCGGCTGCTGCGCGAGGGGTTGGCGCAACTGCGGCTGAACGCCGGGGTGGGCGGCCTGCATCCGGGGCCGGTGCCGACGGCGAAGCAGAAGGGGACGATTCTGTATGACTCGGTGGTGCTGGCGGCGGAGGAGAAGTTGAAGCAGGAGGTGGGCCGGAAGGCGATCGTGTTGATTACCGACGGGGTGGACATGGGTTCCACCTACACGCGGCAGCAGGCGATTGAAGCGGCGCACCGGGCCGACGTAATGATCTATAGCATTTACTTCGCCGACTTCCGCGGCTTTGGCGGAGGCGGGGACGGCGATCTGAAGCGGATGGCCGAAGAGACGGGCGGGCGCTTTTTCAGCGTGGGCCGCAACCAGGCGCTCAGCGACATCTTCCGGCAGATTCAGGAGGAGATGCGGAGCCAGTACGTGATCGGGTATTCGTCGAGCAATGAAGCGCGAGACGGGGCGTTCCGGAAGCTGGAGATCCGGACGGCGGACAAGAACTTAAAGGTGCAGGCGCGGAAAGGCTACTACGCGGGCAAGCGCTAACGGCGCTGCATGTACTCGGCGAGGGCGGCGTCCAGCGACGGCATGGGCGGCACGCCTAAGGCTTCGAGGCGGGCGTTGGCCAGGGCCGAGAAGCGGGGGCGGCGGGCTTCCGTGCGGTAGGTCTCCGGGCGGGCGACCGTGAGCGTGGGCTCGAGGCCGGCAGCGGCGAAGATCTTCGCCGCGAAGTCGTTCCAACTGATGGCGACGCCTCCGCCGGCGTGGAAGAGGCCGGTCTCGCCGGTTTCGACGAGATTGGCCGTCGTTTCGGCGAGCGCGGGGGAGTAGGTCGGCGAGGCGAGGTATTCGTGCACGACCTGGATGGGCTTGCCAGACTGGGCGAGGCGGAGCATGGTTTCGACGAAGTTGCCGCGGGCGGTGTGGCGGCCGCCGGGCCCGAAGACGCCGGAGGTGCGGAGCACGAGCGACTCTTCGTGATAGGCGCGGGCGAAGTACTCGCCGGCGAGTTTGGAGACGGCGTAGGCGCCTAGGGGGCAGGGGAGATCGGTTTCGACGTAGGGCCGGCCGAGGGTGCCGTCGAAGACGTAGTCGGTGGAGAAATGGACGAGGGTGGCATCCACCTGGCGGCAGGCGATGGCGAGATTGCGGACGCCGAGGGCGTTGGCCTGATAGGCCACCTGCGGCTCCCGTTCGGCCACGTCCACCATATTGTAGGCGGCGGCGTTGAGGACGATGGCGGGATCGATTTCGGCGAGTTTGCTTTCGAGCACCGAGAGATCGGAGATATCGACGGAGGCCCGATTGAATGCCGTTACGGCGTAGCCTCGTGCGGTGAAAACCCGCACGAGTTCGACGCCCAATTGGCCGGCGGCGCCGAAGACAATGACTCGTTTGGACACGAAAAGCAGGATAGCACGGGGCTAGGAGCGGGTCGGTTTGGGCTGGGAATTGCGGTTCCGAGCGTCCTCTTCGTAGGACTGGAGCGTGCGGAGCAGGGGTTCGAGGTCGCGGAGATTGGCAAGGACCTGGCGGAAGAGGATGCCGAGGTGGAACTCTTCGCCGTGGGATTCGGTGTAACAGACCTCGCCGAGGATCATGCCGGTGTCCCGGTCGATGCGGATCGCGGTGCCCGGCGCGATGTCCACCGGACTCAGGAATCGCATGCCGTCGGTCGAGACGTCGACCATCAAACCAGGGATTTTGTTCGAACCCTCATAGGTGGCGGGATGGTCGCCGAGGATTTCGATCGTCAGGTTCGTTTCGAGTTTGATTCGGGGTTGTTTGCGGCGTTCCACATCTGTCTTTTCGGCGGCCCCGAGCGGGGTTTTAATTAATTTTGGTTGTTGTGCGCTTGGGCCAAAAGGAACGTATCGATCTTCCGGATCAGTTGCAGGGTATTGCGGCCTTCATCGGCGCCGAAGACCGCCAGATTGCTCGTAATGCCCAATAGGATGGATCGGCCCCCGCCCAGCGAGACGGTATGTTCGAGCTTGTGGGTCGCGAACCGGGCGAATTCGGCGCGGACCGAGTCCAGGTTGAAGGGTCGCTGCACGATCGCCAGGATGACGCCGTCCGCCCAGAGGAAGATCTGGTCGGTGGGCAGGAGGCGCCCGCGCAACTGCATGAGGAAGAACTGAAAGATTTCTTCGGCGATTTCCGGGCCGAAGCGGGTTTGGAACACGACGAACCGGTCAATCGGCAGGATGGCGATGAAGCTGCCGGGAGTCTGCCGGGCCTCTTCGAGGGCGCCTTCTACCGACAGGCGGGGGAGCAGTTCGAGCGCGTTGGTCACCGTCTCGAGTTTGACGGGGTGGGATGGCACGGACGCCGTATGGGCCGCGTGCGCGGCTTCGGCCTCCGTCTCGTGCCGGAGGTTGACGACACAATCGTGGAGCTGCTCCCGCAGCGCCGCGATGTCGGAAGACGGGGTGGCCTGTTCGAGTTTCGCCGTCAGCGTCTTCAACTCCTCAATGGCCGTGTGGCCGGACAACGAGGCCAGCGAGATCGTTTCCGCCAGCAAGGCAACCATCTGTTGCCAGTCGTGTTGCTGCGCGCGGATCCGCTTCCGCGCATCGGCCGAATAGTCCTCGATCACCTGCACGAGCGACCCGGCCGTGACCAGGATATCTTCGGGCGTCGCCTCGGTCGTCAAGCTCTCGGAAAAGCCATGAATCTCGGTCTTGAAGCGCTCCCGGGAGTCGACATCGGCCTCCACCATGTGGACCCGAAGCGCGCCCAAAAGCATGTGAAGCGTTCTGACGAAAGCCTCCGTTTGCCGGTGGCTGTGATGGGGGTCGAGGCTCTTTTTCAAAGAGAGAAACATCGCACCGACAGACTCCAACTGTCAGTGAACTTATCGACTTTCCCGATTGCCTTTTGAGCTATTTATGAAAGGCCAGGAGCGCCCAGAAGCCCGCGCCAAACAGCAGCGGAACGCCGAAGGCGAGCAGCAGGCGGACGGCACGGGACTGTAGCCAGACCGGACCGCTGACCAGCGCCGTTTCGGGTTCCCGCGCGCCGCGCCGGACCAGGCCGGGGATGCCGTCATTGAGCGCGGATGCCTCGCCGCGGAGGGTCTTGAGGATCTCGTCGCGGCCCCGGGGATCGGCAATCAGGACGGTGGCGGCCATGCCGCCGGTCAACGATTTTTCCAGCCTCTCCCGGTCTCGGGCCGGCATCTCCGCCCTCGACGGATAAACGCGCAGGCCCTTTTTGTCCGAGACCAGAATCGTCGATGTCTTGATAGTCGTGCGGCCCATGATGGAGAAAAGGAACTCAACCCGTCGTGGCGGTTCCGGCAGTGGTTGCGGCTTGTTCCAGGATAACCTGAATCAGTCCCAGTGCAGCCTTTGAAAGCGCCTTATCTTTCCGGTAAATCAGCCCCAGACGGCGGAGCATCGGCTCCGGAGTGAGTCCAATCGCGATGAGTTTTCCTTCAGCTACCTCTTCGGCACAACTGGACGTGGACAAGAAGGAGATTCCGAGGCCGGCCATCACAAACCGCTTCATCATTTCCGTGGAATCGAGCTCCATCGAGATCTGCGTGTTGTCTTCGATGTTCTCCATCCAGATGTTCAGGCGGCTCCGGGTGGTGCCGGCCTTGGGCAGCAGCAGCGGATGGCCCAGAAGATCTTCGGGCACAATCGTTTTCGCTTTGGCGAGCGGATGGTTGGGGGCGCAGATCAGCTTGATCTCGTCGGTATGGATGAGAACCACCTGCAGCTTCTTTTCCTGGATGGGAAGCTGGCAGATGCCGAAGTCGGCGAGATTGTCGAGCACGGCTTCGACGACGCGGGAGCCGTAGGAGCGGTCCACGTGCAGTTGGACGTTGGGAAATAACTTCTTGAATTCGCTGAAGACGTCCGGAAGGACATAGAGACAGGTGGCCTCGTTGGCGGCGATGATCAGTTCGCCGCGCGGCACCTTTTCGAGTTCGTTGATAGAGTCCTGCGCCTGCCGCCGAAGATCCAGGATCTGTTCGGCGTACTCAGCAAATATCTTGCCGGCAATGGTGAGGGAGATGCGCGTACCCAAGCGCTCAAACAGGGTGGTGTTGAGCTCCTGTTCGAGTTGGCGAACCTGGGCGCTGATGGCCGGCTGCGTACGAAAGCAGGTCAGGGCTGCTTTCGAGAAGCTTTTGAGCCGGACAATCTCCAGGAAAGTATGTAGCTGATCTAAATCCATCGTATAAGAAGAGGGTACGGTGTTGCCGAAATTGTACCGCAGTCGGCGGACGGATCGGACGGGGGAATGGGGTATCCTGATCGGATGAGGCTGGGCATTGATTTTGGCACCACCCGCATTGTGGTGGCTGCGTGTGACCGCGGCAACTACCCGGTAGTTACTTTTGAAGGGCCCGATGGCGGAGCGCACGACTGGTTTCCTCCTCTCGTGGCCGTCAAGGATGGCCAGCGCCGCTACGGCTGGCAGGCTTGGGATTTGCAGGAAGATCCTCAGGCTACCGTGGTGCGCTCGCTCAAGCGCTTTCTCAGCGACGCCGGCCCGCAGACGCCGGTGGAGATCGGGGGCCTGCAAACGCCTCTTTCCACATTGTTAGCCGAGTTGGCCGCCGCGCTCCAAGCGGCCTTACTGAACGCGTCGAACCTGCAAGTGAAAGCCGGTGAGCCGCTCGAAGTTCTGTTGGGCGTGCCGGCCAGTGCGAACTCCAACCAGCGCTTTCTCACGGTGGATGCCTTTGGCGCCGCCGGCTTTTCTGTGATGGGCCTGCTCAATGAACCGTCAGCGGCGTCGATTGAGTACGGGCATAGCCACCGGGAATCGACGACCACCAAGGAGCACATTCTCGTCTACGACCTGGGCGGCGGCACTTTTGACGCCTCGCTCGTCGAGTTGGACGACCGGTCCCACGCCGTGGTGGCCAGTGAAGGGATTCCCACGCTCGGCGGCGATGATTTTGATGGGATCCTGGCGGAACTGGCGCTGCCCGAACAGGACGACCTCACCCAGCGAGAGATCTTCCGGCTCTACGAAGAGTGCCGCCTGCGGAAGGAGGGATTGAACCCGAATTCCCGGAAAGTGGTGGTGGATCTCGACGTCGTGCGGGCCGGCATGTCGCCCGTGACAATTCCGGTCAGCGACTTCTATGACCGCTGCGAGGCGCTCGTCGAAGAGACCGTCCACGCGGTGACCGATCTCACCTCGCGAACCCAGAGCCTGGAGGCGATCTACGTCACCGGCGGCGGCAGCGAGTTGCCCCTGGTAGCCCGGCTGCTGCGGGAAACCTACGGCCGTAAAGTGAAACGCAGCCCCTATACCCGAGCGGCCACCGCCATTGGCCTGGCGATCCAAGCGGACAAGTCCTCCGGCTACCAGTTGCGCGAGCGGTTCACGCGCTACTTCGGCGTCTGGCGGGAGGCCGACGGCGGACGGGTGATGCGGTTCGACCCCTTGTTTGCCAAGGGCACCGAGTTGCCGAACGCGGGCGAGCCGCCGCTCGAGCAGACGCGGACCTACACCGCGGTGCACAACATCGGCCATTTCCGTTATCTCGAGTGCTCCCACATCGACGATTGGGGCCAGCCGGACGGGAGCATCACCGTTTGGGATGAGATCCGCTTCCCGTTGGACCCGGCCCTGCAGGGCGTCGAGGAGTTACAGGGCGTTCCGGTGGAGCACGTCTATCTGGGCCAGGAGATCGCCGAAACCTATCGCTGCGGGACGAGCGGAGAACTGGAGGTGGAGATCGCCAACCTTAGCTCCGGATACGTGCGCCGGTACCGTCTGGGCCGGTGGGGCGCCGGGAGTGCGCCGATTGTGCCCGGCAAGGGCAAACGCTCTCCTGCCAAGAAGAAAGCCGCTGGGCGATAATCAGGGGATTCGTTTTTCATAGCTCTACTTCTTTCTCACCATGTCGATCACTCCTCGTGACCCTGCGCGCCCGCTGAGCGAGAATCAGCATCTTTTAAAGTGGGTCGAAAAGATGGCCCATCTGACGAAACCGGCGGCGATCCACTGGGTGGACGGTTCCGAAGAGGAACACGCCGCGCTCTGCCAGCAGATGGTGGATGCGGGCACGCTGATCCGCCTGAATCAGGAAACGTGGCCCGGCTGTTACTACGCCCGCTCGCACGCGAGCGACGTGGCGCGCGTCGAGGACCGGACGTTTATCTGCTCCCTGTCGAAGGACAACGCCGGCCCGATGAACAATTGGGAAGACCCGTTCAAGATGCGCAAGAAGCTCAAAGCGCTCTTTAGCGGCTGCATGCAGGGCCGCACGATGTACGTGTTGCCGTTCAGCATGGGTCCGATCGGGTCGCCGATGTCGCAGATCGGGGTGCAGTTGACCGACTCGCCCTACGTGGTCGTGAACACGCGGATCATGGCGCGGATCGGCCTGCCGGTGTTCAAGCTGATCGATAAGAACGTGAAGCGCGTGGTGCCCTGCCTGCATAGCGTGGGCGCGCCGCTCGCGCCGGGGCAGAAGGACGTCGCCTGGCCGTGCAACAACGAAAAGTACATCGTGCACTTTCCCGAAAGCCGCGAGATCTGGTCCTACGGATCCGGCTACGGCGGCAATGCGTTGCTCGGCAAGAAGTGCTTTGCCCTGCGCATCGCGTCCAATATGGCTCGCGACGAGGGCTGGATGGCCGAGCATATGCTCATCCTCGGCGTTGAGAATCCGCAGGGCGAGAAGACCTACGTCGCGGCTGCCTTTCCGAGCGCCTGCGGCAAGACCAATCTGGCAATGCTCATTCCGCCGGAATCCTTTCCCGGCTGGAAGGTTTGGACCGTGGGCGACGACATCGCCTGGATCAAGCCCGACGAGAAAGGGAAGCTCCGGGCGATCAACCCGGAGGCCGGCTTCTTCGGCGTCGCGCCGGGTACGGGAGACCATACCAACCCCAACGCCATGGCGACCCTGCGGCGGAACACGATCTTCACGAACGTCGCGCTGACCCCGGACGGAGGCGTCTGGTGGGAAGGGATGACCGAAACCCCGCCCGAGCGCTGCATCGACTGGCAGGGCAACGAATGGACCCCGGCTTCGGGCACCAAGGCGGCGCATCCGAATGCGCGCTTCACGGCCCCGGCCTCGCAGTGCCCCACCATCGACCCCGCCTGGGAAGACCCCAACGGCGTCCCACTCAGCGCCATCGTCTTCGGCGGCCGGCGGGCGGAGACGATCCCGCTGGTTTATCAGGCCTTCAACTGGAGTTCCGGCGTCTATATCGGCGCGACCATGGGCTCGGAGACCACCGCCGCCGCCGGCGGGGTGCAGGGCAAGGTCCGGCGCGATCCCATGGCGATGCTGCCGTTCTGCGGCTATCACATGGGCGACTACTTCCGGCATTGGCTGAAGATGCAGCGGAACCTTTCGGAAACCCCGCGCATCTTCCACGTCAACTGGTTCCGCAAAGACGCGCAGGGCAAGTTCCTCTGGCCCGGCTTCAGCGAAAACATGCGGATCTTGAAGTGGATCGTCGACCGCAGCCGCGTACGGGCGCTGGCGCGCGAGACGCCGATCGGCTGGATGCCGCGCTATGAGGACATCGACTGGACCGGGTTGCCGTTCGCGAAGGAGACCTTCGAACAGTTGCAGAGCTTTAAGGGATCGGACTGGATCTCGGAAGTGATCGGCCACGAAGAGCTGTTCATCCAGTTACATGACCATCTGCCGCCCGAGATGATCTATGAACGCGAACTGCTGATTTGCCGGTTACGCTTCGACTAAACCCCGCCCGGGCTATGGCATCATCAAACAGGTGAGCTCCTTACTTAAGCCTTCCTTGAACTGGCTCCTGGTGTTTGTGCCGGTCGCCGTCTATCTGCGATTCGCCTCGCCCGAGAGTTCGACGTTAATCTTTGTGACCGCCTGCTTGTCCATCCTGCCGTTAGCGGGATGGATGGGCAAGGCGACCGAAAACCTGGCGACCCATACCGGCGAGGGCGTCGGGGCGCTGCTGAACGCCACCTTCGGCAACGCGGCCGAGTTGATCATCGCCATGGTCGCCCTGCAGAAGGGGCTGCACGATGTCGTGAAGGCGTCGCTGACGGGATCGATTATCGGCAACGTGCTGCTGGTGCTTGGCCTGTCCATGGTGGCCGGCGGCGCGAAATTCAAGACGCAGCATTTCAACCGGACGGCGGCGAATAATCAGGCGACGATGTTGCTGCTGGCGGCCATCTCGCTGATCATGCCGGCGGCGTTCCATCATCTGGCGACTCCGGCCACGCCGGTGGCCGAAGGCGCGCTGAGCCTGGAGATTTCCATCGTCCTGCTCGTCGTCTATATCTTGAGTCTGGTCTTCGCCTTGATCACGCACAAGGCGCTGTTCGGCGGCGAAGGCGGGCACGCCCATGGCGGAGAAGAGGTGGCTTGGCCGAAGGGCAAGTCGATCGCGGTGCTGTTCGCCTCGACGGCGATGATTGCCTGGGTTTCGGAGATTCTCGTCGGATCGGTCGAAGCGGCGGCGCACGCCTTTGGCATGACGAGCGTCTTTGTCGGTGTGATCGTGGTGGCGATTATCGGCAACGCGGCCGAGCACTCGACGGCCATTCTGGTGGCGATGAAGAACCGGATGGATCTCTCGGTGGGCATCGCCGTGGGTTCAAGCATCCAGGTGGCGCTGTTCGTCGCGCCCGTGCTGGTGATTGCCAGCTACTGGGTGGGGCCGCAACCGATGAACCTGGTGTTCACGCCCGCCGAGGTGCTGGCGGTGACGGCGAGCGTCTTCATCACGGCGCAGATCGCCAACGACGGCGAATGCAACTGGATGGAGGGCGTTCAACTGCTCGCGGTGTACCTGATCATGGGCGCCGTTTTCTATTTCCTGCCGGAGTTAGCGGGGGCGAAGCATTGAACTGGTGGGAAGCAGCCCGAAACGCGCGGGTCTTCGACCTGGCGCAACCCTACTACGTCGGCATGCCGCACCATCCGTCCCATCCGCCCTACCTGTTCGGCCTGACCAAGAAACACGGCGACATGCTCACCCCCGCCGGGAACAGTTCAGCGGCCGATGCCATCGCCATGGGTTCGCACGTGGGCACGCACATTGATGGCTTCGGGCACTTTTCCTGCGGCGGGATGTTGCACGGCGGGGTCGCCGCGAGCGAGCGGCAGAGCTACGCCACGGGACTGAGCGTGCACACGGCGGATGGAATCGCGCCGATGGTCCGCCGCGGGGTGCTGCTCGATTTCGCGCAAAACGGTCCGCTGGCCGAGGACGCCGAGATCACCCCGGCGATGCTCGAAGGCTGCGGTGTCCCGGTGCGGGAAGGCGACGTGGTGCTGCTGCGGACCGGGTGGGCGCAGTACTGGCGGGACGCCGCGCGCTACATCAACGCCAGGGGCGGTTCGCCGAAGGGGCCGGGGCCGGGGTTGGCCGGGGCCCAGTGGCTGAGCGAGCGGAAGCCGTTGGCAGTGGGGTCGGACACGGTGGCGTTTGAGAAGGTGCCGGCGCCGGACATGCCGGTGCACGTGCATCTGCTCTTCACCTGCGGGATCCATTTGATCGAGGCCTTGAACCTCGAAGAACTGGCGGCGGCCGGCGCGAAGGAGTTTTTGTTTGTCGGCGCCCCGTTAAAATTGGAGGGAGCCACGGGGGCACCCCTGCGTCCCCTCGCGCTTCTGTAACCTGGACGGGGTACGCAGCATCTGATAAGTTATGGGCAAGCAAGTCCTTACGGAAACCGAGAATGGGCAGTATTTGGGCGTCACCGGTCCGCGCATTCGCTGTCCGCTGTGCGAGTGGCAACCCCAGCCTTCCGATGAGTGGACGTGTACCTGCGGTCATCACTGGCACACGTTCGATACGGGCGGCGTCTGCCCGGCGTGCATCCACGAATGGAAGTCCACCGAATGCCTGGCTTGCCACGGCTGGTCGGCCCACGGGGACTGGTACGAATACTAGCGACGGGATGGATATGGCCAAACGGCGGACAAACGAGAGGCGAGTGGCCTTGGTCACCGGAGCCGCGTCTGGAATTGGGCAGGCGGTGGTGGCGGCTTTGCGGTCGATGGATTTAGAGGTTTATGGCGCGGACGTTGCTCCCGGCGTCGAACTGCATCTGGATGTGACCCTGGAGCAGGATTGGGACCGCATCGCCGAGGAACTGCCCCGGCTCGACCTACTGGTCTTGAGCGCGGGGATCTCCCATGCGGGGTCGCTCACCGAGACGGCGCTCGAAGATTGGCGTCGCGTGCAGGCCGTGAATCTGGATGGCGCGTTTCTAGGAGTACGCATGGCGCTGCGGAAGATGGCGCGCGGCGGCTCCATTGTTCTCATCGGTTCGGCTTCGGGCAAAAAGGCGGTGGCCGGCGCCGGCGCCTATTGTGCGAGCAAGGCGGCCCTGCGCATGTTGACGCGCGTGGCGGCGCTCGAAGGCAAACCGAAAGGGATCCGCGTGAACTCCGTCTCTCCGGCGGGCGTGGCGACGCCCATGTGGCGGTCGATGCCCTTCTTCCAGGAAGCCGTGCAGAAGCTGGGCTCGGAGGAGGCGGCCTGGGAGACGCTGGGCGGGGTGGACCCGGCCAAGTCGCCGCTGGAACGGCTGGTATTCGCCGAAGAGGTCGCGCGGACGGTGGTCTTTTTGTGCAGCAGCGATGCCGCAATGATCACCGGAACGGACCTGGCGGCGGACGCCGGTTACACGGCCTGATCGTCTGGGGACCGTCGGCGGCAGGCGGCGCCGGGTCGATTCCGGAAGTCCTGTCATGAAGCCGTGATCCATATCGCATAGGATAGAGCCATGACCAAGGACTTCGCTGCGCTCGATGCCTGGTGGAGGGCGGCCAACTATCTGTCGGTCGGCCAGATCTATCTCAAGGACAATCCGCTGCTGCGGGAGCCCTTAACGCTCGACCACGTGAAGCCCCGGCTCCTCGGCCATTGGGGCACCACGCCGGGTTTGAACTTCATCTACGCGCACTGCAATCGAGTGATTGTCGAGCGCGACCTGAACATGATGTACATCATCGGGCCCGGTCACGGGGGGCCCGGCCTGGTGGCGTCCACCTATCTCGAAGGCTCCTACCGGGAGATCTATCCGCACATCGGCTGGGACCTCGAAGGCCTGCGGCTACTGTTCCGGCAGTTCTCCTGGCCGTACGGGATTCCGAGCCATGTTGCGCCTGAAACGCCAGGCTCCATTCATGAGGGCGGGGAACTGGGCTATGCCCTGTTGCACGCCTATGGCGCGGCGTTCGACAACCCGGATCTGGTGGTGATGTGCGTCGTCGGCGATGGCGAAGCGGAGACGGGCGCTTGCGCGGCGAGCTGGCATTCGAATAAATTCCTCGACCGCCACCGGGATGGCGCCGTGCTGCCGGTGCTGCATTTGAACGGCTACAAGATTGCCAACCCCACGCTGCTCGATCGCATTCCCAGGCCGGAACTGCTCGAGCTCTTTCGCGGTTATGGCTATGCGCCGATTCTGGTGGAGGGCTCCGACCCGCAGGAGATGCACGGCAAGATGGCCGCGGCCATGGACCAGTGCCTCGATGAGATCGCGCGCATCAAGGCCTCGTCCGAGACGGAGCGGCCCCACTGGCCGATGATCATCCTGCGCAGTCCGAAGGGGTGGACGGGGCCGAAGTTCGTCGATGGCAAACCCACGGAGAACACCTGGCGCTCCCATCAGGTGCCCTTCGCCGAAATGGCCACCAAGCCGGGGCACGTCACGCTGCTCGAAGAGTGGATGAAGAGCTACCGGCCCGAGGAGCTCTTTGAGCCCAGCGGCCGACCGGTGCAGGCCATCCTCGATCTGGCTCCCCACGGCCACCGCCGCATGGGCGCCAATCCACACGCCAACGGCGGGCTGCTGCGGAAAGATCTCCACCTGCCGGACTTCCGGAAACATGCCGTACCCGTCGCCGCGCCGGGCGCCCACGACGCCGAGTCCACCCGCATCCTGGGCGGTTACCTGCGGGATGTGATGTCCACCAACGAAACCCAGCAGAACTTCCGCGTCTTCGGCCCCGACGAGACTCAGTCGAACCGTCTCGGCGCCGTGCTGGAGGTCACCGAAAAGGCTTGGGCGGCCGAAATCCTACCGGTGGATGAGCGGCTGGGACCGCAGGGCCGGGTGATGGAAGTGCTCAGCGAGCACCTGTGCCAGGGTTGGCTCGAAGGCTACCTGCTCACGGGGCGTCATGGCCTCTTCTCCTGCTACGAGGCCTTCATCCACATCGTCGGTTCCATGTTCAACCAGCACGCCAAATGGTTGAAGACCACGCGGGAGATGAAGTGGCGTCCGCCGGTTTCGTCGCTGAACTACCTGCTGACGTCCCACGTCTGGCGCCAGGACCACAACGGATTTTCGCATCAGGACCCCGGCTTTATCGACCATGTCGTGAATAAGAAGGCGGAGGTGATCCGCGTCTATCTGCCGCCGGACGCCAACACCCTGCTCACGGTAACCGAGCACTGCCTGCGCTCGAAACATTACGTCAACGTGATCGTGGCCGGCAAACAGCCGCAGCCCCAGTGGCTGAACATCACGGAGGCCGAGGAGCACTGCCGCACCGGGATGAGCATCTGGCACTGGGCCTGCGATGAAGGAACTCCCGATGTGGTGATGGCGTGCTGCGGTGATGTCCCGACCCTCGAAACGCTCGCCGCCGTGACCTATCTGCGGGATATGGCGCCGGAGCTGAAGATCCGCGTGATCAACATCGTGAATCTGATGGCGTTGCAGCCCCGTAACGAGCATTCGCATGGTTGGGACGACTCGAGCTATGACGCCATCTTCCCGAGTGAAACCCCGGTCATCTTTGCCTTCCACGGTTATCCGTGGCTGATCCACCGGCTCACCTACCGGCGGCACAATCACGATCATTTGCACGTCCGCGGGTACAAGGAAGAGGGAACCACCACCACGCCGTTCGACATGACGGTGCTCAACAACCTCGACCGTTTCCAACTGGCCTGCGATGCGTTGAAGCGGACCGGCCACGGAAACCACCCCGCGATTCTGCGCCTTGAAGACAAACTGCGCCAGCACCGCTCCTACGTCGCCACCCATGGCGAAGACATGCCGGAAATTCGAGACTGGCGCTGGAGCCGGTGACTTCAGTAAACTGCCCCTAACGCTGTCAGTTGGGGAAAGTATGAATTTGAAACTCGCTCTTTTGGCGTCCTTAGCCGCCGTGTGTCTGCAGGCCCAGAATTTGGGCCGCATTTCCGGGACTGTGAATGATCCGGCCGGGGCGCCCGTGTCCGGAGCCGCTGTCTCGCTTAGTTTGCCGGGATCGGCGAACGCGCAATATGGAACCAAGACCACCGATGCCGGTACCTACGTCTTCGCCGGCCTGCGCGCTGGGGAGTACGATCTTTCGGTGGAAGCACCCGGCTTCAGCAAGGCGATCCTGCGCAACGTCCGCGTGGGAGCGGGCCTTGAAACCCCCGTGCAGGAGATCAAGCTCGAAGTAGCGAGCGTGTCGTCCGTCGTTGAAGTCCAGGCCGAGTCCGTGGTGCTGCAGACGTCCAATGCCGAGATCACCTCGGTGATCACCTCGAACCAGCTTTCGCGCCTGCCTACCGCCAACCGGAGCCCGCTGGCGCTGCTCTCCACGCAAGCCGGCTTCGGCTCGAACGGCCGCGCGAACACCACCATCAATGGCTTGCGCGTCTCCTACGCCAACGTCACCCTGGACGGCATCAACATCCAGGACAACTTCATCCGCTCGAACGGCCTCGACTTCCTCCCCAATCTTCTCCTGCTCGACCAGGTGGCCGAAGTCACCCTGAGCACCTCGAACGCCAACCCGTCGTTGGGCAATGGCGCCGCCCAGGTGACGTTCACGACTCCCTCCGGCACCAACAAGTACAAAGGTGGGTTGTTCTGGTTTAACCGGAACAACGAGTTTGCGGCCAACCCCTGGTTCTCGAACGCCAACCGCACCCCGCGCCCGTTTCTGAATCAGAACCAGATTGGCGGCAGCCTCGGCGGCCCCATCAAGAAGGACAAGCTGTTCTTCTATGCCAACTACGAAGCCTTCCGGCTGCGCCAGCAGACGGCGGGCACGCGCGTGATTCTCACCGAGTCCGCCCGGCAGGGAATCTTCACCTATCTCGATACAGCCGGCAATCTGCGGCAAGTGGATATGCTGCGCGCTTCCGGACTCCCGGCTAATCCCACCACCCGCGCCCTCATCGGTCAGGTCCCCGGCGCGAGTAATATCAACCGCCAGGACGTCGGCGACTTCAACGCGGCGGCGGGCCGTCACCTGAATATCGGTGGCTATCAGTTCAATGTCCGCAATAACCGCACCCGCGACAACGCGACCTTCAAGCTGGACTACGTGCTGAACTCCAAGCACGGCTTCAGCGCGAGCTACATCTGGAACCGGGACATAGTCGATCGTCCGGACCTGTCGAACGATTACTCCACGGCTCCCAAGGTGCAGAACGACAACTCGACGCCGCTGCTCTCCACCACCTGGCGCTGGACGGCCTCGCCGACCTTCACCAACGAAGCGCGCGGCGGCATGAACATCGCCCCGGCCGTCTTCACCTCGGGTGAGAGCTTCGGCAATCAGATCTTCGCGCTCCCTCTGGTCTCCAATCCCGTGAACACCTTCCGGTCGCAGGGCCGCTACACCGACACCTTTAACTGGCAGGACAACGCCACCTGGGTGAAGAATCGCCACACCTTCCAGTTCGGCTACCAAGGGCAGCGGATCAACGTGAAGTCGTTCAACGAAGCAGGCAACCTGCCCACGTATGGCATCGGTCTCAGCGCCGCCAACCAACTGGACGTGAACGCGCTGATCCCGGGCGTTCGCGTCACCGACCTCGGCACCGGAGCCAGCCTGTTGACGCTGCACGCCGGCATCCTCGCTTCCGTCGCGCAGACGTTCAACGTACTCGATCGCTCGAGCGGCTTCGTCCCGGGCGCACCGAACATTCGCAATTGGCGCCTGGATAACCACGCCTTCTACTTCAATGACAACTGGCGCGTCAACGAACGGTTCACCATCCACATCGGCACCCGCTGGGAGTACTTCACGCCCGTGACGGAGCTCAACGGCTTGACCTTCGTGCCGGTGCTGCAGAACAACAACGCCGAGCAGACGCTGCTCAATCCGAACGGCACGCTGGACTTTGCCGGGACGTCCGTCGGCCGCCCCTACTACAAGCGCGACCTGAACAACTTCGGTCCCAACCTCGGCATTGCGTGGCGTCCGTTTGGCGACAAGACGGTGATCCGCGCCGGCTACAGTGTGAACTTCCCGAACGACGAGTTCATCCGGTCGATCGACAACAACGTCTCGACCAGCGAAGGGCTTTCCACCGGGGCGAACCGCATCAACCTGACGCAGACCATCAGCTCCACTCTGCCCGCCCTCACCACCCCGACCTTCACGGCTCCGCGCACCTTCGCCCAGAACTACGCGGTCAACACGCAGACCGCCTTCGGCATGCCGAATCCGGATCTGGTGACGCCGTATGTGCAGCAGTGGAACTTCAGCGTGCAGCGGGAAATCTCGAAGGGTGTCCTGCAGGTATCCTACATCGGCAACAAGGCCACCAAGCAGTTCCGCGCCTTCGACTTCAATCAGGTGATCATCAACAACGGGCTTCTCGAAGACTTCCAGCGCGCCCGCAACAATGGCAACCTGGCCCGGAACGCCACCGGCACCTTCAACCCGGCTTACAACCCCAACATTGCCGGCAGCCAGCCGACGCCGTTCTTCAACTCGCTCCCGAGCGGTGGCCTGCTGACCAACACGACGATTCGCGGTTTGATCGACTCCGGCCAGGTGGGCGAACTCGCCAACACCTATCAGGTCAACCGGCTGAACGGCAACGTGAACTTCTATCGCAACCCCAACGCCCTGGGCACGAACATGATGACCAACTACTCGAATGCCACCTACCATTCGCTGCAGTTGGACTATCGCCGCCGGTATTCGAAGGGCTTTGAGTTCCAGGTGAACTACGTCTTCTCGAAGAGCCTTAGCGACACGCTGGGGGATGCGCAGGCGCGCTTTGAGCCGTTCCTCGATCTCAACAACCCGAGCATCGAGAAGGCGCCGTCGCCGTTTGACCAGCGCCATGCGCTGAAAGCCAATGGCGTCTATGAACTGCCCTTTGGCCGCGGCCGGCATTGGGACCTCCGGAATCCGGTGCTGAACCAGATCTTTGGCGGTTGGAACCTCAGCGGGATCTTTACCCTGACCTCCGGTTCGCCCTTTGGCATCTATTCGAGCCGCGGTACGCTGAACCGGACAGCGCGCTCGGGCATCAACACGGTGAATACGACGTTGAACTACGAGCAACTGGTCGACCTCACCGGAGTCCGCAAGACCGGCAACGGTGTATTCTTCCTCAACGCTGGCGTCCTCGGCCCTGATGGCCGCGGCTCGGCGGCGGATGGCCGGGCGCCCTTCAGCGGCCAGGTCTTCTTCCACCCGGCCGAAGGGACGCTCGGTTCTCTGCAACGGCGGCTGCTCTATGGTCCTCGCTTCATCAACCTCGATTTCTCGGGCGAGAAGCAAACGAAGATCACCGAACGCCTCAGCTTGACGCTCCGCATGGAAGCGTTGAACTCGACCAACACGCCCAGCTTCTTCATGGGCGATCAGAACATCGACAGTGTGAACTTCGGCCGCATCGTCGGCACGCAGTCGGGCCGGCGCGTGGTGCAGTTCGGCGCGTACCTGCGCTTCTAACTGCCGGAGCCGCTTGGTAAACTCGGCGCGCCAGGATACGGCGCGCCGGGGTTCGATCTCCGCCAGCGCGGCCATGGCCAGCGCCGGACGCTCGGCCCCGCAGGGAGATCAACCCCAGGGCATCCTGCACGGCGGCATCGGCTTCGAACTACCGAAGCCGCTTGGTGAACTCGGCGCGCCAGTATTCGGCGCGCCGGGGTTCGATCTCCGCCAGCGCGGCGACGGCCAGCGCCGGACGTTCGGCCCGCAGGGAGATCAGCCCCAGGGCATCCTGCCCGGCGGCATCGGCCTTTAACCACCGAAGCCGCTTGGTGAACTCGGCGCGCCAGGATTCGGCGCGCCGGGGTTCGATCTCCGCCAGCGCGGCCACGGCCAGCGCCGGACGTTCGGCCCGCAGGTAGATCAGCCCCAGGGCATCCTGCACGGCGGCATCGGCTTCGAACTACCGAAGCCGCTTGGTGAACTCGGCGCGCCAGTATTCGGCACGCCGGGGTTCGATCTCCGCGAGTAACGCATAGGCGTCTTCCAGCAGGGGTTCCAGGGCGATCGCGGCCATAGCCTCCGCGCGGGCTTTCTCCCGGTCTCCGGCCGCCAGGTACGCCGCCGCCAGGTTCAACCGCCGCACCGAGTTTTTCGGGTCTTCCTTCACCGCGGCGGCCAGCGCGGCCACGGCCAACGCCGGGCGTTCGGCCCGCAGATAGATCAGCCCCAGGGCATCCTGCACGGCGGCATCGGGCCGCTCCACGGTCCGCAGCAAATCATAGGCCTGCTCCAGGCGGCCCGCGCCTGCGTAGGCCAGTCCCAGGCCCCGCGCCCGCGCTCCGGCGTCCGGCAACGGGCGCCAGGCGCGCAGCTCCTCCGAACGTTCGAGCAGCACCTTCGGCACCCCGGGGCGGCGGATCCGGTGATCGGTAAACGCGGTATGCCCGCCGTCGGAAGTCTCGGTGCGCGGCATATGGCACGTCGTGCAGGCGTCACCATGGGGCTTCGTACCTTGGTGGCAACTGACGCACTTGGCCTGCTGCTCGGCGAAGGAGTCTTCCGGCTCCCGGTGCGGATCGTGGCAGGTCGCGCACCACAGCCGGTCGCCCGATCCGGCCTTGCACTTGGACAGCGCCAACTGTTCGGAGTGCGAAACCACCTTGATGCGGTTCGGATCCGACGGCGCCTTCGGCACGTAGACGGAAAACACGGCTTCGAGCGCCAGGCCGGGCCGGAAATCCGCCCAAGTCTTGCCCGGATTCAGCACCCGCGCCGAGCCGCCCAGATGGCACTGCTCGCAGACGCTATCCCGCTCCACCGCCGCCAGCCGCCGCGGGTTCACAATGTTCGCCCGCAACGGATCCTTGACATGCGCGGAGGCGTCGCCGTGGCAGCGCTCGCAGGTGATGGCCGGCGCCGGCAGCGGGTTCTCCGCATAGCGGTTCTGGGTCCCGGCCAGGGGCGCTGACTCGCCGGCGTGGCAATGCAGGCAGTCCGCCGTCACCGGCCGCAAGAAGCTCAGCCGGCGGTCGCGGTGAAAGCCGGGGGAAAGGTCCCAGGCGCGCCGGCGCGCGTACCAGGAAAGGGGCGATTGAAACAGCGCGTCACCCAGCCGGAACAAGAAGCTCTTGCCCTCCCGGCCCGATCCCACCGCCCAATCCATCGTCCGTGCCTCTTCGTTCACGGCGTGCGCCAACTGCTTACCCGTCCACCACGCCACCCACCGCGCCGATCCGTGCGCCCCTTCCTGCCGCAGTTGCAGTTCGGCCGTCGGTTTGGTGATGGACCGGCCCATGCCGGTCTTGGCGTACGACCGAACGAACTCTTCATGGCAAGGCAGGCAGGTCGCGGCGGCCAGCAGGGCAATCCACATTACTCCACCTTATCCCGGCGGCGCCAAAGTTCGGAAACCAACAGCCGGCCCCACGCCTCCTGCCTCTCGGCCAGGACGTAACCGGCCGCGCGAAGCGCCGGGGCGTAGTCCGGCAGCCGGGTTACTCGCAAGCCCGTCGTCCAGCCGAAGAAGGCGTACAGCGCGCTCACAACCGCCCGCGCGGCCCAGTGGGGAGCCTGAAACTCCGACACCACCCACACGGGCGCCCGCCCCAAGCGGCGCACCACCTCAGTCACTTCGTCCTGCCCAAAGCAATCGAGCAGGAAGTGCGTCACGATCGCATCAAATTCTCCGCCCAACGGTTCGCCCACGCTCAAGTCCCGCTGCAGATATTGGACCCGTTCGCCGCCCGCCCGGCGCCGCGCCAGCGCCAGCATCCGTGCGCTCGCGTCCACATACGTCACCGCGGCGTACGGATTGCTATCGAGGAACGCCCGGAGAAACCGGCCGTCGCCTTCTCCGGCCATCAGCACGCGGCGGGCGCCCCGGAGCTCCGGCAGATACGCAACGCGCCGCCGCCACAAGGCGCCGCCAAAGCCCAGCCGCTCCAGATAGCGGTACCACGCGGCCACCGGGTCAAAGTTAGCCGGCATGCAGCAGCAGGGGCGTCAACAAACAAGCATCCACGGCTAACCGCCGGTGGTTGGCCGAGAGCCGGGGCGCCACCAGCGCGAGTCCGCAACACAGCGTCGCCGAGATCGTCTCCGCCAGGGCGACCCCCAGGTGCGTGACGCTGAACACCCCGAACGCCGCCAGCATCAACACCGCGGCCGCCGGCGCCAGCGGGCGCGCCGATGCGTGTTCCCAGGCGTCGATCGCCGCGCAGTTCCAGGTGCACAGCAGGACGAACAAACCGAAGCCCGGCCGCCACGGGTCCACGAGCAGAATCGGCATCCAGATGCCGGCCGCGAACAACAGGCCGGTGAGCAAGTTCTTCAGCCCCGGATGCCGCCGCACGGCGAACACCCGCGCCGCCACCACGGGTAGCATCGCCAGCCCCGCCCACAGCTCCCGCTCGGGCAACCCGCCGAGGGCCACCGCGACGTCCGCCGCCCCCACCGCCGCCATCGCGGCCAACAGCGGCCCGCGGTATTGCCGCGCGAAGGAATGGCGCGGCGACTCGTCTCCCCGCGGCGGCCCCCATGTGTCCCGCAGCCGGTCGGCCGTATAGACAAGCCAAACCGAGAGACCCAGCACCACCGTCGACGCCAAGGCCACCGGCGCCACGGTCCGCGCGAGAAACACCTGCCACAGCACCGCGATCACCACGGCGTCCAGGCTGAGGAGATTGGGCCAAAGCCACCAGGGACGAACGATCACTCTCCTTCCAGCTTACGCCCTTTCACCACTGCCAGCCCTGCATCTGCCGCTGCAACTCCGCCAAAATCTCCGGCCGTTCCGTCGCCAGGTTCCGCGTCTCGCCCGGATCGTCTTTCAGATTCGCAAGCCAGGTGATGTTCTCGTTCGGCCCCATCAGTGAGGGCCGCGGGTTCACCGTCAACTTCCAATCGCCGTGGCGCACCGCACGCTGTCGGTCGTACTCCCAATGCAGGGTTCGCTCGGGCCACTTGGCCGCTCCCTGCAACGCCCCGCTCAGGTCCGCGCCGTCAATGCCGGCGGGCTTGGCTAACCCGGCCAGACCCAGCAGCGTCGGCAAGACGTCCATGCCCATCCCGGCTCCGCTCTCCACCCGCGGCTTGAGCGTTCCCGGCCACGCCAGAAGCGCGGGCACCCGGTGTCCGCCCTCAAACAGCGTTCCCTTGTAACCCCGCAACGTCCCGTTGCTGCCGCCGCGATACGGCCGGCCGGCGTGGTCCGCCCGCGTCTCCTCGGTAGCGCCGTTGTCGGACTGGAAATACAGAATCGTGTTGTTGGCGAGCCCCCTCTTCTTCAACTCGGCCCGCAGCGCGCCAATCTGGTCGTCGATACCGGCAATCATCGCCAGATGCAGCCGCCGGTCCTGGTCCATCGTCTTGGGGAACCGCGCCATACAGTCGGCCGGGGCCATCATGGGGTAGTGCGGAGCGCCAAAGGCGAGATAGAGGAAAAATGGTTGCCCGGCGCGTTGCCGGCGGACGAACTCGACCGCCCGTTGCCCCAGCAGCGCCGTCTGGTGCTGCGGTTCGGGAAAGATCTCCTGCTCTCCGTCCCAGAAGTCATGGAAAATGTTCTGCGGCGGCGGCCCGGAGGCGCCGGGATTGCCGCCGAGCGTGTAATAGCGGTGGGAGTAGTAGTCAACCCAGCCCGAGTAGAAGCCGTAAAACTCATCGAACCCCTGCGCCTTGGGCCGGCTGGCGGCGGCCGAGCCTAAGTGCCATTTCCCCACGGCCGCCGTCTTATATCCCGCCTTCTGCAACTCCCTCGCCAGGCTCACTTCTCCCGCTCGCAGACCCGCCACCGCGAAGGTAGGCTGCGAGTTCAGCACCTGCGGAATGCCGGTGCGCTGGGGGTATTTCCCGGTCAGCACCGAAGCGCGCGAAGGCGAACAGACGGGCGAGTTCGCATGCCAGTCCGTGAACCGGATCCCCTCCGCCGCCCAGCGGTCCAGATGCGGCGTCCGGGCGTCCGCGGCCCCGTAGCAACCCAGGTCGCCGTAGCCCTGGTCGTCGGTCAGGATCACGATCACATTAGGCCGCGGCGAGGCAGCCAGCGCAGCAAGCAGTTGTCGGCGAGTCAGCATCAGATACCCGATAGTCTACTGCCCAAGCACCTGCAGAATTTGCTCGATTGCCCAGGGAGAGATCATGTGGTGCGTCGCCTGCTCGTCAATCGCCACGCGGAACCGGCCGTTACTCCCCAGCGTCTTTTGCACCGTCTCGCCAAAGCCGCGGTAGGCGTCGGCATAGGGCGCGGCGCCCAGTTTCAAGGCATCGTGCTGCGCTTCTCCGAAGCAGCAGTTATCCCGGCGGTTGAAGATGTGCATCTGCAGCCGCCCCATCGATCCCATCACAAACAGATCCGGGTATCCCGCCCGTTTGTAGAACGCGGGCAGGAACTGTTCCAGGTCTCCCACCGAACCCGCCGAACGCAGATACAGCGGCACGGCGCCCGCCACCGGAAAGCTGGCCCGGATCGCCGGGTCGAGCGCGGCATAGACGGTGGTCGTCCAACCGCCACCCGAAAGGCCCACCATGTCCACCCGCTTGTAGCGTCCCCGCAAGGCGTTCAGGCTCTGCGCCGTGGGCTCGAGGAAGAGTTGCAGCGCCGAACCTTCGCCGAGGGGCAGCGCGAACAGATCGGCGTGCGGTGGCCCCGCGCAATCGCCCGGGCGGAAGTGCGGCATGTGCACCAGCAGCACGGCGTAACCGGCTTTCAGCAACTGGGCGGCGGTGTTGGCCATCCCGCCGCCGCGCGCTTCTCCCGCGTCGTCAAAGCTGCAGGCGTGCCCATGGTGCAGCACCACCAGCCGTCCGTTGCCCTGGGCCGGAACCAGATGATGGGTCGTATTCTCCTGCCCGGCTGCCATCCGGATCATGAACCGTTCGACGCTCCGCAGTCCCGTCAATCCGGCGATCGGGCTGGCGACGGCCTTCTCGATCTTGGCCGGGCGCGTCTTGGGAAACCCGGCCCGTCCCCAGATGAACTCGATCAGCTCCGCCCGCTTCCGCTCCACGGCCGCGGCCGAGGTCACCACGATCTCCCGGTCATCCACCAGCGCGGCCGGCGGCCGTTTCAGAATCGCCGCGACGGTGGGCGCCAGCCGGTCCGCCATGCGTTGGAACCCCAAATCGTTGGGATGTACCCCATCGACGGTCCCGTCTACTTCGGCCTGACTCATCAGCGTTAACCCGTCCACCAGCGTCAGATTCTTATCCCCCGCCGCGATCCGGGCTGAGACGACCTGCCGGATATGCTCCCGCATGGCGGCGAGCCGGGGCGGACTGCCGGCGGCGGCAATGGCGGTGATGGCCAGAATCGGCGTGTGGGGGTGCTTGGAACGCAGGGTCTGAAGGAAGGGTTCGTACACCGCGGCGAGTGACTCCAACGTCGGATGGTTCTGCGAAAAGTCCATGACGAACAGAGAGGCGTCCAACTCGGCGACCATCTCGGCCACCACCGGTTCGCCTCGCCCGCTACCGGAGAAGCCGAGGTTCACATGGTCCAGGTTGAGGGCGCGGCCGAGGATCGCCTGGTAGCTCATGCCGGGCCGGCTCGCGCAGCCGCCCTGCGTAATGGAGGTGCCGTAGTAGACCACTGGTTTAGGGACCGCGAATCGCGTGGGCGCCGCCAGCTTAGCTCCCTCGGCGACGCCAATGCCGCGCACGGCCACCGGCTTGTACAGCGGAAGATAGAGCGTGATCTCCCGCTCCTTCGCCGGCAGGTCCTTGAACAGTTCCGTCTCGACCAACTTGCCCGGCGCGGCGTCCTTCCGGGCCACCGCCGAGCGCCAGTACACCCCGTCCAGATACAGGTCCACTCCCGTCTGCCCGAAGTCGCTCATATTCGTCATATCCGGCGGCGACGGATACTCAAGGCGTACCGTCAGCGACGGGGAATCCGTGCGAAAACGGATGCGCCCGCCCGCCGGCGACCGGCCCAGGTTCCAAACCGCCTTCGGTAACTGGCTTTCAAGCCGCTTCGGCAGGCGGATTAACTCGTATTGATTCTCTACCAGCCACGGCAATCCGTTGACGGTCAGCCGGGGGTCGTCCGGCGTCATCCAGACCAGAGCGGCCAGCAGGCCAAGCACGTTACTTTTTCCCTTTGCGCAGGCTTTGGTATAGGCCGATATAGCGCTGCGCCGGCATGCGCCGGATGGCTTCGCCGAGCGTCGGCAGGTCCAGGTCGGCTAGCTTCTTGAACCGGATGCAGGCTTTGCCTTTGTCCAGTTTCTTGCCGCATTTGGCCCATTCTGCCTCGAACCACTCATCCTCTCCCGCGTCCGCGCCCATATAGAGCGACATCAGATACAGGGACATGTGGTTCTTCTGGGACGCCAGGCCGGCAAACGGCAGCGGATCCTTCGGATTGCAATGGTAGCCGGCCGGAAACACCGCGTGCGGTACGAAGTAGCCGATCATGCCGTAGGACATCCCCTCGGCATAGTCCTTATCGAGGTTATCGAGGATCACCTGACGGACGGCCTGCATCGCCACTCGCCGATCCTCGGGAAGGGAAGCCAGATACTCCTCGACCGTTGCCGCTTTACTTTGCATTCGAAGAACTCTAGCATGCCCCGCGCCGCCATGCCAGTCAACGCAAGCCAGCCGGGCTCGACTCTGCGATAATCGAGGTCTGCGTGTTGCTGCTGAACGCACATTCCCAGTGCCCCTTATGTGCGGATGCCAATCCCCGTTGATCCGGCCGGGTAGGAGCTTATAGATTGCTGTCCATGCCCGCGTGGCAATCCCTCACCCGCATCTTGTTCTTCGCCGGCAAAGGAGGCGTCGGCAAGACGTCGCTGGCCTGTAGCGTGGCCGTCGCGCTGGCCGACCAGGGCAAGCGGGTTCTCCTCGTCAGCGCCGACCCGGCCTCGAACCTCGACGAGGTTCTCGAAGTCCCGCTTGGCACCGAACGCCGCCCCGTGATCTCCCGGCTCTCGGCCGTGAATCTCGACTCCCAGGCCGCTGCTGAAACCTACCGGCAGCGCCTGCTCAACTCCTACCTTGGCGTCCTGCCGCCGGCCGCCGTCCGCCAGGTCGAAGCGCAGATCCTCGGCGCCTGCAGCGGCGAACTCGCCGCCTTTGACGAGTTCACCAAGCTGCTCGCCGACTCCGCCGCCACCGCCGAATTCGATCACGTCATCTTCGATACCGCCCCCACCGGCTACACCCTCCGCCTGCTGAAGCTGCCCGCCGCCTGGACCGAATATCTCGAGTCCAACGTCACCGAAGTGACTTGCCTGGGGCCGCAGGCGGACATCCAAACCCAGCAGGCGCTCTATCGCGCGAGCGTCGAGGCCCTGACCGACCCCGCCGTCACCACCGTCATCCTGGTCACCCGCCCCGAGCGCGCCTCCATCCGCGAAGCGGAACGCTCCCGCGCCGAACTCGCCGAATCCGGAATGACGCGCGTGGAACTCGCCATCAACGGTCTGTTCCGCGCCTCGGACCGCTCAGACCGCACGGCCCTGGCCATCGAAAGCCGCATGGCCGCCGCACTGGCCGCCCTCCCGCCGGCGCTCGCGGCCCTGCCCCGTTGGGAAGTGCCCCTCCAACCCTTCTCGCTCATCGGAATCTCCAGCCTCCGGCGCATCTGGACCCCCGGAGAGACCCTTTCGAATCTCGTCGCCGAACTCGCCGGACGCGGCCGCGGCGTCGTCATGACCATGGGCAAAGGAGGCGTCGGCAAAACCACCATCGCCGCCGCCCTCGCCGTCGAACTGGCCGTCCGCGGTCATCAGGTCCACCTCAGCACCACCGACCCCGCCGCCCACGTCGACGATGCCGTCCGCAGCTCCATCCGCGGCCTCACGGTGGGACGCATCGACCCGGCCATCGAAACCAAACGGTACACCGCCGAGGTCATGGAAAAGGTTGGCTCCGGCCTCGACCAGCCCGGCCGCGAACGTCTCGCCGAAGACCTCCGCGCCCCCTGCACCGAGGAGATCGCCGTCTTCCGGGCCTTCGCCGAAACCGTGGCCCAGGGCTTGACGAGCTTCCTGATCCTCGATACCGCTCCCACCGGCCACACCCTGCTCCTGCTCGACGCCGCCGAGGCCTACCATCGCGAACTCGCTAACGCCCCCGGCGACGCGCCAGAGGCGATGCGCCAACTGCTGCCCCGTCTCCGCGATCCCGCCCTGACGCAGGTCATCCTGGTTACCCTCCCCGAAGCGACGCCCGTCCACGAGGCCGTCCGGCTGCAAACCGACCTCCGCCGCGCCGGCATTGAGCCCTGGGCCTGGGTGGTCAACCAATGCCTGGGCCTCACCGGGACCACGGATCCGATGCTGAAGGGCAAGGCCCTCCGGGAAGAGGTCTATGTCGATGCGGTCCGCAGCCGCCACGCCCGACGCGTCGCCCTCATCGGCTGGCAGGAACAGCGCCGCTAACGCCCCGTGAAGGCCGGCGAACGCTTTTCAAGAAAGTGCGCCACTCCCTCGCGGAAGTCTTCGGACTGCAAACTCAGCACCATCTCCTGCTCCGCCACCGCCACGGCCTCCTCATAGCTCTGGCTGAGCGCCTGATACACCTGCCGCTTCATCACGGCCATCGATCGCGGCGATACCTCCGTGGCCAACTGCCGGGCGTAGGCCTGCACATCGAACAGGAACGTCGGGGCGGGGAACACCTGGTTCACCAGTCCCATCCGCTGGGCCTCGCCCGCATCGAGAATCCGGGCCGATAGCAGGAGATCCAGCGCGCCCGCCGGGCCGATCAACCGCGGCAACAGCCACGCCATCCCGTACTCGGCAATCAACCCGCGCTTGGCAAAAGCGGTCCCGAAACGCGCCTCCTGCGAAGCAAACCGCAGGTCGCAATGCAGCGTCAGGATCAATCCCAATCCCACCGCCGGCCCGTTCACCGCCGCAATCACGGGCTTTCCAATCGCCTGCAAAAATGCAAACCGTTGCGGCAACTCCTCCGGGGCGCCCGAAGCCGCCAGCGACTCGAGCAAACTCATATCCGCCCCGGCGCAGAAGCCGCGTCCCGCTCCGGTCACCACGATCACCCGCACCTCCGGGTCCGCCTCCGCCAGCGCCACCTTCTCGCGGAAGGCCTCGTCCATCGCCACCGTCCAGGCGTTCAACTTCTCCGGGCGGTGCAGCGTAATGGTGGCGACGCGTTGGTCGACGTCGTAGAGAACCGGGGCGTCACTCATGGCAGTCGATGGATCTCCGGCAACGGATATTTGGCGCGCCCGGCGAATACCTCGCCGAAAAGGTGCAACACTTCGTCGTGAATCCGGCCGTTATCGGCCAGAATATGCGGGCTCCGCAGCGTGTGAGCGCCGCCCTTCATGTCGCTGATCCGGCCGCCGGCCTCTTCCACCAGCAACACCCCGGCCGCCATATCCCAAGGGCTCAGACCGAACTCCCAGAAACCGTCCAGACGGCCGCAGGCGACATAGGCCAGGTCAATCGCCGCCGCTCCCGCTCGCCGCACCCCGTGCGTCACCATCGCCATCTGATAGTAGAAATGGATGTTGACGTTCTCGTGCCGCCGCTTGCTCGGAAAGCCCGTCGCCACCAGCGCCGCATCGGCCGTGGGCGCCTTCGACACCTGAATCCGGTGTCCATTCAGATACGCGCCACCGCCCTTCTCGGCCGCGAACATCTCGTTCCGCGTCGGATCAAAAATCACCCCGGCAATCAACTCGCCCGCGCGTTCGAGGCCCAGAGTCACGTTATAAACCGGAAAGCCATGGGCAAAGTTCGTCGTCCCGTCCACCGGGTCGACATACCAGCGGTATTCGGACGCGGCTTCCCGGTCGCCGCCCTCCTCGCCCAGAATGGCGTGCGTCGGAAAGCGCGTCTGCAGGCGCTCGACAATCAGCGCCTCGCTCGCCCGGTCCGCTTCCGTCACTAAGTCAAACTCTCCCTTCAGCTCAAAGGGAATCTTCCGCTCGGCGAAGTTACTCACCAGCGCGCCCGCCTCGCGGGCAATCTCCAAGGCGGCTTCGAGATAGGCGGCCATACTTATTGACTTACTTCCGCAAGATACTTGATCTCGTGCTTATAGATAAACAGGTTCGGGCCGGCCGGCGTCGTGAGCCGGATGAAGCCCTGGTCGAAGTATTCCACTTCGCCTTCGTGCTCGGTCTGGTCCTCGAGCGTGACCCGCACCGGTTGCCGCCGCGCAATCAGGTCCCGCAGATAGGCGGCCTCCTCGAAGGTTGTATCCGGAGCTTTCGTTTTCGCTTTCGCCATAGGCCTCTCCATGGTACCCGCTGGCGTACAATACAGGCAATCGCTATGCAGAAACCTCCCACTCGCCGCCAGGTCACCGCGGCAGCTACGACTCTGTTCACCACCAATCTCTTCACCGGCAACGTCAAAGGCGCCAACGATAAGGTTGCCGTCGGGTTCATCGGCCTGGGCGCCATGGGCTCGGGCAATCTTAACTACGCCATGCGCGTCCCCGGCTTCCAGCCTGCTGCTTTGTGTGACGTCTATGAGCCCCATCTCGAACGCGCCGTCGCCGCCGCCAAAACCGGTGGCTACACCATCGAAGGCAAGCGCGACTTCCGCGAACTCCTCGCCGACAAGAGCCTGGACGCCATCTGTATCTCCACGCCCGACCACTGGCACGCCTACATGACCATCGAAGCCTGCAAGGCGGGCAAAGACGTCTATGTCGAAAAACCGGCCAGCGTCTATGTCGAAGAGGGCCAGAAGATGGTCCAGGCCGCGCGCAAGTACAAGCGCATCGTCCAGGCCGGCACCATGCAGCGTTCGGGTGGTTTCTTCCTAAAGGCGAAGGAGATCGTCCAATCCGGCGTACTCGGCGAAGTCACCTTCGTCCACACCTTTCAGTCCGGCATGACCGACAAGAAAGGCTTCGTTCCCAAGCCGGATGACACCGGCAAACAGCCCACCGACCTCAATTGGGATATGTGGCTCGGCCCCGCGCCCAAGGCCGAATTCGACCCCGTCAAATGGGGCGTTAAGGTCACCAGCTTCCCCACCTTCCGCTACTTCTGGGACTACGCCGGCGGCGCCATGACCGATTGGGGCGTCCATCTCATCGACCCCCTGCACCAGTGCTTCGACGAGATCATGCCCACCTCCATCGTGGCCCTCGGCGAGAAGTTCTACGTCACCGACACGCGCGACACGCCGGACACGATGCTCGCCACCTTCCAGTACCCCAAGTTCCTGTCGAGCTACGAATCCCGCACCGCCAATCCGCTGCCTGCCTTCGGCCTCAACCAGGGTGCCGGCACGCTGATTCACGGCTCGGAGGCTTCGCTGCTCGTCAACCGCAGCGGCTGCTGGCTCATCCCGAACAATCCTAAGTCCGAGAAGGTGAAGGCCGAGACCTGGGACCGCCAGTCCCACCCCGATATGGCGCCCACCAACGTCCCGCACTGGGAGAACTGGCTTGCCTGCATCCGCTCTCGCGAAGCTCCCCGCAGCGAGATCGAAACCTGCGTCCGCTCCTCCACCACCTGTATTCTGGCCAACCTCTCCATGCGCTTCAAGACGCGCATCGACTGGGACGAGAAGAACTGGACCGTGAAGCAGAAAGAGGTCGTACCGCACCTCAAACCCAAGTACCGCGCCCCCTGGAAGCTCGAGGTCTAAAGCGCGGCGCCGTAGTAACCGCTGCGGGTCTGTGCGGTCAGCGACGAGTCGTTCAGCTTCACCTTCACCGTATGGAAGCGGTTCTTCGACAGAGGAACCGCTTTCGGGTAGTAGCCCAGCAGGTATTGCGTCCGCAGGTCCCGCAAAATCGTCGCGAAGGCCTTGTCGAGTTCCGGCCCCAACGTCGGCAGAAACACGCGTCCCCCCGTGCCGGTGGCAAACTGCGTCAGGGCGTTCTCGCCGCCGACGTTCCGCCCGGCGTCGTTCTTGATCGGCACGATCAGAATGCTATAGATCACTGCGTCGGCCTGGTGCGCGGCTTGAAGCGCCTTGTGGAAGTCGGTCGAACTCGTCGTATCGCCGCCGTCGGTGATTAATAGGAGCACCCGCCGCCCCTCCCGCCGCTTCAACTCATCCGTTGAAAGCAGAATAGCGTCGTACAGCGACGTCCCCGCTTCGCTCTTGATGCCCCGCATCGCGCCTTCCAGGCGCCCCAGGCGCCGCGTGAAATCGCTCCGCCGCACCACCTCCCAATTGAAGGTGATCAGCGAAGCGGCATCCTCCGGGTTTCCATCGGCGAACAGCGCCTTGGCGAAGCGCAGAAGGGAGTCGCTTTGGTACTTGATACTGGTGGCCGTCGATCCGCTGATGTCGAGCGCCAGCGTCACCGAAAGCGGCTGCGCCGTGCGCCGTTCAAAGAGGGAAATCGTCTGCGGCGCCCCGTTATCGGTCACCGCGAAGTCCCTCTGCTCTAAGCCCCCCACCAACTCGCCGGCGGGGTTCTTCACCGTCACCAGCAGACGAACCAGATTCACGTCGGCCTTGAAGACCACCTCTTGCGCCGCCGCGGCCAGCGGCAGCGTCAGCAGCGTTCTCCGGCTCAGCGCGTTAACGACTCGTCCCATTCGCCTTCCACCCAAACCTCCCCATCGACGAAGTACTCCTTCTTCCAAATGGGAACCATCTTCTTCAACTTGTTGATGCCTTCAAGCGCGGCCTCGAAGGCCGGCTTCCGGTGTGGCGAAAACGCGATGACGGCCACGCTCGTCTCCCCGATCTCCATCCGCCCCAACCGGTGAACCAGCGCAATCCGCGAAATCGGATGCGCCGCCGTAATCTCATCGCCAATCTGCGCCATCAGCTTAATGGCCATGGCTTCGTAGCACTCATAGTCGAGGTACTTCGTCGCGCGTCCCTTTGTGTTGTCCCGCACAACGCCTTCGAAGTTCACAAACGCCCCATCGCGCGGCTGCAGCAGTTGCCGCGCCAGCGCCGCCGCGTCAATCGGCTCCCGCGTCAAGCCGTAGAAATTGCCCAGCGGCTCGGTGACGATCTGATGGATCCACGGTCCGCTGCCCCCGCTCACCGGCGGCAACAGCGCGATCTCGTCCCCGTCGGCCAGCAGCGTCCCCGCCGCCGCGAACTCCTGGTTCCGCGCCACCATCACGCTCCGTTTCATCTCCCGCAGCGCCGGATATTTGGCCGCGAAATGCTCAAACACGGCTTCCGCCGTGGCTCCCGCCGGCAACTCCAGCGAGGTCTGCGATTGCCCCGCGATATCTCGCAAAAGGCCGAAAAATAAGACTTGGACGCGCACGATGTCATGGTAACAGACGGGTTGTATCTTTCCTGGGTTCCAGCGCATCCTAAGGATATGGCAAAAAAAGAAAAGTCCAAAGGCTTGGCGCTCCTGCCCACGGCAAATGACCTCCCGAAATCCACCCGCGAAGAGGTCATCGCGATCCTGAACGAACGTCTCGCCGACGCTACCGACCTCCGCAGCCAGGTCAAGCACGCCCACTGGAACGTGAAGGGCCCCAACTTCATCGCGCTCCACCAACTCTTTGATGAGATCGTCGACCACCTTGACGAGCAAGCCGACGACCTCGCCGAACGCGCTGTCCAACTCGGCGGCATCGCCCCCGGCACCATTCGCAGCGCCGCGGCCGCCTCGCAGATTGCCGAATATCCCGCCGATATCCAGGACGGCAAGGATCATCTCAAAGCTCTCGTCGTTCGCGTGGCGGCCTACGGCGCCCTCGTCCGCGCGGCCATTGAGATTACCGCCCAAGCGGGCGACGCCGGCACCTCCGATCTGTTCACCGGCATCTCGCGCGCCGTCGACAAGGACCTCTGGTTCCTCGAAGCGCACCTCGGCTAACCTATGACTCACCGCGCGAAGATCCGCGTCCGCTACGCGGAAACGGATCAGATGGGCGTTGTCTATCACGCCAACTATGTGGTCTGGATGGAGGTCGGCCGCGTCGAGTTCGCTCGCGCGGCCGGCCTCCCGTACAAGGAGCTCGAATCGGCCGGTTTCTTCATGGCGGTGATTGAAGCCAACTGCCGCTATCTCGCGCCCGCGCTCTACGACGACGAGGTTGAGATCGAAACGCGCGTCGACAAAGCCACCCCGCGTGGCGTCGAGTTCGGCTACACCTTCTGGCGCGGAGACAAGAAGCTGGGCGAAGGCTCCACGCGCCATCTGTTTCTGAGCAAGGATCTCCGCCCCGCCCGCCTGCCTGCTGAATATCACGCCGTATTTGGGATAACCTAACGCCCATGCGCGGATGCTTGGTCGGTTGTGGTTTCTTTGGGCAGATTCATTTGGAAGCTTGGCGGCGGATGGAGGATGTCGCCATCGTCGGCACCTGCGACGCGGACCCCACCAAGGCGACCTACGAGCGGCTCGACCAGATGCTCGACGAACTCCAACCGGACTTCCTCGACATCGCCACCCGCCCCGAACAGCACCTCGCCATGGTCCGGACGGCCGTCGAGCGCGGCATTCCGGTGATCTGCCAGAAGCCCGTGGCGCCGCACTGGCGCGAAGCCGTCGAGATGGTAGAACTCGCCGAAGCGGCCGATGTACCCCTCGTCATCCATGAGAACTGGCGCTGGCAACCCTGGTATCGCGTCGTGCAAGCCGAGTTGCAGAAGGGGCTCATCGGCCCGCCTGTTACCTACACCTTCCGCACCCGCAAGCTGGACGGCGATGGCCCCGACGCCTATCCCACCCAGCCCTATTTCCGCACCTACCCGCGGCTGCTGCTGTTTGAAACGCTCGTTCACCATCTCGATACCGCCCGGTTCCTGTTCGGCGAAATCGAAGAGGTCTATGCCCGCTCCCGGCGCGTCAATCCGCTGATCCAAGGCGAAGATCAGTTGCTCCTGCTCACCGGCCACGCCACCGGCCTGAACGGGGTTCTCGATGGCCACCGCTTCCTCGATCTCCGTCCGGACTCGCCCCCGCTCGGCGACTTCACCGTCGATGGTATCGGCGCTTCGCTGCAGGTGGACGCCGCCGGAGACGTCTGGCTCTGGAACGGCCGCGAACGCAAGTCCGTCTGGCAGAATACCGTCGGCCAGGGCTACCGCGGCGATAGCGTACGCGCCGTCTGCCGGCACTTTGTAGACCAGCTCCGCGGCCAGCGCCAATGGGAATCCACCGGCCGCGAGTATCTCCGCACCATCGCCTGTGTCGAAGCCGGCTACCGCAGCATGGCCTCCGGCCGCGCCGAAAGCACTCGGACCTTTAACGAACTCCCGGCCACTGGGCCCACGTAAACCCGCTGCGTCGCCTTCACGAAATCGCCACGCTTGGCCTTGGCGATGTCCATGAATTTTTGCGGATTGCGGTCCACCAGCGGAAACCAGCTGCTCTGCACCTGCACCATCACCCGGTGCCCGCGCCGGAAGGTGTGGAACACGTCCGGCAGCGTGTAGACAATCTTGTCCACCTGTCCGGGCGTCAACGGTTCCGGCTTCTCGAAGCTCTTGCGGAACTTCGCCCGGAACGGTTCGCCCCGCACCAGCTGCTGAAAGCCGCCCATCTTCAACCCCTTCGGATTCGGCTCCGGATTCGGGAAATCGTTGGGATAGACGTCGATCAGCTTCACCACGAAATCGGCATCCGTCCCGGTTGACGAGATGTGCAGCGTGGCTTCGAGCGGCCCCGCCAGCGTCAGGTCCTCTTCAAGCGGATCGGTCTGAAACACGAGCACATCGGGGCGCGTCGAAGCGAAGCGTTGATCGTCCAGCATGTGCTCCACCGTCATCGTGTTCGCAATGTAGCCGACGAACGGCACCGGGCGCGCCGGGTCGGAGAGATACTCCTCGTATCCGCCGCGAGAAGGCGGGTTCCCCGCCAGCCGTCCATCGTGCGAAAAGTGAAACGACTTCTCCACCGTCTGCTTCGGCGGCCAGGCGTCGAAGGTTCGCCATTGGTTCGTGCCGGTCTCAAACACATGCGCTTCGGCCAACTGCGCCTTGCTCTCGCCCCGTAGATACTTCTCGAAGAACGGCAACTCGATCTTCTCCCGGTAATGCTCGCCGGTCGGCTGATGGAACGGAACGTCTCCCAGCCGGTCGCCTTTGCCGGAAGCCCACTGCCCGTGCGACCACGGCCCCATCACCAGCAGGTTCACTCCGTTCGGGCTCTGCTTCTCGTTCCGCTTGTAGGTCTCTAGGGTGCCGAACAGATCTTCGGCGTCGAACCATCCGCCCACCGTCAACACCGCCGGCCGGACGTTCTTCAAATGCGGGCGCACGTCGCGCGCCTGCCAGAAGGCGTCGTAGTTCGAGTGCTCCATCAGGTCCTTCCAATACGGCACCTTGTTCTTCAACAGCCGCTCGTTGATCTCCTCGAGCGTGCCCATCCCCAGAAACAGGTTGTAGCCATCCGGCGACTCGTACTCCGGATTCGTCCGCGGAACCTTCGGATCATTGGCGCCTTCGCGCGAATTCATGTACATCCAGCGCGCGGCGTGGGCCAGGTAGAAGGCGCCGTTGTGTCGCCAGTCGTCGCCGATGAACCAGTCGCCCACGGGAGCCTGCGGCGAGACGGCCTTCAACGCCGGATGCGCGTCCACCATGCCCATCGTCGTGTAGAAGCCGGGATAGGAGATGCCCCACATGCCCACATTGCCGTTATGGTGGCCGATATTTTTGAGCAGCCATTCGATCGAGTCGTAGGTATCGGAGGACTCATCAATCTGCTTGCCGGTCTTGGCCGGGTTGTGCGGCCGCACCTGTTCGAACTCGCCTTCGGACATAAACCGGCCGCGCACATCCTGGTAGACGAAGATGTAGCCCTTGTCTTGGGTCCATTCGGAAGGTCCCAAGGTTTCGCGATACTGGTCGGCGCCGTAGGGCCGCACGGCGTAGGGCGTCCGCAGGAACAGAATCGGGTACCTCTTGTCCGGCCCCGCGTCCTTCGGCACATAGACGGCGGTGAACAGCTTCACCCCGTCGCGCATCGGAATCCGGTATTCGAACTTCGTGTACTGCTCGGAAACGGGCCGCGGTTTTGGCGGAGCGGCGAGCAACGGCAGGGCGAGGAGAAGGCAGGCGGCAAGGCGCATGACTCATGTTACTAAAACGAAAAAAGGCCGGATCCCGAAGGATCCGGCCCTTGCCCAAGCCTGAATGGCTTAGTAGCGGTAGTGGTCCGGCTTGTACGGCCCTTCCACCGGCACGCCGATGTATTCGGCCTGCGCCGGGGTGAGCGTCGTAAGCTTCACGCCGATCTTCTCGAGGTGCAGCCGCGCCACTTCTTCGTCCAGCTTCTTCGGCAGCGTGTAGACGCCGACCTTGTAGACGTCCTTGTTCCGCCACAGGTCGATCTGCGCCAGCGTCTGGTTGGCAAACGAGTTGGACATCACGAAGCTGGGGTGGCCCGTCGCGCAGCCCAGGTTCACCAGGCGGCCTTCGGCCAGCATGAAGATGCTGTTGCCAGACGGGAAGGTGTACTGGTCCACCTGCGGCTTGATGTTCAGCTTCTTCACGTCGGTCCGGGCATTCAGCTTGTCGATCTGAATCTCGTTGTCAAAGTGGCCGATGTTGCAAACGATGGCCTGGTCCTTCATCTTCTCCATCATTTCGACGGTGATGATGTCCACGTTGCCGGTGGTCGTCACATAGATGTCGGCCGTGCCCAGGGTCTCTTCAATCGTCGTCACCTGGTAGCCTTCCATCGCGGCCTGCAGCGCGTTGATCGGGTCGATCTCGGTGATGATCACGCGAGCGCCCAAACCGCGCAACGAGCCCGCCGAGCCCTTGCCCACGTCGCCGTAGCCGCAAACCACGGCCACTTTGCCCGCCAGCATCACGTCGGTCGCCCGCTTGATGCCGTCGGCGAGCGACTCGCGGCAGCCATAGAGGTTGTCGAACTTCGACTTGGTCACCGAGTCGTTCACGTTGATCGCCGGCACGAGCAGCTTGCCTTCCTGCTGCATCTTGTACAGACGGTGCACGCCGGTCGTCGTCTCTTCGGAAACACCCTTCCACTCGGCGACGATCTTCGTCCAGACGCCAGGCATCTCAACGGCGACCTTCTTCAACAGGTCCTTGATCACCTGCTCTTCGTGCGAACCCGACGGGGTGTTCACCCAGTCAGAGCCGTTCTCGAGCTCGTAACCCTTGTGGATGAGCAACGTGACGTCGCCGCCGTCGTCGATCACCAGCTGCGGTCCCAGACCGTCGCCGTGAATGACGGCCTTCAGGGTGCAATCCCAATACTCTTCGAGCGTCTCGCCCTTCCAGGCGAACACCGGCACGCCGGCGGCGGCAATGGCTGCCGCAGCGTGGTCCTGCGTCGAGAAGATGTTGCAGCTCGCCCAACGCACGTTGGCGCCGAGGTCCACCATCGTCTCAATCAGAACGGCGGTCTGGATCGTCATGTGCAACGAACCAGTGATGCGAACGCCGGAGAGCGGCTTAGCGGCCGCGTTCTTCTGGCGAATCGCCATCAGGCCGGGCATCTCGTGCTCGGCAATGTTAATCTCTTTCCGGCCCCAATCGGCAAGGCCGATGTCAGCAACTTTGTATTCGGTGGCTACCGTAGTGGTCATGGTCTGAGGATAGCACATATCAAGGAATCATGATTCGTTGATAGAATGTAAAACTTATGGCAAACCTCCTGCGGTCCCTGCGCCTGCTCGGCGATGAGTCCCGCCTCCGTATGCTGCGTCTCCTCAACCGGGAGGAACTCAGCGTCGCCGAGTTGCAGGAGATCCTCGGCATGGGACAGAGCCGCATCTCCATGGCCCTTTCGCACTTGAAGCAGGCTGGACTGGTTGAACCGCGCAAGCTGGGTCAGAAGAGCCTCTACCGCTTTACCGGGGACGAGACAGTAGTGGAGATTCTGCGCCAGAGCTCCCGCGAGCTTCCCGAATCGGCCATCGATGATGAGGCCCTGCGTCTGATCCTGAACAAGCGCAAGGACAAGATGCGCGCCTACTTCGACGAACTCGCCGGCCGGTTCGGACGGCACTACGTCCCGGGCCGGAGTTGGAAGGGCGTGGCGGAGATGCTGCTGAAGCTGTTGCCGCCGATGGTGATTGCCGACATCGGCGCCGGCGAAGGCACGCTCTCCCTCCTGCTGGCCCAGCGCGCCGAACGGGTGATCGCCGTCGACAACTCGGAGAAGATGGTGGCTTACGGTCGCGAGGCGGCGCGGAAGGCTGGCGTCTCGAACATCGAATACCGCGTGGGCGACTTAGAGGAGATGCCGCTCGACGATGCCTCGATCGACCTGGCGCTCTTCAGCCAGAGCCTGCACCACGCGCTGCATCCGCAGGCCGCGGTGAAGGAGGCCTGGAGGATCTTGAAGCCCGGCGGCCGCGTGGTGATCCTCGATCTCCAGCGGCACGCCTTTGAGGAGGCGCGCGAGCTCTACGCCGACGTGTGGCTCGGCTTCAGCGAGGTCGAACTCTTGGGCTTCTTGCAGCAGGCGCGCTTCCGCCAGCCCGAACTCAGTGTCGTGCACCGGGAAGCGGAAGCGCCCCACTTTGAAACCATTCTGGCTATCGGCCAAAAATGAACCGCAGGCGGCGCGGGTCCGCCCCACCGTCCAGGATCCCGTCTTTGACGAGAATCACCGTCGGCGCGCTGCCGTTGGACCAGTCGCCGGAGGGCGTCACCATGTGGCCCTTCGCCCGCAGAGCCTCGATGATGGACCGGCTAACGCGTCCTTCGACGCGGAGCCGTCCCGGCACGAACTCATGGTGGGCAAAGCTCGAATAGAAGTGCTCGGTTTGGAAGCGGGGCGCTTCGACGGCCTGTTGGGGACCCATGCCGAAGTCGATCATGTTGATGAGCACCTGCAGCATCGCCTGGTCCTGGTTATCGCCGCCCGGGGTGGACATCACGAAGTGCAGGCTGCCATCCGGTTTGAGAACCGTGGTGGGGCTGAGAGTGACACGGGGCCGTTTGCCGGGCGCTAACTCATTCGCATGGCCTTTGGTGAGGACGAAGCTTTGCAGCCGGCCCGACAGCGGAATACCTGTATCGCCGGCGATCACGCTCGGCAGCCACGCGCCGGAGGGGGTTGCGTTGAAGGCGTTGCCAAAGCGGTCGACAACGTTGACGCAGGTCGTATCCTGCACGCTGTTGTGCTCAGTGGCCACCGGCCCCGGCCGGGATCCCATGTCCGCCTTGTCCGGGTTGATGAGTTTGCGGCGTTCGGCGGCGTACTCTTTCGAGAGCAGAAGTTTTTCGTTGATCTTCGAGAACGCCGGGTCGCCGTAGTGGGCGTCGCGGTCCGCGAAGGCAAGCTTTACGGCCTCGACTTCAGTATGGAGCAGGGCCGCGGAGTTGTGTCCCATTGCCTTGAGGTCGTAGCCTTCGAGAATATTCAAAGCCTGAAGCATCACGGGACCCTGCGTCCAGAAGCCCGGCTTCACAATCGTGTAGCCGCGATAGGTCGTCGTCCGCGGCGTGTCTTCGACGGCCGAGAAACCCTTCAGGTCTTCGAGACGGATCAGTCCGCCGTTCTCTTCCGAGAACTTGGCGATCTTCTGGGCGATGGGTCCGCGGTAGAAGTAATCGCGCACAGCCTGAATCTTCTTGGCGCGGTTTCCCTTCGCCTTCTTCTCCGCGGCCGCCATTTCGCGGAGGGTCTTGGCCAAGTCCGGCATCCGCATCATGGTGCCCGCCTGCGGGATCTCGCCGTTCGGCAGGAAGAACTTCTTCGAGGTCGGCCAAGTTTCGAGAATCCGTTCGCCGTTGCGGATGAAGGCTGAGAACTCTTCGCCGATGGGGAAGCCTTCGGCGTATTCAATTGCCGGTTGGACGACTTCGGCGAACGACTTAGTGCCGTACCTTTGCAGCGCGAGCAGCAGGCCGTCCATCACGCCCGGCAGGATGGCGGCGCGGATGCCTTCGCCGGGGATCGGAACCTTCCGTTCGTCCTCCTCCCACGGTTCGGCCTTGCGCTTCGTGTAGTATTCCACCGTCGCCAGTTTCGGGGCCGTGCCGACGCCGGAGATGACGATGGGCGGTTTGCCCTTCATGGTGATGATGAGCGGCATCTCGCCGCCCAAGCCGAAGCGCGCCTGCTCCGTGACGGCCGCGGCCAATGTGCCTGCCACGCCCGCGTCCACCGCGTTGCCGCCGGCGGTGAGGAGCCGGAAGCCGGCCTCCACCTCAAAATTGTTCGCCGCGGCGACCATCTCCTTGGTGCCCCGGACGGGCGGGAACATGATCTGCTGGGCACTTAACGAGCCTGCGAGGAGCAGGAAGACAAGACGGCGCATGGCCTCTAGCTTATCGCGGCGTGAGTCTTGCTTCGAGGAGGTCGATTTCGTGTTCGATTTTGTGGAGGGCTTCGTCGCCGATGACTTTCTGCTGCCGCAGTTCGATGATGGCGTTTCGTTCGGCCCGGAGCATCTCGTACCACAGCCGCTGCTCGGCGAGGGTTTGGAACTCCTCGGGGCGGTCGACTGATCCGGCGCCGCTTTCGAACTCCTGCTGGGCGCGGACGTCGGCCAGACGGTCTTCAAAGAACCCCTTCACCCGGTCGACGACGTGGCGGGGCGCGGTGTCTTCGAGCGCCGCCAAGCGCTCGAGGGCTGCCTCGGCGGCTCGCAGCCGGGCCGCCAGTTGCTCCTCTTCGCTGGTCCGGTCCTCCGGCAGGCGGAGGAAGCGGATGACGGGCCGCAGGGTCAGGCCTTGGAGGAGCAGCGTGACCAGAATGACGGCGAAGGTGAGAAGGAGGACCAGGCTTCGGTAGGGGAACGGGAGGCCGGAGACGGTTTCCGCCGGCAGCGCCAGCGCCGCGGCCAGGGAGACGACCCCGCGCAGGCCGGTCCACGCCACGATGAAGAGCCCGGTGCGGCAGGGGGAGACGACGTAGACCCAGATGATCCGGACGAGGATGACGGTGGCGGAGATGGCGGCGCACCAGCCGAGCAGCATCATGGGCGGATAGCCGCTCAAATCGGCGAGCACGGCGCGGAGTGGCGATCCGATGAGCGCGAAGATGATGACATTGCACAAGAAAATGGCGGTGGACCAGACCGCCGCGCCGCGGATCCGCCCGGTGGCGGTAAACAGGTTGGGGCTGGAGCGGCCAAGGATCAGACCGGAGGCGACGCAGGCCAGAACGCCCGAGGCGTGCACCTGTTCGGCGGCGATGTAGGAGCCGTAGGCGAGGGCGAAGGTGGATAAGATTTCCACCTCAACGTCCTTAATCTTCGTGAAGATCCAGACGTAGGCGTAACCGATGGCGACGCCGATCGCGGTGCCGCCTAAGGCGATCCAGACAAAGGCGATGGCTGCTTGCGACCAGAGAAACGATCCGGTGACGATGGCCGCGACGGCGAAGCGATAGATGGTAAGCGCGGAGGCGTCATTGACCAGGCTCTCTCCTTCGATGATCTGCACGATGCGGCGGGGCAGCCGCAAGCCGCGGGTGATGGCCGTAGCGGCGGCGGCGTCCGGCGGAGAAACAATAGCGCCGAGTGTGATGCCGGTGGCCCAGTTCATGCCGGGGATCAGCCAAACGCAGACGGCGCCGACGGCGGCGCTACTGGCGGCGACGAGGCCGAAGGCGAGCATGAGCACCGGCCGGCGCTGCGCCATCAGATCGCGCCAGGAAGTGAAATAGGCGGCTTCGAACAACACGGGCGGCAGCAGGACGTAGAAGACGACGTCCGGGTTCAGCGAGATATCCGGCGCGCCGGGAATCGCCGCGAGGCAGAGACCGCCGATGACCAACGCAATGGGGTAGGGTTGCCCGAGGCGCTTGGCGGCCAGAGCGATGAGGAGTGACGCGAGAAGAATTGCGAAGATCAAGGTCGGTTATGCTGAGTATCGATGCAAAAACGGCAACTTGGCAACAGTGACTTAATGATCACCCCGCTTGGCGTGGGTGCTTGGGCGATTGGTGGTGGCGGTTGGGCCTTCGGCTGGGGGCCGCAGGATGATCAGGATTCCGTCGACGCCATCCGCGCCGCGGTAGAAGCGGGGATGAACTGGGTGGACACCGCGGCGGTGTACGGACTGGGGCATTCCGAAGAGGTGGTGGCCAAGGCGCTGGCGGGAATGGAGAACAAGCCGTATGTGTTCACCAAGTGCGGCCGGGTGTGGGATGAGAACCGGGTGATCGGCAAGCGGTTGAAGCGCGATTCGGTGCGCGCGGAGTGTGAGGCGAGTTTGCGCCGGTTGCAGGTGGACGTGATTGACCTCTACCAGATGCATTGGCCCGAGCCGGACGAGGACGTCGAGGAGGGTTGGACGGCGATGGCGGAGCTGCAGGCCGAGGGGAAGGTGCGTTGGATTGGCGTTTCGAACTTTTCGAAGGCGCAGATGGAGCGGGCGCAGAAGATTGCGCCGATTACTTCGCTGCAGCCGCCGTACTCGCTGCTGACCCGGGAAGTGGAGCCGGAAATTCTGCCCCATGCGGCGGCGACGGGTATGGGGGTGATGGTGTACTCGCCGATGGGCCGCGGGTTGCTGACGGGCGCCATGACGCGGGAGCGCATTGCGGCGATGCCGGAAGATGATCATCGGAAACGGTGGGTGCAGTTTCAGGAGCCGGCGTTAACGAAGAATCTGGAACTGGTAGAGAAACTCCGGGAGATTGGGGAACGGTACGGTGTCGCTCCGGGCGAAGTCGCGCTAGCATGGGTGCTACGCCGCGCGGAAGTGACGGGAGCCATTGTGGGGCTTCGGTCGCCGGCGCAATTAAATGGCGTGATTCAGGCGATGGAGTTTCGGTTAAGTGCCGGAGAAGACGACGAAATCAGTTTCTACCTATAGCAGGAAGCTAGACCCTTCCTGGGAGAATTTCCTCAGGTACGACGCTCCGGCGGGATTGGTGGTGTTTTTGGTGGCGATGCCGTTGTGCCTCGGCATCGCCCTTGCCTCCGGAGCTCCACTGTTTGCCGGGATTATCGCCGGGATCGTAGGCGGGATTGTGGTGGGCGGCCTTTCGAGTTCGGCGGTCAGCGTCAGCGGACCGGCGGCGGGTTTAACGGTCATCGTCCTGACGGCGATCCAGACGACCGGCTCCTTCAAGGCGTTTCTGGCCTCGGTGGTACTCGCCGGGGGGATGCAGATTGTGCTGGGCGCCGTGGGTGCCGGGGCGATTGGCGACTATGTACCGAACTCGGTGATCAAGGGAATGCTGGCCGCCATTGGCGTCGTCATTATCCTGAAGCAGATCCCGCATGCCTTGGGCCGAGATAAGGATTACGAGGGTGATTTCAGCTTTTTTGAAGCGAGCGGCGCCAATACCTTCACGGATGTGCTCAGCAGCATTCTGAATCCGAGTGAAGGCGCGGTGGTGATTTCGGTATTGAGCCTCGGGGTTTTGATCTTTTGGGACTACTGGTCGGCGAAGGGCTCCCGGTTTGCGTTGATGGTGCCGGGTCCGCTGGTGGTGGTGGTTCTGGGAATCACGCTGAACAACGCTTTCGGGATCTTCGCGCCGTGGATGAAGCTGACGGATCCGGTGCACATGGTGCAGTTGCCGATGGCCAACGCCCTCGAGTTTGTCTTCCCGGACTTCACGAAGTTCACCGAACCGGCTATTTGGACCGTGGCGGTGACGATTGCTCTGGTGGCCAGTATTGAGACGCTGTTGAGCATTGAGGCGGGCGACCGGATTGATCCGTTCCGCCGCATCACGTCGTCGCGGCGCGAGTTGATGGCGCAGGGCGCGGGCAACATTGTTTCGGGGATGATTGGCGGGCTTCCCCTGACTTCGGTAATCGTCCGGACCTCGGCGAACGTCTCGTCGGGGGGGCGCACGAAGTCCTCGACGATCTTCCATGGTGTCCTGCTGCTGGTGGCCGTCCTCGCCATTCCGCAGTATCTGAACTGGACGCCGCTGGCGAGTCTGGCGGCGGTGTTGATCATGGTTGGTTACAAGCTGACTAAGCCGAAGATCTATGTGGCGATGCTGAAGCTGGGTTGGGAGCAGTTTCTGCCGTTCGTCGTGACGGTGCTGGCCATCGTGTTCACCGACCTGTTAAAAGGGGTGGTAATCGGGCTCGTCGTCGGCGTTCTGTTCGTGCTGCGGGCGAATCACCGATCGGCGATCTCGGTGGTTAACCAAGGGGATTGGTTTCTGTTGCGGTTCAACAAGGACATGACGTTCGTGAACAAGAGCGAACTGCGGACCAAGTTGAACGCGGTGCCGGAGAACACGACACTCGTGATCGATGGAACCAAGTCGGTCTATATCGACCGGGATATCTTTGAAGTCGTTGAGGACTTCCAGCGATCGGCTCCTTACAAGAACATCACAGTCGAAGTGAAGCGGATTGATGACCGCTGGAGATAGTCTAGATGGAATCCTACCGGAAGCTGTTGCTGGCCAATATGGCCTTTGTCCAGGACAAAGTTGGGGTGGACCCCAACTATTTCAAGAACTCGGCCCTGGACCAGAAGCCGGAGTTCCTATGGATTGGATGTTCGGATTCCCGGGTGCCGGCGGAGGAGGTAACCGGGACGCAGCCGGGCGAGCTGTTCGTGCACCGGAACGTGGCCAATCTGGTGATCCACACCGACTTCAACATGTTGAGTGTGCTGCAGTACGCCGTGGAGGTGCTGAAGGTGAAGCACGTGATCGTTTGCGGCCACTTTGGCTGCGGCGGCGTGAAGAATGCGATGACCCGGAAGGATCTGGGCCTGATCAACAAGTGGCTGCGGCATATTAAAGACACCTACCGGCTTTACAGCCGGGAGCTGGAGGCGATTCCGAACACGGAGGCGCGGTTTGACCGGTTGGTGGAGTTGAACGTTATTGAGCAGGTGCAGAATCTGGCCGAGACCTCGATTGTGCAGCAGGCGTGGCACCTGGATCAGCGGCCGGAGATTCATGGCTGGGTGTACGACATGCGGACCGGCTACCTGAAAGAGTTGGCGCGGATGCAGCCGGGCGCCAAGATCGATGATATCTATACGTTTGAGTGGGACGAACCGGCCGAGCACTGAAGCAGCGCGTCGCCCGCGAGGCGGAAGATGGTCCAATCGTCCTGAGGTTCGGCGCCGAGAGACTTGTAGAACGCGATGGACGGGGCGTTCCAATCGAGGACGGACCAATCGAGGCGGCCACAGCCGCGTTCGACGGCCAAGCGGGCGAGGGCCCGGAGCAAGGCCTTACCGTGTCCGGCGCCGCGGGCGGCAGGGATGACGAAGAGGTCCTCGAGGTAGATGCCGGGCTTGGCGAGGAAGGTCGAGTAGTTGTGGAAGAACAGGGCGAAGCCGACTGGTCCCGACGCGTCCTCGGCGATGAGAGCCTCGGCATAAGGCCGGGGGCCGAACAGCGTGGCGCTGAGGGCTTCTTCGGTGGCGTGGCAGGCGTCGCGCAGCTTCTCGTAATCGGCGAGTTGCTGAATGAAGTCGAGGATTACGGGTACATCGGCGGTGGTGGCGGGTCGAATCATGTCAGGTCCTTGGTGAGCGTGGGGAGGAGTTTGTCCGGCCGGGGGCCGCGGTGCAGGAGGACGTAGTAGTCTTCGAGGCCGCCGCGCAGCGGGCAGAGAATGCGAGTGGGTTGCCAGGGGGTGAGGCGGCCGAGATAGCGGGGCCCGCGATGATGGACGGTGATGCCGCCTTCGGCGTCGATGGTGAGATAGGCGCGCGCAAACGGCAGGGGCCAGGGATCGGGGAAGGGAACGGGCTCCGGCATGGCAGGCAGGGAGCCGGAGGAGATTTGGCGGTGCAGGACGGCGATCATGAGCGGTCCAACTGGAGATCGATGAGGCGGATGGGGGGCAGTTCGGCCGGCGGGTGGGGGCCGGTGAGGAGCAGATGATAGTCCTCGAGGGTGTAATGGTGCGCCTGACGCTGATTGCGGAGGATGCGGACGGGTTGCCAAGGGTGCAGTTGCGCGACCTGGCGGCGGGCCACCCACACCGAGGCGTTGGCGCGGATTTCGAGAGCGGTGCCCCGATAGGGCAGCGGCCGGGGTTCTGGCCAGGGTACGGGGGACAGCGGGGGCAGGGAGCGGCGCGCAGGCTCCGTGCGCCATTGCGCTTTGGTCGAGAGGATCTTGCGATGCAAGAGGGCGATCATAACCGGGGGTGGCGAAGGTCGATGAGGCGAAGGGGCGGCAACTCCGCGGGAGCGGGGCCCGTTTGGAGCAGAAGGTAAAGGTCTTCGATAGCGTGCCAGAGGCCGTCTTCGAGAGCCCGGCGCTCGTTACAGAGGATCCGGACCGGGCACCACGGTCGTAGCTGGGCGATCTGACGGAACCGGTAGACTCGCGCGTTGGCCGATACGCGGATGCGGCCGTGGCTGACCGGGATGGGGATGGGCGCCGGCCAGGGAATCGGGTCCGGCAGCGGTGGAATGACGCGGCGGGCCGGGTCGGCGCGCCATTCGGCCTTGGTTGAGACGATACGGCGGTGGATGGCCGAGATCATTTGGGCGGATGGAGACCGAAGAGTAAGAGGGCGGCCATCTGCGGTCCCTTATAGGAGTCCGGGGTCTCCTCGTAGAACTCGTCGGCGGAGTGGGCGCCGGTGGCCTGGCCGCCGCCACCGATGGTGACGGCCTGGATGCCGAGGCTCATGGGAATGTTCGAGTCCGTGCTGCCGCTGCGGGTCGCAAAGACCGGGATGCCGAGCTGCTTGGCCGCGGCGAGGGTCTTCTGGATGATGGGCGTGGAGTCCGCCGGCTCCGCGGCGGGGCGGAGGCCCATGGTCTCGACCTTCAATTCGAGGGCCGCGGTGGAATCCGGCCAGCGGGCTTTTTCTGCTTCGAGGGCGGACTGCAGCGCGGCGCGGAAGCGCTCGTCAAGCGTGGCCAGTTCGGAGGCGGATTCGCTGCGGAGGTCGACCTCCATCGAGACCGAGATCGGGATGGAGTTGACGCTGGTGCCGCCTTCGACGGTGCCGATGTTGAAGGTGGTCTTGGGCTGCTTGGGGACCTGGATATCGCTGATGCGGGCGATGGCGCGGCCCATGGCGTGGGCGGGATTCGGCATGCCGAAGGCGCCATAGGAGTGGCCGCCGCGGCCGAAGTAGGTGACCTTGTAGCGGTTGGAGCCGACGCCGCGGGCGGTGACGCCGTAGGCGGTGCCATCGACGGAGATGAAGTTATCGATCTGGCCCTTCATCTCCTTGGTGAAGAGATGGCGGACGCCGCGGAGGTCGCCTTGGCCCTCCTCGCCCACGGTGGCGACGAAGAGGATGGTGCCTTCGACTTTGACCTTGGCTTCCTGAAAGGCCTTGGCGACGGTGAGGACGGAGGCGAGGCCGCGGCAGTCGTCGCCGATGCCGGGCCCGGTGAGGCGGGTGCCGGCGGTCTTGACCTTGACGTCGACGCCTTCGGGGAAGACGGTATCGAGGTGGGCGCTGAAGACGGTGACGGGTTTCGGGGACGTGGAGCCGGGCCAGCGGGAGATGATGTTGCCTTCGGAATCGGTGCGGATATCGACGAGGCCGAGGGCTTTGAGGCGCTTGGCGTACTCGATGCCGCGGACCTTCTCCTTGAAGGGCGGGGCGGGGATTTCGCAGATGGTGCGTTGCTGCTCGAGGGTCCAGGCCTGGTTGGCTTGGATGATGCGGAGGACCTGATCGGGGAGCGACTGGCCGAACAGGGCGGAAGAGATCAGGAAGAGGAGGCTGACTCGCATGGGAAGAGGTTTCCTTGGCCGAGGAGCCAACGGGGGTCCAGGCGGCGTTTGACGGCTTTCATGGCTTCGATTTCGGGGCCGGAATAGAGGAGGTGCAGCAGGTCGCGTTTGCGTTTGCCGAGGCCGTGTTCGGCGCCGACGGTGCCGCCGCGGAGGACTGCCTCGTGGGCGAAATCGTGGAGGAACTGCTGGGACTGGCGCGCTTGCTCCGCGGTGGCCGGGAGCATGTTGACGTGGACGTGGGCGTCGCCGATGTGGCCGTAGATGACGTAGCGGATGCCGGTGGGATCGAGCAGTTCGCGGTAGCGGGCGATCATTTCGGCGTTGCGGGCGGCGGGCACGGCGTAGTCGGTGCCCATCTTCATGTAGCCGTTGCGGCGGACGGTATCGTTGACGCGTTCGGGGAGGGCGTGGCGGAACTTGCGGAAGCGTTCGCGGTCGGCGTCGGTGGTGCCGAACCAGGACGCTTCGTCGATGGGGGCGTCGTCGAGGTAGCCGGTGTCGTCGCCTTCCTGTTCGATCAGCAGGGCGGCTTCGCAGCGGGGGGATTCGGGATGGACTTCGCGGAGGAGGTTGAGGGACTCGGCGTCGAAGTACTCGAGCATGCGGAGCTGGGGGAGGGTGCGCCAAGCGTCGACGGCTTTCAGGGCTTCGGCTTCCGAGGGGAAGAAGAGCACGCCGGAGAGGAGTTCGGCCGGGGCAGGGAGGAGCTGGACGGTGGCTTCCGTCAGGATGGCGAGCGTGCCTTCGGAGCCGATGAGGAGGTCGATCCAATCCATGCCGGGGGCGAGGGGGTAGCCGGCCTGGTGTTTGGTGGTGGCGGGGATGGTGACGGCGGGGACGGCGAAGTCGATGGGCTCGCCGCGGTGGAACTCGCGGACGGTGCCGTCGAGGAAGACGGCGCGGAGGGCGAGGACGTGGCGGCGGGTGGAGCCGAAGCGGAAGGAGCGGGAGCCGGAGGCGTTGTTGGCGAAGGTGCCGCCGAGGGAGGCGCCGTTGTAGGTAGGGTCGGGGGCGTAGAACTGTTTGGAGGCTTTGGCGGCGGCCTGGAGATCGGCGAGGAGGAGGCCGGCGCCGACGCGGGCGGAGCCGGGGGCGATGTCGCAGCGGGTGAATTTAGCGAGGCTGAGGGCGACGCCGGAGGTGGGGACGGCGCCGCCGGTGACGCCGGAGAGGGCGCCGACGACGGTGACCGGTTGTTGGTTGGCCCGGAGGAAGGCGACGAGTTCGGCTTCTGAGGACGGGGTAAAGACCTGGGCCGCTTCGCCCTTGTAGCCGGAGGCGTCTTCGAGAAGGGTGGACATGGTTAAATGGCTCTCTCCTGGCTCCGCTGCCGCGCGAGGTGGAAAACAGCGAACTGCCGGGGCTGCTCCCCTTTGTAGGTTACCGAAAGATGGGCTGCCCGATGCCGAAAGTCCCGCTGGATGAGCGGGACTGGGGTCTCTTCAACTTGCGGCAGCGCCATCGGGGAATCAGACCTCGAGAATGACCGGCATGATGAGGGGCCGGCGTTGGGTTTCCTTGGCGAGGTAGCGCTTGAGGTCGGCGCGGATCTTCTCCTGCATGACGCCGACGTCGGAGCGCTCTTCGGCGCTGGAGGTTTCGAGGGTCTTCGAGAGGATCTTGCGGGCGCCGGCGATGACCTCTTTATTGTCCTCGGCGATGAAGCCGCGGGAGATGATCTCGGCGCGGCCTTCGAGCTTGCCGGTGAGCTTGTCGATGGCGATGATGGGGAGGACGAAGCCGTCTTCGGCGAGATGGCGGCGGTCCCGGATGACGAGGTCTTCGACGACGTCATCGAGCGAGCCGGAGTCAATACAGACGCGGCCGACGTTGACGCGGTCGCCTTTGCGGCCACCCTTCGAATCGAAGACGAGGGTTTCGCCGGTTTCGAGGAGGAAGGACTGTTCGAGGCCCTGGTCCTTGAGGCCGGAGGCGAGTTCGATGTGCTTGCGGAGCTGCCAGTATTCGCCGTGGAGGGGGACGAAGTACTTGGGGCGGACGAGGTTCAGGATGACCTTAAGCTCCTCGGAGGCGCCGTGGCCGGAGACGTGGATATGGGGGGTGCGGCTGCCGAAGAAGACGTTGGCGCCGCGGCGGGCGAGATGGTTAATGACCCGCATGATGGGCTTTTCGTTGCCCGGGATGATGCGGGAGGAGAGGATGACGGTGTCGTTCTTCTCGATTTTGAGGCTCTTGTGCCCGTCGCAGGAGGCGCGGGAGAGGGCGGACATGGGCTCGCCCTGGGTGCCGGAGATGAGCACGAGGGTTTTGTCCGGCTGGTTGAGCATGATGTCCTGCGGGCGGAGCAGGATGCTATCGGGGATGTTCAGGAGGCCGAGGGAGTGGGCGATTTCGGTGGTCGATAACATGCTGCGGCCGAGGAGGCCGACTTTGCGGCCGGTGGCGGCGGCGATGTCGAGGACCATCTGGAGGCGATGGGTGGAGGAGGAGAAGCAGGAGACGACGACGCGGCGGTCCGCGCCGCGAACGAGCTCTTCGAGGCCGGGGCGGACGCTGCGTTCGGAGGGGGTGAAGCCGGCGCGGTCGACGTTGGTGGAGTCCGACATGAGGAGGAGGACGCCGCGTTTGCCGTATTCGGCGAACTTATGGAGGTCGAAGGGCTTGTTATCGAGGGGGGAGAGGTCGATTTTGAAGTCGCCGGTATGCATGATGATACCGACGGGGGTGGTGATGGCGAGGGCGCAGCAGGCCGAGATGGAGTGGGTGACGTGGATGAACTCGATTTCGAAGGGGCCGAGTTTGATGATGTCCCCGGCGGCGACGGTATGGAGGTCAGCGTCGATTTTGTGTTCTTCGAGGCGGCGCTCGACGAAGGCGAGGGTGAGGTTGGTGCCGTAGATGGGGACGTTGAGTTCCGAGAGCAGGAACGGGATGCCGCCAATATGGTCTTCGTGGCCGTGGGTGAGGACGAGGCCGCGGACGTGTTTTTTGTTCTCCTTGAGGTAGGAGAAGTCGGGGGTGACGATATCGACGCCGAGGAGTTCGGCATCGGGGAACATCATTCCCGCGTCGACCACGATGATGTCATCGCCATACCGGATGGCCATGGAGTTCATGCCGAACTCGCCGAGGCCGCCGAGGGGGATGACTTGCAATTTACGTTCAGACATAGATAGAGATAGCTTGCAATAGAGTAGCACCCTGGGTGGAGGGAGCGTTTGCGGCGGCGGGATTGCCTGTGGAAAAGCTGTGATGTTCCATGTGGAACATTCGTGCAAAAGCTGTGGAAAGAGGGTTGCCGCGTGGGTTCAGACGGGATCGAGATCGACGGGATAGCGGCCGGCGGCGCCGGCACCGAAGGTTTTGGGCTTGGCGACTGGCTGCAGGGTGTAGTTCCAGCCGGGTTCCGGTTGGCTTCGGTCGTTGGCTACCGAGGCGGATTCCTTTGTGTTTGCAACAGGTTGCGGGTTGGTAGAAATTTCAGGTTCGGCCATGGCGCGATCGAGGATGCACTGCTTTTCGCCGGTGTATTCGAGGCGTGGCCGGACGGGCGGCGCCGGCGACGGGTTCAGTTTGCGGACGCTCTGTAGTTCGCGGTGGCTCGCGGTGATGAGGCGCATGAGCGAGGCTTCCTCGCGCTGCAGGTGGCGGATATACTTGGCGTCGATGCAGGTGCGGTTGGCGGCCACGGCCTGCATTTCGGCAACGGCAGCGGGCGGCAATCCGGGATGTTCGTTGTCGCGGGCTTCTTCGAGGGCGGTTTCCATTTCGAGGCTTTGCAGGCGGGAGTTGCGGAGCAGGCGCCATTGGGCGTCGATGATGCGCTGGATGATGCCGGCTTCGAGGCGGTTTCTAGGGGCCAGGGTGCGCTGGTATTCGGCGACCATGGCTTGATACTCGGCGGTGTCGTCGTCGGTGAGCAGGGCGATGCCGGGCGCATGGCTGAGGTTGATGACGATGGCG
>JAIXQP010000048.1 GCA_027485675.1 Terriglobales bacterium | reverse complement strand
TCCGCCTCCCGCTCGGCCCGGTGCCACAGCAGCCGCGCAATCGCCGCCCAGTTCACCACATCGGGACGAATGCCCCGCGGATGAAAGAATAGACGCATCAGGTTCGGCGTGCCGCCGCCCACCGCCTCCCAAATCCCAGCGCCCCATAGTGCGGTCAGCCGCTCAAAGCTCGCGTTCGCCAGACGGATATTCCACGCCCGGTCAATCGCCACCGCAGGAAACGGCTCGTGGTTCGTTAACATCTTCTGCACGGCAAATAAGAGCCAGCTCATCTGCGGGTCTTCGAGTGGCCGCGCCGGATAGGCCGGCGCGAATCCGCCCGCCAGCAGCCAGACGTTCCGCTCGCGCAAAGGTACTTGCAGCGTTTCGCTGATCCGCAAGATCATCGCCCGGCTCGGCTGCGCCCGACCGGATTCGAGAAAACTCAGGTGACGCTGCGATACCCCACTCCGCAGCGCCAACTCCAGTTGCGAAAGACGCCGCCGCCGCCGCCAGCTCTGCAGCAGCTGACCAAATCCCTCCCGCAAACCACCAGGCCGCGCCACGATCCACGATTCCATACCCAACCGCCTCCGTGCGCCCATTCTCCCGGGCGACAGCGACAGCCGTCAATAACCCGAGAGGTAATTGCACGCCGGCGGTAACTGGGGGGAAACTCAGCGGTGGAGGACTGTATGAGTCATCGCTTTCTCACCCTGTGTGTCGTCTTGATCGGATTCGGCGCGTTAACGGGCATCGCACTCTGGGACGTCGGCTATTGGGGGATCCTGGCGCCGCACTTTCAGAGTTGGGGGGCCGGACAGGTGCTCGCGGACCTGACCATCCTGGCTGTTCTCGCCTGCATATGGATGGTGCAGGACGCCCGCGGACGTATTCTGTCCGCTTGGCCGTTTGTGGCCCTCACGTTGGTGGCGGGCTCTTTCGGGCCGTTACTGTACCTGTTGGTTCGCGAATTGCGCACGGCCTCCCGGGTGCGGCAGTAAGGAGATCCATCGCCATAACCCCGGAACAACTCGAAAGGAAACGCGAAACCGCTTGCACCAAGCCAAAATCGTCCACCAGCTAACCGCGGAAGTTTGTATCTACAAACGCCTCGGTTCCTTGGCTTCAGGGGACAGCTCAAAGCCAGCCAACGGAAGGTGGGCATAGCGGGACATTCCGTTACATGATCACGGGCATCCAGATCAGTTCGACGGAGCTCAAGGTCCTGGTTAATGCGCGATAATTTTGAGAGAGTTTAGCGAGTGAAACCGGTTGTCGATCATGGGCCGGATCGAGGTGTCCCCCGGCCAAATTCGCAAACAATCAATAGACAGGCCGCGAACTCGTCACAGCCCCGCAGTCCGGTCGAGCCGCCAGTGCTCATCGGTGCCAGCACCGCATCGGGCCGAAAACTCCCTTGTCTCCCTTGCCTTAGGCGCTCAATTGCAGCGAAACACGAGGTTCGAGGACTTCGTCCGAACCGCCGAAGGAGAACGTCGCCCCGGACGGCCGGCTGCCCCCGGTTGCGGCCGGGTTGCCCGCCGGTGTCTCATCCGGAACCTGGCGCCACGCCTCGAGCAGGGTCTCGAGCAACTTTTGCACCTCAACGAGCGGAGCCATCTCCTGCTCAATGTTGGCCTGGATCAGGCGCTGGTGCATGTACACATACAGCTCGTTCAGGTCTTTCGCCACATTGCCGCCGCGCTCTTTATCGAGCGACAACGTCAACTCTTCGATAATCGAACACGCCTTGGTAATCTGTTTCGAACGGCCCCGAATATCGCCGTTCTGCAGATTCTCCCGCGCCGTCTGCACGGCAGTAATCGCACCGGTGTACAACATGCGCACCAGTTGCACTGGAGAGGCCGACAATACACTAAGATCTTGGCTGTTTTGATACGCTGCGAGTGACATTGTTGTTCCTGAAGGTCTTATCGAATGCCTCCAGCGAACAATGAGAGGAAAATTCCCCTACTCGGCTCGCAGTTGCGAAGCAATCTGCAACGCATATTCGTTCGGCAACTGACGAATCACTTCCTTCGTCTCCCGATCGATGATCCGAATTACCGTCCGCTGCGTGGGCCGATCGTACACGAACGTCAACTCGTAGTTCTCCCCGAACAACTCCGACGCGTTAATCGCCTTCACCGCCCGCACCAAATCCCGCCGTTCCTCAATCTGCTGACGCTCCAAATCAAGAGTCGCCGGCGAAGGCAAAGGCGGCATCTGGTCGATCGATTTCGTTTCCATATCTATAGCCCTCCGAGACTTTTCGGGTCTATCGTTCGTATCGATCCGTCCAGGGGAAACTTTAATCCAAGTTGAGAACTTTCATCGTGGTGCCGCGTTCCCCGTCGATCTTCTTCTGCAGCATCATGATGGAGTAGATCAATTGCTCCGGCCGCGGCGGACAGCCCGGCACGTATACATCCACCGGAATCACCTGATTCACCGGCACCAAGGCGTAGTTGCTGAATACCCCGGTCGACGTGGCGCAGGCCCCCATCGAAATGACCCACTTGGGCTCCGGCATCTGGTTGTACAACTGCCGAATCACCGGCGCCATTTTGTTCGACACCCGGCCGGCGATGATCATCAGATCCGACTGCCGCGGCGAGCCCCGGAATACTTCCGCGCCAAACCGCGAAATGTCGAAGCGGGAGGCGCTCATCGCCATCATCTCAATCGCGCAGCAAGCCAGGCCGAACGTCATGGGCCAAATGGAGTTCTTGCGGCCCCAGTTGATCGCCTTGTCGAGAGTCGTCAAAACCAGGCTGTCCGACAAGTCGCCCAAGCCGTCGGCATCGATACGGGCAAACAGATCCTCGGGCGCTGACGGAAGAATTCGCTGTTCCATAGGTATTCGCTTCTTTTTCAGTATGCCATGGGCTTGGCTTCCCCGGCGGTTTCCCCCAACCCAGCTACACTAAAGATTCCCCGCATGGCCCTTCCGCTCCCTAATTTTCCTTCCCCCAACCTCGACGCCGCCACCGCCCAAGCGGCGAACCTCCTGGGCGTCAAGTCCGTCTACTGGGACATCTGGGGCCAGGAGCACCGCCCCGACCCGGCCATCCAACGCTCGATTCTGGCCGCGCTTTCGCTGCCGGTCGACTCGGCCGCCGCGCTCGACGAAGCCACCCGCCGCTACATCCAAACCACCCTCCTCAGCCTGCTGCCGCCGTCGGTGGTCACCTCGCCCGCGGACCCGTTTGTCCCCCTGTGCGTCCCCTCTCCTTTTGCCCCCGCCGCGGCCAACGGTTGGCGGTTTCTCCTGGAGGACGGCACCTCCTTCGAACGCTCCTATGAGCCCGAACGCGGCGAGACGTTCGAGTTCGAAGGGGCCTCCTTTGCGCGGCTCGCCCTGCGGCTACCGCCGGATCTGCCCTTCGGCTATCACCAGCTCACCCTCACCTACGCCGGAACCACCGCCACGACGCACCTGATTCACTGTCCCGGGTCCGCCCCCGTCCTGCCGGCCGGCCAGCGAATGTCCGGCATCGCCGTCTCGCTCTACGGTCTCCGTTCCGAACGCAACTGGGGCGTGGGAGATGCGACGGACCTCGAGCGCTTCGTCACCTGGGCCCACCGCGATGCCGGCGCCGCGTTTGTCGCCCTCAATCCGCTCCATGCCATCGGCAACCGGCTCCCCTACAACGCTAGCCCCTACCTGCCGAATTGCACGTTCTACCGCAACTTCCTCTATATTGACGTCGAGCGCGTTCCCGGATTTGCCGCGAGCGGCGCCTGCCAGGCCCTGCTGCGCCGCTGCGCCCCGTTGCTCGAATCGCTTCGCCTGGCTCCGTTCGTGCAGTACGAAGCGGTGGCCAAGCTCAAGCTCCGCTTCCTCAAGCAGCTCTACCGCGAGTTCCGGCTGCAGCCAGACCAGTCCGCTTTCCGCTCCTACTTGGCGGCCGAGGGCCAACTGCTGCGCCGGTACGCTCTCTATTGCGCCCTAGATGAGATCCTGCACAAACGCAACCCGGACGTCTGGATCTGGCCCCAATGGCCCGCCGAATTCCAGGATCCGGCATCGCCGGCCGTCGAAGCTTTCGCCGCCGCCCATCCCCGGCTGGTGGAGTTTTACGCCTGGCTGGCCTGGTCGGTTGATGGCCAGCTGGCCGAAGTACAGCGCCACGCCAAAGAGATTGGGATGTCGATCGGCCTCTACCATGACCTCGCCCTGGCCACCGATAGCTGTGGCTCCGACCTCTGGGCCCACCGTCCCTTTTACATGCAAGGCTGCCGCGTCGGCGCTCCGCCCGACGGTTTCTCTCCGCAGGGCCAGGACTGGGGCTTTCCGCCGCCCAACACGCTGCGCCATCAGCAGGATGGCTTCCGCCTTTTCGCAGCGGCCATTCGCAATAACTGCCGCCACGGCGGCGCCCTGCGCATGGACCATGTCATGCGCTTCTTCCGCCTCTACTGGATCCCCGCAGACCGGGACGCCACCGGCGGCACCTATGTCAAAGAGCACTGGCAGCAGTTGCTCCGCATTATTGCTCTCGAGGCCCACCGCGCGGGCGTCATTGTGATCGGCGAGGATCTCGGCACCGTCGAAGACTACGTCCGCCAGGCGCTCGCCGAGTTCCATATCCTCAGCTACCGGCTGCTCTACTTTGAACGCCAACCGGACGGCGCCTTCAAGGCCCCGGCCGAGTATCCACCGCTCGCCATCGTCAGTTCTACCACCCACGATCTGCCCACGCTCGCCGGCTTCTGGACCGGCCGCGACATCGAGTCCCGGCGCGCCGCTGGACTCGTGGACGAAGCCGGTTACCGCGCTCAGTGGACCAGCCGGGAACAGGACAAGCAGCAGTTATTGAACGTGCTGCACTTCCTGCAACTCCTGCCCTCCGGGTATCCGGACCACATTCGCCACGTCCCGGAACTGAGCGGAGAGTTGCACAACGCTATTATCGGATTCCTCGCCGCGACGCCCTCGCAACTGCTGGTTCTGAATCAGGAGGATCTGACGAAGGAGACCGAACAGCAGAATCTGCCCGGCGCCACCTGGCAGTATCCCAACTGGCAGCGGAAGATGCGCTACACGATTGAGGAGTTGGATTCGGATCCCCGCGTGCACGACTTCACCCGTATGTACCGCGCCTGGCTCGAACGGACCGGGCGCCTGTAAACCCGGCCTCCCGCTCGGCCGCGGAGTCGAGTAGGATTGAAGGTTGTGCGGATGTATACGCACGGGGGAGCCTGCCTTGATTCTTGGAAAGTTCTGGGGCGCCATCAGCGCCCAGCTGAATAAAATCGCCAACATGTTCTGGGAGGCGGATCCTATTGCCCAGATGCAACTCGAACATGATCGCGCGCTCGAGCAGATGAAAGAGGGCCGGCGTGGCCTCGAAACCTATCGCGGGCTCGTCGAGCGAGTGACTCGCCAGGTGGCCACTTCGCGCACTCACGTGCAGAAGCTGGAGGCGGAAACCAAGGCCTATCTGAAGTCCGGCAACCGCGAGACGGCGGCCAAATTCGCGCTCGAACTGCAAAAGGCCAAGCAGGAACTCGAAGGCCATCTGGAGCAGCTCGAGATGCACGAAAAGGCCTATGAGAACAACCTCAAGAAGATCCAGCACGCCAGCCATCAGTTAGCCGAAGTCAAAACCAAGATCCAGAAGTACGACGCCGAACTGAAGATGAGCGCCGCCGAAGCCGAGATCGCGGCCATTTCCGAGTCGTTCAATATGAGCGTCACGACGGACTTCGGCCAGATAGAGCGGGTGATTCAGGATCGTATCGACCGCAATCGCGGCAAGGCCCGCGTGGCCGCCGATCTTTCTCGCGAAGGGATCGCGGACATCGAAGCCCAAGAGCAGATGCAGCAGTCGATGGCCGAAGACGCGCTCTTGCAGTTTGAAAGTGAACTGGGTTTGCGCTCGCCCGAAACGACCCGGCTCGCCGACACACAGAAAGACTTGGGACCAGCGCTGGCTGATTCCAAACTAACCGAACAGAACTAGATCCCAACCCGTACCTATTGCTATGGCCCAACCGAAACCTGCTTTCTACGTTGCTGTATTTCTTGTCGTCGCCGGCCTCCTCGGCTATGGGCTATGGCGATTCAGTTCGCTGCCCCAAAAAGTTGATGGCGTCATCTCGAAAGAGGAGATCGGCGGAGGCGCCGAAGCGCCCGACACTCAAGGCATCACCACGGCGAAGGACTATAACTACGTCCCGGCGCAGAAGCTGCCCGCCGTGCAAGGCATCTCGAGCTATAAGCCGATGGTGGACCGCACCGTCCGCTTCGCCCTCAACGTGTGGGCCGGCTGGGCGCCCATCATTCTCGCCAATGAAGGCTTGAAGCCCGGTAAGGTTTGGAAGACGCCGTCGGGCAAAGACTTCAAGTTGGAACTGGTCCTGATCGACGATCCGGTCGCCATGCGCGATGCCTACGCCGCCGGCAACGTCCACATCGGTTGGGGCACGCTGGACATGGTTCCGCTGCTGCTCGACAGCCTCAAGAAGGACTCGCGCGTGATGCCGCGCATCTACCAGCAGGTGGACTTCTCGAACGGCGGCGACGGCATTGTCGTCCGCGACAGCATCAAGTCCGTGGCTGACCTGCGCGGCAAGACCATCGTGCTGGCGCAGAACTCGCCCTCGCACTTCTTCGCGCTCAACGCTCTGATCAACGGCGGCGTGCAGCCGGCCGAGGTTAACTTCAAGTTCACGCAGGACGCCTTCCAGGCCGCCGCCGCCTTCAACGCCGATAAGTCGCTGGCCGGCGCCGTCTCCTGGGCGCCCGATATCTATAACCTCTCGAAGGTGAAGGGCAACCGGATGCTGGTCACCACGGCCACGGCGAACAAGTTGATTGCCGACGTGTGGTTCGCCCGCGCTGACTTCGCCAAGGATAACCCGGACATCATCGAAGGCCTCGTCCGCGGCATCTTCGACAACATGGAGCTGCTCAAGGAACAGTCCAACAAGCAGGCGGCTGCCAAGCTGATGGCAGCGGCGTACTCGATTCCCGAAAGCGACGCCCTCAGCATGCTCGGCGACGCCCACAACACCAATCACGCCGAGAATCGGGAGTTCTTCCTGAATCAGAACAACCCCACCAATTTCGAGCGCACCTGGAACACCGCCTACTATCTGTATAAGCGCATCGGCGCTGTTTCCGATAAGGTCGACTTCGATCAGGTGATGGACTTCACCCTGATCGAGAAGCTCGGCAAGGAGCCGAAGTACGCCAAGCAGACCAACGAGTACAACGTGCAGTTTGTGCCGACGACGGCGACTTCCGTGCAGGCCGAGTCCGACGAAATCCTCACGAAAACCATCGTGATTCACTTCTATCCGAACTCGTTCGATCTCGCTAAGGTCGTCGTCAAGAACGTGAACGGCAAGACGGTCGAAGAGCTCTATGACCCGAATGTGAACTTCGTGGTCGAAGAGGTGGGCAAGCTGGCCGGCCAGTACGGAGCGGCGCGCATCGTCATCGAAGGCCACACCGATGGTTCGATGAAGGGCCAGGTGCCGGATACGTCGGTGAAGGAGTTGGCGATGAATCGGGCCAACTCCGTCAAGACGGCGCTCGTCAAGAAGTTCCCCACGTTGCCGGCCAATCAGTTCTCGGCGAACGGCATCGGCTGGGACCGCCCCGCCGATCCGAACGACCCGATGAATCACGCCAAGAATCGCCGGGTGGAGATCAAAGTCTATCCGCTTGAGGCGACGAAGTAGCCATGTCTTATTGGGATCTGCGTGTCCCGCCGCCGGGCCAAACCGGCAAGCTGCTCGGCGCTTTGACGCTGGCAGCCGTCATCGGGTTCTGGTGGTTCGCCACGAACGGCGACACGCCGGAGTCCCGTTTGATTTCGCCCGTCATTCTGCCGTCGCCGGCCGAAGTCCTGAAGAGCTTCCCGGCGCTGTGGAATGAGCGGGGCTTGCTCGCCTCCATCTTCGCCACGCTGCGGCGAGTGCTCATTGGCTTCGGCCTGGCCGCGATCATCGGGGTGCCGCTCGGTATCCTGGCGGGCGCCTGGCGGGTTTTCGATTCCGCCTCGGCGCCGCTGGCGCTCTTCGGCCGCAACGTTCCCGTGGCGGCGTTGATCCCGCTTACCATCCTCTGGTTCGGGATTGAAGAGACCCAGAAGGTGATGTTCCTCTTCATCGCCTGCGTCCCCTTCGTATTCTCGGATTCGGTCCGCTCCATTATTTCGGTGCCGGAGCGATACTTCGAAACCGCGCAGACCTTGGGCGCCAACTCGTGGCAGATCGTCACGAAGGTGCTGGTGGCGCTGGCCCTGCCGGATATCTACAAGAGCCTCCGCAGCCTGTTCGGCATGGCCTTTGGCTACATCATGCTCGCCGAACTGATCAATGCCGAACACGGACTGGGCTACCTGCTCTCGACCAGCCAGCGGCGGGGCATGTCCGATCACATCATCCTCATCCTGGTGATCATCGGGCTTATCGCTTTCTGTATTGATCGCTTTCTCCTGTTCATGCAGCGCGGCCTGTTCCCTCACCGCACGGAGGCCGATTGAGAATCGTCCATTTTGAAAATGTCTCGAAGGCGTTCCCCGACGGCACCGAACACGGCCATACCGTCATCAAAGACGTCTCGTTTTCGGTGCACGACCGGCCCGACCACGGCGAGTTCATCGGCATTCTCGGTCCGAGCGGCTGCGGCAAATCGACGATTCTGCGGTTGATCGCCGGGCTGCGGCCGCATCATCCGGCGACCTCCGGAATCGTGGAGGTGCTCGGCGGTCCGGTAAATGGGCCGGGCGCGGACCGCGGCATGGTGTTCCAGGACTACACTTCCTTCGACAATCGCACCGTGCTCGAGAATATCGCCTTTGGCCTGGAGTGCGCGGGTGTCGGCAAGAAGGAGCGCGAGGACCACGCCCGGGTCTGGATTGAGAAGGTCGGCCTGAGTGTCAAGCGTGACGCCGACAAGTTTCCGCATCAGCTTTCCGGTGGCATGCGGCAGCGCGTCGCCATCAAGCGCAAGCTGATCCTGACGCCGAAGATCATCCTGATGGAAGAGCCGTTCGGCGCTCTCGATCCCGCCACCCGCTTGAACATGCAGGATCTTCTCGTCAGCCTGTGGCGGGAGTTGCAGGCGACGGTTTTCTTCGTCACTCACGATGTGGACGAGGCGGTCTATCTCGGCGACCGCGTGTTCATCTTCTCGCCGGCGCCGGGCACCATTCTCCACAATCTCGAAGTGCCGCCTCCGGACCGCCCGGCCCGCGTAATGCAGCGCGAACCGGAGTTCGTTGCGGTCTCCCGCGAGATCTCCGATATTATTGAGAAACTAGAGGGGAAGGTTTCCGACTCGTAGCCCATGCCGACCCATTCTGCCGGTCTCGGTGAATACGTCAAGCGCGCGTTCCTCTATCGTTGGAATCTCCTCGCGTTTGTGGGCGCCACCGCGGCGGCGTTACTGAGCCCCGTTCCCGATGCCCTGCTGCCTCTGATCGCGGCGGGTGAACTGATCTACCTCACGGGCTTGGTTTCCAATACGAAGTTTCGCCAGGCCATCGATGCCGAACGCCATCAGGCCGCGACTCAGCAGACCGCGGCCACCACCCAGCGTTCGCTGCAGGATATCGTCGCCACGTTCCCGTTTGAAGCCCGCCAGCGATTTGAACAACTCCGCAACCGCTGTATTGAAATGCGGGACATCGCCCATGGCGTGCGGGGCCGGCAGCAGCCGCTCGGCGAAGATTCGAACACCCAGGCGCTCGACCGGATGCTCTGGGTCTTTCTCCGCCTCCAGACCACGCAGCTCTATCTGCAGCGGTTCCTCGAAAAGGCCAATGAAGTCGAGATCCGGAACCGCATCAAAGAGGCCGAAGCCCGCCTGCAAGCGCAGAACTCGCCCGATGAACGGATCCGGCGGTCGCTCGAAGACTCGCTTCTCGTGCAGCAGCAGCGCCTTGAAAATCGGGAGAAGGCCAAACAGAATCTTGAATACGTCCGCGTCGAACTCGACCGCATTGAAGCCAAGATCCAGGCCATTACCGAGGCGGCGGTAAACCGGCAGGATCCGGATTTCCTCACGAGCCAAATCGACTCGGTCAGCGAGAGCATGCAGTCCACGGAAAAGGCGATCAATGAGCTTCAGCAATTGACGGGTATCGTCGAAGAGATGCAGACGCCGCCCTTGATTCTCGAAGCGGACTTGGGTCAGGTGCAGCGATGACTCCCGCCTGGGCCGAGAAACTCACGGAGCTCTTCTTCTCCGGTTCGACGGTGCTGTTCGCGCTCCACGGCAACACGCAGGACCTGGTGCCGAATGGTGACGGCTTCTCGCCGCTCCCGGACTTCCTCGCGCAGCAGATCTTTGGACGCTGGGATCTCGTGCTCTACTACGACCTCGCCCGCGGCCTCCGCGCGTTTGCGGGCTCGGACGCGGCCCGGCTGAAGGAGATGGTCGTGCTGGCGAACCGGAAGGTCGGCGACCTCACCACCGCCCGCCGCGATCCCGCCATGGCCTTCGCGCTGCTCGATCGCTTTGTGCAGAACAACATCATGGCCGCCGATGCGGACCGCGTCTCCGCCGCCGTAGTGATCGATCACGCCAGCTTTCTGCTGCCGGCCGGGGAGCCGGGCCGTCTGTCGGTGCCGGCTGCGACGCAGGTGGTGACGCTGCTGAACTGGGCGTCGAGCCCGCATCTGAAGCGGCTGAACATGGCGTTTCTCGTCATTGACGAAAAGCTTTCGGCGATCAACGAGCGGTTGACCACGAGCCCGCACACGGCCGCCATTGAAATCCCCCTGCCCGACGAGGCGACGCGCGCCCGTTTCGCCCCGCAGTTGGCGGCGCAAACCGCGGGCCTTACGCTGCTTGATCTGCGCGCGCTGATGGAGTCCAAGGAGCCGCTCGAACCGAAGCGCCTGCGCGAGTTGAAAAAGATGCTCATCGAGCGGCAGTCGCATGGCTTGCTCGAGTTCATTGAACCGCGTTGGAACTTTGAGAACTGGATTGGCCACGCGCCGATCAAACAGCGGCTGCAGGATGATGCCGTGCTGCTGCGGCAGGGCAATCTGAGCGCGATGCCGATGGGCTATCTCGTGTGCGGTCCCGTGGGCACCGGGAAGAGTTTCCTCGCGCAATGTCTGGCGGGGGAGATTGGCATCCCTTGCGTCACGCTCCGCAACTTCCGGTCGAAGTACGTTGGGGAGACGGAAGGCAACCTGGAGCGGCTGCTGACGCTGCTGCGCGCCCTCGGTCCCGTGATCGTTGTCGTGGATGAAGCAGACGCCGCGCTCGGCGACCGTGACCAGGAAGGCGACTCCGGCACCGGCAGCCGCGTCTTTTCGATGATCGCCACGCAGATGGGCGATACGCGCTACCGGGGCAAGATCATCTGGATGCTGCTGACGGCGCGGCCAGACCTGCTGCCGATTGACTTAAAGCGCCAGGGCCGCGCTGAAGTGCACATTCCGCTCTTCTATCCCGCCGCCGCCGAGCAGGTGCGGGCCATGTTCCTGGCGATGGCGCGCAAGGCGCACACGCCGCTTGCGCCCGAAGATATTCCGCCCATTCCGCATCTCGGCAAGCTTTCAGGCGCCGACGTCGAAGGCATTGTGGGCCGCGCCGCGCGCCAGTCGCTGCTGGCTGGTTCGCCGAGCATCACGAAAGAGTCGTTGGCCGCCGCGGTGGCCGAGTTCCTCCCTTCGACGCAGAGTCTCGAGAAAGAGATGCAGGAGATCGCCGCGATTCTCGAGTGTACGGACCGCCAGTTCTTGCCGCCGGAGATTCTCGAGAAGATGAACGCTTACGGCGGCCGCGAAAAATTGCAGGAGCGCTATACGCAGCTTCGCCGCATGATCGAATTAGCCTAGGAGATAGAGATGCCCAAAGCCAGTTGGTTTGATGATTCCACCGACCTGCCCGTGATCGACGAGCAGGTGGCCAAGCTTGAGTCCTTTGCCGCGGCGATGGCCGACGGGGTGATCGAGAAGCATGAACTCGAATCGCAGCAATCGGCGGTTGTCGAGACCATGCGCAGCGTCGAAGGCATGCTTTCCGAGGAGCAGCACGCGGCCGTCACCCGGCTGTTGGTGGAGTTGAGCGCCTATAACGTCATGCGCACCGTCCACCAACTCCAGGCCGACCGGCTGCAGCGTTCCCTGGCCGGCTAAAAAGTAACCCGCAGCGATAACTGCAGCGACCGCGGCCCGCCGACCTGGAACAGGGGATTCAGGCCGCCCAGTCCCGTGCTCAGCAGTTGGGTAGACCGTCCGAAGTTGCCGCTGGTCATCACGCCCGCTGGGTTAGCAAAGTTCGCCTGGTTGAGGATGTTGAACGCGTCGACGCGCAGGTCGAGCCCGAAGCTTTCGTAGATCCGGAACCGGCGGCGCACCGAGAGGTCCACCTGCGACAGGCCGAAGCCACGCAGGACGTTGCGGCCCAGAGTGCCTTGGCGGCCTTGGGCCAGGGGCGTGGCGGCGTCGAAGGCGGCCGGGTTGAACTGCCGGCCCCCGGCGAAGCGGTCGCTGTCGAGGTAGAGCGGTTGGCCGGGCACCAGGTCCGGCCGGGCGACGTTGGTGAGGCCCAAGCCCACGGAGTCGCGGCCCGTCACGACCAACACCGGAGAGGCCGTGCGCGCGCGGACGACCGTGTCCATCGCGAAGCCAAAGGGCAGTTCATAGCTGGCTGAGCCGGTGAAGGCGTGCCGGATGTCGAATGCTGATGGGCCGCGGTCGGAGGCTGGGCTCAAGCGGTTGGCCGAAACCTGGAGGTTGTTGATGGATTCGTCCGATGCCGTATCGAGGGAGTGGGACCAGGTGTAGGAAAGCAGCGCCTGCAACCGCCGGCTCATGCGCCGCTTAAACTGCAACTGCAGCGAGTTGTAGTCCGAATCGCCTTCGTTGTTCACATAGTCGATGCGCGTGAAGCTGGGGTTTTGCAGATACTGCGGGCGCAGGCTTTCAAGGCGGCCCAGCCGCCGCCCCGCGGCCCCGACGTAGGAGGCCGAAACCGCGTTCGCCGCACCGAAAGGCTGCTCCACCGCGAGGCTGTACTGCCAGGTATATGGCAGCTCATAGTCCTCGGCGTAAGCGAAGAGGCGGGGGTATGGAGGGTTCAGATTAGCCGGCCCCGCCGTTCCGTTCAACGCCGGATTCGTGATAGCGGTGTTCGTGAAGAAGGTGCTCCGGGAGAATGGATAGTTCCCCGGCGTCAACGCGGTGCCGGTGAACGAACTGCCCAGATCGAAGAACTGGCCGAAGCCAGCCCGGATCACCGTGCCCCGATTCCGGAACGGCTGATAGGCAATGCCGATGCGCGGTGCGAAGTTGGCATAGCGGGTCTCGTACAGCCGGCTGCCGCGCGGAGCGAGAGTGGCCGTCGCAGGATTGGCCAAGCCGCGGACGGTCAGCGCCAGATTTCCGTTCGCATCGTCCGGCGCCGGGTTCACTTCCCAGCGCAGACCGTAGGTGAGCGTTAGGCGCGGAGTAACCCTCCAGGCGTCCTGAAAGAAGGCCGAGAAGTTCTGGTAGCGCGGTTCGAGGAACGTATCCGCCTGACGAATCTCCGCGCTTGGCGCAATGCCGGTCACCAACTGTGTGATCGTCGGGATGGTTAGCACTTTCGTGTAGAGACGGCCACCGATGGAAGGCGCCAGGCGCCGGTAATCGACGCCGAACTTAAGCGAGTGCGCCCGGATGGTCCAGTTAGCCGTCTCCACGAGATTGAACTGGTTCTGGGTGTTCGCGCTAAAGGTGCCGGGGCTGATTGTGTTCTCATCGTTGCCGCCGATGGTGAGATAGAAGAGCGAGGTGGCGGGGTCGGCAAAGGAGGGGAGCACGAGTTCCGGCGCGAGCAGCTTCGCGCCGCCGAAGGTGTCCTGGCGGTAGATTTGCGCAGCGTAGGAGCGGCTGTAATTGAGACGCAGATCATTGGTCAGCCGTGGCGTCAGCAGCATCGTCGCACCGGCGGTGAACGTTTCGGTGCGGTTCGGCAGCGTGGCGACGAAGCTCGGCGTGGCGAAGCGGCCGCGCTCGCTGCTTTCGGACGGAGCATAGTGATAGCGGCCGAAGACGGTGTAGCGGGGCGAGAACGAGTGGTCGATCCGGACGCTCGTTGCATTCAGCGTTGACGGGTTCGAGAAGCCCGCCACATAGGGTGTCTCGTTCGGAGTGGCTGTGATTGGCGGGGCGACGGGCAGCGGATAGGCTTCGAGCAGACTCTTCAACAAGCCGGTGGCTTGCTCTCGCGCCGCGACCGAAGGCACCCGCGAAGGCACGGAGATGACGGGTTGAATCAAACGCAGTCCCTCATACGAAAGGAAGAAGAAGGTCTTGTTGCGGCCGTCGTAAAGCTTTGGAATCCGCACCGGCCCGCCAAAGGTCCCGCCAAAATCGTTCTGCCGCAGCGCGGGCCGCTTGATGCCGTTCGCATTGCCGAACCAGCTATTGGCATCGAGCTTGTCATTGCGGAGATACTCAAACGCGGAGCCGTGCACAGAGTTTGTGCCGGAACGCGTGACGATCGCTACTTGCCCGCCCGGTTGACGGCCGAACTCCGGCGCGTAGGTGGAGGTCTGGATCGTAAACTCCTGCACGGAGTCGACCGATGCGAGCGCGCTGCTGCCTCCCTGGGCGCTGAACGACGGGACGCCGCCGCTGGCACCTTCGTACGGCGTAGTAGCCGCCGGCAGGCCGAAGTTAGCGCCGACGCCATCCACGGTGAAGTAGTTCGAACCGGTTCGCTGGCCGTTCACTGAGAATTGCCCCTGCGTTACCAAGCCGGAATGCGCCAGAACGACGCCCGGCGAAAGATTGATTAGGGTTTGAAAGCTGCGGCCATTCAAGGGCTGGTTCTCGATGAACTTCTGGTCGACCACGGTGGCCACCGCCGGGCTCTCGCTCACGAGCGGGGCCTCGGCCGAGATCGTCAGCTTCTCTTCACGCGCCGCAATCCGCAGACGCACCTGCAGCGAGAGTTGGCTGTTGGCGTTGAGCGCGAGGGCGGGGAACTCCGCCGCGGCAAACCCGGGCTTCTCGACGAGCAGGACGTAGCTGCCCGCGGGAATCTGGACGAATTGAAAGCCGCCTCCGGCCTCTGTCTTCGATTCGCGGGAGTAGCCCTTGGCGCGGTCCCGCAGCGTGACCTTAGCGTCCGCGACTGCGGCGGCCTGCTCATCCGCCACCGTGCCGGAGAGAGAGGCCGTGGACAGTTGCCCGAACAGGGCCACCGGAGAAAAAAGCCAAATTACGAAACGAACCCAATACATCAGCGGGCCTCCATGAGTATCACTAATCGTACGATCGTGATACGATGCGGAGTCAAGAACGGATTTAGAAGAATGCGGATTTTTATTTTTCTCCTCGCCTTGCCGCTGCTGGCCCACGATCTCTACCTGATGCCGCAGCGGTTCCGGCTCGAACTGGGGAGTCCCGTGACGATCGCGTTCCATAACGGTGACGACTTTCCGGTGCCTGATCGTCCGCCCAAGCTCGAGAACGTGCTCGAGGCCGTTGTGGTGGCCGAGCAGGGCCGTACGCCGCTCGCTAGCCTGCGGGTGGATGGCAAGGTGCTCCTGGCGGAAGCGACGCTGACCAAGGCCGGATCTGCCTATGCCGTCTCCCGCACCCGCCCGAACTTCATCGAACTGCAACCGCTAAAATTCGAGGACTACCTGAAGCACGAAGGCCTTACCAGGGTCCTGGCCTGGCGCGCACAACATGGTGAAGCGGCCAAGCCGGGCCGGGAGCGCTACAGCAAATACGTTAAGTCCCTGCTGAGCGCCGGCCAGCCGACGGAGTTCTACCGCCGGCCCGTGGGCTTCCCGATCGAGATTGTGCCGCTTGAGAACCCCGCCACCGTTCGCGCGGGCGGGAAGCTTCCGGTGCAGATCCTGCGCCGCGGGAAGCCGGCCGCCGATCTCCAGATCGAAGTGGCTTGGCTGACGGCGGACGGAAAATCTGGCCGCACCGTGGCGGGCCGCACGGCCGCCGATGGCACCCTGACAGTACCAATCACCACGGCCGGTACGTGGAAACTGCACAGTGTCTCGATGGAGCGCTGCGCCGAACCGGCCGTCGCCGACTGGGAAAGTTATTGGTCCAGCCTGACCTTCGAGATCCAATGAAACCGATCACCCGCCGCACGCTTGCCGCCTCCGCTGCCGTCGCGATCTTGCATGCCCACGACGACGACGGCATTCCCGCCCTGGACCGTTCGACCATGATCCACGGCGCCGCGGAGCCATTCGCGGTAGCTGGTTACCGCATGGGCGAAGCCGCCTTGTCGGCGCTGGGCCTCAGCCGATCGAGTGAGGATCTCGAGGTCGTCCATTACTCTCCGCGCCTTCGCCAATTCAGCAGCATTGTCGATGGCCTGCAGGCCGCCACGGGCGCCAGCCTCGGCCAATGGAATCTTGCAATTGTTGAGATCAAGGCCGGGCTCACGGCCAGCGTCGTTCGCAATAAGCGCACCGGCCGGTCCGTGCGGCTGACGTTGCTGGCTTCGTTCGTCAAGGAATACGGCGGACTCCCCGCCGGCGCCCGGGCCGCCGCGGCCTCGCGTCTGACGGGTATTCCGCAACAACAGATCTTCACGCTTGCCCGCGTTGGCTAGCGGTACGATAGCGAGATCACCCATGGTCGATCTTGCCCAAATCCAAGCCGCCGCGGAACGTATCGCCGGGTCCGTATCGCTATCTCCGCTCGTCCGTTCGGAGGAGCTTTCGCAACTGACGGGCAACGACGTTTTTCTCAAGCTCGATAACCTGCAGATGACCGGCTCGTTCAAGGAGCGCGGCGCCCTCAACAAGATCCTTACTCTCTCGCCGGAGGAGGCCGCGCGGGGCGTGATCTGCGCTTCGGCCGGCAACCACGCGCAAGCCGTCTCCTACCACGCCACCAAACGGGGCATCCGGGCCTACATCTACATGCCGCTGCATACGCCGCGCGTGAAGGTCACCGCCACCCGCCGCTATGGCGCCGAGGTGATTCTGCACGGCAGCAACTACGACGACGCGTTCCTCGAAGCCCGCCGCCGCGCCGATGCCGAGAACCTGACCTTTCTCCACGCCTTCGACGATCCGGCCGTGATCGCCGGGCAGGGAACGCTAGGCCTCGAAATGCTCGCGCAGGAGCCTTCTCTCGAAGCGATTGTTTGTCCGATTGGCGGCGGCGGCCTGATCGGTGGCCTGGCGTGCGCGGTGAAGTCGATACGGCCGGACGTCCGCGTGATCGGGGTGCAGACAGCCCGCCTGCCTTCGATGCGCGCGGCGCTCGAGCATCGCGAACCGGTGACGATTCCCCGCGCGACCACCGTCGCCGATGGCATTGCCGTCCGCCGGGCGGGAGACCATACCTATCCCCTGGTCCGCCGCTTTGTCGACTCGATTGTCACCGTCGAAGAGGAGGAGATCGCCAAGGCGATTCTGCTGTTGCTCGAGCGCGAGAAGACCCTGGCCGAAGGAGCCGGAGCCGCGGCGCTGGCTGCCGTGCTGCACGACAAAACCGGCTTGACGGGGCGGCGCATCGGCGTCCTCGTCTGTGGCGGCAACATTGACGTCACGCTGCTCAGCCGGATCATTGAACGGGGCTTAGTGAAAGACGGCCGCCTGGTGCGGCTGCGCATTCATCTGCCGGACCATCCCGGATCGCTCCACCGTTTAACGCACATCATCACCGAGAACGACGCCAATATCGTCGAGACTCTGCACGACCGAGCCTACTACGGCGTCAACCTTGGCGACACCGTGATCGACATCACGATGGAGACCCGTGGTCCCGAGCATATCGCGAGCCTGATGCAGTCGCTGCTCGATGCGGGCTTTCCGCACGACCGGGTCCAGTAGCTCAGCGAACAGTTTGCATGCGGCCGGCGGCGTCGAGCACCGCGGCGACGATCTTGGTCTGCACGCCACACCGGCACAGGTGGCCGTTCACCTTCTGCTGCACCAGGTCGGGCGTCGGATTGGGAGTCTGCGAAAGCAGGGCCACGGTTTCCATGATGATCCCGGGCCCGCAGTACCCGCAGTGATAAGCGCCCTGCGCGAGAAACGCCTCCTGCACCGGATGGAGTCGCCGCCCTTCGGCTAAGCCCTCGATTGTGCGAACCTCCCGGTTGGCCACACTGGCGACCGGCGTCACGCACGCGCTAACGGGCGCGCCATCCACGAGCACCATGCAGGCGCCGCAGTGGCCTTCGCCGCAACCGGTTCGTGTACCGCGCAACCGCAGTTGATGATGCAGCAGATCGAGGAGGGTTCCCCCGGCCGCTGTCACTTGGGTTCCGTTGATGGATACCGCTACTTCTTTGGCTTTTCCGGCCACGCCACGTTTTTGAACGGCCATGCTTTTGCTACCCAATTCTTCATGTCGGCTCGGAGTTTCGTCTCGAAGCCTTTATCAAACTCGGCCTTCGTCACCCACATACGGACCTGCGCGTCAAAGCCCGGCTGCCGGCTTGGCGAGATGTAAACGCAGCCGAGTTCCTTCTTGCCATCGAGCGTGAGCACCGCATAGGTGAAGCTCTTGCGCGCCTGGAAGCGCGCCATCTCCCCTTCCACATCCTTCATGGCATCCGCCATGGTGATCTTATCGTTCGGCCAGTTGCCGCTTGAAAAGGTTGCCCGCAGGTGCTCGATCGACGACATGTAGGCGTCGTAGTCGTGCTTAGCGAGGTCGGGTCCAAGCGGAACAAGCTTGTAGGTGCTCATCGTGGCGCCAGCCGGCACTTGAAAGTCCGGAGCGACGAATTGGCCAAACAGACTACCGCAGAGAACTACGAGAGAAAGGAGAGTGCGCATCTCCCCGAGGATACTGCATGCGGCCTATTGTCCGCACTTCTCCCGGCGCACGCGTAATGCCTCCGGCATCCACTCCTGGAACTGGCGGATCCGCGTTTCGTTCGACGGGTGCGTGGAGGCAAATTCGGCCGGGCCGCGCCCGCCGGACGCTGCTCCCATGCGCTCCCAAAGCCGCGGGGCTTCGGTCGGGTCAAAACAGGCGCGGGCCAGATAGATCAAGCCCATGTAGTCCGCCTCGGATTCGTGCTCCCGGGAGAACGGCAGCAAGACGCCATACTGGGCGCCCATGCCGAGTGCGCCCATTACGGCCATGCGCGCGCGGTCGTCCATGTCGCTTACGGCGACGCCGGCGGCCATGGTCCCAATCTGCATGAGCTTCTGCTGCGCCATGCGTTCGGCGCCGTGGCGGGCGATCGCATGGGCGATTTCGTGGCCCATGATGGCGGCCAAGCCATCGGCATTCTTGGCGACCGGCAGGATGCCCGAGTACACCGCGACCTTCCCGCCGGGCAGGCAGAAGGCGTTCACCTGCTCATCGGCGATCAGGTTGTACTCCCACTCGAAGCCGGGGTCTTCGGCCACGGCGCTGATCTTGCGGCCGATCGATTGGACGAGCTGCGCGGCCTGGCCGTCGCGGATGACGCGGGATTGGCGCATCACTTGGCGGTAGCTTTGCAGGCCGAGCGCCGCTTCCTGCTCGCGGCTCATATCGACGAGCTGCTTGCGTCCGGTGAGGGGCACCGTCTCCTGATTGGTCAGGTAGAAGTACCCCATGTAGAGGGCGGCCAGCACCACCGGCAGCAACTTGATCCCGCCACGGATACCACCGCCCATGCGTGCCATGGTTACTTCTGCAGGAACTTCGCGGCCAGGCCGAGGACGTCATCGGCGATCGACCCGTCGTTGTTCGTGTCGAGCATGCCGAGCACGCCGCTGCTGCGCCGGGGGGCGCTTTGCTGGCTCATGCCGCTCATCACCATCGTCGCGACGACGGGCAGCATCTGCTTCAGGATATCCGCGCCGATGCCGGTGTTGGCGGAAGCCTGGCTGGCCACGGAACGGCTGACTTCCTTGCTGCCGAGCAGTTGGGCCAGGATGTTGTTGCCGGTCTGGGTGGTCTCCGGCGATTGGATGGCGTCCGCATCTTCGAGATACGCCGCCGGCCGGGCGCCGCCCAGCAGCCCGAGCAGACCTTCCAAACCTTGTGGCTGCGTATTCTGCTGCATGCCGCCGAGCAGGGCCGGAACGAGTTGTTCGAGCGCGGAAGCGGTTTGGTTCTTTTCGAGGCCGAAACGCTGCGAGAGTTGCTCCACGGCGCCGCCGCCCTGAGCGTTCATGATTACTTGTAAAAGGTCCATCACCCATACGCTACACGCTCCGAGGCCCATTTTCTAGAGAATTTCGAGAATTTATTTCTTCGCCGCACGGTTGAAACTCTCCGTTGTTCCAGGCACTCTATGGTCTTAGGGAGTAATCAACATGGACCGTCTTGAACAACTGAAAGCGAAATATAAACCGGTACTCGACCTCATTCCGGAGCTGCACATCAAGCTGAACAATCTGCATGTGGAGAACGACAAGCTCGTGCTCAAGGCCAATGCGCCTTCGCAGGATCAGGTCAACGACATGTGGAACAAGATCAAGGCGATCGATCCGGGTTATGGTGACCTGGCCGCCGAGATCACGGTGGACGCGAGCCTGCCGCCGGTGCTGCGGAAGTACACGGTCGTCGCCGGCGACTCGCTGTGGAAGATTGCCGCTAACCTGCTGGGCAACGGCACCCGCTACCCGGAGATCATCAAGGCCAACCCGGGGAAGCTGAAGGACGACAAGAGCGTCATTCATCCGGGCGATGTTCTGATCATCCCCAACGCGTAAGCGCTAGCATGGGGAGCATGCCTGTCGTGCTCCCCATTTATGTATCAGTACCTGCTTTTTCATAAGCCGTACGGCGTGCTCCCCCAGTTCACGGACGGTTCCCCCGAACCCCGGCCCACTCTGGCCGAGTACATCGAGATCCCCGAAGTCTATCCGGTGGGCCGCCTGGATCTCGATAGCGAAGGGCTTCTGTTTCTGACCGATGACAACTGGGTGAAGCACCGGATGCTCGACCCGGAGTTCAACCATCCGCGCACCTATCACGCGCAGGTGGAGGGCGAGATCACCGAAGAGGCGCTCGAGCGGTTGCGGCGCGGCGTGGCCGTGGCCGACTACATCTCGCGCCCGTTGAAGGCCAAGCGCGTCAACCCGGTCTATCCGCCCCGGGTCCCGCCCATTCGCTTCCGCGCCAACATCCCGACCTCCTGGGTGCAACTCACGATGACGGAGGGCAAGAACCGGCAGGTGCGCCGGATGACGGCTGCCGTCGGCTTCCCCACGCTGCGGCTGCTGCGCGTGGGCATTGGCGATCTCACGCTCGATGGCCTCGCCGCCGGCCAGTACCGGCGATTGACGGCGTCGGAGGTGGTGCAGCTCCGCGAAGGGTTCAAGAGGAAGCGATGAACGTTCTCGTTCTGAATTGCGGCAGTTCGTCGATCAAGAGCCAGATTGTCGAAACGAAAACCGGCGCGGCGCTTTCGAAGGTCACGATTGAACGGGTCGGCAAGCCGGACGCGATTCTGACCGCTTTCGATGCGGAGGGCCGGCGCACGCGGACGACGCTGGCGGTGAAAGATTTCGAGGTAGGCCTCGATGCCGCCCTGGGGGCGCACTGCGGCGATCTGTGCGATATCCAGGCCGTGGGGCACCGTGTAGTGCATGGCGGCGAGCGGTTCACCGAAGCGGCCTTGATGACGCCGGAGGTGGTCCACGCGGTTGAAGATCTCATCGGCCTGGCGCCGCTGCATAATCCGCACAACCTGCGGGGCTTCTACGCGGCCAGCCGCATCATGCCGCACGCCCGCCACGTGGCTGTTTTCGATACGGCCTTTCATCACACGCTGCCGCCGAAGGCTTATCTCTACGGGCTCCCCTACGCGTACTACACGCGCGACAAGATCCGCCGCTACGGTTTTCATGGCATCTCGCACCGGTATGTTTCGCAACGCTGCGGAGCGGCCAAAGTGATCAGTTGCCATCTCGGCAATGGTGCTTCGGTGTGCGCGGTGGCCAACGGCGTTTCCGTCGATACCTCGATGGGCTTTACGCCCCTCGAAGGCTTGCTGATGGGGACGCGCAGCGGCGATGTGGACCCCAGTGTAGTGCTGGCGCTGCTTTCGCAGGAGGACGCCTCGACGCAGAGCGTGGAGAACGTGTTGAACAAGCAGAGCGGTTTGCTCGGCTTGTCCGGACTCTCGCAGGATATGCGCATGCTGCTCGATGCCCGCGCCAACGACTCCGGCCGCGCGGCCATGGCGATTGAAGTCTTCACGTACCGGATCCGCAAGTATATTGGCGCTTACTGGGCCGTGCTCAACGGCGCCGATGCGCTGGTCTTTACGGGCGGCATCGGCGAGAACGCGGCGCCCATCCGCGCCGAAGCCTGCGAGGGCCTCGAAGCATTCGGCATCGAAATCGATCCCCAACGAAACGAAGCCACCATTGGGACAGAGGGCACCATCCACCGGGGGCGGGTGCCGGTGTACGTCATTCCGGCCAACGAAGAGCTGCTCATTGCGCAAGACACGGAGCGATGCCTAGCCTCACTCGCTGAGTAGCTTCTCCCGCGCATCGGCGAAGGCCAGCTTGGTCTCCTTGCTCACCGTGGGGTAGTCGACGGCCAGATCAAGAATGGTGTTCGTCAGAATCTCGGCTACCGCGGCGCGGGCGACGAATTTGTGGTCGGCCGGGATGACGTACCAAGGGGCGTGTTTGGTGCTGGTGGCCGTGAGCATCTCTTCGTAGGCGGCCATGTAGTCATCCCAGAATTTCCGCTCGGCCAGGTCGCCGAGCGAGAACTTCCAGTTCTTGGCGGGCTTGTCCAAGCGTTCGAGAAAGCGCCGCTTCTGCTCGTCTTTCGAGACGTGTAGGAAGATCTTGATGATTCGGGTGCCGTTTCTCGCCAGATGGAGTTCGAAGTTATTGATGTCGTCGTACCGTTCTTTCCAGATGGTCTTGTGAATCAATTTCGGCGGGAGCTTTTGTTTACTCAAAAGCTCCGGGTGAACCTTGACGACCAGGACCTCTTCGTAGTGGGACCGGTTAAAGATGGTGATGGTCCCGCGCGCCGGGGCCACGCGCATGCAGCGCCAGAGGAAGGAGTGGTCTAACTCCTCGGCCGAGGGCGCCTTGAAGGCATGAACGTGGCAGCCCTGCGGATTCAGTCCGCTCATCACGTGCTTCACCAGGCCGTCTTTGCCCGCGGCGTCCATCGCCTGCAGCACGACGAGAATGCTCCATTGATCTCCGGCGAAGAGTTTGCCTTGGGCCTCGTTGAGCAGTTCGAGGTTTTTGGCCATGGTCTCTTCGGTAACCTCTTCGGCCCCTTTGCCATCGGGCCGCCAAGCTGTATCGTGATCTTTCAGCCGTACCTTCTTACCGGGCTTGAGCTTAAACTTGGCAATCCGCTTGGGGTCGATCATTCGTGGCAGGATACTACACTCGAAGTAGGCTATGTTTTTTCTTGCCGCCGCACTTGTCGATACGTTACTGCGCCTGGCTGCGGTGCAGCCCGAGGTTGCGTTCGATCGGGCGAAGGAACTTACGGCTGCTCCCTGGCGGGACCGGGTGCAGCGGGAGGCCTTCTTCGCGCTCGCTTCGAAGGACCCGCGCGCGGCGCACCGGCGCATCGGCCCGATCCTCGACCGGGAGTGGCTGCCCGATCTGCCGTTCACGCTGGCGCTCGAACAGGCGTATGCGCTGCCGCCCGCGCAGGGACGCCCGTTGCTCGCCGCCGCGGCGCGGCGGCAGCCGGAGGCCGCGCTGCGCGAAGCCGCCACCTGTCTGCAGTTTCCCTACGGCCGGGAGGTGCTCCGCGCGGCGATTGCCGAAGCGCCGGCGGAGGCCGCCACGTTGGCCGTCCGTCTGCCGGCGCTGGCGGAACTCGTCGAACACCGGGATCCGGTGACGGCGCCGTTCGCCACGAAGCGAGTGCCGTTTCGTGAGCCGCGCTTGACCGCGCTGCTCGACGCTTACCGCGCGGATCCTTCGCCCTACTGGCGCCGCGCGCTCGCCCCGGAAGCGGCGGAGTTCTTTCGCCTGCTGCATCAGTCGGGCTTAGCCCCGCTCGCCGAACTCAACAGCGCACAGCGGCTGACGCTGGCTTCGCTCGCGGCGAGCGAAGACGAACTGGCCGTTGCGCCGGCCTTGCTCGCGAAGGCGGATGCGACGGGGCTGCCGGCTCCGCTGCTACGCCGTGTGCTCGCACTGGCGGCGGAGTTGAACCGCTTTGCGCCTTTCGATCAGAAGCCATTGCTCAATCGCGCGCTCGAGAACGTCGCGACGCTGCCCGAGACGCTGGACGCCGCCATCATCCTGGGGGCGACCTCCTACCGGCCGCCGCTCGGCGATTCTCCCTTCGCGCGCCTGTTGCTGCATGAGACCAAGGCCGGGCCACTGGCGCTGGGCGCCAACATCGTGGAGCGGTTCGTTTTCCCGAATGATGACGATGGCGTTGAGTCCTTCGTCAACTTCCGCGCGGCTTACGCCGGGGATGGGGCGTGGCGGTGGAAGGAGCAGGACGGGGTGGTGCGCATCACGGCGAAGGGCATTCTCCTTCTCGCCAACGTCCCCATCGATATCGTCAAATATCCGGACCAGACGCCGGAGACGGAGGCTCGCCAGCGGCTGCTCGAATCGCTGCTGCCCAGGGAGCCGGAGATTGTTGTGCATCGGGGGCATGACTATCACGTGGCCAAGACGATTCCGCTGATCCCTCGTTCGGCGCAACTCGTGTTCCTCGGCAGTTGCCACGGCACGCAGGCCCTGGCCGATGTAGTGGCGGCGGCGCCGCGGGCGCAGATTGTGGCCACGCGCGGGATTGGCACAAAAGACGTGAACGACCCGTTTCTTCGGACGATGAACGCGCATCTGCTGCGGCACGCGGGGCGGCTCGATTGGAACGCGCTGTGGAGCGAGTTGCGGCAGTCGATCGGCGACAACGAACACTTCCGCGACTACATTCCACCGCCGGCGAACGCGGCCGCGAACTTTCTGGCGCGATACTACGCTTACTTGGACTCTCTGTGACGGATGCCGAGGCCGAGCGTTTTGCGGGCGTAGGCCACGCCGCGTTCGACGTGATCGCGCTGCTGGTATTGGACCGCCGCTAGGAACTGCGGAGCGACAGGCTGGCCGTAGAGATCTTCGGTGACGACGTGGCCTTCGTAGGGTCCGCCGCGCTTAGCGAGGGCGAGGAATCGGACGAAGTCCTTGGCCTTGGCTTCGGGGAAGCGCTCCCAGTAGGCGGGGTCGTAGATGGGCAGGACCTCGGGCGGGCGGCCGGTGATGGGCTTGACGAAGATGTGTACGCCGGTCGAAAGCTGCCGGACCTTGGCGATGATCTTGGGGAAGTCGACGTTGCCTTCGCCGAGCGGCACCCATTGCACGGCGATGCCGCGCGGATGTTCGTAGACGACGGAATCGCGCAGATGCACGGTGACGGCGTAGGGCGCGAGCACTTCGACGGAGTGCAGCGGATCCTCCATGACGAAGACGGGGTTGCCGGTATCGAGATAGGAGCCGACAGTATCAGTGCCGGCGGCTTCGATGAGCCGCTTCATCTCCCAGCCCTGCAGGTCCTTATGAAACTCGAGGCCGATCTTCATGCCGGCGTCTTTCAGTTCGGTGCGGACGGCGCGGAAAATGGTAAGGGCGGTTTCGGTGTGCTGTTCGATGGAGCCGGGCGGGAGATGGGCGCGGTCGCTGGCGAGAAGGGCGCGGACGATGGGCGAACCCATGGCGCGGGCCCGCTGGATCTCGCGGCGGAGCTTGGTGATTTCGTCCGGTATTCCGGCCGGGGTTTTCGGAAGGATCACGCCGCCGCCGGTTTCGAGGTGGAGGCCGAGTTCGGTGGCACGCTGCCGGACCCACTTCCAATGGGCGGGATCATAGCGGCCGGGGTCGCTCGAATCCTGCAGGAAAATCGCGTCGAGTTGCAGCTTGGCGCAGAAGTCGAGCAGTTGCGCATCGGACCAGCGCAGCGACCGCAGGCAGTACGTATTGATGCCCATCGGGATCATGCCGCCCATGGCTGCTGAGGCGGCCGCGGCCCCGCCCAAAATGCCGATCAATTGCCGTCGAGTCATTGGTGACCATCACTCTAACATGCTGGTTAAGGATGTTACACTCGGGAGCATGACCGCACGGCTCAGCTGCCTTTTTCTCGTTGTTACCGCTCTGTTTGCTCAGGAACTGAAGATTTCTCTCGGCCCGGCGCCGGGTCAGGTGCTGCAGCGGGACGCCGACGGGCGCGCCGCGATTAAGCTGGCGGGAACGGCGGTGCGCGCCGCGAACAAGATTGTCGAAGCCCGTATTGTGAACGCCAGCGGACCGATCACCGGCTTCGATTGGAAGCCGCTCGAACGGGTGAAGGGAACGAAGTGGGAGGGCGAGTTGAAGGGCGTGCCGCAGGGCGGCCCTTATTCGCTGGAGGTCCGCATTGTAGCGAGCACGCCGGAGGTGATCAAGGATCTCTATGTCGGCGACTTGTGGGTGCTGGCCGGGCAGTCCAACATGGAAGGCGTCGGGAATCTGGTGGATGTCGAAGGGCCAGAAGAGCGGGTACGGAGCTTTGACCAGACGGATAACTGGGTGCAGGCGGTGGAGCCGCTGCATCGTCTGGTGGACGCCGTCGACCGGGTTCACTGGCGCAAGAATAAAGACGGCCAGCCGGAGAAGCTGACCGGGCAGGCGCTCGAAGAGTTTGTGACGAACCGGAAGAAGGGCGCGGGCCTGGGACTCCCTTTCGCCAAGCAGATTCTGCTGCGTACGGGCATTCCAATTGGCCTGATTCCCTGCGCGCACGGAGGCACGAGCATGGACCAGTGGAGCCCGGATCTCAAGGACAAACAGGGCGATTCGCTCTACGGGGCGACCTTGCGGCGGGTGATCGCGGCGGGTGGGCGCGTGAAGGGCATCCTGTGGTACCAGGGCGAGTCCGACGCCAACCCGAAGGCTGCTCCCGAGTACAGCGCGAAGATGGAGAAGTTGATCGCGTCTTTCCGGCAGGACTTCTCGCAGCCGGAGCTCCCGTTCTACTACGTGCAGATTGGACGGCACGTGAACTATACGAACGCGAACGAGTGGAATATGGTGCAGGAGGTCGAGCGGAAGCTCGAGAGCCGGATTCCTCGCATCGGCATGGTGCCGGCGGCGGATCTCTCGCTCGACGACGGGATTCATGTGAGCACGCCGGATTTGAAGCGGTTGGCGCGGCGCCTGGCGGATGTGGTGACGCACGACCTGTATCCGGATATCGCCAAATTCCAACCTTACAAGCGCGGTCCGCGCCCGGCCGGCGCCAAGCGAGATGGCAATGTAGTTCGGATTCTGTTCGCGGAAGTGAACGGCAAGCTGGTGACGCAGGGACGCCTGAGCGGCTTCGTGATTTGCGATGCGGAGGGCAAGCCCTTGCCGGTGGTGTTCCATCAGCAGATCGATCCGACGGACGGCAACGCGGTGCTGCTGCACATTGGTCCGGCGGCGTTGCCGCAGGGGGCGACCGTTCGCTACGGCCTGGGTCGCGATCCTTATGTGAATCTGAATGACGAACTCGATATGGGAACCCCGGTCTTCGGCCCCCTGGCTATCGAGTAGCCGGCTGCCCCCGCTGACGGGGGCTCCGATTGCGTTCTCGTTCGCGGAGAATCTGGCGGTACGCGGGGTGAAGATGGACGCGGCGGCGTTCCTGCGGGAGCGGCGCGTCGTGCTCGAACGGCGGCTGCGGGGCAGGGATCTGCGGCGGGTGACCGTGCATGAGTTGTTCCACTTCGTCTGGTGGCGGCTGGGGAACCCGGCGCGCGCTTCGTGGGAGGCGCTGTTGGCGGCGGAGCGTTCGCGGGGGGAGGCGGGGTGGTCGGCCGAGTGGCGGAAAAGCGCGTTGACGGAGGCGGACCGCCGTAACCGGACGCGGCGCTGGCGCGAATATGTTTGCGAAGCGTTCTGCGATGCGGCCGCGGCGATCTATGCGAGCCCCGCGCAGAATACACTGGCGCCGCGGTTCCTGGCCAAACGGGAAAAGTGGTTCGCTGCAACCTTAGGCGGCCGGGCGTTATCTATATAATCAGAAGCAGGAGTCCCCTTTTGTATCGGTCTATTTTTCTCAGCGCCGCTTTGGCGGCCATTTTAGCGAGCTGCGGCAGCGGTCCGGAGACCGTGCGGGCGGCGGTGAAGCCGGTGAGCACGCGCAAGATGGCGCCGCCAATCACGCTGAAGGATGCCGACGGAAAGCCATTGAATCTGGCCGACTACAAGGGCAAAGTGGTGCTGCTCAACTTCTGGGCCACCTGGTGCGGACCGTGCAAGATTGAGATTCCGTGGTTCATCGAGTTTGAGAAAACGTACCGGGACCGCGGATTTGCCGTGGTGGGCGTGTCGATGGACGATGACGGGTGGGCCGTGGTGAAGCCGCACATGGCGAAGACGGGCGTGAATTACCGGATGGTGATTGGCGATGAACAGACCGCGGTGAAGTATGGCGGCGTGGACTCGCTGCCGAGCACGTTTTTGATTGACCGCGAAGGGCGCATTGCCGCCGTGCACATTGGATTGGTCAGCAAAGGGGACTATGTTAAAGATCTTGAGCAGCTTCTCGGCGCCGCTAAGTAAGCTTGCGTTTCTCGTGCCCCTGACGCTGTGCGCGCAGACGGACTTACTGACGGTTTCCGCCCCGCCCGCCACCGGGAAGAAGGCGGAGCCCTTTGTCGTGAAGCTGAACGTGCAGCTCAAGGAAGGCCTGCACTGCAATACCAATAAGCCTAACGATGAGCTGCTGATTCCCATGAAGCTCACGATTGATAAGGGCGGCTTCGACGTCGTAAAGGTGGACTATCCGGCCGGGAAGAACGAGAAGTACTCGTTCTCCGATCAACCACTGAACGTGTACACCGGGGCGTTCACGATCTCCGTTACCTTGAAGGCCAAGCCGGGGACGCCGGGCGGCCTGGCGATGGCCGGGGGCAAGCTGCGGTATCAGGCCTGCTCCGATACGATGTGCTTTCCGCCCAAGACGGTGGACGTGCGGATTCCGATCGACCTCCGTTGAAGACGCTGCTGATCCGGCCTGGCGCGATCGGTGACTGTATTGTCAGCCTGCCGGCGCTCGAATTCCTACGGACGGAGTATACGGAAGTTTGGGTTCGTTCCGTTAATCAGCCGCTCGTGCGTTTCGCGGACCGCGTGGACTCGATTGCGGCGACGGGCCTGGACCTGGTGGGGATTCAGACGCCGCGGCGGACGATGGAGCGGCTCGCGCAGTTTGACCGGATTATCTCCTGGTACGGCACGAACCACGAGGAGTTTCGGGCGGCGGTGGGCGGGCTGCCGTTTACGTTTCATCCGCCGCTGCCGAAGGATGGGGCGCTGCACGCCGTGGACTTTTACGCCGCGCAGGTGGGGGCGCCGCCGGGTTTGACGCCGCGGATTCCAGTGGACGAGGTGGCGCGCCGGGAGACGATCGTGATCCATCCCTTCTCGGGGTCGCCGCGGAAGAACTGGCCGCTGGGCCGGTTTCGCGAACTGGCGGCCGCGCTGCCGTATCCGGTGGAGTGGACGGCGGGTCCGGAGGAGCCGCTCGCGGAAGCTACGCGGTTTGACGATCTGTTCGAACTGGCACGCTGGCTGGCGGGGGCGCGCGGGTACATTGGCAACGATAGTGGAATCAGCCATCTGGCGGCCGCGGTGGGGGTGCCGGTGGTGGCGCTGTTTCGGGAGAGTAACTCTGCTGTATGGTCGCCCAGGCCGTCGCATGTTAGACTCGTCAACGATGAAACTCCGATTTCTGCTCTTATTCCTTTGTTTGGCCCTGGTTGGCCTGGCGCAAAAGAAGATCGAGACGATTGCGGGCAATGGGAAGCCGGGTTACGCCGCCGACCAGATTAATAATCCGTATGGCCTGACGATTGGGCCGGACGGGGCGCTGTATATCTGCGAGATCGATAACCATGTGATCCGGCGGCTGGACTTGAAGACGGGCAAGTTGACGACCGTGGCGGGGAACGCCCGGCGGGGTTACTCGGGCGACGGGGGGCCGGCGACGGCTGCATCACTGAACGAACCCTATGAGATCCGGTTCGACAAGGTCGGCAACATGTTCTTTGTGGAGATGAAGAACCATTTGGTACGGCGTGTGGACGCCAAGACCGGGATCATCTCGACGGTGGCGGGAACCGGGCAGGCGGGGTTCGGCGGCGACGGGGGGCCGGCGACGGCTGCGTTATTGAATCAGCCGCACAGCATTCAATTTGACCCCGCGGGCAACCTGCTGATCTGCGACATTCAGAACCAACGGATCCGGATTGTGGACATAAAGGCCGGGACGATTGCGACCTGGGCCGGCACCGGCGAGAAGAAACCGACGCCGGACGGGGCGCCGCTGCAGGGGACGCCGCTGTGGGGGCCGCGGGCGATCGACTTCGATGCCAAGGGGAATGCGTACCTGGCGCTGCGCGAGGGCAACAAGGTGTTCCGGATCGACATGGCCGCCCGCAGGTTAGAGCACATCGCCGGCAGCGGGGAGAAGGGCTACGCGCCGGGGCCGGAGCCGGCGAAGACGGCCAAGCTGAACGGGCCGAAGGGCGTGGCGTGGTCGCGGGACGGCGGCCTCTATTTGGCCGACACCGAGAGCCATACGATTCGCCGGATTGATCTCAAGACGGGGATGATTGCGACGGTGGCCGGTTCGGGCGCCGCGGGCGATGGCCCGGAGACGAGTCCGCTGGAATGCAAGATGAAGCGGCCGCATGGGGTGTACGTCGATAAGAAGGGAGTCGTCTATATCGGCGATTCGGAAGCGCATCGCGTGCGGCGGCTGCGTTAGAACGGGGGGCGGAGCCGGGCGGTGATCCCGGTGGCTTCGTTGACCAGCAGGAGGTGATTGGCCTCCACTTTGGCGAAGCTCTGCCGGGCGCCATTGGGCCAGCGGATTTCGACATCGGCCGTCTTCGCGGCGCCGAGGCCGAAGTGCAGGCGGCGGTCGTTGACGGAGAGGTAGCTCGACTGGCTCATCACCTCCTGCACCTGCGTGAGCCCGCCATAGCGAAGGATGACGCGGGCGCCGATGGCGGAGCGGTTGGAGGTGACGCCGGTGAGCTTCAGCTTGAGCCAGTTGGCCGTGGGGCTCGAGTCGTTGCGGAGCAGGGACGGGGCCTCGTTCATGTTCATGATGAGGATGTCGAGGTCGCCATCGTTATCGAAGTCGCCGAAGGCGCAGCCTCGGCTGTTGTGGGTGGCGGCGATGCCGGGGCCGGCTTCATCGATCAGCTCTTCAAACGTGCCGTTGGGGAGGGCGCGGAAGAGGATGCGCGGGTTGCGGAAGGGGTAGGCCGGCAGCTTGGCTTCGATCTCGGGATAGACGGCTCCGTTGACGACGAACAGGTCCGGGCGGCCGTCGTTATCGAGATCGACGATGCCGGCGCCCCAGCCGACGTAGCGGGTTTCGACGCCGAGGCCGGAGGGTTTGGTCGTGTCGGTGAAGTTGCCCTGGCCGTCGTTGCGATAGAGGACGTGGGTGTCGTCGGAGAAGTGGGTTTTGAAGAGATCGAGGTGGCCGTCGAGGTTGTAATCGCCGACGCCGAGGCCCATGCCGGCCTGCTCCATACCGTCTTCGTTGACGGCGACGCCGCGGGGCAGGCCCTCCTCTTCAAAGGTGCCGTCGTGCTTGTTGCGGAAGTAGACGCTGAGGACGGAGTCGCAGGCGGCGTAGAGGTCGGGCCAGCCGTCGTTGTCGAAGTCGGCGGCGATGGCGGTGAGGCCGTAGCCGCGGGCCTGGCCGAGGCCGGCTTCTTTGGTGACGTCGCTGAAGACACCCTTGCCGTTGTTGCGGAAGAGGAAGAAGCGGCCTTCGGTGAGGCCGCGGGGGCCGCAGTTGACGGGGATGCCTTTCCAGTTGCAACTGGCGTTCTCGCCGGGTTTGGGGGTTTTGGCGGGATCGAAGTCGACGTAGGTGGATAGGAAGAGATCGAGGTGGCCGTCGCGGTTGTAGTCGACAAAGCAGCAGCCGGTGGTCCAGTGGCGCTGAGGGAGGAGGAGGCCGGCTTCCTTGGTGACGTCGGTGAAGGTGCCGTCGCCGTTGTTGCGGTAGAGGACGTTCTGGCCCCAGTAGGAGACGAAGATGTCTTCGAAGCCGTCGTTGTTGTAGTCGGCGACGGTGACGCCGCAGGCCCAACCTTGACGGCCGAGGCCGGACTTGGCGCTGACGTCGGTGAAGGTGCCGTCGCGGTTGTTTTTGTAGAGGCGGTTGATGGCTTCGGGCGGGTTGGCTTCGAAGCGGGCGCCGGAGGGGATGAAGAGATCGACCCAGCCGTCGTTGTCGTAGTCGAGGAAGGCGACGCCGGAGCCGGTGGTTTCGAGCAGGTAGTTTTTGCGGTCGACGCCGCCATAGATGACGGGGGCCTTGAGGCCGGCCGCGGCGGCGACGTCGGTGAACCGGCTGCGGAAGGGGATGCCGGAGGGTTTGCCTTTTGGCTGCGGCTTCACGCCGCGCGAGGCGACGCCTTGGAAGAAGAGAGCCAGAAGATCGCGGCGGGAAAAGGGCACAGCGTTATTTCATCACGATGGATTCAGAGTTGGCTTGGCGCTGCAGTTGGGCGACGCGGGCGAAGGCTTGTTTGGCTTCGGCGGCGCGGCCGAGCGACTGCAGGGCGCGGGCGCGTTGGTAGTGGACGGGGGCTTCGCCGGGGGCGCGCTGGGCGGCGGTATCGAGCAGCGGAAGCGCGGCCTTGGCGTTGCCGAGGAGCATCTGCGCCTTGCCGAGATAGTAGTGCGTGCCCCAGAGATCGGGGCGGGAGGTGGCGACGGCTTCGAGCAGCGGGACGGCGGGCTTGGGTTCGTTTTGTTGCACGAGTAAGGCACCGAGGAAGTACTGGGCTTCGACATCGTTGGGGTTTTCGGTGAGGGCGCGGCGCAGGGCGGCGGCGGCTTCGTCGTTGCGGCGGAGGCTGACGAGGGTCTTGCCGATCTCGAGGGCGTTGCCGGATTTCTCGAAAGCGGCGAGGGCTTTGTCGAAGAGCGCGGCGTCGTACCAGACGCGGCCTTCGAGATACTGCGCCTGGGCGGGCGGTAGGGCGGCGTAGAGCTTGGCGAGGGTAGCTTCGGCGCGGGGGAGATCCTGCTGCCTGGCGTAGGCGAGCGAGAGGAAGTGGTAGACGGCCGGGGTGGGCGGAAGGGCTTCGAGGGCTGCGGTGGCCGCGGCGACTTCGCCGGTTTGGAGCTGGCAGATGGCATGGAGCTCGCGGGCTTGCGGCGTGGAGAGACGCGCGAAGAGGGGCTTGGCGGCGGCGTGGTTATCGAGCTTGAGATAGGCGAGGCCGAGGTTGAGGAGGAGGCCGGGTTCGGAGGGGGCGAGGCGGAGGGCGCGTTGGTAGGTTTCGATGGCGAGGGTGGGTTTGTTCTGCCGGGAGTAGAGAACGCCGAGGTTGCCGAGGGCGCCGAGGTTCGCGGGTTCGCGGCGGAGGACTTCGCGGAAGGACGTTTCCGCCTCGGCGAGCCGGTTGGCTTGCAGGGCGCGGACGGCGGAATCGAAAAGCTGCGGGGTTGCCTGACCCTGCCAGAAGAGCAGGGCCAGGCAAGTGACGAGGACCATGTTCTGAGGTTAGAACAAGACCTTGATCCCGAGTTGGATGGTGCGGGGATCGCGCGTGGAGTTGACTTGGCCGAAGGTTCCGCGGGTGGCGGCGGTCGGTACGGTGTTGGGGTTCGGGACGCTGAGGCCGGTGTTGACGCCGGCCCATTGCACCTGGTTGAAGGTGTTGAAGGTTTCAAAGCGGAGCTGGATGTTGACGCGTTCAAAGATCGTGGTGGTCTTGATCATCGATACGTCCCATTGCTTGATGCCAGGGCCGCGGAAGATGCCTTCGCCGGTGTTGCCGAGGCTGCCTTCCGAGGGGCGGGCGAACGCGAAGATGTTGAAGTAGTCGAGTTCGCTGGGCGTGGGGTTGGTAACCTGGCCGCCGATGTAGTCCGCGCGCGGGCCGCCGCCGAGGGTGCCGGGGTTGCCGTTCGAGGTGATGGTGAGCGGGGTGCCGCCCCAGTAGCGGACGATGCCGTTGACCTGCCAGCCATTGACGACGCCTTTGACGAAGCCATTGGCGTTCGAGAGCTTGGGCAGTTCGTAGATGAAGTCCATGGTGACGATCTGCTTGCGGTCAAAGTTCAGCAGGCCGTACTCGCGCTTGCGGTCGAAGGTGTAGGCGAGGGCGTTGGTATCGCCTTCGTTGACACCCTGCGCTTTGGCCCAGGTGTAGTTGAAGTTGCCGGTGAAGCTTTTGGCGAAGCGGCGGGTGACGCGGGCCTGGAGGCCGTTGTAGTTGGACGTGGAGCCGAACTCGGTGAAGTTGACGCTGGCGTAGCCACGGAATGGCCGGAGCGCATTGGCGACGCCGTTGACGGCGTTCAGCACGCCGGGCTGCAGCGTGGTGCCGAGCGGGAGCTGGTTGAGGTCGCGGCGATACTGCAGGTAGCGGCCGCGGTTGCCGATGTAGCTGATGTCGAGCGAGGTCTTGGCGCCGAGTTCGCGTTGGACGCCGAAGCTCCAGGAGTAGATGGTGGGAATCTGTCCTTCGGCATCGATGGCGACGATGCCGACCGGGGAGCGGCGGCCGCCGGCGATGAGGCCGGTGTTGATGGCGTCGACGTTACCGACGAAGACGGTGGGCTGGAAGGTCAGAGGCGGGTTGCCGAGGCCGTCGAAGTTGTTGGCGTTTTGGCGGATGCGTTCATAGAAGACGCCGCCGCCGTCGCGGATGGAGGTTTTGCCGTCGCCGAACGGATCGTAGGCAAAGCCGAACCGGGGGCCGAAGTTGTTCCAGCGGTGCTTGACGCCGCCTTTGGGTAGACCATTCGCGGCGCCTTCCTCCACCATGCCGTTGAAGGGGTTGCCGGCGTTGGGGACGATGGTGCCGAGGGTGAGGCCGCGGTTGAGGTCGATTTGCGCGGCCTGGGCCGGGTCGTAACGGCGGGGATCAAAGTAGTTCTGGAGGAACTTGCCGTAGGTATACGTGGGGCCCATATAGGCCCAGCGGAGACCGTATTCGAGGGTGAGCTTGCGGTTGACGCGCCAGGAGTCCTGTGCGTAGCCTTCGATGCCGAAGAAGCGGAAGGAGCCATAGAAGCGGCCGTTGGTTTGCGTGACCGAGGTGTAGTTGCCGATCAGCATGTTGGCGAAGGTGTTGCCGGTGGAGATCGGGTTGTCGGCCGAATCGCCGAAGTTGAAGCTCATGGCGTCGGTCCAGCTCGGTTGCTGACCGTTGAGGTTCATGTTGAAAAAGCCGCCAAACTTCAGCGTGTGTTTGCCGATGTTCTTGGTGAGGTTGTCGGTCCAGGTGAACTGCTTGGCTTCCGAGAGCCAGCCGGCGGCGAAGCCGGGATAGTTACAGCTGCCGACGCCGCAGTTGAAGCGGGGGAAGCGGCTGCGGAGATTGGCTTCCGGGAAGAACTCGGGGAAGGTGAAGCCGAGGGAGGTGCGGTCGTAGAGGGCCTTGTCGGCGTCTTCCTGCACGTCGACCAACTGGGTGAGCCGGTTGTAGCTGAAGATGAACTCGTTGGTGGTGGACGGCGAGATGACGTTGACGAGGTTGTAGCTCCAGGAGCTGCCGGGCTTGCGGCGGAACTGGGGGAAGACGGGGTAGGGCGTGGAGGCGAAGATGCCGAGGCCCTGCTCTTCGTGGTTGGCGTCGTCGGCCCAACGGAAGAAGAAGTTAGCGCGGTCGGAGATGGTGTAGTCGATGCGGGCGACTTTGCCTTCTTTGTTGAACTGATAGGTGTCCTGGAAGAAGGAGCGGACGGTTTCCGGAACGTTGGGCGTGGGCACGGTGCCGGCGTAGTTGGCTCCTTGCAGGACGCGGAGGAAGGCCGGAGCGTTGCGGGCCCACTGGGTGCGCGGGACGATGTTGCCGGGGTAGGGCTGGCCGCCGATGATGCGGCCGCCGGCTTCGCGGACTACGGAGCCGGGCTGGAAGACCTGGCCGATGCGGAAGCCGGTATCGACGCCCTGCGCCGTGAGGATGTTGCCGGCGCGATAGAGGCGGGAGAGGTCACCGTTGAGGAGGTCCGGGTGGGGCAGGTCGACGAAGGTGCCGCCGCTGGGGCGGGTGGCCAGGGTCTTCTCGTAGTTGAAGAAGAAGAAGAGCTTGGGGTCTTTGTAGGTCGAGAATTTCGGGATGACGAGCGGGCCGCCGATGTTGGCGCCGAACTGGTTGAAGCGGAGCTTCTGGGTGGTGCCGGAACGGTCGAAGGGCTGGCGGGCGTCGAGGGCGTTGTTGCGGAGGAACTCGTAGAAGGTGCCGTGGTAGTTCTTGCCGCCGGACTTGGTATTGACCGAGATCATGATGCCCGGGTTGCGGCCGAACTCGGCATTGAAGGTGGAGGTTTGGACGCGGAACTCGCCGACGGCGTCGAGGGAGACCTGCGTGTACTGGCCATCGTTGGCGCCGACGTCGGTGTTGATGGCGCCATCGAGGAAGACGTTGTTGGCCGAGCCGCGGAGACCGTTGACGTTGAAGGCGTCGGTGTTGTTGAAGGCGAGCCGGAAGTCGGTGCGGTCGTTCGAGACGACGCCGGGCAGGGTACGCATGAGCGACTGGAAGTCGCGGCCGTTGAGCGAGAGGTCGGTGACCTGTTTGCTCGTGATGGTGAAGCTCTTGTTGGCCGTGGAGGTTTCGACGAGGGGGACTTCGGCTTCGACGGTGATGGATTCGGTGGTGGCGCCTACTTCGAGGGCGATGCTGCCGAAGTTGAGGATCTGGTTGGTATCGAGTTGGACGTCGGTGCGGGTGAGGGTTTTGAAGCCGGGGGCAGTGAACTTGAGGGTGTAGAGGCCGGGCTGGATGTTCCCGAGTTGGAAGGCGCCGTCATCGATGGTGGAGACTTCGCGAACAAGTACGGATTTGCGTTGGTCGGTGGCGGAGATTTTGGCGTTGCGAATGGCTGCGCCGGAAGGATCGACAAGGGTTCCCTGGATGGTGCCGGTCTGTGCGAAGGTAAGCGAGGCACAGAAAAAGACGAGAGCTAACTGTTTAGCGGACATTGGGGCGAATGCTATCAATCGCGAGATTCGGAGTCAAGCAAAGCGAAGTTAATCTCATTCGATTAAAAACGCTGAACAGGAGGAAGTTTGGGGGAATATTCGCTTGATGATGCGATACTTTGCTAGCGTTTTGTTTTTGGCGACGGGGTTCCTGGCGGGGCAGGGCCCGATGGCCGAATTGGTTTTGACGGTAGTGGCGCCGGATGGATCGCCGGTGGAGTCCGAGGGGGAGTTGATCGGCCCGGGTGCGGCGGTGCGGAGGTGGGTGGCGGGAGCCAATGGGGTCTCCCGGGTGCCCGAGGTGACGATGGGCCGGTACCGAGTGATCGTGACGGCCAAGGGGTTTGCACCGGGGCACGCCGAGGTGACGGTGAGCGGGCCGGGCCGGTTGGAGCAGCGCATTGCGCTGGAGCTGGCCCCGATTCAGAACTCTGTTGTGGTGCGGACCTTGCCGCAGAATCTGGACGGGGTTCCGGGCTCGACGGCGGAGGTGACGACGGAGGAGTTAGCGGCGCTGCGGCCGGTGAGCATTAAAGAGGCGATTCGCAGGATGGCGGGTTTTCATATCGTGGACGAGGACGCGATGGGGTTGAACCTGAACATTGGCCTACGGGGGCTGAACCCGCGGCGTTCGCAGCGAACGATGCTGCTTGAAGACGGCGCGCCGATTCATCTGGCGCCGTATGGCGATCCGTCAGGGCACTACCATACGCCGCCGGAGCTGGTGGAAGGCATTGAAGCGATCAAGGGCTCGGGGCAGGTTCTGCACGGGCCGCAGACGGTGGGCGGCGTGATCAACTTTCTAACGGCTCCGCCACCGGACCGGCTGCGGGTGAATGCCGGCGCGGTGGTGGGCAGTCGCGACTACCGGTCGTTCCATGGGCAGATGGGGACGGAGATTGGCCGGGTGGGTTTGTTGGGTACGCTGTTGCATCGGAAGACCGATGGCGTGCGCGAGCGTCATTCGCATGAGGTGAATCTGGCCGCATTGAAGAGTGTGGTCCGGCTGAGCACGCGGCAGAGTCTGCTGCTGAAAGGGGCCTGGTACGAGGAAGACTCGCGTTACTCCGAGGGCGGAATGAGCGAAGCGGCGTTTGCCGCGAATCCGTTGGGCAATCCGTTCAACAACGATCGGTTTCAATTGAACCGGAAAGCCGCGCAGGCGGTGCACACCGCGAACCTGGGAGAAGGGGTGACGCTATCGACGAACTTCTACTACCACGGTGTTGTCCGGACGTCGTACCGGCAGATCGATTTTCCGTTTGACACGATGACGGCGGTGGCGGCAACCGGATGTGTGGGGGCGGCGCGAACGGACTATGAAAACTTCGCTTCGCGCTGCGGGAACAAGATCCGTCCGCGGACTTACGACGTGGTGGGCGTGGAGCCGCGCGTGAGCTGGCGGGGTACTTGGATGGGGATGCGGAGTGAAGGCGTGGCGGGCTTTCGGGTACACCAGGAATGGATCAGCCGGAAGCGGTACAACGGCTTCACGCCGGGGGCGCGGGAAGATGCGCCGGATGCCTTCTTCCGGGACCATAACGAGATTCGGGTGCGGGCGCTGCCGATGTTCCTTCAGAACACGTTTTCGGCCAAGTCCTGGACGTTTACGCCGGGGTTGCGGATGGAGAATATCCGGCTGCGGAATCGCGGGCTGCGGCGGGATAACGTGGCGATCGATGTGACGGTGGGGGATAGCCAGCGCGTGTGGTTGCCGGGCTTTGGGATGACGTACGGTGGTCTGTCCCGCGCGGTGTTCTTCGCGGGCGTACACGCGGGCTTTGCGCCGCCGCGACCGGACGATAACTTCGACCCGACGGCTCCGCGCTTCCAGCCGGTTTCGGCCGAACGGAGTGTGAATACGGAGGCGGGCGTACGGACGGCGGTGTCGCGGGCGGTGCGGATCGATGCGACGTTTTTCCGCCTGGACTTCCGGAACCAGATCGTACCCGGGGTCTCCGTGGGGCAGCCGCTGCTGACGTGGGCGAATGCGGGCAAGACGCTGAACCAGGGGGTCGAGGTGTCGGGCCGGATTGAGTTCGACTCGCTGCTGCCCGCGGGGCACTCGTTGTTTGCCAATGTGGCTTATACACGAGTGATCACGGCGGAGTTCAACAGCGATCAAATCGCCGGAGGGCGCAACGTGCGCGGCAACCGGCTGCCGTACGCGCCGGGGCACCTGTTTCATCCAGCGGTGATCTACCGGCACCGGGTGGGTTGGAACGCTAGCGTAAGTCTGGATTCGTTGGGCCGGCAGTTTGTGGACAACCTGAACAGCACGACCACGGTGGCTTCCGGGATGGCGGGGGTGGTGCCGGGTTATACGACACTGCAGATGTCGGTGAATGTGCCGTTGGGCAAGTCCGGGTTGGCTTTGTTCGTGAGTGGCGCCAACGTGGCCGATCGCCGGTTTATCGTGAGCCGGGTGGATGGCATCCATGTGGGCCGGCCGCGGCAGGCTCTGGTGGGGATTCGCTTTGGCCGGTAGCAGACTGATACGATTCGCAGCATGGAACTAAGCGCGAAGACGGGTGGCATTGCGTCGGTGGTGCTGCTGCTGAGTGGCTTCCTGGGTGGCTTCGTTCCGCAATTTCAGCGGGCGAACACGCAGGAGGCCGAGGTGCAGCGGCTCACCACTGAGGCCGGGCAACTGCGAAGTCAGGAGCGGCTGAGCCGGCTGCGGGATATGGTCAGCGTCGTCTACTTTCAGGCGAGCCGGAAGAACTATGGCCTGGCGAGCGAGCAGGCGGCGGCGCTGTTTAAGCTGGCCGAGGAGTTGAGCAACGGCGCGGAGGAGGGGCCGAAGCCGCTGGCACGGCGCATTCTGCAGGATCGGGATGCGCTGGTGGGCGGCCTCGCGAAGGGCGATGACGGCGTGATGGGCCTACTGGCGCCGCTGGTGGAAGCGGCGCACGGAATCAAGAAGTAGGTTAGGCCCAGTAGGTTTCGCCGGGCGCGAGATGGGCCTTGGCGGTATCGGGATTGATCTCGATGCCGAGGCCCGGCTTGTCGGTGGCGGCGATGTAGCCGTCCTTGATGTAGGGGCCGTCGAGGAGGAGGAGCTTGTCCATCCAGTCGCCTTTGCCGGTGACGGTTTCGCAGGCGATGAAGTCGCGGATGCTGGTGGCCCACTGGGCGTTGGCGTAGGTGTTCACCTGGCTGCCGGTGTTGTGGGTGCCCATGGGCATGCCGAAGGGCGCGGCGAGATCGGCGATGCGCTTGGTTTCGAGGAAGCCGCCGGAGTTGCGGAGATCGGGATGGAGAATGTCCGTGCCCTGGTTGAGGATGAAGGGCAGGAAGCCTTCGCGGCGGGCGAGATTCTCGCCCATGCAGATGGGGACTTCCGAGCTCGCGCAGAGGCGCTTCCAGGAGTCGGAGTAGTCGACGATCAGCGGGTCTTCGAGCCAGACGGGCTTGATCTCTTCGACGGCTTCGGCGATTTGGATGGCGGTGCGGACGTCGTACTCCCAATGGCAGTGGACCATGATGTCGTGGTCCCAGCCGACGGCTTCGCGGCAGTTCTCAAAGCCTTTCTGGATGTTGATGAGGTCTTTCGTCGAGAGGGTGCGGTTCGTGTGTTTTTCGTGAGGGAAGCCGAACTTGTGGCAGGTGAAGCCGGCGGGGTCGGCCTTGACCTTGGCGGCCCACTCCTGGCAGGAGGCTTTGTCGAGCATGTTCTTGGGGGCGGCGTGATCGTACATGCGGGTACGGTCGGCGAAGCGGCCACCGAGGAGGGTGGAGGCGGGGACGTTGAGGAGTTTGCCGGCGAGGTCGAACAGGGCCATGTCGATGGCGGAGGCGGCGCGGAGGAAGTTGTGGGCCGAGCCGTCGGTGCGGGTGCCGGAGAGGTTGGCAGCGCCCTGGCCGAGGAGGGTGAAGATCCGGTCGGTTTCGAGCGGATCCTTGCCGATGAGCCAGGGCTTGAGGGAGTGGATCTGTTCCTTGACGCCGAAGCCGGGGGTGCCGTAGGCCTCGGCGATGCCGTACTGGCCGTTGTCGGCGGTGATCTTGACGAGGATGTAGGTGCGTCCGCCCTGGAGGGTCATGGTTTGGACGTTGGCGATTTTGTGGCGGGCGACCGCGGCGGAGGCGAGGGAGAAGAAGGGGAGGGAGGCGAGAAGAGTGCGGCGCGTCATGCTGCCGGGATTTTATAACAGTTGGCGGATGGGGCGTGCGGTTTAGTATTCGGCGAAGATGCGGCGGATCTCACCGAGGTCGGTGGTTTTGGTGAGGGCAAGCATCAACAGGATGCGGGCCTTTTGCGGGTTGAGATTGTCGGCGCCGATCATGCCGCTGGCTTCGTATTCTTCCCGCGGAGGGACACGGCCGCTGCCCGTGCGATTGGAACGGACGATGACGGTCCCCTTGGCTTTGGCCAGCGCGGCCTTTTCGACGTCGGCGACTAGCCCGGCGCCGGTGCCCGCCATCACGATGCCCTTCACTCCGCTGGTGAGGAGTGCCTGGATCAGGATGGGGTTCGGCTGCACGTAAGAGTAGAGGATCTCGACCGTGGGCAGTTCCTTGAGGCCTTGCACATCGAACTCCGATGCCGTGGTGTGACGGCGGGTGGGAGACCGGTAGAACGTAATCTGATCGCCGTCGACGAAGCCGAGGTAACCCGAGTCGGGCGAGCGGAATGTTTCGACGCGGAGGGTGTTCGTTTTCGTGACGTCGCGGGCGGCGCTGATTTCGTCGTTCAGAACCACCAGAACTCCTTTGCCGCGCGCGGCGGGGGAGGCGGCGGTGCGGACGGCGTTGAGCAGGTTGAGCGGTCCGGGGGGGGTGATGGCGGTGGCGGGGCGCAGGGGGCCGACCACGACGACCGGACGGTCGTGCTTCACGGTGAGGTTGAGGAAGTAGGCCGTTTCTTCAAGGGTGTTGGTGCCATGGGTGATGACGACGCCGGCCGTGGCGGGCTCTTCGGTGAAGATGCGGTTGATGCGGGTGGCCAGGGTGAGCCAGTGGGCGATGGTGATGTTCGGACTGCCGACATTGGCGATCTGCTCGACTTTGACGTCGGCGATCTGGGCGATCTCCGGGACGGCTTTCACGAGATCGCTGCCTGTGAGGACGCCGGCCTTATAGTCCGTCAGGCTGATGGAAGAGGCGCCTTGGCTGGCGATGGTTCCGCCGGTGGAGAGGATCCAGACGACCGGCTTGGGTTTGGGGGCTTGGGGCAGGGCGGGGGCGACCGCGGCGAGGAGCAGCACCAGAAGACGGCGGGGGAGGAGCATACCCGATTTTAAGTTATGGGATGCCGAGGGCGGAGAGGATCAAGCCGAGACGGCGGGCGTCGTTGGGGGCTTCAAAGGGCTTGTCGATGGAGAGCGTGACGGAGAGGTCGCCTTCGCCGGGGGTGAGGTTTTGGGTTTTGATTTCGTGGGAGCCGGGGCCGGGCAGGGTTTGGGTGTGGATGGTCTGGCCGTCGACGGTCAGCGTGACGACGCGGCCGGGGGCGGCGTCGGGCAGATAGATTTTGGCGACCAGGGGGCCGGGCTTGCGTTGGAGGAGCACGGTGCCACGGTCTGACATCCAGCGCCATTTTTCGCCTTCGAGATCGTAGATGCCGGAGACAATTTGACTGGTGGCGGCGGGGTCGCCCATTTCGAGATAGCTGCGCGTGGGGCGCTGGGCGATGATGCCTTCGAGCTTGATGCGATCGAGGGGGCCGGGGGCGAGATCGAAGGCGCGGAGGCCGTGCTGGGCGGAGGAGTAGGCGCTGCGGCCGTTGAGGCAGATGAGGCAGAGGGGCAGCGCGGGGCGGACTTCGGCCTGGCGGGTGAGGGCGGCGCGGCCGCCGCCGGTGGTGAAGTTGACGGGGCTCGAGAGGGCGCTAGTGAGCACGGCGTCGCCGGGTTGGACGGGTTCACCGCGGAGCAGGGGGACGCCGCCGACGGCTTCGGCGTAGAAGCGGAGGCCCCATTCGGCGTTGACCCAGAGGCGGCCGTTGGGAGGCGAGACGAAGTCGCGATAGGCCTGCCAGTGTTGGTAGTTCGTGAAGGCGAGCGCGGCGGAGAGGGCGAACTGGAGAGCGATGGCGGGGCGGGCTAGCCGGTAGTGGCTGGCCAGGATGGCGACGGGCAGAGCGAGCGGGAGGAGGTAGCGGTTGGCGCCAGCAAAGAAGATGACGAGGGCGGCGGCGAAGAAGAGGGCGATCCATTGGTGGAGCCATTCGGTCTTGGGCTTGAGCGAGAGCAGGAGGCTCGCGCCGAGGCCAAAGGGGATCCAGAAGAGGGGATGGGGATCGTAAAGGGCGGCGGTGAGGCCGAGGGGGACGGCGAGGCGCCAGTGGACGGGGAGCGTTGCGAGGGGGAAGATGAGCCAGCCGAGGTGCGTGGTGAGCGAGGCGGCGTTGCGGGCTTTGTTGATGAGCGATTGGAGGGCGTATTGCGAGAAGTAGCCGGTGAGGACCTGGGCGGGGAGGGTGCCGGTGCTGGACCGTTCGAAGAGTTGGAAAGCGGCGATGGTGAGGGCCGGGGTCAGGGTGACGGGCCAGTATTGGCGGTTGTAGAGAAAGAGGATGGGGATGAGGATGACGGACTGATAGGCCGTGAGGGCGGCGAGGGCGAGCGGGGCGACGGCGAGGTAGGGGCGGTTGGCGGTATAGAGCGCCGTGGCCAGGAGCCAGAAGGCGAGGAGGGGGACGTCGGTTTCGAGGCTGTTGCCGTTGATGACGAAGGCTGGGGTGGCGAGGAAGAGGAGCGTGGCCGTGAGCGGGTGGGGCGTGAATCGGCGGGCGAGGGAGAGGGCGCTGAGCGCGGCGATCAGGGAGAAGGGGAGATAGGCGGCGTGGAACGGGACTTCTTTGATATCGCCGCAGAGGGCGATGAGAGCGCCGAGGTACCAGGCGTTGAAGGGCCCGTGGGGGTGGCCCTGCATAGAGACCATTTGCCCTTCGAAGGCGAACTGGGCGCGGAGGGGGTGGGTGGGGTCGATCTGCGCGTGCTGGGCGCTGACGAGGTAATAAACGTCATCGCCCTGGATGGGGTGGTTGAGATACGGCACGCGCAGGGCCAGGACGATGGCGATGACGAGCAGCGCGTGCCGCATGAATGGCTTAGCCGAGGTAGGCCTGGTAGTCGGCGGCCGACAGGAGGCCATCGAGTTCCCCGGCGTCCGCAATCCGGATCTTGATGAGCCAGGCGGCGCCGTGGGGATCGGAGTTGAGGGCTTCGGGCTTGGCGTTGAGGTCGCTGTTGACTGCAATGACTTCGCCGGTGACCGGGGCGTAGAGGTCGGAGACGGCCTTCACGCTCTCAACGGAGCCGAAGGTCTTGCCTTGTTCAATGGTGGCGCCCACCTTGGGCAGGTCGACGAAGACGATGTCGCCGAGTTCGGACTGGGCGTGGTCGGTGATGCCAATGGTGCCGGTTTCACCGTCGGCCAGAACCCATTCATGCTCTTTGGTGTAGCGGTAGTTGTCTGGATACATTGGGTTATTTCGCTCGCTTGTAAAAGGGGGTAGGAACTACGACAGCCCCGACGGGCTGGTTGCGAATGCTGATCTGAATGGTCTGGCCGGGGTTGGCATAGGCCAAGGGAAGATAGCAGAGGCCGATGTTTTTGCCGGTGGTGGGAGAGGGGCCGCCGCTGGTGACCCAACCGGCCTTGACGCCATCGACCGAGATCTCGTAGCCGTCCCGGCCGATGCCGCGTTCGGTCATCTCAAAGCCGCAGAGTTTGCGGGTGATGCCTTTCTCTTTCTGCTCAGCCAGTTTGGCGCGGCCGTTGAAGTCGCCTTTGTCGAACTTGACGATCCAGGAGAGGCCGGCTTCGAGCGGCGAGATGGTGGCGTCGATTTCGTGGCCATAGAGGGCCATGGCGGCTTCGAGGCGCAGCGTATTGCGCGCGCCGAGGCCGGCCGGTTTGGCGCCGAGTTCGACGAGCTTGGTCCAGAGAGCCGGGGCTTCGGACGGGGGGACGTAGATTTCAAAGCCGTCTTCGCCGGTGTAGCCGGTGCGGGCGATGCGCGCCGGGACGCCGGCGACTTCGCCATCGACGAAGTGGTAGTACTTGATGGGGGCGAGATCGGTGGTGGTGAGCTTCTGCAGGGTCGCCGGGCCGAGGGGGCCTTGGATGGCGAGTTGGGCGTAGCGGTGCCCCGCGTTTTCCACTGCGGCGTCGAAGCGGTTCTGGCTGACGATGTGGGCGTAGTCGGCGTCCTGATTGGAGGCGTTGACGCAGAGGAAGTAGTGGTCGTCGGCAACCTTATGGACGAGGATGTCGTCGACGAAGCCGCCGTGGTCATAGAGCAGGCCGGAGTAGTGGGCCTGGCCGATTTTGAGTTTGGCCGCGTCGTTCGAAGAGATCCATTGGACGAGGTCGAAGGCCTGGGGGCCGCGGATCTCGATTTCGCCCATGTGGGAGACATCGAACAGGCCGACGGCGGTGCGGACGGCCTGGTGTTCATCGAGGATCCCGGAGTATTGGACGGGCATGTCCCAACCGCCGAAATCCACCATTTTTGCGCCAGAATTGCGATGGACGGCGTGGAGCGGGGTGGTCTTAAGAGGGGCCGGTTCAGGCATGAAGACTCATTGTAGCAGCGGGATTGCGAGTTGATGGAACACTCACGGATTCTTCATCGGGATGCAATGGTGGCGGCGTACGCTCTGGCTGAATGGACACCTTTCAGATCAAAGCTCTGCGGGAGTTTTATGCCCGGATGCGCGGTGGGGACGAGCGTGCGCTGACGCGGCGGATGCTGGATGAGTTGGGGGTGAAGCTGCAAATCCACGAACCGGACCTGGAACGGATTCCGAAGTCGGGACCGGCGGTGATTGTCTGCAATCATCCCTACGGCATGTTGGAGGGGTTGATTCTGACGCAGTTGCTGACGCCGTTACGGAGCGATGTGCGGATTGTTACCAATCAGTTGCTCGCCGAGATCACGGAGCTGAACCGGATCTGCATCTGGGTGGATCCGATTGCCGACCGCAGCAACGCCGCGCGATTTAATTCGCGGGGATTGCGGGAGTGTCTGGCTTGGTTGAAGGGCGGGGGCTTGCTCGTGATGTTTCCGGCGGGGGCGGTGTCGACGATCGACTTTAAGCGGCGGGGAATTGTGGATCCGGCGTGGATCCCTTCGGCCGCGTGGCTGGCGCGCAAGTGCGGGGCGGCGACGGTGCCGCTGTACTTCTCCGGGAGTAACTCGGTGAACTTCCATCTATTGGGGATGCTGCACGCCAAGCTGCGGACGGCGGCGCTGCCGGCGGAGTTTTTAAACAAGCGCGGGCACCCGGTGGAGGTCCGGATTGGACGGGCGATCCCGGCGGCGACGCTTGATAGCTTCCAGGACGACCGGGCGGCGGCGGAGTACCTGCGGTCCCGGACCTACTTGTTGGGGCAGCGGAGCCGGGCGGTGGTGAGCGTAGCCAATGGAGAGGCCGGCGAGCTGGCGCCGGAAGCGGACCGGGCGACGATGGCGCGGGAGTTGGCGCAGCTGCCGCCGTCGCAAATGTTGGACGAAGCCAAGGAGCTGTCGGTGTGGGTGGCGCGGGCGCCGCAGATTCCGGCGATTCTGCGGGAGATTGGCCGGCTGCGCGAAGTGACGTTTCGCGCGGTGGGGGAGGGTTGTGGGCGGGCGCTGGACCTGGACCGGTTTGACCGCCATTATCAGCAGCTGTTCGTCTGGAACCGGGAGAAGCAGGAGGTTGTGGGCGGCTACCGGTTGGCGCATACGGCGGACGTGGCGCTGGGCGATCTGTACTCGCGGACGCTGTTTTCGTTCGATCAACGGTTTCTCAACCGGATTGGCCCGGCGGTGGAGTTGGGCCGCAGTTTTGTGCGGCAGGAGTATCAGCGGCAGTACGCGCCGCTGCTGCTGCTGTGGAAGGGGATTGGCCAATACGTCGCGCAGCGGCCCGATGCGCCGGTTTTGTTTGGCGCGGTGAGCATCAGCAATGACTATTCGGAGATCTCCCGGCGTCTGATTGTCCGCTACTTCCAACTGCGGCAGCAGGAGCCCGAACTCACCCGCCTGGTGAAGGCGAAACGGCCATTCCGGAAACTGTTCGTGGAGTGGGAGGTGGACTCGCTCGTCCAACTGGCGCGAGACCCGGAAGAGCTGGGGGCGCCGATTATGGACCTGGAGCCGGATGGCAAAGGCCTGCCGGTGCTGTTGCGGCAGTATTGCCGGCTGGGGGCGAAGATGCTGGGCTTCAGCGTGGACCCGAAGTTTGCCAATGCTCTGGACGGGATGATTTTGGTGGATTTGCGCAAGAGCGAACGGTCGCTGCTCGAACGCTATATGGGGAAGGAGACGGCTGCCCGCTTCCTCGAAGAATCGGCGGAATGTCGAAAATTCGCACAGGTGTCCTGACGGGGCTTCCTTGCGGTGTCGGTAATTTTTGCAGGGTCGAAGCACGTCCTGTTGAAAGGAAAAGGGTTACTGGTTTGGCATTGCGGTTGCAATGTGTCTTGGTCAGAAGGAGCTATTCCCATGATCTTGACCCCCAAGAATGCTTTATTTGTGGCCTCGGCCGCCCTGATGTTTGTAGGAACCGGTTGCGCGACCAAACGGTTTGTACGTGCTTCGGTGGCCCCGGTGGATGCCCGTGTGGGGCAGGTGGAATCCACGGCCAAACAGAACACGGCCGACATCGACCAACTCGAAAAGCAGGTGTCCCGGGCTGAAGAGCTCGCCGTGGGCGCCGGGCAGGAGGCGAAGTCGGCCACGGAATTGGCCAAGCAAGCCGGTACCCGGGCCGGCGAGGCGGGCACGCGCGCCAACGGAGCCTACACGCTGGCCGAGGACGGCATCAGCAAGGCCGCGGCGAACGAACGTTCGATCGACCGGATGTATGAGAACCTCGACAACTATCAGATGCTGCGCGAGGAAAGTGTCGTGTTCGGTTTTGACCGGGCGGATCTGACGGCGGACGCCAAGGCGAAGCTCGATTCGTTTGCGGCTTCGCTCGCCAGCCAGAAGCGGTTTGTGATTGAGGTTCAGGGCTTCACGGATCCCGCGGGCAATGTCAACTATAACCAGGAACTGAGCCGCCGCCGGGCTACGGCCGTGGTCCGCTACCTGACGCTGAACCACAACATTCCGCTGCGCCGGATTCAGATGCTCGGCGTGGGCGCTGAACAGCCGGTGGCGGACAACAAGACGAAGGCCGGCCGGCAGCAGAACCGCCGGGTGGAAGTGAAGGTCTACGCGCTGCCGGAAGCCAAGGCGGCGACGCAGGCGAACACGGTGGCCAAAACCTTCTGAGGAACCGCGCACAAGGGACTCGCTTCGGTCCGGCAAGATGGGCGAGTTCCTCGCTCGTCGGTGCCGGGCCGGCTCGGCCGGTGCGCTTCTAACGAAGTCCTTCTGACGCAAGTTTCGCTGATGCAATGCGGCGATTGGGTCTGGGGCGGGAAAGGAATCCCGCTCCAGACCTTTTTTCGTTAGCGCAGCTCTTCGAGGAGGCGTTCGGCGAACAGCTTGGCTCTTTCGGCGAGGTTGCGGGCCTCGGCGGGGCTGCGTTCGCGGGCGTCGCGGGAGAGTTGGGAGAGGGTACGGACGCGGTTGAGCAGATCGGCCTGGGTGAGGCTGAGTTGGCGCGGCGTGGCCGTGGTGACGGCCCGTTCGCAGACGGCGAGCAGCGAATCGGTTTGCCGCAGCAGCTCGGTGCGTTGCTGGGGGGTGAGGACTTCGCCGAGTTGCAGCAAGGGGGTGGGCTCGGGCTCGGGCGGGTCGGCGGGGGCTTCGGCAGCGGGCGGGGGCGGCGCCACCGGCTTTCGCGCGGCTACGCGCCGGCGGCGCGGCGCGGGCGGGCGCTTGACGGATTTCGGCATCTCGACGGCCGGCGGAACCGGCTTTTCGACCGAGGCGGTTGTCGAGTTTTCGAGCGGGGGAGGTTCCGGCAGCGGTTTGGACGGGGGCGGAGCGGCAGCGACCGGGCCAGTCGGGATCCGGGCCGGGATGGGGCCCGGGGGAGGCGGGACGCGAGTGGGCCGGAAGACGCTGCAGGAAGCCAGACCGAGACTGAGGAGAAGAAGAGAGATTCTCATGCTTCGAGAGAGGGAACCTTTTCCATGGCGGTGGGTGCACCGGGAAGGGAAGCCGAGTGGAACGACAATCGGAACGTCGAGCCGAAGCCCGGTTCGCTCGTCAGGTTGATCGAGCCACCCATGAGTTGCACGGCTTGAAACGTCGTGGCGAGACCAATTCCGCTGCCGCCGGGCTTGGTCGTGAAGTAGAGCTGGAAGATGCGGGTGCGGAGCTCGTCGGAGATTCCACCCCCTTGATCGGATATCTCCACCGTAACAGCGAGCGGAGAGGCAATCAAGCGCAGGAGCAATGTTCCGCCGGATGGCATGGCCTCGATGCCATTTAAAGTTACATTCATGACGGCCTGCTTGAAGAGATCCCGGTCTATCATGGCCATGGCTTGCGGCGTGTTGTGGCTGACGATGATATCGACGCCGGGCGCGGCGGCGTGGGGTGCGACGAGTTCGGCGACCTCGTAGACGAGGGGCACGAGGTCGAGCGAATCGAGCGAGACTTCGACGGGCCGCGTGAAGGAGAGAAAGCCTTTCACGACGCGGTCGAGCCGCGAGATCTCGCGTGAGATGATGTCGACTTCGTTTTGTGTTTCGGCGTCATCGGAAGCCAGCCGCGAGCGGAGCACTTCGAGATGGATCGCGATGGCGTTCAGCGGGTTCTTGATTTCGTGGGCGACGCCGCTGGTGACGCGATTGATGGCCGTCAGGCGGGCCGACAGGTCGAGGAGAGAGGCGAGTTGCTGGCGGCTGTCGGCGTCGCGGAGGGTGAGGAGCAGGCGGCCGTCGGACCAATCGAGGCTCATGAGCAGGCGCAGTTGCTCCTGGGAGGGGGTGGTGTGGTGGACGAGGATCCCGGTGAGCGGCCGGTTGAACTGGATGGCGGTTTGGATGGCGGCGCCGATGGGGGTGGCGGGCGGGAAGAGTTCCGTGACGGGGCGGCCGGTGAGATCGGCGAGCGGGCGATGAAACAGGCGTTCGACCGGACGGCCGGCCATGAGCAGACGATGGCCGCGGTCGAACAGGAGGACGACGGACTCCATGCGTTCGAGGAGCTGTTCGATGTTGTCTTGCATGGTGAGAACATCCTGGCGGGCGCCGCGGACCTTTTCATCGAGGACGCCGAGCTTTGATTGGAGCGCGGCGACCTCCGGGGTTTCCGCCCGGGCGCGGAGCGGGTCGGCGGAGAATTCGCCGGCGGCGATGCGGTCGATGGTCTCGCCGATGCGGGCGATGGGCCGGAGCATCAGATTCGAAAACAGGAAGGTGTAGAGAATGGAGATGCCGAGGGCGATGGCCGAGACGGCGCCGACGTTGATCAGTTCGGGGCGGACGGCTTCGCCGATGAGCAGGGAGGAGGTGACGATCCGGATGGAAAAAATCTCCTGGTCTTTGCCGATCTCCCCGAGCGGAATGGCCAGGACATAGTCCTGGGACCGTGTAAGAATTTCCATGAGCCGTTCAAAGATCGGTCTTTTTTGCAGGGTGAGGTAGTCGGGGAGGACGGGGGCGAGACCTTCGCTGCGGGCGGGATTGGAGGCTTTGAGGATGTGGAGTTGCTCGTCGGTGATGTAGATTTCGGCGACGAGATTGGAGTTGGCCACCGCCTTGACAAGGAGTTCAGCGAGCTGTTGATCTTCGCGAATGATCCTGGTCCAGAGCTCCTTGGTCTCTTCGAAGTTGGTGGGGCGGGGGACCGCGGCGGCGGCTTGGGTGGCGATGCGGTCGAGCAGGAAGTCGCGAATCTGGGCGGCGTTCGTGAGGGCACGGGCTTGGACGTCAGAGAAGGTTTCCTGAATGGCGCGGTGGAGATTCAGTCCGGTCAGAACGACGACGAGGATCGTGACGAGCAGGATGGTGCCCAGGCGCAGGCGAGCTTTCAGGGACAGGTGACGATAGGCCATGGGGTCAGTTTCCGGGCTTGGGGTTGTAGTCCATGGGCGGCAGCTCTTTGAGACGGCTGAAGATGGTTTTGAAGCTCACGCCGAGGATTTCGGCGGTGCGGCTCTTGTTGCCCTTGGCAAAGCGGAGCGTTTGGATCAGGATCTCGCGTTCTGCCTCGGCCAAGCTGGAGCCGAGCGGAATGATGATCTGATTGCCGGTATGGCTGGGCGGCGCGGGGACGCGTGGATAGAGGGTGGCCGGTAGATGCTGGGGCAGAATGCTCGTGTCGCCAGCGAGGATGACCGCGCGTTCGATGGCGTTGCGGAGTTCGCGGACATTGCCGGGCCATTGATGGGCGGCGAGCAGCGCCATCGCTTCCGCGGAGATATCGGGCACTTGGGTGCGATGTTTGCGGTTGAGATCGAGCAGGAGGGCCTGGGCGAGAAACGGGATGTCCTCGAGGCGGTCGCGCAGGGGCGGCAGCGTGATTTCGAATACATTCAGGCGGTAGAAGAGGTCTTCGCGGAACTCGTTGCGGCGGATGGCGTCCGGCAGGACCTTGTTGGTGGAGGCGACGACCCGCACATCGACGAAGAGCTCGTTGCGCCCACCGAGGCGGCGGACCCGGGAGTCTTCGAGAACGCGGAGGAGTTTGGCTTGGGTGGACAGCGGCATGTCGCCGATTTCGTCGAGGAGCAGGGTGCCATTTTGCGCGAGTTCGAAGCAGCCCGCGCGGCGCTCGACGGCGCCGGTGAACGCCCCCTTTTCGTGGCCGAACAGTTCGCTTTCGATCAACGTTTCCGGCATGGCGGCGCAGTTGAGGGCGACGAACGGGCCGCCGGCGCGGGGGCTCATGGAATGCATGGAGCGGGCGACGAGTTCCTTGCCGGTGCCGCTTTCGCCGGTGATGAGCACGGCCGCGCGGCTGGGCGCCACCTGTTCGATGAGCGAGAAGATGCGCCGCATGGCCGGGGATTGACCCGTCATGTCGCCAAGGGTGCCGTGGGAGGAGAGCTGGCGCTGCAGGCGGTAGGTCTCTTCGGTGAGGCGGCCGTGGGCGACGGCGCGATCAAGGAGGACGCGAAGGACCGAGGGTTGGATCGGCTTTTCGAGGAACCAGAAGGCGCCGAGGTCGTGCATGGTGGCGAGCGCGGTTTCGATGTTGCCGAAGGCGGTGAGGACGATGGCGGGCGTCTGGATGCCTTCGACGGGGAGGCGGCGCAGGAGTTCGAAGCCATCCATGCGCGGCATTTTCAGATCGGTGAGGAGTACGGCGGCGGGCTCCGCGAGGAGCTTTTCGAGCGCCTCCTGGCCATCGCAGGCGGTATCGGCGGCGAAGCCCCAGCCGCGGATCATAGCTGCCAGGCCGGTGCGCTGGTTCTCTTCGTCGTCGGCGATCAGGATGCGAGCGACGGGCAGCGTCGCGGTAATGGCCATGAGATTGGGATTTCCTTTGCAACCAGAGTGCCAAATTGTTTGGCTGATACACTCTTAGTATGGTAGGAAACCAATCCGTAATTGCGTATTTAAACGAAGTGCTGAAGGCGGAGTTGACGGCGATCAACCAATACTTCCTTCACGCTGAGATGTTGGAGAACTGGGGCTACACCAAACTGAGCAAATACACCCGGAAGGAGTCGATCGAGGAGATGATGCACGCGGAGTCGCTCATCGAACGGATCCTCTATCTGGAGGGCGACCCGGAAATGGCGGAACTGTTCCGTCTACGGATTGGGAAGACCGTGAAAGAGCAGTTTGAAAACGACCTGGCGCTCGAGTACGAGGCCGTTGCCCGTTTGAACAAGGCGATTGCGGTGTCGCTTGAAGCTGGCGACAACGGCTCGCTCGAACTGTTCAAAAAGATTCTGCTGGACGAGGAGCACCACGTCGACTGGCTCGAGGCGCAGTTGCACCTGATCCAGGAAGTGGGCGCACCGAACTACCTCGCCCAGCAGATTCAGATCGAGTCCGATCACTAAGCCGCGGCGTCGCGGTTGGTGACGATGTATTGCGTTTCGGGGGCTGGGAAACCGGCCTCCGCGAACGACTCGCGGATCACGCGGTTGGTATCGAAATAGACCTGCCAATAGTGGTCGGTGTGGGTGTAGGGGCGGACGACCAGGACAGGGCCGGCCATGGTGAAGGTGCTGATTTCGACGTCGGGCGCAGGAGAAGCGATGACGTTCGGGATGGCGGCCACCTTCGCTTTCAAAAGGGCAATGGCGGCCCGATGGTCCACTGAGCCGTTAAGCTGCGCCGTTAGATCGACGCGCCGGTAGGCGTTCGCGCTGAAGTTCTGAATATTGTCGGAGAATACTTTGTTGTTGCCGATGATGGTCAGCACGTTATCGGGCGTGTCGATGGTGGTGCCGAACAGGCCGATGGCGCGGACGGTGCCGGTGACGCCGCCGACGCTGATGAAGTCGCCGACCTTGAAGGGCCGCAGGATGATGAGAAAGATCCCGGCGGCGAAATTGGAGAGCAGGCCCGCCCAGGCGGCGCCGATGGCGATGCCGGCGGCAGCAAGCAGCGCGGCGAAGGACGTGGTTTCAATGCCGAAGACGCCGAGAATGGCGATGGCCAGCGCGATGTTCAAGGCGACGGAAATACTGGCCAGCATGTAGGTGACCAGGGTCGCGTCGACTTTGCGAACCTCCATGCCCTTGCGGGAGAGGCTCATGATGATGGAGATGGCCCATCGGCCGAGGATCCAGAGCGCGAGCGCGCCGAGGAGTTTCAGACCGACCGAGGTGCCGACCGCCGTGGCGGTCGCGATCATTGCATTGATGTCCATAGAGTACAGATTCTCCCTGTTGTGATAGTTTGGATTGCTTGTCGAACCAAACTCCCATGCCGTCAGCCCTGCGATGGGCGGTTGTCTGCCTTCTGAGCCTTGGAATGGTGATCGCCTATGTGGACCGGGCGAACATCTCCGTGGCGTTAGCGTTGCCTGAATTCAAGAAAGCGTTTCAGTTGACCGATAGTCAGCGCGGCGCGCTGAACTCGGCATTCTTTTGGAGTTATGCGTTTTTGCAGATTCCAGCCGGCTACGTGGTGGACCGGTATGGAGTGAAGTGGCCCTACGCGATTAGTTTCGTGATGTGGAGCCTTTTTAGCGCCATGACCGCTTTTACCACGACGATTGGCCAGATTGTGGGGCTGCGTGTTTTGCTGGGCATCGGTGAGGCGATTGTCACCCCGGCGAGCATGCGCTGGATCCGCTTTAACGTGCCGGAGAGCCAGCGGGGACTGGCCGTGGGCATTTACATGGCGGGCACTAAGTACGGGCCGGGAATCGGGATCCCGGTGGCCGCCAGCTTAAGTACTGGTTATGGGTGGCAGAACATGTTTTTGATTCTCGGTCTGGGCGGCATGGTCTGGCTGATTCCCTGGATTCTCATGGTGCGAAACGATGATCGCGCGCTGGCGAGCGAGGCTGCGGCAAAGGTCTCCGGGCCCACGTTACCGTTTGGCGATGTGTTCAAGACGCCGCTCATCTACGGAGTCATCGTTGGGACTTTCTGTTACAACTATTTCGTGTTTTTTTCGATGACCTGGCTGCCGGCTTACCTGGTGGAACAGCGGGGCATGACGCCGGACCAGATGGGCATTATCGCTTCGGCCAGCTTCGGCGGCATGGGGACGGTGGCTATTCTGGCGGGGCTGGTGGCGGACCGGATGATCGCGCGGGGCTTTGACGCGGTGAAGGTGCGGAAAGGCTTCACGCTGGCGGGTTTGGGCCTGGCGTCGACGGAGTTGATCGGGGCGCTGAGTAGCGATACGAACGTGGCGATGATCTTCGCGGTGATCTCGCTGGCCGGCCTGGGCCTGGCGACGGCGAACTACTGGGCGCTGACGCAGACGCTGATTCCGGGCGGCGCGCTGTCCGGACGCATCGCCGGGGTGCAGAACTTCGCTTCGAACGTGTCGGGGATTGTGGCGCCGCTGTTGACGGGCTGGTTGAAGCAGGTTACCGGCTCGTATGAAGTGCCGATGGCGTTCATCTTTGGCTTATTGGTGCTGGGGATCTGCTCGTATGTCTTCCTGGTGCGGGAACGGTACGTCCCGCGATTGGTGACCGCATGAAGAAGATACTCGTTACGGCCCTGCTCTCTTCCGGGTTGACTTACCTGGTGATGGTGGGCGCCCCGATGCCGGAGACGGTGAAACTGGAGAACGCGAAAGTGCGCGTGAAAGAGGTGGTCTATGTGCCGGGCGTCGCGCGGGAGCGCTACATCCGGCCCACCGATCAGGTGATCGTGTTTCTCGACGATTCGCAGTACGAGCGGATCGATTCCGCCACGAAAGAGAGAACCGTGCGGACGCGCAAGAGCGGCGACGTGATTTGGCACGACAAAGGGGAGGACGCGCCGGTGCTCAAGAACCTCGGCGCGAAACCCTACCGGACGCTGGTGATTGAACTGAAGAAGTAAGCTAGCGCCAGTTCATCGCCAGATCGATGAACGTCCGGACGCAGACCCCGGTGGGACCCTTGGCGAGGAAGGGCTTGGTTTCTTCGAGCCACGCGGTGCCGGCGATGTCGAGATGGACCCACGGCGTGCCGCCGGTCCACTCCTTCAGGAAGTAGGCCGCGGTGATGGCTCCGCCCCAGCGGCCGCCGATGTTGGGCAGGTCGGCGAAGGGCGTCTTCAGGTAGTCTTTGTAGTCGTCGTCGAGCGGCATGTGCCACATGTTTTCACCCTGCGTACGGGCCGAGGCGAGTACCTTCGCGAGCATGTCGTCGTTGTTGGTGAAGGCGCCGACATGGACGTGGCCGAGGGCGACGACGATGGCGCCGGTGAGGGTGGCCGCGTCGACCATGTGCGTGACGCCGAGGCGGCGGGCGTACTCGATGGCATCGACCAGGATCAGCCGGCCTTCGGCGTCGGTGTTGAGGACTTCAATGGTCTTGCCGCTGAGCGAGGTGACGATGTCGCCGGGGCGGAGCGCCTTGCCGCCGCACATGTTTTCGACGGTGGGGACGATGGCCGTCACGGTGACGTTGGGCTTCAACTGCGCGATGGCCTGCATGGCGCCGAGCACGGCCGCGCCGCCCGCCATGTCGTACTTCATTTTCTCCATGCCGTCAGAGGGCTTGATGGAGACGCCGCCCGTATCGAACGTGACCCCCTTGCCGATCAGGCAGAGATGATCCTGCGAAGGTTCGGCGGGGACGTAGCGGAGGATGATCATCGCCGGCGGCTGGGCTGAGCCCATGGCGACGCCGAGCAGAGAGCCCATGCCGAGCTGGCGCATGCGGTCTTCGTCGAGAATTTCGCAATCGAGGCCGTTCGCCGCCGCCATCTTCGCCGCGCGGGCGGCCAGTTCGAGCGGGGGCAGCAGGTTGCCGGGCTCATTGACCAGCGCGCGCGTGAAGTTTTGCGCCGTGGCGATCGTCTCGCCGTGGGCGACGGCCGGAGCGAGATCGGCCGGGGAGACGAGGATAAAGGTAGCGAGGTCGGTCGCCTTGCCTTCCGACTTATGGATATCGACTTCGTAGTTGCCGAGCACGGCGCCTTCCACCGCGGCCGCGGCCAGGGCGGCTTCGGCGTAGGGGTGGTCCAGGCAAAGGGCGATGGACCGCACGCCTTTGGTCTTGAGTGCGCGCACGGCGGCGCCGGTGATCTTCCGCAGCACGGCCGGGGTGAACGATTTGGCGGGTCCGGCGCCGGCGGCCGCCAGACGCTTGGCGGCAAAGCCAGCCGGGCGGTGGAGCAGCGGCAGGTCAAAGAGTTTGCCCTTCGATTCGCCGGAGGCGGCGAGTTCGCCGAACCACTCGTGCGCCGGGGTTTCGGCGTCTTCAAAGTGGAGCAGGAGCAGCGCGTCGGCTTCGACGGCGGTAAAGGGGATGCTGCGGAATTCTACGTTCATGGTTAGCCTTTGAGTGATCGATTCATGGCGGCGCGGGCCTCGGCGTTCTGTTCGCGGGTGCGTTCGGTTTCGCGCTTGTCGTGGAGTTTCTTGCCTTTGGCCAGGGCGACTTCCACCTTGATCTTGCCGCCCTTGAAATACATTTTCGTGATGACGAGCGAGAGGCCCTTTTCTCGGGTCTGGCCGCGGAGCTTCTCGATCTCGCGCCGGTGGAGCAGGAGCTTGCGCTTGCGCATCGGCACGTGGTTGGCAATGTTGCCGTGGGAGTACTCGGAGATGTGGGCGTTGACCACCCAGGCTTCGTCGTCACGCACTTCGGCGAAGGCGTCTTTCAACTGGACCTTACCGCCGCGGGCAGCCTTGACCTCGGTGCCGGAGAGGACGATGCCCGCCTCCCAGCGGTCGAGCAGGAAGTAATTGTGCCCGGCCTGACGGTTGTCGGCGATGATCTTGATGCCGGAATCGGTTTTCGCAGTAGCCACGTTTTGTTCTCAACGCGGCAAGCTCCAAAAACGTCTAGCGTTAACAGGGAGTGGTCCAGCCGCGTCAGCGGTAACCTTCATAGTACCATGCCCGCCCTTTAAAATGATTGGATTCAATAGGTTAACCGTCGGACAGACTCTCGCGTGCCTGATCGTGCTGACGCTGCTCGCGCCGCCGCCCGCCGCGGCGAAGACGCGCAAGGGCGATAAATTCTACGCCGCGGCGAAAAAGGCGGAGAATGCAGGAGAGTGGGAGAAGGCGTTTGAAGAGTACGAGAACGCCTTGCGCGAGGACCCGGCCGAGAGCAACTACCAGATCGGACACCGGCGTACCCGCTTCGAGGCGGGCGCGCGGCGGATCAACCGGGCGCAGAAGCTGCGGAGCGAAGGCAAGCTCGAAGAGGCGCTGACCGAGTTCGAACGGGCGTTTCTGACCGATCCTTCGAGCGCGATCGCCATCCAGGAGATTAAGCGGACCAAGGCGTTGCTCGATGCCGAACGCCGGAAGGGCACCAAGCTGGGTCCCGAAGAGCGGGGGTTGACGCCGGTGGAGTCTGCGCGGCGGGAGAGCGAAGAGAAGATTGCCAGGATTCAAGCGGCGCCGGAGTTGAAGCCGCTCTCCCGGCAGGTGACGTCGCTCAAGATGAACAACCAGAACGTACGGGTGTTGTACGAGACGCTGGGGAAGCTGACCGGCATCAACGTGGTGTTTGACCCCGAGATGCAGCAGCCGTCGAAGAACTTCACCGTCGATCTGACGAACACGACGCTTGAAGACGCTCTCGAGCACCTTTCGACGCTGACGAAGATGTTCTGGAAGCCGCTGAGCTCGAACACCATCTTCATCACCAATGACAACGTGACCAAGCGCCGGGACTACGAAGAGAACGTGGTGAAGGTCTTCTACCTGCAGAACATCACGAGCGTGCAGGAGTTGAACGAAATTTCGGTGGCGATCCGGTCGGTGACCGAAATCCGCCGGCTCTTCACCTACAACGCGCAGAACGCGATTCTGGCGCGGGGCACGGTGGATCAGGTGGCGCTGGTGGAGAAACTGCTGCAGGATCTCGATAAGCCGAAGGCCGAGGTGCTGGTGGACGTCGTGGTGATTGAAACCAGCCGCGGGCGAACGCGCGAACTGGCCTCGGCGCTGTCGTCGACGAGCGGGTCGAGCACGACGAACGGCATTAGCGTGGGCGTCACCCCGGCGCTGGGCTCGGATGGGAAAAGCAATTCGCTGCGGTTGACCGAGTTGACGTCGTTATCCGCCGGCGACTTTGCGATCAATCTGCCGAGCGCGATTCTGCGGGCGGTGATGTCCGATAGCAACGCGAGAGTGCGGCAGACGCCGCAGGTGCGGGCGGCGGACGGGATGAAGGCGTCGCTCAAGATTGGTGAAAAGGTGCCGACGGCGTCGGGATCGTTCCAACCCGGCATTGGGTTGGGCGGCGGCGGGGTGAGCCCGCTCGTGAACACGCAGTTCCAATACCTGGACGTCGGCGTGAACGTGGATATTCTGCCGAAGATTCACGGGGCGGACGAGGTTTCGCTGCACGTGGAGATCGATATTTCGACGGTCCGGGAGCGCATTGACATCGGCGGCATTCAGCAGCCGGTGATCGGGCAGCGGAAGGTGATCCACGATCTGCGGCTGCGGGAAGGGGAGATGAACCTGATCGGCGGCCTGGTGCAACAGAACGAGACGCGGACGAACAGCGGCATCCCGCTGCTGATGCAGATTCCGTATCTCGGCCGGCTGTTCTCGAACGAATCGATTAATCGCTCGGAGAGTGAACTGATGATCGCTCTCGTGCCGCATATTGTGCGGAGCCAGGAGATCACGCCCGTGAATCTGCGGGGGATTGCGGCGGGTGCGGACCAGACGATTCGTCTGATCCGGTCGATTCCTGAGTCGGACGCCGCGCCGGGGCCGGCCGCGCCGCCGCCGACGAATCTCGATGCGCCGAAGCCGGGAACGGATGCTCCGAAGGCGAACCTGATCGCTCCGGCCGCGCCGGTGAAGCTGGTTTGGCAGCCGGAAGGGGTGGTGACGCGGGCAGGGTCGCCGGTGGTGGTGACGCTGCAGGTGGCGGAGGCGGTGGACCTGTTCTCCGCGCCGATGAAGGTGAAGTACGACCCGAAGAAGTTGAAGCTCGCGGCCGCAACGGCGGGAGCGTTCCTGTCGACGGATGGCCAGCGGGTGAACTTTGCCTATCAGGATGCGCCGGATGCCGGCGAAGTGTCGGTGATTCTGAACCGGCTGCCCGGGGTGCCGGGGTTGACGGGATCAGGTGCGCTGCTGTCGTTGACCTTCCAGGCGCTGGCCGCGGGGGAGACGACCGTGACCATTGTGGATAGCGGCTTAAAGAACTCGAAGTTGCAGCCGGTGCCGGCCCAGACGCCCGGCGTGGCGGTGGAGATTCGATGAGCGCGCGCCGGCAACAGCAGAGGGGGATGACGCTGATCGAACTGATTGTCGCGTTCACCATTCTTGTGCTGTTGACGACGATGGCGGTGCCGCTGGCGCGGAACAAGGTGCGGCGGGAGAAGGAGAAGGAGCTGCGATTTGCGCTCCGGGAGATTCGGACCGCGATCGATAAGTATAAAGACATGGCGGATAAGGGGCAGTTGGGGCAGTTGAAGGCCGATGCGGACGGCTATCCGGAGACGCTCGAGATGCTGGTGGACGGGGTGAAGGTGACGGGGCAGCCGGGCGGCGGGCAAGCGGGGATGATGGGACCGCAGCCGCAGCAGGGAATCCCTGGCGCGCCGGGGCAGCCGGCGGGGAGCCTGAGCGACAGCAGCGAGAAGAAGATTCGGTTTTTGCGGCGGATGCCCAAGGATCCGTTTACGAACTCGACGGACTGGGGCAAACGGTCTTCGCGGGACGACCCGAAGTCGTCGGCGTGGGGCGGGCAGAATGTGTTTGACGTGTACTCGAAGACGATGGAGAAGGGAGCCAATGGAACGCCATACGCGGAGTGGTAGACGCGGCTTCACGCTTGTGGAGCTGATGGTGGTGATGGCGATTGTGTTGGTGGTGGTGAGCGTGGCGGTGCCGCTTTACAACAAGTCGGTGATCCGGGCGCGGGAGAGCGTGCTGCGGCAGAATTTGTTTACGATGCGGGCGGTGATTGACGAGTACACCTACGATAAGCAGAAGGCGCCGCAGACGCTTGAGGATTTGGCGCGGGAGGGCTATTTGCGGCAGATTCCGGTGGATCCGATTGTGGGGAACAACACGTCGTGGCGGCTGATTATGGAAGAGGCGGCGGTGTCGGTGAGTCAGAGCGAGCCGGGCATTTTTGACGTAAGAAGTTCGTCAGAAAAGACAAGTTTGGAAGGCACAAAGTATTCGGAGTGGTAAACTAGAAGAGTCGCCAAATCGCTCCCCGGTCGTCTAATGGTAGGACAGCGGCCTTTGACGCCGTGAATCTTGGTTCGAATCCATGCTGGGGAGCCAAATCTTTTTTTCGCGCTTCGAAGCGTCGATTGGGTTTTGCTTGGAATCGCTTGCTGAGTTCGAAAGCGCGGTCTCCGCGAGCCTGTCGAACGGCTGGCAAAAGTCGGCCTTCCGGTTGCGGTGCATCCACAGCGCGCCCTTGAGTTCGCAATGCAGCAAACGGCGCTTCCTTCCGTCGGGCTGCTGTTCGAAACGTTCCGGGGGCTCGGATAGCGAGTTCCAAGCTGGGGACGGCCTCGTCCCCGGATCTTTGTGCGGCTACGAGGCAGCCAGCTTTTTCGCCATCCGGATGGAACTCAAAGTCCAGGCTAATATCAGGGGGGATGTGGGGGGCACGACGGGCGCTCGGCATCCGAATGCATCGCAGAACTCTCCGTCGAGGTTGCGGCCGATCAGGACGACATCCCGCGACCACGCAACCGGCTCCAAATCAAAGGTTCGGGCCTTGCGCCACCCTCAATCGTAGACGGGGCAGCTTTCCTGAGCGAGAACGAAAAACGATCGCCGCCAAAGTCCGATACGGGCAACGGGCGAAGGACTCCGATTGGAACCCCGGCTGGGGCAGCGGTTCCGGGTGCGGCGACACGCAGCGCTGCGTGGAGAAAGCTCGCGAGGCAAGGATTTTTCGAACTCTAGGGCGTGCCGGAAAGGTGGCGCGGCGCCGCTGACTCCGGTCGTCGGCCAGTCCCATATGGCTCGGCAGAGCGACTTTTCTAGCAGCCCGGGAGGGCCTGAATCCTTTTAGGGCCGATCCGCATCCGACGGGGGGCCGGATCATCTCGATAAAGAGGAACCTTCTTGGATGAAGTACGCACAAATTTTCCGTTACACCCTGACGCTGGATAAGGACCAATACGACGCCCAATGGGTAAAGCCTTACGCCGAAGCGATCGCCCAAGTACCAGGCCTGATCCGCAAGACCTGGATGGCGGATTTTGACAACGGAGTGTTCGCCAGTGTTTATGTCTGGGCGGATAAGGCCTCCATGGATGCTTTTATGGCGTCGCCCGCCATTGCCAAGGTAGCGGCTGAGCCGTTTCTCAAGGACCTTTCGATTACCACCATTCCGGTTCATGAGGCAGCGTCCTCGATTACGCTCGATCGCTTTTAATCCTTCGCTCGCCGCTCAAACAGATCGGGATTGGACCGGGAAGTGAGGCGCGCGGGCAGGACCAGTCGCCATCGGCCTACTGGCCGCTTGGGCCGCAGCACTGGGTGACCGGGCGAAGATCGCCGGAAAGACCGGGTCGGGAGTATTTCGCACGCAAAGCGCCATCGTCTACTCCAGTCCGGAGACGGCCAACGGGTTGGCGGAGGGAAACAACCGGATTCGCCCGGAACCAGCCGGAGTGACGCTCACGGTTCGCTAGGGCGCACTCATATACTCCGGGCCCCCGTCGATGAGCGGAATGTGAGGGGGAAGCTATTCATCGCCCATCTTCTGTTGATGGGAATCGTCTGGGGCAAGCCTATTGAGCGGATTGGGGATGTGACGTCCCTACCGGTGGACAAGGCCGCGGCGGGACAACCGGTTCGTCTGATAGCGACGATCATCCGGCATCACCCCGGCTTGAATCATACGATGGTGCAGCAGGGGGAAGGCCCGAACGCCGCGGGCGTCTACGTCTACGTTTCCAATGCCCAGAGCGCCGCTTTGCCCCTTCAGCCAGGCGACCGGGTGGAGATCGTCGGCAAGACCGGCGCGGGAACCTATGGCAATATCGTCGTGACCGATTCCCTCCGGAAACTGGGTTCCGGGCGCCTGCCAACGCCGGTTTTGGTAACCAGCCAGTTCGACTTGTTCGGATCCGACCGTCTTGACAATCAGATGGTGTCTGCTGAAGGTACGGTACGGGCCGTGATTCCGTTCCGGATCAGCCCGACGCTCAGCGAAAAACTCTATCGTTTGTGGATCGAAATGCCCGACGGCGCCGTGACGGTCACCGTGCCGGCGGGTGGGCCAGCCGAGGCCAATTTGGCGTCTGGTTGGATGTTGGACCGGGTTCGGGTTCAGGGTGTGGCGGTGCTGTCGCGCATGCCCAGAAATCAGCGGCATCAGGTCGACATCGCGCTCGAGCATCCCTCTGACGTGAAGGTTTTGGAGGCGAAGGAACTGCTGTGGGAGTCCCTGCCGAAGCACAACGCGGCGGGTTTGTTCCGGCCGCACGGAGGTCGTCCGTTGTCGGGAATGTTTCGTACGGAAGGTACGATCACATATTCCAGTTCTGAGGTGGACTATGAACTGACGGAGGGGGGCAACCGGATTCGTCTGGAACTGCAGACTCCCGCCACGCCGATCCCCGGCCACCGCTACGAAGTTGCGGCGCGTACCGAGGTGGACCAAGCGGGCCTGCTTGGCCTGCAAGTGATCGGCCTGCGGGAAACGGGAATTGGCAAAATCCCGGATCCGGAGCCGGTGACGCTCGAGCAGTTTGGTATGGGAACGCACGAGGGAGCCCGGGTGAAGCTGGTTGCCTACTTGGCCGACCTGCGCAGCCAGCCCGAGAACTGTGCCATCACGCTGCGGGGAATGGCCAACGACCAGCCGACTCGATTTGAGGCCCGTCTTCATTTGGCGCCCGGGGCGAGTTGTCCCGAGATTCCCATCGGCAGCAAGCTGGAGTTGTCGGGGGGAGTTCGCAACCGGTGGACCAACACCTCCCACCAACCGGTCGACGGGCTGCTGACCCTGGCGAGCGAGAGTGATATCCGGATCCTGGAGCAGGCGCCTTGGCTGGAGCAGGTTCCGGTGGGACGCATCCTGTTGCTTGTTGGCGCCTTCGGGCTTGCGGCGGTGGTTTGGATCAGGATGTTGCGACACCGGGTGCGCACTCAGACCGAGACGCTGCGCTCTCAGCAGGCGGCCTTGATGGTCGCCAAAGAAGCGGCCGAACAGGCGAGCCAGAGCAAGAGCCAGTTTTTGGCAAATATGAGCCACGAAATCCGCACCCCGATGAACGGCGTGATCGGCATGGCGAACCTATTGTTCGACACCGGGCTCAACGACTTGCAGGCGGAGTACACGGGCATCATCAAGTCGTCGGGAGAGTCCTTGCTCACCATCATCAACGACATTCTGGATTTCTCGAAGATCGAAGCGGGCAAGTTCGAGATCGATCCGTTTCCCTTTTCGCTGCGCGAAGCGATGTCTCCCCTGGTGAAGCTGCTCGCCCTGCGAGCCGGTGAAGCGGGAGTCGAGTTGACTTGCGACATCCCGCCGGAAGTTCCCGATCGGTTGGTGGGCGATGTGGGCCGGATCAAACAGGTATTGACGAACCTGATCGGCAATGCCATCAAGTTCACGGCCCAGGGAGAAGTGGCGGTCTCCGTGGCGTTGCTACCAACCACAGCGGCAGACCGGCTGACGTTGCGATTCGCTGTCCGGGACACGGGCATCGGCATTCCGCCAGAGAAGTTGGCCACCATCTTTGAAGCGTTTTCGCAAGCCGACGGCTCGACGGCCAGAAAGTATGGGGGCACGGGACTCGGGCTGACCATCTCCCGGCGGTTGGTAGAAATGATGGGGGGAACGTTGTCGGTGCAAAGTACGCCGGGCCAGGGAAGCACATTTTCCTTCACGGCGGAGTTTGCGCGCTCCAGCGAGTTGGCTCTGCCAGCCGAGCGGGTGTTGCTTGCGAAACTCACCGTGCTCATCGTGGATGACCTGACAACGAATCGCGTGGCTCTCGATCGCATGCTGACCGCGCAGGGCATGACAGTGAAACTCGCGGCGTCAGGCCGGGAGGCTCTGGCCTTGCTCGCCAATCAAGCTTTCGACTTGATCCTGGTCGACTCTCAAATGCCGGAGATGAATGGCTTCGAGTTGTGCGGCCGGATCTTGGATGACCCGGGATTGGTGGGGAACGCGAAGGTGATCATGCTGACGGTTTCCGGCTTCCGTGGCGAAGCCGCCCGTTGCCGGGAGTTGGGCATCTCCGCCTATCTCACCAAACCCCTGAGCGACGCCGATCTACTCGAAGCGATTGGACGCGCCTGGCCGGCAGCGGTGGAACGAAAGCCTTTGGTGACCCGCCACGACTTAGGAAAGGCCGCCTCCGGGCGAAGCCTAAATGTGCTTTTGGCGGAAGACAACAAAGTAAACCAAAAAGTAGCTACCGCTCTCCTCGAAAAGCAAGGACATCGCGTGACGATCGCCAACAACGGACGGGAGGCCCTCGCGGCGCTGGCGCAAGCCACCTTCGACGCGGTCCTGATGGATATCCAGATGCCGGAGATGGATGGCTGGGACGCGACCGCAGCGATCCGCGCAGAGGAACAGGCGACGGGCAGGCGCACGCCGGTGCTGGCCATGACGGCGCATGCGATGGAGGAAGACCGCCAACGATGCCTGGCGGCCGGCATGGACGGTTACATCTCCAAGCCGATCGACCCCGCGAGCCTGGAGAATCTGCTGCGCACCCATTGTCCGCCACTACCCGTCACCCAGGGCTGAGCTCGGCAAATTCTCTTCGGGGTGGAGCCTCTTCTGGGGGTGGCCGCGGCGCGCTGCCACTCACCCGGAAGGGAACTTCGCTCCGAAAGCCGCGCGGGGATTGTCCCACATCAGTTGCTTCCGCCACGCCCGATCCAACCGGGGCAGAAACTCTTCGAAGATGGATCTGTCGCCGTTAAGCTGTCCCCCGCCAGGCTCACCAACCCGAATCCTTCGACAGCAGGACCCTCGGCCGCAGATTTAGACTCCACGGCTTGGCGGCGCCACTCCGCTGCACCCACATTGATGCCGTGAAGTTCCACCCAACCGCGTGCCTACGCCACGCGCGCGTGCATCGTCTCCCGGGGATCCGCCCTAAGGTAAGGCCTACGGAAGTCCTTAATACCCCCACGCTGCTGGCCGATAAGCCTTGCATGAAGAAGGCAACCCTCTCTTACCTTACTGCCGCAATTGGGGTTCTATCCCTTTGCCAATCCACGCTGGCCCAAACGACCGGCACACTCACCGGTACCGTTCAAGACGCACAGCAGCTCGCCGTCGCACACGCTACCGTCCGCATTACAAACGGAGTCACACGCTTCGTTAAGGAGGTGGAAACCGACTCGGATGGCCACTTCGCAGCGATCAACCTGCCCTTGGAGAGCTACTCGATCCAGGTGCAGAAAGACGGTTTCACCACGTGGACAAAAACCGTGGCCTTGCGCTCAGCCGTTCCGGTGAGTCTGGAGGTTGCGCTGGTCGTAGCCACGGAGAATCAGGCCATCGTGGTCGGCGAAGTCGACAGCCTAATGCTGGTGAAGTCGGAGGAAACGGGCACCCGGGTCCAGATGAATCAAAGCGACATCGAAAAGATGGCATTCTCCACGGCCAACCGGGGAGTTGAGGCGATCATGGTCACCTTTCCGGGCTTCATGCAGGACGCGAACGGCGCGATCCACCCGCGCGGTGCACACAACCAGATGCTCTGGGTGATCGACGGCATGCCGATCGGCGACCAACTGACTGGGGCCTTCGCCAATGCGATCGACCCCGCGGTCGTGCAGACCGTGGAATTGCACATGGGAAACATTCCCGCCGAGTTTGGCAACAAGGTATCGGCGGTGGCGAATCTGACGACGCTTACGGGCATGGGAACCGGGCGGCGATTCTCCGGGAGCTTCACAACCTCAGCCGCGCAGTTCAACACGCTCACGCAGTCCACCCAGGTTGCTGGTCAGGTCGGAAAGCTGGGTTACTCCGGCGTATACAGCGCCATGAAAACGCACCGGTACCTCGATAGCGTCTCCCTGTCGAATCTGCACAACGGCGGACACGCGCAACGGGCATTTTCCCGCCTCGACTATTTGGCCAACGATCGCAACGTCTTCCGTCTTGTGACCTTGGTGGGGTCGTCCCCTTTCGAATTGGCCAATCTGCGCAGCCAGCACGCGGCCGGGATGCAACAGCGCCAACTGATGCGCGACGCCGGGGTTTCGGGCAGTTGGCTCCGGACACTCGATGGCACCAGCTTGCTCGACACCAATGTCAGTTGGCGGTCAGCGAGTTCGCAATTGTTTGGCAGTCCGGCCGATTTCCCGGTTACCGCCGATCAGTCGCGGCGGCTGGGAACGTTCTCCGCGCTGGTCAAGTACTCGCGGGTCACTGGCCGGCATAACATTCGCGCGGGCGCCGACTATCAGCGGTATGGAATCCGCGAGAACTTTACCTTCGGTCTGACGAATCCGCTGTTCAATTCGCCCCTGGACCCGGCCTACAATCCGGCACTGACGCCGTACGACCTGACCGCCGGAGGACGGAGATTTGTCTTTGGCGAACAGGCCAGTGGCCGCCTCGGCGCGGGCTACTTGCAGGACCAGATTCGCTGGGGACGTTTCTTCTTTTCCGCCGGCCTGCGATTTGACGACTACCGTATCCTTACCCGCGGCAGACAGTTACAACCTCGCCTGGGCATCGCCTACACCATGCCCCGGACCAACACGGTGCTGCGCGCCAGCTACAACCGCTTGTACCAAACTCCGGTGAACGAAAACCTTCTGCTGAGTAGTTCGAGAGCGGCGTCCACTCTCGCTCCGCCGGCCGTGAAAGAAGCGCTCGGTGACCAGATCGCCACGTTGCGTCCGGAGCGCCAAAACTTCTACGAAGTGGGCTTGCAGCAGGGATTCCTGCGGCGTTTCAGCTTGGCGGGCACCTTCTATCACAAGGATGGTTATGACCAGGCCGACAACAACAACTTCTTCAACACGGGAATCATCTTCCCCATTGCGCTCGCCCGGATCCGCGTGAATAGCTTTGAGACTCGCTTCACGATGGCTAACCTGCGCGGGGTGTCGGCTTCCTTCAGTGCGACTTATGGCCGGGCGGTCAGCACGCCGCCCTTTACGGGAGGCATCTATCTGGGTAACGAGGCCATCACGGCTCTCACCGCCGGTCCGTTCTTCATCGATCATGATCAGCGATTTTCGTCCCACTCCTTGCTGACGTATACCAACCGCCGGGGACTCTATACGAACCTGAGCACGCGGTACGATTCGGGCTTGGTGATTAATCCTTCGGATCCGCAGGAAGTGGCAGCCGATCCGGATTTCGCCGATTTGTTGCCTCTCGTGCGCCTCAACGAAAACCCGGCCCGCGCCAAGGGACGCTTGGTGAATGACTGGGTGTTAGGCTGGCACAGTAGCCACGAGGGGAGAGGCCGTTACGATGTGAGCTTACAGATGACGAACCTCTTCAACACCTCGGCAGTCTACAACTTCCAATCCATCTTCGTGGGGACGCGTGTGCTGCAGCCTCGTTCCGCCGGTCTTCGCCTGCGCTATCAATTCTGAGGCGTGGTCAAGAGTTTGGACGGTCACAACCACGAATAGCCCTTCGCACCAGGCGCAAGCATGACGCTTGCGCCTGGTGTCGGGCATGCCGAAGATTCAATCGCAGGTCCGAATCCTACCTGGGGAGCGATCTCTCCCAACGCGTAAGCTCGCGTTCTCTGCTGACGCCTCCGCCTTCTGTCCTCCGCGCGGTTTGTGATAGCATCGCCGCATGGTCGGTGCCTGGGCCTCCTTGCTTGCATTTGCCGTTGACCCGGCGGCGTTCCTGGAAATGGCGAAGAGATCGGACACCGATGGATTGGTGATCCTTCAGAACGGGCAACGGGTGGTGTCGTACTCGCCGTCCAAACGGGTGCATGTCCAGTCGGTTTCAAAGACGCTGTTGAGCCTTGCGGCGGGCTGCTTGCGGACCGATGGGAGACTCCCGTCCCTCGACATCACCTTGGGCGAGGTGATTCCGAAGCTTCAGGGCGATCCGAAAGCTCGAGTGACCCTGCGACAGTTGATGGCGCACGTCTCTGGAGTCCAGCACCTCCGAAACGAAAAGGGTTCGAACAGCGAACAGTTCAAGGCACTGCGCGATACCCGGGCCTATGCCTTCGGGCAACCCCTCGAAGATCCGCCCGGCGCCAAACGCCGCTATAACAACACGGGTATGATTCTGACCGTCGCGATGATCGAAGCCATCGCGGGCGAGCCCTTGCCCCAGTATCTCGACCGGCGCTTGTTCCGTCCCATGGGCATTCGTTCGGCGGACTGGATGAAGGACCGGGCCGGAAATGCCTTTGGGTACATGGGTCTCGTCATCAACGCAGAGGACCTGGCGAAACTCGGCCAACTGGTGCTGGACGACGGAAAGTGGGAAGGGCGCTCCTTGATCGACGAGGCTTGGATACGGGAATCCACGAGGCAGGCAACATTTCCCGCGGCGAGTGGGGGGCAGTCGCTGATCTGGATGTTCCAAGGCCTGCCCCCAGACCGTCCCCCGTTTTTAATTCAGCACAGCGGCGATGGCGGCAATTGGCTTGTGATCTTCCCGGATCTGAAGCTGGTGGCGGCGCGCGTGAGAGACGCCCGGGCAGAGGATCCCGTCAATTTCCCGGAGTTCGTCTACCAACGTTTTAAATGACGGGCCCGATCCAACCGCTTCCCTGAGCAACCAGCTTGGAATTCCGATTGCAGGAGTCGATTCGTCCGCCAAGATTCGCGGGAATCGCTCCGGGGAGCTAGGGAAATTTTTCCGACCCCGGAAAGTTTTTCCTGCTCACGGAGATTTCCAACATGCGATTGAGAATTGTGGCCGCCCTCCTTGCCTGCGGCCTGGCCGTCGCCCCGCCTTTGGCTCGCGCCGAACAGACACCCTCTGCCACGGCGAAGCCTGTCGCTGCCGCGGCGGCGGAGCCGCTAACCCCGGAAGAGGAGAAGGCGCTGGCCCAACAGAATGAAGAACCCGCGCGGGAGGTGGCTGGCGGCGCGCTGTCGAACCTGCACCTGACCTACATCGTCATCGCCCTTTCGGCCGCTGTGCTCGTGCTGGTTCTCAAATGAGACTCCTTGGGGTGGCGGTCTTCACGCTGGCCGCCGCCCTGGCGGCCGAGCCGCTGGCGGTGCCGTTCGTCGCGCAGCAGAAAAACGGCTGTGGCGCGGCGAGTGTCTCGATGGTGATGCAGTATTGGGCCGGCCAACGCAGCGGCACGCAATATCCGGATCCGGCGGCGGTCTACGCGAGCCTGTACGATCCGGCGCTGCGCGGGATCCCGCTCGTCGAGATGAAGCGATATTTCGAAGGCCAGCGCTTTCGCGCCTATACGCTCCACGGCGAGTGGGCTGATCTGGCGGCTCACGTCGGCAAGGGCCGCCCGGTGATCGTCTCCCTAAAGAAGCGAGGCGCCGGGCCGATGCACTTCGCCGTGGTTACCGGCACGACGCCCGATCAGGTGCTGCTGAACGACCCGACCCGCCAGGAGACCACCCGGATGAAGCGGCCGGCGTTCGAGAAACTCTGGCGCAAGGCGGATCGCTGGATGCTCCTGGCCGTGCCTACAGAGTAGGCCAGCGGGCCGGGACCTGCGCCGCTTGCTCATAGGCATACGCCAGTTGCAGCACGCTGAAATCGGCGTGGTGGCGGCCGACAATTTGCAGGCCCACGGGCAGCCCCTCCGCGGTGAACCCGGCCGGCACTGAGATGGCCGGGTTGCCGGCTGTAGAGATGTACCAGCACGACCGCATCCAGTCGATGTAGCTGCCCATCGGCTGTCCGTTGATCGCCGTGGGGAACGGTTGGTTCACATCGAACGGGGCGACCTGGGTGACCGGCAGAATGAAGTATTCGTACTTCGTAAAGAAGGCCTGCACGCGGCGCCAGACCTGCGTCTGCAGCGTTTCGGCCTTGGCCAGATCGGAGCCGGTGAGGCGCTGGCCGTCCTCAATCTCCTTGCGGAGCGTGTCCTTATACCGGCTGTGATCCCGCCCCGCGTGCGCGGTGGCGGAGTTCCAAGCCCGTAGTGTTTTGAAGGCGAAATCAGCGCCGGAGAAATCAGGCTCGGCCTGCTCGACAATGCAGCCGAGGTCTGCAAAGACTTTGCGCTGCGCGTCGACGGCCGCACGAACCCGCGGCTCAAACGGAATACCGCCCAAGTCCTTGAACCACGCCACCCGCGTGCCTTGCCACTTCCGGCCCAGCGGCCGGGCGAAACTCGCTCCCGGCTCGGGCAACGACAACGGCGCCCGCGCATCGGGTCCGGCCAGAGCGCTCAGCACCAGCGCCACGTCAGAGACGGTGCGCGCCATCGGCCCGGCGGTCGACAGGGTGAACCAGCCGAAAGCGGCCTTTGGATTCGGCACGCGGCCGGGCGAAACGCGGAAGCCGACGATGTTGGCATAGGCCGCCGGATTGCGCAGGGAGCCGCCCATGTCGCTGCCATCGGCAATCGGAATCATGCCGCAGCGGAGAGCCACCGCCGCGCCCCCGCTCGAACCGCCGCAGGTCTTCGACAGATCATACGGATTGCGGGTGGCGCCAAACACCGGGTTGAAGGTTTGCGAACCGGCGCCGAACTCCGGCGTATTCGTCTTGCCGAGGGTGATGGCTCCGGCGCGCTTCAGCCGCTCGACCACCATGTCGTCTTCCTGCGGGACATTGTCCTTGAAGAGCGGCGACCCGAAGGTAGTGCGGATGCCCTTGGTTTCCACCAGATCCTTGTGCGCGATAGGCAGGCCATGCAGCGGCCCGAGCACGGCCCCCTTGGCCTGCGCCTCGTCGGCCTGCCTGGCCAACTCGGTGGCGATCTCCGGCACGAGCGTGACGATCGCGTTGACCTTGGGGTTCATCCGCTCGATCTGCTTCAGGTGCGCCGCCAAAGCCTCCCGCGCCGAGAGCTTCTTCTTCCGGATCAGCCCGGCCATCTCGACGGCCGTGAGCTGGCAGACATCCGGCGGGGCGGCCGCCGCGACCATCGACGCCGCGGCCGCACCCAGCAAAGTCTCTCGTCGCGTGAGCGGGTCGGTGCTCATCAGGCCTCCAGCAGAATGCGCAGCATCCGGCGCAGCGGTTCGGCCGCGCCCCACAGCAGTTGGTCGCCGATGGTGAACGCACCGAGATACTCCGGCCCCATGGCCAGCTTGCGCAGCCGGCCGACGGGAATGGTCATCGTACCCGTGACCGCCACCGGCGTCAACTCGTGGATGGTTGCCTCCCGTGTGTTCGGCACCACCTTCACCCAAGCGTTGTCCGCCGCGATCATGGCCTCGATATCGGCCAGCGGTACGTCGCGCTTGAGCTTGAACGTCAGCGCCTGACTGTGGCAGCGCATGGCGCCGACGCGGACGCAAAAGCCGTCGACGGGAATCGCCGGGCTCTGGCCGAGAATCTTGTTGGTCTCCGCCATGCCCTTCCACTCTTCTTTCGACATGCCGTTGCCGAGATCTTTGTCGATCCACGGAATCAGCGATCCGCCGAGCGGCACGCCGAAGTTGGCCGTCTCGGCGGCCGAGAGCGCGCGCTGCCGGGCGATCACCTGGCGGTCGATTTCGAGAATGGCGCTCTTCGGGTCGGCCAGCAGATCCTTCACTTCCGCGTTCAGCGTCCCGTACTGCGTCAGCAGCTCCCGCATGTGCTGCGCGCCGCCGCCGGAGGCCGCCTGGTAGGTCTGCGTGCTCATCCACTCGACGAGGCCGGCCTTATACAGCGCGCCCACGCCCATCAGCATGCAACCGACGGTGCAGTTGCCGCCGATCCAGTTTTTGCCGCCGCGCGCAAGCGCCGCGTCGATCACCGGGCGGTTCACCGGGTCGAGAATGATGACGGCGTCGTCGGCCATGCGCAGGGTGGAGGCCGCGTCGATCCAATGGCCTTGCCAGCCTGCGGCGCGCAGCTTCGAGAAGACAGCGGTCGTGTAGTCGCCGCCTTGGGCGGTCACGATTATCTCGCACTGGGCGAGCGCCGCCAGATCGTGAGCATCCTGCAGCTTCGTTTCGTTCTGCGCCATGGCCGGGGCGTTGCCGCCGGCGTTGCTGGTGCTGAAGAAAACAGGTTCGATGAGCGCGAAGTCGCCTTCGGCCTGCATGCGCTCCATCAGGACGGAGCCGACCATGCCGCGCCAACCCACCAAACCGACGAGGGTTTTAGACATCTTCGTATTTTAACTAACCTGCGCGTCTGCTACCCTACGGCGAAGATGACCCGCCGTCAACTCTTCCCGCTGCTGGCCAGCGCCACCCTGCCCGCCCAGACGCCCAAACGCCGCCCCAACATCGTTTTCATCATGTCCGATGATCACGCCTCGCACGCCATCAGCGCCTACGGCAGCAAGATCAACAAGACCCCGAACATCGATCGCCTCGCCACCGGCGGCATGCGGTTCGCGAACTGCTTCGTCACCAACTCGATCTGCACCCCCAGCCGCGGGGTCATCATGACCGGGCTCTATTCGCACCTATCCGGCATCAAGACGTTGAATGACAAGCTCGACCCCACCGTCCCCAACGTCGCCAAGTACCTGCAGGCCGCCGGCTATCAGACGGCGATGATCGGCAAGTGGCATCTGGTGAATCCCCCCAGCGGCTTCGACTATTGGAAGATCCTGCCCGGCCAGGGGCTCTACAACAACCCCGTCTTCATCGAAATGAACGGACAGCGGAAGACCTATCCGGGCTACTGCACCGACCTGATTGGCGACTTCACGCTCGACTGGCTGAAGCAGCGTGACGAAACGAAGCCATTCTTCGTGATGTGCCATCACAAGGCGCCGCACCGCGAATGGACGCCGTCGCCCAAGTACCGGGATCTGTTCAAGGACGTTGAAATTCCGGAACCGGACAACCTCTACGACGAGCACAAGGGCCGGGCCGGCGCGGCGGAACGTTCGCGGATGCGCGTGGGGCAGGACCACACCAAGACCGATCTGAAGATGGATCCGCCGCCGGGACTCGAAGGCAAGGCGCTGCGCAAGTGGGCCTATCAGGTCTACATCAAGGACTATCTGCGTTGCGTGCAGTCCGTGGACGATAACGTCGGCCGCGTTCTCGACTACCTCGAACAGGCGGGACTGGCGGACAACACCATCGTGATCTACAACTCGGACCAGGGCTTCTTCCTCGGCGACCACGGCTGGTACGACAAGCGCTTCATGTACGAAGAGTGCCTGCGGACGCCGCTGCTGGTCCGCTGGCCGGCCCGCATTAAGCCGGGGAGCGTCAACACCGACATGGCGCTGAATCTCGATTTCGCGCCGACGTTCCTCGACTGCGCCGGAGCGCCCGTCGCCTCCGAGATGCAAGGGGCGAGCTTGCGGCCGTTGTTCGAAGGGAAGACTCCGCGTAGCTGGCGCAAGGAGATGTACTACCGCTACTGGATGCACCTCGGCGGCGGCCATGACGTGACGGCCAACTATGGCATCCGCACGCACCGCTACAAGCTGATCTACTACTACGGCAAGGCGCTCGGCTCGAGTGGCGCGGTGGACAAGGATACCCCGCCCGAGTGGGAGTTCTTCGACCTCCAAAAGGATCCGCGCGAGATGCGGAACGCCTACTCCGATCCGGCCTACGCGAAGGTGATCGCGGAGCTTAAGGTCCGTCTGGCGAAACTGCAGGCGCAGTACAAAGACACCCCGGCGTAATCAACTGCCGTGGACGGTGCGGAGTTTATCCTGCGTGGCCGCGTCGCACCGGCCGGTCACGGGGACCCCGTTGTCGCACTGGAACTCCTCGACGGCGCTCCGGAAGGCCATGTCGTCCGCGTTGGCCGGTTCGCCGGCACGATAGCCGAGATTGTTCAGCCGCCACACCTGGCCGCTGAACTCCTCGGCGGGATCGAGGTGGCCGAGCTTGAGCGGCATCGAGTAGCTCTGCACTTTCAGATCGCCTTCCTTGGGTCCGGCCGGCTTCACGTTCTTTTTCGCACTGCCGTCTTCGGCGGTCTTGACGCCTTCGGTTGAGTCCAGCTTGAACTGGACGTCGGTTGTGGAGATGGGGGTGCCATCCCAGTTGAGCACCACGAGCTTCACGGTGACCGGGTCGCCGATCGTCTCGAAGGTCGTCTTTTCGCCGGTGGCGACGGACTCCTCCTTCCGCTGGCGGATCGGCACCTTGACGACATCGCCCGGGTAGAGCACGTTCGGGTTGCGCTTGCTCTTCAACGAAGCGTTCGCGCCGTCGTCCCAGATGGTCTTCCAGGAGACGAACCCGGCCTCTTCGGTGATACTCGCCAGATAGTCTCCCTGCTTGACGGTGTAGGAGCCGGAGGGGATTTTGGGCGGGCCGGAGAACAGCTCCACCGCCTCGCCCGCTGCCAAGTCGCCGGACCGTTTCCACTCGCGGCCATCGATATCAGGGAAGGTGACCTTGCAGGTTCCGGTGTCGATCCCATTTATTTTGAAGGTGCCGTCACTCGAAAGCGTTCCCCGGGTTGTGCTGCCGTCGGGCAAAGTGATTTCCACTTTGGCTCCCTTGACGGGCCGGCAACTGTAGTCGAGCAGTTCGACCTCCACCCAGGTCTTCTTCTTGCTGTCGTCGGTAACGCGCTGCGAGCCGCCCGCGTTCGCTGCTGCCGCGGCGGCCGCGGCGGCAGCCGTCTGCGCCGCGCTGGAGCCGCCGATCAGCGGCGCCGAGCTGACCAGCGTTTGCGTCCAGCGGCCGTCGGCGACGCGCTCCGCCGCCTGCTGCACCACGTCGGCATCGCTCAACTCGCCCGCTTGCCGGCCGAGTTCCATCCCCAGCAACTCCCGCAACTTCGCCACTTCCGACTTCGGAAGCTTCTGTTTGCGGAGGTCGCCGCCGTTCCCGCGCGGCGGGGCGTCGGTGAGGATAATGAGTTTGCCGCCGAGCCGGAATTGAATGGTCATGGACTGACGGGGAACCGCCCCTAATAGAATACGCGGAGAAGCGGCCCCGGAGGCATCACGCTTCCGTGGGACGGGCGCGCCACGTTAATCCCGCGGCAATTAGCACGAGCAGCGCCACCCCGGCAAAGACCCCGCTTAAGCCCCAATCCGCTTTCAGATAGCCCGCGATAAAGACGCCCGTGCCGCCCGCGATCGTATTGAGCATGTTCATCAGGCTCTGCGCGGTGGAGCGGTCGCGCGGATCGATCAACTCGCACATGGAAGGCGTTTCGTTAGCCGTGGCCACCGCCCGCAGAAAAGAGAACAGCACCACCGCCACGCTGATCACCGCCATGCCGCCGCCCGAGAGAAAGACGAGCAGGCACGGGGCGCAGAGCAGATAGCAAACGGTCATCATCCGCAGGCGCCCATCGGCCGAACGCTTCGCCGCCCGGTCCGACAAGGTGCCCCCGGCCAGCGCGCCGCCGACGGCGGAGAGTTGCAGCACGGCGGTGCCGGAGAAGCCGGCCAGCGCCAGGCTGAGCCCGAAGCTTTCGCGGAAGTAGAGCGGCATCCAGTTGAAGAACATCCAGGTGCCGACCGAAATCAACATGCCTTGCAGGGCCAGCAGCACGTAGCCCTTCTGCCGTAGCAGGCCGCGGAGTTGCGGACCCATCGGCGCCGGCGCGGGCTTCGGCGCATCGCCGCGCGGGGACTCCCGCAGCCACAGGAAGCAGACCCCGGCGAGCAGAATACCCACGCCGCCCAAAACGAACAGCCCGATCCGCCAGCCGTACTCTTCGCCCAGATACCCGGCCAGCGCACCGCCGCCCACCAGGCCCGCGTTCAAGCCGCACAGATGAATCGCCAGCGCCCGGCCGCGGCTGGCCGAAGGATGATGATCCGCGATCAGCGCCACGGCCGCCGGCAGATAGAAGCACTCCGCCAGGCCCAGCACCACGCGGGTAGCCAGCAGTTCGTTCGCCGTCCGCGCCAGCCCGGTGACAATCGTTACGAGGCTCCACGCCAGCAGGCTCCAGGCCACAACCCGGTTGCGCGGCAGCCGGTCCGTCAGGAAGCCGGCGCCGAGCGAGCCGAAGGCGTAGCTCCACAAAAACAGCGTGCCGATGCCGGCCAGCTGCAGGTCGCTCAACTTCAATTCGGCCTGCAGCAGAGGGAAGACCGCCGAGAGCGAGGTCCGGTCGGCGTAGTTCAGCGCGGCCGCGCAGGCCAGCAGCAGAACGGTCTTCCAGGGCAGGGAGATCATGCCGCGGGTCCGAGCTCCGCCGTGAAGGCCGCTTCCACGCGCATGCCGGACTGCAGTTGAACGCCGTAGGCCCGGCGCACGACGGGGTGCGTTCCGAAGTACTCTTTCCACACCGGGTTCACCGCGGCAATGTCGCCAAGGACGTCCTGCAGATAGAGGCGCGCGGTGCAGACGGCGTAGCGGTCCACGCCGGCGGCGGCGAGGTAGGTGTCGAGTTGGCGAAAGATCTCGCGCATCTCTTCGGCCGCGCCGCCGGGCACGGGCGCCGAGGCGCCGTCGGGTATGCCCGTGATGACGGCTTCAAAGACGCGGCCGTTGTGAACCACGGCGGAACTGATGGGGAAGTTGGGATCGGAGTCGATGAATTGCATGTCAGTAAGTCAGCAGGCCGCCATCGACGGTGAGGGTGGAGCCGGTGGTGAACGAAGAGCGGTCGCTGAGCAGAAAGGCAACCGCTTCGCCGATCTCTTCGGGGCTGCCGCGGCGGCCGAGCGGCGTCGAGCGCAGGTAGCGGCCGGAGGCGCCGGCGTGCTTGATCTCGGCGACGATATTGGCGTTGGCGGGAGTCAGAATATCGCCGGGGGCGACGGCATTGACGCGGATGGCGTGCGGCGCCAACTCCAGCGCCATGGCTTGGGTTAAAGCGACCAGTGCGGCTTTGGTCGCGCAGTACACCGAGGCATGCTCCTGCGCGGCGAAGGCGCCGACGCTGGCGATGTGGACAATGGCGCCCGGCTGCCCGGCGGCCACGGCCCGTCGGGCGAAGGCCTGCGAGCAGTAGATGGGGCCTTTCAAGTTCGTGGCCAGCATGTCTTCAATGTGCTCCGGGCTGGCGGTGAGAAAGGCGGAGAGCGCGACCGGGCCCGTGAGCGCCGCGTTGTTCACGACGCCGTCCAGGCGGCCATACTCGGCGACGACCCGCTCCGTGGCCGCTTCCACCTGGGCCGGATCGCGGACATCGCAATCGTCCCGATGCCAGGCGGCCACGCGAGCGCCGTGGCGGCGCAGCACGGCGCTGATGCCGGCGCCGATGCCGGTGGCTCCTCCGGTGACGATGTAGACGCGGTCATTGAGCATGGGCTTGTCGATTCAGAAATTCTGACAGATCGCGGGCGGCGACGAGTGGCGAATCCACTTGCGCGGCCGCGGCTTCGAGCGAGGCGTTGTCCTTGGCGCCATGGCCGGTGACCAGGCAGACGGCGCTTTCGTCCCGGGGCACAAGGCCGGCCTCCGTCGCCTGCAGCCAACCGGCGAGCGCGGCGGCGCCGGCGGGTTCCGTGAAGATGCCCTCTTCCCGCAGCAGCCGGCGCTGCGCCGCCCAGACGGCTTCGTCGGAGACGGCGATGCCCAGGCCGCCATTGGCGTAGAGGTGTTCGAGGGCGAGCGTGGCGTCGACATCGGAGGGGACGGAGAGGCCGCTGATCTGCGTGGTGCTGGCCATGAGTTCCGCGTGCGCCTGCCGCTTTCGCCAGGCCTCGACGACCGTGGCACAGCCGGAGGGTTGCACGGCGTGCACCTTGACATCGAGCCCCAGGCGCGTGAAGCCGCGGACCATGGCGACATAAAGCCCGCCGCCGCCCGCCGGCACGAAGACGTGCCGCGGGGCGTTAATCGCTAACTCGTCCGCGATCGTCTCGACGCCCGCCATGCCCACCGGGCAGTAGCGAAACGCCGAGACCACCAGCGGGACGCCCTGCGCTTGCCGCCAGCGGTCGAGATCCGCGAAGACCGCGGCTGTGACGGCGGCATCCACCGAGAAGCCGGGAATCCGGACGACGGTCGCGCCGTGGGCCCGCATCTGCGTCACCTTGCCGGCGGGCGCTTCCGGGTGGGCGCAGATCAGGCAGCGGAAGCCGGCGCGAGCGGCGTAGGCGGCTAGCGAAGCGCCGGTGTTGCCGGAGGAGGTGGCCAGGACGAAGGGCGGGGCCGCGGCGTAGGCGCTGAGTTCCCGTTGGATGAAGCGGTCTTTGTAGGAGCCGGTGGGGTTCGTGTACTCGAGCTTGAACGCAAGCGCGGGCGCGATCCGCGCGCTCGCGACCAGCGGCGTGTTGCCTTCGCCGAGTGTAAGCCTCAAAGGATGATGTCTCCCTGGCCGATCATGCGCGGCACGAAACCTTTGGCCAACTGCGCCAGCGCGGTATCGATATGCCGCTGGCCGAAGCGGAGCGTGAACAGGCCGTGGGCGGGCAGCAGCGCTTCGACGCCGAGGTCCGCGAGCTTCGGCAGATCGGCGCGGAAGCCGGCGAGGTCGGAGCCGTCCACATTGATGAGGCCAAGAATGCCGCCGTAGAAAACGACGTCGGCGGCGAAGAGCGTCCGCCGGCCATCGAGTTCACAGAGGAAGACGAAGCTATCCGGCGAATGGCCGCGCACGGCTAGGGGCTGCAGCGTGAATCCACAGAGAGTCAGCGGCTCGCTATCGGCGTAGACGCCCGCGACGGGGCAGGGCCGGAGGCGCAGTTCGGGCGGGTAACCGCCCATGGCCCGCGTGGCGACGAGGCCCGCGGCGGCTTCGTCTCCGGCTTCGACAATGCGTTTTGCAATCGCTGAGGCGTAGACCGGCCAGCCCAGCGCTTCGGCCAAGGCAGCCGCGCCGCAGACGTGGTCCGGGTGAGCATGCGTCAGCACGATGGCGCCCCGCGAGAGATCCGCGAACTCCGCGCGCAGGTGGTCCATCACCCAATCGTGTTTCAGGCCGCTGCCGGCATCGAAGAGCACCACGCCTTCCGGCGCCTGCACGGCATAGAGATGGCAATCGAAGCGGCTGCTGAGGCCGATCTGCCCGCTGCCGACTAACGCTAACGAAGGCGATATCCGCATGGACCTAACTCTCCTCCGGCGTGGCGACCAGGATCAACACATCGCCGGCCGACACCGGCGGCAGTTCGCGCAGCAGGCCCACGATCCCATCGGCCGGTGCGGTGGGGACGGCGATGGTCTCGCCGGTTTCGTCAACGATTCGGCCAATCGGTTGCCCGGCGCGCACGGCCTCGAGCAAGGCCACCGACGGCATCCAAAAGCCGTCGGCCGTGGCGAAGACGCCGTCGTCCGTATTGCCGATGCCGTGCAGTCGGAGCGGCGGGGCGGGGATCTCCGGAGCGCCGTCGAGCATGCCGAGATGCCGCATTAGATTCAAGATTCCGCGCCGCATCATCCGCAGATCGTCCGGGTGAATGCGGCCCGCGCCGCGGGCCTCCGTGTAGAGAAACGGTATGCCGCGGGCGCGCGCCGACGAAATGGTGCGGCCCGGTTCAATCACGGGATGGCCCCAGATCACCGGCGCGCCGAAGACCTCCGCGGCGGCGCGGCCGCGCGGGTCATCCGCTTCGTAACCGGCCATCGAGGGCATGGCGAAACGGATGCCACCGCTGTGCAGATCGAGATAGAAATCAGCGAGGGGCAGGAACTCGGTATCGAAGGCGTAGGCCAAGCGTTCGCTGGGCGAGCCATCGGCGCGGCCCGGAAACTGGCGCGCGAGGTTGCCGCCATCGGCGGGATGATTTCGCTCCACGGCCCGGTGCGCCGGATAGTTCAGGATCGGCACGGTGAGCAACGTGCCGCGCAGCGCCCGCGGGTCGAGCGCCTCCACCGTTTCAAAGATCGCGCGGACGCCTTCGTACTCGTCGCCGTGTACCCCGGCCGAGACGAGGAGCGTTGGCCCCGGCTCGGCGCCGCGCACGGCGATCGCTCGAATGTCGTGTGGAGAAAGGAGCCGGTGCAGACCCGGTTCCGGCGGCAGGGAGAGCATCGCGAAACTCGTACAATAGCACTTTGTGACCAGGGGGCAGCGAAAGTGAAACAGACAGCATGGGATTCAGCGTCGCGCGGCTGCGCGTGGCTTCTCGAGCAGTTGCAGCCGGATGGCTCCTTCCGTGGCGGAGAGGACCTGCGGGCTTACTACAAGACGCCGGCGGCGTTGCTCGTGCACGGCAAAACGCGCGAGGCGCATCGCGTGCTCGATTACGTGGAGGCGAATTATCTCCGCTCCGGCGGCGACCTCGATGGCACGGGTATGCCGTGGCTCCCCATCTACCGGACCTATCCGCACGCTTGGATCTGCTGCGCGGCAATGATGGCCGGCCGCTTCGATCTGGCCCGCCAACTGGCCCACTTCATCGGCCACTATCACAACCCGGCCTCGGGCGGCTTCTTCGCGGATGAAGCGCGTTCGACCGAAGAGATCATGACCACGAGCATGGCCGGCCTCGCCTGCCTGTGGGCGGGGAAGATGGATCTGGCGATCGCCGCCGGCGGGTGGCTCGAGACGTTGTGGAAGGCCCAGCCGGACATCTCGAAAGGGCTCTACACGAGTTGGCGGAACGGTCTGGTGACGGAGTATCCGGAAGCCGACGCGAGCGGCTGTCTCGTCGATCCCACGAAGCCGCGCCAGTGGTATTTCCAGTACGGCATCAGCGCCGCGTTGTTGACCTCGCTCGCTGGCGCCACGGGCGAAGCCCATTGGCTGGCCCTGGCCCGGCAGTTTCTGCACGCATCCGCGCACTGCGGGCCGGACCGCTACCGGACGCCGCAGAGCGGCAAAGTGGGCTGGGGTGCGGCTTGGGCCTATCGCCATTCGCGGGCGGCGGAGGATCTCGAACTGGTGCACCAGGTGTCTTCGGGCTTGATCGCTTTGCAGAACGACGACGGCTCGTGGCTCGCCACGGGCGTTTACGGCGGCGCGACGGCCGAAGCCGATAGCGTGACGCTTGATGTAACCTCGGAGTTTGTAACCTTGCAATCTTTTATGGGAATGGTGCCGGTTGTCTAAACCTTTTGAGAACAAAGTGAAGAAGTTGCTGGCCGCGGGCGGAACCGCCTGGGGCTCGGCCACGATGGGACCCACGCCGCTGGCGGCGAAGTTGACCGCGACGACGGGCGTCGACTGGGTCTGGATTGATACGGAGCATTCGAGCTATGGCTCGGAGTCGATTGAACTGCTGCCGCCGTTGATCCGGCAGTCCGGCTCCATGCCGATGGTGCGCATCGCGGGCCTCGACCCGAGCCTGATGAAGAAGGCGCTCGATGTCGGCGCACAGGCCGTGATGATCCCGCAGATCGACAACGCCGAACAGGCGCGGCTGGCCGTGCAGTACGCCAAGTATCCGCCGTTGGGCACGCGGGGCATCTCGCCGATGTGGACGTTCTACAACGACATCGAATGGAGCGACTATCTGCCACATGCCAACGACGAGACGTTGATCGTCGTGCAGGTGGAGTCGCCGTCGGCCGTGGAGCAGGTGGAAGAGATCGCGCAAGTGGAAGGCGTCGATGTGGTGCTGGCCGGGCCGATGGACCTTTCGGCGGCGCTGGGGCACATTGGTGAGATCGGCCATCCCGACGTACAGAAGTTCCTCGCCGAGTTCCCGGCGCGGGTGACGCGGTTCGGCAAGACGGCGGGCATTGCGCTCGGCAGCTACGAGGCTGCCGCGAAGGCGTGGCGCCAGGGCTACCGCTACATCAACTTCGGCAACTTGTACTTCGATGGCGTGAACGGCATCAAGGCGAATCTGGCGAAGCTGAAGGCGCTTGAAACGGGCACGGAGCCGGCGGCGGCTTCGGGCGAAGCGTTCACCGCATAGGGCTGCGGCCGCGGGCATCCCGCGGAGGAGCGATGCCGAGCAGAGTGGTCACGAGCGGGGCGACATCAATCGACCGCAGGCGTGGCCACTTCGTACCGGGCCGCAGGCGCGGGCCGACGGCGAAGAGCGTGGCGAGCATGTCGGGCCGGTCCGGCCGGAAGCCGTGGACGCCGGTGGGGCTCTCGAGCGGCGGAAAGATCTCGCCGACCTGTTCCCGCACGGTGTAGCCGGGCTTCAGGTCGAAGTACAGGTCGCTGCCCGCGGGCCCGCCGATGCCGTATTGGGCGCCGTGCTCTTCGGGCGTATAGAAGCCGGTGAAGACGTCGTAGGCCGCCAGCGCCGCCTGCACGCGGGCGCGCGTGACCACGCGATCGGCCACCGTGCCGCCCTTCCAATCAGTGGTATTCAGCAGCACCGAATTATAGACATGCACGGCCACGTCGCCGAGTCCGGCGCGGCGCAGAATCTCGTTGACGTTGACGGCCTTCGAAACCGGCGTCATGCCATGGTCCGCGGTGATGACGAGGTGATCGCGCCGGCCCGCGAGTTTGGCAATGCCCTGGCTCCACCGTTCGATGATGCCGTAGCCCCAGGAGAGGGCCCGGGTGGCGGTGGCGTCGCCCGCTGCCTGCAAGCCGGCGTAGCGGTGGCCCAACTCGTCGGCGACGGGGAGGTAACCCAGAAACAGCCCCGGCTCGTAATGGCGCTGCAGCCACGCGGTGTGCGCCAGGTTCTGCCGCGTCAGCAGTTCGGTGGTCTCCATCGCTTGCCATTCATCAAGCTTGGGGCCGTTGTAGGAGTTGCCGATGAAGCCGCCCGCTTCGCGGAGCAGCGGCCGGGCGTCGCCCTGGCTGAGGCCCATCTCCTGCACCGGCGAGACATAGAGCAGCAGGTCGTCTTTCGTGTACGCGAAGAGCCGGAAGTAGACGACGGCTGGAACCGGATCGTCCACGGTGAGGCCCGGGCTAAAGCGGCGCGCGAGCGGACGGCCTGCGGCGAGCCCGGTTTCCGCCGGCGCCGCCTTCACGTCGATGCCTTCGATACGCAAGCCCGTGGCGGTCAGCGCGCCGCGCAACTCCATCGAGCCATGCCGGAAGCGGAACTCCGTGGCGGAGGTGAACTGCAGGTCGCTCCGGCGCAGCACCTGATGGGGCGCCACTTGCCGCGTCTGATAGCCGTTCCACGTGATGGCGTTTTCGTGGGTGTTGACCGGGAGGAAGGGAAAGACCTGCGGCGATTGATAGGCCACCGTGCGGACGCCCTGGCGCGCGGCGGTAACCCAAATCGGCTCCGCGGTTAACTGATCGGCGCGATAGCCGTTGTTGCGCTCGCGGAACGTATGGTCCTGGCGCGGCAGTCGGGGTTGGCTATTGGCGGCGATGCCGGAGACGTCGCCATAGGCGCCGGTCCACAGGGCCGCATGGGAGTTGGCCGTGGTGCTGGGGAAGGCCGGTTGGATGCCGGCGGCCCGCGCTCCTTTGGCCGCCAGACGCTGGAGCGTCGGCAGCGGCGCTTTATCGAATAGCTGATGGCCGAGGCCGTCGAGCGAGAACAGAAAGACCGTATCGGCGCAGGCCCCAGGCGCGAGCAGCAGCAGGCAGGCGAGCCACCGCATCACCGCGCGAGCCGTCCCGGCAGGATGCCCTTAGCGAGATCGAAGCCTGCACCGACGGCGCCCACAATGCTGTTCTTCCGGCTCAGGCCTACGCGTTCGCGGAACTGGTAGACCGGCTCAATGCCCGTGCAGTGGGAGCCGACGAAGTTCGCGAGACCAAACTCGCGGAGCTTGCCGGCGGTCCAGGCCAGCGTCTGGTCGTTGGCTTCAAACAAGTGGAAGCCACCAATGGCCGCGTGGATGGGCGCCTGCCGGATGGTGCCGCGCGCGTGTTCGAGCGTGTTGATGATGCCCGAGTGGCCGCAGCCGGAGAGGACCACCAGGCCGGCTTCGGTATCGAAGACCATCGACATATCTTCGGGCACCGTGTCCTCGATCTGCCCCTTGGCGGTGACGATCCGGCTCGATCCGCTCCAGTTGCGCTCCGGATACTTGCGGGGCACGGGGCCGGTGAGCCAGACGCCGGGATGGATTTCGGTGGGTTTCTCGATGGAGATAAACTTGCCGCCGGAGGCTTCGTACTCCGGCTTCAGCAGCAGCGTGGCGTTGCCTTCGCGCTCGTCGAACTGGCTGGCGCGCCTGGGCAGAAAGATGCCTTCGCCGACGTAGCAGCGGCCCAGCGCCGGCGCCACGGCCTTGCGGAGCGTAAGCAGGCCGCCGTTGTGATCGCCGTGAAAATGGCTGAGCATCATCTCGTCGACGGCGAGATCCACCTTCATCGTCTTCGCGTTCTCGAGCACCGTGTTGGGCCGGGTGCCGGCGTCGAACAAGATGCGCCGGCCATCGGCTTCCACCATCGCCGCGAAGCCCCATTCGCCGATGCCGGTCTCGGCGAGCATCGTGGAGAGAATCTGGATGCGGAGCGACTTCACTTTCCGGCCGGAGGATTGTGCGAAGGCGGCGAGCGGAAGACCAAGCAGATGGCGGCGGAGCATACCGCGATTGTAAGCAATTCGGCGGGTGCGAGACACTGAAAGGATGTCTGTTCTGCCGGTACTCAGCCTATGTGGCGCCCCTGCGGCGGAGGCGATGGTCCGGCCTCGTCTCGAGCGGTTTTCAGAACTCCGGCTGAACTCCCTCACTACGCACTCAGCGCCGGTGTCGGAGACCTGGGAGGAGGGACTCGATGCCACGGCCGTCTTGGTTCTGCTGCATCCCGACGCGATGCCGCCGCAAGCGTCCCGCCAATACTGGGGCGACCTGATTGACTATACCGGCCCGCGGCCCATCGCCTACGTCCACTGCGGCGCCCGCGCCTATCCGGCGGTGTTCGAGCGGCGGCACTTCTTCCGCTGGCCGGCGGACCAGCGCGCGCTGGAACGCTGGGCGGTGGCGCTGCTGCCCCGGACTCCGCTGTCGAACGTCGCCCCGGCGCAGGCGGAGGTGCCGGAGGAGTTGTGGAGCGTCCTGGTCGACGGGGCGGGGACGTATTGGATCACGGGCAAACGGGCCACCGGCAAGAGCCGCATGGCGCAGGCGTTTACCCACGCCGCGCGCGGCCACTTTCCATCGATCCTCTGGATTGGCTGCGGCCGGCGCTCAGCGGCGTCGATCCAGCGGGAGATCGACCGGCGGATGCCCACGGGCCGCTGCCTGCTGGTGCTGGACGATTTGCGGGAGCCGCTCGCATTGCCCGGCGCGCCGCATTCGGTGTTGATCACGGGGCCGGAGTTACTGGGCGAAGGCGAGTGGCTCGATCTCGAGGATCCGTTCCGTTTGCCGCCGGCCCCCTACTCGCCGCTGCTCGAAGCGATGTCGGTTTGTGAGGCTTCCGATTTTCCGTTGAGCCTGGCCCGCGAGATTGCGGGCGAACCGGCTGCGTTGCCGGGAGAGGCGGCCGAGTTGCTCGACCCCACGCGGGACCGGTACCGTTTGGTGCAGTCGGTCTCCGTGAGTCCGGAGGTGCCGGGCCGCCATTTCGACGCGGTGCTGGGCCGCTTCCGGCATTGGCGGGCCCGCTTTGCGGCGTGCGCGGAAGTCGACTACGAGTTAGAAGCGGCGCTCGACTATGGCTTCGCCAGCGCCTGGGAGGAGTCCGTGGACCTGTGCCGGGCGGCGTTCGACTACTACTCGGAAAGCAACCGGCGGCGGGACGCCGTGGCGGTGATGCAACGCCTCGAAGCGGAGGCCGAGGGGCGGGGAGACCGCGCGACGGTGGACTTTGCCAGGAATCGCTTAGCTTGGGTGGTGGATGGCGATGGCGAATTAAAGAGCTTCGTCAGTGAAGGCGATCAACTCACGCTGTTCTAGTTCCAGCGATACGCCGCGATGCCGGTCAACTCGCGGATGAAGATCTCATCCCCTGCCACAGCGATGTGGCCCCAGGTCGTCGTGTTGGCGATCTCTTTCGTGTCGAGCAGTTCAAACTTCTCCGGGTTCGCGCGGATCAGCAGCAGCTTCCCGTTTTCATCGAGCGCGAGAATCTTCCCGTTGCGGACCGCCATGGACCAGTACTGGCCAAAGGGCTCGGTGGTCCAGGTGGTCTCGCCGTTGCGCAGGTTGATGCAGGTGAAGCGTTGGTTCGTCAGATGCAGATAGGCGTAGCCATCGAGAATCACGGGCGTCGACATGTAGCCTTTGGCCTTATTGGTCCAGAGCGGCTTGATGCCTTGTTTCGAAACCTGATAGGCGAACGAATCGATGCGGTGGGTGCTCGTGAAGATGGTGTCGCCGAACGTGGTCGGCATCAAGATGTTCATCCCGCGGAAGTTCGGCACCTCCTGCGTCCAGAGCACTTCGCCGGTCTCCGGATCGACGCCGTGCAGATGCACCCGCGCCTGCACCAGGACCTGCCGCCGGCCGGCGAGCGTCGCCATCGCGGGGGAGGAGAAAGCCCCGCTCTCCATAACGCCACCGGCCACCGGCAGAATTCGCCAAACCGTTGCGCCCGTTCGCTTGTTCAGCTTCACGAACGAGTTGGCGGCCTGGACGAAAATCGCTTCGCCGTCCACCAGCGGCGAACTGGCGAAGCCAAACTCCGGCTTCGCCGTACCGAAGCGCTTCGGGAAATCCACGCGCCAGCGCTCGCGGCCGGTCTTGACGTCGAGAGCCACGAGCACCTCCTCCATGCCTGCGACGTAGAGCGTATCTCCGTCCAGCGCGGGAGTGGCGCGGATCCAATCGCCGCTGCGCTTGGCGTAGAACGGGACGGAGATCTTACCCGGCCACGACGCCCGCCAGATCTCCTTGCCGGTCTTGCGGTCGAGAGCCCGGACGACTTCCGTGTCCGTGTTGGCCGTTTCGGCCACGAAAACCTTATCTTCGGAGACCACCGGCCCCGGGAAGCCCTTGTCGAGATCCATGCGCCATAGCGGCTTCAAACCCGAGAAGTTCTCCGGCCAGGCTTTGCCCGGCGCGACGCCCGAGCGCTCGGGACCCCGGAACTGGGGCCAGGTGTCGGCCGCCAGCAAGGCCATGGGGAGGAGAAGCAAAAGCGCACGCATAGTGCAGTGGATGCCGCGCGCGGCCGGGCAGCGCCAGGAAATCTGAGTGTGGCATCCTCGTAGATTAGGCCCATGTCCTTCATCCACGACGATTTCCTTCTCTCCACCGCCTCGGCGCGGCACCTCTATCACAACTATGCGGCGCCGGAGCCGATTCTCGACTACCACTGCCATCTGCCGCCGAAGGACATCGCCGAGAACCGTCAGTTCGCCAATCTGTTCGAGATCTGGCTCGAGGGTGACCACTACAAATGGCGCGCCATGCGGGCCAACGGCGTCGCCGAACGCTACTGCACGGGCGATGCGACCCCGTACGAAAAGTTTGAAGCCTGGGCCCGCACGGTGCCCCACACCCTGCGCAATCCGCTCTTCCACTGGACGCACCTCGAACTCAAACGCTACTTCGGCATCGATGAGCTGCTCGACGGCACGACGGCCCGCAGCATCTGGGACCGCGCCAATGAACAACTCGCCGACGAAAGCCTGCGCGTACACGGCATCTTCCGCAAGTTCCACGTCCGCGCCACCTGCACGACCGACGACCCGACCGACGATCTCCGCTACCACCAGCGGATCGCCGCCTCCGGCATTGCGACGAAGGTGTTCCCCACGTTTCGGCCGGACAAGGCGCTGAACGTCCATCTGCCGGAGGTCTTCCTGCCGTGGGTGAGCAAACTCGCCGCGGCGGCCAACATCGACATCAGCAGCTACTCGCGCTTCCTCGATGCGCTCAAGAGCCGCCACGATTTCTTCCATTCGCTCGGCGGCCGCCTCTCCGACCACGGCTTGAACCACTGCTACGCCGACTTCTGCTCGGAAGCCGAAGCCGCTTCGATCTTCGAACGCGCGCTGCATGGCCAGGCCGCTTCGCCGGCCGAGCAGCAGCAGTTCGCCGCCAACCTGATGATCTTCTTCGGCCAGTTGGACGCGGCCAAAGGCTGGACTAAGCAGCTCCACCTCGGCGCCCGCCGGAACAACAGCACGCGCCTGTTCAAGACGATTGGCCCGGACTCCGGCTTTGACTCGATGGGCGACTGGTCGCAGGCCGAGGCGCTCGGCGCTTATCTGGACCGCCTCGATCAGGACAACACGCTGCCGCGGACGATTATCTATAACGTCAACCCCGTGGACAACTACGCCTTCGCCACCATGATCGGCAACTTCCAGGACGGCAGCATCGCCGGCAAGGTGCAGTTCGGCAGCGGCTGGTGGTTCCTCGATCAGAAAGAGGGCATGGAGTTGCAGATCAACGCGCTCTCCAACTGCGGCCTGCTTTCGCGGTTCGTCGGCATGTTGACCGATTCCCGTTCATTCCTCTCCTACCCGCGCCATGAGTATTTCCGGCGCACGCTCTGCAACATGGTGGGCCAGGACGTTACCGACGGCCTGCTGCCCGACCGCGAGGACTGGGTGGGCGGCATGATCCGGAACATCTGCTACAAGAACGCGAGCGAGTATCTGAACCTGGGGGTCTAGGTCACCGGTCCGGGATTGAAGGGCGCGAGATAGTTGTGCAGGCCCCAGTGGTCGGCCCAGGTCTGCTTGCGCCCGCTGGCCACGTCGCGGATCAGGTGGAAGAGCTCCCAACCGACGCTCTCGATGGTCGCCTGGCCGGTGGCGATGCGGCCGGCGTCGATGTCGATCAGGTCCGGCCACTTCTCGGCGAGCGCCGTGCGGCTGGAGACCTTGATCACCGGCGCCATGGCGAGGCCATAGGGCGTGCCTTCACCGGTCGTGAAGATGTGCAGATTCATATGGGCGGCGAGTTGCTGGGTGCCGCAGATGAAGTCGCTGGCTGGAGTGGCGGCGAAGATCAGGCCGCGTTCGGTGGGCACTTCGGCGTGCGTGGTCACTTGGCGCAGCGCGGACGTGCCGGACTTGGCGACGGAGCCGAGCGCCTTTTCGACGACGTTCGACAGGCCGCCGCGCTTGTTGCCGGGCGTGGGGTTGGCGGAGCGGTCGGCGCGGCCGCTGGCGAGGTAGTCGTCGTACCACTGCATCTCGCGGATGAGGGCGCGGGCGACATCGGGCGTGGCGCAGCGTGGCGTTAGCAGATGCACGGCGTCGCGGACCTCGGTGACTTCGCTGAACATCACGGTGGCGCCGGCGCGGACGAGGAGATCGGCCGCATAGCCGACGGCGGGGTTGCAGGTTACGCCGGAGAAAGCATCGCTGCCGCCGCACTGCAGGCCCACCACGAGCCCGGACGCGGGGCAGGGTACGCGCCGCCGCAGATTCAGCACCTGCAGCCGCTTTTCGGCGGCTTCGCAGATGCGGGCCACGGTGGCGGCGAAGCCCTGGTTATCCTGCAGGCGAATGACGTGATCCACGGGCTGCAGGCCGGGGATGGTTAGCCGCACCGGTTGGAGTTTCTCGCAGCCGAGGCTGACGACGAGCGGGTCGGCGCCGAAGTTGGGATGGAGAGCGAGATTGCGAATGGAGCGGATAGGTACGGCGGCGCCGGGGGCGTCGATGGCGACGCCGCAGCCGTAGGAGTGGGTGACGGCGACGACATCATCGACGTTCGGATAGCGGGGCAGAATCTCGGCCTTGATCTTGCGGACGGCATAGTCCACCGTAGGCGCGACGCATTGGACGGTGGTCGTGATGCCGAGAATGTTCTTGGTGCCGTAGGTGCCGTCGGCGTTGCGATAGCCCTCGAAGGTGTATTCGGGCAGCGGCGGCGCGTCGGGAGGCGGAGCGGTGGCGAGGGCGAGTTCGCTGAGGGCGGGGGGCGTGGGCAGGTCGAGGCAGTCTTCACGAACCCACGAGCCGGCGGGCAGGGCGCGGGTGGCGTGGCCGATCACCTGGCCGTAGCGGATGACGGGTTCACCCGGCTCCAGGCTCGAGAGGGCGATCTTGTGCGATTGCGGAACCGCCTCCAACGAAACGAAGCCATTGGGGAAGACGGCGCCGGAGGGCACCCCTTCCGGGTTCACGATGATCGCGACGTTGTCGCTGGGGTGGACGCGGATGTAGAGAGGTTCCAAACCGCTCAGTTTATCGCGGTTGGCTCCGCGGTTCGCCCCGCTTCACTTGGGCGCGGCGCCGGCCGCTCGCGAGTTTCTCGCGGGCTTTCGCCTTGGCCTCTTCGGAGATTTGAATGTTGTTGACGACGCGGGTGGCGCCGGCGGTTTTCGCCATGCGCGTCATGGCGCCTTTGTGCTGAATGACGTTGGCCTTGCCTTCGAGGGTGACGGTGCCGTTGCTGACCTTAAACGTGAAGGCGTTGGCGGCCATTTTCGACTTTGCCAGCTTGGCTTTGAGCGTCTGTTCAATCTCGGCATCCGAGACCTTCGCCGCCGCGGCGGCGGTGCGCTTATGCTGCGCGGTCGAGCGCGGGGTCGTCTGGCCGGAGAGGCAGAAGGTAAGCCAAAGGATTACAGCTACGATGCGCATGTACTCCGGTAGTGCTACGCGGCGGGAATTCTTCTCATAAAATGGAGGTGCTTTCATGAGAGTTCTGCTGTCCGTTCTGCTCCCCGCGATCGCCTTGGCTGCTGAGCCGAAGCTTGAGTTCAATCGCGACGTCCGCCCCATCCTTTCGGACAAGTGCTACCACTGCCACGGGCCGGACGCGAAGACCAAAGGTATCCCGCTGCGGTTGGACGTGGAGCAGGACGCCCGGGCGGCCATCACCGCCGGCAAGCTGGTGGCGCGCATTACGACCGACAAGAAGGGACAGCAGATGCCGCCGCCCTACAGCGGGCTTTCACTCACGGCCAAGGAAAAGCAGACCTTGTCGGCTTGGGCCGCGCAGGGTGCGGAGTGGCAGGCGCATTGGAGCTTCGTGCCGCCCAAGCCGCCGGCTGGTGTGGCGAGCATCGATCACTTCGTCAGTGCGCGGTTGGCCAAAGAGGGCTTGGCGATGCGTCCACCCGCGAGCCGCGAGACGCTCGCGCGGCGCGTCACGATCGACCTGACCGGCCTGCCGCCGACGCCGCAGGAGATGGATGCCTTCCTCAAAGATCAATCGCCCCACGCCTACGAGAAGCTGGTGGACCGGCTGCTGGCTTCGCCGCGTTACGGCGAGCGGATGGCGGCGCGTTGGCTGGATGCGGCTCGCTATGCCGATACGAACGGCTACCAATACGACGGCGAACGGGTGATGTGGCGGTGGCGCGATTACGTCATCGAGAGCTTCAACCGGAATAAGCCCTTTCATCAATTCGTGCTCGAACAATTGGCCGGGGATATGTTGCCGAACGCGACCTTTGAGCAGCGGCTGGCGACGGGTTTCAACCGCAATCATCGCGGCAACACGGAGGACGGCATTGTGCCGGAGGAGTACGCCGTCGAATACGTCGTCGACCGCGTGGAGACCACCGGGGCCGTGTTCCTCGGGCTGACGCTGGGCTGCGCGCGCTGCCACAACCATAAATACGACCCGCTGACGCAGAAGGAGTTCTATCAGATCTACGCCTACTTCAATAACGTGCCGGAACTCGGGCGCGCGATGAAGTACGGCAACTCGCCGCCGCTGATGCCGGCGCCTACCGCGGCGCAGCAGGCGACGCTGGCGGCGATTGACGCGAAGATCACCAAGCAGGAGCAGTGGCTGGCGGCGCGGAAGCCGCAGATCGATACTGCGCGATTGGCTTGGGAGCGGCACATGCCCAACGTGCGCTGGGCGCCGCTGAGCATGCGCGACGGCGAGTACTTCACGCAGGGTCCGCCGCAGCAGTTCGATGGCAGCCGCGTGGAGGTGGACGCGAAGTCCGGCAAGTTCGACATTGACGATCTCTGGTCGGTTTCGGCGTGGGTGGATGGTAAGGGTTCCGTGCTTACCCGGATGTCGGGCAATAAAGAGGAAGGCAAGGGATACGGGTTGCATGTGAAGGACGGCAAGGTGTTCTTCCACATCACGAGCAACTGGGTGAACGACGCGCTGCGCGTGGAGACGGTGAAGCCGCTCGCGCCCGGCCGGGCGCACCATGTGGCTGTGACCTATACGGGCTCCCGCATGGCCGAAGGCGTGCGCGTCTACGTCGATGGCCAACTGGCCGAGACGACGACCATCATGGATACGTTGTACCGCCCGTTCCGCAATGCCGGGGGCGTTTATAAAGAGCCTGTCCGGGTCGGTGGCGGCGCCGGGAAAGAGCACCAGTTTCAGGGAACGCTCGGCGAGATCCGCCTCTATTCGCGGGTCTTGACGGCTGAGGAGATCGCGATGCTGGCCGTGGGCCAGCCGCTGGCGGCCCTCGGCGGAAAAAAACGAACCCAGGCCGAGCAGCGGCAGGTGGAGCTGGCCTATCTCGAATCGGCGGCCGCGCCGGAGGTGCGGCAGGCCTGGCAGACGCTGGCGGGCCTGCGCGAAGAGCGCGAGAAGCTGGAGCGGACCTTCCCCACGGTGATGGTGATGGCGGAGGCGCCGCAGCGCAAGCCAACCCATCTGCTGCTCCGCGGCCAATATGACAAACCGGGCGAACCGGTGGAGCCGGGGCTGCCGGAGTTCCTGCCGCGTCGGCCGGCCGCGGATCGCTTGGGCTTTGCGCAATGGGTGATCGATCCGCAGAATCCGCTGCTCGCGCGTGTGACGGTGAACCGTTTCTGGCAGAGCTTCTTCGGCACGGGTATCGTCAAAACGACGGAGGATTTCGGCCTGCAGGGCGAATGGCCCACGCACCCCGAACTGCTCGACTACCTGGCCACCGAGTTCATCCATAGCGGCTGGGATACGAAGGCGATCCAGAAGATGATCGTGATGAGCGCGGCCTACCGGCAGTCGTCGCAGGCCACGCCGGAACTGATCCAGCGCGACCCCGAGAACCGGCTGCTCTCCCGCGGCCCGCGGATGCGCCTGCCGGCCGAGATGATTCGCGATACAGCGCTGCATGCCGCCGGCTTGCTCCATGAGAAGGTCGGCGGGCCATCGGTGAAGCCGTACCAACCGGACGGACTCTGGAAGGAGGTCATCATGCAGGACTTCGAGTACGACCAGGCCAAGGGGCCGGACCTCTACCGCCGCAGCCTCTATACGTTCTGGAAGCGGACCTCCGCCCCGCCGATGATGATGAACTTCGACGCCTCGCAGCGCGAAGCCTGCACCGTTCGCGAGAATCGCACGAACACGCCACTGCAGGCGCTGAACCTGATGAACGACGTGACGTTTGTCGAAGCGGCGCGCTTCATTGGCCAGCGTATGCTGCTCGAAGGTGGCGCCGACGCCGATAGCCGGCTGCGGCACGGCTTCCGCATCGCCCTGGGCCGGCTGCCGAAGCCGGCGGAGTTGGCGGTGCTGCGCGGCAGCCTGAACTATCATCTCGATTACTTCGCCGGAAAGCCGGCCGAAGCCAAAGCGCTGCTGTGGCAGGGCGACACCCGCTCGGCCGACCTGCCGGAGCGGGACCTGGCCGCTTACCAGGCCGTCGCCAGCCTGCTGCTGAATACCGACGAGTTCGTGACCAAGGAGTAACCGACCATGCAACGCCGCCAGTTTCTCGCCGCCTTGACGACCCTGCTGCAGCAGAACGGTTACGCCGCCGAAGGCCCGGTGCTCCATCATGCGCCGAAGGCCAAACGCGTCATCACGCTCTTCCAGCACGGCGGCCCCTCGCAGCTCGATCTGTTCGACTACAAGCCGAACCTGGCCAAGGTACACGGCCAGGACCTGCCGGATTCGATTCGCCGGGGCCAGCGCCTGACCGGTATGACGGCCTATCAGGCGACGTTCCCCACCGCGCCAACCATCTTCAAATTCGCCCAGCATGGCCAATCCGGCGCCTGGTTCAGCGAACTGCTGCCGCATATGGCTAAGCACGCCGACCAGTGGACGATCATGAAGTCGCTGTCCACTGAGCAGATCAACCACGACCCGGCGGTGACCTTCTTCCAGACCGGCTTTCAACTCGCCGGCCGGCCGTCGATCGGCTCCTGGGTGTCGTATGGCCTCGGCAGCGAGAATAAGGATCTGCCGGCGTTCATCGTCATGATTTCGCAGGGCCGGGGCAACGCGCAGGCGCTGGCGGATCGCATGTGGGGTTCCGGTTTTATCCCCACCAACCATCAGGGCGTGAAGTTCCGCGGCGGCAAGGATCCGGTGCTGTACTTGAGCGACCCGGAGGGCTATAGCCGCACGGCGCGCCGCCGGTTTCTTGACGATTTGGGTCAACTGAACAAGCTGAAGCTGGACGAGTATCAGGACCCGGAGATCGCCACGCGGATTGCGCAGTACGAGATGGCGTTCCGGATGCAGGCTTCGGTGCCGGAGCTCGCGGATCTATCGAAGGAGCCCGAGTCGACGTTCGAGCTGTACGGCCCCGAGTCCCGCAAGCCGGGCACCTACGCGGCCAACTGCATTCTGGCCCGGCGGCTGGCCGAGCGGGGCGTTCGCTTTATTCAGCTCTTTCACCGCGGCTGGGACCAGCACGGCAGCCTGCCGAAGCAGATTCGCTGGCAGTGCGAGGATACCGATCAACCCTCGGCGGCGCTGCTGACGGATCTGAAGCAGCGGGGTCTGTTGGACGACACCATCGTCCTGTGGGGCGGGGAGTTCGGGCGCACCGTCTACTCGCAGGGTACGCTCACCGCGTCCGACTACGGCCGGGATCATCATCCGCGGTGCTTCACGATGCTCGCCGCCGGCGGCGGCTTCAAGCCCGGCGTCAGTTATGGTGAGACCGACGACTACAGCTACAACATCGCCAAGGATCCTATGGATGTCCATGATCTCCATGCGACGATGATGCACTGTTTGGGCGTCGACCACACCAAACTGACGTTTAAGTTCCAGGGGCGGCATTACCGCCTGACGGATGTCCACGGCCGGGTCATCCGTCCTCTGCTGGCGTAGCGTTTAGCGCTTCGCCTCTTCGTTTTCGGCGAGCAACTCGGTGAGGAGTTGCTCGACCTGCCAAAGATCCGCGGCGGCAGGATACTCCACCGTCTGGTCTTCGGCCTCTTCGGTCAGCCACTCTTCGGTCAACATAGACACTTCCTATTGTTTAGACGCGCGAACCGGGGTCCGCGCACCTCAATTGTTTAAAAAATATTTACCGGAGCAACAGTTTGCTCAGCAAACCGTCGAATCCGCCATGAACGTTTACAGTTCCGACCTTCTCCGTCAGGCGTTCGAGGGTCTCTAACTCCTTCAAACGAATCAGCGTCGGATTATCTTCCATCAATTTCGCCGTATTGAGCAGCGACCGGGTGGCGGCCGTCTCCTCGCGCCGGCGGATCAGGTTGGCCTGGGCCTGTTTTTCGGCCGCGACCACCTGATTCAGGATGTTCCGGATCTCGCCGGGCAGAATGATGTCCTTCAAGGCGACGGTTGCCACCTCCACACCCAGCGCCAGCATCTCGCGCCGGATCGTCTCGGCGGCTGCCGGCTCGACATCGACCTTATCGGCCAATACCTCGTCGAGCGAGCGTTTGCCGAGCGTCGACCGGACGGCCAACTGCAGCAGGCGATGCAGGGTTTCGATGTAGCTCTTCGCTCCCGTCGCCGCCAGAGCGGGATCGGTCACGCGGTACTCGGCCAGAATGTTTACGCGGATCGATACCTTGTCCCGCGTTAGAATCTCCTGTCCCGGCACCTCGATCATTTGACGGCGCAGGTCGACCAAGGTGAGCGTCATCACTGCGGCCGCGGTCCAGAAGGCGTAGCGCCCCGGATCGAGCACCCGGACGAAACGCCCATCGCTGAACAGGACCCCGGCCATCGCGGCCGGAACCTGCAGCAGCTTCATCTCCCGTGCGCCGACCCGTTCGACGGCATCGACCAACGCGGACGGCACCTCCGGCGCCTCATCCACATTGAAGATCTCCGCCACGGCCGGCTTCCAGAACAGCTTCCGCTGCCCCGGGCCGACGACCGACTCCAACCGTTGGTTCACAGTAACGAGTGCGATCTGCCGCTCCGCCGTTTCGACCACGACGAAGTGCTCGGCGACGATGTCCGGGCGTGTCCGCAACAGGATCTCCGCCCACGGCGAGCGGAACTCGGCAATGAGCGTCGAATGCGTCTCGACGGACGGGAAGAAGCGGTAGTGGGTTCCCGGGCCGGCCAGGGAGAGGAAGCGCCCGCCGCGCGAGAGCACCGCGCGTTCGGCGTCGCCAATAGAGATACGGAACCAAGACATGAGAGTGTCCTCCAAGGACAAGAAGAGAGTCCGCTTGCGGGACAGCCGGTGGCGCAAGGGTCGCCGCTAGAGCCGTCCTCCGCCGTACGGCAGTTTCAACGGCAACGCAGGTTGCTTCACCATCCGCAAGCGGCGATTAAGGGACAGCAGGGACGTAGGGCTTCGCCCGTCGATTTTGCAACCGAGTGTCGCCTAGAGCAACGCAGAAAGGAACGCAGTTACAGAGACTGCCTGCGCCGTAGACTGGTGCCGCATTCTGGATTAACCGGGATGTGGGGATAAAAAGTCATGGCGTCTGCTCCGACCTAGTCAGAGTAGCCGAAATCCGTTACCGATGTCAACCACTAAAAAGTGGTGTTTTCGATGCGGCGCCCTTCGCGCAGCGATCGGTTGGCCAACTGCACCACCAAAGCTGCCTGCGCCCCCAGCGCCATCGGGGCCGTCGGCCGCTGCCGCGTCCGCACGCATTCGAGGAAGTTCTGGACGTGCAAGTCGGTCGCCCAGCCGAAGCCACGGGCGCTTTTGCGTTCGAGAATCGGCTTCTCCTCGTCGCCGGCCGGCAGCACGCGGAAGCTCTCGCGGCCGATATCGAGCCGGGCCTTGTCGCCGTCGGCCTGGTTCAATTGATCGTTCCGGCTCTGATACTTCATCGCGGCGTAGTTCACCGTGAAGACGCCCAGGAAGCCCTCCGGGTACTCGGCGCTCACGACAACACATTCGGGCTGATCCACCCCGGCCCGCAGCGGTGTCAAGGCCGAGGCGGTGACGGCCTTCACGAACCCGGCGCCCATGATCATCTGGATGCCGTCAAAAACGTGCGCCCCCTGGTCGGCCACGATGCCGCCGCCGTAGTCCTGATAGAAGCGCCAGGCGCGGAAGCGGTTAGCGTCGAACGGCCGACGCTCGGCCGGGCCCTGCCAGGCCTCCCAGTCCAGCTTGCCGTCGAGCTTGGTGGCCGGCACCGCGGTGATGTGATTGTTGAGCCACCAGCTCCGCACCATGCGCACCTTGCCAAGGGTGCCGGCGGCCACGACGCCGCGGGCCTCCTGGTAGAGGTCGTACGAGCGCCGCTGCATGCCCACCTGAATGATCTGCTTCGTCTTTTTCTCGGCCTCGATGAGTTCGCGGCCTTCTTCCGGCGTCCGGCAGAGCGGCTTTTCGACGTAGACGTCCTTGCCGGCGGCGAGCGCGTCGAGGATCATGCGGTGGTGCCAGTGTTCGGGCGTGGCGATGAGTACGGCGTCGATGGACTTGTCGGCGAGGAGGTCGCGATAGTCGCGGTACGCCTTGGCCCCTTTGGCGAGCGACAGCGCCCGTTCGAGATTCGGCTCATAGACGTCGGAGATAGCGCCGACTTCAAGCGCCAAGTCCTTCTGGAACACGCCCATGACAAACGTGCCGCGGCTGCCGCTGCCGATGACGCCTAAACGGACCTTGTTCGCCGGCCAGTAGGCCAGCAGGCTGCTTCCGAGGAAGGTTCTGCGCTCCATATCGCGACGATGATACCGTAGTAATCGCGATGAAAGCACTGCTGTTGAAAGAGTACTTGAACCTGGAAGTCATCGACTTCCCTGAACCGGAATTGGGCCCGGAAGACGTTCTGATCCGTGTGGGCGCGTGCGGCATTTGTGGCAGCGACGTCCACGGTTGGGACGGCAGCACCGGCCGGCGCATTCCGCCTCTCGTGATGGGCCATGAAGCCGCGGGCTCCATCGCCAAGGTGGGTTCGGCCGTGACCCAATGGAAGGAGGGCGACCGCGTCACCTTCGATTCCACCGTCTCCTGCGGCAAGTGCCACTTCTGCCGGGCGGGCCAGGTGAACCTGTGCGACAACCGCATGGTGCTGGGCGTCTCCTGCGGCGACTACCGCCGCCACGGCGCTTTCGCCGAGTACGTCTCGGTGCCGCAGCACATTCTCTATGGCTTGCCGGATTCGGTGAGCTACGAACACGCCGCGTTGATTGAAGCCATCTCGATTGGCGTGCACGCCGTGCGCCTGACGCCGATTGAACTCGGGGATACGGCCGTGATCGTGGGCGCGGGCATGATCGGCTCGCTGACGCTGCAGGCGGCCAAGGTGGCCGGATGCGCGCGGGTTTTCGCCGTCGATACGAACAACGAAAAGCTGGCCATGGCCAAGCGCCTGGGCGCGACGGAAACGTTTAACCCGCTCGAATGCGACGTGAAGGCCGAGATCCTGAAGCGGACGCAGGGCCGGGGCGCCGATGTGGCGCTCGAATGCGTTGGCGCGACCGATCCGATCAAGACCGCCATCGCTTGCGTGCGTAAGGGCGGCGCGGTGACGCTGGTCGGCAACATTACGCCGAACATCGAACTGCCGCTGCAGCAGGTGGTGACGCGCGAGATCCGGCTGCAGGGCACCTGCGGCTCCTCGGGCGAGTACCCGGCCTGCATTGAGCTGCTTGCGAGCGGCATGATTCAGGTGGACCCGATCATCTCGGCCAAGATTTCGCTCGCCGACTCGCCGTCGTACTTCAAGCGGCTCTATGACTCCGAGCCCGGCCTGATGAAAGTGATCGTGCAGCCCTAACGGATCAGACCAGGTGGTGGCACGGCGACGTCCACCCGCAGCTCTTTCAGGCGGCGGGTGCGCATTTCGCCGAGCCACTGCCAGTTGTAATGCTTGGCCAGGTCCACCGTGGCCGTGGCCGCGGCGCCTTGGTCCCGCGCTTGCGCGAGGCGTTCGCCGGTGGGGTCCATGATGTAGGTGGGATGGTCGTAGCCGCTCGTGATGAGGAACACGCCGTTCTCAATCGCGCGGGCCTTAGCGAGGTTCTCGTCGCCGCCCCAGATGGGCATCAGAATCATGTCGGCGCCCTGGTTGGCCAGCGCGCGGGCCGGTTCGGCGAAGAAGACGTCGTAGCAGATCATCAGGCCGACCTTGCCGAAGTCGGTTTGAAAGACCGGATAGTGGGTGCCCGGCGTCAGACCCTTCTCCACCTCTTCGCGCGGGAGATACACCTTCCGGTACTTGCCGGCGATGTCGCCGTTGCGGTCGATCAGGACGGCCGTGTTGTACATCACGTGGCCTTCTTTCTCATAGATGCCCGCGACAATGTAGGCCTTGCGCGCCTTGCCCACCTTGCTCAGCGCCTCCGTGGTAGGCCCGGGGATGGGTTCGGCGACGTCCAGGATGGTCTTGGTGGTGCCGACGATGCTGATGCCTTCGGGCAGCAGGATGACGTCCGCGTCCGCCGGAACCGACTTCCCGATGGCGGCGATGAACTGGCTGACGCTCTCTTCGCGGCCGCTTGAGTTCTTCGGGCGCAGGTTCACCGTGGCGACGTTCACCTTGCGCGCCGGCGGCGGCGGGATGCGTTCGAGCGAGACGTCGTCCCACCAGACGGTGCCCTGGGGCGCGTTCGCCAGGTAGAGTTCGACATAGACGGAAGCCGTTCCCGGCGGCGCCTGAGCTTCCGATTGGAGTTCGTTCCAATCGCCCTGCCGCTGCGTCCAGGGGATGTAGGCCGGCTCGCCCGCGCGCTTGCCCGCGGCGTTCTGCCAGTCGAGCCGGGCGACCACCTGCCAGTTCTCCGCGGCCACGCTTTCCGCCTTGTAGAACGCGCGCAGGCGCACCCATTCGCCGCCCTGGACGCCGGGAATCTGCTTGCGCCAGCCGCCGTAGGCTGCCACGTTGCTGAGGCCGTTGATGGCCAGCGAGCCGCGGCCGCCACGGCTGACCTGCGTATCGACAAACGTCCGCGGCATCGTCTCCGGCCGGTGGCTCCACGCCGACCAATCGGCCGGCGCCGCTTCAAAGGCCGACTGCCGGAAGAGGACTTCGCCGGAGACCTGAACAACGCAGAAGGGCAGAACGAGGAGAGACAGCAGTGCAACGCGCATATCCAATCACCCTACCAGTTCGTTAATGAGCCGTCCGGCCGCCGCAGCATGGGCGTGAGCTGATACGCCTCGGTGTAGTTACCGATCTGCTGCAGTTGCGAGGTGTCGACTTCCACGCCGAGGCCCACGCGCTCGTTCGGCCAGAGCTTGCCGTTGCGGAGGTCATAGCTGCTCTTCAGATACGGCCACGGGCGCGTGCCGCCCATCACCATCTCCATCAGCACCGGACCCGAAAACGCGGCCGAGCAGTGCACCATGGCGGCTTCGGAAATCGGCCCCGTGAAGTGCGGCACCAGGCCGACGTAATGGGTTTCGCACATTGCGGCGATCTTCTGGAACTCGGTAATGCCGCCAACGTTCGGGATAGTCGCGCGGGCGTAGTCGATCAGGTGGTTTTCAATGAGTTCGTTCCACTCCCACTTGGGGCCGAACTGTTCGCCGACGGCGATCGGCACTTTCACTTGGCCGCGCAGCGTGCGGTACACGCCGGGGTTTTCGCTGCGGACGAGATCCTCGACGAAGTACGGGCGCAGGTGTTCGATTTTGTTCGCGAGTGTCACCGCATCGGGGAAGTCGAGTTCAGTATGGAAGTCGATGCACCAGCCGCCATCGCGGCCCACGCCTTCGCGGACCTGTTCGCAGAGCGCGGCCACGCGGTTGACGGTTTCAAAGCGGTCCATCACCTGGCCGCGGGTGTCCGTCGAGATCCGGTAGGCGCGGAAGCCGGCGTCGACGCAGGCCTTGGCCACCTCCTTGGGCGTGCCCTGGGCCGGGTAGCCGGTGGAGTAGCACTCGACGTATTCGCGGGATTGGCCGCCGAGGAGCTGATAGAGCGGCACGCCGAGCGCTTTGGCCTTGAGATCCCACAACGCCACATCGAGCGCGCCGAGGGCATGGACCTTTTCGCGGCCGGCGGGATAGAAGTAGGAGCGGAACATGGACTGCCACAGGCGGTCCGTGCGGAAGGGGTCCTGGCCGATCAGCAGGCCCGCGCACTGTTCCATCACATCGGGGGCACCGCCTTCGCCAACGCCGACGAGGCCGGTGTCGGTTTCGACGAGCACGACGTTCGTGCTCTGGTTAAAAAGGGGTTGCCGCGTGTTGGGCCGCCCGGCGGCGTCGGTGGGCGTCTTGTAATAGCGGATCCGCGTGATCTTGGCTTTCGGTAACCCGAGGGCGTCCGCGCGGTCGGCCAGGGAAAGGGCGCCGGCGGCGCCGAAGCAGGCCTCAAAAAATGCTCGACGATTCATACTCGCGTTAAGCATATCAGGCCTGAAAAACAAAAAAGCGACCCGGCGGGTCGCATTCGAGATGTGGTGGCCAGGGAGGGATTTGAACCCCCGACACGCGGATTTTCAGTCCGCTGCTCTACCAACTGAGCTACCTGGCCACTACCTCTCTAAGCTATCACTTTTGTAACGCTTCGAGCAACTCTCCGGTGGTTTTCTCTACGTCCGCGTGCAGGCTGTTGCCGTGCGAATCCATGGTGACAATGGCGACGAAACCGTCGGCTTCAAGGTGCCACATGGCCTCCGGAATGCCGAGTTCAAACCAGTGCACGCCCTTCACTTTCTTGAGCGTCCGAGCGTAGAACTGCGCCGCGCCGCCGATGCCGTTCAGATAAACGGCGCCGCATTCCTGCAGCCCCTTTGAGGTCTTGGCGCCCATGCCGCCTTTGCCGATGACGGCGCGGACGCCGTAGCGCCGCAGGACTTCGGCCTGATAGGGCTCCTCGCGGCTCGACGTGGTCGGCCCGGCCGCCTTCACCACCCACTGTTCGCCGTTCTTCAACATCACCGGGCCGCAGTGGTAGAGGATCTGGCCGTCCAGGCTGACCGGCGGCGGCTCGTCCATCAGCCGCGCGTGCACGGCGTCGCGGCCCGTGTACATGTCGCCGCGAATGATGACGACGTCGCCCACGTGCAGGCTCCGCATCTGCGCCTCGGTGAGCGGCGGGGTCAGCGTCACTTCGCGGCCGGTGAGCGGGAAGCCGTCCATCTTCGAAAGCTTTTCCACTTCGCGTTCCGGGTCGCGGTAGAGCCACTGGTTGATGGCGCCGGTGTTCGCGTCCAGGCGGACGCCGAGGCGCCGGTAGGCCCAGCAGTCATAGGCCACGGAAACAAAGAAGCTGGCGGGTAGGCGGTTGGCGGCCATGACCTTACAGCCGATCAGCGAGACGTTGCCGCCGAAGCCCATCGGCCCCACGCCGATCTTGTTGGCCTCTTCCATCACCTCGGCTTCGAGCTGCGCCAACACCGGATCCGGGTTCACGTCGTCGAGTTCGCGGAACAGTTCGTGCTTGGCGAGGTAGTAGCCATGGGCGCGGTCGCTGCCGATGCAGACGCCGATGGCGCCCGGCGCGCAGCCCTGGCCCTGCGCCTGCCACACGGCGTGGAGCAGGCACTTCTTCACGCCTTCGAGATTCCGGCCGGCCTTACCAAGATGTTCGAGTTCCGTCGGCAGCGAGTACTGAATGTTCTTGTTTTCGCAGCCGCCGCCCTTCAGGATCAGCTTGACCTCGATCTCATCCTCTTCCCACTGCTCCCAATGAATCACCGGCGTTTCGACACCGAGGTTGTCGCCGGAGTTCCGGCCCGTTAGCGAGTCCACCGAGTTGGGGCGCAGCTTGCCGCGCTTGGTGGCTTCGGCCACGGCGGCCTTGATGGCCTTCTTGATGGCGATCTGGCTGACGCCTACCGGGGTATGCACGACGAAGGTGGGCATGCCGGTGTCCTGGCAGATGGGCCCTTCGTCCTCGGCCGCCATGTCGATGTTGTTCGCGATGATGTTGAGCGCCTGCGAGGCCTGGGTGTCGGGCTTCTCCTGTTCAAGCGCCACGCCCATGGCTTTGCGGACATCGGGCGGCAAGTTCGTCGCGGTCTGCGTAATCAGTTCAATCAGGCTGGTTTCGAGGAATTGCATAGCAAACCCCGATTCTATCAAGGCAGGCGGATTTTCACCTGCGCGGTCAATCCGGGTTTCACGAGCGGGTTGGGATTCTGGAAGAGCACGGTGACCCGGCCGCCGTCCACGCGCGCCACTTCGCCGGTCATGGGCTCGTTGCCCATTTCGGTCAGGTACACCGCGGCCGCGGCGCCTTCCTTGATCTTCTGCTGCTGCGCTTCGTTGACTTCGAGGACCACCTGCAGATTGCCGAGGTCCGTGGCGATCTGGAACAGGTCGTCTTCGCCCATTTGGATTTCGACGCCGGCATCGCCCTTGCGGAGGATGACGATGCCATCCACCGGGGCATGCACCTGCGTCGCCTGCAGGCTCGCTTCGGCGGCTTCGAGGTCGTTGTTCCGCTCTTCAAGGGTCTTCTTCGCGGCATCAATATCCCGGGTCAGATCGGTGATGCGGCTTTCGGAAATCTGCTGCCGGGCGGCGATGCTTTCGTAGTCGAGTTTGGTGCTCTCGTACTCTTTCTGGGCCTTCTCGAAGGTGAGCCGGGGCGTGGCCCCTTGCTGGTTCAGCATCGACTGCCGCTGGTAGGCGCGTTCGGCGCGGGCGTACTCATCCTTGATGCGGGCGGCTTCGGCGCGTCCCCGGGAGACTTCGAGACGCGCGGCCAGCATCTGGCTTTCGAGTTGATTCACGCGCTCCTGGGCCTTGTCGGCGCGTTCCTTGGCCTGTTCCCGTTCGTTGGTCAGCGTGGGGTTGTTGAGCCGGGCCAGCAGTTGGCCCTCGTAGACCTCTTCGCCTTCGTTGACCAGATACTCTTCGACGGTGCCGGCCGACGGCGGCTTGACGGGGACGACGTTGCGCGCCTCCACTTTGCCGCTTAGGCTCAGGTCGCCGCTGACTTCCACCGGGGGCGGCGCCGGGGCCACGACGGCCGCAGGCTTGGCCTGCTCCCTCCGCCAGACGGTGATGGCTCCCGCGGCGATCGCCAGCAGGATCAGAACTCCTCCGAAAAGCAGCCATTTACCGCGCATCTTAAGAGTTTAGCGTAGCGATGCTAGAGTAGCCCCATGGAAGCCCCGCGCCTGGGCGCAATCACCGCGCTGTTCTTCCGTTCCGGCAGCTTCACGCTCGGCGGGGGCACGACGATTCAGGCCGTGCTGCACCTGGAACTGGTGGAGCGCCGCCGGTGGCTCAGCGCGGCGGAGTTCGGCCTGATCTACGGCCTTGCCCGGTTCACCCCCGGCACGAACATCCTGGCCTGCAGCGCCGCGCTGGCGTGGCGGCTGGGCGGGTGGGCGGCGGCGGTGGCCGCCGTGGTGGCGGTCTCCTTGCCGGCGTCTCTGTTGCTGCTGGCCATGCTGGACGGCTATGAACGGGTCCGCGCGTTGCCGTGGGTTGCGCAAGCGATTAGCGGGGCGCTGGTGGCGGTGGTGGCGTTGATCGCGGTGTCCTCGTGGAAGCTCGTGCAGCCTTACGTGGCAAAGCGGCGCTGGGTACGGATCGGGGTGCTGACGGGCGGCGCCGCGCTGGCGCTCGGGACGGGAGCGCTGTCGCCCATCGCAATCCTCGCGGCGGCCATCGTGGGGGGGCTGGTCCTGGACCGGCTGGGCGTGGCATGAATCTGTTCTGGCTTTATCTTCTGCTCGCCAAGTCCACATTGACCAGCTTCAGCGGGATGACTTCGCTGGCTATTGTGCGGCACGATTTCGTGGTGGAACAACGGCTGCTGACGGACCAGCAGCTGACGACGGCCATCGCCGCCGGCCGCCTGGCGCCGGGGCCCAACGGCGTCTATCTCGTCGGCATCGGCTACTATCTGGCGGGCTATCCGGGTGCGGCCATGGGCTGGCTGGCGTTGATGACGCCCGCCTTTCTGAGCATTCCTCTGCTTGTCTGGCTCCGCCGCCACAGCGAACATCCCACCTTCCGTCGGGCGCTCGATTCGGTGCTGCTCGCCTCCGCGGGGCTGAGCCTGGCGAGTGCGCTGCCGCTGGCGCAAGACGCGATTACGGATTGGCGCGGACTGCTGCTGGCCGTGGCCGCGGGAGCGGCTCTGCTGCGCACGAAGGTCGACTCTTTCTGGGTAATTCTCGGTAGCGCGGTGGTGGCTTTGGTATACTCTGCCCTATTATGAGCGAGTTTCGACTCGGCGATATCCTCGACGATTATTGCGTGAAGTGTAAACGCCTGACCAACCATGCCATCGTGTCGCTGGTCGGGACCGATCCGGCCAAAGTCCGCTGCTGCTCCTGCTACAAGGACCACGATTACGAACGAGCCGTGGTGCCGCCAACCAAGAAAGAATTGAAGGCGCTCGCCCTGCTCCAAGCGCAGCAGGAAGGCGAGGGCAAGCCGAACTAGTTTCGGCGCATCTCGTCTTTGATCTGCGAAAGAATCTCGTCCTTATCGTCCGATTCGAGTTCCTGTTCAAGGCGCCGCAGGGCGACGCCAACCACGTCCCGATGGTGCAGCTTGTGGCCGAGACCTTCGCGGTCGGTCAGCTTCAGCCAGATGTCATGCAGACGGTCCAGATCCTCCGGCCAGAGGCGGGGCGGATGCGGACCGAGGTTGACGAAGGTGGACTGCCGGTCCGGCCGGATGACTTCGAGCGAGAGCGGATGCCGCGGCTCCGGCAGCGCCTCCCAGGCCAGACCAATGCGCCGCGCCAGCTCCTCAGACGCCATCTTGGCCGAAACGCCGGTGACTAGGCGCGAGGCCTTCAACTGATTGGCGGCCTGGATCATGGCGGCAAACGGGTCCGTCGCCGGCACGACGAGTAGCTCCACCGGCTTGCCTTCCTTCTCCGCGACGGTGACCACGCGGGAGAACAGCTCCTGCTCATACGAGCCGAACAGTTGCTCGTTCTGGAGTTCGAATTCTCCCGCGCCGGTAGAGATGGGATGCACTGTCATGACGACGACGTCGTGCCGGCGAAGATTCGTCTTTTCGAGGATGCGGCGGAAGTGTTCGAGGTTGTTGTAATCGCGGACGGCGACGAGAATGCAGCCGGGCCGGGCCGTCAAGTGGGCAGTGTCGACTTGCGGCTGGTGTTCCAGGTTGAACTCTTCGAGGTTGTTCGCCTTGGCCGCTTCCGCCTTGCGGGTTTGCCGGGCGTTCACGCGTTCTGAGATCAGGAAGACCGCAAAAAGGAGCAGGGTGAACGAGAGGCCATACATCGTTGCGATTTTCTTCGTGAAGAGATTCGCAATGGCGACCAGGAAGAGCATCAGCACCGTGGCGCCGAGGCCCACCGGGATCTCGCGGCCGCCGAGGATAAAGTTCAGCGGCGTCTTGTACTCCTGGTCATGACGCTGGAAGCGGAGCGCGAGCACGCCGAGCCCTTTGAGGAAGAAGCTCCAGACGACGCCAAACGCGTAGGCTTCACCGAGAAGGTAGACGTCGCCCTGGCTGCCGATGATGGTCAGGATCTGCAGAAGAACAATGAGATTGATGATGCGAAACGTGGTGCCGAACTTGGCGTGCGGCTTGCGGAACCAGCCGAGCAGGACGCCGTCTTCGGCGACGCGGTTCAGCACGCCGTTGGCGCCAATCAGCGACGTATTCACGGCGCCCGAGAGAATCAGGCCGCCGACGATGACGACGAAGATATGGAAGCCCAGCTTGAGTAACTGTGGCCCTTCGAGGCTCATCGACATGCCGCCGATCAGGTTGTCGTAGTACTGCGGGCGAACGGCGTCGGGGATGATCATCACGGCGAGCAGCGAGATGAGGCCAGTGGAGAGCAGCGCGTAGATGCAGACGATGTTGGCCGTGATCCGCAGGTTCTTCATCTTCGGATAGGCGATTTCGCGGTAGACCTGCGCCAGGGTTTCGAAGCCGCTCATGGCCAGCAGCGAGTGGCCGAACGCGACCACCAGCATCGCCGCGCTGATGCTCTGCCAGAAGGTGCCTTCGAGCCAGCCGAGCGAGTGCTCGTTCATGGTGAGGTTGGCGGCCGTGGGCGGGGGCGGCAGCGGCGCACCGCCGCGGAGCAGCAGCGTGATGACGGACCAGAGCACCAGGATCACCACCATGACGGTGGTGATCTGCATGATGCGCAACGCGTGACCGCTCGATTCGTGAATGCCGCGGGTGTTGCTCCGCCAGAAGTAGAGCGTCACCGCGATGCCGAAAAAGACGGCGAAAAGATTGGGGTTGACGTGCAGCGAGTGGCCGCTCATTTCGCTGAGTTCGTTCCAGAGGCGGCCGATGTACTGCCCGGCGCTGACGGAGGAGATGGGTCCCGTCAGGATAAAGTCCACCACGAGCGCCGAGACCGAGAGCTTGGCCATGTTCGGGCCGATCGAGTCCCGCACGACGACGTAGACCCCGCCGCGAACGAACATGGAGCAGCTCTCCATGTAGATGGAGCGCACGGCGAACGAGAACAACATCACGGCCAGGACGAACCAGGGAGCAGACTTGCCGATGGCCTGCTCCGTGATGCCGCCGACGTAGAACATCGTCGAAGCCAGATCGCTGAGTACAATGGCAGCGCCTCGCCAAAACGAAATAAACGAAAGCGCAACGGTGGTGGCAACAACAACCCGGCTACTGCTAAGGGAAGTTGTTGCCTGGCGTTCAGGTGGCTCAGGCATTCCAGCTACGATAATAGCGGATGCAAGATGGCTCTGAAATCATCCGGACGCTGCGCGGGGCGGGGCATTCGGCGTGGCTCGTCGGGGGATGCGTGCGCGATTTGCTGCTCGGCGTGCCGCCGCAGGACTATGACGTGGCGACCAGCGCGCGGCCGGAGGAGATCGCCGCGCTGTTCCCGGCGGCCCATCCGGTGGGCGCGCATTTCGGGGTGATGCTGGTGGGCGAGGTGGAGGTGGCGACCTTCCGCAGCGATGGGGTCTATGCCGACGGCCGGCGGCCGGAATCCGTGAATTACGAAACGAAGCCAAACCTGGACGCCCAGCGGCGGGACTTCACGATCAACGGTATGTTCCTCGATCCCTTCTCCGGCGAAGTGCTCGACTTCGTGGGAGGGCGCCCCGATCTGGCCAACCGCGTGATCCGCGCCATCGGCGATCCGGCCGTGCGCTTTGCCGAGGATCATCTCCGGATGCTCCGGGCGGTCCGGTTTGCCGCGCGGCTCGACTTTGCGATCGACCCGGCGACGCTGGCCGCCATCGACCCCGTGGCGATCCGCAAGATTTCCGTGGAACGGGTGTTCGCCGAGTTGAACCGGATTCTGTGCGAAGGCGGTGCGGCGCGCGGAGTGGAGTTGCTCGACCGGTGCGGCTTGCTCGCCGAGTTGTTGCCGGAGGTGAAGGCGATGCAGGGCGTCGAGCAGCCGCCGGACTGGCACCCGGAAGGCGACGTGTGGGTGCATACTTTGGCGATGCTGCGGCTGATGGGTCCGGCCAAGCCGGCGCTGGCGTGGGGTACGCTGCTGCACGATGTGGGCAAGCCCGTGACGCAGACCCGCGAGGACCGCATCCGCTTCAACGGGCATGACCGCGTGGGCGCGGAGATGGCCCGCGCGATTCTTTCGCGGCTCCGCGCTTCGGCCGAACTGATCGGCGAGGTGGAGTATCTCGTGGCGAGCCATATGCGATTTATGGACTTGCCGAAGATGAAGCCAGCGACGCTGAAGCGCTTTCTGCGTCATGAAGATTTTCCGGAACTGCTCGAACTGCATCGTCTCGATTGCCTGGGCAGCAGCGGGCGGCTCGGTACTTATGATTTCGCCCGGCAGCAGTGGACCAGCCTGACGCCGGAGGAGCTGCGGCCGGCGCCGCTGGCGACGGGCCGCGACGTGATGGCGCTCGGGGTGGCGCCGGGACCACGCATTGGAGAGGTGCTCCGGGCGCTTGAAGAGGAGCAACTCGAAGGCCGGCTGACCACGCGGGAGGAGGCGCTCGCCTGGCTCAGCCGGCAAGTTTCGGCGCCAGCATCCACTTAAGTACCCCGCGCGGCCGGGGGCCCAGCGAAGGCACATCGATGCGGACCATGGCGCCTTTCTTGAAGTCGATCTTGAGTTCCGGGCTGGCGAGCAGGTAGCCGGACAGGAGGCCCATGGCCGGTTCGTGGCCGACGAGGAGCAGCGAGGGTTCGCCTTTGTAGAGCCGGATTTCGTCCCAGGTCTCTTGGGGGGAAGAGGAGGGAACCAGCGTCTTGGTGGTGATCACCGGCTGTTGGTAGTCCAAGGCCTTCGCGGCTAGGTTGGCGGTCTCGAGGGCGCGCCGGAAGGGGCTGGCCAGGATGATCGACGGATCGAGGCCGCCGCCTTTGGCTCGCTTCAGAATGTCGCGGAGTTTGCGCATGCCTTCGCTCGTGAGCGCGCGATCGGCGTCCGGTACGCCCGGCTTGGGGTCTTCGGCAATCGCGTGGCGGAGCAGGTAGATCTGCATGGTCGCGGTAGTGGTGTTATTTTGCCATACTCAGAGGTTTGCGCATGAGTCCAGAGCAGTGGCAGCGGGTCTCCATCGGGGTGGCCGGAGGGGCCCTTGTGGCAACTCTGTGCTCTATAGCGGGGTCGCAGATCCTTCTCGGCCTGGCGACGGCGCTGGCTTTGTTTCAGTGGCGGGATCGCCGTTTCCCGCCGATTGGCTGGCCGCTGGCGGCGTTCGTAGGGCTGTCGGTGTTGGCCGTTGCGTTCAGTGAGGCGCCGGCGGCTGGGGTGCCGCAACTGCGCAAGTTTTTCGTCTATCTCATCCTGTTCGCTTTAGCCACGGCGTTGCGGAGTTGGTGGGAGGTCCGGTGGATCCTGGCCGGCGTGGCGGCGGCGGGGACGTTGTCGGCGCTCTGGTCGTTCGTGCAGTATTGGCGGAAGTACGCCGCGGCGAAGGCGGCCGGGGTGGACTTTACTCTGGCCTACATTGCGGATCGAACGACCGGGTTCATGAGCCACTGGATGACGTTTGGCGGGGAGATGATGATCGTCCTGCTGCTGTCTGTGGCGTGGTTTCTCTTTAAGCGAGACTGGCGCGGGGCCGTGGTGGCGGCGATCACGGGCGTGGCGCTGCTGCTGGGGCAGACGCGGGGCATGTGGATCGGCGCGGGGGTGGGATTGGTGTATCTCGTCTGGAGCTGGCGGCGGCCGGTGGTGCTGGCGTTGCCGGTGCTGGCGGGGCTGGTGATTGGACTGGGGCCGGAGACCTTGCGGGACCGCGCGCTTTCGATTGTGCGGCCGCGGGGGGACCTTGACTCAAACGCGCACCGGCAGGCGATGTTCCGCACGGGGATCGCGATCATCCAGGCCCATCCGGTGCTGGGCATTGGCCCCGAGATGGTGAAGCGGAAGTTCCCGGACTACGCCCCGGCCGATATCCCGCGGCCCTTTCCGGTGCACTGGTGGTACGACCATCTGCACAACATCTACCTGCACTTCGCCGCCGAGCGCGGCATTCCGGCGGTGCTGGCCTTGCTGTGGATGATTGGCGGGTCGCTCGTGGTCTTCCTGCGCGGGGCGCGGCGGGCGGAGGACCCGGAGCGCCGGGCGGTGCTGCACGGGGTGGCGGCGGTGCTGATCGGGGTGTTGACGGCCGGGATTTTTGAGTACAACCTGGGCGACAGTGAGGTGCTGCAGCTGTTCCTGGGGCTGCTGGTGGTCGGCTACTTCGCGGCTGATGTATGATAGGGGGTAGGGGTATACCCTATCACGCTTATGGAACTCAAAATCGAAGGCATGCATTGCGGCGCTTGTGTGCGTCGCGTTACCCAGGCGCTCGAGAAGACGGCCGGGGTGACGGTGGAGTCGGTGGCTATCGGCTCGGCGGTGATTGAGACGGCCGATGCCGCGGCGGCCGTGGCGGCGCTCCAGAAGGCGGGCTTCGCGGCGCAGCCCGTGTCATGAAGACGATGACCATCCCGGTGGGCGGCATGTCGTGCGCCGCCTGCCAGGTCCACGTGCAGCATGCGCTCGAAGAGGTGCCGGGCGTGGAGAAGGCTACGGTGAGCCTGCTGACGAACGAAGCGAGCGTTGTGTTCGATCCGGCGGTGGCCGGGCCGGACGCGCTCGTCGCTGCGATTGTCGATAGCGGCTATGAGGCTGAGGTCCGCGCCGAGGCCGACTATGTTCGGCCCGCCGCCATCAGTATCGCGATTGGCTTGGTGATGATGGCGGCGATGCCCTTTGTGGGGCACGCCAACCAGACCTGGAACTGGGTGCAACTGGCGCTGACGGTCTTCGTGATGGCCGGGCCGGGCCGCCCGTATTATGTCAAGGCTTTTGGCGGCATCCGCCATGGCAACACGGACATGAGTACGCTGATCACCCTGGGCACGGGCGCGGCGTTTGCCTACTCGGTGGCCGCCCTGGCGGGCTTCGTCCATGATGTTTACTTTGAGGCCGTGGTGTTCATTCTGGGCCTGGTGCTGGCGGGCCGGGCGATGGAGGCGCGGGCCCGGCACCAGACGGCGGAGGCGATCCGCAAGCTGGCCCAACTGGCGCCGGCGACGGCGTGGGTGCGGCAGGGAGACGAGTGGGCCAGTGTTCCGGTGGAGCGGGTTGCCGTGGGGGACCGTTTGCTCGTGAAGCCTTCCGAACGCATCCCGGTGGATGGCCTGGTGGAAGCCGGCTCTTCGCCGGTGGATGAGTCGATGCTGACCGGCGAGCCGATGGCCGTGGCCAAGGCGGCCGGCGACCGCGTTTCGGCGGGAACGCTGAACGGCTCCGGGTCGTTGGAGTTCCGGGCGACGGCGGTGGGCGCGGGGACGATGCTCGGGCAGATTGTGCGGATGACGCGGGAGGCGCAGGCGACGAAGGCGCCGCTGCAGCGGTTGGCGGACCGGATCAGCGCGGTGTTCGTGCCGGTGGTCGTGTCGATCGCGGTGCTCACCTTTGTCGCCTGGTATGTGTGGGGCAGGGAAGCGGGACCGGCGCTCGAAGCGGCCGTCGCCGTGCTGATCATCGCCTGCCCGTGCGCGATGGGCCTGGCGGTGCCGGCGGCCGTGATGGTGGCGACGGGCCGGGCCGCGGGATTGGGCGTGCTGTTCAAGGGCGGCGAGGCGATGGAGCGGCTATCGAAAGTGGACGTAGCGGTGCTGGATAAAACCGGTACGCTGACGGCGGGGCGGCCCACGGTTACGAACGTGGAAGGAGATCCGCAATGGCTTCGTTTCGTTGCGGGCGTGGAGCAGCGCTCCGAACACCCCCTGGCTCATGCCGTGGTCGCTTACGCCGGCGCGCCGCTGCCGGAGGTGACCGAGTTCTTAGCGACGCCGGGGCAGGGGGCGGAGGGCGTGGTGGAGGGCCGGCGGGTTCGCGTGGGCCGTCCGGCGTGGCTGGGCGTGGAGAGCGGCCTGCCGATTGCCGCGACGGTGGACGGCGAGTTCGCCCTCGCATTGGATGTCGCGGATCCGGTGAAGGAGAGTTCGGCGGAGGGGGTGCGCCGGCTCGGCGTCCGTACCGTGATGCTGACGGGCGACCGGGCTGGGGCGGCGCAACGGGTGGCAGAGGCGGTGGGCATCGGCGAGGTGCACGCCGGGTTGTTGCCGGGCGAGAAGCTGCAGTTCATTGCCGATTTGCAAAAGCAGGGCCGGGTGGTGGCGATGATCGGCGACGGGGTGAACGACGCGCCGGCCCTGGCGCAGGCGGACGTCGGCCTGGCGATGGCCACCGGCTCCGACATCGCCGCCGAGACGGCGGCCGTGACGCTGCTGCGGCCGGATCTGCTCGCCGCGGCCGATGCCTTTGCGCTGGCGCGGGCGACGGTCCGCGTGATGCGCCAGAACCTGTTCTGGGCCTTCGTATATAACGCCATCGGCATTCCGCTGGCGGCATCCGGTGAACTGAACCCGGTGCTGGCCAGCGCCGCGATGGCGCTGAGTTCTGTGAGTGTGCTGACGAATAGCTTGCGGCTTCGCCGTATTCGATTATGAGAAAAGAGAAGAATCTGCAGCGCTTGAAGCGCATTGAAGGGCAGGTGCGCGGGATCCACAAAATGATTGAGGAAGACCGTTACTGCGCCGATATCCTGGTTCAGATCTCGAGCGTCCAGCAGGCGCTGCGGGGCTTGGCGAAGCAGGTGATGGAGGGGCATCTCGAACACTGCGTGACCTCGGCCTTCGCTTCGCGGGATCCCGCCAAGGCGGCGGCGATGCAGAAGGAGCTTCTGGAGCTAATGTATAAGTATTCGCAATGAAGCACCTCGCCTTCCTTTTCGCCCTCCCTCTTTTCGCGCAGCAGGACCTTTCCGTAGCCTGGGTACGGTCCAGCGTCGAGTACGCCGCGCTTTCGCAGCAGGCCTACCGCGCTGCGTCGCAGTCGCTGGAGGCCGCGTTGGCGGAGCCGCGGTGGACGGCCGCGCTCGAACAGAAGACCGGGTTTGAAGAGCTGCCGCCGGCGGTGATTCTGGATCTGGATGAGACCGTGCTCGATAACTCAGAGCACCAGGCCTCACTGGCCGCGCAGCGAATCGCCTTCGACAACGACAAGTGGAACGCCTGGGTGAGCCAGGCGAAGGCCACCGCGGTGCCGGGCGCCATTGAGTTTCTCAAGTTCGCGCAGATGCGCGGGGTCGCTTTGGTGTACGTCACCAACCGGGCCTGCAAAGCCAATGACGAGAACGACCCGACGGTGCGGAATCTGCGGCGGTTGGGCGCTCCGTGGGTGCCCGCCCGCTTGCTGTGCCGGGAAGGGAGCAGCAGCGACAAGGGCGCGCGCCGGGCGGCGGTGGCCGAGACCTACCGCGTGTTGATGCTGATTGGCGATGACTTCCAGGACTTCGTCAGCGTGCCGAGCGAACAGAACTCCATCGCCGGGCGCCGGGCGATTCTCGGGCCGAACCAGCAGTTCTTCGGGGAACGCTGGTTCCTGTTGCCCAATCCGATGTACGGCTCCTGGGAGCGCGTGCTTCAGCGCTGACGCATGACGATGGTGCCCGGCTTGGCGTTGGTGTGGTCGCCATTCTTGAGGACGGCCACGCCATTGACGAAGACGTGGACGATGCCGGTGGAGTACTGGTGCGGCTTTTCGTACGTCGAGTGGTCGATGACCTTCGCGGGATCGAAGACGGTGACGTCGGCGGCGAGGCCGGCGCGGAGCAGGCCGCGGTCGTAGAGCCGGAGCTTGTTCGCATTGGCCGAGGTCATCTTGCGGATGGCTTCTTCCATGGTGATCACCTTCTCGTCGCGGACGTAGCGGCCGAGGACGCGGGGGAAGGTGCCGTAGTAGCGGGGATGGGGATGTTCGGCGGCGAGCAGGCCGGTGGTGGCGACGGCGCGGCCGTCCGAGCCGATGGAGACGAAGGACTGCTTCATGGCGTAGCGCATGTCCTCTTCGTTGTGATGGAAGTAGACGGTGGGCACGGAGCCGCCGTTATCGACGAGCACTTGGAATAGGGCGTCGACCGGGTCCTTGCCCAGGGCGGCGATGATCTGGTTCATGCGCTGGCCTTCGTACTTCTTGTAGTTGGGATTGGAGAACGACGAGATCTGCATGCCTTCCCAGGAGCCGGTGGCGGTGTAGTGGTTGTACCAGTTGGTGCCGGGGATGCCATTGAGGATCTCTTTGGTGAGCCGCTCTTTGAGCGAGGGATCCTGAATGCGCTTGAGCAGTTCATTGACGCCGCCTTCGTGCGCCCACGGCGGAATGATGCTCGACAGATTGTTCTGGCCGGCGCGATAGGGATAGACGTGGGACTCGACTTCGACGCCTTCGGCGCGGGCCTTGGCGATGGTGGCGATCACCTCCGGCATCTTGCCCCAGAGCTTGTTTTCGGCGATCTTGAGGTGGATGATGTCGACCGGGACGCCGGCGCGCTTGCCGATGGTGATGGCTTCGGCGATGGATTCAAAAACGCCGTTGCCTTCGGTGCGCATGTGCGTCGAATAGATACCACCAAAGGGCCGGGTCTCTTCACACATGGCGACGAGCGTATCCGTATCGATCCAGGCGCCGGGAGGGCCAGAGAGGGAGCTGGAGACGCCGAGGGCGCCGTCTTCCATGGCTTGCTTGACGAGGGCGCGCATCTTGGTGAGTTCGGCGGCGGTGGGCGGGCCGGCTTTGGGGCCGCGGACCTGGGTCCAGATTTGGCTGGAGCCGACGTAGCTGCCGACGTTGGGGGAGATGCCGGTGCGGAGGAGGCGCTCCCAGTAGTTGGTGAAGCGGGGGAAGTCGCGGGAGGGCGCGGCGGAGGGCCCTTCGCCGAAGATGAGCGTGGTGACGCCTTGCCGGATGAAGGATTGCGCGTTGCCATCGGCCAGCAGGGAGGTGTCGGAGTGATTATGGATGTCGATGAAGCCCGGGGCGACGATCATGCCGGAGGCGTCGATGGTTTGCCGGGCGAGGCCGCTGAGTTTGCCGATGGCGGTGATTTTGCCGCCGGTGATGGCTACGTCAGCGAGGAAGGTTGGGTTCCCGGTCCCGTCGGCTACGCGGCCGTTTTTGATCAGGATGTCGTAGGGCTGCTGGGCGAAGGCCAGCACGGGCAAGAGGGATAGGAGCAAGCGCATGGCTTGCAGTGTATCGCTCTTGCGGGGGTTACGGGATCAGAGGAAAGGTAGCGGGCAGGAAGTCTCCTCGGATAGGGCCGGCCGGGCAGCCGGCGGCCGCAAGAAAACCGGGCTGAACGAACAAGAAGGTTTCCCAGCCTTGATTCGGCGCGGACGGTACCGGAAATGGCTCGGTTAAAAAATTCCACGCGACGGCCGAGCAGGCGGTGCTGTATTGGCGGAGAACCTGGGCGAGACCATCGAGGCGCGTCCGTTGCGCGGGGGTAAGCAGCGCCTGAATTGCCTCCACGGTCTTCCGCTGTTCGGCTTCGATTTCCCGCCGGATGGATTCGAGCTCGACATGGCGCAGGCCGATGGCGGTGGGATCGAGCGGGTTCTTCGCCATCTCGTCGGCGAGCTCTTGCTGGACCTGGAATTGACGGCGTGCTTTGCCGGCGCGATAGCCCGCCAACTGGGCATTGAGCCGCTGAGCGCCATTCGCTTGGGCGTCGGTCAGTTCGAGATACCGGCGCAGTTCCTGGGGAATGGGGCTGGGAAGCAGACCGTCCTGGGCAGAGACAACGCCGGCCATCACGAGGAGAAAGACGAATAGGGAGCGCATACCCCCATCCTACTCTGCTTAAAGAACTCGAATCTCGCTCATCGGGGAGAGCAGGCGGTCATTGGTCACCACGCCCAGAACGCCGCCGGTAGCGAGGCACCGGTCCAGACCGTTCAAGCCAGTGGCGCCTCGATTGGCCGCTTCCCGAACCTTTTGCACGGCGGGCAGCAGAAGGCCGATCAGGATGGCAATGATTCCCTTTTCGTCCGAGACGACCGACCAACCGGTGCGAGTGCTGGGAACGACGATCAGGTATTGGACGCCACCCGGATGGGCGGCGCGAATCTGGGCCGGCATCACCGACCCGTCCCCGGCGGCAACATTTTCCGGGACGAATGGCTTGTGCACCAGCGTGCTGACATCAGCCTTGATGCCCTCGAGCTTCATGTAAATCGGCATTTTCGAATTCCTCCTTGATGGAACCTATCGAGGAGAGCGCAAAACCCTCAGAAATTCCATCAGAAAAGAAAATACCCCACGGCGTGGCCGTGGGGTATCGCTCGAATCGACGACAGTTAGGCGGCGGTAATGGTGACGGAAGTGATCTTATCGCCACCCTTGATGGCGTCGACGACATCGAGGCCGCTGGTCACCTTGCCAAACACGGTGTGCTTGCCGTTGAGCCAGGGGCAGGGCACATGGGTGATGAAGAACTGGCTGCCGTTGGTGCCGGGGCCGGCATTGGCCATGGAGATGACGCCGCGCTCGTGCGTGTTGGGGTTGCCGGCGAACTCGTCGGCAAAGCGGTAGCCGGGGCCGCCGCGGCCGCTGCCTTCGGGGCATCCGCCCTGGATCATGAAATCGGGGATCACCCGGTGGAAGGTGAGACCGTTGTAGAAGCCGTCCTGCGCGAGGAAGACGAAGTTGTTGACCGTCTTCGGCGCGCTCTTGGCGTCAAGGGCCAACACGATCTGCCCCCGCGACGTTTCGAAAGTCGCGGTGTAGCTCTTGGCCGGATCGATGACCATCTCTGGATATGCTGCGTATTGCTTCATAGAAGTTCTTCCCGTTTCTGTTTCTCGAGCGCTTTAACGATGTCGCTCACCTGTTGGGAGCGGTTGCGGTCGGCGATGAGCAGGGCGTCGGCGGTTTCGACTACCACCAGGTTCTCGACGCCGAGGAGGGCAACGAGTTTGCCGGGGACGTCGACGTAGTTCCCGGTTGCCAGTTCGGAGATGACCTCGCCGCGCGAGACGTTCGAATAGATGCCGCGGGCTTCGAGTTCATAGACGGCGTTCCAGGTGCCCACGTCGTTCCAGCCGAACTCGTCGGCGGGAATGCCGACGATGTTCTGGGCCTTTTCGAGGACGGCGTAGTCGATGGAGATGTTCTCGCACTCGGGGAATGCGGCGGCGAGAGCGGACTTGAACTTGGAACTCGCAAACGGCGGGAGGCTGGCGAGCAGGGCGGCCGTTTTCGGCAGATGATCGCGGAGGGAGTTCAGCACGACGTCGGCGCGCCAGAAGAACATGCCGGCGTTCCAGAAGAAGTTGCCGGCGTGCACGTACTCCTTCGCCGTTTCGAGATTGGGCTTTTCGCGGAAGCTGCGAACGGGAACCGGGGTGATGTCACCGGCGGTGACGCCGGGGGGGAACTCGATGTAGCCGTATCCGGTTTCCGCCCAGCGGGGCTGGACCCCGAGGACGGCGATCTTGCCATCGCCCGCGGCCTTGAAGGCCGGTTTGACGAGCCGGAGATAGCGGGAGTTCTTCTCGATAACGTGATCGGCGGGGAAGACGCCCATGACGGCGTCGGGATCCTGCCGGTGGAGAATCTGCGCGATTAAGCCGATGGCGGGAGCGGTGTTTCGCTGGGCCGGTTCGGCGATAATCTGGCGCTTGGGGACCTCCGGCAACTGCTTGGCGATGGTGTCGCGGAGGTGAGAATTCGTGATGACCCAGATGCGTTCCGGCGGGAGGATGCTCCGAAGCCGGTCGACGGTCTGTTGGATCAACGAGCGTTCGCCGAAGAAGTTCAGAACCTGCTTGGCTGATCGTTTACGGCTCCGGGGCCAGAAGCGCGTGCCGCGGCCCCCGGCCAGGATCAACCCATATTGGTGGTCAGTCTTTGCCATGTGCTAGTGGAGAGGGTAGGAAGAAATGCGCCGGAAGGTCTGGTCCCAGCGGGTTTTGGTGAAGAAATGGAGGGCCAGATCCTTGGCGTGAGCCCAGACGTGCTCCGCGGTGCGGGGCTGCCAGTGCTCCAGGGGTGCGTCGTAGGACCACCAGACGAGAATCGGCTTACCAATGATGTTTTCGCGGGGGACGAGTCCCCAGAAACGGGAGTCAGCGGAGTTATCCCGGTTGTCGCCGAGGGCGAAGTACTGCCCGGGCGGAATGAGAAGTTCTCCGTCGTGGACGTGGTCCTGTAGCATGAACCGGGCCCGGCGATCGATAACGGACAAGGGCGGTGCGCCGGGGAAGTTTCGCAGATAGGGAGCGTACAACTGTTCGTTGTGGCGCTTGTACGGTTCCGCTACGGGCTTGCCGTTCAGGATGAGTTGGTTGTCGACGAAGCGGATGCGGTCGCCCGGTACGCCGATGACCCGCTTGACGTAGTTTTGCTTTTCGTCGAGCGGATACTGAAACACGATGACATCGCCGCGCCGCACTTCCGTGTACGGCAGAATGGTTTTCTGCCACTCGCGGGCCGGCGCGTACGCCAGTTTGTCGACGAGCAGGTGGTCGCCCACGCGGATGGTGGTATCCATCGACTCGGTGGGCACGACGAACGCCTGGAGCAGCGTCGTGGTGCCGAACAGCAACAGCAGACCGGTGACGGTCCAGTCGGCGATCCAATGACGGGGAGTCTCCGGTAGCTTGGCCATGGGTTATTGCACGGGATAGCCGTGGATCAGGTTGAAGGTCCGGCCCCAGCGGGTCTTGGTGAAGAAGTTGGTGGCCAGGTCCTGAATGTGCTCCCAGCCGGGAGTGGACGATTGCAGGCGTTCGGTCGGGGCGTCGTAGGACCAGTAAATGATCAGCGGCTTGCCGATGATGTTTTCACGGGGGACGAAACCCCAGTAACGCGAATCGAGGGACTGATCGCGGTTATCGCCCATGGCGAAGAAGGCGTTATCGGGTACGACGATTTCGTTGCCGGTCATGTGCTTTTCGAGCATGGTGCGGCCGCCTTCGCTGAGGCGCGTGTTGGGCTCGGAGGGGAAGGTGTCGCGGTAGGAGTCGAAGTACTCGGTCTTGTGATACTTGTAGGGCTCCTGCAGCGCTTTGCCGTTGAGGAAGACCTGTTTGTTCTCGATGCGGATGCGGTCGCCAGGGACCCCGAGGACGCGCTTGACGAAGGTCATGCGGATGTCGTCGGGCCAGCGGAAGACGATGATGTCGCCACGCTTCACCGCGGAGTACGGCAGGAAGTACTTACTGATGGGGCCGGGCGGCGCGTAGGCGAGTTTGTCCACGAGGAGATGATCCCCGATCAGGAGCGTATCTTCCATGGATCCGGTTGGGATGACGAACGCCTGCACCAGGGTCGTCGTGCCAAACAGGAGCAGCAGGATGGTGACGGTCCACTCCGCAATGGTGTTCCGGGGAGTCTCCTCTTTCCGTTGCAGGAAGATCTGCTTCCACAACGGCGGTTCCGGTGCGGACGTATCCGCGGGGTTCGGCTTCTGATCTTGTTCCAAGGCCACAGTGTTCTTCCAATTCTAGCTAATCGAACAGGACTTCCCGCAGGTAGGCATAGAGATCCCGCAAACTAATTCCGATGTTCACAACTCCTAATCCAGATACGGCGCCGCGCAGATACGGGTTCGACCAGATTTCCCGGGCGCCTTCCCGCCAGTTGGCGATTTCGTTCCGCTCCCAGCCATCCATCCAGGGATAGACGAGCAGAAACAGCCCGAGTTCGAAGCAGAGAATGATCCAGGCCAAACCGGAGAGCCGGGCGAACCAGCTATTCCGAACGCGGGGATGAAGCGGCGGATCGGGCAGGGGATTCATGAGAAGAGAGTCCGCTGTGCACGCTCTCGAACGGGAGCATAGCAAAATCTGTGCTCGGGCAGGGGGCCGAGCCGGTCGAGGGCGGACAAGTGCTCGGGCGATCCGTAGCCCTTGTGGCGGGCGAAGCCGTAGCCGGGGTATTGGGCGTCGTACTCGCGTAGCCGCTGGTCGCGGGCGGTTTTGGCGAGAATCGAGGCCGCTGCGATGGAGCGGGAGAGGGCATCGCCGTGGATCAAGTTGCGCTGCGGGATGGGCAGGTCGATGGTGGTGGCGTCCACAAGGAGATAGTCGGCGGCAACGGGCAGGCTCTCCACCGCGCGCCGCATGGCGAGGCGGGAGGCCTGCAGGATGTTGATGGAGTCGATCTCGCTCGCCGAGGCCGAGGCGACGGCCCAAGCGAGAGCCCGCTCTCGAATCAATGCTTGCAGCCGCTCGCGGGTGGGCTCGTCCAACTTCTTCGAGTCATCAAGACCCCGGATGGGTTTTCCGGGGTCAAGAATACACGCCGCCGCATAGACGGGGCCGAAGAGGCAGCCGCGGCCAGCCTCGTCAACCCCGGCAATGGCCAGGAAACCCATCTTGCGCAAGTCGCGCTCGTGGCGTGTGGAGCAACGGTGCGGCAATCATCACCTCGCCGCGGTGGAACCTATTCGCGCTCTTTCAAGCGTGCCGCTTTGCCCTTCAAGCCACGGAGGTAGTACAGTTTGGCCCGGCGGACGAAGCCCGAACGGACCACGTCGATCTTGTCGATGACCGGCGCGTTGACGGGGAAGATGCGTTCGACGCCGACGCCGAAGCTGATCTTGCGGACCGTGATGGTCTGGCTGATCCCCTTGTTCTTGCGGGCGATCAACGTCCCCTCATAGATCTGAATGCGCTCTTTTTCGCCTTCGCGGATCTTCACGTGAACTTTGATGGTGTCGCCGATCCGGATCACCGGCAGGTCAGTGCGGACCTGGGGCTGGGCGATTTTGGTGAGAGCTACATGTTGCATGATAAGTTACCTCAGAGTTAGAGCTTGGGGAGAAGATCGGGCCGGTTCTTTCGGGTTTTGGCTAAGGCCGCCTCGCGCCGCCACTGCCGGATCGCCTCATGATTCCCGCTTTGCAGAACTTCAGGAACTTTCCATCCCCGGAAATCTGCTGGGCGGGTGTAGTGCGGATAGTCGAGCAGCGGCTCGGAAAAACTTTCGTTCGCGCGGGAAGCCTCGTTACCGAGGACTCCGGGAAGCAGCCGGGCTACTGCATCGATCACCAGAGCAGCCGCGAGTTCGCCGCCACTCAAAACAAAATCACCTACGGAAATCTCTTCGTCGACCAGATGGGAAGCGACGCGTTCATCGACCCCTTCGTACCTGCCGCAAATGAGCAGCAGTTCCGACATCTGGCTGAGCCGGCGGGCGGTTTGCTGCGTGAACAGCGCCCCTTGAGCCGACATCAGGACAACCTTTCTATTATGACTCTTTTCGGGAAAAATTGCTTCAGCGGCGTGAAACACCGGGTCCGGTTTCAGCAACATCCCCTCTCCACCGCCGAATGGGCGATCGTCGACGCTGCGGTGCCGGTCGAAAGTCCACTGCCGGAGGTCATGGATTTGGATGTCCACGATACCCGCTTCACTGGCCTTGGCCACGACGCCGTGACGAAACGGGCCGTCAAAGAAATCGGGAAAGATCGTGAGGACATGGAACTTCATGGCGAACGGGGGCTAGTTCCGGTTTAGGTCGAGCAGGCCGTCCGGGATATTTGCCCGAATCAGCTTGTTCGCCGGATCGATCACCGGGCAGATCGCGCGGGAGAGCGGAATCAGGGCGCCGTTTTCGAGCTCGATGAGATTCGACCCGGGCATTTCGAGCGCCGCGGCGACCGTGCCGACGGCTTCGCCGGTGGCGGCGTTGACGACGGTGCAACCGGGTAGATCCGACAGGTAGTATTCGCCTTCGGCGAGCGGCGCCCGCTGAGAAAAGGGAACCCGTACCTCGCCGCCCCGGAAGCGTTCCGCGTCAGAAATGCTATCGACCCCGGCAAACTTGAGAATCAGTTGATCCTGATGGAGCCAAGCTTCCTCGACCGCAAACTGACCCAACTCTTCGTCCTTGGCGCTGAACAACAGGACCGTGCCGAGATCGAGATATCGCTCGGGGCCCTTCGATAGATCCACGCACAGGAGTTCGCCCCGGTTGCCCCGGGGGCGAATCACTTCCGCCAGGGTGACCCAATCTGGTGTTTGCCCGGTCACCGGCGCCTATCGATCCTCGACGATTTCAAAGCTCACCCGGCGGTTTGCCTTGATCGCCGCCGCCGTCAACAGCGTTCGAATCGAACGCGCCGTGCGGCCTTGTTTCCCAATCACTTTGCCAAGGTCCGCCGGGGCGACGCGCAAGGCGAGATTCGTGGACTGCTCTCCGGCCGTTTCGGTCACGGAAACCTCGGCCGGATTATCCACGATCGCCAGGGCGATGCCTTCGACGAGTTCCTTCAGCACCGGCATGACTAGACTGCCACGGGTTCCGGAGCCGGGTTCGCCTTCGCGAGACGAGCGACCGTATCCGAGGGCTGCGCCCCGACCTTGACCCAATGGGCAAAGCGCTCATGGTCCAAAACGACCGTGGCCGGCTCGCTCAGGGGGTTGTAGTGTCCCAAAACTTCGAGCGCCTTGCTGTCGCGGGCGCGTTCCTTTTCAATAACCACTACGCGGTAGCTCGGTTTCTTCTTCGAACCAAACCGCGCAAGACGAATTGCCAACATTGTTTTTCTATACTCCTGATTGACTGACTAGAACTTAAAGTTGCCGAGATCGCCCAGCGAAGGGAGTTTGCCCAGCTTGGAAAGCTTTTTGCCCAGGAAACCCTGGCCCGACAACGTGCCCGAAAACGCTTTCATCATCTTCCGGGCTTGGGTGTACTGCTTCAAAAGGTTGTTCACGTCTTCGACGCTCGTGCCGGAGCCCTTGGCGATCCGGCGGCGGCGGGAGCCGTTGATGATCATATGGTTTTCGCGCTCTTTCGGGGTCATCGAGTCGATGATCGCCACGACGCGATTGAGCTCTTTCTCGTCCACTTTCGCGTTCTTGAGCTCTTTCATCATGCCGCCGCCCATGCCGGGCAGGTTCGGCATCATGCCCATCAGGTCACCAATGGGGCCCAGCTTGCGAATCTGCTTCAGTTGGTTGCGGAAATCGGTCAGCGTGAACTCATTATCAATGAGCTTGCGCTGCATCTCCTCGGCCTGCTTCTTGTCGATGGTCTCTTCGACCTTTTCGATCAGGCTGAGGACGTCGCCCATGCCGAGGATGCGATTGGCGACGCGGTCGGGATGGAAAAGCTCGAACGCGTCCGGCTTTTCGCCAAGGCCGATGTACTTCAGCGGCTGGCCGGTGATGGAGCGAATGGAGAGCGCGGCGCCGCCCCGGGCATCGCCGTCCATCTTGGTCAGGATGATTCCGGTGATCCCGAGCTGTTTGTGGAACTGCTCGGCGGACTTCACGGCGTCCTGCCCGGTCATGGCGTCGGCGACGAAGAGGATTTCGGTGGGCTGGAAGGTCTCTTTCAGCTCCGCCAGTTCGGCCATCAGGGCGTCGTCGATATGGAGGCGTCCCGCGGTATCGATCAAGACGACGTCACGGCCCGTTTGGATGGCTTCGCGGCGGGCCGAGCGGGCCAAGTCGAGGGGCTTGGTCTCTTCCGGCGTACCTATATATATAGGTACAGCCAGTTGCTTGGCCAGAACGGCCAACTGATCTCTCGCCGCCGGACGATAGACGTCTACCGAGACGAGCAGAGGAGAGTGTTGGTTCTTGGAAAGCCACCGGGCCAACTTGGCGGAGGAGGTGGTTTTGCCGGATCCCTGCAGGCCGACGATCATTACGACCGTGGGCGGCTCATTGGCGAACCGCAGGCGGGAGGCGTGAGTCCCGAGGGTCTTGATCAGCTCCTCGTTGACAATCTTAACGACCTGTTGCGCGGGAGAGAGGGCGGCGAGGACTTCCTGGCCGAGGGCCTTCTCCTTGACGGCCTCAATCAGTTGTTTGACGACCTTAAAATGGACGTCGGCCTCAAGCAGCGCAACGCGAATCTCGCGCAGGGCTGCCTCCATGTTTTCGGCAGTGAGTTTTCCTTCGCCGCGCAAGTTCTTGAAAACTCGCTGCAGCTTGTCGGAGAGATTATCAAACATGAGAAGACGCACGGACACTAGCCGCCCGTGTGGAGGTGAAACCATCATAGCGTCCCTGGGAAGGGACTGCAACCGGATCCCCGGCGGGCACCCCGGGTTCACAAGAGGGGGGAGGGTAGCTCTAGGGTACTACCCTGAGCCGCTGCCTAGGGGACGCGTTCGAAGCGGCGCTGGGCGGCAAGGCGTTCGCCGGACGGCGTTGGGCGCGGAGTCGAATTGAAGCCAAAGTACTAGGTCCTGGTGTGCCTCGCCTCTGGCGAATACGTCTGTAAGTACTTTAAAATGAACGCTTTACGAAAATTTTACGAGAATCTTTTGGCCCTGGATTGACATCTAGTACGAACAGCCTAAACCCTCTGAGTAAAACTATTGACACCCCTCCGGAGATGCCTGTATAGTATGGAAGTACTCAAATAGGTCGAGGGAATCGTGTATGGTGCCCCTTTACCTGTTTGAACATGCAAATCCTTCGGAGGAATCGATGAAAAAGTATCTCTTGGCCTTTAGCTTATTCGCTCTAGGCTCTTTCCAACTTCAGGCCGCGCCCTGTACGCTGGGCAGCACGGTCACGTTGGCGTCTTTGCAGGCGTCCGGTTGCGAAATCACGAACGGTGGCAACACTTGGTCGCTGACCGGTTTCACGCAGTCCGCTGCCGCGCAGGGTGTGATTGCCGGCGTCACCGACAGCCAGATTAATGTCCAGTTTGCTCTCTGGGAACTCGGCTTCTCGGTCACGACCAGCTGGTCCGGCGGCAACTTCGTTGTGAACAGCCCCCAGAACCTGTTCCTGGAAACCAACTACCGGATCAGCGGTGGTTTGAACAACACGGGCATCGTCCGGTTCGGTGGGTCGATCAACCCGCCCTCCGCCTCGACCGTTGCTCAGTACTACAATGCCGGCACCGGCGGCCAGGAACTTGGTGGTCCGACGACCGCCGAACTGCGGAAGTTCGTGCAGCGCCTGGACAGCTTGCTCCCTGGACAGCCCCGGGTTCAGCAGCTCGTTCTCGCCAACTATAGCGATCTGCCGAACTCGTTGACCAACTTCTATCCCCCGGCTGCCCTGCTGAACGCGAGCCTCATCGCTCCGAACGGCGGTACGCTGGTAGTGGTAGACCGCTTGGACATGCAGGCTTTCCGTACGGGTGGTTTTGCGTCGGTGGCCAGCTTCACCAACTATTTCACCCCTGCGGCTAACCCGGAAATCCCCGAGCCGATGACCTTCGCCCTGATGGGTGCTGGCCTGATCGGTCTGGCGATCCTCCGCCGCCGCCAGAAGTAGTTTTTACCCAACTACAAAACGAAATGGCCTCCGCGCTGCAAAGCGTTGGAGGCCATTCGGCTTTTTGCCGGTTGTAAAGCCGGAAGAGAGTTAGACGCTGAACGAGCTACCGCAACCGCACGTGGACTTCACTTGCGGGTTGTTGAACTTGAAGCCGGAGCCTTCGAGGGACTCGACGTAGTCGACCTCCGCTCCATCCAAGTACAGAAGACTCGCCTGGTCGACGAACACCTTCAAGGGGCCGTAGGCGTAGGTCTTGTCCAACATGCTCGGGGCGTTTTCAAAGGCCATGGAGTAGCTGAAGCCAGAACAACCGCCTCCCACCACGGCGATCCGCAGCCCGGCTGGTTTCGGTTCCTGCGAATCGAGAATCTCGGCGACTTTGCCAATCGCGCGTTCAGTTAAATTGATCATACGTTTTCCTATCTCCCTGCCGAATCGGCATAGACTCTACTAGCTTAGCCCGTTGCGATCGCTAGTTCTACCTTATAAAGATGCAGTGCCGGCGCTGGGGGATTCAATGCAGGTTTTCGAAACCGAATTCCGCCGACTCGCGTCCGTAGGGGCATGAGTGGCGTACTGGATGTTCTCAACTTCCCGCTTGCGGGTTCGGCCGGCAGGACGAAGGCAAAAGTGGACCATAGTAAATCCGACGAAGCGCTGCTCGTCCGCCGGGTGCAGGCGGGCGACGAGATGGCCTTCCGCGAGATCGTAGAGCGCTATCAGTCCAAGATCTATTCGATCATCTATGGCATCCTGCGCAACCGCAACGACGCCGAGGACATTGCCCAGCAGGTGTTCGCCAAGGTCTACTTTTCGATCCGGAACTTCGATTTCCGGAGTTCGTTGCTGACGTGGATCTACAAGATCACGGTGAACGAGTGTTACGACTACCTGCGGAAGAAGAAGGTCCGCAAGCTGGTCTACGAGAGCGACTTCTCCGAAGACGACGCGATGAAGATGGAGAACTCGGACGGGGCCGTGGAACAGGCCGGGCCGATCGATCAGCGGCTGGCTGACCGGGATCTGGTGGTGAAACTGCTCGCCAAGATCTCGGAAGAGGATCGCTCGCTGATCCTGCTGAAAGAGGTTGAGGGCCACTCCGTCGAAGAATTGGCGCAGATGACGGGAATGAACGAGAATACGATCAAGGTAAAATTGTTTCGCGCCCGGCAGAAGCTGTTGAAATCCGCGCAGCGATTGCTGCGGATTCCCTCGCGGAGCGTGTAAGCTTGTTATTTACCAAGGGAAAGGGTTCGGATATGCATCGTTCAGTGGAAGATCATATCGAAGAGTTCCTCGAAGGGCGTCTCGATGGGGCGGCTCGGGAAGCTTTCGCGGCGCACGTGGGCGTTTGCCGCCAATGCCACGATCTCGTCTCGGCGATGCAGGTCCATTCCGAGCTCTTGCATTCGCTGCGGGCCCCGGTGGAGCTCGAGCCGCCCCCGGGCTTCTATGCGAGGGTGATGCGCCGGGTGGAGGCCGAAGGGCGGCCCTCTTTCTGGAGTCTCCTGCTTGATCCGGTGTTCGGACGCAACCTGGTTTACGCTTCCGCGGCGTTGGTGATTCTGATGGGTGTGTTCCTGCTGGCGACCGAGCCCGTGAGCCATGAACTGGCGAGCACCCCGGTGCAGGCGATGGCGGCCGAGCCCGCCGCGCCGTTGGACGGGGAGAACCCGCAGAAGGGCCGGGATTCGCTGCTCGTCACCCTGGCCACTTTCGGCGAGTAGGGCAACACCGAAATGACCCGCCCTCGCGAGCCTTGGAAGAATCCGCAAATCCTGGTAACGCTGGCGTTGGTCTTCCTTTGCGGGGCCGTGGCCGGGGCTCTGATCTATCGTGCTGCCTCGCACCCGGTGAAGGCGGTTTCCTGGAACGATGCGAACAAGGAAGTCACGCTCAAGCGCCTGCAGAAGGAGCTGAACTTAACGCCGGATCAGACGGCCGAGATCGAGACCGTCCTCGACGACTTCACGATGTACTATCAAATGCTCCAGGCGCAAATGGATGAGGTGCGGGCGACGGGCAAGTCGCGCATCGATCAGCTGTTGACGGAAGAGCAGCGCAAGAAGTTCGGCCGGATTATGAACGACTTTCGCGAACGCCAGATCCGCTAGCCTGCACAAGGGCCAAGGCGGCGAGCGCGGCCGTCTCCGCGCGTAGAACCAGGGGCCCTAGAGAAGCGGGAATCCAGCCGGCTGCGGCGATCTGCTCGGCCTCCCGTTCGGCCCAGCCGCCTTCCGGTCCCAGCAGCAGCGTGACGGAGTCTGGCTTCTCCGCTTGCATCACGGAGAGTAGCGGTAGCCCGCCGGGGCGTTCATCGAGCCAGATCTTCGAACCCTCATTGGTCGCAATGGCGTCTTCCCAATCGAGCACGTCGCGGATCTCCGGCATGCGCATCCGCCGGCATTGCTGACTCGCTTCGAGGGCGATCCGCCGCCAGCGTTCAGTGCGTTTGGGCGCGGCTTTCTCAAGGCCGTGTTCGCTGCGTTCGGAGACGATGGGTTGGATGACGCCGACGCCGAGTTCAGTGGCCTTCTCGATCATCCATTCGAAATGATCGAACTTGAAGAGGCTGGCGTAGAGCGTGACCGGGTAGGGCGCCGGCCGGGGTTCCAGCCGTTGTTTGACGCGGAAGGAGACCAGGCTCTTGCGGGCCACTTCGACCTCGGCGAGGTAGAGGTTTTCGTTGTCGGAGATCTCGAAGAGTTGGCCGGCCTCGACGCGGAGAACGCGGGTGAGATGCTGCGCCATCTCGTCGCGGAGTTCGGCCACATCCCGTTTCACTGCCGGTACAAAGAAAAGTCGTCGCGCCATGGGAGAATAGAGGTTCTTACCATGATTGCGCACCTGCGCGGCACATTACTCGAAAAGCACCCGCACCAGGCGATCGTCGATTGCCAAGGCGTTGGTTACGATGTGGCCATCCCGGTCTCTACCTATACCCGGCTGCCGGACGCCGGGGGCGAGGTCCAGCTCCGGATTCATACGAGCGTTCGCGAAGACGCCATTCAGCTCTTCGGCTTCTTTTCGGCTGAGGAGAAGCAGTTGTTTGAAAAGCTCATCACGGTTTCCGGCATCGGCGCCAAGCTGGCGTTGACGGCGCTTTCCGGGCTTCCGACGGCGGATCTGGCCGCGGCGATCCGGGGCGGGGAAGTGACGCTGCTCACGCGGATTCCCGGGGTCGGCAAGAAGACGGCGGAGCGGATGATTCTGGAGTTGCGAGACAAGATCGACGCGCTGCCCGGCGGGACGGCGAAGTCGTTGGCGGCCGCGGCGCCGGTTTCCGAGGTCGAAGCCGATATTATTTCGGCCCTGGTGAACCTGGGTTCGCCCCGCCCGGCGGCGGAGGCGGCGGTCCGCAAGGCGCGTACAACCATTCCGGGCGATGACTTTGAACCGCTCTTCCGGCGGGCCTTGGAGCTGGTGCGATAGGCCATGGCGAATCGAAAAGTCATCTCGGGCGCGCTCGAAGAAGAGGACAAGAAGTTCGAGTCCGCGCTGCGTCCGCGGCGCCTGGCGGACTTCACGGGCCAGCCGAAGCTCAAGGAGAACCTGGCCATTGCCATTGAAGCCGCGCGGCTGCGGGGCGAAGCGATGGACCATGTGCTGCTCTACGGACCGCCGGGACTGGGCAAGACCACGCTGGCGCAACTGATCTCCCAGGAACTGGAAGTGGGTTTTGAGCAGACGGCGGCGCCGATTCTGCAGAAGAAGCTCGACTTGACCGGGGTGCTGACCAACGTGCAGGCGCGGCAGGTCTTCTTCATTGACGAGATCCATCGCTTGCTGCCGGATGTGGAAGAGATTCTCTACTCGGCGCTCGAAGATTTTCGTGTGGACATTATGGTGGGCACCGGCCCCGGGGCGCGGACGCACTCGCTGCCGATTCAACGGTTCACGGCCGTGGGCGCGACCACGCGCCAGGGGCTGATTTCGGCGCCGTTGCGGGGCCGGTTCGGCCTGGTGCTGCGGCTGAACCATTATGACGAAGCGGATCTGACCCGGATTGTGATTCGCTCGGCGCGGCTGATGGCGTTGACGATCTCCGAGGATGCCGCCGGGGAGATCGCCCGGCGCGCGCGTGGGACGCCGCGGATTGCCAACCGGCTGCTGCGCCGCGTTCGCGACTACGCGCAGGTGCGGGCCAACGGCGAGATCACCTTCGAAGTGGCCATGACGGCGCTGGATCTGCTGGAGGTGGACCGCTTCGGCCTGGATGAGATCGACCAGAAGATCATGATGACGATCCTCGACAAGTACGCCGGCGGCCCGGTGGGCATTAATACGATCGCGGCCTCCATTGACGAAGAGTCGGCGACGATTGAAGAGGTCTATGAGCCGTATCTGATGCAGCTCGGGTTTCTGGACCGGACGCCGCGGGGCCGGGTGGGGACGCGGCGGGCGTTCGACTATTTCAAGATCGCTCCTCCGGCGGCCGGGCCGCAGAACTCGCTGTTTTGAAGCGGGCTTATCTCGGTCTCGGCTCCAACCTCGGCGACCGGGCCGCGCATCTGCAGTTCGCTCTCGAGGCGCTGCGGCCGGTGCGGGTGTCGCCGTTCTATGAAACGGCTCCGTTGGGCTACCTGGAGCAGGCGGCGTTTTTGAACTGTGTCTGCGAGGTGGAGACGGCGCTTTCGCCGTGGGCGCTGCTCGGGGAGATCCACCGGCTCGAGAATTTGCGGCAGCGGGAGCGGCCGTTCCCGAACGCGCCGCGGACGCTGGACATCGACATTTTGCTCTATAGCAATTTTATCGTCCGCTCTCCCCGGTTGACGATTCCTCATCCGCGTCTCACTGAGCGGGCCTTTGTGCTGGCGCCGCTGGCGGACCTGTTGCCGGCCTACCGCCCGCTGCTCGAGGGGCTTAGCGGGCAGGAGATCCGGCGGATCGATGCCACAGGCGCTGGGCCGTCCGCGCCGCCGCGTCCGCGCTGAAGCAGGCGGCGAGAGCGAAGGGGATGACGGCGGGTCCGAAGAGCTCGGCGGCCATGACGGAACTGGCGAGCGGGGTGCGCGTGGCGGCGGCGAAGACGGCAACGAAGCCGAGTCCGGCCAGCCAGTCCATGGGCATGCCGAGGGGTTGGCTGAGCGCGTTGCCGAGGGTTGCGCCGACGAAGAAGAGCGGCGTCGCTTCGCCGCCGCGAAACCCGCTGCCGACGGTAACGGCCGTGAGGCTGAGTTTGGCCAGCCAGTCGCCGGGAGCGGCGGGGGCAACGAACGCGGCGGAGATGCCGGGCACCCCGAGTCCGGAGAACTGCCAGGCTTGGGTGCTATAGAGCACTGTGGCCACCAGGAGCCCGCCCGCGATCACCGGGATGTAGCGTTTGACGACGTCGGTGAGGAGATGGTAGCTCCAAGCGGCGAGGCCGAAGAGCAGGCCCGCGGCGGCGGCCCAACCGATGGCCCACCAGGCGGGCCAGTGCTGGATGCGGTAGACCGTATGGTGCGCGCCCCAGGCCTGCGCGACGCGGTCGCCGGCGAAGGCGCCGAGCAGACAGAGGGTGGCCAGGGCGGGTGTAGCGGTGCGGAGTCCGGCGATTTCGAGGGCGTAGAAAAGGCCTGCCCAGGGCGTGCCGAACACGCTGCCAAAGCCGGCGGCGATGCCGACGCGCAGGTCGGCTCCGGCGCGTCCGGCCAAGGCGGCGCCGGCCTGCACGGCGGTACCCTCGCGGCCGGCTGAGCCGCCGCACAGATGAGTCAGGATGGTGCCGGTGAGGACCGCGGGGGCCATGCGCCAGGTGACCCGTTGGCGAGGTTCCCGAATATCGGCGAGGATCTCCACCATGCCGCCGGCGCCGGTTTGCCGGTAGAACCATTGGGTCAGCCAGCCTGCCGCAGGGAGCAGCCAGACCATGCCGTGATGGGCGGCGAACCATTCACCCGCCCGATCGAGAGACCAGAGCAGCAAAGCCGATGCCGAGCCGGCGAGGATCGCCGCCACCAAGGCCCGGGCGAGTCCCGCGGCCCAGCTACCCATTCGCGCCTAGCCGCTCCACCTTGACCCGCGCGATCCGGTTGCGCTCCATCTCCATCACGGTGAAGCGGAGTTTTTCGTGTTCGACGGTGGTGCCGATCTGGGGCAGATCGCCGAGCTTGAAGAGCAGGAAGCCGGCGAGGGTTTCGTAGCCGTCGTCCGATGGCAGTTCGACGCCGTATTGATTGTCGAGGTCAGGGATGTTGATCATGCCGTCCACTTCGAAGCTTTGGGCATCGGCGGCGGCGCGGGGGCGGGAGATATCGTGCTCGTCTTCAATCTCACCGAAGACCTGTTCTAGCACGTCTTCGAGGGTGACGAGGCCGGCGACGGATCCGTGCTCATCGACGACGAGGGCCATATGGGAGTGATGTTCGCGGAACTCGTCGACGAGTTCGTGCAGCGACTTCGTTTCCGGGACGAACAGCGGCTGGCGCATCACCTTGCGGAGATCGAAGCCGGGAATCGCGAGCCGGCGGGCGTCCTGCGCGGCGCGGCGGCGCATCCAGACCTGCACGAGATCCTTCAGATGGACGACGCCGATGATCTGGTCCGGCTCCTTTTCGTAGACGGGCAAGCGGGAGTATTGATGTTCGTTGAGTTGGAGCAGCACATGGTCGAGCGAAGAGGAGACACTCACGCAGACCATCTGTTTCCGCGGCACCATAATCTCGCGCGCAGCGAAGTTCGAGAGTTCGAGCAAGCGGCGGATGGCGTCTTCTTCGAAGCCTTCAAGGTGGCCTTCGGTGCGGCTGGAGGCGACGATGAACTTCAACTCCTCCACCGAGTGTCCGCTGCTGTGTGTTTCGCCGTTGACGCCGAGACGGGCGGAGATGAAGTTAGCCGAGCGCTCAATGGTGGTGACGAGTGGGCCGGCGATCCTAGAAAAGACGAGCAGTATGGGCGCGACGAGGACGGCCAGTTTATCGGCCGATGCCAGGGCTACGTTCTTCGGCACCACCTCGCCGAGGACGACATGGAAGAACGTCATGACGGTGAAGGCTGCCGTGATGGCTACGCCGTGGAAGACTGCCGTGGTGGAGGGCGTCATCACGGGCTGCAGCCAGCCGATGAGCATTTGAAAGAGCGTATCTTCGCCGGCCCAGCCCAGGCCGAGACTGGTCAACGTCACCCCGACCTGCGTTACGCTCAACATCCGTTCCGGGTTTTCGAGCATGCTGAGCGCCATCTTGGCGCCGCCTTCGCCCTCGTCGGCCAGGGACTGCAGGCGAGACTTCCGCACCGACAACATGGCCGCCTCCGAGGCGGCAAAGAACCCGTTTAGCGCCACGATGAAGGCGAGGAGGAGAAAACGATATCCGTAGTTGGCTTCTGACATGAAGGGTGCGCTCTCCCGGGACCGATACAATACAGGGAGTGCGCTCGAACCGGCTTCTCAAGTTTATCAACACGTTCATTGGTCTCGTGGCCTTCGCCGCCGTGCTGGCGGGGTGGTGGTTCGGGTGGCGCCCGCTGCCGCAGACGAGCGGCACGCTGGGCGCGCCGGTGCAGGCGGCGGTGACGATCCAGCGGGACGAGCGCGGCCTGCCCTTGATCGAAGCGGCCTCACTGGACGATCTTCTGTTCGCGCAGGGATACGTGGCGGCACAGGACCGGCTGTGGCACATGGAGTCGCTGCGGCGGGCGGCGATGGGCACCTTGGCGGAGGTGGTAGGACCGGCCGCGCTCGAGACGGATCGCGAGACGCGCAGCCTGCGGATGGCCCGGATCGCCGAGCGTCAACTGGCCACGCTGTCGGCGGCTGATTACGCCGCGCTGGCGGCGTTTGCCCGCGGCGTGAACCACTATATCCGCCAGCAGCGCGGCAACTATCCGGTGGAGTTCCGGCTGCTGGGTTTCGATCCGCGGCCGTGGCGCATTGAGGATACGCTGAGCATCGGCCTGCTGATGTTCCGGACGCTTTCGAACACCGCCCGGATGGAACTGCAGAAGGCTCTGCTGTTGCAGAAGGGCGATAAAGAGAAGATCGACTACCTGTTTGCAACGCGGGGCGGGGAGGACATTCAGCCCGGATCGAACGCCTGGGCGCTGGCGCCTTCCCGCACCGCGTCCGGCAAGGCGCTCCTGGCGAATGACCCGCATCTGCAGCACGGCATCCCGGGGATCTGGTACCCGGTGCGCTTGCGCGGCGGTGGATTGGATGTGGCCGGGGTGACGATCCCGGGCATCCCCGGCGTCGTGATTGGCCGGAATGCGCGGATTGCGTGGGGCATCACGAATCTCGCCTTTGACGTGCAGGATTATTATCTCGAGCAGTTGGATCCGGCCACGGGCCGGTATCTCTACCGGGGGCAAGTGCAACAGGCCGAACTGGACCGGGAGCTGATTCCGGTAAAGGGGCAGGAGCCGGTGGAGTTCAAACAGTGGGTGACGGTGCACGGGCCGGTGAGCGCGACCGTCGGCAACCGTCCGGCGGCGCTGCAATGGACGGCCGCGGCGAATGAGCCGTTCGCCTTTGCGATCCTGTCGTTGAACCGCGCGCGCAACTGGGAAGAGTTCCGCGCGGCGCTGGCGAGTTTCCCGGCGGCGCCGAGCAATGTCGTCTACGCCGACGTGGAGGGCAACATCGGCTTGCAGACCATGGGCCGGTTGCCGATCCGGCGCAAGCATGCGGGCGATGTGCCGGTGGAGGGATCGACGGGCGAGTTCGATTGGGAGGGGTACATCCCGTTTGCGGAGATGCCGAGCGTGTATAATCCGCCGTCCGGGCGGGTGCTGACGGCGAATCAGAATCCGTTTCCGCTGAACTATCCCTACACGGTTTCGGGCAACTTCACGGCGCCGTACCGGGCCCGGCAGATCGCGGACCGGATTGGCGCCGAGCCGAAGTGGTCCCCGGCGGCGACGCTGCAGTTGCAGGCCGATGTCTACTCCGGGTTGTCGCACCATTTGGCGCAACACGTAGTGAAGGCATGGCAGCGGCGGCAGGCGACGAACCCGAACCTGGCGCCGGCGGTGGAGATCCTAAAAGATTGGAACGGCCAGATGATGCCGGAGTTGGCGGCCCCGCTGATTATCACCTACACCTACCAGCATTTGCGGCGGATGGTGGCGGAGAAGGCCGCGCGGCAACCGGGCGTGGAATACGACATTCAGATTGGGTCGGCCCACATTGAAGCGCTGTTGGACCGGCAGACCCCGGGTTGGTTTCCGGATTGGGACGCGGTGCTGCTGCGTGCCCTGCAGGAGGGCGTCGAGGAGGGGCAGCGGGCGCAGGGAAGCGATCTGAAGAAGTGGCGGTATGGGATCTACAATCAGCTCGTGATCCGCCATCCGGTGCTCGACCGGCTGCCGGGGATTGGCCGCTACTTCAGCATTGGACCGTATGAGGCGAACGGATCGAGCACGACGATTAAGCAGACGTCGGCCCGGTTGCTGCCTTCGATGCGGTTCGTTGTTGACTTCGCGGATCCGGCGGGCGGCCTGTACCATTTGCCGGCTGGCGTTTCCGGCCACCCGTTGTCCGGGCACTATAAGGACCAATGGCGGGCGTTTCAGAGTGCGGAGGGGTTTGCGCTTTTCGCTTCGCCGGCGGCGACGCTGACTTTGCAGCCCACTCCATAGAAACTCTTTCGACCTGCCGATAGTCTAGGAGAAGGCATCGCCATGAAAAAGCTTCTCGCCCTTTGGGGGCTCACTATGTCCGCGATTCTCGGCGCCTCGCTTTGGTACCTGTTCGGCCCGGGCACCGTGCCGGAGGGGCAGCCGCCTTTGCTCAGTGTGGACGCGGGGAACCTGGCGCAGTTGCAGTCGGACTTCAACCGGGCCGCGGACCGGGTCCGGGTCTTGGCCGTGTTTTCGCCCACGCGGCCGGAGTCCCTGGCCGGCGCGACGGCGTTGCAGGCGCTGCTCTCGGAGTTTGAGGGGGCGCCGATTCTGGTGCAGGTGGTGTGGGAGCCGCAAGTGGAGTCCGATTGGGCGCCGCCGGCGACCGAAGTGATGGCGCGGATCTGGGATAGCCGCGCCAAGCAGTATTGGGACAAAGGACACGTGGTTTCCGGGAAAGCCGGGGCGCAGCAGGTGCGCGTTTTTTCGCGCGGGGCGGCGTGGCGGGAGGAGTTGGCTCCGCCGGCGGTGGCGGCGGATTCGGCGAGCGGGTCTATCGAGGCGCTGCGCACGTTTCTGCGGTCCGTTATTCCGCCCGTTGAAACTTCCCGTCCGGGAGGAGCCGAAAGCGTACCCCGCGCCATTTGATGGTATTGCCGAAGAAGCCGGCGGCCCAGAAGGCGAAACTGAGTAGATCCTGCGCGGGAAGCCAGTACCAGTGACGGCGGCAGGCGGGATCGGAGAGCACGGTTTCCGCCGTAGCCCAACCCGCAAAACTACGAAACGAAGCCACCACGAAGAGCACGGGCCACCACTCCGGCCGGGCGGCGACGAGGGCCAGGGCTAAGGGAATCGGGTTGGTGAAGACTTGGCCGACGTAGCCGGCCGGGCGGGAGCGGCGGGTGGAGCGGTTCCAACGGATGCGGTGGGCGGCGTTCTGCCGGAAGCTTTCGCTGCCGATGCGGTGTTCGATGACGTAACTCGACAAGGCGACGCCGAGGCCCTTTTCGGCGGCGAAACTCCCGAGGACGAAATCCTCGGCCAGGTATTGCTGCAGCAGTTCCCAGCCGCCTACGGCGCGGATGGCGGACCGGCGGGCGGCGATGGTGGGTCCGACGGCGAAGCGCATGCCTTCGAGCATCCGGGCGACCATCACGCCGCCCCAGAACTCCGTGTTCATTCCCAGCGCTTCGAGTTGCGACCAGATCGACCGGCCGGCCACCGCCTGGTAAGGGCAGGTGGTCACGGCCAGTCCACGGTCCGCGGCAAACTCACCGGCGATGGTGCGGGCCATCGCGGGAGTCACGCGGATATCGGAGTCGCTCATGATGAGCAGGTCGTGTTGGGCCTGCTCCATCATCAGCGACAAACTCCAGACTTTGGCGTTCGGCCACGGCGGTTCCCCCGTCAGGATGGTGCGGGTGGCGACCGTGGGGTATTCGCGCCGCAGCCTTTCGACTAGTCCATAGGCGGGATCGGCCTCCGTGCGCATGGCGAACAAGATTTCGAAATCCGCATAGTCCTGGATGAAGAAGCTGCGCAGGTTTTCTTCGAGGCCCTCGTCGAGCCCGGAGAGCGGCTTGAGGATACTGACCGGTTCGGCGCCGAGGGCGATGTGCCGGGCGGCCCGGTAGCGCCGGACCGCCACGACTATCAGCGCGCAGTAGACAAGCGAACCCGTGAGCAGAGCCGCCAGAACCCACGCGACCAACGGCTTATTCCGTCGTCGCTCGCGACGCGATCAGTTGCTTGATGTGGGCCCGGAACTCCTCGACGGGTTTGACGCCGAGATCGCCCTGCTTCCGGTGCCGCACGGAAACGTTGCCGTTCTCGGCTTCGCGGCCGCCGATGACCAGCATGTAGGGGATCTTCTGCATCTGCGCGTCGCGAATCTTGGCGTTCACTTTGTCGTTGCGCTCGTCGAGCGTCACGCGCACGCCATCGGCTTCGAGCTTGGCGACCACTTCGCGGGCGTAGTCATTCTGCTTGTCGGTGATGGGCAGGACGGCCACCTGGACCGGAGAGAGCCAGACCGGGAAGGCGCCGGCGTAGTGTTCGACGAGGATGCCGAAGAAGCGTTCGACGCTGCCGAACAGGGCGCGGTGGACCATCAGCGGCTGATGCTTCTTGCCGTCTTCGGCCGTGTATTCGAGCTTGAAGCGCTGCGGGAGGGTGAAGTCGAACTGGACGGTCGATAGCTGCCACTTCCGGCCAATAGCGTCGACGAGCTTGACGTCGATCTTGGGTCCGTAGAAGGCGGCTTCGTCCTTCATCAGCTTCGCTTTCATGCCGACCTTCTCGGTAGCGGCGAAGAGTGCCTTTTCGGCGAGGGCCCAGAGTTCGGGCGTGCCGTCGTACTTGCCGCTGGCGCCGTCGTCCCAGGTGGAGAGTTCGGCTTCGTACTCGGTGAAGCCGAAGGTATGGAGCGTGTGAATGGCGAATTCGAGGCAGCCGACCACTTCGCTTTCAATCTGCTCCGGGGTGCAGAAGATGTGCGCGTCGTCCTGGGTGAAGCCGCGGACGCGGAGCAGGCCGTGCATGGTGCCGCTGCGTTCGTACCGATAGACCGTGCCGAGTTCGCCGAGGCGTACGGGCAGGTCCCGGTAGCTGTGCGGGGAGTTGGCGAAGATCAGGATGTGGCAAGGACAGTTCATCGGCTTGAGCTGGTATTCGGCGTCGTCCAGCTCCATCGGTTTGAACATGTTCTCGCTATAGAAGTTGGCATGGCCGGAGACCTTCCAGAGGTCGCGGCGGGCCACGTGGGGCGTGTAGACGAGCGAGTAGCCGCGTTCGAGATAGGCTTCGCGCATCCAGTCTTCGAGCGTCTTGCGGATGATGCCGCCCTTGGGGTGGAAGAAGATCAGGCCGGGTCCGGCGAGTTCCTGAATGCTGAACAGGTCGAGTTCGGTGCCGAGCTTGCGGTGGTCGCGGCGCTTGGCCTCCTCCTGCCGGGCGATGAACTCGTCAAGCTCCTTCTTCGAGAAGAAAGCCGTGCCGTAGATGCGCTGCAACTGCTTGTTATGCTCGTCACCTTTCCAGTAGGCGCCGGCGAGGTGGAGCAGCTTGAAGGCCTTGATCTTCTTGGTGGAGGGCAGGTGCGGTCCGCGGCAGAAGTCGATGAAGGTGGGGCCGAGGGTGTATTCGCTAAAGGTTTCGCCGGCGCGTTCGGCGATCAGCTCGCTTTTCATCCAGAGGTTGGCGTACTTTTTGAGCCCCTCCTCTTTTTCCGTCATGACGCGGTCGTAGGTCAGGTCGCGCGCCTGGATCTCCCACATTTTCGCTTCGATCTTTTCAAGGTCGTCGGCGGTGAAGGGGACGGTCTTGTCGAAGTCGTAGTAGAAGCCGTTTTCGATGGGCGGCCCGATGCCAAGCTGGGTGTCCGGCCAGATTTCGAGCACGGCGGCCGCCAGCAGGTGGGCGGTGGAGTGCCGGTAGACTTCGAGGGCTTCGGGGTCGCGAGTCGTGAGGATCTGGAGATTGACGTCGCCATCGAGGGGGCGGGTGAGGTCGTACATCTCCCCGTTCACCTTGGCGGCGATGGCATCGTCGGCCAGGCGCTGGCTGATCGCCTTGGCGACATCAAGCGGACGCGATCCGGCGGGAACGCTCTTCTGGCTGCCGTCCGGCAGCGTGATCACAATACTGGACATGAGGTGTTTACTTCGGCGGATTCGGCGCTCAAAGGGCTGAATCCAAAGGAGGAGAGTAAACATCAGAGTACCATATGACCGGTTTGGCCCATCCCCACGCACTCCCCGGATTCCGGCCCGGCTGGTATGATAAGAAACCGCGCATGGAAACCGCCAACGGGCAGCAGCTGACTGATGAATCCGCACTCGTGGAACTCGCCCGCCAGGGCGATGACGCTGCGTTTTCCACTCTCGTCAATCGCTACAACCGGAAGATCTTCCGCCTGGCCAAGAACATCACGCAAAACGACGAGGACGCCGAGGATGTGTTGCAGGACGCGTTTTTGAAAGCCTACACCCATCTCGACAGCTTCCACGGCGATTCGAAGTTTTACACGTGGGTGGTGCGGATTGCCGTCAACGAGGCCTTGATGAAGTTGCGGAAGCGCCGCAGCGACAAGACGGTGTCGCTTGACGAGGAGATCGACACCGGCGAAGAGCAGGTGACCCGGGAGATCGCGGTTTGGGACGGCGACCCCGAACAGAAGTATGGCCAGACGGAACTGCGGCAGATCCTCGACGAGGCCATTCAGAATTTGAAGCCCGCGTTCCGCGTGGTATTTCAGTTGCGGGACGTGGAGGAGTTATCCACGGAGGAGACGGCCGAAGCGCTCGACCTCTCCATTCCCGCGGTAAAGAGCAGGCTGCTCCGGGCTCGCCTGCAGTTACGAGAACGCCTGACAAGGGTATTCAAGCGAAAGGGAGACGACGCGCTTGCTTACATGTAAAGAATTTCTAACCGAGCTCAACGCCTTCCTGGACGAGGAGACCGATTCGCTGCTGCGGGCGCAACTGGAGAAGCACATCAACGAGTGCCCCAATTGCTGGGTGGTGGTGGATACCTGCAAGAAGACCATGAAGGTCTTCAAAGGCATGGAGCCGCAAGCGATTCCGAGTGAAGTGGAGGGCCGACTGATGGAGGCTCTCCGCCGGAAGATGGCGGCGCGGCGGTGCGGCGAGGCCTGACGGGGGCTAGAGCCCGATTTCGGCGAGCATCGAGACGGTTTCGAGGGCGCCTTTATCTCGCAGCACCGCGAAGATCTGCGGGAGCTTTCCCGAATACGCGGGGAACTCGATGGTCGTCTCCGCTCCCCGGTGGAACAACTCCGGGTTGACGGGAAAATCAAGCTCCGCCAACGTCTCTAACACCTCTTCCAGGTCTTTGGCCGATACCATCACCCGGACCATGACAAGCTCGCCGCCCGAGCCACACAGGACTTCGCCTGGCCGCATAGGTCTTAACTCCTTTAGCACTTTTTAAAGTGGTTGCAATTAGCAAGGCGGGTGGAAACCACCGACCCTAAATCAATCCACGTCCTTTTTCGACGGTATCATCGCTGCGGTCCCTTGGCAAGTAAATTACTGGCCCCAAATTTTCCTCTTGCTGAAAACGAAGCCGACCGATATGGACTGTGTGACGAACCGCAGATTCCGCAATTGGTCGCTAAATCCGGCAGTACCTACCCGATTGCTTCTCGCAAAATTGCCGCTCGATAGTCGAATGTGGCTCGCCGTGGTGCTGTTGAGCCTTCCGGTGCTAGCCGCCACCTACTTCGTCGTCTCCTCCTTGTATCAGGAGATTCGTTTTGCGGCGCGGGAGCGCACCGGGGTGGAGGCGTCGCGTCCATTACTGGCCCGAATCATCTCTGGCGCGGACAACTCCGGCGAGTCGCAGCGCGCGCTGCGGCAGTTGATGGATGACAGCTACCTGATTCTCGACCCGAGCCTGGACGCATACAATTTGATGGATGCGGTGGGCCTCGTGTTGCCGCAACTGGCGGTGCAGCCGGATTCGGCGGCCCTACGCGAGCAACTCCTTCGTTCGGCGCGGGCGGCGGTAAAGGAGGACGAGAATTTCTATGGGGTGAGTCCCTCTTTGCAGGCGCGCCTGCCCGGGGTGATCCAGGAGTTGGAACGGGCTTTGTCCGCCAAGAACGGGAATCGTCGAGAGGTTGCCGAGAAGTTCAGTCGATTCGCCGAAACTGGGTTGGACGAATTGGATGTCCTGCTCGCCATGCGGCAAGCTGCCTACGAACGAAAGATTCTGCTGGCGCTGCTGATTACGGGAGCATTTTACATTCTGGGTATGTTCATCGCGATTCAGGTCCCGATCAGCATTACCAGTGAGATTCGGGCGGCAGCCGAAACGCTGAACGCGGGAGCGCATCAGATGCAGACGACGGCCGACTCCGTCGCCGGCGTGAGTGCAGACATTTCCTCGGGCGCTTCCGAACAAGCGGCATCCGTTGAGGAGATTGCGGCCATGATGCAGGAGAGCCGGGACCGCGCTCACCGGGAGCGCGAGGAAACGGTCAGCATCGCCAAGGGGATCGCCGGCCTGTCGAGCGACATCAACCAGGGCAATCTCGCAATCTCCGGGTTGCGTACTGCGATGGAGCAGATTCAGAGTGCCTCGGAGCGGGTCCGGGTGGCGGTGAGCATCATTGGACAGATTGCGTTCCAGACCAACTTGCTCGCCTTGAACGCCGCCATTGAGGCCGCGCGGGCCGGGGAGCACGGACAGGGCTTTGCGGTGGTGGCCGATGAGGTTCGCGTTCTCGCCCGGCGCTGTGCCGCCGCCGCCGAAGAGACAGATACCATCATGCAGGAGGCCAAGGCCACGGCGCTTGCGGGCTCCGCCCGCACCGACGAGGTCGCGCAAGCGTTTCGCGACATCCTGGCCGGTTCGGCTTCCATCGACAACTCGGCCTCGCTGCTGCAACAAGGAGCCCTTGACCGAACCGCTTCGATGGACCAGATCGCCACCGCGCTGCAGGGAGTCTCATCCGTTGTTCAGAAGAACGCGGAGGCGAACCATGATGCCGCCATGGCGACGGACCAACTCCGCGGCGAGATCGTGATGATGACGATGGTGGTGGAGCAACTCGACACCCTGCTCGGGAAACCTTCTTAAGTATCTTTCCAGCAGTGTTATGCTGCTGAGAAGGTACTTAGTCATGAAACTTTCTTCTCTTGCCGCCGGATTGCTCCTCGGCTCCTGTAGTGTGATCTGGGCGCAAGGAACGATTTCGACCTTGGCCGGGACAGGTGTTACCGGGTTCGGGGGAGATAATGGGCCGGCTACCTCCGCCTTGCTCGCTGGGCCCTCCGGGGTCGCCTTCGATGCGGCGGGAAATACCTATATTGCCGATACGGCGAATTTCCGGATTCGCCGCGTGAGCCCGCTGGGCGTGATCACTACCTATGCGGGCAGTGGTGTGTCCGGTTATTCCGGCGACGGCGCGAGCGCGGCGAATGCCCAATTCCGCTCGCCCCGCCGTATGGTGGCTGCACCCGACGGTACCTTGTATATCGTCGATACGGATGACCACCGCATCCGCCGCGTGAGCCCGAGCGGCCAGGTGAGCACGTACGCGGGGAATGGCCAGCAGGGTAATTCCGGCGACGGCGGAACCGCCATCACGGCGCGGTTGGATTCTCCCAGCGATGTCGTTCTCGATGCGGCGGGCAACTTGTACATCGCAGAACTCGGCAGTTTGCGCGTCCGCCGGGTGACGCCTGCTGGCATCATCAGCAACTACGCGGGCAATGGAAACTTCTTTTCAACGGGCGACGGCGGCCAAGCCAATGCGGCGGGTCTGGCGGGTCCCACGAGTCTGGCGATCGACTCCGCCGGCAACCTGTTCATCGGCGAGTTCCAGGGCAAGGTGCGGAAGGTGACTCCGGCCGGCATCATTTCGACCGTGGCCGGTTCGAACCAGTTAGGCTATTCGGGCGATGGGGGGGCGGCGACGTCCGCCCGGCTGGGAAACGTGCAGGGTATCGCGGTGGAAGCTTCCGGGAACCTGCTGATCGCCGACACGACGAACCATCGGATTCGGAAGGTCACGCCGGCCGGGTTGATCTCGACGGAGGCAGGCAACGGCACTGCCGGTTCGACCGGTGATGGCAACAACGCGACCTTCGCGCAACTGAACGCTCCGACGGGCATTGCCGTCACCGCGACGGGCGCTTTTGTGATCGCTGAAGCGGCTGGCCATCGCGTACGCCGGGTCGGTCCGATTGCGCCGTCGACCACCGGCACCGCTCCCTTCGTCTCTTCGGGCATGACCCAGATCTTCACCTTCACTTACACGCATCAGGATGCGGTGTCGCAGATTGGAGTCGTCAATGCGCTTATTAACTCGGCGCTGGTCGGTAGCGGCGCCTGTTACATCGCCTACTCCCAGCCGCTCGGGGTGCTTTACCTGGTTAACGACGGCGGCACGGATAGCGGCCTGTCGGCTCCGCTGATCCTCGGCGGCGCCGGGTCCGTCAGTAACAGTCAGTGCACGATCCAAGGTGGTGGATCGTCGGCCACCGTCTCGGGTAATACGCTCACGCTGACGCTGAACGTGACATTTACTCCCAATTTCATGGGGAATAAGGTGGTCTACCTGGCGGGCCAGTCGGTTACGAACGCTTCCTCGGGGTGGCGCACGGCGGGGGTCTCGATTGTTCCGGAATCGCTGATTGCGTTCCCCCGTTCGGTGGATGCCAATCCGGGATCGGGCGACACGGCCTCGGCGACGATCTCCTACACGTACCAGGACGTCACCTCCACCGACAATATCCAAACGGTGTGGGCGCTCGTCAATACGGCGGTGGACGGCGCCCGGGCGTGTTACGTCGCCTATTTCAGACCGGGGAATCTCCTGTTCCTCTTCCCGGATAACGGCGATGGCACGACGGCCCAGTCGATTCCGCTGAGCGGGCAGAATACGATCGAGAATTCGCAATGCCGGATTTCGGCGGAGGGTTCGAGCGCGACGTCGGTGGGCAATACCCTGACGTTGACCTTAAACACCCTCTTCAAGTCCGGGTTTGGCCCGTCGGTCGGCATCTGGACGGCCGCCAATACGGTCTCGGGTCTCACGAGCCCCTGGAAGGTCGTGGGGGCGCGGCGCGTGCCGTAGTCCGGATCGGGACGCGGGTGGCTCCGCTGTGATATAAAATTTCAGAATGCAGAAGCAACTCCGCGGGGTCTTCCCGATCCTTTGCACCACCTTCGACGATGCGGGCCAAGTGGACTATACGAGTCAGGCCCGCCTTGTGCACTACCTGCTCGAGCAGGGTGCGCATGGGCTCGGGCTCTTTGGCAACGCGAGCGAAGGGTACACCCTTTCGACCGAAGAGCGGATTGCGCTGATGCGGCTTATTCGCCGGGAAGCCGGCCCGCACGTTCCGCTGATTGCTTCCTCCGGCCACACCGGCACCGATGCCGCCGTCGCCCTTTCAAAGGAGATGGAGGATCTGGGGGCGGACGGTTTGATGATTCTGCCGCCGTACTACCTGAAGACCGACGGCGACGGACTGCTGCACTACTTCGGCGAGATTTCGAAAGCGGTCTCGATTCCGATCATGGTGCAGGACGCGCCGCTCCTGACCCAGGTGCCGCTTCCCGTCCCGCTGCTCGCGCGGATGGCGCGGGAGATCGAGCAGGTGCAGTTGGTGAAGGTGGAGGCGCCACCCACGGCCCCCAAAACATCCGCCCTCCACGCCGCCGCGGGCGACTCGCTGACTCTTTTCGGCGGGCTCAACTGTCAATTCTTCATTGAGGAGTATCAGCGAGGCGCGCGCGGCCAGATGCCCGGCAGCGACCTGACCCGCGAACTGGTGGCCATCTGGAACGCTCTCGAGTCGCAGAATCTCCCAGCCGCCTGGAGCGAGTTTGAACGCATTCTGCCGCTGCTCCGCTTCGAACTCCAACCCGGTTTGGGCGTCTCGGCCATGAAGCACAATCTCGTGTCCGAAGGCATTATTGCTTCGGCCCGGGTCCGCCACCCCACGGCGTCGCTTGATGCCGTGTCGCTGGCCGAACTGCGGTTCCTGCGGGAACGGATTCGCGCCGGCGTGGCAGTCTAGGCATGTCCCCGTGGCGTTGGGGCATCGCCGTTCTCCTCTTCTTGTCGACGGTCATTAACTACATTGACCGGCAGACGCTCTCGGTTCTGGCGCCGACCTTAACGAAAGAACTCGGCATCTCCGACCAACAGTATTCGAATGTGCTGACGGCCTTTCTGGCCGCCTATACGGTGATGTATGTGGGCTCGGGATTTGTGGTGGACCGCTGGGGCACCCGGCGGTCGCTGAGCCTCTTCATGGTTTGGTGGAGCACGGCCAATATGCTCCATGCCCTGGTGCGCGGTCCGTGGTCGCTGGGGGCGTTCCGTTTCCTGCTCGGCGCCGGAGAGAGCGGAAACTTCATGGCGGCGTTCAAGGGGGTCTCCGAATGGTACGCGCCGAAGGACCGGGCCTTTGTGAACGGCTTGATTCAGGCGGGAGCCAGCGTGGGCGCCGTGATTGCGCCGCCGGTGATTACGGTGCTGGCATTTCACTATGGCTGGCGTTGGGCGTTCGTGGCCACGGGCGCTCTCGGGATCTTGTGGCTCGTGCCGTGGCTGCTGGTCACCCGCCACGCCGAGGCGTTGCCCGTTCCCGCGGGTCCGCAACGCCGCTGGCAGGAGATGCTGCGATACCGCCAAACGTGGGGACTTCTGGCGGCGCGGTTCCTTTCGGACCCGGTCTGGTGGTTTTACCTGTTCTGGCTCCCCAAGTATCTGGTGGACCAGCGGGGATTTACGGTGGCCGAGATGGGCATGCTCGCCTGGATGCCCTATCTGACGGCCGATGTCGGCAGTTTGGCCGGCGGCTGGCTGTCCGGGCAGCTCATCCGCCGCGGGTGGAGTCCCGTGGATGCGCGTCTGGCGTGGATGCTGCCGTTTGCGGCGCTGATGCCGCTTTCAATGGCCGTCGGCTTTGTCGAGAGCCGCACGGTCTCCCTGGCGCTGATCTGCGTGGTCACGTTCGCCCACATGGGCTGGAAAACGAACCAAGCCACCCTGACGAACGACATTTATCCCCGGGAGGTGGTGGGCACCGTGTCCGGCCTGCTGGCCTTTGGCAACGGCTTGGGCGGCACATTGTTTACCGCGCTAACGGGCTGGATGGTGGTCCAATTCAGTTATGCGAGCGTTTTCGTTTTGATGGGGCTGCTGCATCCGCTCTCTTACCTGCTCGTCCGCTGGCTGGTGCGGACACCGCTGCAAACGACGCAATCATCGCATCCTTAGCCCGGTAAATATGCTTCCGCAGCGCCTCCTGCGCCCGCTTCACATCCTTAGCCTGTAACGCCGCCACAATCTCGTCGTGTTCGGCCTGTTCCTGTTGAAATCTCGCCAACCACTCTTTACTTTGAAACGCTGTCTCCGCCTTGCGACTCTCCGATGCGTGGATCCGTGCAATCGTCAAATGCGCGTTCAAACCCGCGTAGACCTCTTCCAGGCGCTTGTTGCCCGAAGCTTGCAGCAACGTCTGGTGCAGGTCGCTATTGGCTTCCTCATGCTTCCGCAGCGCCTCTTCGTCATTGACCGGCTTCCGCAACAGGTCGAGCAACTCGCCGAACTCCTGCTCGACGGCCCGGGTCAGCCGCGAAACGGCCAGTTCCGCGGCCAGGCACTCGAGGGCGCACCGTACTTCAAACGTCGATTGGATGTCCTCGACCGTCAGGGTAGCGACGAACGTGCCCGATCGCGGCCGGATCTCAATCAGCCCCTCGGTGCAGAGGCGCTGGACGGAGTGGCGCACGGGGGTCAAGGAAACCCCCAGTTTGTTGGCGATCTCTTCGACCTGCAGCCGCTCGCCGGGCTTGAAACCTCGCGTCAGAATCGCATCACGCAGCGCCTCATACACTTCATCGGTTGCGCGCTTCCGGGTCAGTCGGCGAAGTTTCATTCAGCTCCCATTTCAATTATCAACATTCGGAGAACTCATGCGCATTGAAAAAGTAACCGCCATTCCCGTTCGGATTCCCCGCGATACCCAGGCCGCCCGCGGACTGGCCGGTTCGCCCACTGCGGTGAGCGGAGACGGCCGCTATCGCTGGTCCACGGCCTATCCGGTGCTGTATCCGGTGGACTTCGAAACGGCGCTGGTGCGGATCGATCTGGCCAACGGGATGACCGGGTGGGGAGAAGCCCAGGCGCCGCTGGTGCCCGAAGTGGCCTGCACGATTATTGAACTGCTGTTCGCACCGCTGCTGGCCGGCCGCCCCTTTGCGGGGTCCGCGGCGGAGATTGCCGAGATCCGCGAATTGCTCTATAGCACAATGCGCGTCCGCGGCCAGACCGGCGGCTACCAACTGGATGCCATGGCGGGAATCGACCTTGCCCTGTGGGACCTGGCGGGGCAGTTGGCTGGTCAGCCGGTGAGCCGGTTGCTGGGCGGAACCGCGAATCGGGTGCCGGCGTACGTGTCCGGGGTCGCCGGGGCAACCGACGACGAGCGCATGGCGTTTATCCGCGAGCATGTCGACCGCGGATTTCGCCTGTTCAAGGTGTACCTTGAAGAGTCGTGGCCGGAGCTCGACCGCCGGGTGCGGCTCTTCCAGTCCGGGTTCCCGGGGGTTCGCTTCGCGGTTGATGCCCTGTGGCACCTTCCTTCGGGTGCGGGGCTGGACCTGGATCTGGATTGGATGGAGTGTCCGTTTCCGCCGGAGGATACCGAGGAGCATCACCGGTGGGTGCGCCGCGCGCGGTCGCCGCTGGCGCTGGGGGAGAGCTACCGGACGCGGTATGAGTTGCAGCCGTTTCTCGCTTTCACGAAGATCCTGCAGCCAGACCTGGGCCGTTGCGGCATCACCGAGTCGGTGGCGATCGGCAAGGTGGCGAAGCGGCTGGTGCCGCACGTCAGCATTGCGTTGGCGCCGCAGATTCTGGCGGCCGTGCATCTGGCCGCCGCCCTGCCCAACAGCCGGCTTTGCGAGTACAATCCCCGGGTGCTCGAAGTGGCTAACCGGTATCTTGCCGAGCCCATTACTCTGGACGGCGCCCAATACGTGGTTCCGGACCGGCCTGGTCTCGGCGTGGCGTTCAATCGAGAGGGTCTAGCCGGATCATGGACAGATTCACGGTGAAGGTCCGGTCGTCGGTGGGTACGGTCCAGGGCGGTCCCGCCAGGATTTCGAGCGCATATTCCGGTGCGGCCGGCAGGTCTATTTCGAGGATAAAGAGGCCCGTTCTTTCGAGCTTCCAATCCTGCCGCGGATGGCCGTTAACGGTCACCCGGATCCATGGCGCCGCCCCGTTCGCGAAGGCCTGGCTATGCGCGTGTCCGCGGATCCGCAGCCGTTGGGCGCCGCCGCGCAAGTTCGTCAGCCGCGCTTCGGCCCGCTCTCCGATCCAGCGGAACTTGTTGCCGTAAACCCCCTCCAATTCAGACCAGCCGGACCCCAAACGCTGTTCGTGATTGTCCCGGGAAAAGTCGATAATGTCGTCCCGGTCGCCGGGATAAAGCTGCTCTTTATCGCTCGAGCCCAGCAGGTTAAACACCCCGTCTTCGAGTGGGGCGCCGTAACCGCAGTGGCAGCGCAGGGTGGCCTGGGGGTCGCGCTCCAGGGACCCATGGCAATCGGGGCAGCGGAGGAGTTGCCATAGGGGCTGGCTGGTGGCGCCGGCCGTACCGGCTTTCTTGCAGACGGCTGCCAGGGTGCCGCCCAAGCCCGCACCGAACCAACGCTTGCCCCACTGTTCACCCCACCCTCTCTCCGGGATGTACAGTTCATACTCCCAGCCGGCGAAATGGCGCTCGACGAGGGTCCGCCAATCTTCGAGCACCATCGTGTGATTTTGCCGGATGCCGAAACTTTCTTCCTGATGCGCCCCAATGACGTCGCGCACCAGATATCCCAGCAGGCCCCACTGATGCAGCCGTCGCTCCCACGGCTTCATCGTGTCCGGATAGGGGCAACGGTACAAGCCCAAAGTTATCCGCCGCCGCACGGGTTCTTCCGCAAAAACAAACACGCCGCCGGGCCGCAGCACGCGGACAACCTCCCGGAAGACGCTCTCGAGATCCAGAAACTGGCTGAGCATTTGAAACGCCATGACGCATTGCAGCGACCCGTCGGCGAAAGGCAGGTGCAGCGCATCGGCGGCCAGGCGGATGGGGGACCGCGGGAGACGCCAGGCGTCCACCAGAGCAACGCCGTGGCGCAGCGAGTCGGCCGAGAGGTCGGAAGCAAAGCCCTCGGCGCCAAACTCGTTCACCAGCATGTAAGACGAATGGCCGGCGTTGGCCCCAATCTCGAGAAACGGCGACAGCGAGCCGGCATACTCCAAATGAGTGCGGAGAAACGCGGCCCGGCGGGCGTTCTCTTCGGCGTAGATGCCCAGGGCCCGTTCCGGCTCCCCCAGTGAGGCAAAGTTGTGAAATTCGATTTGGGCGCGCTTCACGGACGCCGACTGCGCTGCAAGTTTCATGAGAGAGGGGAAGTGTTAGTACATGCTTTCTGTCACCAAGCCGCAATACTGCGAATCCTGTACCCCGCTCCGGCGGGCTGTCCCAGAGGGGATATTCTGGAGAGGAGAGTGCCCATGAAGAAGTCGTCCAACAGCCTGTTCGTCCTTCGCGGCGGGTTTGTCGCGATCCTTCTTCTGCTGGCTGCCTCTGCGTTTGAAGCGTTCCAACTCCAGACCGTGGGGGGACCCGAGCAACAGGCCGCCTACCGCCGCTTCCTTGAAAAAGACGAAGCCATCACGACCTTTCGCCGCGCCGTATGGTTGGGCGGTATCTATTCGCGCGATTATTTTCTGAGTCCCTCTGCCGCCGGTCAGGAGCGTTTTGCCACTCGCGTGCAAGAGTTGGAGACGCAGGGCCAACAGGCACTCGCCAAGCTCCACACCCTCGACCCGGTCGTGGTGGAGTCGCTGCGTCTGCCCCAGGAGTTAGCGACGTTCCTCCACGAACTGCGTGGGGTGCCGGGCTCTCCAAACTCGTACATCGAAACGGTTCTTGTGCCGCGGCGGCTCTCTGCGTTCGCGCTTCTTGAAGAGGTTCGCAGCGATGGCCGCGGGGAACTCGTAGCGGCGCAGGACCGGTATCTCACCGAGAGAGCGGGGGCCACGCGAACGCTGGTCTTTTTGCTAATTGCCTCGCTGGCAATCGGCGCGGCGGTCGCCTTTTTCAGCCTGCGGATCGCCACGCGCGTCGAGCGGGAGCGTTACGTGCATTCGCTCGAACTCGAAAAACTCTCCACCCGGCTGCTCGAGATCCAGGAGGAGGAGCGCCGTTCGCTTTCGCGCGAACTGCATGATGAAGTCGGACAGTCCCTCACCGCCCTGCGCATGGAGATCTCCCACGCGGTGTCCGTATTACCCGATAGCGACGCCCGGGTGCGCCTGGCCCGGGCCCGCGAACTTGCCGAACGCACCGTCCGCATGGTCCGGGACATCTCTCTCCTCCTGCGGCCTAGCCTGCTCGATGACCTCGGGCTGGGCGCCGCTCTCCAGTGGCAACTCGAGGATTTCAGCCGCCGGTCCGGTATCCGGACGGAGTTCGACGGGGCGGATCTCGGCGAAACCCTTTCCGATGTGACTAAAACCTGCATCTTCCGCATTGCGCAGGAGGCTCTGCATAACTGCGAGAAGTACTCGCAAGCGCGGAACGTGCGGGTCGTGCTGGCGCAGGACGAGCGCTCCCTGGTGCTGGAGGTGCAGGACGACGGCGTCGGATTCCCGCTGAGCGAGCGGGGGCTGCCGTCCCAAGGAACGGGTATTCTCGGGATCAAGGAGAGAGCGCAGAAATTGGGCGGCACTCTCGCCGTGGAGTCGCGGCCGAATGCGGGCACCCGGATTGCCGTTCGCCTGCCGATTGAAGCGGCGCCTGCCGTGGAGGCCTATACCTAATGGCGTTTCGTATCCTGCTTGCCGATGACCATACGCTGGTCCGTCAAGGCCTGCGCCGGATCCTGGAGACCCAGCCAGGCCTGCAGGTGGTGGCGGAAGCCAGCACCGGCGTTGAAGCCGTGAACCTAGCGGTGGAACACGGGCCGGACCTAGCCGTGCTCGACGTGGGCATGAAGGGCTTAAACGGCCTCGAAGCCCTCGCCCAACTCCGGCGCAATGCCCCGAACGTCGCCGTGCTGATGCTGAGCATGCACGCCGATGAGCGGTACGTCCTGCGGGCGGTGCGGGAGGGCGCCAATGGGTATGTCCTCAAGGATTGCGTCGAGGAGGAGTTGATCGCCGCCATTCTGGCCGTTCGCCGCGGCCGCCGGTTCTTCAGTCCGGAAGTCGACCGGTTTGTCCGTCTGCGCCATCCCAATGAGTCGGTTGATGACCGCTACGAGCGCCTGACGGACCGGGAGCGGCACATCTACCAACTCCTGGCGGAGGGGAATAGCAATAAGGAAATCGCCCACCAATTGAGCCTGAGCCTCCACACCATTGAGACCCATCGAGCCCGGATTATGGAGAAGTTGGGCCTGCATAGCGCCGCCGAACTGGTTCTCAGCGCGGTCCGCCGGGGAATTGTTTCGTAAATTTAATATTTCTTTACAGTGGATCTAGTATGGACGGCGCAACTTTTGATCGGGTATCGTGGTTTTTCACCCGCAATGCCTAAGACAGCGTCAGCCCGTCCGCCGGCGACCATCGCACCCTTTGTGCGTTTCGCTCACAGCTTGAGCGTTTTCTTCCCGGCGTATAACGATGCCCCCTCCCTTCCGCCACTGATTGCAAAGACTTTTGCGGTTCTCGACGAGTTCGTCGAAGACTTTGAAGTGATCGTGGTCAACGACGGGAGCGCCGATGATACCGGTGCGGTTCTCGAGGAGCTCCGGGTGCAGTATGGCCCCCGGATGCGGGTGATTACCCATCCCGAAAACAAGGGATACGGTGGGGCGTTGCGGACCGGATTTTCCGAGGCGACGAAAGATTTCATCTTCTACACCGACGGTGACGGTCAGTACGATGTCGGTGATCTCCCCGCGTTGCTCGGAGCCATGCAGCCGCACGTAGGGCTCGTCAACGGCTACAAGATCGCTCGCCAGGATCCCTGGCATCGCAAGGTGATCGGCGCGGTCTACAACCAGTTCGCGCGTTTCCTGTTTGGTGTCCGGCTTCGCGATATTGATTGCGATTTCCGTCTGTTCCGGCGCGCGCTGCTCGAAGAGAAGCCGCTGCGCTCGTCGAGCGGCACGATTTGCGTGGAGCTCGTAAAGCTTCTTGAGCGCTCCGGCATGGATGTGGTGGAGCTTCCGGTGGGCCACTACCCCCGTTTGCACGGGCGGTCCCAGTTCTTTCGGGTGAAGTCCCTGGCGACCACCTTCGTGCAATTGTGCCGGCTTTACCTGATGCGCTAGGGTAGCGCGAAGGCGTGGTAGATGCCTCCGCTCGGGGCGCCGCTCTTGCCGCCTCCGGCGGCGATCACCACGTACTGTTTACCGTTCACCAGGTACGTGGCGGGCGTGGCGTTGCCGCCGGCCGAAAGCGTGGTTTTCCAGAGTAGCTTTCCGGTGTCCTTGTCGAAGGCCCGGAACTGACGGTCGTGGTTGGTGGCGCCGATGAAGAGCACGCCGCCCGCGGTCACCAGCGGCCCGCCATAGTTCTCCGTTCCGGTGGTCTTGTCCGCCAGGGCGGGGAACTCGCCAAAGGGCTGCCGCCAAGCGTACTCGCCGGTGTTCAGGTTGATGGCGTTCAGCGTGCCCCAGGGCGGCTTCACGGCCGGGTAGCCGTCCGGATCGAGGAACTTGTTGTAGCCGTCGGTCTGGTAGGCCTGTTCGATCAGGGAGTTGCCGGAAGCGGCGGTGGCGGCTGCATCCTTGCCGGTGAGCAGGTATTCGAGAATCGCTTCCTGCTGCGCCGGAGGCAGATGGCCAAAGCCGGGCATCCGGCCCTGGCCCTTGGCGATAATCCGGGCGTGGTCGGCCCGCTTGGCGGGGTCCAGCTTGGCGAGTTGCGGGAATTCGGGCGGACTCCCGGCGCGGTCCTCCCGATGGCAGGCGGCGCAGTTCTGTATGTAGAGTGTACGGGCGGAGGTGGCCCCTTTGGCCGCTGGACGGGGCACCAGGCGGAGGATCCAGGGCATCTCGTTGGCGTTGATGTAGAGCAGGCCGGTTGACGCGTCAAAGGCCGCGCCGCCCCATTCGCCGCCTCCATCGAAGCCGGGGAAGACGACGGTGCCTTCTTTGCTGGGCGGCGTGAACTGCGGTCCGCTCCGGATCTGCCGGAAACGCGCCTTCGCCACGGGGTTGGGGATCATGTCTTCGGTGAGTTCCTGCCGCGCGAAAGGCGCGGGCTTCAGCGGCAATACCTGCTGCCGGGCTAGTTTCTCGCCTTCGACATCGCTATCCGGGGTATCCACCGTCGTCAGCGGGAACAGGCTTTCGCCGGTTTCGCGGTGGAAGACGAAGACGTGGCCGGACTTGGTGATCTGCGCGACGGCGTCGATGGACTTGCCGTTGCGCTTCACGGTGACCAGGGTAGGCGGGGCGGGCAGGTCGCGGTCCCAGACGTCGTGCTTGACGAACTGAAAATGCCATTTGCGTTTGCCGGTCGCGGCATCGAGGGCGAGCAGGCAGTTGGCGTAGAGGTTATTGCCGTGGCGGTTGGCGCCGTAGAAGTCGAACGAGGCCGACCCGGTGGGGGCGAAGACGATGCCGCGCTTCTCATCGAGCGCCAGGCCCGGCCACGAGTTTGTGCCGCCGGCATAGGTCCAGGCGTCTTTCGGCCAAGTCTCATAGCCGGGTTCGCCGGGGCGGGGCAGCGTATGGAAGCTCCAGCGGATGGCGCCGGTCCGGACGTCGTAGGCGCGGATATCCCCCGGCGCTGAGGGCAGCCCTTCGGGCACGAGCGAACCTTGGATCAGCATGTCTTTGTAGAGGATCCCCGGCGTGGGCGCCGAAATCGAAACCCGTTCGGGATCCCGGCCCAGGCCCTCCCGCAGATCGACGCGGCCCTGCTGGCCAAAGGTTTCAATCAGCTTGCCGGTCGCCGGATCGAGTGCAAAGAGCCAGTTCCGCCACGTGAACAGCAACCGGCGCTCCTTGCCCTCCTGCCACATCACCAGCCCGCGGTTGCGGCCGCGCGCGGGCTTGCCGCCGCTGGGGTCGAACTGCCAGAGCGGCTGGCCGGTGGCGGCGTTGAGCGCGAAGATCTTCTGCTTGGCTGAACTGCCGTAGAGCACGCCGTCGATGACGAGCGGGTTGCATTGGATCTCGGTGCCCTTTTCGGCGTCTCCCGTGTCAAAGCTCCAGGCCGGCTGCAGCTTGGCCACGTTCGCCTTGGTGATCTGTTTGAGGTTCGAGAATCCGGTCTGCTCGGGTCCTCCGCGGTAGGTTCGCCAGTCGGCTTGGGCGAAGAGGAGCGAAGGGAGCAGCCACAAAACAATACGCATCCCCATATCATATGGAAATGCGACGCCGTGATTTTCTCGCCTCTCTGGTGGCTCCGCCGCCAGCTTCCACGTTGGTCCATGAGCACATCCTGGTGGACTTCATCGGCGCGGCCCAGGTCAGCCGCGGCCGCTACAATGCCGACGAAGTGTTCCGGCTGGCGCTGCCTCGTTTGCAGGAGGTGGCTCGCCTCGGCTGCCGCCGGATCCTCGAGTGCACCCCCAATTTTCTGGGCCGCGATCCACGTCTGCTGCGCCGGTTGGCGGATGCCTCCGGCGTTGAGCTCTGGACGAATACCGGCCTCTACGCAGCCCGCGAATTCATCTTTCTGCCGGACTATGCCAAGTCGGAATCGGCGAACCGCTTGGCGCGCCGCTTCATCGGCGAATTCAAGAACGGCGTGGAGGGCACCAAGCCCCGGTTTATCAAGATCGGGGTCGACCGGGGTCCGCTGCCGCCGCTGAGCCGCAAACTCGTCGAGGCCGCCGCAATCACCAGCCGCGAGACCGGCCTGCCGCTGGCGTCGCATACCGGAGACGGCGTGGCTGCGCTCGAACAACTCGAAATCCTGAGCGCCGTGAAGTGCCCGCTGACCCGCTTCGTCTGGGTGCATGCGCAGAACGAGCGGGACCCGGAGATCCACGCCAAGGTGGCGCGCGCCGGAGCGTGGGTGGAGTTCGATGGCATTGGGCCCCGCTCAGCCGAGTATCATCTCCGGTGTGTGCGGGCGATGGCGGAACGGAATCTGTTGGGCCAGACGTTGATCTCGCAGGACTCAGGCTGGTATCACGTCGGGGAGCCGAATGGGGGGAACTTCCGCGGTTACACCTATCTCTACACCGACTTTCTGCCCCTGCTGGCGGATGGTTGGGCCGGGCAGCTCTTAGTTGATAACCCCGGGCGCGCCTTTCCCGTTCGGTGACCGCCGTTCGAGCCGCAGGCGCAACCACGCGGGCAGTTTGGTCCAGATCGCAAGGAACACCTTGTACTTCCAGCCCGGCACAACGTACAGCCGGCCCAGGTTCCGCAGCGATTCTTCCACGACGAACGCCGCGTCCATCCACATCCACCGCGGATGCTTCGCCCGGTCGCTCCCCATCACGTCGTGAAATTCAGTGTAGGTGAATCCAGGGCACAGCGCCTGGACGCTTACTCCTGTTCCTTGTAACTCCAGCCACAGCCCTTCGCTGAAGGCGTTCGTCCACGCCTTGGTCGCGCAGTAACTCACGTTGTTCGCCGAGCGCCCGAATCCCGCGACGGAACTTACATTCACGATCGCCCCGGCGCGGCGCCGGAGCATCTGCGGCAACACGGCCCGCGTCAGCCGCACCGTGGCCAACACATGCAGACGGTGCATCGCCATCTGCGCCTCCAGCGCCGTCTCCGCGAAGAAGCCCTGCGTGCCGAATCCGGCGTTGTTCACGAGTAGGGCGATGTCGTCCCGGGATGCCAGATGCGCCGCCAGGCGCTCCACCTCCGCCTCCCCGCTCAGGTCCGCCACCCAGCGCTCACCCTCAATCGCCGCCAGCCGTTCCGCGCGGCGAGCCACGACCAGCAACTCGTAGCCCTCCGCCCGCAACTGGCGCGCAAACTCCGCCCCCAATCCCGCCGAGGCGCCGGTGATCACCGCCACGCGCCTCATCGCAGCACGCGCAACGCTGCCTGCAACCCTCCGGCTTTCTGCAATCCCGGCACGAAGCAGTTGGCGATCATCTCCTCATCCGTCCCGCGGAAGGCTCCCAGCGGCGCCTCCAACTTCACGCGCGGCTCCAGCGCTGCCGCCGCAAAGGTCGCCAGCACCGCGGCCTTCCCCGTGGCCTTGATGGTGATGTCGGTCTCGCCCTGCTGCCGGAGCCACGCCACGGCGGTCACGATATCCTGCACCCGCTTGGCGTCGTCGCTGCGATTGAAGGTCAGATAGTTCCGCGTCTCCATCGCCGCGGCCGGGGTATCGGGCCGCAGGTCGATGCGCAATTCGCTGCGGCCGTCAGCAGCTCCCGCGCCGCCCACCGCCAGAACCGCTCCGCCTTTCCCCTTCCGGAACGAACCCGGCGCGGCGTCCACCCGCGCGGGCCATTGTACGCCTAGGGCCACCGTCAAACGCTCGCGGATCACCTTCACGTCCCGCTCGGCCGCGTTCTGCTTCTCCGCCGCGGCCACCCACTGGGCAAAGAGCCCCTTCAGGTCGAGCGCGTTCGCCGGCAGCGGCCGGCCGTGGAAGACGAGCATATCCGGGAGCTTCTCCTGCCGGATCCGCTTTTCGCTGTACTTGCTCGCGTCGCTGTCGCCCAGCACGTGCTTAGCGAAGAACTTGTAGACCTGCTCGCGGCTCGCTTTGTTGTAGTTGTGCGGCGCGTCGATCTGGACCGTCTCCACCTGCGATCCGGCATCGTACAGAGCATAGATCTTCTTCATCGCCGGATACTCTTCGCGCGGGGTGTTCCGGGTCCAGTCTCCCGTTGCGGCCACCATGAGCATCGGCTTCGGCGCCATCAACGCGGCGATCTCCACGTTGTTGGTGCCGACGCGGAGGCTCGGTGCGTTTTCACAGGGCGAACCGCCCTGCATGATCAGCGAAATCATATTCACCGGCGCGGACCACTTCGGCCGGTCGTCAACGGCGCACAGCAGAAACGTCTGCGTACCACCGCCCGATTCGCCCGTCACGAGCAACCGTTCCTTATCCACGTCCGGCAGCGTCTGCAGAAAGTCGAGCGCCCGCACCGAGTTCCAAGTCTGCAGGCCGAGCGGACCAAAGCTCCACAACTGCTCCTTCGGCGTGTTCCCAAACACGTGGGGCAACTGGACCGTGTCGGTGTACCCGATCATGTCGTAGGCAAAAACGACATAGCCCTGCCGCGCATGGTTGATGCCCCGCGAAGGTACCGAGAACAACTCATCATCGGCCAGCCGCCCGTACTGCGCATGCCCGTGCGGAGCCAGCATGCCCGGAAACGGCCCCTTCTTCCCGACCGGGCGATAAAGGTTTCCCGCCAGATAGAAGCCCGGCAGCGTTTCGATGTAGACCTTCTCAATCGAGTAGTCCGCGTAGGTGATCTTGCCGAAGACCTGCGCGTTCAAAGGATTCCGTGCGGGAAAGGGAAGTAACCCGGTGGCCGACAGCACCTGCTTCTGCAGGCCGGCCCGCCTTGCCTTCCATTCTTCCAGGGAGGCAAACGACGGCGCCGCGAATTTCGTATCCGTCGAAGGCGTCTGTCCGAACAACCCAAGTGCTGTCACTGCTGCCAGGAGAAGTCTCATTCCTCAGATACTCCCACAGATTTGCGCGGCGCCAAGCGGTTCGTCCTGCCCGCTGACCGAGGGGTCCTTGTTCCCGAGCGCTGGATGGGTCACAATCACGGTACCGCTTTGTGATCAAAACATACAATTCTCGATAGGTATTGTCGAGTGATTGGCTATAATGGGGAAATCTATGTCTCGTCTGCTTGCCTCTCTGTTCCTGGCTGCCTCCCTCTCGTTCGCCCAGAACTCCGCGATTCAAGGTCTGGTCACCGACTCGACCAAAGCCGCCATCTCGGGTGCCACTGTCACCGTCACCAATGTGGCCACGCAAACCGTTCGGACCGCTACCACCAATGGAGAAGGGCTCTATACCGTGCCTCTGCTGCCGCCTGGCGGGTATCGCGTGGAAGCGTCCAACGCTGGCTTTGCGGCGCAAAAGATTAATGAGATCCGGCTTGAAACCGGGCAAACCGCCCGCCTGGATTTTGAACTCAAGCCGGGCTCCGTGGTCGAATCGATCAGCGTTTCCGCCTCGGCGGTTCTCATCAACTCGGAAACCAGCGAAGTCGGCCAGGTGATTGACTCGAAGCGCATTCTCGAGATGCCGCTCAATGGCCGCAACTACCTGCAATTGGCTTTGTTCACGACCGGCGTCCTGCCCGGGGGCAATCTCGCGGCCGGGTCGCGGGCGCGCAGCGAAGGCGCCTTTGCCGCCGTCGGCATGCAGATTGCGCAGAACAACGTGCTGCTCGATGGCAACGACAACTCCTCCCGCACCTCGGGCGGCCAGTTGGGTTTCGAGGCGCAGGCCGTAAAGCCGCCCGTCGATGCGGTCACCGAATTCAAGGTCGTCACGAACAACATGAGCGCCGAGTATGGCTACCGCGCCGGCGCCAAGGTTCTGGTCTCCACCAAGTCCGGTACGAACGAACTGCACGGTTCCGTCTATGAGTTCCTCCGCAATGAGAAGCTCGACGGCGCGAACTTCTTCGCTAACGCCTCGGGAGCCGCGAAGCCGACCTACCGGCAGAACCAGTTCGGCGCAACGCTCGGCGGCGCGGCCATCAAGAACAAGACGTTTTTCTTTGGGTCTTATCAGGGCACGCGCATCCGCACCGGCCGCTCGTTCATCTCGTCGGTGCCTAGCCGCGATCTGGTGGAGCGCTTCGACTTCAGCCAGCAGCCGGCCATTCGCCGCAACATCTTCGATCCGCTTACCCTTTCCGGCACCGGCGCCACCGCTGCCCGGCTGCAGTTCCCCAATAACGTCATCCCCCGCTCGCGCCTCGATCCCGTGGTCGGCCGGATCCTCTCCTTCTATCCCGCCTCCAACATCCCCGGCTTGGACAATGCGCCGAACAACTACTTCTTCAGCCCGTCCGATTCGGACGACGCGGATCAGTACGACTTCCGCGGCGACCACAATTTGAGCGAGCGCCACCGCTTCTTCGCCCGCTTCAGCCGCCGCAATCAGGATCGCCTTGAGAACGGCGTGCTGCCGTTCCCGGCGGCGGGCGGCCAGGGCCAGTCCGTGGTCCTGCGCGGCAACAATCTGGCGAGCTCGCTGACCTCCTCGCTCACCCCGAGTGTCTTCAACGAACTCCGCTTCGGCTGGACGCAGTTCAACACCATCCTCGACATCCCGTATGACTCCTGGCAGAACCCCGACCTGGGCATCCGGAACGCTCCGGCCGACTATCTCAACGACGGCTTTAAGAACAATGGGTGGACGCGCTTCTCGCCCTCCGGCTTCGCTGAGATGGGGCCGCGCAGCTTCTGGCCCAATGTGAACAACATCAACACCTACCTGTTCAACAACGGCACCGTCGTGCAACGCGGTAAACACACCATCAAGTTTGGCGGCGAGTACCGGCACACGAATCAGTTCCGCAACGCCTCCCGTTTCCGGCGCGGCCAGTTCGGATTTGACGGCCGGTTCACCTCGCAGAACCCCAATGTCGGCACCAGCCGTGGCAACACCGGCAACGGCTTCGCGGACATGCTCCTGGGCTGGGTCTCCGGCGGCAGTTACGGCACCAATCAGGGCGAAGATATCAACAACAAATACTGGGGCATCTACGTGCAGGACGATTGGAAGATCTCCCGCACCTTCACGCTCAACTATGGCTTGCGCTACGAGATTATCTACAAAGCCACCTTCCCGGACCCCGATAAGCAAGGCGTCTCCCGCTACCTGCTCGCCGGGGTGAATGTCCCCACCATCGCGGATGAGCGCATCACCTTCCCCACGGCCGGTGACTGCGCCTGCCTGAACGACCGCAATAACTTCGCGCCCCGCCTTGGCTTCGCCTGGAGCGTCACGCCCAAAACGGTCATCCGCTCCGGCGGCGGCTTCTTCTACGGCGAACCCAATAACCTCGGCACCGACAACGCCAACTTCGTCCCCGGCGCCCCGCGGGCTACCGAGATCAACATCCAGAACGCCTTCGAACAGACCAGCGTCTTCGTCCAGCAGGGCTTCCCGACCCTCGTCTTCGGCAACACGATTCCGCGTGGCTCCGGCATCACGGTCTTTCCGGACCGCCGCGAGAATCTGCTGGCCTACCAGTGGTTCTTCGATGTCCAGCGCACGCTGCCGCTCGATGTTCTGCTGACGCTTGGTTATAACGGCACGAAGGGAACGTTCCTGGCCTGGAGCCAGAACATCAACCTGCCGCGCACGCCCTCGCCCACCGTCGCCGCCAACCTGCGCTTCAACCGGCCGGAGTTCAACGCCATCAGCTACGCGCAGACGGGCCTGAACTCCAGCTACAATTCGCTGGCGGTGAAACTGGAGAAGCGCTTCTCCCGGGGCTTCACCTTCCTCAGCTCCTTCACCTGGAGCCATAACATCGACTACAACAACGAGGATCTGCTCGATGGCTCGCCGGGGGTGGTCACGCCTTATGACATGCGCCGCGAGCGGGGCAACTCCACGCTCGACCGCCGTCTCGCCTACAACCTGTCGAGTGTCTACGAACTGCCCTTCGGCAAAGGCAAGGGCCGCTTTGAATCTGGCGCCGGCAACTGGATCCTGGGCGGCTGGCAGGTCGGCGCGATCGTCGCGCTCTACTCGGGCATGCCCATCACGCATTCGATCAACGTCAACAACCAGAACCTTGGCGGTGCGGTTCGCGGCGATTGGGTGCGCAATCCGAACCTGCCTGCCGGCGAGCGGAACATCGATCGCTGGTTTGATCTCGGGGCCTTCGCCGTCAATGCGCCCGGCACCATCGGCAACGCCGGCCGCAACTTGATCTACGGCCCGGGCACACGCAATCTGGATCTGATGATCAGCCGCTCGTTCGCCATGCCGTGGGAAAACCACTCGCTGCAGTTCCGCGCCGAAGCCTTCAACGCCACGAACACGGCGAACTTCGGCGTTCCCTCCACGGCCATTGGCACCCCTGCCGCGGGCCGCATCACGAACGCCGCGGACCCGCGCCGCGTTCAGTTCGCTCTGAAGTACATCTTCTGATCCATGGGGCGGATCCGTTGGGCGGCTCAGCGCATCTTCTGCATTCGCAGCAGGTGCGCCCGGGCCGCCCGGCGTACCTCCGCCGCGTCGCCGCCCAGCCACATCCGGGTTGCTTCCCAGTCCACTTCTCCCTCCCGCGTATACCGCCGCCAGCGCCCTCCCCGTTCGGCGAACACGTCTCCCAGCAACACATGCAGCAGTTCATGCACGACGGTATTCACCGCCAGCAGCGGCACCCGGAACCGGTGGGCATACTGCATCGCAATCACGCAGACGACGTAGCCTTCGTACACCGTCGAACCGCCCGCCACCTGCCGGCCGTTGTCCCACTCGAGCGGAATCGTGTCGGTCAGCACGACATTCACTTGTCCGCGTTCCAGGCCAATAAAGCGCGGGCGCGAACTGGGGTACTTCAGAATCTCTCCGGCCCGTTCGGTGATGCGCAGCCGCACTCCGCAATCGGCGAACGTGCGGACGGCTTCGTCCCAGACCCCGGCGCGAAACGCGCGGACCGCCTCCGGCTTGGTCCCTGCCAGCGCGTTCGTGAGACAGAGCACCGGCACCTCCACGGCGGGCTCCACCCCATCGGTGCGGCGCCCCGGCCAAAGCGCGGCCTGCCATAGATCCCTTCGGCGCATAGCGATGCTACCCGCAACCTAACAGATTCCGGCGGAGGCCGCCATTCGTGACAAACTTGATAGCCGATGACCTCCAAAGTGCTTCTCCCCGCCTTGCTTGTTCTCGCTGGAGCCGCCTCGGGCAAGGTGCTGTTTCAGGCCGGTTTCGAAACCGGCGATCTGAGCGAATGGTCGCAAACCGGAACCCGCGGCCAGAACGCGACGCCCCGCAATGTGCAGGTGGTCTCCGACATCGTCCACGAAGGAAAACATGCCGTCCGCATGACCATCCATCCGGACGATGTCTTCAACGACCGCCAACTTCGCGTCCAACTCGGCGGGCCACGCATCACGGTAGAAGAGGGGTCCGACACATACATGGCCATCTCCCTTTATATGGCCGAAGCCCCCAAGGATCGCGATAACTTCTTCTACTGGGAGGGCAACCCGCCACCCCGCTATAACAACGTCATGACCTGGTGGGTGGAGCCCAAAGACGGCGGCGGCGCGCTTATCAAGTATGGAACCGGCAACCTCGGCCGCAATGGCACCCACTGGGAGGCGGAGTTCATCCCCGGCAAATGGCACCGGCTCACCATGCATATTCACTGGTCCGAAGACGAGACTAAGGGCAGGGCGCGGCTCTGGTTCGACGGGCAGTTGGTGCTCGATAAGACCGTCAAGACCAAGGGGCCCGAAGCAGTCTACTTCTGCCAGCCCGGCATCCATCGCAGTCCGCACAAGCCCTCGGTCGATTCCATCTACTTCGATAACTTCATCCTCGCCGACACCCTCGCCGACGTCCAGCCCTAACGCTTCCAGCGGACCAGGCGCTTTAGTTCCGGGGCGAACTCGCGCATCAGATTCAGCGCTGTCCGCCCGCCGAGTTGGGCGCCCCCTGTGCGCAGCCCTTCCCGCCACGGGCTGTACCGCTCGGGGTACCAGCTGGTGGCGATCATGCCGCCAGCCAGATACCCGCCGAGCAACGGAGCGTTCACCACCGTCGCCCCGCCATCGGTGCGGGTCAAGAACGTTCGCGAGAGCGCGTGCCGGGTCCGCCGCCAGCCGCCGCCGCATTCGCAGGGAGTGTACTTCGTCTGCGTGCGCAGCGCCGCCGCCGAGCCATGGAACAGCGCCATCTGCACCTGATACTGCGCCGCCCGGCGCCCTACCCGCTCCCCGAACGCCCCCCAGCCCTGCCCGTACTCCGGCGGACGATTCGACCAGTGTTCGTTGGCTCCAGGAATCACACTGGCGAAGAAGGCCCCGGGCGATAGGAACGCATCCCGGCTATAGTTGCGCCAGCGGTCCGCGCCCGTCGGCGCCGTCGCCAGGGGTTGCGCGAGCCCCAGGCTCGCTGCGAGTAACAATACGATAAGTGCTTTCATGAATCCTCGAAGTCCATGGGGAAACCACCCTCTTTTCTGACGTATCCGCCCCGCCGGGGGATTCACCAACTCTTTGCGCCCGAATTGGAAATACACTTTGAACATGTTGCGTTCGACCACCCTCTTCCTGCTCCTCGCCGCCACCGTCCGGGCGCAACCTCCCGCAGCGTTTACCGTGGCCGGTGACTGGGCCGTCCAGGTCACCCTTCCTGGCGCCGCCCCCCGCGTTCTCTCCGTCGCTCCGCCAGTCATCCGCAGCGTCGCCGCCGAGAAGCACGCCGCTCTTCCCCTGTTTGATCCCAAGGCCGGCGGCTGGGCCCGCGGCGCCCGGCTCGAAGGCCTCCGCTGTCAGGAAACCACCAGCCCCTATCTGCTCGATCCTGCGAGCTTCTCCCTCCGCTCCGGCCCCGCGCCCGATGCACCCCTCTTCACCCCGGGCACGGACTATGAACTCGATCCCGTTTGGGGTACCTTCGGCCGCCTGCCCGGCAGTCGCATCGCCGCCGATCAGCCGGTCTACGCCACCTACCGCCATGCCCAAGTGCGCCTCGATGCGGTGGTGCTCACCGCCGCCGGCCAAATCGCTCTCCGCCCCGGGGAGCCTCGCGCCGCCGCCCCGGTTCTGCCGCCGCTTGGCCCAGGCGACCGTCACCTCGGCAACGTCTATATCCCACGCGCCATCCCGCGGCTCACGTCGGACCACCTCTTCCCCATCCTCGAAACCGCCTATCCGGAACCGCCCCCCGGCCCGCGCCATCCCGTCATCGAACGCCTGGTCAAGCGCCTCCAGTCCGGCCAACCGCTGCGCATTCTCGCCTGGGGCGATAGCGTCACGGACGCCACCTACCTGCCCGCCCGCGAAACCGAGCGCTGGCAGCAGCAGTTCGTCACCCGCCTCCGCCGGCAGTTCCCGCAAGCCCGCGTCGAACTCATCACCCAAGCCTGGGGCGGCCGCAACACCGGCAGCTACCTCGCCGAGCCCCCCGGCAGCCCCCACAACTACGCGGAAACTGTCCTCGGCGTCAAACCCGATCTCATCATCTCCGAGTTCGTGAACGACTCCGGCCTCAGCCCGGAGCGCGTCGAAGAGCGGTATACGAAGCTCCTCGCCGATTTCCTGGGCATCGGCGCCGAGTGGATCATTCTGACGCCGCACTACGTCCAGCCGGAACGCATGAATTTCACGCGTGAACGCGAAGTGGATGACGATCCCCGCCCGTACGTGAAGGCCCTTCGCCAGTTCTCGGCCCAGCACAACGTGCCCCTCGCCGATGCCTCGCTTCGCTATGGCCGCCTCTGGCGGCAGGGGGTTCCCTACAACACGCTCCTGCTCAACGCCATCAACCACCCCGACGCCCACGGCATGCGTCTGTTCGCCGATGCCCTGATGGCGCTCTTCCGCTAAACGTGCAAACAAGCGATTGACCTCAACGGGCAATCGCGTCACGATACCGCAATGCGGATGGCCTCTCTCCTCCTCGCCCTGTCCGGCATCCTTGCCGCCCAACCGGACTTCGAACTCGAACTCAAAGACGCTCGCTTCGGCCTGAACTCCCATCCCTTCAAGAATTTTGGCCCGGCCTCCTGTCTCGAACCGCCAGAGCGCTTCGCCCAAGCTTGTCCTCCCCACTTTGATTGTCAGCGGACGGCCTCCTTCCGCATCGCCACCACCGGCTACGGACTGGGGCCCCAGGACCTGCGGCGCTTTTACGTGCTGCCGCTCGCCCAACCCGGCGCCATGCGCTGCTGGGGCGCCGACCTGAACACCCACGACACCAACGACTACTCCGCCGTCGGCTCCGCCCCGTTCCGCGTCCGCCAGGGTTCGCGCACAGAGTCGGGCGACGTGCCCGTCTATGTCGACGGCTCGGCCCCGGTCCTCGCGTTGGCCCAACGCTGCGCCTCCTGGCCGGTCGGCCTCGGCGCATCCCGCGCCTGCAAACTGGTTCTTACGTGGAACCACCCTGCCCACGGCGGCAACGTGGTGGGCTGCACGGCTTCGGACGACTCGCTGACCCTCTCTCCGGTCGAGGGCTGTGCCCCGGCCACGCCGCCCTCCACTTGGACCAACCTTTCGAAATCGAAGAGCGCCGAACTTACCCTGGCCGCCCAGATTCCTTGGGCCCATTGGTCAAAGGCCCTGGCGGTGCCGCTCTCCCCGCAGCCGCATACCGCTCGTCTCACGGTCTCCTACCGTCTGCTCGAAGGCGGCCCGGTCTCCACGCAGGAGTTCACTGTGCCCTTTGAAATCGCCCTGCCCTGGTATCTCCTGCTCGGCTGCCTGCTCAGCGGCACCGTTCTTGGCTCCGCCCTGCCGCTGGCTGCCACCTATGCCCGCAGGCAACCCATCAAGCTCGCCACCTGGAAACGCACCACCATCGCCGTGGCCGCCTATGGCATCGTCGCCTGGGCTCTGCTCTATCTCACGCAAAGCCGCGTGAGCTTTCTCGATCTGGAACTGCGCCTTAATCAAGCCATCCCGGTGCTGCTCTTCGGTCTCCTGATCGGTTTCCGCGGCCTGGGCTTCGTCATCGACTGGGTGGAGAAACTGCTCACCCCAAATCCCGCCAAGGTCATCGGCGCCCTGCTGCTCCTCACCGGCTCCCTCTCCGCCGCTCCCCGGCAGTTGCTGACCGCCTCCGGCCAACTCTTCCTGCTCACGGACCAGGGCGTCTCTCGCCTGGTCGGCCCGCCGTCCGCGGGGCGCGTCATTCCCTTTGCCCAGGGCTCCCTGGCCGGCGCGGCCGCCTCCGGCACGGTGCGCTTCCCCGGCGGCGCCCGGGAAGTCTTGTTCATCTCGCTCCTGCTGCGCGGCGGCGCCATCGTCATCGACGAGTACCACCCCGACGGCACCCAACGCGAAAACCGCACCTTCAATCTGCGCGAACCCGGCCTCGATTTCACCGGTCCCCCCACCGCCCTGGCCTGGGACTCGACCGCCCAGCGTCTCTACGCCGCCAGCCCCAGTGGCGCCATCTGGTCCCTCTCCCGCACCGGCGCCCCGCAGCGCCTGACCACCAGCCCGGCCCGCATCACGTCCTTCGCCCTCGATGAAGCCGGCCGCCGCCTCTTCGTCACCGATACCCGCCAGGGCCGCGTCCTCCTCCTCAATCTCAACGCCCCCGCCACCGGCCTGCTTGCCTTCGCCGATGACGCGCCCCTCGCCGACCCGTGGTCGCTCGCCTACGAGCCCGCCTCAGCGCGCCTCTTCGTGGCCGATGAACATCGCGACAGCGTCTTCGTCCTCAAAGTCCCCCCGCCGCCCGGCCGGCCGCTGGGCGTCCGCTGGACCCAGTTCGCCGGCCGCAATTTCAAGTTTCTCGAGCGCTACAACTTCGGCGATCCCATCGCCCTGGCCATCCACCAGGGACGTCTCTGGATCGCCGAGAAACAGGCCGGCCTCGTCTTCCCGGTCGACCTGAAAACCGGCGCCCAGTTCTATCCCCTCACCCCGCCCTAGCGGCGGTTACGGAACCCGCCAGAGTCCCAGCGAGCGCCAGCCTCCGGTCACCCCGGTCATCGACTGCGCCGCGCCCCACATCCCCCGCGGTCCGGTGAACGGAGCTTTCATGGTGACGTTCAACTGCAGGCTCAACCGGTTCCCGTTCACCGTGGCCAGCGATCCGGCGCCGTCGATCCGGCACTGGCTGTTCTCGAGCGATCCGCTGCCCGTCAGCGGCATCGTGGTGGCTGCCCCGCCATCGCCGTTATCGGGAATCAGGAACAGCAGATTGGCGGGGCGGAAGTAGGCGACATAGCAGCCCTGGCGGCCGTCGAGCGCCGAGTTGATCAGCAGCCACGCCGTCTGTATCCCGGTTGCCTCGGCGTTGTGTTCATAAGTTGCCACCACGGTATCCGTCGAAGCGCCCCCGGCGTTCGGCGTCACCGTTTCGCCGCGCGGGTAGGCGATCACCGCTTCCGGACCGGCATCGAGGGTGGCGCCGAGCGACCAGCCGGAGTTGGCTTCCGTCACCGAACGGGTCGCCACGTAGATCTTCCGGGCGCCCCGGAAGGCGTTCGAAAAGCTCGGCCGGAAGGTGAGGGTTAACGAATTGCCCTGTTCGAGGACGGCGATGTCGGCCGCGTTGATCGTGCATTGGCTGTTGCTGACGCTGCCGGGGCCGCCGGGGGTGAGCGGCGCGCTCAGGCCGGCCGCGGGGCCGTCATCGTTCACCAGGTAGAAGACATTGATCGGGCGGGAGTAGGCAATGTAGCAGGCGCGGTTGGCGTCGAGCGCCGTATTGATCAGGGCATTCAGCACCCCGAGCTGATTCGTCCCGTTCGGATGGGTGTAGGTGAAGGCAACCGTCGGGTTCGTGCCGGTGTAGCGCACGGGCACGGTTTCCTGAGTGCCCAGCACGGGAGTCGGGGGACCAGCGATCCGGAAGACCGTGTTGTTATTGATCTGCGAACTGAAGTAGATGTTGCCGGCGCCGTCCGCGGTGATGCCGGTTCCCCGGCCACCGGCGAGGGAGACCAAGGCCTGGAACTGGTTCAGGTTCGGGTCAATCCGGGCAACGAAGGTGTGTTCTGTGAAGCCGATGTAGTGGCGGCCGGTGATGTACAGCTTGCCCGATGGCTCGATGGCGAGATCGAACGTTTCGCCGAAGACCGTGCCCACGGCCGCCGCCGCGGTGGGAAGGCCGTTGCAGGTGACGTTAGGATCCAGTATGCCGGCGACGGTCTGCAACGTGCCGTTGGGCGCGATCGTCCGCACGCTGCACCGGCCATTCGTGAAATAGACCTTGCCGCCAGGGGTGACCGCGATGCCGTAAGGCTCGGAGAGCCGGGCCCCAAGCGCCGCCGTGCCGTCGGGCGAGGAGAACGCCCCGCCCGCCGGCAGAACCGGTCCCCCGCCGGCGATCGTAGTCACCATCCCGTCCGGGCTTAGCCGCCGGACCAGGAAGCGTTCGCTGTCGGTGAAATAGATGTTGTTGTTCCGGTCGACGGCCACCCGGCCGATTCGTCCGGAGGAGAGCGTGGTGCCGAGGCCGTCGCCGGTCCCGTTGCCTCCCCCGACCAGCACGGTCACCGAGCCGTTGGGGTTCACGCGGATGATGCGCCGCGCGTTGGCATCGCCGACGATGAGGTTGCCCGCGGTATCGAACGCCAGGCCGCTGACAGAAAAGAATTCGTTGCCCCCCGCGAAAAGGGAGATGCGGCCGGTCGAATCCACGCGGCGAATCAGACCGCCGCCGGCGCCTGACACCGGCTGAGAAAGGTACACATTGCCGAACCGATCGGCCGCCATTCCCTCGACCGCCCAGAGCACGGCGCTCACCGCCGGTCCGCCGTCGCCGGAATATGCGCCCGGGTTACCACCCGCGAACTTCGTGTAGGGTGTCGTCTGTCCGAATAGAGTAGAGGAGAGCAGGAGAAGTGAGCACAGGAGCTTCATGCTCCCTATTGCGAACTCCGTGCGCCGAGCACGTCAGGCGATCAGACCGTTTTTAGCGCACTCGGGTCAAACGCCCGCAGCACTCCCGTCTTCGTCATCGTCTGCGCCCCGCTCACCTGCCGCAGCCCCTGCTGCACAATGCCAAATACCAGATACCAACTCACCACCCCAACCAGCGCCATGAACGGCAGAGCCAACAGGAGTCCGAACCCGGCCGTGAAATTCCAGGTCGTATGCAGCAGCACGACCAGGAAAAACGCCCGCAAAAACTTCCCGTCCGTCATCGCGTCCGCCAGCGAAGGCTTGTGCACCCGCGCCCGCCATAGCACCCCGGCCGTAATCGCCGTCCACGCCACGTGGCCGAATGGCGCCAAAATCCCGCGCAGCATGATCGACTTCACCATGCCTTCTGCCGCGAACAGAATGCCCGCCGTCGTCTTATCCGGCAAACCGGACAGGAACGCATTGAAGGCATACCCCGCGCTCTCAAACGCCGCAAAGCCCGCCCCCACCGCTGCTCCGAACAGGCAGCCGTTCAGAATGTACAGCTTGTCTCCCTTCCGCACCATCAGCACCACGGCAATTAGCTTGCCGGTCTCTTCGATGATCCCCGCCGCCGGCGCGCCGAGATACCGGTGCAGCGACGTCAGTTCAAACCCGATCAAGGAGACGAAGATCGATAACACCCCGCCCGCGCACAGCAGCGTCAACACCCGCGGAAACGAAACGTTCCGCGGCGAGTTCAACTCGAAAAACAGGATCGCCGTCGCAAACGGCATCGCCAGCGCCCCGGTGATCATCATGCCCGGCAGCATCAACGAATTGCGGAACTGCTGAAACGCCAGGTACTGCACGAAGTACAACATACCGACAAACAACAGCATCCGGCCGAAGAACCACGGCTTCGGCCAGCCCGTCGGCACCTCCGTAATCTCGGGCGTCGTCAGCCGCGTCCCCACCTGGAAGTAGTCGTCCAACTCGTCCTGCGTCCGCTTCTGGAACACCTCCGAGAACATCTCCTTCAGGCTGAAGCCCTAAAGCTTGTCCAGGCTGGCGTGCTTATCCACCTGCATCCAGAAGTTCGCCGCCATGCTCACCTTCGGACCCGCCGGCTGTTGCGGCGGCCACTGTGGCTGCGGCGCCGGATCCACCCCCGGTACGTATCCGCATGTCGGGCAAGACGCCGACCCGATCACCACCTGTCCCCGGCAGCGGGGGCAGGGAACGGTCCCCGGGCTCGCGAATGTCTGCGCCTGCGGCTGGGGATTCGCGCACTGGTGGCAATGCGTGTAGCCCGGTGGGATCGCCATCCCGCAGCCCCGGCACGCATTCTGTACCGGCGCCGCCGCCTGTCCGCACCGCCCGCAGGCCGGCGTTCCAGCCGCCAGCGCCAAGCCACAATTGCTGCAATTCATAGTCCCCGCTATCATACGCCGCCTGTCCTCACTCGGGAAAAGATTTTCGGATCGGAATCACCAAACAACTCGTAAGGAGTCTGTAGATTGGGTCAACTGTCGTTGGGAATCACCCTCTGGGAGGTCCCCACATGTTCCGTCCGCTCCTTCTCGCCCTTTGTCTTTCCGCCCCCGCCCTCGGCGGCCCGGACACCAACCGCCATCTCGAACGCGCCGCTCTCCATGAAGCCCAGGGCCGCATGGATCAGGCCACCGCCGAGTTCGCAGCCGCTGTCGCCGCCGCCGCTCGCGGCAGCAATCCGGCCGAACTCATCCGCACCCTCGACCTCGCCTGCGCTCACTACCAGGACACCGGCCAAATCGCGCAATCCGAACCCTGCCTCCGCCGCCTCCTCACTCTGTCCCAAAACCTCCTCGGCGCCCAGGCCCTCCCCCTCAACCGCATCGTCAACCGCCTCGCCTGCGTCTATATCGAACTCAGCCAGCCCGGCCGGGCCGATCGCCTGCAACTGCCACAGTGGCTCGCCCGCGTGGCCGCCGAAGACCCGCTCTCCAACGATCGCATCGACCTCCTCGGCACCCTCGCCGCCGTGGCGCTCATCCGCCGCAATCCCGCCCAAGCCGTCGCCTTCAATCTCGATGCCTGGAGCCTCATCGAACAACGCGGCGAAACGGAAACCCCCTCTGCCCTGACCTCCCTCAACAATCTCGCCATCGCCTACCGCGAAGCCAAGCGCTATCGGGATGCCGAAGAAACGCTCCTGCGCGCGCTCGCCCTGGCCAACCGAGCCGTTTCTCGAGATAGCTTGGCCCTCGCCTACACCCACGCCAATCTCGCCCACCTCCACAACGTCCTCCGCCGTTACGCCGCCGCCGAGCGCCATCTCGCCGCCGCCCTCCCCATCGTCGAACGCCGCTACGGTCCCGCGAGCCCTCGCACGGCCGCGCTACTGGCCAGCCACGCCGCCCTCCTGCGCCGGCTCGGCCGCCGGGAAGAGGCTCGCGCCGCCGAATCGCGCGCCCGCGCCGTCTCCGCCTTCACCGGCCATTCCGTCGACATCACGGATCTCGCCCGCCGCCGTTAGCGCGCCGCCTTCGCGCCCAACGGCCGTCCCACCGTGGTGAACGAGATGCCCAAATTCCCGTTCTGACCCAGCATCACCGCCTCCGCCATCGGCGCCTCCCCGTCCTCGGCGCCGGACCACTCCACCAGAAAACTCGCGCCCCTTCCCCCACTGGTATCCTCCCGCGCGACGACATAGCCGGCCGTCGCCATCGGGCCGAGCATGCCCGGTTGCTCCACATAGTTCCGTACTAACTTCCCCTCCGAGTTGAAGTAGCGCGCCGAATGCACCACGATCCCCTGCTTCTCGTTGACATTCCGGATGTAGAGCGTAATCGCCATCTCGCTCTCCACGCGGTCAAATCCCCAGGAAACGCTCGAGTGCGCCGGAACATAGATCACGCCCCGCTGCCCGGCCGCCTGCCGCGCCTCTGCGGTGAGCGGCCCCAGCACGGACCGGCCTTTCCCCTCTTTTGCCGGCGCCGGCTCGCTGCCGCATCCCGTCAGGCTGAGTACAGCCACCGCGGCCACCGCCACATAGAAATTCCGCAACTTCGTCTCCTCTCTGTTCCAACCCTATCAACTCCGCGTTTCCCTCGGGAAACCGGAGCCCCGCGCCACTTAGCCACGCCAACCACCGCATCCTCACCCTCCAAATCCGCCACTAGTCCCCCCGAAAATCAAAATATTTCTCCTCCCCCCTACATCCGTTCTCCCTTCCCCCTCGTATCCCCGCTGAAGGAGTACCACACCAAACATGAGAACCCCACAATCCTTGCTGGCCGCAACGCTAGCTCTTGCCCTCGCGGCGCCCCCCGTCCCCGCCGCCAACCATCGAGAGGCCCCCATCACGGCCCTCGACCACAAAGCTGACATCACCGACTTCTTTGCCTTCGTCAGCTACAACGCCAACCAAACCCCGAACCAGCGACCCTCCAAGGTCACCTTCGTCCTCTGTGTCGATCCCCTCCTCGAACCCGCCAACGGCCCCAACTACTTCCCCTTCGATCCCAGCATCGTCTACGAAATCAAGATCGATAACAACCACGACGCCGAAGAAGACATCGTCTTCCAGTTCCAGTTCGACATCGAACAGCGCCTCCCCAATCTCTTCACCACCATGGCCGGCGCCGGCGAAGGCATCCGCTCCCCCGCCAACTCTCCCGCCCCCGTCCCCCCGGGCACCCTGATCGTGCCCCCGCAAATCCGCGACTTCGATAGCCCCGGCCTCGGCCTCCGCCAGCCCTACCGCGTCACCATGATCCGCAACGGCAACGCCACCTCCATGGCCAACGTCAACGGCAATCCCTTCTACGCCGTCCCCGCCAATCCCGGCCCCCGCACCATCGACTATCCCGCCCTCTTCAAGGCCGGTACCTACTCCCTGCCCAACGGCGTCAACGTCTTCGCCGGCACCGTCGACGACCCCTTCTGGATCGACCTCGGCGCCGCCTTCGATACCCTCAACCTCCGTACCCTCGGCTCCGGCGTCCCCGCCGTCCTCACCGACATGGAGGACCGCACCGCCCAGAACTTCGCCTCCGATACCGTCTCCGGCTTCGCCGTCAACGCCATCGCCATCGAAGTGCCTATTGAAATGCTCACCGCCTCCGGCCGCATCGAAGCCGCCACGGTTCCCGCCGCCACCATCGGCGCCTGGGGCACCACCAGCCGTCAACGCATCACCGTCCGCCGCTCCCCCAACCCCCTCGCCAACCTCGGCGATCTCCGCCAGGTCCAGCGCATGGGTCAGCCCCTCTTCAACGAACTCCTCATCGGCACCGGCTTCAAAGACAAGTTCTCCATGTCCCAGCCCAAAGACGATGCCCAGTTCGCTTCCTTCGCCCTCGACCCCACCCTCGCCCGCATCGTCAACGCCGCCACCGCCGGCGCCGTCGAAATCCCCCCGGCGCCCCGGACTGACCTGCTCCCGCTCGTCACCTACGCCGCCCCCATCGCCGCCCCCGGCACGCCCCCCGGACCCGTCGCGGACCTGCTGCGCCTCAACACCGGCGTCCCCGCCACTCCGCCCGCCCAAGCCAGCCGCCTCGGCCTCCTCGCCGGAGACCCCGCCGGCTATCCCAACGGCCGCCGCCTCTTTGACGACGTCACCGATATCGCCCTCCGCGCTGTCGTCGGCGGCGTCCTCCGTCCTAACTTCAATCGGTTCCCCAACAACAAACTCGGCGACGGCGTGAACGTCAACGACGCTGCCTACCGCGCCGAATTCCCCTACCTCGCCGACTGCCCCTCCGGCCGCAACCGCCGCCACCTCGACCCCGGCGAAACCGGTGGCGGGCCGGTCCAATAGGGAACCAGCACCATGCGCTGCCTCCCCCTCCTCCTTCTCCTGGGCGCCCTACTCGGCGCCCAGGAGGTGGGCGACTTCAACGCCCGCAAAGCCCAGGCCCGCGCCGCCCTCGACCAGGGCCAGCCAGCCGCCGCGCTCAAACTCGCCCAACCCCTAGCCAAACAGGCCCCCGACGACTACGAACTCAACTACACCGTCGCCAAGGCCCTCCGCCTCCTCGGCCGCCTCCCGGAAGCCGAAACCCAAACCCAATGGCTCCTCGACCTCCGCCCCGAACTCCCCGGCGGCCGTTGGGAGGCCGCCCTGCTCCGCGAACAATTCGCCGACCTCCCCGGCGCCGCCGACCTCCTCAGCCAGGTCTACCGCGCCACCCCCGTCACGCGGCCCGAACTCCGCATCCCCCTGCTCCAAGACCTCCTCCGGGTCTTCACCAAACTCAACCTGCCCGCCGACGCGGCCCAGCTTCAACAAGAACTCCAAAAACTCCAAAAGGCGAACCCATCCCATGCGACTCCTGCTTCTGCCCCTGCTCAGCGTCCTCACGCTTAACGCCCACGATCTCTATCTCATGGCCAAGCCGTTCCGCCCCGCGCCCGGCGCCACCATCCTCCTCTCCGCCCACACCGGCGACAGCTTCCCCGACTCCGAACAAGCCGTCGACCCCGCCCGCCTCACGTCCCTCCCCGCAGCCGACTGGCGCATCCTCGGCCGCGCCACCCACACGACGGTCACCGCTCAACCCGGCTCCCAATTCTTCGCCGTCTCCACCCAGCCCCGCTACCTCGAAATGCAGCCCGTCCCCTTCCGCGCCTACCTCGCCGAAGAAGGCCTCACGCAAGCCCTCGCCCGCTTCGACGCCAACCCCGTCAAATCCCGCGAAAAATACGCGAAGTTCGCCAAAACCTACGTCGTCGCCGGCGCCCCCACGGAAGCCTACCGCCGCCCCCTCGGCCTCAAAATCGAAATCGTCCCCCTCGCCGACCCCGCTTCCGTCACCCCCGGCGGCCACCTCCCCGTCCAGGTGCTCTACGAAGGCAAGCCCCTCGCCGACGCGCAACTGCTCATCGCCAGCCCCGCCACCCGCATCGCCGGCCGCACCAATGCCCAGGGCCAGCTCGACGTCCCCATCACTGCCGCCGGCCCCACCCGCCTCCACGTCATCCACATGCTCGCCGTCCAGCAACCCACCCACGATTGGGAGTCCTATTGGGCCAGCCTCACCTTCGAAGTGGCGCCCCGCGCCGTCTCCCAGTCCAACCCGGCCGCCAGCCCCGCTCCGCTGGCCAAACCCTCCCGCTGAGGCCGCCGGGCGGTGCCAACCCGCCCGGCCCCATCCAGATCGCCTGGATCTGCTGCCCCGCTCTTGACAGCAACCGCGATCGCAAGGCAACCTCAAACATGGACCTCCCGCGCCGCGCTGTCAACCTTACCCTCAGCCCGGAACTCGCCGGCTTCCTCGACAATTGCGTCCAGTCCGGTCGCTTCCGCTCCGCCAGTGAAGCCGTTGAAGAAGCCCTCCGGCTCCTGCAACGCCAAAGTCACCCCGCCCACGATCCCTTCGAACCGCTCCGCAACACCCTCGAACGGTCCCGCCTCGACGCCCTGCTCGGCGATCTCCTCGACGGCCCCTGCCGCGTCCGCGGCTCAGGCCGTTCGCGCTAACCCATACCCCCACCGCGCCATCGCCGCCCCGCCCCGCTCCCGAAATCCCCTCTCCCGCTCCTGCCGCTGCCACTCCGCAAACCGCGAATGCCCGCCGCGCCAGCAGAGTCATCGCCATGAGCTCAGCCAGCATCCTCCCCTGCATGGGCGCCTAGCAGGACGGCCGCGGGGTGCCGTGTTCGAGCCGGGGCGCCACGAACGCGCCTCGTTCTCCCCGCGCCGGCCTCTCGAGTGGCGCCTGGTTTTTGGCGGGCACGGCCACGGCCTCCAGCAGCCCGGCGGCCTGCAGTTGGTCGAGGAACGCCCGCACGGCCGCGGGCGCGTCGGCGGGAGTCTCCTGAAAGTGGGCCAGCACGAACGTGGTCACTTCGGCCGCGGTGCGGGGGTGAGCGAAGGTGGCCCACGCCAGATCGCCGGGTGGCGTCAGGCTGAAGAAGCGGCCGTCGGCCGGGTTCACGAGAATCGTCTCGTCGCCGGAGAGCGTATGCAGGGTCCCGGTCGTTTGTTGGAGGTGCTCGGCGGTAGGGGGCATGGGGGCCTCGGGCGGGGAAGCGGTTAGGAGAGCAGCGGGCCACCGAAGCCGGTGGCCTGCCCATCGTCAGGGCTACTGACTCCGTTGGCGGCGTAGACCGCGGCCTCGCCGAGCGTCGGGAGAGGCAGCGGCAGACGGTCGGCTTGGGGAAGGGAAGCGGTCGCGCTGGCGGCGGAGCTTGGGGTGTGGGGAAAGGGGGCGAGGGCGTAGGCGTCGACTTCGGCCTCGGTGCGCCGGTGAGCCAACGCGTCCCAGGTCGGGCTGCCCGCCGGGGACAGGCTGTAGAAGCGGCTGGTGGCCGGGGGGACCAGAATCATCTCTTCGCCCGAGGGCGTACTGAGTATGGCGGCGGTGCGCACCATCCGTTCACAAGACATGGGGTGTTTGCTCCTGTCGAGGAGTGGAGATCCCGGAGGCAAATTCTCCCGCCCGCCAGAAACTAATCCGCGCCGCGAGCCAAGCGCCACAGGCGGTCCCGCCCGCTGCGGGCGTGTTTCCTCATCGATGCGATACTAAGGCGCAGGAAACCGATGGCTGAGAAAAAGAACGCGGAACGGGTCGCGCCCGGCCCCGTGCCGCACCAGAATGGAGCGGAGCATGTCGATGCGGTCACGGCGATTCGTCGCGGCTTGGCCCAAGCGAAGCTGGGCTTGGGGCGTTCGGTTGCCGAGGTGTTTAGCGATCTCGAGCGGGAGTCGTAGGCCGGTTCGCCGGATTCGGGAAGCCGTGGTCTACCATCAGAAGAAGAGCCATGCGAAAGACCGTTTATGTAGTTCCCCGAGCGGGTCAATGGTCAGTCACGCGGGGGGAGGGCGAAGCCGCTCGCGACTATTCGACGCAGCGCGAGGCAATCGAGCGCGCCCGGGCCATGGCGAAGGCGGACCATTCGGGGCAGCTCGTCGTGTATGGTCGTGATGGGCGAATCAGAGAGCACGCGACGTATGGCATGCCGCCTATCCAGGACCCGCCCGGTAAGAAGTCTGTCCGGATTGAGAAAGCCGTCGGCAAAATCACGCGGGCCAGTTTGTGCGGTGACCCGGTACCGATGCGGGATTAGGTCCAGCGATTCCGGCTCAATCCACGGTCCCTTTGACTGGGGCTGCAAACCCATGTTCGACGCCTTGATTTTCGCGGTCACCGATCTGGGTTTCGTGGCACGCTCGGCGCGGGAAGAGGAGGACGATGGCGAATTCCGCCTCGCCAAAATTCAAAGAATTATCGCGGAATGCAACTATGGCGTTCACGACATATCGGCGGTAAAGCTAGACAATCGGCATGGGCTGCCCCGTTTCAACATTCCACTCGGACTGGGGTTGTTTTTGGGATGCAAGCTGCAACCCTCGCTTTCCCACAAAAGGGGATCCTCTTGCATGGCGAACTCTTCACGGGCGGGTGGTGTCTGGGTGTAGAGAGCGATATCGTCGGACCGTAGCTCGCAAATCAGGCGAAGCAACCGGCACCGCTCCCCGGGAGCTACGGCCTCCACGAGGGTAACGATATCCTCAACCGTCAAACGATCTACCATCAGTCGCAGTGTATCAGCAGGAAGTTTTGGGCTCTACCGCCGCCTCGTCCCCAAGAGCCCGCCAATTCCAGCGTTGCCACGACCTCTTGGCGAATGGCAACTTCGATACACTGGGTCCGTTAAGCCGCGCGGAATCGGCAGGGCTATGCCTGGCAGGGAATGGCCTCTTCGATACACTCAGAGCGTCGAGTTCGGCGTGGGTTAGGCGCTATGGCTGGCTGGGAATGGCCACTTCGATACACTTGATCGGGTAGCGTCGGCTAAACTCTACAGCTATGGCTGGCCGGTAATGGCCACTTCGATACACTCACCCAATTTGCGGCTTCCGCTGGATTCCAGCTATGGCTGGCTGGGAATGGCCACTTCGATACACTGCAGTAAACGCTCAGGTCGAGCCCACACGCGCTATGGCTGGCTGGGAATGGCCACTTCGATACACTCGTCGCCCGTGTCGGTTGCGTCCACGGATTGCTATGGCTGGCTGGGAATGGCCACTTCGATACACTTCCTCCAGGAGTTCGGCGGCGTGAAGAACGGCTATGGCTGGCTGGGAATGGCCACTTCGATACACTAAGATGGTGCAGCGCCAACTGCCCTTCTTAGCTATGGCTGGCTGGGAATGGCCACTTCGATACACTTGCGACCTTGAGCGATTCCCCACGCGCAGTGCTATGGCTGGCTGGGAATGGCCACTTCGATACACTGGGGTGGCTTGGCCTTCTCGCATGCATGGGCTATGGCTGGCTGGGAATGGCCACTTCGATACACTGCAGACGGTCTACAGCGCGGTGACCGTCGCGCTATGGCTGGCTGGGAATGGCCACTTCGATACACTGAGCAGCCGAAGAACTACCTCGTGCGGATGCTATGGCTGGCTGGGAATGGCCACTTCGATACACTTGACTTTGGTGAAGCCGCCGCACCAGGATAGCTATGGCTGGCTGGGAATGGCCACTTCGATACACTACATCCTGAAGCGGTACGCTTCGACATTCGGCTATGGCTGGCTGGGAATGGCCACTTCGATACACTAACGTGGCCATCCGCCCGCGTACCCATTGGGCTATGGCTGGCTGGGAATGGCCACTTCGATACACTTTGACCGAAGCGCAACGCATGAGCTTGCTGCTATGGCTGGCTGGGAATGGCCACTTCGATACACTACCACCATCGGAACGACCGTCGCGGGCGGCGCTATGGCTGGCTGGGAATGGCCACTTCGATACACTAGGCGATCCGGCAAAGACGTTCCAGGCGCGCTATGGCTGGCTGGGAAGTAAGCGTCCGGTCTCGGCCGTCTAGCGATTCAGCCCCGATTTCTGCAAGCTAAGAGGACGATCGCGCACCCGCGCCACGCCCTCATGTCCAACTCCCCACGCCGCCCCCGCACCTAT
>JAIXQP010000017.1 GCA_027485675.1 Terriglobales bacterium | reverse complement strand
TTGCGGTCCTCGACCGTGAGAATGGGCGCAAAGGCCGGCACCTCTTCGTCGTGGACGTCGACGTATTTGCCGACGGTGATGGCGTTCATGGAGCTGCGATGTTTGCCTTCGATGGTGACGGGCCCTTTGCTTTTGGCTCCATTGCGACGGGCTGTTTCGGCACGACGCTGCTTTTGCTCTGCGGTGAGAACTTTCTTCATGACGGTGACTCCGTGAAATTTGTTGGGGACCGGCGGTGCGGCGCCGATCCCAATTTCACGATGCAGCACCGGAGAGGGTAACCGGGGAGCGAAAAATTCCGATTGTCTGGAAGTGATTGACGGAGAGCGAGTTAGCCGTTGCAAATATTTTCGAATGCTCCGTGAACGTCATACTGTTTTCACGCCCCCAACGCCTCCTCCGCCCGTGCGAGCACCGTCGCGATGCGTGCTTGTTGCGCCGGCGAGCTCGGCGGCATCGGGCTCCGCGGCTGCCCGCCCGGCCGCCCCCGCAGCGCCATCGCCGTCCGGACGTTCGCCGGCAGGTTCGGCGCCTCGATCGCGTTCCACAAGTGCAACAGGTGCGTATGCAGCAGCAACGCCCGCTCCTGCCTCCCCGCCCGCACCGCCTCCCACAACTCCACACACCACTCCGGCACCGCCGTCAGAATCGCCGCCACCGCCCCGTGCGAGCCAAGCTGGAACGACGGATACAACAGCGCATCCACCGCCGACAGAATCCGCACCCGATCTCCAATCCCGGCCTCCGCCGTCAGAACCAGCAAATCCGCCAGCGCCTTCATATCGCTCGCGCTCTGCTTCACCCCAATTACTCCATCGACCTCCTTCAGGATCCGCACCAGCAAGGGAGGCAGCAGATACGACTGCGGCACCACGTTGTAGATGATTACCGGCAACCCGCTCTGCTCGGAAACCGTAGAGAAAAACCGCAGCATGCTGTCGTCATCCGGCCGGAACACATAATGCACCGGCGTCACCTGCAGCGCCGCCACGCCCAGGTCCGCCACCGCCTTGGCCCGCTCAATCGCCGCCCGCGTGCTATCGGCAATAATCCCGGTAATCACCGGCACCCGGCCCCTCACCTCGTCCACCGTCCACGCCGTAATGCGCCGTGTCTCCTCCGTCGTCAGCGTGTGCCCCTCCCCGGTGCTGCCGCACACCGCCAGCCCATGGATCCGGGCCGACTCCACCATGTGGCGTACCTCGGCCCGGTGCAGCGGTTCGTCAATGCCGTCCTCGTTCCCAAACGGAGTCACCAGCGGGGGGATGATCCCCTGAATCGAAGACAGATGCATAAGAGTTGGTCCTAGTCGCGTCGAGTACCGGCCGCTACCATCGCGCCTGAGTATATTTCCCGTCCTGCCCCCTGTCAACGCCCGTGTTTGAGCGCGGAACGCCGCCGCCAGCCCCTCTCCGTAACCCGTTTGAAAAATATCTGAGACGATTTGCTAATTTCTGCATCTATCGGTCTATTGGGCACCGGGCAGGCATCCTGTCTTCGTACTCCAGCTAGAAGATTAACCTTGCTTCAGGTCAAGCACTTCTCCCAGTAAGAGCCTCGCTGGTTTGACTCTTAAACGACTTGGCACCTAGCCGGCCCTCTCACTGCCACTTCTAGGTTAGGGGAAATTCATTTTATGAAGAGAATCCTGTTCTCTGTCGCTTCTGCGCTTTGTCTGGCGACCGGATTGGGGGCGCAAACCACCGGTTCGGTCCTTGGCAGTGTGGCGGACGCCACCGGCGCCGTCGTGGCCAACGCCAAAGTCTCCGTGAAGAACATCGCCACCGGCTTCGTGAATACCTCGGCCACCAGCGCAGACGGACGGTTCCGCATCCCCCAGCTCCCCGCGTCGAACTACGAGTTGACCGTCGAAGCCGCCGGCTTTGCTAAGTATGTCCAGGGGCCTATTACCCTGCAGTTGAACCAGAACGCAGAGTTCCTGGTGAAGCTCGAAGTGAAGAGCAGTTCCGAAGTGGTCAACGTGACCAGCGAAGCTCCGCTGATTAATACCACCAACGCCGAAGTCGGAGCGAATTTTGATTCGAAGCGCATTGAGGAGTTACCGCTCTCCCCCAGCCGCAACATCCTGAATGCGGCGCTCTCGGTGGCCGGCGTGGCGCAGATGTCATCCGGCAACTCCACTTTCGCTTCTGGAGGCGTGGCGTTCTCGGTCAACGGCATGCGGCAGCGGTCGAATAACTTCGTCGTCGATGGTTCTGACTCGAACAACCCTTCCACCGGCGGCCTGCAACAGGAGATCAACAACCCCGACACCGTTGCCGAGTTCCGGATCATTACGAATCAGTTTCTGCCCGAGTACGGGCGCGCCGCCGGCTCCGTCGTTAGTATCGTCACCAAAAGCGGCACGAACGAACTCCATGGGACGGCTTTCTGGTACCACAACAGCAACCGCCTGAATGCGCGATCCAACATCGAAAAGCTTTCCGGCTTTACCCGTGCACCGTGGCGCATTGAAAACCAGTTCGGCGCCACCGGCGGCGGCCCGATCGTCAAGAACAAGACCTTCTTCTTCGGCTCGCTGATGCGCTGGACGGATCGGCAGTTTGCCGCCGGCACGGCCATCCAAGGCGCCCCCACCGAAGCGGGCAAGGCGCTGCTGCGTCCCTTCGCCGCCGGCCGGCCCCAACTGCAGGCCCTGCTCGATTTTCTGCCCGCCGCCCAGATCGGTGGTGGCACTCCGGCTAGCGTCAACGTCGGCGGCCAAGCGCTTTCGATTCCCACCGGCACCCTGGCCGGCGCCCAGCCCGCCCTGCTCAACGCCTGGCAGTGGTCCGCCCGCGGCGACCATCGCTTCAACGATAAACACACCCTCGGCGGCCGTGTTCTCCTCGACACGCGCACCCAGGTTAGCGGCCAGTCCGTGCCTCCGGGCCTGACCTCCCAGTCGCCGCAGGACCGCACCGCCGCCAACGTCTTCCTGAACAGCACCCTGTCCTCTTCGATCTTCAACGAGTTTCGGGCGAGCTTCCAGCGGGTCGTCTCGCAGACCCTGGCGGCCGACGCGGGCTCCCTCGCCATTCCGTCGTTCGAGGTGACCGGCTTAGGCCTCAGCGGCTTCAACTCCGCCAATAGCCGCACCGCCATCGGCCTCGCCGTCAACCTGCCTCAGGCCCAGGCGGTGACCAACTACCAGATCATGAACAACTTCTCCTGGTTCCGCGGTAGCCACTCCTACAAGGCCGGCTTCGATTTCCGACGTCTCAACCAGAACCAGGACTTCAACCCCACCATCCGCGGACGGATCGCCTACGCCACCCTGCAGAACGTGATTGACGATACCCCGATCAACGCGTCCATCAACTCCTTCCTGCCCGGCGTCGGCCGCTGGCAGGCGTATCAGTACTACGACTACTTCTTCTTCCTGCAGGACGAATGGCGCGTCCGGCCCAATCTCACCATCACCTACGGGATCCGCTACGAGTCGCCCGGCAACGCCTTCAACTTCCTCGAACGCGTCAACGAACGCGTCGTCTCCCTCAACAACAACAATCCGGACTTCCGCGTCGACCCCGCCCCGCCCCGCGACAAGAACAACTGGGCGCCCCGCTTCGGCTTCAACTACCGCTTTGGCACCGGCAAGGGTATCCTCAGCAAGCTCACCGGCGATCAGAAACTCGTCATGCGCGGCGGCTACTCCCGCACGTATGACCTGATTTTCAACAACATCTACCTGAATATCTACAGCGCCTTCCCGTTCACGATCGTCAACAACTTCCCGGCGGGCCAGACTGGCGCCTATCAGCGCATTCAGGACATCGCGCAGGGTCGCGTGGTCCCCGGCCCCACCAACCCCGCCCAACTCCCGCGCACCATTGTTGACTCTAACTTCCGCGCCCCCGTGGTTGAGCAGTTCGCCTTCCAATTCCAGCGCGAACTGACGCGCAACTGGGTCCTGACGACCGGCATGGTGTCGACCAAAGGCACCGCGCTCTTCCAGACTATCGACGGGAACCCCACGCTGCCGACGACGAACAACTTCGGCGGGGCGGCGAACCCTGTCGTCCGGGTCAACCCCGCCCGCGGCCCCATTCGCCATCGCGCGAACGCCGCCTCTTCCATCTACCACTCCTGGCAGACGTCGATTGAAAAGCGCCTCTCCCAGAACTTCTCGCTGGGCGCCCACTACACCTGGAGCTCCTTTATCGACGATGCTTCGGAGATCTTCAACCCCTCCGTGGCCGGGGAAATCGCCGTTCCCCAGGACAGCTTCAATCGCCGCGCCGACCGTGGCCGCTCCACCTACGACCGGCCGCATCGCTTCACGACCAACTTTACCTACGAACTGCCCTTTAAGCGCGATCAGCAAGGATTCGCCGGCCGCCTTTTCGGTGGCTGGATGGTCTCCTCTCTGCTCAGCTTTCAGAGCGGTCCGCCGTTCACCCCGCTCAACGGTTCCGACCCCGGCCGCCGCCTGTCCGGCATCGACGCTCTCGTCGGCACCTCCATCCGCCCCAACCTGAACACCAGCCTGGACCTCGGCAGCATGGATATGCGCGAGATCCGCAGCGCCGGCCAGTTCACCGGGGGCGTCTTCAACCTCTTCTCGCTGGTCAACGCCGCCAATCCCATGGGCAACGTCGGGCGCAGCGTCCTCCGCGCCGATGGGATCAACAACATCGACGTCGCCTTCAAGAAAGTGGTTCGCATGCCTTGGGAGAAGCACACCTTTGACCTGCGGTTCGACTTCTACAACCTCACCAATACTCGCGACTACGGCATTCCCCAGGCCAACGTCAATAACGCCGGCTTTGCCAACGAAGGCCTGACCGACGGCGGCCGCCGCCGGATTCAGTTCGGCCTCCGCTACGCGTTCTAAGCCGCCTCACGGCCCCTTGGGCGCCCTTCCGGGCGCCCAAGGGAAAGCGCTGATCCGGTGCTCTACCGGTCCGCGTTCAGAGCGATCCGGTTGCCCTCACTATCCGCAATCTCTCCGACAAACTGCCCGCCTACGGCTGTCTTCGGATACAGCCTCCGCCCACCGTGGGCCTCCGCCCGCCGAAACGTCTCTTCGATATCGTCCACCGCGAAATAGACAATTGGGCCTGACATGGACGGTTTGTAGACGTCGCCCTTCGCCAGCGCTCCGCTGGCTCCCGGCGCCCCGTCGGTGCGCGGAAAGCGCGCTATTTCGTAGCCGTCTATCCTCTCTCGCTCCAGCGCAAAGCCAAACACGGCCGTATAGAAGCGCATCGCGCGAGGCATGTCCGCCACGGGAATCTCAAAGTACACGACGGGGTTTATCCGCGCCGGCGCCGCCGTGCGGCATCCCGCACCCACCACCGCCGCCAGAACCACCGCCGCCAAAGCCAACCGGCGAAAACCATCCGTTGCCGCTTTCATCGAATTCTCCTATCGTGTGCAGGCCAATCGATCCCCGTCAAACCCAAACGCCCCCAGCGCGCCAATTAGAGAGACGCAGATCCATCGAATGCCGTTCGCCAGCCATGTCCTGCTATTCGCTCTCCTTCGCTCCGTCGGCGCCTTCTTCGGTACTGCGGTCGGCTTCTGGGAACCTCTGACTTCAGTTGGTCCGGCGGAAGACGATCAAGGCCGCCAGCGGCCGGCCGGTCTTGTCGTCCGGGCGCATCCAATAGTTGACCATGGCGAGCAGCGGCTCGAAGGGAAGAATCAGAAGCCGGAGGGGCCTGGGCAGGCGTTGCGTGGCGATCCAGGGATCAACCGGCAGCCATTCGCCGAGAATCCAGGATTGCACCCTGGTAAGGCCGGGCGCCTGCAGCCGGCTTTCGAGCCATTGCTTGTCGTAGTAGCGCTCATAAAATCGGGGCGTTGCCAGCGGTGTGCCTTTGCTGTCGTACTGATGAGAAATCTCCTGGCGCTGCCGGCGATAGGGAACCTCGACGATAACGGTTCCCCCGGGTTTGGTAACGCGCGCGAACTCGGCCAGGGCCTGGGTATCGCCGTGTTCCGGGATATGTTCGATGACGCTGATGGAGTAAACCAAATCGAACTCCGCGTCGGGAAAAGACAGTTTGCAGACGTCTTCGTACTGGGTGTGATAGTGGGGCAAATGCAACGCCGCGGCGGTTTCTCTCCACCGGGTCATGAGTTGCGGATCGTCGAGATCCGTGGCCCAAACTTCGGCTTGTTTGCCTAAGATCAGGCCAGGCAGTTTGGGGCTCGAAGCATCGAGGATCCGTTGGGGCCGCTGGCTACGATATTCGGATAAGACGACGGCGTTCGGCCATAAGCGCCAGTAGCCAACCGGAGCAATCAGTTGTTTTGCGCCGGCTATCCAACGGCCGCGCAGCATGGCGACGAATCCAATACGCAAGGCGTGAAAGTAGATGGACGCTGCATGCGTATACAGGGGCATACGTACTTATTCGAATTATACGATTCCCGGAGCCCGGGACACTCCAAGGCTCATCCACCGTGCCGCAATGACAGTCGGCCAACGCCAGCCTCGTCCGTGGCGTGGCGGGGGCCCTGGCGGTGCGGCTGGAGCCAGTTTGGGCTCCCCTAGTAGGAGGTTGTGGAAGCTGGTGATCGTGGCGTCGCGTGCTAAGCGGACGAATTCGTTGGCATGCTCCCGGCTCTTTTGGCTTCTCCGCAGTGCCGCCGTCGCCACATGGCGGAACGCCGATTAACGGAAGTTACGGCGTCGGGGGTTCGATGATAGGGAAATGCAGCCGGTGCCTATTCAGATCAAAAAAGACCCGGCAGTTGCCGCTCCGTAGAGAAGATGCGGCCTTCGTGTTTCGTTACAGGAGTAATATTCCCGTGTTGACGATCACCAGGCCAGCGTTCGGAAGATAGCCGAGGTGTTGTGTTCGGTTCCGGAGGCTCTGGAAGAATGGTGAGGTATGCGGAGGGAGAGAGTTGCGCCGGCCTGTTGGCTATCTAAGCCGAGAGAGTAGCGATCTTCGCGCTGGATCTTGCCGGGCGTTCGACCGAAAGATAGTGGGCGACGGGCCGCGGATGCGAAGGCGGCTATCGTGAGTGGTTCGGAGATTCCAATGTATCGACGAGATCGCGAGTCAAAGGTTGACCGGTCTGGGGTAATCCCTCTGTCTCTCAAGATCCAACTCCGAGCCGGCAAATGGAGGTACGCTCAATACCGCCACGAGGTTTTTGGGGCTGCGCGCCGCAGGCTGCGCGACGGGCGCCGCCTCCAATAAGGCTGCCAGCGCGCGATCCAAGACTTCCTCCACATCGCGGAAATGGCCGCGCAAAATCTCCTCTTGGATGATCCGTTCTTGCTCGGGTGTGAGATGGATCGTCATGAGTTCAAACTATGCTATGCACCCTGACCGGTCAAGCCAATTGGGGCGACGCCTCTGCCGCGGCGCGGAGGACTGCCTTTGCCGTTTTCTGCCAGGTGAACTCGGCGGCTCTTTGTTTGCCCCTTTCGATCAGGCCGGGGGCGGTGAGGGCTTTCTCCATTTGCTCGGCGAGGGCGGTGGCGTTTCCCGGCGGGAAATGGAGGGCCCCGTCGGCGCTGACGTCTTTCATGGGGCGGGCGTCGGCGCAGATGGTGGGGAGGCCGGCGGCCATCGCCTCTAGAATCGGCATGCCGAAGCCTTCGAAGGTTGAGGGGAAGACGAAGAGGCTGGCTCGGCGGTAGAGGTCGTATAGGTCCTCTCGGTCCAGCCAGCCGGTGATCTCGACGTTTGGGCCGGCCTTGGCTTCGATCGCCTTTGTGTGGAAGCCTTTCATGCCGGCGAGGACGAGGCGGTAGTTGGGATGGGTCTGGCGGAACTTTTCGAAGGCTTCGAGCAGGGTCTCGATGCCTTTGTGCGGGTGGATCGTGGAGACGCAGAGGACGATGGGTTCGGTGCGCTGGGCGTTGAGGGTGGGGAAGACTTCGCCGACTCCGGGCGGGGCTAGGTGGATGTGGTCGAGGGGGACTTTGTAGATCTCGTGGATGTCTTCCTTCGATTTCTCGCTGAGGGTGAGGATGGCTTTCGAGCGGCGGGCGGCGGCCCAGACTAAGAAACGCCAGGCGACTAAGTCGGCCGGCTTGAAGTATTCGGGGTGGCGCTTGTGCTGTAGGTCGTGGATCCAAGTCAGTTGCGGGCAGCGGGTGGACCAGGGGGCGGTGAAGCCGGGGTTGAGGAGTAAGTCGCAGTCTCCGGTGGAGAGGACGAATTGTTCCCAGAGGATGCGGCCGGGTCGGAAGCGGGCGTGGACGGGCTGGGGCCAGATTTGGAAGCGGGGGTCTGGTGGGGCGAGGTCGGGGCCGGTTTCGCGGTTCGTGAAGAGGATGTACTCGTGGTCGTCGGGCTCCTGGGCGAGGGCTTGGAGGAGGTTGCGGAGATAGATCTCGGTGCCGCCGACTTCGCCGGGGAGGAGATAGAGGGCGTTAACGCCGATTCGCATCGACTTGGGCCTGGGCCTTGGCTTTGGCATTGGTGGCGTTGCGGAGGCCCTGGGCGGCGGCGGCGAGCTGGGGCTCGATGCTGAGGGCCTTTTGGAAGCTGGCGATGGCGGGGTCGAGTTCGCCGCGGGCGAAGAGGATGTTGCCGCGGTAGACGTGGAGCATGGAGAAGTTGGGGTCGAGCTTTTCGGCTTCGGCGAGGGCGGCAAGGCCTTCGTCATACTGCTGGGTTTTGCCGCGGATCATGCCCATGAGGGAGTAGTTGTGGGCGGAGGGCTTGAGGCGGTTGGCGTCTTCGAGACGGGAGAGAGCCTGGGCGGGCTGGCCGGCGCAGTCGAGGGCGAGGGCCCAGTCGACGTAGAGATGGTCGTCGGGCTTCTGGAGTTCGGCGGCGCGGGCGTAGGCGCGGGTGGCTTCGAGGCACTGGCCCTTTTCATAGTGGGCGTAGGCGAGTTGGAAGTGGGGGCGGGCTTTGTTGGGGGACTTCGAGGCCGAGTCCGACCAGAGGGCGAGGGCGGAGTTCCAGACGGCGTTGCGCTGATAGGTGACGGCCATCAGGCCGAGGGAGACGACGGCGGTGAGGGCGGCGAGGGTGGTGGGGGTGGTTTTCCAGCGGCGGAGGAATTCGACAGCGATGAGACTGAGGGCGAAGACGGCCATATACATGCGGCGCTCGACGAGGACGTCGCGGATGGGGAGGAAGGAGGACGTGGGGGCGAGGAGGACGAGGAAGAGGAAGAAGCCGAAGCTGGCGAGGGGGTACTGCTTGCGTTTGGCGAAGGCGATGCCGGCGAGGACGAGCCAACTGAGGAGGCAGAGACCGGCTCCGTAGTCGAAGAGGGAGCGGGAGATGGGCATATCGTAATCGAGGTTTTGCTGGATGGGGAGGAGGTAGAGGCGGACGTAGACCCAGAGGGCGCGGACTTGGGTGAGGAGGTAGTCGGTGGCCGTGAGGTCCTTCATGTTGAAGCCGGCGGAGTCCGCGTTTTTGAGGGTGCGGAGGAGGAAGAGGACGGGGGCGATGCCGGCGAGGAGGAGGCCGCCGTAGAGCTTCCAGTTTTTCTTGATGCCTTCGAGGGTGAAGCCGGGGTTGAAGAAGTAGTCCGTAAGGAGGAGGACGACGATGAGGACGACCGTATGTTCCTTGGTGAGGACGGCCATGCCGTAGAGGGCCATGACGAGGAGGGATTCGCCGACGCCGATGGCTTGTTCCTTGCGATAGAGGAAGACGGCCCAGGCGGCGAGGAAGAAGAGGCCGGCGGCGACTTCCGAGCGGCTGGCGATATAGGAGACGGATTCGGTTTGGAGGGGGTGGAGGAGGAAGACGAGGGCGCAGAAGGCGGAGAGGAGCTGGTGTTGCGTGAGTTTCCTGGCGATGTACCAGACGCAGACGCCGGCGGCGGCGTGGAGCAGGAGGTTGACGAAGTGGAACCAGTAGGGATCGAGGCCGAACATGCGGGTGTTGGCCCAGTAGGTGACCATGAGGATGGGGCGGACGCCGACGACCCAGGCGCGGAGGGGATTGTCGGCGAAGCCGGGGAGGAGGAAGGGGAGATAGCGGTCGTCGAACAGGAAGGGGCCATTGAGGGCCGGGCCGTAGATTTCGAGCAGGGCAAAGGCGAGGACGAGCAGGCCGGCCGCGAGGGGCCACCAGCTGGTGGACGGGCTAGGCGTCGCGGGAGGGGGAGTGTTTTTCTTGGACATGCTGCAGTTGGTATTCGAGGATGGCTAGTTTTTGGGTTAGCGCGATGTTGGCGTCTTTGAGATCGCTGATGATGACGGAGAAGCGGAAGAAGACGATGAGAAAGAGGCTGAGGATGATGAGGAGCAGGGCGAAGGGGGCGTTGTTGACGCCGAGGAATTCGGCGACTTGGCGGAGGGCCCACTGCCATTGGGAGAGGACGAGCATGACGAGGGCGGCGCTGAGCCAACTGACGGAGTATTCGACCCGGATGTGGGCGCGGCGGATGGCGAAGAAGACGAGTCCGATGAGCAGGACGCTCATGCCGGCGACGATGTTCAGTAGGCGATCCATAAGTTAGCCTTTGCGGCGTTTGCCCTCATACTTCAGGATATTCACGACGACGCCCAAGAGCACGTGGAGGACGTAGTAGAACGACTTGAGGGCGGTGATGGTGCTGACGCCGGCCAGGCGGGGGCGCATGACGACGGGGACTTCGGCGAAGCGGAACTGGCGGCGCTGGAGGACGACGAGGGCTTCGATTTCGGGGTATTCGAGGGGGAAGCTGCGGGCGAAGACTTCGAGGGCCTGGCGGTTGACGCCGACGAAGCCGGAGGTGGGATCGTGGACCTCCTTTTCAAGGATGAGCTTGAGGATCTGGCGGAAGAACCAGATGCCGACGCCGCGGGCGAAGGAGGTGGCGGGGACTTTGCCTTGGAGGTAGCGGGAGCCGATGACCATCTGGACGGGGGAGTCGCGGAGGGTGCGGAAGAGGGTGGGGATGAACTGGGGGTCGTGTTGGCCGTCGCCGTCGATGCGGATGACGTAGGAGAAGCCGGCGTCGTAGGCGTAGCGGTAGCCGGCCTGGACGCAGCCGCCGAGGCCGAGGTGGTAGGGGACGGAGATGACGCCGGCGCCGGCGGCGAGGGCTTCGGTGCGGGTGTCGTCGGTGGAGCAGTCGTCGATGACGAGGACGGGGATTTGGGGGAGGAGCCCGCGGACCTCGGTGACGACGCGGCGAATGGCCCCGCCTTCGTTGTAGGCGGGGATGAGGATCATGAGGGCGTTCGAGTGCTGGGGGGTGATCACGCGGCGGCGACCTCGGGGAGGGTGATCTGGTGTTGGTCGAGGAGGGCGCAGAAGTCTTCGGGGGAGACTTTGGCGGAGCGGCGGATGGCGCGGCGGGCGGCGAGGAGGCGGGGGAGGGCGAGGAGGAGTTCCCAGTGGGCGCGGAGGACGAAGAGGGGGAGTTGGAAGGGATTTTGCCCGGAGGTGCGGAACTCGCCGGCGGCGCCGCGGCCTTCGAGGAGGGCGGAGAGATGGAGCAGGTAGCGCCAGAGGGCGGCGCAGGGGACGAGGAGAAGCCGGCGGAGGGGGAAGCACTTCCAGACGAGGAAGAGGCGGTTGCGTTCGACGAGGTAGGCCTTGAGGGCGGAGGCGCGGCCGGCGGAGTGGGAGTAGCGATGGAGGACGCGGGCGGCGGCGGCGTAGCGGCAGGACCAGCCGGCCCATTGGGCGCGGAGGCCGAGGTCGGTGTCTTCGCAGTAGAGGAAGAAGGATTCGTCGAAGCCGCCGAGGACGGTGAAGAGTTCGAGGCGGTAGAGGGCGGCGCAGCCGCTGGGGAGGAGGCAGTCGCCGTCTTCTGGCGGGATGGGGAGGCGTTGTTTACTGGAGCCGTCGATGGCGATGAGGAGGCCGGCGGATTCGTTTTCGATGTGGCTGGCGGCCATGCCGGCATGGGGGTGGGCGTCGAGGGCGGCGACGAGGGTGGCGAGCCAGTGGGGGTCGGGGACGGCGTCGTCGTTGAGGGCGGCGATGAATTCGGCGGGGAATTCGCGGGCGCCGAGGTTGATGGCGGCGCCGAAGCCGATGTTGGCGGGGGGATGCAGGATCGCCGCTTCGACAGGGGGGCCTTGGCGGACCAGTTGGCGGCCGCTGTTGTCGATGATAACGGTTTGGAACTCCCGGAACGATTGATGCTGGAGGGATTGCAGACAGTCCCAGAGGGCAGCGTCGGCCGAGAGAGTAGGGATGACTACTGTTACCCGCGGAGAGCGCAAGCAGTTAGTGTAGCGTATATGGGCTCTTCGTTCTGGAGTGTGCAGCATGAGATTGCGGCGGATCGGCGGGATGTTCTTGCGCGGTTTCGGGACCGGTTTGTTTTTGATGAGGAACCGGCGATTTATTTGCGGGGGCATGTGTTGGGGCGGCTGCCGAAGGCGGCGGTGGGGGTGATGCAGGGGGCGGTGGAGGAGACGTGGGGGCGGCGGTTGGAGGGGGACTGGGGGCGGGTGGCGGCGCGGGTGGCGGAGAAGGTGGGGCGGATTGTGGGGGCGCGGGTGGAGTTGGGGGAGGGGTTGGATGGGCGGGAGGTGACGGGGGAGGCGGGGGTGGCGGTGTTGGGTGGGGAGGTGGTGCGGGGGAGGCTGGAGGGGTTTTTGTGTGGGGGGCCGGGGGCGCCGGGGTATTTCAGCGGGTTGGGGGAGCGGGGAAGGGTTTCGGGGTTGGCGGTGGCGGCGGCGGAGCCGGGGTTGGACTTGACGTTGGAGGCGGGGGTGGCGGAGTTGGCGGCGAAGGCGCGGGCGCTGGGGGAGTATGCGGTGGAGTTGGTGGGGGACGGGGCGGAGATGGGGGTGGGGCGGGTGGTGATTCGGCAGGCGGGGGCGGGGGTGGTGGCGCGGGTGCTGGAGGAGGAGCACCGGGTGATGGTGGAGGGGGTGGGGGAGCGGTTGGTGTTGGGGTTGGCGCCGCTGTATACGAGTTTTGTGGAGGTGCGGGAGGCGGTGTTGCGGTGGCGGGCGGTGGTTAGGGACAGACGTTGAGGCGGAGTTGGAAGAGGCCGAGCTTCAAACGAGGCCGCGAATGCCGAGGCCATGCTTCAATGCGCCGACGATCCTTCCTCTCCTCTCAGCTTGTGGGAAGTACTCGAAGAAGCGAATTTCTTTTAGGCCGGAATCGTTGCGCGAGGGGTTACGGCCGAGGTTGACGGTGAACAAGTAGGGCTCCGATTCAAGCGGGCCCAGAAATAGTTGAACACGTGAGGTTAGTCTCGAATAGTCGATTTCGGCGGTCACGAGGTGCCCCCAAGTAGCGGGACGCGTCCCGCCGTATATCTTCCGCTCACACGCAACGAATCGACCCCAGTCGCTGGGACTACCCTCTGACTGGATGAAGCTCCGGATCTCGCTGAAGCACTCCTCATCACCTCGAAACCGTGGGACGAAGCCCAAGAAACAGTGAAAGGCGATTTTCGCGATAGCACGGATGTATAGGGGTGTAACCTCGAAGGTCATCAGGGCACTGTCGTACCTTGCGAGAGAAGGTTGCCGATCGTCCCTTTGGAAAGTTACGTCCGAGCCGAGTGTCGCAAGGAGGGTGCGAATCCATTCCTTTTCGTCGTCATCACAGTAAACATCGGCGTTTTGTATGGACTTGATGCCGAGGCTGTCGAACTGCGCACGGAATTGTTCCGGCGTCATCTTATCTTGGAAGGGGATCTGGTATCGATGGCCGTTACCATCAATGATAGTTATTTGCCTTCGTTCGCGAAGAGTACCGTCGGTCAACTCGAGGGCGATAGGTGGCACCCCATGCTCTGAGGAGACAGCTTCGACCTCGATGCGCTTTCCTCCTGCGCTTCCGCGATAAAAGGGGTTAACCTTTCCATGATGTTTCCGGCCCTCGATGCCGAGGTACTCACGGAAAAACGCTTCTCGGCCGCTGCGGCAGAGTTGCTCGTCGATTTTCTTAAATCCGTTGTTACACCCGGCACAGACCCGGTCCAAGAGACCTTCGTAGCCCTCAAATTCGCCGAGGCAGCGAAGCATTCCATGCTCACGACTAAAGTTAGTATCTCCACAGTATATACACCCGGCATCAATAGGCTTCATTTTTTAGATCTCCTTCTTGCGTCTGAATGAGATCAGCCGCTTTAGGTCATCTTCCTCGGACTAGCCCTGCAATCATGACGTTTTTCTTCACCGAGTACAACGCGAAAGTTGCGGGCGGTGGTTAGGGACAGACGTTGAGGCGCAGTTGGAGGAGGCCAGGGGTGGGGGTGGGTTTGAAACCTTGCTTGATGTAAAAGGCTTCGTAGCCGGCGGGGGCTTGGAGGCGGGCGTGGGTGAGGCCGGGGAGTTTGGCGAGTTCGCGGAGGCGGGCGAGGAGGAGATAGCGGCCGAGGCCCTGGCGGCGGAAGTCCGGGTGGATCACGCCGAGGACCAGTTCGCCGTCGTTGGTGAAGCCGCCGCAGCCGAGGATCTGGCCTTCGTGGTCGAGGACGGAGAAGTGCGGCGGCGGGGTGAAGGGGCCGCAGAGGGCGGCGCAGGCGGCGTGGTCGGCGGGGGTGTAGGGGCGGAGGTCCATGGCTTTAGTTTTGGGTCCAGAGGAGGAGATTGGCGGTGGCGGAGCCGATGCAGGCGATGTCGGGTTTGCGGTCGGAATTGAAGTCGGCAATGACGCAGCCGGCGGCGGCGATTTCGCCTTCGTAGAGAACCTGGCGGCGCCATTTGCCTTCGTCTTCGTGATAGAGGTAGACGCCGCGCTTGCCCTGGCGGAAGCCGGCGAGGATCTCGTCTCGGCCGTCGCCGTCGAAGTCGGCGGTGAGGATGGTGTGGCCGTCGGTCAGGGTCGAGTCAATGACCTGGCGCTGCCACTGGTTGTTCTTCTGGCGGTAGAGGGCGACCTGGTGGCCGTGCCAGGGTTCGATGGCGGCGAGGAGACGGTCCTTGCCTAGGAAGCCGACGGCGACGTCGGAGCTGCCGGACTTGGGCCAGGGAGCGGGGTCGCCGGGGGTGATCTGCTGGCGGACCCAGTTGCCGTCGCGCTGGGCGAGGTTGACCCAGATGCCGCGGAAGCTGGCGGTGAGGACGTCGTCGAGGCCGTCGTTGTTCCAATCGAAGATGCAAAGGCCGTGGACGACGCCTTCGTCGTCGGCGGAGATCTGGCGGCGTTCGAAGCCGGTGGGCTGGTAGGCGACGAGGGGCGTTTGGCCGCGGTATTCGGGGGCGACGGCGCTTGCGCCGGTGAGGGGGGCGTTGATGAAGAGGCCGTTGGCGCTGCGGATGCGATGGCTGGTGGTGAGACGGTCGATTTCGCGGATGGTCCAGACTTTGCCGTCGTACTGGAGGAACGAGACGGCGCCGGCGGAGCGGGCGGCTTCGTTCTCAAAGAGATGGGCGAGGAGGAGTTCGGGGGTGCCGTCGTGGTCGACGTCCATGGGCCAGACGTTGATCATGCGCTTGACGCCGCTGACGACGACGTGGCGCTTCCAGGTGGGGTTTTCGTACCAGACGAGTTCGGACATGCCACTGCCGAGGGCGAGGAGGTCCGGGCGGCCGTCTTTGTTCATGTCGACGGCGAGGACCTGATAGCCGCCGGTGAGATCGGTGGCGATGGTTTGGGGGGTGAAGTGGAGGGCGACCGCGGCGAACAGAGCGAACAGGGCCATCTAGATACAATGAAGGTTTATGTCCATTCTGACAACTGTGGTCGGCAGCTATCCGACCCCGCAATGGCTCTTCAACAACACGTCGCGGGGCGCGCTGCGCGACGCGATTATGGTGGTGCTGAAGACGCAGGAACTGGCCGGGATTGACGTCGTCGCCGACGGCGAGTTGAACCGGTTTGACCCGAGCCATCCCGAGACGAACGGGATGATTGACTATTTCATCAGCCGGATGTCGGGGATCCGGACGAAGTTTTCGGTGACGGACATCAAGGAGTTCCGGGCGGATACGCAGTTGACGTACCGGACGGATCCGGCGGGGATTGTGTACGACGAGGTGGGCGAGGGCCTGCTGAATCTGCAGCGGGATTACGACTTTACGAAGACGCTGACGAAGTCGAAGATCAAGTTCACGTGCACGGGTCCGCACATGCTGACGAAGGTGTTGACGGACCGGCATTACAAGAAGCGCGATGAGTTGTGCCTGGCGATTGCGAAGGTGCTGCGGGCGCAGATGGAAATGATTGACGCCGAGATTATCCAGATCGATGAGGCGAATATCAGCGGGCATCCGGAGGACCGGGAGTGGGCGCTGGTGGCGATGAACGAGGTGCTCGACGGGATCAAGGGCGACCGGGGCGTGCACATCTGCTTCGGGAATTATGGCGGGCAGAGCGTGCAGAAGGGCTTCTGGAAGGATCTGATGCCGTTTTTGAATGGGATGCACGCGAACCACTACATCCTGGAGTTTGCGCGGCGCGGGTATGATGAGCTCGAGCACTTTAAGGAGCTGGACCCGAAGATTGGTTTGGGGCTGAGCGTGATTGATATTAAAGACACGCAGATTGAGTCGCCGGAGTTGATTGCGCGGCGGATTGAGCATGCGGCGAAGATTCTGGGGCCGGAGCGGATTCCGTATGTGCATCCGGACTGCGGCTTCTGGATGCTGCAGCGGAGCGTGGCGGACGGCAAGATGAAGGCGCTGGTGGCCGGGCGCAATTTGTACGAGGGACGGTAAGAGCGATGAAGATGCTTTGGTTATTGTTGCTGGCGGTGGGTGCGGGGGCGCAGGAGCCGAAGCATTTGCGGAATATTCAGCAGTTGACCAACGGGGGCCAGAACGCGGAGGCGTACTGGTCTCCGGACGGGAAGAAGCTGGTGTTTCAGTCGACGCGGGAGAAGCTGGAGTGCGACCAGATCTTCACGATGAACGCCGATGGGAGCGAGCAGAAGATGGTGTCGACGGGGAAGGGGCGGACGACGTGCGCTTACTTCCTGAAGGACAACAAGCATATTGTTTATGGGTCGACGCATGATGCGGGGCCGGGTTGTCCGCCGCCGCCGGACCGGTCGAGGGTTACTTGTGGGGGGTGTTCCCGGGGTATGAGCTGTTTGTGGCGGACTTGAACGGGAAGATTGTGAAGAAGCTGACGAGTATGCCGGGGTATGATGCCGAGGCGACGGTGAATTACAAGACCAACCGGCTGATTTATACGTCGATGGAGTCGGGGGATTTGGACCTGTGGTCGATGAAGCCGGATGGGTCGGGGAAGAAGCAGTTGACGACGAAGCGGGGGTACGACGGCGGGGCGGTGTTTTCGCGGGATGGGAAGAAGATTGTGTGGCGGGCGAATCATCCGACGACGCCGGAGGGGATGGCGCGGTATGACGCGTTGCTGAAGGAGAATCTGACGGCGCCGATGAAGATGGAGCTGTGGGTGAGTGATGCGGACGGGGGAAACGCGAAGCAGATTACGAAGAATAACTGTGCGAACTTTGCGCCGACGTTTACGCCGGACGGGAAGAAGATTGTGTTTAGTTCGAATCAGCACAAGTGCGATGGGCGGGATTTTGAGCTGTATATGGTGAACCTGGATGGGAGCGGGCAGGAGCAGATTACGAACTTTGGGGGGTTTAGCTCGTTTCCGGAGTTTTCGCCGGATGGGAGGAAGTTGGTGTTTTCGAGTTCGTGGAAGACGACGAGCCGGTTTGAGTTCAATGTTTTTGTGGGGGAGTGGGTGGACTGAGGGCGCTGGTCCGTGATGTATAGGCGGCTACCGCTGCACCGGAGTAGGCGTCCAACCCTTATCCGAGTCGCTTATAGCGATCCTGGCGACCCGATTCTGCCTAACGCCACGGCATTTAGTGGCCGTTTAGTCTGCACAACATTCCTGGCTTGACAGCGTGTTATCTGCATGAAGTACAAAAACTGGGAATCGAATTTGGGGAGCAATGCCCCGTAGGGGACACTTCGCTCACAGAAGCCACCGACACTGACAGTCGTTGCCTTGCGAGAATACCGCCCATGCTTGAGCGGATAGGGGTGGTATGATTTGCGCATGGTTTTTTCGGATGACCAACTACTGGCCTTTGGCAGAGAGATCAATCGGCGACTTGAGGCAAGCGGATTTCCTCCAGATCGAATCGGAGTTTTTATGTCTGAATTGCAGCGCACCCACGATTCGGACGCTGCAAAGCGCAAGGCATTGGATGGGCTGATCATTCAAACGGGGGAGAAAGATCTAGTTGATGCCGTCCTTGGGGGAAACCCGATCGCACAGTTGTTAAGAGAGGGCTGGGTATCTAAGTGAGGCGTTGCGAAAACTGTGGCAGGCAATGGGAGCTTGAACAGCACCGTTTGGCTTTCCGTGATAAAGATTCCCTTGAATGTCGGTGCGGAGAAACACTCGAAACGTGGAGTGGGGGCGTTTATTTCACGATGGTGCAAATGTTCGATAACCCCGTAAGTGCAGCGACTGCATTCAGAACCCTGGAGCCACAAGGCGAGTTCCCGGCGGGTACAGCGCTCAACGTCACCGCTCGTGTGGAAACGAGGGGACAGCGTCAAACGGGAATACTGCTATGCCGACGAATCGAGATCGATGGACAGCGCTTTCTAATTCTGAATGAAGAATTGATGAAGGTCGTGGGTGATCCTTTGCCAGAGTTAAGCTGATCCACCATCCTTACTCCGGCCGCCAGCAGAGGGAGAAGAACTTCACGCTGATGTTGGTTTTCTTGGGGGCGACGATGGTCGTCTCCAAGGGTTCGTTGAGGGCGTCGTACTTCATCTGCATGGTCGTGATCTCTTCCTGCAGTTGCTGTTCGAGGTCGGCCTTCTGCTGCTCGGCGGCTTGGAGGTTCTCTTCGGCGCGGGCGACGTCGCTGGACTCCTTGCTCGCTCGGCCCATCGAGCGGGCCGCCGTGCCGACGGCGCCGACCGTCGACTTGTTGAAGCCGCGGCCGAGGAAGGCGCCGAGGATGCCGGATGCAATGGAGAGGCCGGTTTGCATCTTGGCGGCGGAGGCCTGCTCGGCTTCGCGCTGAATCACCTGCTGCGCTTTGCGGATGCGCTCTTCGAGCATCATCAGCTTCGGGGTGTACTTCTGGCGGAGCGCACTGACGGCCTGGTCGCGGGCGGCGTGGGCGGTGTCGTTCAAGCGGATGCGGAAGTCGCGTTCGGACTCGCCGGGCAGGGAGACGAGGCCCAGGTTCTTGCTGCGGTAAAGCTCCAGCTTCTGGCTGGCGAAGAGATAGTTGGCGAAGTCCTTGCTCCATGCGGGGTAAGACTTCGCCTTTGAGGCCGGGGCAGGGAGGTCTTCGTACGTCGCCTGGGCGTGAGGCTCCGCCTCAAGATCACCGGGTTCGAGGTCGGCGGCTTCGGCGCGCTGCCAATCGACGGGCACGGGGCCAGCCAGCAGCGGGGTGAGGAAGGCTACGTCCTGCGAGAAGTCGATCTTGGTCTTGGTGTCGGTGTAGCGAATGGTGGCGGCCCCCATCAGCACGGGATGGTACGCCGCGGGGCTTTGGCCGCGGAACGGGAGGAAGTGCTGCTCGACGTCGGGGGGGAGAACTGGCCGGGGGCTGGCCGCCGGGGCGGCGAAAACGGGGGGCGGCGGGGGCGCGGCGGCGCCGCCGGTGGATTCGGCTGGCTTGGCTTGCGTGAGCGTCTTGATTTGGGACTTGGTCAACGGGCCGGCGAGGTAGGACATGCACCAGCGGGTTTCAAAGACTTCGAGACCGCCGCGGTGGACGTTCGACATGAGGAAGATGCGGGACTTGAGGCTCGATAGAAGCTGGTCGAGCGCGGCCGGGTTGATCGGCGAGCCGGACTGGGCGGCGGCGCCCTGGAGCCCGTCGACGAGGCGCTGCTTGTCGCGCTCGGTCTGCAGGCGGCCGATGAGCCAGGTGCCGCAGTTGGCGAGGCCTTTGTAGTCGAGGTCGACGGGGTTTTGCGTGGCGAGGACGACGCCGACGCCGAAGGCGCGGGCTTGCTTGAGGAGAGTGAGGAGCGGGAGCTTTGAGGGCGGGTTCGCGGTGGGCGGGAAGTAGCCGAAGATCTCGTCCATGTAGACGAGGGCGCGGAGGGTGGTGGTGCCGGACTGGGTGCGCATCCAACTGACGACCTGGTTGAGCAGCAGGGCGACGAAGAACATACGCTCGGCGTCCGAGAGATGAGAGATGGACAGGATGGCCATGCGCGGCTTGCCGGCCGGGGTGTAGAGCAGGCTCGAGATATCGAGCGGGACGCCCTCCATCCAGGCTTCAAAGCCGGGGGAGGCTAGCAGGTTGTTCAGAGAGATGGCTAGCTCGAAGCGCTCCTTGGCGGGGAAGAAGGATTCGAGTTCGAGGACGCCGATCCGGGTGATAGGCGGCTTCTGAATCTGCTGGATGAGGGTGGCGATGTCGAGGTCGCTGCCGTTGGTCCAGGCGGTTTCGATGAGCTTCGAGATGAGGATGTGCTCGCGGCTTTGGATGGGGTCGCCGGCGAAATTGAGGAGTGAGAGGAGGGCGGTGGCGGTGGACTGGATGCGTTCGCGGAGGGCTTCGCGATCGTCGAGGATGGCCGGGGAGGGAACCGAGAAGGAGCGGAGGACGGAGATGGGGACGCCGGCGTTCGAGCCGGGGGTGTAGATGGTGAAGTCGGCGGCTTCGCGCATTTTGCGAATGCGGTTGCCGTCCTGGCCCCACTGGCCGAGGCCTTCCTTCCATTTGGCGGCGGTGTCGGCGGCGAACTGTTCCTTGGAGACGCCTTTCTGGCGGGCGGTATCTTCGTTGACCCAGGGGAGGAAGTCCGCGGGGGCGAGGTTGGGGAAGGTGAGGAGGAGGTTGGAGAGATCGCCTTTGGGATCGATGATGAGGGCGGGGATGCCGTCGATGGCGGCTTCTTCCAGGAGGCCGAGGCAGAGGCCGGTTTTGCCGGAGCCGGTCATGCCGACGCACACAGCGTGGGTGACGAGGTCTTTCGAGTCGATCAGCAGAGGACCCTGTTCCGTCTTGCCTAAGTAGAAGGCGCCGAGCTTTTCAAAATCGAACATAGACTCGTAGTTTACAATCGGACGAATGATGCTGCGCTGGCTCGGTTGGATCGTCTTCGTGGGGCCGCTGTTTGCGCAGGCGGCCGGCAACGAGTTGCTGGCGCAAAAGACGCTCGGCAAGCTGGCGGCGATGGACGATCGCCTGGACGGGACGATGGGCGTGGCGGCGGTGGACCTGACGACCGGGGAGCGGCTTTGCTACCACTGCGATACCTGGTTTCCAACCGCGTCGACGATCAAGGTGCCGGTGCTCGTCGAGGTGGTGCGGCTGATCCGGGCGGGGAAGCTGAGTTACGAGCAGCGGGTGCCGGTGAGCCAGAGCGAAGTGGTGCCTTCGAGTGCGGCCTACGCCAAGGCCGCGGCGGGGCCGGGGGCGTTGAGCGTGCGGGAGCTGATCACGATTATGATTCAGAACTCGGACAACTCGGCGACGAACAAGCTGATTGATCTGGCGGGTGGGTTTGCCGCGGTGAATACGCGGATGGATGAGATGAACCTGCCGGGGATCCGGCTGCGGCGGAAGATGATTGACCTCCAAGCGGCGCGGGCGGACCGGGAGAATATCGCGACGCCGCGGGATATGGCGCGGTTGGCGGAAATGCTCTATAGCGGTAGGGTGCTCGACGCGGTGTCGTCGCGGGAGATTTTGGAGTTCATGGGGTTGGTGGAGGGTGATGTCCGGAAGGCTGTGGCGCCGGTGGGGACGGCGACGAAGACGGGGGCGCTCGATGGGGTGAAGTGCGAGTTCGGGATTGTGCGGCTGAAGAACCGGCCGTTTGCGATTGCGGTGTTCGGGGCTTATCTGGACGGGGAGAGTCCGGTGCCGGGGGCGGCGAAGATTGTGTTTGACCATTTTCGAAAGCTTGACCGCGCGAACGCGGCCGGGCGATTTTTGGAGTGATTCTTATGGAACTGAAAGGCAAGCGTGTGGCGATGCTGGTGGACCAGCTGTATCAGGAGATGGAGGTTTGGTATCCGCTCTACCGGCTGCAGGAGGCGGGTGTGGAGGTAGTGACGGTGGGCGCCGAGGCGGGGAAGACTTACGGGAGTAAGTTGGGCTATCCGTGCGTGGCGCAGCTTTCCTACAACGACGTGAGCCCGGATGATTTTGACGGGGTGATTGCGCCGGGCGGGTTTGCGCCGGACCACATTCGCCGGCATCCGAAGGCGAATCAGTTCGTGGCGGGGGTGAACGCGCAGGGGAAGCTGGTGGCGGCGATCTGCCATGGACCGTGGGTGCTGTGTTCGGCGCACGGGATGCTGAAGGGCCGGAAGGTGACGAGCTTCTTTGCGATCAAGGATGACGTGGTGAACGCGGGGGCGGAGTGGGTGGACGAGGAAGTGGTGGTGGACAAGAATCTGGTGACCTCGCGGAAGCCGGAGGATCTGCCGGCGTTTGCGCTGGCGTGTGTTCAAGTCTTGAAGGGGCAATGATGCGATGATCCGCAGGTTCACCTGGTTGTGGCTGGTGGCGGTGGGCGCGTGGGCGCAGGACGGTTCGACGAAAGAGAACTGGCCGGCCTACGGCGGGCAGAACAGCGCGTGGCGCTATAGCGCGCTCGACCAGGTGAACGCGGAGAACGTGAGCCAGTTGGCGGCGGCGTGGGTTTTCCAGACGGGCGACAACGACGGCGGGCTGCAATCGACGCCGCTGGTGATTGACGGGGTGATGTATGTTTCGACGTCGCACAACCGCGTCTTCGCCCTGGACGCGGTGACGGGCAAGCGGCTGTGGAGCTATCGCTATGAGCTGCCGAAGACGTTCACGACGTTCTACGGACCGTGGAACCGGGGCGTGGCGGTGGCGGACGGGCGGCTGGTGATGGGGACGCTGGACAACCACGTGGTGGCGCTCGATGCGAAGACGGGGCGGCAGTTGTGGAAAGTGAGCGTCGAAGATGCCAACCAGTGCGGGTGCAACATCACGGCGGCGCCGCTGGTGGCGCGGGGCAAGGTGATTGTGGGGGTGACGGGTGGCGACTCGGCGCACCGGGGATATTTGAACGCGTTCGATTTGAAGACGGGGCGGCACCTGTGGCGGTTCTGGACGATTCCGGGGCCGGGGGAGAAGGGGCACGAGACGTGGCAGGGGGAGAGTTGGAAGTTCGGGGGCGGGGCGACGTGGATGACCGGGTCGTTCGATGAGGGGTTGGGTCTCGTGTATTGGGCGGTGGGGAATCCGGCGGCGGATTTCTACGGGGGGAACCGGAAGGGGGATAACCTCTACACCGATTCGATTGTGGCGCTGGATGTGGAGACGGGGAAGCTGAAGTGGCACTTCCAGCAGATTCCGCACGATGTGTGGGATTGGGATGCGGCGTATGAGGCTGTGCTGGTGGATCTGCCCGTGGCGGGGCAGGTGCGGAAACTGTTGATCAATGTGAGCAAGGGCGGCTACACGTATGTGCTGGACCGGACGAACGGGGCGTTTGTGACGGCGTGGCCGGTGGCGAAGAACATCAACTGGATTAGCGGCGTGGGGCCGAAGGGGGAGTTGCTGGGGCGGAACGAGCCGGTGGTGGGGCGGCCGAAGGTGATCTGCCCGTCGATTGGCGGCGGGCGGAGTTGGAACCACGGGGCGTGGTCGCCGAAGGCGGGATTGTTCTTCACGACGGGGATTGAGTGGTGCCAGGAGGTGGTGGCGCAGCCGGAGACGCCGGTGGAGGGGAAGACGTTTTTCGGCGGGACGTTCAAGCTGGTGAAGACTCCGGATGGCAAGAGCGGCGGGCATTTGGCGGGGCATGATCCGCTGACGGGGAAGGTGGTTTGGCAGTACGACTACAAGTACCCGCTGCTGGCTTCGGTACTGGCGACGGCGGGGGATCTGATTTTCACCGGAGACGCCGAGGGCGAGTTTTTCGCGCTGGATGCGCGGACGGGGCGGAAGCTATGGAGTTTTAACACGGGTTCGGGGCACCGGGGGAGTGCAATCACGTATGCTGTGAAGGGGCGGCAGTACGTAGCGACGCCGTCGGGTTGGGGGTCGGCAGTGGCGGGATTGATGCAACAGTTTTGGCCGGAGACGGAGCAGTTTCCGAACGGTTCGGCGTTGTTTGTATTTGCCTTGCCGGAGCCGAAGCGATGAGGGCTCTGTGGGGGCTGGTGCTGGCGCCGGTGCTGTTACTGGGCGACCAGCAGGGGAGTTTGGGAACTTCGGCGGTGGTGGCTCGGGGTGACCAGTTATTCGCGCAGGGTTGCGCGGTGGGCTACTGCCATGGCACGGCGGGGGCGGCGGCGCGGAGTCCGCGGCTGCGGGGCCGGACGTTTGAGCGGGAGTATCTCGTGAAGGTGATCCGGGACGGCATTCCGAATTCGGCGATGCCGGCTTGGGGCGACCGGTTGACGGACGACGATATCAGCGCGCTGGTGGCCTATGTGCAGTCGTTGGCGACGGCGACGGGCGAGGGGACGGCGACGGTGGAGACGGGGGGCGTGGCGGCGGGGGCGGCGAAGGATCCGGACCTGGCGCCGGAGGTGCGGCAGGGCAGGGAACTGTTCTACGATCCGCAACGGATGCAGCGTTGTTCGAACTGCCACCGGTTACAGGGCATCGGGACGGCGGTGAGCGTGGACCTGGCGAAGCTGGCCAAGCAGCAGTTAGCGGCCGATGCTGTGAACGCGTTGCGGTACGGACGGCCAAGGCGGGTGCGGGGCGTGGTGTTGAAAGACGGAGAGCGATTCCCGGGGGTGGTGGTGGAGCGGGGCGCGGCGGAGACGCTGGTCTACGATCTGAAGAGTGTCCCGCCGGTTTTGCGAAGCCTGCAGAACGGAGAGATCCAGGCGATTCAGCAGCAGAGCGGATGGCGGCATGCGCAGGCGGTACAGGCCTATGCGACGGAAGAGTTGAAGGCTGTGTGGGCGTTTGTGAACTGGGCGGTCCAGCGATAAGCTGGAGCCATGTTGGATCGGCGAGAGTTCCTGGCAGGGTCGATGGCGGCGGCGGTGGCGATGAAGGCGGACGCGGCGCCGCGGACGGCGAAGGGGGAGTGGCGAAACCGGCAGGCGGGTATGGCCTACCGGCAACTGGGCCGAACGGGCTTCATGATTTCCGAAGTGGTGATGGGCGGCAACACGATTTCGCCCAACAACTACGAGCATGTGCTGGCGGCAATGGACCGGGGGCTGAACTATCTGGACACCGCGCCGGCGTATGGGAACACGGAGAGCGAGAAGGGTTACGCGAAGATCCTCAAAGCGCGGAAGCGGGACCAGTTCTTTTTGAACTCAAAGGTCAGCGTCTGGGATGCGAACCGCAGCAAGCTGTTTCAGGACATCTTCGCGAGCCTGGACGAGACAACGCAGAAGCGGCTGCGGACGAAGGCTTTCGACGAGATTGCGCGGCGGAAAGCGGATGAGCCGGACTACTTCATCGGTTACTTTGGGGGCCAGCGGGCGGAGTTGGAACAGGCGTATCTGGCCAACGTGATGGAGGCCGAGTACGGCCGGAGGATTGATCGGAACAAGAACTACAAGCGGATCATCTGGGACAGCGTGGAGGCGACTCTCCAGCGGCTGGGGACGGATCATCTGGACATTCTGATGTGCCCGCACGGGGCGAGCACGGCGGTGGAGCTGCTGCGGTACCCCGAGATTGGCGAGGCTTGCGAGGTGCTGAAGAAGGCGGGGAAGGTGCGGCACATCGGGGTGAGCGCGCACACGGATCCGGCGGGGATTTTAGAGGCAGCGGCGAGGTCGAACGTCTATTCGGTGGCGATGGTGGCTTACAACGTCGTGAACCATCCGTACGTGGCCAAGGCGCTCGAGGCGGCGCACCGGAAGGGGCTGGGGGTGATTGCGATGAAGGTGGCGCGGCCGGTGTTCGCGGGCAGGCCCAACGGGCCGGATACGCCGGCGCGGCAGGCGATGATCGATGCCGCGGTGCCCGGGGGCTTGAAGCGGCCGCTGAAGGCCTATTCCTGGGCGCTGCGGAACCCGCACTTGAGCGCCGTGATCAGCGAGATGGTGAACCGGTCGATGGTGGAGGAGAACCTGCCGCTAGCGGCGGAGAAGGGGACGGCATGAACTCGGCCTGGGGGCCGCCACTGCTGCTCTCGGCCGCGTTGATCTGGTGGATTTGCGCGGCCTTGTATGCGGTGATGGACCGGGGAGTGGTGGCGGCGGTGAACGTCGTGATCGCGAGCGGATTCAGCTACCTGGCCTATCGCGCCTTTCGGAGCTAGAGCCGGACGGCCGACTGGTTGAGCTTCATGGCGACTTCGTAGAAGGCGTAGATAGTGAGCGCGAGCGAGACGATGGCGAGGAGGCTCCAGAGCTTTTCGCGCGCGTCATCGAAGGGCCGGGGAAAGGTGGCGACCCACGCGGTGGCGAAGCCGCCGATCATGCCGCCGAGGTGGGCGGCGTTATCGATGGGGAACATGGGCAGGCTGCCGATGAGGAAGCCGATGCCGGCGTTGATGAGCAACTGCTTCTGGAGGTACTTGGCGTAGGGGTGGCGGCTGATCATGCCGGCGGCGATCATGGCGCCCATGAGCCCGAAGATGCCGGCGCTGGCGCCGAGTGAAGGCGCCTGGGTCCAGACGGCGCTGAGCAGGAAGCCGCCGATGGTGGAGACGGTCCAAATGGTGAACATGCGGCGGGTGCCGAACATCTCTTCGGCGATGGGGCCGAGGTTGTAGAGGCTCATCATGTTCATGACGATGTGCATGGGGTAGATGTGCAGGTACCCGGCGGTGATGAGGCGCCACCATTCCCCGGCGGCGAGACCGGGCAGCGTCTTAGCGGCGTATAGGGGGAAGGCGTCGTTTTTGCTGAGGAGGACGGCCAGGAAGAAGGTGCTGTTGACGAGGAGTAAGAGCCCCGTCGCCATGCGGTCCGGGCCGAGGAGACTGGCAATTCCAGATTGTTGGTAAGACACTGCTTTCATTGTATCGGCGCTGGTACACTTGAGGATTCCGTGGCGCAGGACGAACAACAACTCAGGCAGGATATTGTGGCGATCGGCCGTCTCATGTACGAGAAGGGCTGGGTGGCTTCGAATGATGGGAACATCAGCGTGCGGCTGGATGCAGAGCGCATTCTGTGTACGCCGACCGGCATCAGCAAGGGCCGGATGGCCGTGGACGATCTGATCATCTGCGACATGCGGGGCAAGAAGATCGCCGGGCGACGCGAGCGGACGAGCGAGATCCTGATGCATCTGACGATGTATGAGATGCGCCCGGATGTGAACGCCGTGGCGCATGCGCATGCGCCGATCGCGACGGGTTTCGCCGTGGCGGGACGGGCGCTGAATATGGCGATTCTGCCCGAGGTGGTGGTGAACCTCGGCTGTGTGCCGCTGGCGCCCTACGGGTTGCCGGGGACGCCGGAGTTGAGCGACACGTTGAAGCCGTTCATCCCGCACTACGATGCGATTCTGCTGGGAAACCACGGGGTGGTTTGCGGCGGGGCGGACCTGTGGAGCGCGTTTCACAAGATGGAGACCGTGGAGCACGTAGCGAAAATCGCCCTGGTGGCTGAGCAGTTGGGCGGCCCGAAGCTGCTCGACCGGCATGAGGTGGACCGGCTGTTTGAAGCGCGGGCGCGCTACGGAATCCAGTCGAATTCGAAGGCCACGCCGGGGTGCCCGATTACGGCCGGCGATGTGGCGGGGGACGAGCGGATTACCGTGACGAGGGAAGAGTTGATTGCGTTGATTGATGAGGCCGTGCGGGCGGGGCGGTGAGCCGCATCGACAACGGCATCCGGTTGCGAGATACTTTGAGGTTGAATTATGGGTGACGCACTTGGAATGGTGGAGACCCGCGGTCTGGTCTCGATGATTGAAGCCGCTGATGCGATGGTGAAGGCAGCCAACGTCCGGCTGGTGGGCTGGGAGAAGATCGGCTCGGGTTATGTGACGGCGATTGTCCGTGGCGATGTGGCGGCGGTGCGGGCGGCGACAGACGCCGGCGCAGCGGCGGCGCGGCGCGTGGGCGAACTCGTCAGCGTGCACGTGATTCCGCGTCCCCACGCGAGCCTTGAGGGTGTACTCCCGATTGGCAAGGCGAACGGAAAGTAGATGATCCTGGCGCGCGTAGTCGGAACGATCGTCGCCACGCGCAAGGATCCGCGCCTGGAAGGCAAGAAGCTGCTCATCATCAAGCCGGTGACGCCGGACGGGAAAGACGAGAGCAGCTACCTGATTGCCGTGGACGCCGTGGGCGCGGGTTTCCGCGAGACGGTGATCGCGGTGACGGGCAGTTCGGCGCGCATGGCGGAGGGGTGTAAGGACCGTCCGGTGGATACGGCGATCATTGGGATTGTCGATACGATCAGCCTCGACAAGGGCGTCGCGAAGGGTAGTTAGCGATGTACATCGGCAGGGTGATTGGCCGGGTGGTGTCGACGGTGAAGGATCCGGGGCTGGCCAGCCAGCGCCTGTTGATTGTGCAGCCGCTGACGCCGGCGATGGAGCCGACGGGCAAGCAGATCGTCTGCACCGATTCGATTGGCGCCGGGGCGGGGGAGTTAGTTTACTGGACGCGCGGGAAGGAGTCGAGCTTTCCGTTTCTGCCGGTGGAAGTGCCGACGGATACGACGATTGTCGGGATTATCGACCGGGTGAACGTATGCTGATCGCGCGGGTGATCGGCGATGCCGTGGCGACGGTAAAGAACGCGGCCCATGAGGGGCAGAAGTTGCTGCTGGTGCAGCCGGTGCAACTGGATCAGACAACGCCACGGGGCGATGCGATTCTCGCCGTGGATGCCGTGGACGCCGGGCCGGGCGATCTGGTGCTCCTGGTGACAGAAGGGTTCAGCGCGATGACGGCCGTGGGTCGCCCGGACTCACCGATTGATATGGCTGTGATTGGCGTGATCGATCGGGTCGATCTCATCGAGGCCGCCGCTCCGCCGGCGTAGCCGGGTTTTCTGGGACCGGTGAACGAGTAGCGTGACCATCGCGACGGCCGAGAGGAAGCGGATGGCGGAGACGCCATTGAACATGCCGTTGAGCGAGGCAAACTGCGCGCGTTCCGGGGGGACGGGGAAGCCCGGCCGGAAGTCGAGCAATCGTCCCACGGCGACGACCTGAGGGGTGAGCAGGAAGACCGAGGCGAAGCAGAGCACGGTGAGCAGCGTCGCGAGGATGATGACTGGTTTCCCGCTCTTGATCATCACCGCGGTGATGAGAATGAAGACGCAGAGAACGAGATCGGCGTAGCCCCAGGATTCGAGAATGCTGCGATTGACTTCGGCGGTGTTGTGCAGCAGGAGAGTGTGCGTCCGATCCTTGCCGAGGATGTCGACCCATTTGCTGGCTTCGTGCGGCGGGTTCTCCATGACCGCGTTGACGGTGCGGGCACTGAATGCCGTGACATAGGTAACGGTCAGGAGCGAAGCGAGCCAAAGACCAACAAAAAAGGCGAGGAAGCGGCGGGAATGCATCGAACTGTCTACTTTAGCAGGTAAGAATGAAGATGGTTCCATTTTTTTCTGGCGGCAGGGGCCGACCACCCCGGCTGCCCGGGCGGGATGGTAACGCTAGCCGCCGGAGGGCCGGAGGTCCTTGAGAATGAGTCCCCAGCCGGGTCCGCCACGGGCCCGGCTCCAGGCGTCCTCCTCCACCAGGACCGCGGCGTCGATGCGGTCGCCGGCGCGGAGACCGGCCGCGTGTTCCGCCATGTTCCAACCCTTAATCTGCCGCATCACCCCGTCCTGCCGCACCTTCAAAAAGAGATGCTTGCCGTTCTTCACCTCCGGCGTCAGTACCAGGTCCAGGCCGCGCAGCGCCAGCAGCGGCGGTTGGTTCGCCGCGCCAAACGGGGCGAGACTCAGCAGGTCCGCCGCGCCTTGATCGTCGACTTCGCCCAGGCTGGCTTCGGCGTCGATGTCGAGCACCGGGATGCGGTCCGCCTCGCTCAGCACCGCGGCGGCGTAGGCCGCGAATCGCTCGCGGAACTCGGGAATCCGCTGCACCTTCATCGTCAGCCCGGCCGCTTGCCGGTGGCCTCCGAACTTCACGAACAGGTCCGGCATGCTCTCCAAGGCTTCGAGCAGGTGAAAGTTCGCCGGGCTGCGGCCGGAGCCTTTCGCCTCACCCGTCTCCGGATCCTCGCTCAAGACGAAGACCGGACGGGCGTACCGCTCCACCAGACGGCCGGCAACAATACCGACCACCCCGGCGTGCCACTCCGGCGCCGAGAAGACGAGGCCGGCCTCGGCGCCGGTGACGGGTACCGCCTCGCAAGTCTTCACGATCTCGGCCTGGGTCTCCTGCCGCTCCTTGTTCATCGCATCGAGCGCCTGGGCCAACTCCATGGCGCGGCCGGGGTCCGCCGTCAGAAAGAGCTCGATGACGTTGCGGGCGTCGTCCATGCGGCCCGCCGCGTTAATGCGGGGCGCGATCTGAAACGCCACCTGCCGGGCCGAAGGCATGGCGCCCGGCTCGAGTCCGGCGACCTCAAACAGCGCCTTCAGGCCGATGTTGCGCGGGTCACGCAAGCCTTCGAGGCCATGCTTCACAATGGCGCGGTTCTCACCCGTCAACGGGACGACGTCGGCGACCGTGGCGATGGCCGCCAGTTTCAAAAACGAGCCGAGCAGGCGCTCGCGGCGGGCGGGCTCCCAGCCGAGTTCGACGAAGAGCGCTTGCGCCAACTTCAGCGCCACGGCGGCGCCGCACAGGTTCTTCGACGGGTAGGCGCAGTCGAGGCGATTCGGGTTCAGCACGGCCAAGGCCGCCGGCAGTTCACCGTCGGGCAGATGGTGATCGGTGACGATGACGTCGATGCCGAGTTGGCTTGCGTGGGCGACCACAGCCCCGGCGCGGATGCCGGTATCGACGCTGACGATGAGGCCGACGCCGTCGGCCGCGGCCTGTTCGACGACCTCGGTCCGCATACCGTAGCCTTCGCGCATCCGGTGCGGCACGTGGAAGTCAACGGAGGCTCCCGCCAGGCGGAGGGCACTGACCAGGATGACGACCGAGGAGGTGCCGTCGACGTCGTAGTCGCCGTAGAGCAGAATCTTTTCGCGCCTTTCGACGGCGCGGGCGAGGCGGGCGGCGGCCTTCGCCATGTCGGCGAGCGCGAAGGGATCGTGCAGCTCCGCGAGGCTCGGCCGCAGGAAGCGCTGGGCATCGGCGGCGTTCCGGATCTCCCGGGTCCAGAGCACTCGGGCCGCGGGCAGGGTGAGGCCCAGGGCGCCGGCCAAAGCCGCTACCTCGGCCTCCGGATGCACGGGGAGTTCCCAGCGGAAGGGCTGCCGTCCGTTCGTCAATTCCGTGAGAAGTAGCCGCCGCCCATGGGATCTTCCTCTTCGCCTTCCGTGCCGGGAGGCAGCCAGAGGTCGATGTCGTTCATGATGGAGAGCAGCTCATTCATGAACTCGCTGCGGGCTTCGTACATGTAGATTTTGTCTTCGTAGTCGAAGCTGATTTCGATCTGCGAGGTGAACCCGGTGTAGGGCGCGAGCTTCTTCAGCCGGCGTTCCATTTCGCGGCGTTCGGGCTGGGGCATTTCACAATCGGCGAGTTCTTCGCTGACGTCGTCGATGTTCTGCTGTTCGAACTCGCGGGAGTGCAGGACGACCAGTTTGACGCCGAGGCGCTGGGAGCACTCGATGAACTCGCGGAAGTCGGGGCGCCGCTCGACGTCCCACATGACCACATTGCCGTGCTCGCTGAGCCTCGACTCCCCGTGGAACACCACGATGCCTCGCGATTCGAGATAGGGGGGAAGTTCGTTTTTGAGAGTATCGAGGTCAGGATGCATGATTGGGTTTTCCCTTTTCACTGCGCGTGAGGAGGAGCACCTCCTCGCGCTGTTGGTTGGCGAGGTCACGGGCGGCGGGAGTGACGATGGTTTTCACGCAGATATGAATTTTGCGGCCCTCGCGAATGGCTTCGCGGACGTCGTTTTCGCAGACGAAATCGACAATAGCCGGCTTTGGCGCCGGGGCCGCGCTCTCCGGCGCTGCCGCGGCTGGAGCCGGCGAAACACCCCGCCGGGCGAGAAAGCGGTCGACGATGCCGGCCGTGGTGGACGGAGCCGGGGCGATGCCCCGCTGGCTCAACACCTTTTCGACGGCGGCCACCACCCGGGCCTTATCCACTGGTCCTTCGCTCATCACGTCACCCCCTACTGTGGCAGGCTTTCCCAGAGCGGGCAAGGCCTCATGCGGTTCCCGCACGGCCCAGGCGACGCGCTTGATGTTCAGCAGGTGCAGGGGCGTGACGTTGTCTCCGGTGGAGTTTCCGGCGACGGCGCCGCAGCCGAGCGTCATGGCCGGGAAAAGGTTCGTGGTGATGCCGACGGAGCCCTGGGGCGTGGGGGAGTTGACGAGGATGCGATGCGCCGGCATGCGGAGACCGAATTCGCGGGCGCGGGCTTCGTCCTGGGTGTAGATGCCGCAGGTGTGTCCCAGGCCATGGAAGCGCAGCACCGCTTCGCAGGCGGCCAAGGCGGCGGGCCAATCGGGCACGAAGTGGACGGCCAGCACGGGCGAGAGCTTTTCGGCCGAGAGGGGATATTGCTTGCCGATGCCGGCGATTTCACAAGCCAGCGCGCGGACCCCGGGGGCGACCGAGAACCCGGCGGCCTGGGCGATTGCCGCGGCCGCGTGGCCGACGAGATCCGGATTGACGGCGGTGCCACGATTGAACAGAACCCGTTCGAGAGCCTTGGTCTGTTCCGGGGTGCAGACGTGGGCGCCGTGCGTCTGCAGGGCACGCAGAACGGCATCGCGGCGGCTGGCTTCGGCCACCAGGGTCTGTTCGCTCGAACAGAGCGTGCCGTGGTCGAAGGACTTGCCGGAGAGGAGCTTGGCGACGGAGGTGTTCACGTCGGCCGAGGAGTCGAGGAGCACGGGCACGTTGCCCGGACCGACGCCGTAGGCGGGCTTGCCGCTCGAATAGGCTGCCTTCACCATGGCGCCCCCGCCGGTGGCCAGAATCACGGCCGTTTTCGGGTGCCGCATCAGGGTGTTGGTGGCTTCGAGCGTCGGCTGCGTAAGGCACTGCAACAGGCCTTCGGGCGCTCCGGCGGAGATGGCCGCGCGGTAGAGCAGTTCGACGGTGGCGCATGTGCAGCCCTTGGCGCGCGGGTGCGGGCTGATGACGATGGCGTTGCCGGCTTTCAGCGCGATGAGGCTTTTGAAGATGGCTGTTGAGGTGGGATTGGTGGTGGGCAGCACGGCCGCGACCACGCCCACCGGCGCGGCGATCTCCGTGATGCGCTCTTCGGGCAGTTCGCGCAGGATGCCGATGGTCCGCATGCCGCGAAGGCGCTGGGGGAGAAGCTCCGCCGCGAGGAGGTTCTTGGCGACTTTGTCGGCCGCGTTGCCGTAGCGGGTTTCTTCCACCGCCATCTCGGCGAGTTTCCGGGCGTTGCCGCGCGCGGCCTCGGCCATCCGCTCGATGATCGCATCGACCTGTTCCTGGCTGAAGGAGCGGTAGATCTCCCAAGCCGCCCAAGCCTTTTCGACCTTTGTGCGGACCTCTTGAATCGTAAGCAGGTCGGGATCTTGCAGCATCGCTGCCAGTACCTAGGCGGGCCTACTTCTCGGACTTTTTCATCGCGCCGGGAAGGATCTTTTCCACTTCCTCGTGCGGATTCGGGATGACGTGCACCGCCACAAGTTCGCCCACGCGCCGCGCCGCGGCCGCGCCTGCATCGGTCGCCGCTTTCACGGCGCCCACGTCGCCGCGCACGGTTACCGTGACGTAGCCGGCGCCGATGTACTCTTTCCCGGTCAACGTTACGTTAGCCGTCTTGACCATTGCGTCCGCCGCTTCAATCGCGCCGACGAGGCCTTTCGTTTCCACCATGCCGAGTGCTTCCATAGAGTCTCCAGCGAGGGTACCACACTACAGCCCTGTTCTCCGGGTCAGCCAGCCGGCGCCAGTGAATAGGCCGCCGAACAATAGGCCGATCCAGGTGGGCGTCCAGGCCTCGGTATCGCCGGCGAGGGGCGCGGTCCAGTCCTCCGGATCGTAGGGGTTCACGAGGAGGACGCAGGGTTCCGCGAAGCAAGCCGCCACCGGCATGCGATACGACTTCCCCGCCAGTTCGAATTCGTTCCAGGCCACCGGAGTTTCCGCGAAGCGCTGCTTGGCCCTTTCGCTGATCACCAGTTGGCTCACGGGCAGAGAAGCCGAAGGCACCTCGACTCGCTTGGCGATCACGATCTGCCAGAAGTTTGCCTGCCAGGACCGGAAGGCTCCCGCACCCAAACCGATCGTGATGGCCAGCATGCCGACCGAGAAAAAGAGCAGCCACGGGCCCGAACCCGCGCGGGGTCCGGCGCTTCGCGGGGGCATCGGTCGCCAACCGAGCACCCGGAGTACGAGCAGGAGGGATCCACAAAAGAAAGCCAATCCGCCCATCGCGATCGCGAACTCCAAGGGCTCGCGGGCATCGGCGGCGGTCAAAAAGATCTCCGACGCATCGCCGTGGGTCCGGCGGAGCAAGACCGTCGAGCCCGGCGCGAACCGGGTGAGCAGACCAAAACCAAGCCCGACTTCGTCCTGCCGCAGTTCGATTCGGCGCCAGTTGGTGGGGGCGCCGTCCGCCTGGGCGGTCAACTCGACATGCAGCGTCGGCAGCAGGGCCGAGCCGCGCTGCGAGTCGATGGCCAGGCGGGAGTTTCGAACTTCGACGGAGACCGTCTCCTGCCGGTACCATTTTGCCGCCTGGTACAAGCCCGTCGTGGAGGTGACGAGGAAGCCGAGCGAGAACAAGGCGAAGAAGATACGCTCGATCATGGTAAGTAGAATTCTCCCACGGCCGAAACATTCCGGCAGGGCCGGGGTTCTAAGTGCCAGGAGACCCCGCGATGCGATTTCTTGTAGCCGCCCTTGCGTTCACGCTTTCGGCCTTCGGCGCTGATCTGACTGGAAAATGGAAAGGCAGCATGCCGGGCCGGGATGGAAACGCCCGGGAGATCAGCTTCCAGTTCAAGGCCGACGGCGCGAAGCTGACCGGCAGCATGATGGGGCCTATGGGGAATGAGGTGGAGATCTCCGAAGGCAAAGTGGACGGCCAGGATGTTTCCTTCAAGGTCGTGCTGGAGTTCAATGGCAACACCATGTCGTTGAATTACACCGGTAAGTTGGAGGGAGACGACTTGAAGTTGAAGATGCAACGGGAAGGGGCTCCCCGCGCGATGGAAATGATGCTCAAGAAGTCCGGATCGTAGTCAGCCGCGGTGCGTACGACTCTGGTGTTTTTCCTCTCGCTGGCCGCGGCCCTCGCGCAGTCCACCGGGTGGGTGCGGGCCAGCGGGCGGCCGGTTCCCGGCGCGGTGGTGACGGCGAACCAAGGGGAGAGCCGCCAGGAGACCACCACGGATGAGCAGGGCCGGTATGAGTTGGCGCTCGGGCCCGGAGAATGGACGTTGACGGTGCAGATGTTCGGATTCGGCACCGCGACGCAGGTTCGCCGTGTGCCCGAAAGTTCGCCCGCGCAGTGGTCCTTGACTTTGCGGACGATGGCGCAGGGGCCGGTGCAGACGCCCGGCCTGGCGCTGCCGGACCTGCCACCGGCCGAAGCGCCGCCGGCCAGAGACCCGGCGGATGACAACGAAGCGTTCCTGCTGAATGGGAGCCTGTCGCGAGGCTTGGCGTTGACTCCGGCGGAGGGTCCGCCGGAGTTCGGACCGCCGGGGATGGGTGGGCCGGGGATGGGAGGGCCGGGGATGGCTGGGCCCGGTATGGGCGGGCAAGGAATGGGAGGTCCCGGGATGGGCGGGCCGGGAGACGGCCCCGGCGGCCAGCCGGGCGGTCCGCTGGCTGGCGGAATGGGGCGAGGTCCCGGTGGCGGTGGTATGGGCGGAGGCCGCGGTGGCGGCTTCGGCGGCCCGGGAGGCCCCGGTGGCGGACGCCGGCCGGGCGGGCCGGGCAATCGGCAAGCGATCCGGGAACGATTGGAACGCGCCCGCAACGCTACCGTCGGCAACCGGCGGCGGCCGAATAACAATGGCATCCGCGGCGCCTTGCTGTTCCAAGCCCGCAACGCCGATTGGAACGCCCGCCCCTATTCGTTGACCGGGCTCGAATACGCCCGGCCGGATCAGGCGCAGTACCGCTTTAACGGCACGCTGGGCGGCCCGTTGAAGATCCCGAAGCTGATGCTGGGTGATGGTACCTTTTTCACCCTGAACTATAACCTCACCTACGGAAGGAACCCGTTCAACGGCGCCGCCACGGTGCCGACCGCGCTCGAACGGGGCGGTGACTTCTCCGCCTCCCGGACCAACGTCCCGGTCTCCATTTACGATCCGCTCTCCGGCTTGCCGTTTGCGAATAACCAGATTCCCGCCACGCGGGTCGACCCCGCCGCCCGGGGACTTCTGGCGCTGATCCCCAACGCCAACTCCCTGGGCGCTGTCCAGAACTATCAGTTCATCACGGGCGTATCGCAGAACTCGCAGCAGTTGAACGGGCGGCTGAATCGGGCGCTGACGCGGAAGGACCGTCTGGCGGTGAATGCCGGTTGGCAGTACCGGGATGGGCAAAACGCGCAGTTATTCGGTTTCCTCGACGAGGCGCAGGGCCACGGCTACAACCTGGATTTGAGTTGGAACCGGAATCTGACCCAGCGGCTGATCCAGGTGGTCCGCTACCGGCTGACCCGGAACGTCACCGAGAACACGCCGTTTTTCGCCTTCACGCGTGACATTGCCGCCGAACTCGGCATTCGCGGCGCGGCGCGCGATCCCATTAACTGGGGGCCGCCGACGCTGAATTTCACCAATTTCGGCCGGCTCGCGGATGGCGTACCGCTGTTCCGCCGGGATCTGACGAACAACGTGAACTATGGCTTGACTTGGGTCCGCGGCAAGCACTCGGTGCAAAGCGGCTTCGACATCTCCCGGTTTCGGCGAAACAACCGGACGGATTCAAACGCGCGGGGCACCTTTACCTTTTCCGGCCTGGCGACGAGCCGCCTGGACGCCGCCGGCCGGCCATCGCCGGCCACCGGCTATGACTTTGCGGACTTCCTGCTCGGATTGCCGCAATCAAGCTCCCTGCGCTTCGGCTCGCCGGCCAACTACTTCCGCGGCACGAGTTATGCGGCCTTCGTGCAGGATGAATGGAAGGTGCGGGCCAATCTCAGCTTGAATCTGGGCCTGCGCTATGAACTGTTTGCCCCGCTCTATGAGCTGTTCGACCGGCTGGCGAACCTGGACATCGCGGCCGGGCTGACGGCGGTGGCCCCGGTTACGCCCGGCACTCCAGGCCCCTACAGCGGCGAGTTTTCCCGCGCCTTGGTGGACCGGGACCGCAATAACTTTGGACCGCGCCTGGGGCTGGCCTGGAAGCCGAAGAACGGCGGCCGGTTTACGATCCGGGCCGGGTATGGATGGTATTACAACGGCAGCGTCTATCAGAACTTTGCCACGCGCCTCGCCTCCCAACCCCCCTTCGCGCAAACCGGTACCGTGCAGTCGACCGCGGACCGGCGTCTGACCCTGGCCGACGGGTTTGCGCAAACGCCCGCGCAAAGCATCACGAACACGTTCGCGGTGGACCGCTCGTACCGGATCGGTTATGCGCAGACGTGGTCGCTGTCCGTCCAGCGGGATCTGTTCCGCTCCTACGTACTCGAGGTAGGCTACCTGGCCACCAAGGGCACCCGGCTGGATATGCAGCGGTCGCCGAACCGCGCCGCCCCGGGCTCCCAACTCGACGCCGAGGCGCGCCGCCGGATCGGCAACGCGGTTGGATTCACTCTCGATACCTCGGAGGCCAACTCCATCTTCCATTCGGCCCAGGTCCGGTTGAGCCGCCGCTTCACCCGCGGGATCTCCGGCTCGGCGCTCTACACATGGGGCAAGTCACTCGACAACGCCAGTTCGATTGGCGGCAGCGGAGGGATTCTGGCGCAGGATGATCAGAATCTATCGAACGAACGCGGCCTGTCGAGCTTTGACATCCGCCATAACTTCAACGGCAGTTTCGTCTTCGCGCCGCAGCGGCGGAACCGATGGCTGCGGGATTGGTCGTTGACGGGAAACGTGTTGCTCCGCACCGGGACCCCGTTGACGGCACGGGTATTGGGGAATCAATCGGATACCGGCGGCACCGGCGTGATTGGCGCCGGGCGGGCCGATGCGACGGGCTTGCCGGTGACCGGCGGCGAGGGGTACTTCAATCTGGCCGCCTTCACGCTGCCGCCGAGCGGCCGGTTCGGGAATTCGGCGCGCAATGTGATTCCGGGGCCGGGCCTGTTTACGATCAACGCCGGGCTGGGCCGGTCGTTCCGGCTAGCCGAGCGGCGGCGTCTCGAGTTCCGGGTGGAGTCCACCAATCTGACGAATCATCCGGTGATCACCAACCTGGGGACCACCGTCAACGCGTCCAACTATGGCCTGCCGCTGGCCGTCGGCAATATGCGCACCGTTAGCGCGCAGATCCGTTTCCGCTTCTAGCCATGCGACTTCCCGCGCTATTTCTCGCTGCCGCCCTCCTCGCGCAACCGCCGCAGCGGGATGAGGGGCTGGCGCAATTTTCGAGCTCTTCGAATCTGGTGATCGTCAACATTACGGCGCAGGGCCGGGATAATTTGAAGAAGACCGATTTCCGGGTGTTCGAGGACGGCAAGCCGCAGGAGATCTCCGTTTTCGAATTCCAGCGGCTCGACTCGACGCCGTTGCCGGCGGTGCCAGTGCCGCCCTTGGCCCCTCTGCCGGCGGAGACGGCGCCGCCGCCGAAACCGGTCTTCAAAGACCGCCGCTTGCTCGTGCTCTACTTCGACTTCTCGTCGCTCCCCATCGCCGACCAGATCCGGAGCCAGGAGGCCGCCGCCCGCTTCCTGTCGACGCAGATGACCGCCTCCGACCTGGTGGCGATCTACACGTTCTCCACCAAGCTCAAGAAGGTGATCGATTTTACGGCCGACCGTGGTGCGCTGCTTGCCGTGGTGCAGTCGTTCGGTGCGATTGATACCCTGGACACCGCCACCACCGATGTGGACCTGGAGGACACCGACTCGTTTCAACTCGACGAGACGGAGTTCGCCATCTTTAACACGGACCGGAAACTGGCGGCGCTTGAGGAACTGGCCAAGGAACTCGGCGAGATTCCCGAGAAGAAGGCGGTGATCTATTTCGCGAGCGGGGTTTCGAAGACCGGCGTCGAGAATCAGTCGCAACTGGCCTCAACGACGAATGCCGCCGTCCGCGCCAGCCTGAGTTTCTACCCGGTGGACGCCCGGGGGCTGCTGGCCTCGGCGCCGTCCGGAGACGCTTCGGCGGCGTCGCCGCGCGGCTCCGGCGTCTTCTCCGGGCAGGCGCAAAGGCAGCGCCGCGAGAAGGATCTCGATTCGCAAGAGACGTTGTTTTCTTTGGCTAACGACACTGGGGGCCGCGCCCTGCTGGATTCGAACGATCTCGCGCTGGGCATCCGGCAGGCGCAGAAGGATGTCGAGAACTACTACATCCTGGGCTACTACTCGACTAACGAAGCCAAGGATGGGCGCTTCCGCAAGATCAAGGTGGAAGGGCCGCCGAAGATGAAGCTGGCCTACCGGCCCGGCTACTACGCCGATAAGGTTTGGGCCAAGCTGAACGAGGAGGAGCGGGAGAAGCAGTTGGCCGATGCCTTACAACTGGGCAATCCGGTGACCGATCTGCCGATGGCGGTGCAGCTGCTGTACTTCCGGACCACGGCGAAGGACTACTTCGTGCCGCTGGCGATCAAGATCCCCGGTTCCAGCCTGCCGCCCCGGACCCAACTGGATTTTATCGGCAGTGTGAAGGACCCCAAGGGTCGGACGGTTTCCACGCTGCGGGATACGCTCGCCTTGAAGGCCGAACTGGGCGGCCGCAGCCTGCTGTATGATGCCGGCTTCTCCTTGCCGCCGGGGGAGTACCGGGTGAAGATTCTGGCCCGCGAGAATACGAACGGGACCATGGGCACCTTCGAAACCAAGCTGGTGGTGCCAAATCTCGATGCCAGTCCGGCGGCTCCGGTTTCGAGCCTGGTGCTGGCTTCGCAACGCGAACCGTTTACCGCGACGAAGAAAGAGCGGAAGCTGCAGGCGTTGCATCCGCTGGTCGCCAACGGGCAGAAGCTGTTGCCGGCGGTGACCAATGTGTTTCGCCGGAGCCAGACGCTGCGCGTCTTCGCGGAGGTCTACGCACCGTCCACGGCGACGCTGGCGCTTTATAGCGGGACGCGGAAGATCTACGAGTCGCCAGCCAAGCAAACGCAGAAAGCGCTCAAGTTTGAGTTGCCGCTGGCCCGGTTGGCTCCCGGCGAGTACACGGCGCAGGTCAACGTGATGGCGCCGGCCATTGAGCGGTTCGCTTTCGCGCGGGAACGGTTCGTCGTTCTCGGGAGCGCCCGAGTCTCTCGCTAGCCCGGCGGCGCAGGTGCGTCTGGTATAATTGAAACATGTGGTAACCCTCGAACGGAACTTATACCGTGAGTTCCCCCCTCCTTCCTTTGGATCTAAATCCCAAAATCAAATAGAGGTCATTTCGTATTGAGACGATGGATTACCCAGGGACTGGTGCTTTTGGCCGTGTCTCTGTTGCCCGCGATTAATGCTCCTGCTCAGGATGCAAGACAGGGAGTGCTGGCCGAAGATAGCCGCATGCAGCGCATTCGCAGCTTCTTCCGCAAACGCAAGTGCCCCGCCCAGCGGTATGCCGCCGAGTTTGTGTTGGCCGCCGATCGCCATCGACTCGACTGGCGTCTGCTTCCTTCCCTGGCTCTCATTGAGAGCAGTGGCGGTAAGGTGTTTAGCAACAACAACATATTCGGATGGGATTCCTGCCGCCACCGATTTTCCTCGGTGCAGGCAGGGATCGACACCGTCGCCGAACGGTTAGCCAACTCGCCCTTGTACCGGGGCAAGTCCGTCGACGACAAACTCAAGGTGTATAACGCGAGGCCGCACTATCGCAATGCGGTGAAACGGGTTATGCAGCAGTTGGAGCTCGAACCAGCCGGCTTCTAGCCGGCGATGCGGACTCCGAAGTATAAACCTGCGAAAAGCAGAATGCTGGCGGCGGCAACCGCCAACCAAACCATGGTGCGTTCCGATGCAGTGGTGGCCGATTTCTCGTCCTTCTTCATCGTTTCATCGAGGCTGTCAAACATGGGAGACCTCCTTTACTTTGCCCTTAAATAGGAATTAGGCCAATCGAGGAAATGGGCTACGGAAAGGTCTTCCTAGCCGAATCTTACACCTGTTTCCGTGGAGCGCAAGCCTTTTTTTCGGCATCATTACAGAGATGACGCGCAGCTTGCTCCTCTCCCTGGCTCTGGCGGTTTCCGCTTGGCCGAACCCTTTGCTTGAGTACAAGGTTCCGATTCCGTGGGATCAGATCCGGCCCGAGCACGTCGTGCCGGCGTTGCAGCACCATCTCAAAATGGCGGAAGGGCGCCGGGCCGCCTACGTGCAGTCGGCGGAGCCGCGGACCTGGGAGAACACGATTGCGGCCCGGGACCGGATTGCCGAGGATCTTTCGCGTGCTTTTGCGCTGGTGAGCCATCTGCAAAGCGTGAACAGCTCGCCCGAACTCCGCAAGGAGTTCAATGCGGCGCAACCGCTCGTGAGCCGCTTTCAGGCGGCGCTGGCGCTCGACCCGGATGTCTACGGGAAGGTGAAAGCCTACGCGGCCACCCTGGAAGCGAAAGGGTTGACGGGCGTCCGCAAGCGCTACTTGCAGGTGATCCTGGATGATTATCGCCGCTCCGGGGTCAGCCTGGCGCCCGCGCAGCGGGCCCGGATCCTGGCGGTGCGGCAGGAGCTTTCCCGTTTGTCGACGCAGTTTTCGCAGAACGCGCTCGATAGTGCGAATGCCTTCGAGCTGATCGTTACGGACGAAGCGGAGTTGGCCGGACTGCCGGCGGCGGCCAAAGCGGCCGCGGCGGCCAGCGCCAAGGCCAAGGGCAAAGCGGGGTTCCGCTTCACGCTGCAGGCGCCGAGCTACGGACCGGTGATGGCCTATGCCGAGAACGCCGCCCTACGCGAAAGGCTCTACCGCGCGCAGAGCACGATCGCTTCCTCCGGCGTGTTCGACAACCGGCCGGTGGTGACCAGGACGCTGGCGCTGCGCCAGGAGTTGGCGACCCTGCTCGGCTACAAGAACTTCGCGGACTATCAGACGGAACTGCGGATGGCCAAGTCCGGCCAGCGCGTGAAGGATTTCCTGGGCGACCTCGAGGAGAAGACCCGGCCATTTTTCCAGGCCGAGCAGGCGGCGCTGCAGGCCATGCAGCCGGAGCTGCGGGCTTGGGACGTCGCCTTCCTGACGCAGAAACTGCGGCAGCAGAAGTTCGCCTTCAACCCGGAAGAGCTGCGGCCCTACCTTGAACTCGACCGCACGTTGACCGGCATGTTCGCGCTGGTCAACCAGCTTTACGGCATTGAGGTCCGGGAGCGGAAGGATCTGCCGGTTTGGCATCCGCAGGTGCGGGCCTTTGCGATTCAGGAGGCTTCGGGCGCCCATCTGGCGACTTTTTATGCGGACTTCTTCCCGCGCGAGTCGAAGCGGTCGGGCGCCTGGATGAACCAGTTTCTGGTGGGAGAGAACGGCTCGCCTCATATCGGCGTGATCGTCTCGAACATCACCCCGCCCGATGCCGCCGGCAAGTCGCTGTTGTTGCATCGCGAAGTCTCGACGCTCTATCACGAGTTTGGCCACCTGCTGCATCTGGCTCTGGCGGCGGGTCCCATCCGCCAGTTGAACGGAACCTCTGTGGCCTGGGACTTCGTGGAGCTGCCGTCGCAGATCATGGAGAACTTCACATGGGAAGCCGCCGTGCTCAAGACGTTCGCCGTCCACCATGAAACCGGCGAACCCCTGCCGGAGCCGCTGTTTGAGAAGATGCGCAACGCCCGGAATTTCGCCGCCGCGGCGGCGCAGATGGGCCAACTCAGCCGGGGGATGGTCGACATCCTGCTGCATACCGACTACCGGGTGGATGGCGACTTCGGCGCCCCGGACGCGTATGGCCGCCAGATCGCCCAGCGGTTCTCGATGGCCAAGGTGGAGCCGGAGGATTGTCCGGTCTGCAATTTCAGCCATGTGTTCGCGGGCGGGTATGCGGCGGGGTACTACTCGTATAAGTGGGCCGAGGTGCTCGATGCCGACGCCTTTACGAAGTTCAAGCAAAGCGGCGTGATCAGCCGGGAGATGGGCGAGGCTTTCCGCAAGTCCGTCCTTTCTCAGGGCAATCAGCAGCCCGCGGACGTCTTGTTCCGCAATTTCATGGGCCGCGATCCGGACCCCGCATCCCTATTACGCCGTAGTGGTTTTGAAACAAAAAACTGATACCATCGACTCAACATACCGTTCGAAGGGATAGGGTCTTATGCGTCAAGTTATCGCGCTCGCCGCGCTCTGTAGTCTCGCGGCCTTTTCACAGGAGTACCGGTCCACGCTTTCGGGCTTGGTTACCGACCCACAGGGAGCCGCCGTTTCCGGCGCGAAAGTTCGGCTGCGGGAAACCGCCACCAACACGAATTATGAGGCCACTTCGACCAACGACGGCGCCTTCGCGCTGCCGTTCGTGCCGCCGGGTGACTATGAGTTGTCGGCCGAAGCGAGCGGCTTCAAGAAGTATGTGCAGTCCGGCATTCGCGTGGGCACCAACCAGCGGTTGTCGCAGAACATCACGCTCAGCCTGGGCGCCGTCACCGAGAGCATTACGGTTTCGGCGGACGTCTCGCAGCTGAATACGTCGTCGGCTTCGGTGGGGCAGGTCATCTCCACGGCGCAGTTGGATTCGATGCCGATGAACGGCCGGACCCCGCTGAGCCTGGCGCAGCTGGCCTTTGGCGTGGTCCCGGCTTCGGACCCGCGCTTCACTCGCCCGTTCGACAATGGCGGCCCGGCCGGCTTCTCGATGGGTGGCGGCCAAGGGCAGTCGAATGAGTTGCTGCTCGACGGCGCGCCGGACATGACGCGGAACCGCCGCGTGGCCTACAACCCGCCCGCCGATTCGGTGGCCGAGGTGAAGGTCGAGGTGTTCCAGTCCGACGCCGCTTACGGCAACACGGGTGGCGGCACGGTGAACGTCGTCATGAAGGGCGGCGCCAACGATTTTCATGGCTCGCTGTACGAGTTCAACCAGGTGTCGAAGCTCAAGGCGAATCAGTTCTTCTCGAACGCGGCCAACCAGGCCCGCGCGGTGACCCGCTTCAACCAGTACGGCTTGACGGCCAGCGGACCGGTGTTTATCCCGAAGCTGTTTAACGGCAAGAACAAGGTGTTCTGGTACTTCGCGTATGAAGGCATCAAGCAGTCCGAGCCGGAGCCGACCTTCTCGACGGTGCCCACCGATGCCCAGCGCGGCGGCAACCTGTCGCAACTGCTTTCGGTCAACTCGATCTATCAGGTTTATGACCCGCTGACCGGCGCGCGGGAAGGCGCCCGCGTCCGCCGGCAGCCGTTCCCGAACAACGTGATTCCGGCCAATCGCATCAACCCGGTGGCGCGGAACGTTCTGGGCCTGATTCCGGGACCCAACACCCCGGGCGGCCTCGACGGCATCAACAACTACTTCAACAACGCCGTCCGCAGCGACAACTTCTTCTCGTATCTGGGCCGGATTGACGTCAACGCCTCCGACAAACACAAGTTCTTCTTCTCCTACCGGCTCAACGACCGGATCGAAGACCGCGGCCGGAGGTTTGGCACGCCGGTGACGGGCAACTTCCTCTCCCGTGTGAATAACGGCGCGACGTTTGACGACGTGTACACCTTGTCGCCCTCGTTGCTGCTGAATACCCGGTTGAACTGGACCCGCTTCACCGAAGGCAGCACCCGGCCGCATGACGGCTTTGACTTCACCTCGCTCGGTTTTCCGCAGTACATGGCGGCGGCCAGCGCCCGGAACGTGATCCCGTTCATCGACTTCTCCAACTTCACCGATATCGGCGAGTCCGGCGGCGACCGGACCCCGTTTGACAGCTTCCAGATTTTCACGACGCTGACCAAGATCACCGGCAAGCACAGCATCAAGACGGGTATCGATATCCGGCAGCAGCGCGAGAGTTCGAATGCGTTTGGCAACTCCGCGGGCCGGTTCGTCTTCAACAACTCCTTCACGCGCGGCCCGCTCGACAACTCGCCCGGCGCTCCGCTGGGCCAGGACCTTGGCAGCTTCCTGCTCGGCGTGATCGGGCCGGACGGCAACAGCAACTTCGACGTGAACGCGTCGCGGACGCAGCAGGCCAAGTACTTCTCCACCTTCATCCAGGACGACTGGCGCGTGCGCTCGAACCTGACGCTGAACCTCGGCGTCCGGTATGAGATTGAGACCGGTACGACGGAGCGCTTCAACCGGACGCTGGTCGGGTTCGACGATGCCGCGGTGAACGCCACGACGGCGGCGGCGCGGGCGGCCTACCAGCGCAACCCGAATCCTTCACTGCCGGCGGCCAACTTCAACCCGACGGGCGGCGTGCTCTTCGCCAATGCGGACCGCCGTTCGATTTATGACCCGCCAAACTACGCTGTCAGCCCCCGCTTCGGCATGTCCTGGAGCCCGGCGAAGCTGGGCGGCAAGACGGTGATCCGCGGTGGCGCCGGGGCGTTCTATAGCACTTATGGCACCACCGGCATCCTGCAGCCTGGCTTCAGCCAGCGCACCCCGGTACCCGCGAATGAGCTGGGCGATCTGAGCCAGCCGACGGCGTATCTGGACAATCCGTTTCCGCGCGGCATTCTGCAGCCCGTGGGTGCGAGCCTGGGCGTGAACACCTTCCTGGGCCAGAATGTGACGTTCCTCCGCAACAAGCTGGCGCAGCCGCTGACGTGGCGTTGGAGCTTCAACGTTCAGCGGGAGTTGGGCAAGAACTACCTCATGGAGGTCGGCTACATCGGCAGCGTCTCCAACCGGCTGGTCGAAGGACGGGACCTGAACTTCATCCCGCTCTCGTTCCTGTCGAATTCGCCCGTTCGCGATCAGGACAACATCAACCGGGTGCGCGCCAATGTGCCGAATCCGTTTGCCGGCCTGTTGCCCGGTACGAATTTGAACGGCTCGAGCATCAGTCTCGAACAGTTGCTGCGGCCCTTCCCGCAGTTCAACGGCCAGGGTGGTGTGCGCGTCGAGGGCGAGAACAACGGCTACTCGAACTTCCATATGTTCCAGGCGCAGCTGCAGAAGCGGTTCAGCAGCGGCTTCAGCTTCATGACGAACTTCCAGCGGTCGAAGATGATTGAAGCGACGCAGCGGCTGAACGCGGCGGATCCGTTCCTGGAGCGCCGCATTGCCGACGAGGACCGCCCCTACCGGTTTGTCGCCAGCGGGATGTATGAGCTGCCTTTTGGGAAGGGGAAGCCGCTCGCTTCCGGAGCCAACGGCTTTGTCGACGCCTTGATTGGCGGTTGGCAGATGAACGTGATCTACACCAACCAGGCCGGTCCAACCGTGGAATGGGGCAATGTGATCTACAACGGCGGCAACCTGAACTGGAACTCCCATCCGCAGGGGACCGGCGACCTGATTGTCTTTGACCGGAGCCGGTTTAACACGGTCAACGTGCAGCAACTGGATCTGAACAACCGGACGTTTAATCGCCGCTTCTCGGCCTACCGCGCGGACACCATCAACAACGTGGACTTCTCCGTCCTCAAGAACTTCAAGTTGTTTGAACGAGTGACTGCGCAGCTCCGCGGCGAAGCCTTCAACCTGATGAACCGGGTTTCGTTCAACGGTCCGGACGTCAATCCGACCAGCGCAAACTTTGGCCGGATTACCAGTCAGGCCAACCTGAACCGCGCCGTGCAGTTGGCGCTGCGGATCAAGTGGTAACTGGCTCTGAGGCGGGAGTGGCCCGGCGCAACTCCCGCCCTGCGCTTTAAAAGAAGTTCTCTTCGGCCCAGGCGGAGACCAGCTTGCGGTCGTCCCCCCGCAGGACGCGGCGGAGGAGTTCGCCGCAGTGGGACTGGGTGGGCTCAAAGTAAGAAGAGTGGATGTTTTTCGCGTCGGGACGGATCAGCCGCGAACAGTCGATGTCCCAAACGTTATCCGGGGCAACGGGTACGCCGTTTGCTCCCCGGTCCAGGCCGCTCCGGCCGAGGCGGCGCTTGCCAAAGTGTTTGAAACCGGCCGACAGGCCAAGGGTCGAGTCGCGGCCCGTGTAGAGGGCGGTAATCCGGTAGGTCAGATTGGCGATGGCATCGCCGTCGGAGCCATCGACCGATTCGCCGCTATCGAACAGGTCGTTGTCGACGTCGGCCGCCACCAGGATCATCTGATTGATCAGGCTGACGAGCAGGGGTTGATTCTTGCGCGTCCACACCGTCTGCATGGCTTTCTGGGTGACGTAGGCGCCCATGCTGTGGGCGATGAGTGAGATCTTGGCCTTACAGCCATCGGCGGGGTTTAAGGACCCGTCGTTCTGCTTCTGGATTGCCCAGTCGTAGAGGTAGCTTAGGGTCTCCGCCAGGGAGTCGGCCGACTTGCGGGCGTCGAGCCGGTCCGGGATGTAGCCGAGCTTCGAGCCTTCCGAAGGCCAGGTGAAGAGCACACATGCGCCGAGTTGGTTGGCGGCGTAGATGTTGTCGGCGATGCCGCGGTAGCGGCGGGCGGCGTCGTCCCAGGTGTTGTTGAAACCGTGAACAAAGACACCGATGTGCCGTTGTTCGTCGTGGCGTTCCGGGTCCAGAATCTGGGGGAAGGAGTCGGCTTCTTGAATCAGAGTTTTGCGGAAGGCGGCAGGCACCACTTTGGACCAACTGCCGATCTGGTCGAGCGGGGCCGCTCCATCCGAGATCCAGTAACTGAGGGGGCCGGGCTCGGCGGATGGCGTTCCATCGCGCAGGGTCCGGTTCGTCACCATGTAGTACATGGCAGCAGACTAACACAGGGCGCTCCGGGAGAATATCCCTTAGGCCCGGCGCTCTAACTGGGCTTGGATCTGCTGGAGCAACTGAGTCTGCTGCTCCTGCATGGCGACCAGCTGCGACCATTGCACGTCGCGGAGCTCGTCGACCTTGGCGTGAAGGCCCATCACCTCCATCTCCGCTTTCAGATTGATCTCATAGTCATGCCGGGCTTCTACTCGGTCGCGGGCCGACTGCCGGTTCTGACTCATCATGATGACGGGTGCCTGGATGGCGGCGACGCAGCTGAGCACCAGATTCAACAGGATGAACGGAAAGGGATCGAAGGCGTTCGGACGCCCTACGTTGGCGCCGATCCAGACGGCCATCGAGCCGAGGAACAACCCGAGAAAGGGCCAACTTCCGCCGAAGGTAGCCACCCGGTCCGCCACCCGCTGGCCGAAGGTCAGTTGGCCGCTAAACTCCTGGTTGATATCCCGGGCAATAGTGTTTTGACTGAGCAGGGCCGCCACCACCGCCCGCTCCTGTTCATCCAACTGCTGAATCTGCTGGATGAGTGCGTTCGTGTTCATAAAACTATAGTGCCCCGAATCGGAGTCTTCCGACGCGGGGCACTATAGTGTTACGTTTTTGGTGACTGCGCTAGAAGGGGTAGAGCGTGGTGACGGGGCCGTTCGAACCGCCGCCGGCGCCCACCGTAGCCTCTTCCTGGCTACCCTCGCCGCTGGTCTGCCGGCACATGATGCCGGCGTCGCCGAGGTAGACTTCGAACTCGGAAGGCCGGGGCAGGGAACCCTGAATCAGCGCTTCCGACAGCGGATCCTCGATGTACTTCTGCAGCGCGCGCCGCAACGGCCGGGCGCCGTAGCTGCGGTCGCCGCAGGTCTTCTCGAGGATGTACTTCGCCGCGTCCTCGCGCAGATGGATCTTGATCTGCTTCGTCCCCAGATTGACGTTGATCTGGTCCACCAGCAGCGAAACGATCTTCAACAGGTCGTCGTCGAGCAGCGAGGTGAACAGAATCACTTCGTCCAGACGGTTGAGGAACTCGGGGTTGAACGCCCGCTTCACCTCGCCCATCACCTGGTCTTCGATCTTGGCCGGCACTGCCTGATTCGGCGAGGCGAAGCCCAACTGCGACTTCTTGTCGAGGAAGCGGGCGCCCAGGTTCGACGTCATGATGATGATGGTGTTTTTGAAGTCCACCATGTTGCCGAGGCCATCGGTCAACTGGCCGTCTTCGAACACCTGCAGCAGGATGTTGTAGATATCCGGATGGGCCTTCTCGATTTCGTCGAGCAGGATGATCGAGTACGGCTGGCGCTTCACGCGCTCGGTCAACTGGCCGCCCTCCTCGTAACCCACATAGCCGGGAGGCGAGCCGATCAACTTCGAAACCGAGTGCTTCTCCATGTACTCCGACATGTCGAAGCGGATGAGGCTCTTCTCGCTGCCAAAGAGGAAATCGGCGAGCGCGCGAGCGACTTCGGTTTTGCCGACGCCCGTGGGGCCCAGGAACAGGAACGAGCCGGCGGGGCGCTTGGGCGACTTCAGCCCGGCGCGCGAGCGGCGAATGGCGCGGGCGAGGGCGTTGATCGCCTTCTCCTGGCTCACGACCCGCTTATGCAGCTCCTCTTCAATGCGGAGGAGTTTCTGGATCTCTTCTTCCTTGATCGACGTCATCGGCACGCCGGTCCACCGGGCGACTACGTCTTCGATGTCGTCCTTGGTCACGGTGCCGGTGGAGGCGTCGTCGAGGTTGTACTTCTCCCGCAGAACCCGCAGATTCTCGCGTTCCTTCCGCTCTTCATCCGAGTAGAACCGGGCCTTCTCGAACTCGTGGCTGGCGATGGCGTTCTCCATCCGGTGGACGATGAACTTGATGCGCTTCTGGATCTCGGAGACCTCGGCCGGAAGCGTCGTCTGCTTCAGTTTCACGCGGGCGCCGGCCTCGTCGATCAGGTCGATGGCCTTATCGGGCAGGAAACGGTCCGGAATGAAGCGGTTCGAGGCGTAGACGCTCGCCTCGATCGCTTCGTCCGTATAGGCCACGGCATGGAACTTCTCGTAGCGCTCCTTGATGCCGTACATGATCTTAATCGCGTCGCTTTCGTTCGGCGGCGGGACCTTCACGGCCTGGAAACGCCGTTCGAGCGAACGGTCTTTCTCAATGGACTTGCGATACTCGGCCGGCGTGGTCGCGCCGATGCACTGAATCTCGCCGCGGCTCAAGGCCGGCTTGAGGATGTTGGCGGCGTCCAGCGAGCCTTCGGCCGAGCCGGCGCCCACCAACGTGTGCAACTCGTCGATGAAGATGATGGCGTTCTGATTCTCCATCAGCTCTTTCATGATGGTCTTCAGCCGCTCTTCAAACTGGCCGCGATACTTGGTGCCGGCGACGATCAGCGAAAGGTCCAGCGCCAGGATGCGCTTATCGGCGAGGAACGAGGGGACGTCCCCTTCGGCGATCCGCTGTGCCAGGCCTTCGACGATCGCGGTCTTGCCCACGCCGGGTTCGCCGATCAGCACGGGGTTGTTCTTCGTGCGGCGGCAGAGAATCTGCACGACGCGCTCGACTTCGAAGTCCCGCCCGATAAGCGGGTCCAACTGCGTATCAATGGCCAACTGCGTCATGTCGCGGCTGAACTCGCTCAGCAGCGAACTCTCTTTCGGCCGGTTCGAGGTGATCTTTTCCGAGCTCGACCGGGCGATCTCTTCCCGCACCTGGCTCAGGCGCAGTCCGCGCTCGTGCAGGATCTCGGCGGCGAAGCACTTTTCTTCCCGCAACAGGCCCAGCATCAGGTGTTCGGTGCCGATGTGTTTGTGGCTCAGCCGCTCGGCCTCTTCGGCCCCATAGGCGAGCACCCGCTTGCATTCGTGGCTCAAGGGCAGATCGACGCTGGTCGAGACCTTTTCCCGAATCGTGGTGTGGGCTTCGATCTGTTTGCGGATGGATTCAATGGCGGCATGCGAACGCAAAAAGCGGTTCGCCAGAGCCTTATCCTCGCGCAACAAGCCGAGCAAAAGATGCTCCGTTTCAATGTACGGACTTCCAAACTGCGAAGCCTCGTACCGGGCGAAAAAGATCACCCGGCGCGCTTTCTCTGTATAGCGTTCAAACATGCGCTAGTTCTCCATTCTGCAGACACAACACCCGGTCGCAGGACCGGGCGAAATTCGGATTGTGGGTGACGTAGATCGAAGTCAGCCCGTGCGACCGGTGGAGGTCGCGCAGCAGGCTGCTGATCATTTCGCCGGTCCGTTCATCCAGATTCCCCGTTGGCTCATCCGCCAACAAATATTTTGGCCGACCCACCAGGGCCCTCGCCAGTACCACGCGCTGCTGCTCGCCGCCGGATAGCTCGCCGGCCCGGTGGTGCGCCCGCGCGCTCAAACCCACCTCGTCCAGGCGCGCCCGCGCGGCCGGAGCGGCCTCCTCCTGGGAGACTCCTCGAATCAGCAGTGGCATCATCACATTCTCTTCGGCCGTAAACTCGGGGAGTAGATAGTGAATCTGCCAAACGAAGCCAACTTCCCGGTTGCGGAAGTCCGCCAACTCGGTTTCGTTCAACGAGTGGAGTTCGCGCTCGCCACAAAAAATCTTTCCCGCCGAGGGCCGGTCGAGACCACCCAAACAGTGTAATAATGTGGACTTCCCGGCGCCGCTCGCGCCCATCAGCGCCACGCGCTCTCCCTGGGCCACGTTCAGGTTCAGATTGGCAAACACAGTCAGGGCGTTCGCACCGGATTGGTACGTCTTCGCTAGCCCGACCGTGCGTATTGCGGCCTGATCCACCTTAACTTCAGGCTATCACCAATTTTCGGTAAGCATGAGCCAGGCGTGCGCGTAGCGGCGGCCGAACTCTTTGAGCGAGGGGGCATCGAAGTGGACCCCGTCCGCTTTGGCCTTCAGTCCGCCGGCGCTGACGAAGCCAACACGGGGATACCGCACCACCAGCGACGCCAACTGCTCGCTGACCGCGGCGTACTTCGGATTAAAGCGGCCCAGTTCGCCGACCACCACCGGCACGTCGCCCACGGCCTCCCGCAGCGCGTTCATCACCACCATCCAGCGCTCGGCATAGGTGCTTTCCAGGCCGGCCACGGCGTCCGCCTCGCCCTGGTGCCACAGGATCCCCCGCAAGCGGCCTCCGGCGGCCTTCGTCCGTTCCACCGCATTCGTAAACAGCGGCCCGCCCGGCGACCATTCCTGCAGGCTCGACCCGCCCATGGCCGCCGGAATCAAGCCGATCTCTTTGATGTCGCTGTGCTTCTGCACCTTGGCCGCGAAGGTGCGGCCCAGGCCGACCCCGGCGATATCCGGTTTGTCGAAATGCAGCGGGTCGACGGCCGGGGCCCAGGCCTTCGCTTTCGTGAACACCGAGATCCCGGGCCAAGGCTGCTTATCGGCCGGCTCCACCACGCCGCGGCCCGCCATATTGGACTGCCCGGCCAGCAGGAACACGTCCCGGCTGCTCTGCGGCAGCAGCGGCGCGGCAAATAACGAAACGAAGCCAAGCCGGGTGATCTTCATACGACCAGCTTCCAGGGGCCGCGTTCGTCGCGCTTCAGGAGCTTCCGGGCTTCCGGCTGCAGAACGGTCTGCCGCGCGTCGTCCCAATCGACCTTCACCTTCGACCGCAGGGCCACGTTGGCCAGCAGACAGGTCGTCGTGGATTTGTGGCAGATCTCGATATCGGAGGCGGGCTTCTCGCGCGTCTTCACGCATTCAAGGAAATTGGCCCAATGGGCGATGCCGGAGTTGTTCGAGCTCTTCACTTCGATCACCTCGCCGGGGCCTTCCGGATGAATGCGGTAGAGGGCACGGTCAACGAACAGGGACGCCTTCGTGCCATGGAACAAGGTGCCGTAGCCCTGCTTGAACATGGAGTTGGCGTTGAACATCCGGTTTTCATAGTGCGCCAGGAAGCCGGGGAACTCGTAGACCGCCGTCAGGGTATCGGGCGTTTCGCGGTTGTCCTTGATCTGGAACTTGTCGCCGAGGGCGACCACGGATTTCGGCATCGGCTCACCCATGCCCATGCGGGCGATGTCGAGCACATGGACGCCCCAGTCGGTCATCATGCCGCCGGCGTAGTCCCAGAACCAGCGGAAATGGGAGAAGGCCTTGGGGTCCACGCCGAACCGGTTAGCGTTGAAGGGGCGCTTGGGCGCCGGGCCGAGCCACATGTCCCAGTCGAGTTCGCTCGGCGGGGCGCCGTCGGGCGGATTGCCGATGCCCTCCGGGGCCGCGTTGCCGTAGTTCCAGGTTTTCACCACGGTGACGTCGCCGATGTCGCCGCGCTTGACGATGTTGCAGGCTTCAATGAAGTGCGCGCCGCTGCGCTGCATGGTGCCGCCCTGCACGACGCGCTTGTACTTCCGCGCGGCCTGCACCATCTTCTGGCCTTCTTCGATGGTTACGCTGGTCGGCTTTTCGACATAGACATCCTTGCCGGCCTTGCAGGCTTCAATGGTCATGTAGGGGTGCCAGTGGTCGGGCGTCGAGATGCAGACGATGTCGACGCTCTTGTCGGCCAGGATCTCGCGGAAGTCGCGCACGCCTCGCGCGGCGCCGCCGGGCTGCTTGGCGGACTGCTCCACAGCCAGATTCAGGTTCGGCGTGTAGACATCACAGACGGCGCTGACGTGGAGATTGTCCTGCCGCATCGCCGAGTTCATGTTGCCGCGGCCCATGCGGCCCATGCCGATAAAGGCGGCGTTGATCTTATCGTTGGCGCCGCGCAGCTTTCCGGTGAACAGGTTGGTGGTGTAGGCGAGGGTGGCGGCTTGCAGCACGCTGCGACGAGTGGAATCCTGAGGCATCAGCAAAGGCTATCACGAGCCTCAGCCGAATTCGAACCCACAGATGGCCCGCGCCGGCACATCGGCCACGAACGGGCCGCGGCGCATGCGGACGAGTTCCCGCAACCGAACGAAGCCATAGCGCCGGGCCAGTTCGGCGGCTTCGGTGTCGGCGGGGAACAGATCCCAATAGATGGCCTCGCCGCTGCGGCGGGAGATGGTGAGTTGGAGCGCGGTTTCGAGGCCCGCCCCCACCCACGGGCCGAAGTACCAAGCCTTGCGGCCCGGGCGCCCGACGCAGGGCCCGGAGCCGGCCAGGGCGGCGAGCAGGCGGGCATCGTAGGCGACGGCGGCGGCGGGCCGCTCCCAGCGTTCAATGGGCTGTTCGTCCACGAAGCCGAGCCTGCGATAGAGCGGCGCGCCCATGGCGGTGGCGTCCAGGCGGAAACAGGCCGCCTCCATCTGCAACGCCTCTTCAAGCAGCCGGGTGGCGTAGCCGCGTCCGCGAAACTCGGGCGCGGTGAGCACCATGCCGATCCAGACGACGCCGTTGCCATAGCGCACGGCCGTGGTCGTGGCGGCCAGCGTGCCATCGGCGAAGACACCCCAGCAGGTCTCCGGCGCCAGCGTCAGGGTGCGCTGCCAGTCCTCCGGAGTCTGGTTCCAGTTGGCGGCCTCGACCAGCCGCATGGCGGCGGGAATGTCGGAGGACTGCAGGGTCCGCAATTCGCTCATAATCGTTTTCCAGAGTACCCTGCTGTGATACCGTTTTTTTACCCCTCCCTATGACCCGCCGAACCTGGCTCGCCCTCTCCGCCGCCGCCTCGCTGCGGGCGCAGGATCTCCCGTATCCTGGCGTGAGCTATCGCAACTACGCCCGGTGTTTGCCGGACTATCTGAAGAGCCTCGCGGGGGGCGCCTATGAGCGGCGGCTGGGTGCGGTGAAGAACCTGACGACGCCGGTAGCCATCGCCGAGCGGCAGCGTTGGGCCCGGCAGACGTTCTGGACTTTGATCGGCGGCGAACTGCAGAAGACGCCGCTGAACCCGCGGACCACCGGCAGCGTGAAACGCGATGGATACCGCATTGACAAAGTGATCTACGATTCGCGGCCCGGCTTTCCGGTGACGGCGAATCTCTACGTGCCCGAGCCCGGCCCCGGGCCCTTCCCGGCGGTGCTGCTCCAAATGGGCCATAGTCCGTTGGGCAAGGCCTATGCGACGTATCAACGGTGCGCTCAGGGTCTGGTGCAACTGGGGTTTGTGGTGCTGGGCTTCGATCCGCAGGGCCAGGGCGAACGCGTCTACTATCCCGACGCCTCCGGCAAGAACTCCCGCTTTTCGAGCGCCGACGACGAGCATTCGGTGGCCGGGTGGCAGATGCTGCTGACGGGCGATACGGCGACGCGCCTGCAGACGTGGGATGCCGTGCGTTCGCTCGACTATCTGCTCTCGCTGCCCTACGTCGATCAGCGGAACGTGGCGACCACGGGCCAATCCGGCGGCGGCACGGATTCGATGTTCCTGCTCGCCGTCGATGACCGCGTGACCTGCGCCGTGCTGACCAGCGCCAACACGGAGAACTTCGCGTGTAAAGAGTTCTCGGCGCCCGGCTCGACCGACGATGCCGAACAGAACCTGATTGCGGCCGCGCCCGCCAATTTCGACCGTTGGGACACCCTCTATCCGTTCGCGCCGAAGCCGCTGCTGCTGACCGTCAGCGATAAAGATTTCCTGGGTACCTACAGTCCGCAGTACATCAACAGCGGCTGGGAGGAGTTCCAGCATCTCAAAAAGATCTATAGCACTTTGGGTAAGCCGGACCACGTGGCGTGGAGCGGCACCGCGCTGCCGCATTCGCTCGAATTCGATACCCGGCTGCAGGTTTATAACTGGTTCCTCCGGTGGATGAAACCCGGCTCGGCGGCCATCACCGAGGAGCCGCCGACGCGCGTGGAGGCCCCGGAGACGCTGCAGTGTACCGAGCGCGGGAGCGTGATCCACTCGCTGCGGTCCGAGACTCCGTTCACCCTGCAGCGCAAGAACCGGCCGCCGCGGAAGCCCGGTGCGCTCGACAACTTACTGCAGATGGACGCCCCGGCGTCCGGGCCGTTCACTACGCTCAAAACGTTTCCGGGCCGCGGGGTGACCATCGAGGCGGTGGAAATCGCTTCGGCGCCGCAGGTTTACGTCCCGGCGTGGCTCTTCTCGCCGCGGCCGGCTACCGGGAGACAGCCCCTGATTCTGCTGCTGCAACTGGCCGGGCGGCGCACGGGCTGGCACGAGGATGAACTGCACCAGACGCTGGCGCGGCAGGGCTTCGCGGTGTGCGTGCCGGATCTGCGCGGCGTTGGCGATCTGCTGCCCGAAATTGGTCCGGGCAATCCGCGGTACGTGCGCTCGCACAATGAAGAGGAGGCGTACGCGTGGGCCTCGCTGATGCTCGGGCGGACGCTGCTGGGCCAGCGGGTTTCCGACCTGCTCGCCCTGGTGCGCGGTCTGAAGCGGCATCCGGCCCACCGGGACCGGCCCATCGCCGTGGCGGCGCAGGGGCAGTTCACGGTGGTGGCGCAGTGCGCCGCGGCCATCAGTCCCGAGATCAGCCGGATTTACCTTTCCGGGGGCCTCGTCAGCTTCGAGAGCGTGGCCGCAACGGAGATCTATAACCACGCCTTTGCCAATTTTGTTCCCGGCTGGCTCAATACGATCGACCTGCCGGAGGTGACGGCGTATCTGAGCGACCGCCGGGTGACGATGGCCGGCATGGTGGACGGCGCGGCGCGGCTGTTGGATGTGGCCGCGGTGCGGCGGGCGTATGGCGCGATCCCGAATCTGGAGGTTCTGCCGCAGGCCGCCTGGACGCCGGAGGCGATCGCCCGGTTTGCGAATTCGTAACCGCGGGAACTTTTTCGGGGCAGCTTCGTATGGAGGAACATGCGCCTGCTGCTCCTTGCCCCATTTGCTTTGCTGCTTGCCAGTTGTGACCTTGAGCAACTGTCGGATGCCAACCGCGAGTTCGAGGATTTTGCGTTCGAGTTCCCGCTGAGCGCCACCGGCCGGTTGACGCTCGAGAACTACAACGGGTCAGTAGAGATCACCGCCTGGGACCAGGACAAGGTCGAGATCCGCGGCAGCAAGTACGCCAATAGTAAAGAGCAACTGGCCGAGGTGAGGGTGGAGGCTCGGGCGGCGGCGCCGGACCTGGTGACGGTACGGACTTTGCCGCCGAGCGAGAAACGGGGCAACACCGGCGCCCGGTTTACCATCCGGTTGCCGCGGCGGGCGGTGCTTGAACGGATCGCCACCTCCAACGGCGCGGTGCGCCTGGACGGAATGGACGGTACGGGCCGGGTGCAGACTTCGAATGGCACCATCCGGGTGGGCGAGCATCGGGGCAGCCTCGACCTGACCACCTCGAACGGCGCGATCGAAATTCGTAAGATGATGGGGCCGGTGACGGCGCGGACTTCGAACGGACGGGTGACCGTGGACGAGATGCTGGGGGCGTTAGACGCCGCCACCTCGAACGGTGCGATTACCGCGACCGTGATTGAGACGCCCGGGGACCGGCCGCTGCGCTTTGCGACCACCAATGGGAGCATCGACGTCACCCTGCGGCAGCCGCTGCGCAGCGAACTCCGGGCCCAGACTTCGAATGGCGGGGTAACGTTGCGGATGCCGGCCGATCTAAACGCCCGGGTCTCCGCCAGCACCTCCAATAGCTCCATTACCAACGAGTTTCCGCTGGCGGGGAGCGATGCGTCGGTCACGAAACGAAAAGTCGAGGGAAGAATCGGCAACGGCGGACCGCTGGTGGACATCTCTACATCGAACGGGAGTATCCGTCTGCTCCGCACGGGGGTATAGCGGTGGTTGCCCGGCTTCGTATTTTCTAGTAGACTCAGCTTGGGTGCATCGGCGAACTGCTTCGGCACCCATAGATCCAGGGAGGATTATCCAATCATGAAAAAGTTTGCTCTGTGTATGGCTCTTTGCTCGGTGGCCGCTTTCGCCGACACTTGGAAGGGCACTGTCTCCGACGCCAAGTGTGGCGCCAAGCACGCCGACGCTTCCGAGAAGTCGATGGCTTGCGTGAAGGGTTGCGTCAAGGGTGGTTCCGCCCCCGTGTTCGTCACCGAAGACGGCAAGGTTGTTCCGATCCACAATGCTGACTCGGTGAAAGATCACCTCGGCATGAAGGTGACCATCACCGGTAAGCTGATGGACGGTTCCGTCCACATCGACTCCGTGAAGAAGTAATTCTCCCCGGGGCGCGGCGGCTACTGCAGTTTGCCGCGCCCCGCAACCTCCCACGTCTCCACCACTTCCTCGCCCCGCACCCCGTAAATCCGTTCTTCCATGTTGACGGTCACGCAGACGTGATTCATCAGCACTCTCGCCCGGTCCCCCACTTTAAACTTTGCCCCGTTGAGCTTCACGTAGCCGTGTTCCTCGTTCATTTTGACGAAAGAGGCTTCCGGACTGCCGAGAATCTCGCCGAAACCGCCGGCCGAGGTCTGGTCGCTCGTAAAGGTTTTCGAGCCACCGTCGAGGATCATCTGATCTGCTACGCTCGTAGAAACAACCGTGCACAGGATGGACGCGGCGCAATCTGCGTGGCTGCACGCCCCGCTGGCGATCGTGTTGCGATCGTTGAAGATATAGGTTCCCGGCCGCATTTCGTTCATGCCCTTCACGAGATGGGAGTTCCACATCGTGGGGGTGGAGCCGCCGCTGACCAGTTCGAACTCGATGCCGACCGAGGCAGCTTCGCTGAGAACCTGTTGTACTAATTCCGACACCTGTAGTAATCCGGCGGTGTCGACCGACTTCAGATGGCCCGGGTAGAAGGCGAGGCCGCGAACATTTTTGCCGATGCGCTTGGCAAGGGGGACGACCTCTTCGGGCCGGACCCCGACGCGGCCCAGGCCGGCGTCCATCTCGATGAGGAATTCTACGCCAGTAGAAAGTAGCGGCTCGGCCACTTCGTAGCTATCGACCGAGACCGTGAGTCTGGTCTTTTTAGCGACCTCGGCGACGCGGGGCCATTTCTTGGGGCCGTAGAGCGGGTAGGCGATGAGGAGATCTTCGACCCCGGAGGCGAGCATGACTTCGGCCTCGCTGACTTTGGCGACGGTGAGGCCGGAGGCTCCGAGTTCCAGTTGGCGGCGGCCGAGGGCAGGAATCTTGTGGGTTTTGGTGTGGGGCCGCAGGCGAAGGCCGTGGGAGGCGGCGTACTCCGACATTCGTCGGAGATTGCGCTCCATGATGTCCAGATCAATCACCAGAGCGGGGGTATCGAGTTCGGAGATGTGCATCAGTTCTTAAATCGTACCGCGAACTTACCAGCGGGCCCACGGTAGAAGAGTTCCAGGTCCTTTGCTTTTTGTTTCCCGTCGAAGCCAAAGTAAAGGAAACCGCTGACGGGCTTCAGGCTTTTGCCTTCCGGGAGCACCTTTTCTTTGAGCACCTGGAGGACGGGATCCTCTTTGGTATCGGTCATGCCTTTGCTTTCGACCGAGGAGCCGGTGTTGGAGCCGCCGCCACCGACCATGCCGCCGTTGCCCATGGGCACGCCGCCGCCCATGCCGGGGATGCCGCCGATGCGGGGGCCGGTGGGGTTATTGCCGACGTAGGTGCCGCCGCCGCCCTGGCCTTGGCCCAGAACGAGAGCGCCGCGCCCGGCCAACTGTGCGGGGTGGAAGGGCGGGGAGCGCTGGGCGTCGCGGGTGGAGAAGAGTTGAAAGTGTTCGCGTTGGATATCGAGTGGCTCTTCGCCCAAGGGGGTGACGGTGAGTTCGACGAGGATGATGGCGCCGTCGAAGTCGCTGCCGAGGAGGCGCTTGACGTCGGCGCGGTCGGGGTAGACCGTCGCCTTGATCTGGATCCGGTCGTCTTCGTAAACCCCAGCGGGAAACTTGCGTTCCGCTGCGAGCAGTCCGAGGCTCAGCGCCAATGCCAGGAGGGTCAGCCGCATGCCGCAATTATACGCTCAAACCGCCGTGGAATCCGCCGAGAAGCTTCGTGTGAACGCCTTTTTACAGAACGCCGAGTCGATCCTCGAGACCGCGCAGAGCAGCGCGGAGGGTACGAACTGGACGATTCTGACGGGGGGGCCGGGGGGGATCCGGATGATCGCCGACTCCGACTGGCCGCTCGATTCGCTGCAGGCGCATACGGGCGCGGCGGCGGCGTACCGGGTGCATCGGCGGGGCGGGGATGTCATGGTGGAGGGGCGTTCGGCGCATCAGACGTTGGCGGTCCGTGCGACGCCGCCGGCGCAAGTGGCGCGTTTTCTTCTCGGTGGGAAGGTTTAACCTCGCTCTCTTCGGTTAGGCGATAGAATAGAGCGCATGATGCAGCGCATGGGTTTAGCTCTTGCCGGAGGCCTGCTGGCCACTTCCGGGCTTTGGGCGCAGTTGGCGACAGGTCCGACGGTTCGTTTCAATACGTCGCTCGGCGAGATTGATGTCCTCCTGTTGCCGGGCTCCGCGCCGGCTACCGTGCAGAACTTCTTGAACTACGTTCGCCGCGGGACCTACAACAACTCGATTTTTCACCGGTCGGTGCCCGGTTTCATTATCCAAGGCGGCGGGTTTACCTTCACCGGGAACACGTTCCGGGCTTTGGCGGCGGATCCCCCGGTACGCAATGAGTTCCGGACCTCAAACTCGCGCGGCACCATTGCCATGGCCAAGTTGGGGAACAACCCGAATAGCGCGACGAACCAATGGTTTTTCAACCTCGCCAATAACGCGCAGAACCTGGATAACCAGAATGGGGGGTTCACTGTTTTCGGCCGGATCACGAATGGCCTGGCGAACATGGATCGCATTGCCGCGGTTCCGGTGTTCCGCCTGAACTCCGCTGAATTGACCGATATCCCGCTGCTCAACTTCCGTTCCGGCCAGACCGTCTCGGAGTCGAACGTCGTTTTCGTCCGCTCGATTACGATTCTCGATGAGACGCCGGTTCCGGAGATCTCGCCGAACGGAGTCGTTTCCGCTGGCAACTTCGGCGGCATGCCCTTTGCCGCGCCGGGCTCCTACATCGAGATTTACGGAAATAACCTGGCGGGTGAAGTGAGCCGGGGTTGGAACAGCGCTGATTTCGTCGCCGGCAACGCTCCCACCACGATGGAAGGCGTGCGGGTGACGGCGAATGGACTGCCGGCGTTCGTCAACTACGTCAGCAAGAATCAGATCAACGTGCAACTGCCGGTGGGCCTGCCCACGGACGGCACGGTGGGCATCGTCGTGACCAATCGCAACGAACAGAGCGCCGCGTACTCGCTGCCGCTCCGGGCGCTCGCGCCCGGTTTGCTGGCGCCTCCCAGTTTCAAAGTCGGCGATAAGCAGTTCGTCGCGACAGTCCGCTCCGTGGAGGGCACCTTTATCACTGCCGAGGCTCCGGCCCGGCCCAATGAGCTGCTCACGTTCTACGGGATCGGTTTTGGTCCGGTGAACCCGGGCACGGTGCAGTATGCCGGCCGCGTCGTCGAGTCGCTTGCCACCATCACGGCGCCGGTGGAGTTCGAGTTCGGCGCGGAGAAGGGCGAAGTGCTTTTCGCTGGTCTGGCGTCGGGCTTGGTGGGGGTCTATCAGTTCAATGTCCGAGTTCCGGCAGGGACGCCCAATGGGGACATCGAGCTGAAGGTGTCGGTGAACGGCGAGGCTACCGGCCAGCCGCTGTTCGTGCCGGTGCGCGCAGGCAACTGACATTTCTAGGGCGGGGGTGTTGTTCGCGCCGGCGGCGCGGTCTTGCCGCTTTGCGGCTGCTTCGCTCGAACGAAAGTGGGGGCCGGCTCCGGTTCGGTAGCTTTCCGCCAGCGGGGCCTTGGTGCCAGGTGCTTCGGCCGGAGCGGCCTCTGGCTGGTCGCTGGGGTGGGCAGTCCCCGAAAGCTGCGGGAATTGGATCGCGCCCGCGGCGGGATCTTGCCGCTTTACGGCTGCTTGGCGGGAGCCGGCTCCGGTTCGGTAGCTTTCTGCCGGCGGGGCCTTGGTGCCAGGTGTTTCGGCCGGAGCGGCCTTTGGCTGGTCGCTGGGGTGGCGATTTCCCGAAAGCCGCCGGGGCTGGATCGTGCGGCGGCGGGGTCTTGCCGCTCTACGGCTGCTTCGCTCGAGCGAAAGTGGGGGCTGACTCCCGCTCGGTAGCTTTCCGCCAGCGGGGCCTTGGTGCCAGCTGCTTCGGCCGGAGCGGCCTCGGGCTGGTCGCTGGGGTGGGCAGTCCCCGAAAGCTGCGGGAATTGGATCGCGCGGCGGCGCGGTCTTGCCGCTTTATGGCTGCTTGGCGGGAGCGGGCGCCGGAGCGGGCGCCGGCTCCGGATCGGTGACTTTTCGCCAGCCGCCCTTCTTCGGGGCTGGGGCGGCGGGCGCTTCAGCCGGAGCGGCCTCGGGCTGATCGCTGGGGGCGGGCGGGTTCGGCGAAGCTGCCGGCACGGAGGTGTCCTTTGCTTCCGCCTTGCGCCAGCCGCCGGAGCTGGTTCGCGCCGCAGGCTCGGCCGCCGGGGCGACCGGTGGCTCCTCGCTGGCCCCCACCTGCGGGTTCGGCCCACGGCCACCGCCGGTGCCATCGCCCACGGGACGGCGGCGCAGGCCGGGGCGCTCATTCGTGCTGGGAGCCCCGCTTGGCGCCGGGGCCTCGGGTTTGGCCTCGGAGATCACGGTGACGTTCGGGTCGCTGTCGTTCGACATCGGCGCCAGATAGTTCTGCCGGTAGCGGAGTTCGGCGTTTGGATACCGAATGGCGCCGTTGCCGGCCAAGGCGACCTGAATCCGCCGCTGCTGGCCCTGGCGGGCTCCAGGCGGGAGGTTGAAGTAGAGGGCGTAGCGCTGCCGCAGCCGGGCCACGGTGGTTTCGAGCGCGGCGGCGCTATCAACGGGCATGCTCTCGCCGCCCGAAGCCTGGGCGATCTCCGCCGTTCCGGCCGAGCGGGTCCGGCCCATGCTGACCCCTCCGCCGCCACCACCACCCGGGTAGCCGCCGCCGGGGTAGCCGCCTCCGCCGAGAATGATCGTGCCCAATCCGCCCCAACCGCCGCCGTTCCGCCGGCGTCCGTTGGGCGGATAGCCGCCGCCCCCGCCGGGAAATCCCGGGCGGTTGCCCATGGCATCCGGCGCCAGCAGGGCGCTCATGACCGTATCGGCATCAATCAGTGCCTGGCCCACCCGTTCGTCGTCGCGGCCGAACTCGGTCTGGTCGTCGGTCAGGATGATGATGCCGCGCCGCGCCTCTTTCCGGGCGTTCCGGCGCATGTACTCGGCCGCGTCCAGCATCCCACGCGTCACATCGGTGCCCCCGTTGAAGCGCTCGCGGTCCAGCACATTGTCGAACTCCTGGTAGACGCGGTCGCCCACCACCGTGAACGGCAGCCGCGTCCGGGTCTGGCGGTCGAACACCATGATGCTGATCCGGTCGTCCTGACCGAGCACGTCGAGCGCCGACTGGGCGGCGCGGGCGATGCGTTCGACGTGCGGGCGCATGCTGCCGCTGACATCGAGCAGGAACAGGATGTCGATGGGCATCTTCTCGCTGGCAAAGTTCAGGATCGGCACCGGCTTGCCGTTTTCGTAGAGGACGAAGTCCTCCTTCTGCAAGCTGGTGATGGGCCGGGCGGTCCGGTCCAGAACCTGCACGTCGACCCGCACCAGCGACACGTCACTCCGGAAGACCGGGTTTTCGTCGGCTTGGGCCAACAGGGCGGCCGTAGTGAGCAGGGAGAGGGAGAAGGACCGGAACATATTGCACTCCTGGAGCAGAGACGTAAACTCTGCCCCCGGCGTTCCTAAAGTTTCTAGAGCGCGCGTTGCGCCGCGGTCCGCGGCTTCCACTGGTAGGCCGCCCGCGAGTTCCGCGCGAAGTACTTGGCCATCGCCTCCGGCCCTTTCGGGGCAAAGTACGATTTGACGAGTTCGAAGCCTTGGGCGTAGGGCGCCCAGTTGTCGCTGTTCGGCCAGTCGCTGCCGAAGAGAATGCGGTCCGGCCCGAACAGGCCGGTCAGTTGATCGAGGCGAGCCTTATAGAAAGCCGGATCGGTGATCACCTGGCCGTCGACGCGGCGCAGCACCTCGGAGATCTTGATGAAGACCTGGGGGCGCTGGGCGAGCTTGGCGAGGTCGGCGGGCGGTTCGATTTGCGGCAGATGATCGACGACCAGCCGCAGGTTGGGCACGGCGTCGGTGACGCGGACGAGGTCGGCGACGAGTTGGGGCGTGGGGTTGGCGCTATCCATGGTCAGGCCCGCGTCGGCGATGCGCTTGATGTCGGCGAGGACGGCCGGTTTGCTGATGGCGCCGTGGAAGTCGCGGTCCCAGAGGTTGCCGTAGCGGAGGCCGAGGAAGAGCGGGTCCTTACGGAAACGGTCGAGGTGTTTGGCGAAGTCGGGCTGGCCGGGTTCGAGGTTACCGATCATGCCGACCATGATGGGTTCTTTGCGGATGGTGTCGAGGACCCACTGGTTATCTTCCACCCAGGGGCTGCACTCCACCATGACGGCGCCGACGACGTTATGGGGCGCGACGAGTTTGCGGTAGCGGTCCGGCAGGGCGGGCTGGTAGAGGGCCTTGTTGTCGGGTTTGGGCCAGGGGATGCCTTGCGGCCGCCGGGGATCGAACAGGTGGATGTGCGTGTCGATCACCGGCTGCGGGGTGGGGGCCATGGCGGCGAGGAAGGTGCGTCTGAGCATGGGGACGGGCTCCTTAGAACTGCAGCGGCTCGATGGCGCCGGCGAGGGCGGCGGACTGCTCGGTGGTCAGTTCGGTGATGAACGGGGGAATGGCGCCGGTGTCGGCGATGCCGGCGGCGGTGGTGGCGGCGTGGAGGACGCGGGCCGGGCCGAGGGCGTCGCGGATGTCTTCAAGGGGAATAAAGCGCTCGCGGATGGCGGCAGCGGCGGCCCACTCGCCTTTCTGGCAAAGCTCGAACATCTGCTGCGTCCACGCCGAACCGATGCAGCCGCTGCCGGTGGTGTAGCCGGGCAGGCCGAACTGCTGCAGGTGCACGATGGCCGGCCGTTCGCCGATACCGCTGATGACGAGGGACTTGTCGACGCGTTCGAGCAGGGCGGTGAGATAGGCGTCGACGCTGGGATCTTCGCGGACGACGGCGTATTTGATGCCGATGCAGAGGCCTTTGTCGACCATGCGCGCCACGGCATCGAGTCCGGCGAGTTTATCCGCGCCGAAGTTGTTCTCCTCTTTGAGATAGAGAATCAGCGGTAGGCCGCAGGCGTTGGCAAAGTCGGTGAGGCCGGCTTCGAGGCCCTTGGCGTCGCGCGGGTCGCCGCACGGCAGGTGCATGACGGTGGGGAACTTGTAGCGGCGCAGCAGGGGCGCCTGGTCGATCAGGCGGCCGAAGCTGGGGCCGGCCGAGGGGATGGCCCATAGGGCGTCGTCGAAGGAGGAGAGCCAGTCGAGGAGCGCCTCGAATTCGGCCAGGGTGATGTGGTAGAGGAACGCGTTGCCGCCGTAGAGCAGGCGGGTGACGCCACCCTTGTGGATATGGGCGGCGATCTGGGCGCTGGCCTCCCAGTTGATGGAACGGGCGGCATCGCGATGCCGGGCCAGAGGGGGAACCGAGAATACACCTTGCCAGTCGGATTTCTGGACGGTCGAAGTCTTCATATCACCGTTACACTATCATTTTGGGAGTTCGTTGCCGGACGAGGATTCCATTACTGAGCTGCTGCGCCGATGGTCGGCGGGCAACCCCCACGCTCTCGAAGCGTTGATTCCGCTTGTCCATCGGGAGCTTCATGATCTCGCGGGACAGTATTTGAGCCGGGAGGCGCATGAATCGACCGCGCCGACTTCGCTCGTGCATGATCTCTACCTGCGGCTGTTGCAGACGAAGAAGATTGACTGGGAGGACCGGCATCACTTTTTCGGCATTGCCGCGCGGATTCTGCGGCAACTGCTGGTGACGCGGGCGCGGATGCGTCTGGCGCAGAAGCGGGGCGGGGGATTGTCGATCACGGAGTTCAGTCCGAATGCTGATCCGGCTTCGCCCGCCGCCGTCGATACGGCCGACGTGCTCGCGCTCGATGTGGCGTTGAGCAAACTCGAAACCCTGGACGAACAGAAAGCGCGCATTGTGGAGCTGCGCTACTTTGCCGGACTGAGTATTGAGGAGACCGCCGAAGCCGTGGGCGTTTCGATGGCGACCGTGAAGCGCGAGTGGGCCTTTTCAAAGCTCTGGCTACGCCGGGAGTTGGTGGGCGCCGATGGGGGAGCGCCATGACGGTCGAGCGGTTCCGGCAACTGGAAGCGATTGTGGGAGCGGCGCTGGAGACGGCGCCGGAGCAGCGGGCGGAGTGGGTGGCGGCGCACTGCGGCGGCGACGAAGAGCTGCGGCGTGAGGCGGAAGCGCTGCTGGCGCAGGCGACCGATGAGAGTTTTCTCGAGCGGCCGATGCTCGCCGAGCCGGGGCTGGGCGGGCGGTTGGGTCCGTATCGGCTGGAGGCGGTGATTGGGCGGGGCGGGATGGGGGTGGTCTATCGCGCCGAGCGGGACGATGGGCAGTTTCGTAAGCATGTGGCCGTGAAGATTCTGCCGGCTTCGTTTGCTTCGCCCGCGGCAGTGGCGCGGTTTGAACAGGAGCGGCAGATTCTGGCGCAGTTGAATCATCCGAACATCGTTGGCCTGCTCGATGCGGGACTCACCCCGTCCGGGGGGCAGTACGTCGTGATGGAACTCGTGGTGGGCGCGGTATCCTGCACGGCCCGCCGGCTTTCCGAGGCTGCCGCGCTCACCTGTTTTGCCAAGATCTGCTCGGCGGTGCAGTATGCTCACCAGAATCTGGTGGTTCACCGGGACCTGAAGCCTTCGAACATTCTGCTTAATGCGGAGAACGAACCGAAGCTCGTCGATTTTGGCATCGCGAAGTTGGTGGACCAGCCGGGCGACGGCAATCAAACGCAGGCCGAACAGCGGCTGCTGACGCGAAACTACGCGAGCCCGGAGCAGATTCTGGCGCGGTCGATTACAACGGCTTCGGACGTCTACTCGCTGGGCCTGGTGCTGCATGAGTTGTTGACGGGGCAGCCGGTCCGGCGCTGGGCGGCCCTGTCGTTGCCGGAACTGCTGCGGGCGATTGAGGCGCCGCCCGAGCTGGCGCCGGCGCTGCCCGCGGACATTCAGGCGATACTCCGCCGGGCCCTGGCCGTTGATCCGGCGGAGCGCTATCCGACGGTGGCGGCGCTGGTGGAGGACCTGCAGCGGTACCGCGAGGGGCTGCCGGTGGCGGCGCGCGGTCCCGGCGTCTGGTACATCGGCCGGAAATGGGTCGCGCGGCACCGCTGGAGTCTGCTGGCGGCGGCGGCGATTCTGGTCTACTCCGGGTTCGGCCTGGAAGCGGTGCTGCGCTCCTCGCGGTTGGCGGCCGAGCAGCGGCAGATTGCGGAGCGGCAGCGAGAGTTGGCCGAAGCGGCCCGGCAGAAGGCGGAGGCGTCGGCCGCGCAGGCGCAAGCGGCCGAAGCGGCGGCCAACCGGCAGCAGCGTTTGGCCGAGGAGCGGTTCAACGATGTCCGCGCGCTGGCGCGCTCCGTGCTGTTCGAGTTCGAACCGGCGGCGGCGCAGGTACCAGGCAATACGCCGGTCCGCAAGCTGATGATCGAGAAGAGCGCGGCCTATTTGGATCGCCTCGAGAAATCAACGCCGGATTCCGATGTGGCGCTCCATGCCGAACTCGCCGCGGCCTATTTGCGGCTGGCTTCGGTGCAGGGGATTCCGAGCGGTTCCAATTTGGGCGACCTCGAGGGAGCGCTCGTCAGCATTGAGAAGGCAATCCGGTCGCGGCGCTTGATTTTCGGACGGAGTCCCGGCGACGTGACGGCGCGGGCGTTGTTGGCCGACGCCTTGGTCACGAGGGCCATGCAACTGGCCTCGCTGGGGCGCCGGGCGGAGTCGGACGTTGAACTTGGGTCGGCGGCGCGGCTATTGCGGAAACCGCAAGACGAAACGGGTCTGAACACCCTCTCGCGGCTTCACTTTGCCCGCCGCGACTACCCGGGTTTCCTGGCCGTTGCCGAGCAGTTGCAGCGGCAGTTCCCGGGAAAGGACTCCTACCAACGCAATGTCGGATTGGGCCACAAGTATCTGGCCGGCCAGACCCCTGCCCTGGCCGCCCGTTTGGAGCACGCCCGGCAGGCGGAACGGATCGACACCCAGCGGCTGGCCGCCGCGCCGGACGATGCGGACCGGAAGCTGGACCTCTCGTTCGATCTCTCGATGTTGGCGTCGCTCTCCGCCGAAGGGGGCGACTGGCGCGCGTCCAGAGAGTATTTTGCCCGCACCGTGGCGATCCGGCGGGAGTTGTCGGCAGCCGATCCGCGGAACGCCCGGTATCAGGAGCGGCTGGGGGCGGGGCTGTTGTACCTGGCGTTTGCGTCGCTCTATCTCGACGATCTTGCCGATGCCAGCCGTCATGTCGATGAGGCCGGGGCGATTTTGACGGTGATCGGTCCGCAGATGACTCCCGGTGTCGCCCAGGATCTGCAGTCTTTGCACGCCATGGGGAAGGCACTCGCCGCCGGACACTGCAACGCCCTGGCATCGGCGGCGCCTGCCGCCTGGCAACGCAAGAAGTCCGACGCCTACGGTTGGCTGTGGAAGCGCCGCGTGGCCGCTTGCCGGATCACCAAAATTCCCTGAGCCGGTTTTTCGCCGTTTTGCACAGGAGGGGTCATGCGACTTCTCCTGGCATTCTGGACTTTCGCCGCCGCCTTGCTTCCGGCTGCGTCCCCTTCTTATCAAACGGCCTTTTACTTTGAACCGAATTTAGGTCAAACCGCCGCTTCTGTCCGCTACTTCGCCCAAGGGGGCGGTCTCGCGGTTCTGGTGGAAGACGGCACGGTCACCACCTCCCTTTCCGGGCGCAGCGTGGTCCGGATGACGCTCGGCGGCGGGATGAAGCCGGCCACCGTGGTTGGCGTGGATCCGCAGCCGGGCGTATCGAACTATCTGGACCGGAAGCCGGCCATCGCCTCCGTTCCTCATTTCGCGGGGGTGCGGCTGAACCGGGTTTATCCCGGCATCGACATGGTCTACCGGGCCGAAGGGCTGCAGTTCGAGTACGACTTTCATGTCGCTCCCGGGGCGGACCCGGCGGCTATCCGGCTGCGCTTTTCTACCGCGCCGGTGTTGACCCGGGCGGGCGATCTGATTTTCGAGACGGCGGCGGGGCAGCTCCGCCAGCACCGGCCGGTGGCCTATCAGACCGTCGGGGGCCGGCGGGTGGAGGTGCCGGTGCGGTTTGCGGTGCGGGGAGAGGAGGTCACCTTCGCTCTGGCCAGCTACGACCGCTCGCTGCCGCTGTTGATCGATCCGCCGGTCACCTATCTGACCTATCTCGGCAATCCCAGCAACACGAACTCGTTCGCGGTGCGGACCGACGGCTCCGGGGCGCTCTATGTCTTCAGCCCCAGCACGATTGCCCGGCAGACGAACGCCATTGGGTCGACGGCCGGCACCACCGTGACCAAATTCAGCGCGACCGGCCAATTGGTCTACTCGACCCGCACGGACATCTTCGCCAGCGACGGCGCCTGGGCCGTCGATGCGCAAGGCTTCGTCTATCTCGCGGACTCTGCAACGCTGCTCAAACTGAACCAGGCGGGCACGGCGCAGGTCTACCGGACCACCATCTCGTTCACGGGTTTGCAAATGGAAGGGATGGCCGTGGACGCCTCCTCGAACGTCTATCTGACCGGCCGCATTGTGGCGCTGCCAACGACCTACACGGCCACCGCCGGGGCCTTCCGCACGACCGGCAACGGGTTTCTGATGAAGTACGACGCCGCCGGGGCCAACACGATCTACCGGACCTTCCTGCCCGCGGTGTCGCGCGCGCCGGGACTGGCCGTGGACAGCGCCGGGGCGACCTACTTCGGCGTGATCAATCCGTCGACGTCCTGGGGCGCGGCGCGGAACCTGGGAGGCGGCAGCGGTAACTTCCTCGGGTTCGCGAAGCTGAATCCCGCGGGGTCGGCTCTTGAGTATGTCTTCGACTTCAGTGCGCCGAATTTCACGGCGACCAACCTGGCGATTGATTCGAGTGGCAATCTCTTCTTCTCCGGCCCGATCGGCTTCAACACGCTGCCGGTGACCAACGCGCTGCAGAGCACGGTGGGCGGGGGCACGTCGGACATTGGACTCGTGAAGGTGAACGCTACGGGCACCGCGATTCTGTTCGCTACTTACTTCGGGGGCAATGGCCAGGAAGGCTCGACGACCAACGGGGGCCTGGCGATTGATGCCCAGGGCAACGCCTGGATCGGCGGATTGACGACTTCGACCAACCTGCCTCTGCAGGGCGCGACGCAGAATAGCCGGCTGGGCAACGCCGATGGCTTTCTGGCGCAGATCAAGGGCGATGGGTCGCAGTTGCTGTTTTCAACGTACGCCGGCTCGAGCGCGGCGGAGATCAACTCCGGCCTGCATTGCGTGGCAGCCGACAACGGAGCGGGTTACCTGGCGATGGCCGCCGGGTCGGGGACCCTGGCGAGCGTCAACGCGATTCAAGGTACCTACGGAACGGGCTCGTCGAATCTCGTGGTGGGCAAGTGGGGCACGACGGTGCCGGCCGGCAATCAGGTGCCGACGGTGACCTCCATCAATCCGGCGTCCGGCACCGGCTTGACGACGACGCGGACCTTCGTCTTCACCGATGCCAATGGCGCGAACGATCTCGGGGTGGTGAACGTGCTGATCAACACGGCGCTCGACGGCCGCAATGCCTGCTACATCGGCTATGACAGCGTGAACAATCTCATCGTGCTGCTCACCGACTCGGGCCTCGACGCCTCCGTGCTCGTGCTGCCTTCGGCGGCTACGGTGAGCAACTCGCAGTGTTCGATTGCCGGCTCGAGCATTACGGCCGTGAAGGCCGGCAACACGCTGACGCTGACCATCGGATACACGTTCACGAGCGCGTTTGGCGGCGGGCGGGTGATCTACGCCGCGGCGCGGGATGCCAACGGCGGGAACTCGGGTTGGAGCGCCGTGGGATCGCACTTCCCGAGCGTGCTGACCTCAAATCCGCTGCCGCTGAGTGCTTCGCCCGTGGCCGGGACGGCGACGGTGGGGGCGACCTTCCCGCTGACGCTGCAGTATCGCGACGCGACCTCGTCGTTCAACCTGCAGCCGGTGCAACTGCTGATCAACTCGGCCGTGGATGGCGCCAACGCCTGCTACTTCGGGTTTGATCACGCGGGGAACTTCCTCTACATCATCGGCGACAACGGGGACCTGCAAGTGACTCCCGTCCGGTTGAACGGTGCCGCCGGCGGTGCGGCTTCGATTGAGAACAGTCAATGCCGGCTGATCGCGGCCGGGTCGACCTTCACCGATGTGGGCAACGCCCTGACGATGACTCTGCAACTGCAGTTCAAGGCGGGATTCGCCGGGCGCCGGTTGGAGTTCGGCGGCGCGCAGACGCCGAGCGGGGCCAACTCCGGCTGGCATCTGATGGGCAGTCTGACCGTGCAGTAACTGCGTCTACACTGGGGAGACCGGTGCTCTCGCTGCGTCTCCTCTCTTTTCTTGTTTATCTGCTCTCCTGGGCCGGGGTGGCGCTGGGCGCTGTTTGGAGCGTCCTGCCCACCCGGCAGACGGCGCCCGTGCATCACCATCTGCTGGGCACCTTGTTGCAGTTGGCCGGGGTGCTGGTGATCACCCTGGGGCTGCCTGATGGGCCGCTGCGGCCTTCGCGGGCGGAGTTGATGCTGGCGCTCGTTCTGGCTCCGGCCGGGGCAGGTCTGTACCTGGCGACGGTGGCGGCGGGACGCCGCGGGGGACTCGTCACTTCGGGCCCGTTCGCGTTGGTTCGCCATCCGATGTACCTGGCGTTTCTGCTGCTGTTGGGCGCCACCGCCGCTCTCGCCGCGGCGGGTTGGCGTACGGCGCCCGCGGTGGCGCTGTACCTGGCCGGGTCGGAGCTCCGCCTGGCGCACGAGGAGTCGGCGCTGGCCGGGGCTGCCTATGCGGCCTACCGCGCCCGCACGCGCTGGCGATATTTGCCCGGCCTTCGCTGAGCGTTTGGTACACTCGTCCGTGAAACCCAATGCTTCTTCCGAAGGAACTGATCGAGTATCTCTCCCGCCAACTCATAAAGCGCCTCAACCCGTTTTTCGTGGAGATTGCCGACCCGGCCAAAGCGGCGCCGGTTGTCAGCGACCTGATCGTGCAGGAGTTGTCGGCCGAGGACAAGCTCAACGACGAAGTGCGCGGCATTCTCGAGCAATATGCCAATTACATGCGCGAGAACCAGATCAGCTACTCGGACATGTTCCGGAAGATCAAGAACCAGTTGATCGCTGAGCGCAAGGTGATCCGCGCCTCGGGCCGCGATACCGGGGATGCGATGAAGCTCTCGCGGGATAAGATCACGGACATCTCGCATAAGCTCATCATGGCCTTCCGGAAGTCGCGCGAGTTCCGGTTGAAGAAGCCCGAAAACGATATCCGGCTGGAGATCGTGAAAGGCTTCACGGAGCTGCTGCTGGCCGAGGACAAGATTGACAAAGCAGCCCGCGAGAAGGTGCGGAAGCAGAAGCGGGAGATTCTCGAAGGCAGCGAGGAGTTCGACCTGCTGCAGCGGCGCTACTACGCCGAAGAGTTGAAGAAGATCGGGATCGACCTCTCCCGGCCGTAGGCGCGATCCTGATATGCTCGGCGGAGCATGTCCCGACTGTTTGCCCTCTCCGTTGCCGGTCTCGCCGGTTTTCTTGCCTGGAGCCAGCTGCCTCCGCCCGAGCCGCTGAAACTGCTGCCCGTGATGGACGGGGTGCACGTCCTCGAAGGCGCCGGCGGCAACGTCGCGGTGGTGACGACGGACGAGGGTACGATCCTCATCGATGATAAGTTCGCCCCCAACGTCCCGCAGATCTATGAGGCGGCCAAGAAGCTGAGCGGAAAACCGATCCGCTATCTGCTGAATACCCATCACCATGGCGATCACACGGGGGGCAATGCGGGGCTCGCGGCCCGCGAGCCAATGGAGATTCTCGCGCACGCCAACGCGCGGGCGAACATGATCAAGGGCGCCATGCCGGGCGTGCCGCGGGTGAGCTACCGGGACTCGATCACCATCAGCTTGGGCGGCGTGGAGCTGCAGGCGATCCATCTGGGCCGCGGCCACACCAACGGGGACGCGGTGGTCTACTTCCCGCAGAAGCGGCTCGTCCATCTGGGCGACCTTTTCGCCGTCGCGGGCCCGTTTGTCGACTATGCGAACGGCGGTTCGGGTATCGAGTGGGTGGCGACGCTCGATAAGGTGTTGGCTTTGGACTTCGACCGCGTGATTCCCGGCCACGGACCCATCTCGTCCAAGGCCGACTTGAAGGCTTATCGCGACAAGGTGGACGCGATGGTTCGCCGCATGACGGAGCTCAAACGCAGCGGCAAATCGAAAGAGGAGGCCCTAAAAGCATTCGACCCGGCGTCCCTGGGATGGGAGCCGGGCCGGATGTTGAATCGAACGCTGCCGCCCCTCTATGACGAAGTGGGGCGGTAGGGGCTACTGCTCTTTCTTGTCGCCGTAAACGATGCGATTCACTTTGTTGGCTTCGATGGTGACGCTCTTCTTCACCGTGCCGTAGATCTGGCTTTCCACCATCAGTTCGTAGGTGCCCGCTGGGACCAGCAAACCGCCGCCGGCGTTGTTCAGTTCGTCGACGTGACCCATAAAGCGGCCGTTGAGGTAGAACGGACCGGTGTCGCCTTGGGCGACCGACCAGAAGGATTCGGCTTCGCCGCCGCGCAACCGAAGGCGGCCAAACGGACCCTGCGGCACGTCGCGCTTCTTGAGCTTCGCGCGTAACTTCGTGGTCTTCCCTGCGGTGACGTCGACCTTGGCGGTGAAGTCCTCATACCGGGGATCCTTCAGGGCAATCTCGTGAGAGCCGGCTTCCACCGGCCACTTCTCCGGAACGGAGAACCGGCCCGCCGGACCAACATACTTCCCGTCAACAAAAAGGCCAGCGCCGGTGGGCGAGGAACGCACGCGCAAATAACCAGTTTCCGCGGCCAGTGGCAGCGCGAGAAGAGTGAGTACAGCAAGCTGGGAAAACCAATGTTTCATAATCATTAGAGTACCGAAGTCCCTTGAGAATTTCTGATGGTGCGCATGAGAGGACTTGAACCTCCACACCCTTGCGAGTACCGGAACCTAAATCCGGGGCGTCTGCCAATTCCGCCACATGCGCCCAAGGCACGTTGCACTACGAGTTTACCACCACCCGTCTCCGGTGCGAAGCCGAAACCGTAGGCCGGCGCCGGATGTCCAGCAATCGGGGAGTTATTTGCCCGCAGGCGCAACGCCCCTCGGCAAGGCGCGCTGTTAAGTTGGTGGCCAACCGGAATAAAGGAGCCCGCGGATTGCGCAGGAAGCTGACTTCTAATTCCTGGTCCTGGCCTAAGGCAAAGATGGCGTTGGGCTGGTTGACATGAATGCCATCGTGCGCCTCGCACTCCTGGGCTAACAGTTCCCCGGCGAAGCCGCGGAACTGTTCAAAGATAGGAACCTGAAAGATGCGCCAGAAATAGTCACGGTCCTCCTCGCTGAGCGAGCCGCGCACCACGTCCGTGAACACGATCAGCGCCTTGCTCAGCGGCCGCCAGTGGATCTCGCCTTCCTCAATGCTCTGCGCCAGGGCGCGGATGGTGTCGCTCGGCGCCGCCAGCGCTTGCGGAGCGAATTGGTGCAGCTTTTCGCTGCGGTAGCTTGAGAAGCTGCGCACCCGCCAACCCCCGCGAATCTCCTGCCCCAGCACGGCCGTGCGCGGGGCCTTACCAACGGGATACTCCAACTCCTGCCGGGAGTGAACGGGCGCGGAGGCGACTTCAAAGCGCTCCGGATGCCGCAGATAGTCGAGCAGCTCCACCTGCGGGAGTTCGGCGAGCGAGGTCGCCTGCTTCCAGTCCTGGTAGAAGCGGGTCCGCTGCTGGGCGTAGGTCAACATGCGCGTTAGCTGCAGCTGCTGTTCGGCGGCCGGGTCGGCGGCACGCCGCGGACGCCAATGGAGATACAGAATCACGCCAGAGAGTGGACTGGGATGGCTAGTCCTCTCCCCAGATTGCCCTGTAATGCGAACTACAATAAGGAGATGACTCGCCTTCTCCCTCTTCTCCTGGCCGCTGCCGCCCTGCTTCCGGCCCAGAACCTTGGCGTCGGCGTAAAGGGCGGGGTGCCGCTCAAAGACTCCTACAAGTTCTCCTCCCTCGGCGTCACCACACTCCGGGACGGGGACTTCGTGGTTGGCCCGATGTTTGAATTGCGGCTGCCGGCCGGCCTGGGCATTGAGCTGAACGCCCTCTACCGCCGCGGAGCGGGCATCAACTCCTGGGAGTTTCCTCTGCTGGCGAAGTACCGCTTTCCGGGCATCCTGATCCGGCCCACGATCGGGGGCGGCTACATGTTCCAGCGGCTGAACGATATTCCTGGCCTGGACAACCGCAAGGGCATCGTCGCCAGTGGCGGAGTGGAGTTCAAGCTGCCGAAGGTGCGCATCACGCCCGAACTCCGCTACACGCGCTTCAACGAACAGCGCCCCAGTTCGGGAATCTTGACGGGCACCCACCAGGTGGACGCGCTGGTGGGATTCAGCTTCTAGCCAATGCGGATCGCGATTTTCGGCGGTACTTTTGACCCCATCCACTCCGCTCATCTGGTCGTAGCCGCGGAAGCCGCTCGGCAGTTCCATCTCGATCAAATTCTGTTTATCCCCAACGCCGTGCCGCCGCATAAGCCAGGGCGCACCCCGTACGCCCAACGCCTGCGCATGGTGCAACTCGCCTGCGCCGGCAACCCGCAGTTCGCCGTCTCCGATATTGAGCAGGCAAACGAGAAGAGCTATTCGATTCTCACCCTCGAACGGCTGATTCCCACGGGCGGCGAGTGGTTCTTCCTCATCGGCGCCGACGCCTTCGCGGAAATCACGACGTGGTTCCGCTGGCGCGACGTCCTGGACCTCGTCACGTTCATCGTCGTTTCCCGGCCGGGCAGCACCTACGCGATTCCGGAGGGCGCCCGCGTGCTGCCGCTCGAAACCCTGGAGCTCGATGTCTCCTCCACGCGGATTCGCGAGGAGTTGGCCCGCGAGGAGATGCCCGATGAGCTTCCCCCCGCGGTGGCGGCGTTCATTCGCGCCGAACGCCTGTACGGCTTCTAGCTAGATGTAGGCGATCACGTCGATCTCGACGAGCGAGTTGCCGGGAATGCCGCCGTAGGCCGCGATGGTCGTCCGGACGGGCGGCTCAGTGCCGAAACGTCCCTGGAACATTTCGTTCATGCCCTTGTAGTCGTTCAGGTCATGAAGGTAAACATTGCACTTCAAAACCTTGTCCATTGAGGACCCGGCGTTGATCAGCTCTTTTTCCACTTCATCGAGCACATGCTTGGTGTGCGCCTTGATGTCGCCTTCAAAATGCGCGCCTTTTCCAGCGATAAACAGCAGATTGCCGTAGGAAACCGCACCGTTGAACAACGGCGTCTTCTCCGGCTTCTTGCCTTTGTAGTGAACCTTTTTCTCCGGCTTGGCGGGCGTCTGGGCCTGGGCCGCCGCTGCTCCGGCCAAGCCGGCCGCGGCGGCAATCAAGTTGCGTCGAGAGTTGGTGGGTTTGTTCATGCTAAGTTGCATTGTATGCGACGCCGTAGCTTTTTGACGCTGCCCCCTCTGGCCGCCACCGCCGCCGCCGCGGCCACCCCCGCCGAGCTTCCTCAGTATCGCGTCCAATCGGCCTATCAGCCTTGGGCCAAGCCCGGCATGCCCGGCGCGTTCCGCGGACGGGTGGCCTCGGTCCACGCTCCGCGGTCCATCGACGCCGCCACCGAGACGGTTGACGTCCCCACCGTGCAGGAGATGATGAGCCGCGGCATGTTGTCGTTGACCGGCGACAAGGATCTGCGGACCGCCTGGCGCCGCTTCGTCGAGCCCAAGGACGTCGTGGGCTTGAAGGTGAACTGCTCGGGGGCGCCGGGCATCTGCTCGCATCCGGTGATCGTGGCCGAAACCGTCCGCCAGTTGATCGCCACCGGCGTGAAGCCCTCCAATATCTGGATCTATGAGCGATTCAAAGACCAGATGGACTCGGTGGGCTATCACAAGTACGTTCCCGAAGGCGTCAACATCCTGGCCGCCTCCGCCTTGCGAGACGCCTTGAACGGCTACGACCCGAAGACCTACGTGGAAGTGGATTTCTTCGGCGAAGAGGATACCCGGTCGAATGTCATCCGCCAGGTGTCGGAGACGTTCACCAAACTCATCAACATTCCGAACATGAAGGATCACGGCGCCTCGGGCGTCACCGGCTGCCTTAAGAACATCGCCTACGGCAACTTCCATAACGTCGCCCGCTCCCACCGCTTCGAGAAGACGAATACCTTCTCCTTCATTGGCGCGCTGGCGATGGTGGAGCCGGTCCGCTCCCGCACCGTGCTGCATCTGATGGACGGGCTCAAGGGCGTCTGGCACGGCGGTCCGTTCTCGCCCAACAAGGACTACCGCTTCTATCCCGGCAAGATGATGTTCGGCACCGACCCGGTGGCCATGGACCGCATCCTGCTCGACATCATCGAAGAACAACGCAAGCTGAAGGGCGCGGTCAGCGTCTGGAACCGTTCGCCGGAGCACTTGATTAAGACGGGCGAGCGCAAGTCCGGGCCCAACTGGAACCGGTTCATCCGCGAACCCGGACACATCGAGTACGCCGGCACCCTGGGCCTGGGCGAATACGACAAGAAGAAGATCGACTTCCGCTCTCTCACTCTCTAAATGCTTGCTCTCGTTCTGATTAGTCTCTTTACCGACGCGCCGCCCTCCGCCGCGCCTCAACTCAAGCCGCTCGGCATCGACTGCGTCTATGTCGCTCCCGAGGCCGTCGCCTCCTGGACGGCGGCCGGTGCTTGCGCCAAGCCGCTCCCGGCCGTGACGAAGCTCCCGGCGCCGGGAGTGCAGTACCGCATGAATGTCGCCTCGGCGTCGAACGCGCCCTGGGTGAACTCCAACGGCTGGCAGTACGTGCGCGGATTGAAGAACACCGCCTTGGTCGATGCGCCCAACCCGATGCTCGCCGCCGCCGAAGCCCACGCCTATGGCGTCGACGCGATTCTGAAGGTGGCCCCCAAGGATTGGCCCAAGTACGCCGAGGCCGTGAAGTTCGTAGCCGGGCTGCCGCCCTCCCGTTTGCCGGTGCTGGCCAACATCGGCTTCGTCGACGATGGCTCGCCCGCCGCCGGCGAAAACCTGAACCTGCTGGTCCGCCGCAACCTTCTGTTCAAGGTAGTCGCCGCCCCGGACCCCGCGCTTGCCCTCAACGTCAAGCCCAACTCCGGCGACCCCTCCAAGTACGCCTACGAGGTGCGCCAGAAGCTGGGCGACGACCGCCGGCTGCTCCGCATCTACGGCTCCGACGTGGTGATCGCCCGCTTGCAAGGCGACGCCTCCGGGCGCCGGGTCATCCTGCTCAACTATGGCAACCGCCCGGTCGAAGGTCTCCGCGTCCGGTTGCTCGGGCGCTTTGCCAAGATCAAACTGACCTCCTCGGCGGGGGCCGTCGAAGCCCGCGATCTCACCGTGACCGCCGAAACAACCGAATTCTCCCTCCCCCTCGTGCCGGCTTATACCATCGTTGATCTGGAACCATAAGATTAACGAAATGTTTTGGTGACATTCATCAGTCTGTAATTGCCGGTGGTCCAACCTCGGAAGTTGGGAACCCCGGCTACAATGAAGCGTAGGAGCGACTCGCCGTTGACGGGGAAAATCTTTTTTAAACTAATCGGAGCGGTGCTTTGCCTGCTGGTGGTGGCGCTCGTCGCGGTGGACTTCTTCGCTTCGAAGGTCGCTGAGTCGACCTATCTCGAAACGCTGGAACGGGAGCTGGTTGACAAGGGCCGAATGCTGGCGATCGCCGTGCCCTCCGATCCGGTGCAGTTTGAGAAGTACGCCAAAGCAGCGCGCGGGCGGTTGACGCTGATTGCTCGCGATGGCCGGGTCCTCGCCGATTCGGAAGCCTCCGCCGACAAGATGGAGAACCACTCCAACCGCAGCGAAGTGCAGGCGGCTTTGGCGGGCCAGGCCGGCTCCATCCGCCGGAAGAGCCCGACGCTGGGCGTGCCGTTCCTGTATGTCGCCGTGCCCGTGAAGGATGGGGCGTTGCGGCTCGCCGTTCCCCTCTCGGAGATTCAGAGCCAGGTGGACGCCATTCGCCGCCGGATGCTCGCCTCCACGGCGCTCGCCTTTCTGCCGGCGATTTTGCTCGCCGCCCTCTTTGCCCGGTGGGTTTCCCGCCGCCTGGGCCTGATCATCGAGTACTCCGCCGAACTGGCGAAGGGCAATTTTCAAGCACGGCTCGCCTCGCCCGGTACGGACGAACTTGGCCTGCTCGAACGAAAGCTGAACGAAACCGGCGAAACCCTCGAAGGGATGTTCCAGAAACTGGAGCGGGAACACGCCGAACTCGAAAAGCTCGAACGGGTGCGCAAGGACTTCGTCATCAACGTCTCGCACGAGTTGCGGACGCCGCTGGCGTCTATTCAGGGCTACACCGAGACGCTGCTCGACGGGGCCATTCACGATCCGGACCACAACATCCGTTTCCTTGGCATCATCCGGCAGAACGCCGAACGCCTCGCGAACCTCACCGCCGATCTGTTAACGCTCTCGCGCGTGGAGCTGAAGCAGCAGAAGTTCCAGTTCGCCTCCTATCACGTCGATCAGCTGGTGCAAAACACGGTGGATTCCATGCTGCCGCTGGCCCAGAAGAAGAACATCACCATTCAGTTCTCGCCGAGCACGTCGCGGCCGGAAGCGTTCTGCGACTCCGAAGCCGTGAATCAGGTGCTGACGAACCTGGTGGATAACGCGCTGAAGTACACGCCCGAGAACGGTTCGATCCTGGTGGGCGTCCGTGAGTTGGATCCCCAACCCTTCGTCGAAATCTATGTGAAGGATTCCGGCATCGGCATTCCGCGGGAGGATCTGCCCCGCCTGTTCGAACGGTTCTACCGGGTCGACAAGGCCCGCTCGCGCGAACTGGGCGGCACGGGCCTGGGTCTGGCGATCGTCAAGCATCTCGTCAAAGCGCAGGGCGGGGAAGTGCGCGTGACCAGCGAAGTGGGCCAGGGTTCTGAGTTCGCCTTCACTCTGCCGCACGATGATCTCGGCATGAGCGAGCAGAGCGATATTCGTTCAGAGTTAATGGTTTCGTAATCGGATTGAAACTCCTGCCGCTGTAGTTTGAAAGAGTCATGAAAAAGATTGTACTGATCGAAGACGATGCCGACCTGTTCGCGCTGTTAAAGTACAACCTCGAAAAGGAAGGATACTTTTTCGCGGGTTCCCAGACCGGCAAGGGGGCTCTGGATCTCTGTAAGCGGGAACGCCCCGACCTGGTGATTCTCGATATCATGCTGCCCGATTCCGATGGCCTGGAGATCTGCAAGGCGATTCGCAGCCATCCGGAGCTGGCCAATATTCCCGTGATCTTCCTCACGGCGCGCGCGACGGAGACGGACCGGATTGTCGGCCTCGAACTCGGCGCGAACGACTACATCGTTAAGCCGTTCTTCGTTCGCGAATTGATTGCCCGCATCAAGATCCAGTTCCGGGGCCAGGCGCAGCCGACCCGCTCGCTGAAGGTGGGCGCCCTGGAGCTCGACCGGAACGCCTGCCGGGTCTACCTCGGGGGCGAAGAGCTCACCCTGACCGCCACGGAGTTCCGCCTGCTCGAGTTTCTGATGTCTCGCCCGGGCGTTGTCTTTAGCCGTGAGCAGCTCCTGAACGCCGTCTGGGGGCATGACCGGGCGGTGACGGACCGTACGGTGGACGTCTACGTCCTGCGGCTCCGGCAGAAGGTCGAAAAGGATCCGACCAATCCGCTCTATATTCGCAGCGTCCGCGGCTTTGGTTATAGCTTCAACGAGAACGGCGGCTCGGGTTCCCCGGAACCGGCGGCCGAAGGCGCGAACGCCGCCCGATAGGCTAGGCCTGCATCGAAGACTTCAGGATCAGCGAGAGCAGGTTCCAGGCGATGAGCGCGGCGAAGCCGATGTTGATCTTCGACAGCAGGCGCAGCTTTCCCGTTTGCCAGCAGTAGATCCCCAGCCCGATCGCCAGGAGCTTCACAAACAGCAGTCCCAGCAGCGGGGAGGGAGCGGCAGCAATCGCCCAACGCACCAACGGGTTGCCCTCTTCGACGCCGTTGAGCAGAAACGCTACGGTGGTCAGAAAGTCGAGCATCTGCAGGTAAGAGTATTGGTAGATGAGCTGAATCAAGCGGGCTTCCCTCTCCCCAAGGCTATCCCCCCGCTCCAGGTCCCACAACGTTACTGGCGGGCTAGGACTCACCCGGCGGTACCGATCTCCGGGTGGTACTAAACCCATCGGTGCCATGGTATTTGAAAAAATTTGTCATTTCTTTTCAAGGGGATAGAGATGGCCCGGGTCCGGTTGGCTCCCGCGCGGGCAGTACCGTGGAGCCATGAAACAATCTTTTTCCCGCCAGATTGCCGCCGCTCAGTCCCGCCTCGAACGGGCGCAGCGCCTGGAGACGACCCTGCTCGAGCGTTTCGCCGTCACCCCGGAGAATGCTGCCCTTGCCGCCGCGTTCGCTTGCGCCCAGCGCTATGTGGAAGCCGCCGAAAGCTCGTACTATCGGGCCCTGCGGGAACTGGCCTCGCCGCCGCCGCCGGCACCGTCGTTAGCCCTGTTGGACCCGAGCGCTTATCCGCATCCGCAATCCATGCTTCGGCCGGAGCGTGAGGAGTCCCAGGGGCTCCACCTGGTTTCCCGGCAGCAGGTCCAGCCGGTACCGTTGCGCCAGGTTAGCTAGGCAGAGGACGCCTTCCATCCAGGCGTAGCGTTCCCCAATGCAGAGCCGGCCGCCGCCGCCAAACGGCAAATAGGCGAACTTCGGCGCCGTGGGCTGCAGCCACCGGTCGGGGAGAAACCGGTCCGGTTCCGGAAAGAACTCCTCCCGGCGGTGCAGAACGGCCATGCAGACGAGCAGGATGGAGCCTTTGGGCGCCGCGAAATCCTGATAGCTGTAGGCGTCGAGCGCCCGCCGGCCGAGAATCCAGACGGGGGGATAGAGCCGCATCGACTCTTGAAACACGCGCTGGCAGAGCGGGAGCTGGGGATAGTCTTCCGGACCCGGCGGGCGGCCGCCCAGCACCTGGTCGAGCTCCTGCTCCATCTGTTCGCGGATGTCGGGGTTCGCCGCCAGCAGGTACAGCGTCCAGGCCAGGGCATTAGCCGCGGTCTCGTGGCCGGCGACGAAGATGGTCATCACTTCGTCGCGGATCTGCAGCCGGTCCATGCGCTCTCCGGTTTCGGCGTCGCGGACGCTGAGGAGCATGCCCAGCAGGTCGTCATGGTCGGCGCCGCTGGCGATGCGGTCGTCAATCACGCCGTAGACGATCTCGTCGAGCTGGTGCAGGGCGGCCCGGTAGCGCCGGCTGGCGGGCAGGGGCAGGCCGAGCAGCAGGGGCCCCCAGGGCATCACCAGCTGGTTCAGCATCTTCAGGACCACTTCGAGTTCGTGCGCGATGGTGGCGGCTTTGTCGCCGGCTTCGGTGGTGAACAGGCTGCGGGCGACAATCTCGAGGGTCAACTGGCTCATCGCCTCGGTGGCTTCAATCTCCTGGCCGTCGCGCCAGTCCGCCATGAGCGCCTGGGTGCAGCGGGTCATCATGCGGCCGTAGCCGGCGATGCGCTCGCGTTGGAAGGCCGGCTGCATCAGACGCCGCTGCCGCAGGTGGAAGGGGTCTTCGCTCGTCAGGAGCCCTTCGCCGAACAGGCCTTTGGTGCGTTCAATGCGGGGGAATTTTTCAAACGCCGCGCCCTGGGTAATCAGCAAGTCCCGGATCAGCTCCGGGTCGTTGAGCAGATAGAAGTGGCGGTTCCCCAGCTTCAGGTGGGCCCGCGGACCCTGCGAGTCGGCGAGGTGCGCGAAGTAGCGCAGGGGGTTCTGGATCATCTCCCAGGGGGAGATTTTGGGGCGGCTCAATGCTCTTCGATGATAGGATTTATGCTGTGAAACGCGCAACTCTGCTTCTGCTCCTCGCCGGCACCGTTCTGCTGGCCCAAGTCGATAAGGCCGAAAAGAAGGAAGGCTTCAAGCCCCTTCTGAATAAGTCCCTCAAAGGATGGAAGGGCGACTCCCGCCTGTGGAAGGTGGAAAAGGGAGTCTTGACCGGCTCGACGGACGGGGTGAAGATCAGCAAGAACACGTTTCTGATCTCCGAACGCGAGTACGGCAATTTCGTGCTGCGCGCCGAGTTCAAGCTCCGCAATCACAACTCGGGCATTCAGTTCCGCAGCACGGAGATGCCGGAGTTCGTCGTGCAAGGGCTGCAGGCCGATATTGCCTACGATAACTGGACCGGCTCGATTTATGACGAGAAGGGCAAGCGCGGCGTGATCGTCAACGGTTGGAAGGGCAAGGGCGAGAAGTTCTACAAGAAGGACGAGTGGAACCAGATCGAGCTTTCGGCCATCGGGGAGAACATCGTCATCAAGATCAATGGCCAGGTGACCAGCGAGTTGAAGGATAGCTCCAAACTCGCCGGGATCCTGGCCATTCAGCTCCATCAGGGGCCCGACATGAAGGTCGAGTTCCGCAACATCCGCTTGAAAGAGGTCAAGGCTACCAAGTAACCGGCTGCCCCGGCTCGAGCACCCAGACCTGGGCCTCCACCAGCGCCTGCAGCTCCGCCGGGGTTCCCGTGAGCACCGGGAAGGTGCCGTAGTGGGCCGGGATGATGGTCTTCGGCTGCAGGAGCCGTGCGGCGACGGCCGCCGCGCGGGGGCCCATCGTGTATACATCGCCAATGGGCAGGACGGCCAGTTCGGGCGCGTAGATCTCGCGGATGAGCGCCATATCGCCAAACACATCGGTGTCGCCGGCGAAGTAGGCGGCGCGTCCGTCTTCGCAGCGGATGACGAATCCGCCGGGGTTGCCGCCGTAGACATTGCGGCCGTCCGGCTCCTCCATCGCGCTCGAATGCACGGCCGGGGTCATCGTGACCGATACGCCGCCCACGGCCATCGTTCCGCCGAAGTTCATGGCCATCGTGTTCTGCACCCCTTTGGCGCTGAGCCAGTTGCAGATCTCGTAGTTCGCCACCACGCGCGGCGCGAAGCGTTCCGCCAGGCTCTGCACCCCGCTCAAGTGATCGCCGTGGCCGTGGGTCACCAGGATCGTATCGACGCGGGTAAACTCGTAGCCGGCGGGAAAGCTGGGGTTCCCCGCGATAAACGGGTCAATGACGATCACTTCGCCCGAAGCGAGCGTCAGCGAAAACGTGGAGTGGCCAAGCCAGGTAATTTGGGGCATTACTCCACTGTTACCACTTTTTTGCCCGTCATCGGAATCTCGCCGAAGAGCGCCCGCACGGCGGCTGCTTCGCTGGGAGGCGCCGGACTGTAGGTGGTGAAATAGGCCGGAATCTCCGGGAAGGCCCGGATCATGTACGGGTTGCCGAGCCCGATCAGGATGAGCGGTTTGCCGGATTTTATGAGTTCGCCCACCAGTTCCGGATAGGCGCCGGGCAGCGGCGCGTTCTTCTCGCCGTAGCCGCCAATCTGGGCGTAAGCGCCCACAACGACCGTTCCGCAGCCTTCGGGCGGGGCGAGGGCGGGCGTTTGCGGATCGAGCAGTTGAACGGGTACTTTCGGCGCGCGGGCGGCCATTTCATCGAGAAACGCCTGACCGTTGGTGTTGCCCTTTCGTTCGGCGAGCAGTAGGACGCAGGCGTTCGCATCCTTAGCGAGCGGGAGCAGTCCGCTTTTGTCGCGCACCAGCGTCACGGCGCGGCCGGCGATCTCCACCGCCTTCTCCGCCGCGCCGGGGGCGTCGAGGGTATCGGAGAGCGTTTCGGCCGGCACATAGCGGCTCTTATCGAGCCCCAGCTTCGCTTTGGCGGCCAGCACCTTGCGCACGCTCGCGTCCACCCGGGCCTGTGTGAGGCGTCCGCTGCGGATGGCCGCCATTACACCATTGATGGCGGCCTCCGGATTCGCGGGGATGAGCAGGACATCCACCCCGGCTTCGAGGGCGCGCACCGCTGCCTCGCCCGGGGGATACTGGGCCGTCAGGCCGGCCATATCCATGGCGTCGGTGGAGACGATGCCCTGAAAACCCAACTCTCCGCGCAAGAGGCCGGTAATGACGGGTTTCGAGATCGTGGCCGGAGCGCCAGTGGGGTCCACCGCCGGCAGGGCGATGTGGCCCGTCATGACGCTATCCACGCCCGCCGCGATCCCGGCCCGGAAGGGGACGAGTTCCACCCGGTCGAGCCGCACCCGGTCGACTTCAAGTTTCGGCATGCCGGCGTGCGAATCGGTGGCCGTATCGCCGTGGCCGGGGAAGTGTTTTAGAGTTACTAGTACTGGATTCGCGGGGTCGCTCTTCGCGCCTTCGATATATGCCTTGACGTGCTGCGCGACTAACTCGGGATCTTCGCCATAAGAGCGAATATTAATAATTGGGTTCTCCGGATTGTTATTCACATCCGCGTCGGGCGCGTAGATCCAGTGAACCCCTAAGGCCCGGGCCTCGCGGGCGGTTGCTAGTCCTAAGTACCGGGAGTACTCAGTGCTGCCGGTGGCGGCGAAGGCCATGGAGTGGGGATACTTTACCGTTCCGGCCACGCGCATGGAGGCGCCGCGCTCGAAATCCCCGCCGATCAGCAGCGGCACCTTGGCCAGTTTCTGCATCCGGTTGAGAAACGTCACCATCTCGAACGGTTCGGCATTGATGGCTCCCGTGCGGCCCACCCGGTTGTTGACGATGATTCCCCCCACGCCATCGGTCTCCACCGATTTGACGAAGGCGCGGTAGGCCCGGGAGCGGGATGGCGGCAGGGTGCCCACGCTTTTGATGATCACCAACTGCGCCACGCGCTGGCGGGGTGTCAACGCGTTCATCCACCGTTGCACAGGGCCCGCGGCGGCTTTCTTGGGGGCAGGCGCGGCCAGCAGGGTAGCGGCGGCCAGAAGAAGGGCAAGGCGCCAAAAAAGCATCTTGCCCATCCTATCAGGACCCGGCGGATTTCTTCAGTTTCAGGGCGCTTTTTGCCTGAGCGGGTTGCTTGGCTGCTGTGCGCTTACTGAGCCGGTTGACGGCGCGGACGAGTTGCACCACCTCGTTAGCGCTCTTCATGATTACCGCATCGGCGCCGCTGTTTTCTTCGGTGATGCCCATGGCATCCACGAAACCAGAAATCAGGACGATACGCGTTTGCGGTGCGACTTCTCGGATTGCTCGAATCAATTCGACGCCGTTTTTGCCGGGCATCTTGTAATCCGTAACCACCAACGGGAACGGACTCTGTTGGAACAACTCTATGGCTCTTTCAGCATTGGTCGCGGTAGTTATCTCGTAACCCAGTTCGGTCAGAACCATCTTGCGTGCCGCCAAACCGGAGGGGTTGTCATCGACCAGTAACAAACTCGCCGTTACCGGAAGCGTTCTTTCAGCTTTCAACTTCATTGAAGGGACAGAGGACCATGCGAAGGTAACAGAGGTGTAAACGGACTGTCAACGCACTTCTATCGGCATCAAAACGCGACAGATGTTTTGCTTGACTATTCGACTTCTTTGGGGGCGTTATAGCCGGGCTTGGCGATGATGGTGTACTTCATCGGCTTGCCCTTCTCATCGACGATGCGGAGCGGTTCGTTGGTGGCCGGGTTGACGAGTTGCACGCGGATTTTGCGGAACTTGCCGTCCTTGGCTTGGTTCGTCGGGGTGTAGGTGATCGAGTACTGGCTGCGCAGCGATTCGTGGATCTGGCGGTAAATATTGGGGAATTCGCCGAAGAAGCGGGGGAAGTAGGACTGGCCGCCGGTCTCGCGGGCGAAGGTGCGCATCTGATTGTCGGCCTGGAGGAAGTCGAGCCGCTGGATCGAACCCATGAAGCCCCGAGCGTCCATCCATTCGCGCAGAGCCTGCATAATGCCGATGGCGTAGATCGGCACCCCGCTCTGCTGCAGCGACTTGCGCGTCTTGTCGAAAGTGAGCTTCGAGAAGGTATCGATGCCGCTGGCAATGACGACGATGGCCTTGCGGCCTTCGATTGTGGACATGCGGTCGGCGGTATCGGTGAGCGCGTCATAGAGGTTGCTTTCGCTGTAGGCGGCAATGCGCAACCGCTGCATCGCCTCGTAGGCCTTCCGCTTGTCGGTCGAAAAATCGCTCAGGATCTCGCTGCGGAGATCGTAGGCGACCACGGCGACGTAGTCTTCCGGCTTCAGTGTCTCTAAGAAGCCGTAGGAGGCCTGAAGAGTTTCAAACCAACCGTTACTCCAGTACTGCTGGTAGAGGTTCGAGAACTCGATGACCATGCAGACGGTCATTGGCGCTTCGCCCAAGGCGAAACCGCCGATGTTCTGCGGCACCTCGTCTTCCAGAATCCGGAAGTTGCCGCGGGGAATGCCGGGGATAAACCGGCCGTTCTTGTCGAGCACGGCAACGTCGACGTTCACGGTCGCCACGTCGCTCTTAAAGGTCGGCAGACCTTCGGGGAGCTGATCGCCTTCCTTCTTCTTGAACTTCGATTCGACCTTTTCCTGTTCCGGCTCCGGAGCCGGGGCGCCATCGCCGGTCTTCTTGCGGGGCTTCGCCTTGGTCTCCGACCCAATTGGGCCAGGACCCTGTTGGCTCCAAACCACCGAGAAGGACAACGTGAAGACGAAGGCGAGCAGGAAAAGCCGATTGCGCATGATGGTCACTTTACTCCTATTGGACGTCGAATGGGTCGCGGCCACTCTTCTGCTTCATGTACACCTGAAACTTCTTTCGGGCCCGGCGGAGTTTCCATTCCTTCACGGATTGACGAAACGAAGCCATCGGGTCCCAGGCCGCTCCGGCTTTGCCGCCCATCCGCTGGAGCATTCCCGTTTTGATCAGGAGCCAGCCGGTGAGCAGACCGCCGAGGTGGGCCACATAGCTGACGCGGGAGCCGTCCATCGCGATGGCCCCGAGCAAGCTGATCGCGCCGAAGATCATCACGAAATACTTGGCCGGAATCGAACCGAAGAACAGGATATTGGGGAAGAGAATGCCGTAGGCGATCATCAGGCCAAAGATGGCGCCGCTGCAGCCGATGGTGGGCTGCTGCGTCGCGCCGAGCAGGACGCTGGCCAGACAAACCGTAATGCCCGCGCCGATCCCCGACAGAAGGTAGTACTTCAGAAAACGCGGCGTGCCCCAGGTGCTCTCCAGCATGGGACCCGTCACGAAGAGGGAAAACATGTTGAAGAGAATGTGCTGAAAGCCGTTCACGTCATGCAGGAACTGGTAGGTGACCAGTTGCCAGATCATGCCCGAAAACACGTCCTCCGGGATGAGCTTCAACGCCTGAAATTGCCATCCGGCGAAGGCCTTGGCCAGCAGCGTGAACACAAAAATCGCAGTGTTGCTGATCAGCAACCACTTCACGCCCGGGGTTACCAACCCCGAAGATGACGAACCCGACGAAAAGGAGCGGAACGGGGAGCCCATGGACCTCTTCAGAATAGCAGCAGTCGAACACTCTTAAAGATGCACGAAGGGCCCGCCGGGTTCCCTATTCAGCAGAGGGACTGCCGTAGCGATTGAGCAGCACGGCGCCCCCCTGGAGCAGCAGCCCCGCGCCAATCCAGACCTGCCAGTGCGACAGCGGACCGTCGGAGAAGGCGAACTGTTTGGCCCAGTTCATATCGGCCGCCAGGCGCCAGAATCCCAGGGCGAAGGCCATCAGCGAAAACGGAGTGAGTAAAGCAGCGGTGGCCAGCGCCAAACGCTGGTTGCGGGTACCTTCCCGCTTCACTCTGGGCCCGGGGGCCAATCGAATCGTCACCTTCATCGCGAACTGCTAACAGCATAGCCCACTGTAAGATACAGTGAGGATATGAAAAAAGTGACCACCGCAATCATCGGCACCGGATTTATGGGCCGGGTTCACATTGAAGGCGTTCGCCGCCTGGGTAATGTCGAAGTTGTCGCCGTCGCCGGCTCCTCGGAGGCTTCGGCCAAAAAGTTCGCTGAGTCGATGGGCGTTGAGCGCTCGACCGGCGACTACAAGACCCTGCTGGCGGATCCGTCGATCGACGCCGTCCACGTCCTGACGCCGAATGCGTTGCACTATCCCATGTCGATGGCCGCCCTCGAGGCCGGCAAGGCGGTCCTTTGCGAAAAGCCTCTGACGGTGACCTCGAAAGAGGCGAAGGCCATGGTGGCGTTGGCCGAGAAGAAGAACCTGGCGAACGCGGTGTGCCACAACCTGCGCTACTACCCGGTGGTGCAGCATATCCGCCGGATTATTGAATCGGGCGAGCTCGGCGAGATTCTACACGTACAGGGAACCTATTCGCAGGATTGGCTGCTGTATGAGACGGACTACAACTGGCGCATTGAGAGCGAACGCAACGGCGAACTCCGCGCCATGGGCGACATCGGCTCGCACTGGATGGATATGATCCAGCACCTGACTGGTCTGCCCATCACCGGGGTCTGCGCCGACCTGGCCACCTTCCACAAGACCCGCAAGAAGCCGAAGGTCGCCATTCAGACCTTTGCCGGCAAGAAGCTGAAGCCGAAGGATTACGACGACGTGGAGATCACGACGGACGACTGGGGCGCCGTGATGCTGCACCTCGGTGACCGCGCCCGCGGCGCCTTCACCGTCAGCCAGGTGGCGGCTGGTTGCAAGAACAAGTTCGCCTTTGAGATCTTCGGCACCAAGGCCGGCGTTTCCTGGAACCAGGAGGAGCCGGACCGCCTGTGGATCGGCCACCGCAATACGCCGAATCAGTTGATCGTCAAGGACGGATCGCTGCTGCATCCGAAGGCGGCCGAATACGCCGAACTTCCCGGCGGCCACAGCGAAGGCTACGACGATTCGCACAAGGCGCTCTACAAGCGCTTCTACCGGAAGGTAGCGGACCCGTCGGCGCCGGTGGACTATCCGACGTTTGAGGACGGTCTCCGCGGCATGATTCTGCTCGAGAAGGTGGCGGAGTCGGCCAAGAAGCAGAAGTGGGTTAAGGTTTAGGCAAAACAAATGCGGTGGCTTCTGTTTTTCGTTGCCGGCTCGCTCGGAGCCGTGGATTTCGCGACGGACGTGCATCCGATCCTGGCGTCGCGCTGCTTGGGTTGCCATAGCGGCGCGACGCCGCAGGGCGGCTTCTCGCTGGCGACGCGGGAGGGCGCGCTCAAGGGCAAGGGCGAGATTGTCGCCCGGGTGAAGGGCGAAGCCGGGTTGCCGATGCCGCCCACGGGCAAGAGCCTGGACGAAAAACAGATTGCCATCCTCGATGCGTGGGTGAAGGCGGACCTGCCATGGACGGACGTTTCGCACAAAGCGCCGTCGGCCTGGCGGGCTCCGCTCGAGCCCCGCGTGGTCGCTTTACCGCAGAATAACGAAACGAACCCAATTGATAAGCTCCTTTATAATCAAGGATTTACTGGGAAAGTGGTGCCGGATGCGGTGTTCGTCCGCCGGGCCTACCTGGACCTGTGGGGCATCACCCCGACCCCCGAGCAGTTCCGCAGCTTCGACGGCAACCGGGCCAAACTGGTGGACCAACTGCTGGCCGATCGGAAGATGGTGACCGGGCACTGGATCAGCTTCTGGAACGATCTGCTGCGGGATGACCTGCGGGCTTACCATGGCGGCGAGAAGTCGATCCGGCCGTGGCTCGTCAAGGCGCTGAACGCCAACATGCCCTATGACCAGATGGTGCGGGAGCTGGTGAACCCGGTGGGTCCGGATTCGCCGGAGGGCTTTTTGTTGGGCATCAACTGGCGTGGCGACGTGAACGCGAGCCAGCGGCCGATGATTCAGGCGGCGCAGAATACGGCGCAGGTGTTCCTGGGCGTGAACCTGAAGTGCGCCAGCTGCCATGACTCGTTCATCAACCAATACAAGCTGAAACAAGCCTACGGGATGGCCGCGCTGTTTAGTGAAGAGCGGGAGCTCGATTTATATCGCTGCGACGTGAAGACCGGCGAGAAGGTGGGTCCGGAGTTTCTGTTTCCGGCCGTAGGGCCGCCCGTGGGCGAGAACCGCCGGGCCGATGCCGCCGCGTTGTTTACGAGCCCCAAGAATGGGCGCCTGGCGCGGACATTCGTCAACCGGATCTGGGCCAAGCTTTTTGGCCGGGGCATTGTCGAACCGGTGGACGATATGGACGCCGAGCCGTTCAACGCCGATCTGCTCGATTGGCTCGCCGTGGATTTCGCGCGCGACTACGATATCCATCGGCTCGTGAAGCTGATCATGACCAGCCGCGCCTGGCAGCAGCCGGCCGAGGCGAACCTGACAACCAAGTTCCAGGGCCCCGTGCCGCGGCGGCTGACCGCCGAGCAGATTGTGGACACGCTCTCGGCGATTACCGGCGAGTGGCGCGTAGTGCAGACGGATACCTCGGCGCGGTTCGCGCGCGAGTGGGAGCTGCGGAGCACGGCGCTGACCCGTGCGCTGGGCCGCCCGATGCGCGACCAGGTGATCACGACGCGGAACTCCGAGAGCTCGACGCTGCAAGCGCTCGAACTCGTGAACGGCGTAACGATTCACCAGCAGCTCCGCCGCGGCGCGCAGCGGCTGGTGGGCATGTTGCCCACGCCGCCGCAGAGCCTGTGGGATAGCTCCGGCCTGCGCCGGGAAGGGAAGCGGCCGTTCGATATCGCCGTGAAGGGGCCGGAGGTCCACTTCCTGGTGGATGATATTGGCAGCTTCGACCCCGAACGGACCGTGGTCCGCTGGCTGGATTTACAGTTGGACGGGAAACCGGTGGCGGTAGAGGGCCGTCTGGGAAAGGTAGTGAAGCTAACGATTCCCCCCGGCGAGCACCGGTTGACGGGCGCTCTGGAGCTTGATGTTTCCGGCAAGCAGAGCGACATCAATAGCGCCGTGCGCGGCTACATCTTCCCGGCGCCGCCGGACCGGAACCTGCTCGCGCGGATTACCGACGCCCCGCCGGTGCCGCTGCGGAAGCCGGCCAAACTGGTGGACGACCTCTTCCTGCAGACGCTGGGCCGGGCCCCCGCGCCCGCCGAACGGGAGCTGGCGCAGAAGGCCGAGGTGGAAGACCTGTTGTGGATTTTGATCAACCATCCGGAGTTTCAGTATGTCGATTGATCGCCGTTTTTTCCTTCGTCATGGCGCCGCCGCCACGCTGGCCGCGCTGCACGGCAATAGTCCCCGGCTGCTTTCGGCGCCGCGTTCCGGCAAAGCCGACAGCATGATCCTGCTCTGGATGGCCGGCGGCATGGCGCAGACCGAGACGTTTGACCCGAAGCAGTATACCCCTTACGAAACGGGGTTGCCGAGCGACCGGGTGCTCTCCACGTTCAAGCCGATTCCGACGGCGATTGATGGGGTGCAGATCTCGGAGGGCCTCGAGAAGATTGCGAGCGTGATGGATCGCGGGACGCTGATCCGGTCGCACCGGGTGGGTGATTTGGGGTTTATTCTCCACTCGCGGCACCAGTACCATTGGCACACGGGCTATGCGCCGCCGCAGAGCGTGGCCTGCCCGCACTTCGGGGCGTTTGTGGCGCGGACGCTGGGCAAGAAGAACCCGGACATTCCGGCGTTCCTTTCGATTGGGCAGAATCTGGAGATTGGCGGCGAATCCGACGCTGTGAAGGCGTTCCACACGGCGGGATTTTTGGGGGCCGAGTACGGGCCGTTCCACATTGTGGATCCGCGCGATGCGGTGGCGGTGACGCGGCCGAACGAACTGATTGGCCAGAGCCGGTTTGCGAGCCGGCGGGAGCTGCACCGGAAGCTGCTGGCCTCCTCCCCGATTCAGCAGGGCAGCAACGCGCAGAAAGAGAGCTTTTTGAACTCGCTCGACAACGCCCACCGGCTGCTGACTTCGCCGGCGGCGAAGGCGTTCGATCTGTCGCTTGAGCCCGAGAAGACCTACAACACCTACAACACCTCGCGCTTTGGCCTCGGCTGCCTGCTGGCGCGCCGGTTGGTGGAGGCGGGGGCGCGGTTTATTGAGGTGACCACCGAGTACATCCCGTTCCGCTTCTGGGATACGCACGAGAACGGCCACACCCGGGTTCGCGGCATGAAGCAGACGATTGACGCGCCGATTGCGCAGCTGATTCTCGATCTCGAACAGCGCGGGCTGCTGGATACGACGTTGGTGGTGGTGGCGACCGAGTTCGGCCGCGACATGATGACGGAAGGCAAGCCGGGGCTGGAGGTGAAGAACCAGGTGACGGTGCCCGAAGTCATGACCGATTTGAAGCACTACGGGATGCATCGCCACTTTACGGACGCCGTGAGCGTGCTGGCCTTTGGCGGCGGCATCAAGAAAGGCTCGGTGTACGGGGAGACGGCGCCGGAGCGGCCTTGCAAGACGATCAAGGACCCGATTGGGATTGAAGATCTGCATGCGAGCCTCTATTCGGCGTTGGGAATCGCCCCGGACACAAAATACGAAATCGAACAGCGTCCCTTTTACGTCACTAAGGATGGCAAGGGGAAGGTCCACGACCGTCTTTTCGCTTAACTACTCATGTCATCTATAGCAACTGAACTCGGCGACGCCGGGCAAACCAGCCTCGTCGGCGGCGAACGGGTCTCGAAAGGGTCTCTGCGCGTGGAGACCTACGGCACCGTGGACGAACTGAACGCGGCATTGGGCTTTGCCCGGTCGATCTGCGGGGATGAGGCCATTGCCGCGGCGACGCTGGCGATTCAGCAGGAGCTGTTCCGGGTGTGCGCGGCGCTGGCGACGCCCACGGAGGCCCGGAAGGGGGATCCGCCGGTGACGCAGGCGATGGTGGACGGCTTGACGGCGCAGGTGCATGCCCTGGAGGCGATGCCGGGGCTGCTGAGCGACTGGTCGGTGCCGGGTGGGGATCCGGCGGGTGCTTATTATGACCTGGCGCGGACGATCTGCCGGCGTGCCGAGCGGCACGTGGTGCGGTTGGGCGAGCAGGAGGAGTTGGCGCCGTACGTGCTGGCTTATCTGAACCGGCTGAGCGATTTGCTGTGGCTGTTCGGGCGGAAGTTGGAGGTGGCGGCCAAGGCGCAGGCGGCGCTGCGGGAGCTGAATCAGGTGGCGGGAGCGCGCTGGTCGCGGGCTTGGTAGGGCCGGATAACACCTTGGGCAGGTGTAACGAAAAAATTACCTATTTGCTGCCTCTTGCAATCTTTTCTGGGTCCGTATACACTAGCAATAGATGTCAACGCTGAGTGCCCAATTTCCCTCGTTCCGATTTTGGTGGTATTACCAAAACCGGCGAGTGGCGTTGGCCCAGCGGTAGGACACAAAAAGTTCTTAACCCAAAAACCAACCCACTCGAAAGAGTGGGTTTTCGCGTTTTAGGGAGATCCGTTCTTTCGAGGCAGAAGATAACCATGATCATTTCTATGAAACTCCACAGCACCAAGGAAGACATCGAAGCCGTATGCGACCGCATCCGTCACTTCGGTTACAAAATTCATGCCATCGAAGGAGAGGAGCGCTGCGTGATTGGGGTTGTTGGCGTCGGTGACGTCACCAACTGTCTCGAGTCGCTCGAGGCGATGCCGCAGGTCGAAAAGGCCGTCCGCATCTCGGCGCCCTACAAGTTCGTTTCGAAAGAGTACAAGTCAGCACCGACCGTGATCACGGTTCGCACGCACAAGGGTCCGATTGAGATCGGCGGCGACGAGTTCGTGATGATGGCCGGTCCTTGCTCGGTTGAAAACGAGAAGCAGATTATGGAATCGGCCTACGCCGTGGCGGAAGCCGGGGCGCAGATCCTACGGGGCGGGGCGTTTAAGCCGCGCACCTCTCCCTACGACTTCCAGGGCATGGAAGGGGACGGCCTGAAGCTGCTGGCCAAGGCGCGCGAGGCGACGGGCCTGGCGATCATCACCGAAGTGATGGCGGAAAAGGACGTCGACCTGGTGGCCGAGTATGCCGACATTCTGCAGATCGGCGCCCGGAACATGCAGAATTTCGCCCTGCTGAAGCGGCTGGGCAGTTGTGGCCGCCCGATTATGCTGAAGCGCGGGTTGAGCGCGCAGATCAAAGAGCTGCTGATGTCGGCCGAGTACATTGTGGCGCACGGGAACCCGAACATCATGCTGTGCGAGCGCGGCATTCGCACCTTTGAGACAGCGACGCGGAACACGTGCGACATTACGGCGGTTTCGGTGCTCGATGAGTTGACGCACCTGCCGGTGATTCTCGATCCTTCGCACGCCGTGGGCAAGCGCAGCCTGGTGCCGCCGCTTTGCCGGGCGGGCGTGGCGATTGGCGCCGATGGCCTGATTGTCGAAACGCATCCTTGCCCGGAGAAGGCGGTGAGCGACGGGGCGCAGAGCCTGACGCTCGATCAGTTCCGCAAGATGATGAAGGAGCTGGCTCCCTACATCGCGTTGTGGAAGAACTCGCGGGTGGGCGAAGCGGTGACGGTCTAGCGGTGTAAGCTTGATCCATGCGTTTTCGCTGGCATAATTGGACCGCAGCTCTGCTGGTGGTGGCCGTTTGCGCGGCCATCGCCGGCGGACTGGTGTGGAACCGGTCGCGCAGGGTTCCCGAGTTGACCGAGCGGATACACCGGTTGCCCGCCGGGACGAGCGCGATCTACCTGGACTTGGAGAGCTTACGTTCCTCCGGGCTGTTGGCGCTGCTTTCCGGCCAGAACGTGACCGAGGATGCCGATTATCAAGCGTTTGTCGCTTCGACCGGATTCGACTACCGGGCCGATCTCGATTCGGCGCTGGTGGGGTTTGCCAACTCGGAAGTGTTCATCGTGGCCACCGGGCGCTTTGATTGGAAAGCGATTCAGGAGCATACCCGGCGTTCCGGGGGCACCTGCCGGAATGGCATTTGCCGGTTACCGGCGGCTACTCCACGGCGGGTGGTTTCCTTTGTGCCGCTGCACAACTCGATGATCGGGATGGCGGTATCGAGCGATGAGTGGGCGGTTTCGAAGTTGCAGGACAAGGTTCCGAACCAGTTGCCGGTTCCGGACGCGCCGGTGTGGGCCGGGGCGCTCGGGGAGGCGCTGCGCCGCAATGAATCGTTGCCGGCGGGGACAAAACTTTTTGTGAAGGCCTTGGGCGACGCCAAGGTGGCGACGCTCGGTTTGCACGCGGGCCAGAATGGCGCCGAACTGCGTTTGCGCGCCGAGTGCGCGACGGAGCGGGAGGCGGGCGGCTTGGAGAGCCAGTTACGGGGCGTAACCGACGTGTTTCGCAAATACCTCGAGAACGTGAATCAACAGCCGAACCCGGCCGACTTGAGCGGAATCCTGACGAGTGGCACGTTCTCGCGGGAGGGGGCGGTGGTGACGGGGCGCTGGTCGGTGAGCCGTTCGTTTCTCGAGAAGCTGCTGAGCGGTCAATTGTAGCTGGGGCCGATGCGGGTTCTGGTCCTCGGCAGTTTGGTTTGGGATACGCTGGCGGGGCCCGTGGAGGGACTCGAGTGGGAGACCACCCGCTGGGTGGAGGCGATGGCCGCCGGCTTGGGCGGCAACGGCGGAACCACAGCTTACGCTTTCGGCAAGTTGAGCCGGGGGACGAAGCACGAGGCGGCGTTGCTGAGCGTGCGCGGAGACGATGCGGCCGGCCGGTGGCTCGAGGAGCGGCTGCGGGAGGTGGACGTGGATTGCCGATTCGTGCAGACGCTGCCCGGGGCGACCGCCGCCACTGTGGGCGTGTTTCATCCCGACGGTCGGCGGCAGCTGTTTCATCATCCGGGCGTGAACGTTGACGCCCGCTTTGCCCTGCCGTCCGGCTTCGACCATCTGCACGTGGCGAATCCGTTTGCCTTACCGTTTGTCCGGCGCCATGCGGCGGCGTTGCTGGCCGAGGCCAAGGCGCGGGGGATGGGGACTTCGATGGACTTGGGGTGGGACCGGTTGGGGGAGTGGGGGCAAGTGGTGGCACCGTGTCTGCCGTTCACGGACCTGCTGCTGGCCAACGCGGCGGAGGCGCAGTGGGTGCCGGGTCCGTACCCGTGCCCGGCGATTGTGAAGCAGGGCGCGGCGGGCTGTACTGTGGACGGGCGGGAAGTGCCGGGATTTGCGGTGGAGGCCGTGGATTCGACCGGCGCGGGGGATTGCTTCTGTGGCGCCTACCTGGCGGCAGTCGCGCGTGGCGATTCGATGGTCGAGGCTGCCCGCGTGGCGAATGCCGCCGGGGCGCTGAGCGTTCAACAGGCGGGCGCCACCGGTGGGCTGCTCGACTGGAAGGCCACGCTCGACTGGATCGCTCAGTTCAGGAAGTAGGTGCGGTAGAGGGTGTCGCGCTGCTTGGGGGTGAACCCGGCGTCGCGGATGATGCGGCGGAGGTCCTCTTCCGAGGCATGGAAGTTGGCGCCGGCTTGGGAGACGACGTTCTCTTCAAGCATGATGCTGCCGACGTCGTTGCCGCCGAAGCGGAGGCCGAGTTGGCAAACCTTGAGCCCCTGGGTGACCCAGGAGGTTTGGATGTTGACGATGTTATCGAGGAACAGGCGGCAGACGGCCAGCGTCCGGAGGAATTCGACGCTGGTCGCCTCCTCTTTGACGAAGCGGCCGAGGGAGGTGTTATCCCGCTGGAAGCTCCAGGGGATGAAGGCGGTGAAGCCGCCGGTTTCGTCCTGGAGCTGGCGGAGGACGTCGAGGTGGTGCACGCGGTGGGCGAGGGTTTCGCCGCAGCCCCACATCATGGTGGCCGTGGTGCGGACGCCGAGTTGGTGGGCCGTGCGATGCACGCTCAGCCACTCTTCGGTGTTGCACTTGAGACGGGCGATGCGGTGGCGCACCTCGTCGTGGAGAATCTCGGCGCCGGCGCCGGGAATGGAGTCCATGCCGGCGTCGCGGAGGCGGGCAATGGTGTCGTGGAGGGAGAGTCCGCTGATCTGCGCGATGTTCAGGATTTCCGGGGCCGAGAGGACATGGAGGTGGATGCGGAAACGCTGTTTGATGGAGCGAAAGAGATCTTCGTACCACTCGATGGGGAGGTCCGGGTGGAGTCCGCCCTGCATGAGGACGCCGGTGCCGCCGACGTCGAGGGTCTCCTGGATCTTAGCGAAGATCACCTCTTGGGGATGCACGTAGGCCTCGGCGTGTCCCTTGGCGCGATAGAAGGCGCAGAAGCTGCAGTATTCGGTGCAGACGTTGGTGTAGTTAATGTTGCGGTCGATGATGTAGGAGGCGATGTTGTGGGGATGGTGACGGCGGCGTTCGGCGTCGGCGGCCATGCCGAGGCCGATGAGATCGGTGTCGGAGAACAGATCGAGCGCTTCGGTGGTCGAAATGCGGTGGCTCATAGCGTGAGAGCGGGCTCCAGAGTGGCGGCGAGGTTGAGGTAGGTTTCAAGGCCCTGCAGTTCGCGCGGACCGATGGTGAAGCGGATGTGGCGATTGAGGTACTCGCGGACCAGACTGCGCGGGAGGCCCCGGCGGTCGGCCTGATGATCGATTATCTCGGGGAGGCGTTCTTCGCCGTAGTGCCAGGATCCGTCGAACAGAGCCTGGGCGTCGGGCGGGAGATGAGGGCCGGCCCAGCGGGCAAACACCATCGGTAGACCGGTGAGCTCCTTCCAGGCGGCGCCGAGGTCGAGGTATTCGTAGGGGTGACGTTCGGGTTGGACGCGGAGGGCGGCGTCGCCGATGAGGAGGGCGGCGTCGGCCTCGGCGAGCATGGGGGCCAGTTGGGGCCGCATGACGAGGAGTTCGGGCTCAATGCCGAAGCGTTCGCGGAGGATGATGCGGGTGAGCATCACGGAGGTGCGGGAGCCTTTGTCGACCGCCACCCGGCGAACGGCCTGCCAGGGCGTCTTCGCGAAGAGGAGAATGCTGCGGACCTCGCCCTCGCAGGCGATGCCGGTGCCCGGGACGGCGGGCAGATTCTGCCGGGCGGCTTCGATGACCGGGATGAGGCCGATATCGGCGGTTCCGGCGCGGAGGCGGTCGGCGCATTCAGCCGGAAGACAAAAAGAAACGTCGGCCAGGCCCTTTTGGGGGCCCTGCGTCAACCCCCAGACGAGCGGGACTGAATTCAGATAACTGACCGCAGCGACGCGGGGTTTGGGAGATTCCATGGATCTGACTACTTAGATGATAGCGAAGCGGGGGAACGGTGCACTGTGTAAAAGAAATCCGGGGAGAAAACCGCCTCATTTCTTTCACTCCACCTGAAGTGTTATCCTCAAACTGCCGATAAGCGATTACGGGGACGAGACGGTTTGTCTCCGGTGAATCGTCCCGCTGAGTGTGTTTCCGCTGGTCCAATCCTGATGCGTCCCGCATGCCGTGTAGAGAATCCTATGAAATCTTTTAATTCTTTGAGACTGGCCCTCCTGGCCGTGGCCGCCACTGTGGGCATGCCGCTAGAAGCGCAACTCCCGGTGGAGTTGAGCCCGATTCCCGCGCGCACCTACGGACACGCCCGCCAGACCCTCAATACGAACGAAGCGAACCTTGTGGAAGGGCGGGAGTTGAATTCGCCCAGTGGGGTCGCGGTGGACAGTTCCGGCGGGGCCGTGGTGACTTACGTGGCCGACACCGGCAATAACCGGGTCCTTTTTTGGCGGAACGCGAAGGCGAGCGATGGGCAGATGGCGGACGGCGTGATTGGCCAGCGGGATCTGGTGACTACGTTTCCGGGGGGACCGGGCACTTCGATCTCGATCGGTTTCCGCTCTCCGACCGGCATGGCCATAGACAGCCGGGGCAATCTATATGTCGCCGATACCGGGAACAATCGGATCTTGCGCTTTCCGCGGCCGTCGGCGCAGACGGGGGACCTGATTCAACCGAATCTGGTGCTTGGGCAGACGAACTTTACCTCGAACGCTCCCAACCAGAACGAATTGAACGCTTCAGCGAAGACACTCGCTTTTGTTCGGGACAGCGCCAGCTACCGGGTGGGGATGGTGTTTGATCCGCAGGGGAACTTGTGGGTGACCGATCCGGGCAACCATCGGGTGGTCCGGTATCCGGCCTCGGTACTCGGGGATAGTGCGTCGAACAATCCGGAGGCGGATCTCGTAATCGGCCAGCCGGACTTCAGCTCCCGGAATACGTTCGATCTCGGGCAACTTGGACCACTGCATAAGGGTGGATTGCGTTTCCCTGCGGCTTTGGCGATCGATGGGAGCGGACGCCTCTATGTCGGCGATCAGGTTGGCCGCGTGATGGTCTACACGGGACCGTTGCGGACCGGGGCAGCCGCGGCGCGCGTCGTTGGGATTGTTGTGAATGTGCAGGGTCAGCCGCCTCGGCCTCCGGTGAACGAATTCTCCTTGGAGACGCCCGAGGGAATGTTCATCATCAACAACTCGCTTTATGTGGTGGATACGCTGGTTCATCGAATTGTCCGATATGATCCGTTTGAAAGCTGGGCGGAAGAGACGTTGTTGGTTCCATCGCCTCCCGCGCGGGCCGTCTTCGGCCAGCCGGATCTGCTGAGCTTCCGGGCCAACCGCGGCGGGCGGTCGGCGACCGATTCGTCGTATTTCCGGCCGACGACGGCGGCTGTGGCGGGCTCCGATCTGTATCTGTGTGACACGCTGAACCACCGCCTGCTGATTATCCCCATTAGCCAGAACAACTTGCAGGCCGCGACGCGGGTGCAGGGGCAGTTGAGCATGACGTATAACTCCCGCAATCTGATTGAGGGGCGGGAGTTGTTTACCGTCACCGGCCAGTTTGAACTGCCCAATAACGGGGGCCGCGCCGTTTTGAGCGGAGGGATTACGATTGACCGGACAAGCACTCCGCCCCGGCTCTATGTCGCCGACTCCGGCAACAACCGTATTCTGGGTTTCGCTAATGCGTTGACGGTGAAGCCGGGTGATCTGGCCGACATCGTGATCGGACAAGCGGACCGGTTCTCGGCGATTGTGAACTCTCCGGCGAATGATCCGGACGTATTGAATGATACCGGCTTGTTTAATCCGACGGGTGTGATCACCGACGCCCAGGGAAATCTGTGGGTGTCCGACACTGGCAACGGCCGGGTGTTGCGGTTTGCCCGTCCGTTTGACCAGCCGCGGGATCGCCAGCAGCGGGCCAGTCTCGTGATTGGGCAAAGCGGCTTCAATATCAAGCTGACCGACCCGACGCGAACCAACATGCGCTCGCCGTATGGCATCGCTTTGACCCTGGACGGGCACCTGATCGTGTCCGACTCCTCGCTGAATCGTCTGTTGTACTTCCGGCGTCCGGCCGGCGGCGATTTCACGAACGGGCAGGCCGCGGATACGGTTTTTGGCCAACGCGACTTTACTTCTCAGAGCACGCCGGAGGGGGACAGCCGCTTCAACGTGCCGGGGCATATCGCCATGGACACGGACGATCGCGTTTATGTTTGCGACATGGGGAAGAGCCGAATCGCCATCTTCGACCGAGTGACCGCGGCGGCGAACGATCCAGCGCCGGTCCTGGTGTTGCGGTCTACGCTGACGGCGAATGACAACTTACGGAATCCGCAGGGCATTACGGTGAGCGAACGCACCGGCGAGATCTGGGTGGCTGATGGCCAAAACAATCGTCTGATCCGTTACCCGCGTTTTGACCTGTTGATCTTCAATCCGCTGGGCAACTTCCGCATCGACGCCCCCTTGCCGGTGGCATTGGCGCTCGATCCGCTTGACAATCTGGTGGTAGCCGATGGAACCAACCGGCTGGCGTTCCACTATGCGCGTCTGGTGGCGATTAGCGCGGCGCATTACCTTGACCGCGACCTTTCGCCGGGGCTGGTGGCCACGATGGCGCCGCTCGGGATCCGCTTTACCGAGCAGACGATGACCTTTTCGACGGTTCCCGTTCCCAAGGAGATGGATGATGTCGAGGTATTGGTAAATGGAGTTGCCGCTCCGTTGTACTACCTCTCGCCGACGATCATCAACTTCTATGTGCCGATGAGCACGCTGACTTCGGGGACGATCGATATTCTCGTTCAGAAGAAGTCAACCGGGCAGATCCTGGCTAGTTCCACGCTGCCGGCGGCGGTGGCCACCCCGGGCTTCTTTACGACAACGCAGAATGGCCGCGGCCAGATTGCCGCGCTAAACGAAGACAATACGATCAATTCGACTTCGAATCCCGTTGGCCGCGGCCGGGTGATTCAGCTGTATGCCACCGGGCAAGGGTTCCTGCCGGATGCTCCGCCGGATGGCGTACCGGCTCCGTCGGACCGGTTGATCTCCACCCCGTCCCGTCCCCGCGTGATCATCAATACGGCCGACGCGGAGGTACAGTTCTCCGGTCTGGCGCCCGGCTTTGTTGGCGTCTGGCAGCTGAACGTGCGCGTTCCGGAATCGGTACCGCCGGGCAACAGCATCGTTGTGGCCATCCTGCATCAGGGGATCCCGAGCAACTCCAACCGGGGCGGCGGGACCCCGATCCAAACCACGATCGCGGTTCGCTAAAGTTTGACGGCCGGCTGGGGCCGGCCGTTATACACTAATTTCACGTCTATGAAATACGGTCTTTCTATTCGTCCGGACGGCGCTCTGGACTTCGTCGCGCTCGGCGCACTGATTCATCGCCTTGACCCTGGTGTCATTCCCTTCCGGAAAGCCACCGACTGTCATATCCATGTGAGCGGAGGCGAATTTAACGTCGCTGCGAATCTGGCAGATTGCTTCGGGCTCCACACGGGTGTGGTCTCTGCCATGGTGGACTATCCCATCGGGGAACTAATCGCGGAACGCGTGAAAGCGATGGGGGTCAAGCCGTTCTACAAGCGGTTCAAACACGATGGAGTGCACGGGCCGAATATGGCCACGGTGTATAGCGATCGCGGCCAAGGCATGCGGGCGCCTGTCGTTTTCTACAACCGGTGCAACGAAGCGGCCGCGCAATTGAAGCCGGGTGATTTTGACTGGGAGAAGATCTTCGGCGGGGGCGTCCGCTGGTTCCACAGCGGGGGCATTTTCGCTGCGCTTTCCAAGACCACTCCCGAGTTGATCATTGAAGGCATGGAAGCGGCCAAGAAAGCCGGCGCGATTGTCTCGCTCGACTTGAACTACCGCGCCAAGCTCTGGAACATTCTCGGCGGCCATGAACGCGCCCTTGAGGTGATCGGCCGCATCGTGAAGAACGTGGATGTGCTGATCGGCAACGAAGAGGATCTGCAGTTGGGCCTCGGCATTCCCGGGCCGGAGGTTGCGGCCTCCTCGAAGCTGGATCCTTCGACCTTCTTCGGCATGATCGACCGGGTTCGCGCGCAGCATCCGCAGATCAAGGTCGTTGCAACCACCTTGCGGGAAGTCCATTCGACCAACCGGCACAGCTGGGGTGCGGTGGCGTGGATCGACGGGAAGACCTACGTCTCCCCGACCTGCGAGCTCGACGTGGTCGATCGCGTGGGCGGCGGCGACGGGTTTGCTGCCGGCCTCATCTTCGGGATGTTGACGGGGGAAGAGCCGGAGGAGTGCGTGCGCCTCGGATGGGCTCACGGCGCTCTGTTGACCACGTTCCCCGGCGACACGACGATGGCCACCGTCGAGCAGGTTCGCTCCTTGGCCAAGGGTGGTTCGGCCCGCATTCAGCGCTAGAGTCGGTGTTTCCGGGCTAGCCGTTCGTTCCAGGAGATCCCGAAGCCAGGGCGTTTCGGGATCTCGGCTTTTCCGGCCTGGATCGGTTCGGTTGGTTGGAGCAGCTCTCCGCGCCAACCTACCTCGCCCCATTGCAGTTCCAGAATCTCGCAATTGCGAAGGCCCGCGATGGCGTGCAAAGTGGCTACCGTGGCCACCGGACCGCTCGGGTTGTGCGGAGCAACGGATATCCCGTGGGCCTCGGCCATCGCCGCGATGTGCGTCATCGCGAGAAGGCCTCCGCAGTGTTTGACATCCGGCATGATCACCGCCACGGCGTTTTCCCGGCAGAGCGGGAGGAATCCGTGGACGCCAAACAGGAACTCGCCGCCGGCGATCGGCTGCCGGATGCGCCGCGCAATCGCCACGGTTTCGGCGACCTGCGCCGGGGCGACGGGCTCTTCGTACCACCGAAGGCCGACCGGCTCCAATTGTTTGGCGACCCGCACGGCTTCCTCCACCGTGAAGTTGCTGTGAACATCGACCATGACCTCGATCGCCGGGCCGACCGCCGCGCGGATGGCTTGGGTGCAGGCCGTTCCGTGGTCGGCGGTAATTTTCGGATAACCGTCCCATGGCGCGGCCTTCAAAGCGCGGTAGCCTTCGGCTACGGCCTGACGCGCCGAGGCGGCAAAGCCGGCCGGAGAGCGATCGGTGGTGGCGCGGTTGATGTTAGCGTACAGCGGAATCTGGTCGCGAATGGGGCCGCCGAACAGGGTGTAGGCCGGAACTCCGAGCGTTTGCCCGGTCAGGTCCCAGAGGGCCTGCTCGACGGCGCTGTAGGCTGTGGCGGCGGTGAGGCCTCCGGCGCGCGCCAGTGGTTCCCCCATCTTTCGGTAGTGGGCGATGTCGAGACAGGAGCGTCCTTGCATTAACGCGACGAAGGCGGCCAGTTGCTGCTGCATCTCGCGGGCTTGCGCGGCGCTCGTTGAGGCGAAGCCGAAGGCATCGGAGGCCTCTCCCCACCCACTGATCCCGCTATCGGTTTGCAACTGCACGATCAGCCAGACGGTTCGGGAGGTAGCCCGCACCGGCCACAGGGTATAGTCCTTCACTCTCGGTTTGGCTTGTCCCAGCAAGGTTCCCGCCGCCATCCCGAGAACTGCGCGCCTGGTCGAAAACATTGCTCTATTCTCCGCCATTTCTTCGGCGGGCGGACCGTTGGGATGAGCTATCGGCTCGCTTGGCTTCGGACAGCTCCGGCCACAGGGTATTGTCCTTCCGTGACGCTGGAATTGCTCGCCTGGTTGGGAACATTGCTGGATTCTCCGTTCTGGCCCTGGTGGGCGGACCGTTTGGACCAGCTATCGGCTCGTTTCGCTTCCGCCTGCGCCAGCCAAAAGGTATTGTCCTTCCGTGACGCTGGAGGTGCGCGCCCGGTCGAGACCATTGCTCGATGCTTCGCCATTGTTCCGGCGGGCGAGCTATTTGGATAGGCGATCGGCTCGCTTCGCTTTCGCTTGCGCCGGCCATCGGGTATTGTCCTTCCGTGACGCCGGAAGTGGGCGCCTGGTTGAGAACATTGCTGGATTCTCCGTCATGGCCCCGGCGGGCGGAGCGTTTGAATCGGCTATCGGCTCGCGTCGCTTCCGCCTGCGCCGGCCACAGGGTATTGTCCTTCCGTGACGCCGGAAGTGCGCGCCTGGTTGAGAGCATTGCTGGATTCTCCGTCATGGCCCCGGCGGGCGGACGATTCGGATGAGCCATCGGCTCGCTTGGCTTCGGCCAACGCCGGCCACAGGGTATTGTCATTCCGTGACGCCGGAAGTGCGCGCCTGGTTGAGAGCATTGCTGGATTCTCCGTCATGGCCCCGGCGGGCGGACCGTTTGAATCGGCTATCGGCTCGCTTCGCTTCCGCCTGCGCCGGCCATCGGGTATTGTCCTTCCGTGACTCCGGAAATGCGCGCCTGGTTGAGAACATTGCTGGATTCTCCGTCGTGGCCCCGGCGGGCGGAGCGTTTGAATCGGCGATCGGCTCGCTTCGCTTCCGCCTGGGCCGAGGTGCGCGCCCGGTCGTAAGCATTCTCCATTTCCCCGGCGGACGGGCCATTCAGATAAGCTGTCTGCATGCTTCGCTTCCGCCGGTACCGTTCCTCTGACCAGAACGCTGTGCTGAGCGTATTCCGGAGTAACGTACCGGACTATTTCTCTCCCCAGGAAGAGTCTTGGGTCAAACAGGTACTGCGCGACGAGACCTGTCCGCTGTACGTGATGATCGAAAAAGAACAAATCATCGGGTTCGGCGGTTTCGAGATTGCCGAGTTCGCCAATGTCGCCTACCTGGTCTTCGGCATGGTTCACCGCGAGCAGCACGGGCGCGGGCTCGGCCGCCGTCTGCTCGAATTCCGGCTCGCCAAGATCGCCGCGGCGCGCAACGCTCCCCGCTATGTCGCCGTGGATACCACGCCCGTCATCGCGCCCTTCTTCGAACACTGCGGCTTCGAGCGCATCGCCGAATGGCCGCAAGGCTACCGGCATGGCTTCGACCGGATCGATCTACGCTACGACTTCGCAGCCCGTCCCCCACGCTCCTGACGCTGAACCTCGGTCCGGCTCTGCCGCTTCTCGCGCTTGGCGCGCAACCGCTCCATCGCCTCCTCCCCAGCCTGTCTGGCCTCCGGAGTTAAGGGCTCCGGAGACTCGGCATACTCCCGGGCCGCGCCGGCCAGCCAAAACCCATAGCCGCACGCCACCAGGACGCTAAACACCCCGAATTGAATCGCACCGATCCGCAAAACGCTCAACGCAAACCAAGACACCAGAGCGTAGCCGGGCAGCGCGCATAAAACAAGGATAAGAAGTTTTGTTTTCGGGGTCACAGGGTTACCCAACCACCCTCTGCCGCCGACCGGAATATGCCTTCAATCGCACGCATATTCCCCACCGCGGCGGCCACCGGTACGGCAATCGGCTCGCCGGAGAGCACCGCTTCCGAGAAGGCATCAAACTCGACGGTGTACTGGTCGACTACTGGCAAATCAGTTGCGACTCCATTCAGAAAGATTCGGGCGGGGCGGTCCGGAGGTGCATTAAATGGAATCTCAATCTCAATATGGCCGGCGGTGCCGTAAAAGTGCATTTTTTGATAGGGGAAAAGTTGGGTGGAGCAGGTGAAACTCGCCTGCAAGCCGCCGAAGTCGAGCAGAGCAGAGGTGAGCCGGTCGGTGCCGAAATTCGGATCCCGCTCCACGAGCCCCAGGACCCGCACGGGTTCCCGTTCACTGACGAACCGGGAGGTAAAGATCGGGTAGCAGCCGATATCCATCAACGCGCCTCCGCCGGCGGCGAGTTGATTGCGGATGTTGTTCGGATCGAGGTTGGTGTAGCTGAAAAAGCCCTGGATCGCGCGCAACTGGCCGATTTTTCCTTCGCGAACCCAATCCCGCACCTGCAGCCACTGCGGATGGGTCGCCACCATGAACGCCTCCCCGATCTGCACTCCGCACTCGCGTTGCACCGCGGCGAGTTGCTCGGCTTCGGTCACGGAGAGCGCAATCGGCTTCTCGCACAGCACGTGCTTGCCCGCGCGGGCGGCGGCGATGGCCCATTCCCCGTGCAGGTGGTTCGGGAGAGGGATATAGACGGCGTCAATGGCGGGATCCGCGAGGACGCCGGCGTAGGAGTCGTAAACCTTTGAAATTCCTAATGTTTTCGCCTTTTCGACCTGGGGAGTTCCGATTGCGGCGAGCCGCGCGGTCCGGCAGTGCGCCAGCGCCGGTAGAACCTTGGTCAAAAAGAACTTAGAAGTGCTGAGGACCCCCCAGCGAAGAATGCTTTCCACGTGAAAACTTTATCGCTTTTTGCGCTTCTGGCGCATCTCCCATTACATGCGTAATCTCGTCATCGTTCTGGGCGATCAACTGAACGACGACTCGGCAGTTTTTGACGGGTTTGATCGCAACAAAGACGCCGTATGGATGGCCGAAGCGGCCGAGGAGTCGACCCATGTCTGGTCGCACAAGGCTCGCATCGCCCTCTTCCTTTCGGCCATGCGCCACTTTGAGCAGCGTCTGACGCAGCGCGGCCATTGTGTCATCTACCGGCGGTTGGACGATTTCAACAACAGCCACTCGCTGCGGAAAGAGCTGATCAAGGCGTGCGAACAGTTTCGGCCGGACAAGCTGGTGGTGGTGGAGCCGGGCGACTACCGGGTGCGGGGCGAGTTGCAGCAGGCGGCCAAGAAGGCCGGTATCCCGCTCGAAATTCGCATCGACCGGAGCTTTTTCTGCCCGGTGGAGGAGTTCCAGCGGTGGGCGCACGGACGGAAGCAGCTCCGGATGGAGTTTTTCTACCGGGAGATGCGCCGGAAGTTCAACGTGTTGCTGGATGACGGCGAGCCGGCGGGGGGCCGTTGGAACTACGACGTCGAGAACCGGGGTTCGCTACCGAAGTCCGGTCCCGGTCCACTACCCGCCCCGGTGCGGTTTGAGCGGGATCGCACGACGCAGTTTGTGCTGGAGCTCGTGAGTTTCCGGTTCAGCCGTCACCCGGGATCCCTCGACAATTTCGATTGGCCGGTGACCGCGGAGCAGGCCGAGGCGGCGTTAGCCGATTTCATCGAGCACCGGCTGCCGAACTTTGGCCAGTATCAGGACGCGATGTGGACCAACGAGCCCTGGCTCTACCACTCGCGGCTTTCAGCGGCGATGAATTTGAAGCTGCTCGATCCGCGCAAGGTGGTGGCGGCGGCCGAGAAGGCCTACCGGGACGGCAAAGTCTCTCTCGCGCAGGCCGAAGGGTTCATCCGGCAGGTGATTGGTTGGCGGGAGTACGTCCGCGGGGTCTACTGGACGTTCATGCCCGAGTACGCCGACCGCAACGCCATGGGCGCTCGCGAGGCGCTGCCGAAGTGGTTCTGGACGGGTAAGACCGAGATGAACTGCATGAAGCAGACCCTGCGGCAGACGCTCGACTACGGCTATGCCCACCACATCCAGCGGCTGATGGTGACGGGTTTGTACTGCCTGCTGGCCGGCATCGATCCCAAGCAGGTTCACGAGTGGTATCTCGCCGTCTACGTGGACGCCGTTGAGTGGGTGGAGCTGCCGAACACGATCGGCATGAGCCAGTACGCGGACGGCGGGGTGATGGCTTCGAAGCCGTACATCGCCTCCGGAAAGTACATCGACAAGATGTCGAACTACTGTTCCGGCTGCAAGTACGACCCGGCGAAGCGAGAGGGCGAGGACGCCTGCCCCTTCACCACGATGTATTGGCAGTACCTGCAGCGGCACCGCGAGGAGCTGGCGAAGAATCCGCGCATGTTGCTGCAGATCAAAAACCTGAACCGGATGGACTTGCCGGAACGGGACGAAGCGCCGCCGGCGCAATCGAAGCAAGCTTCGCTGCAGGAGAAGACCCGTTGACCTACCTGATTTTTGGCGCCACCGGCGGCATCGGTTCGGCGCTTTGCAAGCAGTTGCAGTCGCAGGGCCACCGGGTATTCGCCACGGGCCGGGATCCGCAGAAGCTGGCGATTCTGGCGAGCGAACTCGGCACCACGCCGATGTTGGCGGACGCGACGGTGCCGGCCGAGGTGGCGGATGTGTTCGCCCAAGTGGGAGCGGTGGATGGGGTGGCCAATTGCGTGGGCAGCCTGCTGCTGAAGCCGGCGCATATCACGACCGACGAGGAGTGGGCCTCCGTCCTGCGGATCAATCTCGATAGCGCGTTCTACGTCGTCCGGGGCGCAGCGAAGGCGATGATGAGCACCGGCGGCAGCATCGTGCTCGTCTCTTCGGCGGCGGGCCGCATTGGGCTGCAGAATCATGAAGCGATTGCCGCGGCCAAGGCCGGCATTATCGGCTTGACGCTTTCGGCCGCGGCCACCTACGCCCCGCGGAACATTCGGGTCAACTGCGTGGCGCCGGGCCTCACGGCGACTCCGCTCACCGCCCGGATTACCGGGAACGAGACGGCGGCGAAGGCTTCGATGGCGATGCACGCGCTGGGCCGCTTGGGCGCCGCCGCCGATGTCGCCCACATGATGGCGTTCCTGCTGCAGCCGGACAACGCCTGGATCACGGGCCAGACGTTCGGCGTCGATGGCGGACTCGGCACCGTCCGCAGCAAATCCTAAAAGCTTCTATGCGCATATTGCTATATAGCGGTAAGGGCGGGGTCGGCAAGACCTCCGTCGCTGCGGCTACGGGTCTGCATCTGGCCCGGCGCGGCTATAAGACGCTCGTGATGAGTGTGGATCCGGCGCACTCGCTGGCGGATTCGTTCGCGCTCAAGACCAGCCTGTTTGACGCCGCGACCGCCGACCCGTACGCGGTGCGACCGAACCTCGACGTGCAAGAGGTGAACATTCAACTCGAGATCAAGCGCCATTGGCAGGAGATCTCCAGTTACGTCACCAGTGTCCTGCGTACCTCCGGACTCTCCGATGTCGAGGCCGAGGAGATGGCGATTCTTCCGGGCATGGAAGAGTTGTCCGCCATGATGTACGTGAACCAGTACCGGCGGGGCAAGACCTACGACGTCATCGTGCTCGACTGTGCTCCCACGGCCGAGAGCCTGCGCTTCATCTCCATGCCGACCACGCTCGAGTGGTACATGAAGCACATCTTTACGGTGGAGCGGAACGTGCTGAAAGCGATCCGGCCCATCGCCAACAAGCTCTCGCCGGTTGAACTACCCAACGACTCCTACTTCGCCAATGTGCTCGAACTGTTTGGCAAGATCGAGGGGATCGACTCGCTGCTCGAAGATCCGCAGGCCACCTCCGTTCGGCTGGTTACCAACGCCGAGCGGATGGTGATGCGGGAGACGCAGCGGGCGTTCGTCTACTTCTCGCTGCACGGCCTGACGGTCGATAACATCATTGTGAACCGCGTGCTGCCGCCCGAAGCCGATGGGTTCTTCCGCGGCTGGCGGGAGGCGCAGGCGGCCGTGATTGGGGAGATGACCGGGTACTTTGATCCGGTTCCGCTCCGGCAGGCGCCCCTGTTTAACGAAGAGGTGATGGGCATCGAACGGCTGGATCGGTTGGCGGAAGTGCTCTATAGCACTGACGAGGACCCGGCGCTGGTGACCCGCGACGAGCGCCCGTACACATTTGGCAAGAATGAGGTCCGCCTGCTTTTGCCCTTCGCCGTGAAGGGAGAGGTGGGCCTGTTCAAGAAGGGAGATGAACTCGTGGTGGAGGTGGGAACGCTCCGCCGCCACGTGGGTCTGCCCACCTCCATGGCCGCTCTCGAACCCGCTCGCGCCCGCCTCGAAGATCGTACACTCGTGGTGGAGATGCGACCTCTTGCCTGACCGCCTAGCCTTCGTCCACGGAACGCTGATCACCGACGCGGGGCCAATTCCCGATAGCCTCTTGCTGGCCGAGAACGGCCGGATCACTTACGCCGGCCCGTGGGCGGAGGTCCTGCCGGAGGCCGCGGTGATCGACGCGACCGGGTTGTTGGTCTCGCCCGGCTTCATCGATATTCATATCCACGGCGGAGACGGCAGCGACTTCATGGACGTGACGCCGGAGGACGTGGACCGCGTGTTTGCCTTCCACGCCCGTCATGGTGTTACGGCGCTTTGCCCGACGACGGCGACGGCCAGCCATGAAGAGATTCTCGCCTGCCTGGACGCCATCAATGCCTACCGCGGCCGCGGCGACCGTTTGGGCCGGGCGCTGGGCGCTCATATTGAAGGGCCGTATCTTTGCCAAACCAAACGCGGCTGCCACCTGCCGGAGTTTGTGCGCAATCCGGTGGAGAGCGAGTGGCGGGAGCTGCTCGAGCGCGGGCCGATTGCGACGATGACCCTGGCGCCGGAGCTGCCCGGCGCACGCCCGTTGATTGAGGCGTTGCGCCGGCAGGGCGCGATCCCGTCGGTGGGCCATAGCGAAGCGCTCTATCACGAGATCGTGGAGGCGCTCGATTGGGGCGCCTCCCACGCCACTCATCTTTATTGCGCCATGACGGACGCGATGAACAACCGGTGGCGGGGCACGCCGAATCCGCGGTCAGCGGGGATCGTCGAGGCGGTGTATCTCGAAGAGCGGCTGTCGAGCGAACTGATCACCGACGGCAAGCACCTGTCGAAGGAGATGATGGTTTTGGCGTTCCGCAACAAGGGCTACGAGAAGCTGGCGATCATCTCGGACGCCATGCGCGGGGCCGGGATGCCGGATGGCGAGTATACCTTCGGCCCGCGGCACGGCATGGTGGCCGTGGTGAAGGACCGGGAGGCGCGCATCCCGGACGGCACGGCGCTGGCTTCGAGCGTGTATGCGATGGACGAGATGGTGCGGGTTTTCCGCGATGCCACCGGGGTCCCGCTGTGGCAGGCGATTCGCATGGCTTCGCTGACGCCGGCCGAGATCCTGGGCGTCGATGACGAACTCGGCAGCCTCCGTCCCGGTAAGGCCGCCGACATTATTCTGTTGGATGAGTCCTGCAACGTCCACGGCACCTGGATCGGGGGCCAAAAGGTACACTAAGAATATGAGCGACGAGAAAGCCCAAAGCACCTCCTGCGGCTGCAGCGCCGAAGCGATTCAGAACCACTTCCGCACGGCGGGCGTCGAATTCCTGAAAGGCCTGCGGCTCCTGATCGATACCTCGATTCAGGAGTTGGAGCCGAAGCCGAAGACCGGCTCCAAGATTACCGTCGAATAAGACACAATAAGAGCTTCATGGATCCCACGAAGCTCCGCAGCTACTCCTGGTTCAATGGCAAGGAGTACTACAATTTTTCCCGCCGCGCGAATATCCGCGCCCTTGGTATTTCGCGTCAGGCCTTCCACGGCAAGCCGGTGGTCGGCATTTGCAATTCGTTCAGCGAACTGAACAACTGCAACGCGCACCTGCGGCAGGTGGCCGATGCGGTGAAGCGCGGGGTGTGGGCCGCGGGAGGATTCCCGCTCGAGTTCCCCGTCATTTCACTCGGCGAGCAGTACATGAAGCCGACGACCATGCTGTTCCGGAACCTGATGGCGATGGATGTGGAAGAGTCGATCCGCGCCAATCCACTCGACGGTGTCGTGCTGCTGTGCGGGTGCGACAAGACGACCCCCGCGATGCTGATGGGCGCCGCCTCGGCCGATGTTCCGGCCCTGATTCTAACGGGTGGCCCTACACTCTCCGGCAATTACAAGGGACGCATCATCGGGCAGGGAACCGACGGCCGCAAGATCTTCGATCTGTTCCGCACCGGCCAGGTTTCGCCCGAACAGCTCGAGGAGATTGAAGGCTGCATGGTGCGCTCTTCGGGCCATTGCACCGTGATGGGCACCGCCTCGACGATGGCCATCATCGCCGAAGCCCTCGGCATGTCGTTGCCCGGTTCGGCCGCCATTCCGGCGCCGGATTCCCGCCGGCTCGCCATGGCGGAGATGGCCGGCCGCCGCATGGTGGAGATGATCGCCGAAGGTCTGAAGCCGTCACGCATTCTGACCCGCGAAGCCTTTGAGAACGCGATCACCGTGGATATGGCCATCGGCGGTTCTACCAATGCCGTGGTCCATCTGCTCGCCATCGCCGGCCGCACGCCGAACAAACTCGCGCTGGCCGACTTCGATACCATCTCCCGCCGCACGCCGTTTCTCGTCAATGTACGGCCCTCCGGCGAGTTCATGATGGAGGACTTTTTCTACGCGGGCGGCGTGCCGGCCGTGATGCGGGAACTGCTGCCGCTCCTCCACCGCGAGGCGTTGACGGTGAATGGCAAGACCATCGAGGAGAACGTCGCGCAGGCGCCGAACCACAATCATGACGTGATCCGTTCGGCGTCCAATCCGATCTATGACGAAGGCGGCACTGTGGTGCTGCAGGGGAATCTTTCGCCGAACGGCGCGGTGTTCAAGCAGACCGCGGCCAGCCCGCATTTGTGCAAACACACGGGCCCGGCCTACGTCTTTGAGTCATATCAACAGATGCACGACACGATCGACTCGATGGATCTGCCGATCGATGCGAACACGGTGCTCGTGATGAAGGGCGGCGGCCCGCACGGCGCGCCCGGCTTCCCGGAATGGGGCCATATCCCCATGCCGAAGGTGCTGCTTGAACAGGGGATTTCGGATTGCGTCCGGATCTCCGACGCCCGGATGTCCGGCACGAGCTTCGGCACGGTGGTGCTGCATGTTTCGCCCGAATCGGGCATTGGCGGGCCGCTGGCCATCGTGCAGAACGGCGACCTGATCACGCTCGATGTCGAAGCGCGGCAGTTGCATCTGCATGTGTCCGATGAGGAGATCGCGCAGCGGCTCGCCGCCTGGAAGCCCGCCCCGCCGCACTTCACGCGCGGCTACGGCAAACTGTTCCTTTCGCACGTCACGCAGTCCCACCTGGGCTGCGACTTCGACTTCCTGCACGCCGAATGAGATTTCGTACGCCGGCCACCTGGTTGATCCTCCTGTGGCTCCTTTGGGTGGTGAACAAGGGAGCCTACAAGGGCTACTTCGCCGGTGACGATCTGGACTCATTCGCCTGGATGCGCTGGGCGCCGGCGGAGACGTTTCTTACGGGGTTTCTGGCGCCTACCTTTTATGCCAGCAACTTCCGGCCGGTGACCCATGCTCTGCTCACGGGCCTCTACCAGTGGGCCGGGCTCGAGTTCTCCTGGTACGTGCTGGTGACGCAACTGCTGCACGTCCTGAATCTGGGGCTGCTTTGGGGGTTGCTGCGCTCGCTTGGTTTCGCGTGGGCTCCGCGCGTGTGCGGCCTGTGCCTGTTTGCGTTCCATGTCGCTTGTCTGGAGGCGTACTGGAAACCGATGTTCCTCTACGACGTCCTTTGCGCGACGTTTTCGATCGCCTCGCTCTGGGCGTGGGTGGCGGGCCGGCCATGGTGGCAGCCGCTGCTGCTGTTCTGGTGCGCGTATAAGTCGAAGGAGCTGGCCATCGGGCTGCCGGTGGTGCTGCTCGTGTATGAGCACTGGCTGGGCGAGCGGCGGTACAAGCGATTGGCGCCGTTTTTCGCCGTGTCGTTCCTGTTCGGCATGCAGGCGGTGCTGGCCCAAGGGGGCAGGGAAGGGGACTACGGGTTGCGGTTGACTCCGGCCTCCTTCGCGCAGGCGGTGGACTTCTATGCCTCGAAGATTCTGCTGTGGCCGCACGCCGGCTTCGCGCTGCTGGCCATTCCTCTCTTCTGCCGGGACAAGCGGGTGAACTGGGGCTTGGCCGCGTTTGTGCTGTTTCTCGCGCCGATGTTTATTGTGCCGAACCGGACGCTGCCGGCGTATCTCTATCTGCCGCTCGCGGGTTTGGCGGTGTCGCTCGCCGCGGCCGCCGAGCGCTTCTCCTGGCGCTGGGTGGCGCCGCCGTTGGCGGTCTGGCTGGGCGTTAACTACGTGCAATTGCGGCCGGTCCGTTCCACATTGCTGTTCGATGCGGATGAGAACCGGGCTTACTTCGCCGCCATTCGGGATTTGGCCCGGGAGCAGCCGGGCCTCCGCTCGTTCCTGATTGATGGCTATCCGCCGCACCTCTATTGGTGGGGCGTTACCGGGTCGCTGCGGTTGGCGTTCGCCACCAACGAACTCGTGGCGTTGCCGGCCGAGGAGCGGCCCGCGGCGGACGCGCCGTTTGCACTCCTGTCCTGGGACCGGCCCACCCGGCGGCTCTACTCTCTGGCGCATGTTCCCGGGCAGCCTGACGCTTCCTGGATCGAGATGTCCCGGCTGACGCCGGTGTGGCAGTTGGAGTCCGGCTGGTACACTCGCGACGGGGCGTTTCGCTGGACCCACCCGACCGCTACCGCCCGCCTGTACCGTCCGGCGGAGGCCCGCGCGTTCGAGATGAACCTGAACATCGGGCCGGACTATATTCGCGAGATCGGCGAGGTGACGCTCGAAACCCGGCTGAACGGGACGACGTTGGGCCGGCAGACGTTCACGCGGCAGGGTTGGCAAACGGTGCGCTATCCGCTCGCCGCCGGGCCGGCGGGAGTGGCTCGCGTGGAGTTCGTGGTCACTCCGCCGTTCCGGCCGTCCAACGGAGACCCCCGGAAGCTTGGGATCCCCATGGGCGCTTTCGGCTTCCGCTAGCGATAGACTATCGGTATGCATCGTCTCCTGCTTTCTGCCCTCTTCCTTCCCGTCCTGCTGCTTGCTGATGGCGCCTCCGGTATCTCCTGGAAGATGCCCGCCGGCTGGAAGGCGCTGCCGCAACGCCCCATGCGCGCCGCCACCTACACGGCGCCGGGAACCCCGGAAGCCGGCGAATGCGCCGTGTTCTACTTTGGACCCGGGCTCGGCGGCGGCGTTGAAGCCAACATCACCCGTTGGGAGGACCAGTTCCCGACCAAGACCGGCCAGACAAAGCGTAGCGCGGGCACGGTTGCCGGATATAAGGTCACCTACCTCGATCTGACGGGGACCTACGCGTGGTCCGCCTCTCCCATGTCTCCCGATAAGGTGATGAAGCCGGGTTACCGGATGCTCGGCGCCATTATCGAAGCGCCGCAAGGCAGCGTCTTTTTCAAGTTCACGGCTCCCGCAAACGTCATTGCCACCCACGAAGCCGCATTTAAACAAATGATCCAGGGGATTACCAAATGACCTCCCGCCGCCTGTTCCTGGCCGCCTCGTCCGCCGCAGTCGCCTATGCCGCCGAATGGCCGCAGTGGCGTGGTTTAGCCCGCGATGGCAAGTCCGCCGAGTCGGGGCTGCTGAAGCAGTGGCCCGGCGGTGGGCCTAAGGTGGTCTGGACGGCGGCGGGGCTGGGCGAAGGCTACTCGTCGTATTCGATCTCCGGCGGCAAGCTCTATACGCAAGGCCAGCAGGGTAGGACCGAGTTCGTGATGGCCTACGACGTGGCGACCGGCAAAAAGCTGTGGGCGACGCCAGCCGGCGGCAGCTATAACGAAAGCCGCGGCAACGGTCCCCGCGGCACCCCGACCGTTGATGGCCAAATGCTCTATAGCATGTCGGCGGATGGGACGCTGACGGTGATCAACAAGGTGGACGGCAAGAAGCAGTGGGAGATGAACGTCGTCGATAAGTTCGGCGGCCAGGTGATTCATTGGGGGATGAGCGAGTCGCCGCTGATTGATGGCAATAAGGTGATTGTGCAGCCGGGCGGCCGCGGGGCTTCGGTGGTCGCGCTCGATAAGACCAACGGCAAGCTCCTGTGGAAGTCGGGCAACGATTCGGCTGGGTACGCCTCGGCGATTGCGTTTGATTTCGGTGGCATCCGCAACGTGGTGACGTTTACGGGCGAAGGGATTGTGGGTATGAACGCCACCACTGGCGAAGCGCTGTGGCGCTATGACAAGGTTGCCAACCGGACGGCGAACATCGCGACTCCGCTCTATACGAACGGCCACCTGTTTGTCAGTTCCGACTACGGCACGGGCTGCGCGCTGCTTAAGCTCAGCGGTTCGGGCGGGAAAGTGAAGGCCGAGGAGGTCTACTTCAACCGCGACATGCGGAATCACTACTGCTCAAGCGTGCTGGTGGGTGAGCATGTCTACGGGTTTTCGTCGAACGTTCTGACCTGCATGAAGCTGATGAGCGGCGAGGTGGCGTGGCGGGACCGCAGTGTCGGCAAGGGCCAATTGATCTTCGCCGATGGGATGTTGTACCTGCAGGGAGAGGATGGCACGCTGGCGCTGGCCGAGGCGACTCCTTCGGGCTACAAGGAGACCGCCCGCCATAAGATCGGCCGGGGCGATTATCCCGTGTGGACGCTGCCCGTGCTGTCGGACGGGCGCCTGTATGTGCGCGATCAGGACAATCTGACCTGTTTCGCCGTGCGCGCTTAGTAGTCCACGCGGACGAGATATAAACCGCGGCCGGGGACGGTGTTCCCGGCGCGGGCGCGTTGCGGTTTGGCCAGCAGATCGAGCAGCCCTTCAGCTGTGAGATTCCCGCGGCCGACTTCAATCAGCGTGCCCACCAGATTGCGCACCATGTGTTTCAGAAAGCCGCTGCCTTCCACCCGGTAGAGGAGCACCGGCCCTTCCTCGGCCATCTCCGAGACCCAAATGCGCCGGATTTTCGAGTGGCCCAGGGCATCCTTGGCGTCGGCGGCGGAGAAGGAGGAGTAGTCGTGTTCACCGAGAAAGAGTGGGGCGGCGGCGATCATCGCGGGCACGTCGAGCGGGTAGGGATGGGTATAGACGTAGCGCGCCAGATGGGGCGGGCAGATGAGTTCCCGCCAGATGCGGTACTCATAGCGCTTACCGCGGGCGGAGAACCGGGCGTGAAAATCGGGGGGCGCCTCCTCCACCCCGATGATGCGAATGGCGGGGGGTAGGAGGCGGTTCACGGCGCGTTGCAGGTTGTCGACCGGAATCGGATTCGCGGTCCGAAACGAAGCCACCTGCCCGAGAGCATGGACCCCGGCGTCGGTGCGGCCGCTGCCGTGGATGGTGACCTTCTCTTTCGTGGCCAGAAACAGCGCCCGCTCGATCTCGCTTTGAATGGTGACTTCATCCGGCTGGATCTGCCAGCCGGCGTAGTCGGCTCCGTCGTAAGCGATCGTCAGGCGGAGGTTCCGGTTTTCAGGCGACATTCCGCGAGCCGGGCTTGGTGACCGGCAGGCCCTGCTGGCAAAGCGGGCAGTTTTCGGGCGAGTAGGCGGTGACCTTGAGGGTGGCTAAGGCGACCCGCTTCACCCCGAGGTCGGCCTGCCCGCCGCTGCGGTCGATGATCGATCCGGCGGCGAGGACTTCGGCGCCCCGGTCCTCGAGGATTTCAATCACCTCCCGGGAGCTGCCGCCGGTCGTGATCACGTCCTCGACCACCACGGTGGTCTCGCCGGGTTCGATCTCGAAGCCGCGGCGCAGGGTCATCTTGCCAGAGGCGTCGCGTTCGGTGAACACGAACCGGGCGCCGACGGCGCGGGCCACCTCGTGGCCGATGATCAGGCCGCCCATGGCGGGGCTGACGACGGCGTCGATTTTCCGGCCGCCCGTGAGCTTGCCGAACTCGCGGCCGAGAGCCACGCCAAAGTCGAAGGCATGGACCGGGTGCTGTAAAACCTTCGCGCACTGGAGGTACTCCGGGCTGTGCAGCCCGCTCGTGAGCCGGAAGTGGCCCCGGAGATAGGCGCCGGTGGCTTCAAAAATCGCCAGGACAGGATCAGACATTTCCGCTCAGGATAGCAGGTGCCGGGCCGGGATCCCAAGCGTCCCATTTTCGGACATAGAAGATCGTTAAGTCTTGCGTTACCATATACATATTTCCTGGAACAACGGCCCCGTAGAGTTCGTCTTTTCCGATACCCCACCTGACTCCCATGATTTCAATACGACGTCCGCTCAGCCTCCTCTGCGCCATGTTAATGGTCAGCCCGGCCGCACTGCCCCAGGAGACCAAAAAAGCCAATACCTCTGGCAACTGGTGGCAGGGCCGCTTCACCGATCCGTATACGTGGCGGGACATTGCGCCCATCAATCTCGGCAACTCGAATCGCCTGGAGCAATTGCTTCGGGCCGGCAAACTTTATCTTTCGCTGCAGGATGCCATCGCTTTGGCGCTCGAAAACAACCTCGACATCGAACTGCAGCGTTTCGGGCCCCAGATCTCGCAATCGGACCTGAACCGCGCGATCGCGGGCGGTATTGCGCGGAATCAGGGTAACTTTATCAACACGGGCACGACGCAGGTGGGTGGCGACGGCGGTGGCGGCGGTGGCGGGTTGGCCGGCGGCGGTGGAATCGAAAGCACGTCGCAGGCGGTAACCGCGCAGGCGACCGGCACGAGTCTGAACGTGGCGAGCTTCGACCCGGTGTTCACCTCGACGATTCAGCGGAGCAAGACGACCCAGCCGCAGACGACGCTGTTCAACACCGGTACCAGTTCGCTGATCTCGGTGCGCGACGTCTCGCAGTTCAACGTCAGCAAGTCGTTCATCTCCGGCACCACCGTGTCGATGGGCTTCAACAACTTCATCTCGGAGCAGAACTCCGGACGTTTGGACTTCAATCCGGCGCGGAACGTCAATGCCAATATTCAGGTGCAGCAGCGCCTGTTGCAGGGTTTCGGTTTCGCGGTGAATAGCCGGAACATCCGCATCGGCAAGAACAACTTGAAGGTTTCCGAACTTGCCTTCAAGCAACAGGTGATCGCCACCGTCGCGGGCATCATCGCCCGCTACTGGGATCTGGTTGCCGCCAATGAAGACGTGCTCGTGAAGCGGCAGGCGCTGGGCCTGAACCAGAAGCTCTACGATGACAACAAGAAGCAGGTCGAGATCGGTACCCTGGCCCCCATCGAAATCATTCGGGCCGAGGCCGAAGTGGCCCGGAGCCAGCAGGAATTGACCATCTCGGAGACGACCCTGCTGCAGCAGGAGACTGTCCTCAAGAACGCCCTCTCGCGCACCGGCGTGACCAGCGCCTCCCTTGCCGATGCCCGGGTCATCCCCACGGACAAAATCCGGATTCCCGAGACGGAACCGATTGAACCGATTCAGGACCTGGTGACGAAGGCGATGGATATGCGGCCCGAGGTGGAGCAGTCCCGGCTGAATATCGCTAGCGCGAAGATCGGATTGGTGGGTACGAAGAACGCTCTGCGGCCGTCGGTCGAAGCCTTTGGACGCTTCCAGAACAACGGCCTTTCGGGCGACCTGAACTCCCTACCGGTGCCGCCAGTGCCCGGCGCGACCAATACGGCGCCCCTGGCTCGTAACCCGGCCTCCGTCGATGCCTTCTTCCTCGGCGGGTACGGCACCGCGGTGGGACAAGTGTTCCGGCGGAACTTCCCCGATTATGCCTTTGGCGTCACTCTGAACGTCCCGCTGCGGAATCGCGCCGCGCAGTCGGATATGGTGCGGGAACAGCTTTCGATTCGTCAGAGCGAGATCCGCTTTCAACAGCAGATGAACCAGGTGCGGGTGGACGTACAGAACGCCCTGATCAGCCTGCAGCAGGCCCGTGCCCGCTACCAGACGGCTCTCAAGAACCGGGTGCTGCAGGAGCAGACGCTCGACGCTGAGCAGAAGAAGTATGCGCTTGGCGCTTCGACCATCTTCTTTGTCATTCAGGCGCAGCGGGACCTGACTTCAGCACAGGCGAGTGAAGTGGCGGCGCTCAGTACCTACGCCCGCGCCCGGAACGATCTTGAACGCGCCACGGGGCAGACGCTGGTGGCCAACAGCATCGAAATGGACGAGGCCATTAAAGGAGTCGTCTCCCGGCCTGCGAGTACGGTGCCGGCGGCCCAATAAGGGACCTCGTTCCATTTCGGGAATCCCGAAATGGAACACATGCCCAAAATTGCCAGGTGCGTCCAGTACTCGTGGCAAAATATTCCTAGGTATATTGCACTTAGAGGCGGGAAATACAGTGTATTTCCCGCCTTTTCCGTTTGGCATACTACTTGCTCTAGAGGGTGGTGTGATGAAACCGGGAAGGGCTCAAGTGGTGAGGGTTGATCCCCGCTACTTTCCTCAGTTCGACCTGCCAGTAAGCTGTATCCCCCTTTAGTCCCTCCACGCCCCCCGCCCAACCAATCCGCCTGAGCCTTCGGCCTGGAATCATCAACGGAACGAATGCGATTCCGTGTTTGTACACTCCCGTAGTTAAACTTTTCAGCCCGCCTTCAGGAATTCCTGAAAGCGGGTTGTTTTTTTCCGATGAGGACTTTATGGATAACGTGACCTTTTCGATGGACCTGCTGCGGCTCGCCTCCGCGATTGCGCAGGAGGATCAGCTCCCGTCGCCGGCTGAGCCCGCTGTGGCGAACGCGCTGGCCCAGTTGGCGAGCCTCGAATCGCCGGTGCTTTCTGCAGTGGAAACCGGCTCCGGGCAGTAATCCCGGTATACTGAAGGGGTGCGCCGCCTACTTCTCGTTCTTCTCCTTTTGACCTCGTGCGCCAAAGCGCCCCAGACCAAAGACGCGATCAAACAGGCTATTGTCGACTATCTCGCTAAACGGGACGACATGATGGCGTCGTCGATGGACGTGGAAGTCGTGAGTGTTGACTTCAAGGAGAAAGAGGCCGAAGCCGTCGCCAGCATCGGGCCGAAGGGTGCGCCGGAGTCTGGGATCAAGATCTCCTACTCTCTCGAAGCGGAAGGGGTGAAGTGGGTGGTGAAACGGAAACCCGGCGCCGCTCCCGCGACGACGGCAGACCCGCACACCGCTCCCGCCCCGTCGACTGGCGGCGGACTGCCGGCCGGACATCCTCCGGTGCCCGCTACCCCTGGAAAGCCGTGATCCGCAGCGTTGCCGTCCTCGGTGGTGGGCCGGCGGGCTCCATGGCGGCCGAACAGTTGGCCGGCGCGGGAGTGCGGACCATCCTCCTCGATGAGAAGCTCGCCTGGGAGAAGCCGTGTGGCGGCGGCGTCACCTGGAAGGCGTATCATCAATACCCGTTTCTGCAGGCGGGCCCGCATCGTACTGTTGCCTCCTCCTGGTTGTACGCCGACCACACGGAGCCGGTCCGCCTCGATCTCCAGCAACCGTTGTTGATCTTTTCCCGGCGGGAGCTGAACCAGTTGCTGCTCGATCGGGCGGAGCGCGCCGGAGCGGAATTGGTGGCCGACCGGGTCACCGGCGTCGAACGAGCGGCGGATAGCTGGCGGATCGCCCGGCGTTCCGGTACGACCCTCCATGCTGATTTCCTTGTCGTGGCGCTTGGCGGCCGGAATCCGCTGCGGACTCTGGGCACTGGTTGGACCCCGGCCGATTCGATGATCGCGCTCGGTTACCATATCCCCTCCGAGCAGCCCCACATCGACCTGCGGTTCTTTGCCGGCCTCGAAGGCTACATCTGGATCTTCCCCCGCAACAACCATTTGTCGGCGGGCATTTGCGGCAAGGGAGAGTCCGCGGCCGGGTTGCGGCAACGGTTAGAGCACTATCTGAGCGGCCGCGGCATCAGCTATAAGGGTGCTCAATTTTACGCTCACATGCTGCCGTCGCTCGACCCCGGCTCCTGGGCCGGAAACCGGTTGGCCGGTCCCGGTTGGCTCGCCGTCGGTGATGCCGCCGGGCTGGTGGATCCCGTGACCGGCGAAGGGATCTATTACGCGATGCGCTCGGGAGATCTGGCCGGGCAATTGATCGCCCAGGGGCGGCCCGAAGCGTATGCCGCGGCGGTGCGCACCGAGTTTGCCGACGACCTGGCCTATGCCGCGACGCTCGCCCGGCGGGTTTATCTCGGCCGTTTCTGCGGTGGCGCCAATACCACGCGGATGCTCCAGTTCCTCCGGCGCAGCCCTCGCATACACGCCCTGATGCAGGAACTTTTCGCCGGCTCCATCAGCTACCGGGAGCTTCGTGCCCGGATTCGTGGAAACTTTCAATCGACCATGGCCGAGATCGCCATCAACGCGTTCTTCCGGCGCATGGTCACCCCTTAAACTCCTATGTCTACCACCCGTTCCGAGGCCCTGCTCGCCCGCGGCCAGAATCTGATTCCCGGCGGCGTCAACTCTCCTGTTCGCGCCTTCCGCAGCGTGGGCGGCACCCCCCGCTTCATCGCCCGCGCCCAAGGGGCCCGGTTGTTCGACGTCGATGGCAACGAGTTCATCGACTACATCGGCTCCTGGGGGCCGATGCTGATCGGCCACCGGCATCCCGATATTCTGGCCGCGATTGAAAAGGCGCTGACCATTGGCACCTCGTTCGGCGCGCCGACGGAGCTCGAACTTGAATTGGCCGAGGAGATCATCGACGCGGTGCCGAGCATGGAGATGCTGCGTCTCGTCAACTCCGGCACCGAAGCCACCATGTCGGCGCTGCGCGTCGCGCGAGGGTTCACGGGCCGCGATCTCACCATTAAGTTTGAAGGCTGCTATCACGGCCATGTGGATAGCCTGCTCGTCAAGGCCGGCAGCGGCATGGCGACGTTGGGGATTGCCGATACGCAGGGCGTGCCGAAGGGGTTTTCCGACACGACGATCGCCTTGCCGTATAACTCGGTAGAGGCGCTCGAAGTGGCGTTCGCCGAGCGCGGCGACCAGATTGCGGCGGTGATTCTTGAGCCGGTGGTCGGGAACATGGGCTGCGTCATCCCGACGCCGGAGTTCCTGAAGGCGCTGCAGACGTTGACGCAGAAGCACGGCGCCCTGCTGATTTTCGATGAGGTGATGACCGGCTTCCTCCTGGCCCGCGGCGGCGCGCAGGAGCTGTTCGGCATTCGGCCAGACCTGTCGACGTTTGGCAAGGTGATCGGCGGCGGCCTGCCGATTGGCGCCTACGGCGGACGGCGGGATGTGATGAGCAAGGTGGCGCCGGTGGGGCCGATTTATCAGGCGGGGACGTTGAGCGGGAACCCGCTGGCGGTGAGCGCTGGATTGGCGATGCTGCGGCACATCAAGACGCATCCGGAGATCTATCCGTATCTTGAAAAGATCACGGCGCGGCTGTGCGAGGCGCCGCCGCCGGGGGTTACGGTGAACCGCGTGGGCAGCATGTTCACGATGTTCTTCACGGAGACTCCCGTGACGGACTACGAGACGGCCAAGACCTCGGACACGGCCCGGTTCGGCAAGTTCTTCCATCATCTGCTGAGCGAGGGCGTCTACTTCGCGCCGAGCCAGTTTGAAGCTGGTTTCGTCAGCGCCGCTCACACGGAAGAGGATATCGAGAGGACGCGCGGCGCCATCCAGCGGTTTTTCGCGTAAAGGACGAACGGTGCGAGGGCCAGCCCGGCGCAGATCGCCTCTGGCCACCAGCTCTGTTGGCGGGCATAAACGGTCGCGAGCGGCTCCAAGGGGCCCTCGCCGTCGCGGTAGATTGCGCGGTCCCCGATAACGCCGATTTTCGTGACTTCGACGGAAAACCCGTTCGGGCCTTCGAGCCAACCCCGGTCCATCGTATCGATCATCACCACCCGCATCCCGCCCGGGAGCTCGATGAACCAGGCGTCGCCGCCGCGACAAAGGAAGAACAACAGCGCCACCGGGCCAGACCAACATCCATCGGCGCGGCAGCAGGAACCAGCTCGCGACGATGACAGGACTCACCAGCAGCAGTCCCAACGCACCGGCGATCATCGGCAGGAGCATGACTCCAGAGTCGCGTACGGGCGCCTAGAAAGCCGATTTTCTTCTTCGGCGTTGAGGGAGGCTCCATCAGCCGCTTGATCGCGGAAAAGACTACCTTCAACTGATCGTCGTATTTCCGCTCCATCTCGTTTACCTTGCGCAAAAGATCCTGATGGTCCCCCGCCATCTGCCGCAATTGGACGAAGGCGCGCATGATCATTCCCAGCTGGGTGGAGACATAGCGGCGACCGCCGTAAATTGAGGTCACAGATTGTGACCTCAATTTCGCCCACTCCTCGCCGTCAAGCTGAAATCAGAGGTCCGCGGGAAAGCCGGTCCACGGCCTGAACCGGCGCGGCGTTCTCCACGGGTACCCGTCCAAAGGCTGGCCCGCAGTTTGAGGTGCCAATCTGGCGCCTCAAGTTCCGCCACTCGGCCATGCCCAAGTACTCCGCCCGCCCCTGTCCAAATAAAACAAGGCCCGGCGAGGGAGCCGGGCCTGTCAAACCTTCGGAATGGAATTAGGAGTCGTGGACTAAACGCGTCTTGCGCCGCCTCACAATACTCTAGTGCACACCACCCCGAAAAATTCTCACGCTAATGTGTTCAAAGAAATTGGCCGCTGCGCCTCGAAAGCCGCAATCGCCGCATCCTGCTTCAACACGTAGCCGATCTCGTCGACGCCCTGCAACATGCAGTCCTTGGCAAACAAGTCGATCGGGAACTCCACCACCGGCCCGCCCGGCCAGGTCAGGGTCTGCGCCGGCAGATCAATCGTTACCTGCAGCGCCGGATCCTTTTCAAGCGACGCGAACAGCGCCGCATGGGCATCCTTCGGCATCACGATCGGCAGCAGCCGGTTCTTGAGCGAGTTCTGCTTGAAGATATCGGCAAAGCTCGTTGAAAGAACCGCCTGCAACCCATACTGCGTCAACGCCCAAGGAGCATGCTCCCGGCTCGATCCGCAGCCGAAGTTGTCGCCGGCCAACAGCACCTTGGACGCCTTCGCCGCGGGCGTGTTCAACACGAAGTCGGACTTGGGCGAACCATCGGAGTTGTAGCGCCAGTCAAAGAACAACTGGTCGCCGAGCCCCTCTTTCGAAATCGTCTTCAAGAACCGCGCCGGAATGATCTGGTCGGTATCGATATTGTCGTTCGGCAGCACCGCCACCGTCGATTGGATCTGCATGGTTATAGGCTCCTCACGTCGGTCACCACGCCGGTCACGGCGCTGGCGGCGGCGGTCAACGGGCTGGCCAGGAACGTCCGGCCGCCTTTACCCTGCCGGCCTTCGAAGTTCCGGTTGGAGGTCGAAACGCTATACTGGCCGGGCGACAACTGGTCACCGTTCATGGCGATGCACATGGAACAACCGGCCTCGCGCCATTCCGCGCCGGCTTCCTTGAACACCTTGTCGAGACCTTCGGCTTCGGCCTGCCGCTTGATCTCCTGCGAGCCCGGCACCACCATCACGCGGACGCCCGGATTCACTTTGCGGCCCTTCAACACGCTCGCCGCGGCCCGCAGATCGGTCATTCGCGAGTTCGTGCACGAACCGATGAACACCACATCAATCTTCTGGCCCGCAATCGGCTGGCCCGCCTGCAGGTTCATGTACTGCAGCGCCTTGCGCAGGGACTCGCGTTCGAGCGGGTCACTTTGCGAGGCCGGGTCCGGCACCGCGCCCGAAATCGCCATGCCCATGCCCGGGTTCGTGCCGAAGGTGATCATCGGCTCGAGCGTGTCGGCGTCGATCGTCACCGAGTGGTCGTAGGTGGCGCCTTCGTCGGTCGGCAGCGTCTTCCAGAACTCGACGGCCTTATCCCACGCCTCGCCCTGCGGCGCGAACTTGCGGCCCTTGATGTACTCGTAGGTCTTTTCGTCCGGCGCGATCAGTCCGGCGCGGGCGCCGGCTTCGATCGACATGTTGCAGACGGTCATCCGCTCTTCCATCGAAAGCGACCGGATGGCCGAACCGGTGAACTCGAACACACAGCCGGTGCCGCCGCCGATGCCGATCTTGGCGCAGAGCGCAAGAATGATGTCCTTGGCCGAAACGCCGGGCTTCAGCGTCCCTTCCACCTTCACTTCAAACGTCTTCGAGGGCCGCTGCAGCAGACATTGCGTCGCCAGCACCATCTCGACTTCGCTGGTTCCGATGCCGAAGGCAAGCGCGCCAAAGGCGCCGTGCGTCGCCGTATGGCTGTCGCCGCAGACGACGGTCATGCCCGGCTGGGTCAGGCCCTGCTCCGGTCCAATGACGTGCACGATTCCCTGATTCAGGCTTTGGAAGCCGAAGTACGGGATCCCAAAGTCGGTGGCGTTCTTTTCCAGCTGCGCGACCTGGGCCGCGGCCACCTGGTCGACAATCGGCAGATTTCGGGGCGTCGTCGGCGTCGAATGGTCGACGGTGGCGAACGTCAAATCGGGCCGCCGCACCTTCACGCCGCGCTCCCGCAGACCGGAAAACGCCTGCGGCGAAGTGACTTCATGGACCAGATGCAGATCAATGAACAGGACGGCCGGAGCGCCTTCGCGCTGAGCCACAATGTGGTTGTCCCAAACCTTCTCGATAATCGTACGGGGCTTATTGGATGGCATTGGCTACCGCTTCTCCTACTTCCGTTGTCGTCGCCGGGGCGCCTTCCGGCTTCAAGTCGGCCGTCGTGCGGCCGGAATTCAACACCGACTCGATGGCGGCATTCACGGCCGCCGCTTCCTTCATCAAACCAAACGAGTATTCGAGCATCGCGGCCACCGAGCCGATCGCGCCGAGCGGATTGGCTTTGTTCTGGCCCGCAATGTCCGGCGCCGAACCGTGCACCGGCTCATAGAGCCCGACCCAGGCGCCCGACGGCCGCTGATCGCCGATCGAAGCCGACGGCAGCATGCCGATCGACCCGGCCAGCACCGCGCCCTCGTCGCTGAGAATATCGCCAAACATGTTCTCCATCACCAGCACGTCGAAGCGCTTCGGGTTCAGGACCAACTGCATGGCCGCGTTGTCGACCAGGATGTGCTCCAGTTCGACGTCGGGGAACTCGGGCGCAATCTCGTTCACCACTTTCCGCCACAGCTGCGACGTCTCGAGAACGTTCGACTTGTCGACGCTCGCCAGCTTCTTCCGCCGGTTCCGCGCCAGGCCAAAGGCCATCCGCGTAATCCGCGCGATTTCGGCGCGCGTGTAGGTCATCGTGTTCGTGCCGCGCTCGGTGTCGCCGGAGCCTTCAATGCCGCGCGGCGTGCCGTAGTAGATGCCACCGTTCAGTTCGCGGACAATGATCATGTCCGTGCCTTCGACCAGGTGATTCTTGAGCGGGCTGCTTTCAATCAGCGCCGGATAGGCCTTCACCGGCCGCAGATTGGCATAGACGCCCAGCACCTTCCGGATGCCCAGCAGCCCCTTTTCGGGCCGCTTTTCGGGCGGAGCGTTGTCAAACTCCGGCAGGCCGACCGCGCCCATCAGAGTCGCATCGGCTTCAACGGCCAGCTTCGCCGTTTCGTCGGGAAACGGAGTGCCCGTCTTGTGGATGGCGATGCCGCCGAGCAATCCCTCCGTGAGTTTCAACGTGTGGCCGAAGGTCGAGCACACCTTTTCGAGGACGCGAACGGCTTCCCGAGTTACCTCGACCCCGATGCCGTCGCCGGGGAGAATCAATACGTTCAGTTGCATGTCGATTTAGGCTGAGACTGGCGCGCGCTTCGCCAGGATTTCCTTACACAGCGCGAGAATCTGGTCGTTGCGAACTCCCTTCACCCGGTCCGCCAACGCCGTAAAACCTTGATAAATGGCGTCGATCTCTTCCTTGGTGAAGTCCGCATAGCCGAGCTCGCGGCACCGGTCCGCCAGCGCGTGGCGTCCGGAGTGCTTCCCGAGCACCAGTTTGCCTTCCGGCACCCCGACGCTCTTCGGGTCAATGATCTCATAGGTGGACTTGTTCTTCAGGTACCCGTCCTGATGGATGCCCGCCTCGTGGGCGAACGCATTGTCGCCGACAATCGCCTTGTTCGGCTGCGGGCCGAAGGTGATGATCGACGTCAGCAACTGGCTCGCGCTGAAGAGTTGCTCGGTGTTGATGCCGGTCTCGTAGGGCAGCACGCTCTGGCGGGTTTTGAAGATCATCACGATCTCTTCGAGCGAGCAGTTGCCGGCCCGTTCGCCGATGCCGTTGATGGTGCACTCCACCTGCCGGGCGCCGGCTTCGACAGCGGCCAGCGAGTTGGCGACGGCCAAGCCGAGATCGTCGTGGCAATGCACCGAGACGATCGCTTGGTCGCCGATTGCCTGCACAATCTTGCGGATGAATGCGGCATACTCGGTTGGAATCGAGAACCCGACCGTGTCGGGCAGATTCACCGTGCTCGCGCCCGCTGCCACGACGGCCCGCGAAACCTGTTCGAGGTAATCGGGGTCGGTGCGGCTGGCATCTTCGGCCGAAAACTCGACGTCGTCGGTGAAGGTGCGGGCCAGTTCCACGGCCTTGACGGCCTCTTCGAGCACCTGCTGCCGGGACTTCTTGAGCTTGTATTGCAGGTGGATGTCGCTTGTCGCGATGAAGGTGTGAATCCGCGAACGCTGAGCATGTTTGAGGGCCTCGCCGGCCCGCTCAACGTCCTTGGCGGTGGAGCGCGCGAGGGCCGCGATCGTCAGGTCCCGCGTGCCAAACTCCCGGCTGATCGCCTCCACGGCCTCAAAATCGCCGTGGCTCGCAATCGGGAAGCCCGCCTCCATGATGTCCACTCCAAGCTCGACGAGCTTGGCCGCCATCCGCATCTTTTCAGCTACCGTCATCGAACAGCCGGGAGACTGTTCGCCGTCCCGCAGGGTCGTGTCGAATATGTGAATTCGCTGATTCATTGGTTAATGACCTCAGTCAATACTCGATTCTTGCACTCGACGATGAATTTAGCAAATTTATTCTCTTGGCATGTTCGATAAGCTCTGATAATGCGATAGGATTAGTTTATCTAACGATGGAACTGTACTCACTTCGTGTATTCCAGACCGTCGCCAACGAAAAGAGCTTTTCCCGGGCGGCGGAAAAGCTGTTGCGCACCCAGCCGGCGGTCTCGCTGGCGGTGCAGCGTTTAGAGCACGAACTCGGCGAAAAGCTGATCGACCGTTCCGGCAAGGAGTTGCTGCTGACCGATGCCGGCAAAATCGCCTTCGACTTTGCGCGCCGCTTTGAGCATCTGGCGGTGGAGATGAACACGGCTCTGGCGGAGATGCGGGATAACTCGGCGGGGGTGCTGATTGTGGGCGCCAACGAATCGACCAGTCTCTATCTGCTGCAGCATATTGTTCGTTATCGGCGGCTGTATCCGAAGGTTAAGGTTCGGGTCCGCCGGAGCTTATCGAGCAAGATTCCGGGCCAGTTGATCGACGGCGAGCTCGAACTCGGTGTGATCTCCTTTGATCCGCAGGACGACCGGCTGCAGGCGCAGGTCATCTTTACCGATCATCTGGCTTTTGTGGTGAGTCCGGAACACCGGTTGGCGGAGCGGTCGAGTGTCTCGATTACGGAGCTCGGGATGGAAACGTTTATTGCGCACAACGTGCTATCGCCTTACCGCGAGGTCGTTCTGCGCGAGTTTCAGCGCCATCGGGTTCCGCTGAACATGGATGTGGAGATGCCGACGGTGGAAACCATTCGCCAGTTGGTGCAGCGGAATGAGGGCGTGGCGTTTCTGCCGAAGATGTGTGTGGACGCCGAGATCGAGCGCGGACTGCTGCGGGAGATTCGGGTGGAGGAGTTGACCGTGGCGCGGAAGGTACATCTGGTGTATCCCGCCCGGCGGGCGCTTTCGCATGCCGCCCGCGCGTTTCTTGAGGTGGTGAAAGGGCGCGAAATGCAGCGAGAGGAAGGGGAGGACGCGGCCACTAGTTAGCGTGGCCATCGTTCGAAAACTTCTGATTGGTGTGGGGCGGTGGCTGGACCGCCAGCGGCAGGCGGCGCGGCGCCGGCTGGGTATTGCGGCGCATCTCCAACTCGCCGAGCGGGGAGAGGATTGGGCGCAGCGCTTTGTGCAGGAGATGGGCTGGATTGTGGTGGCCCGCAACTACCGGCGCAAGGGCGGACAGGGCGAGATCGACCTGGTGGCCGTGGAAGGGGACACGCTGGTTTTTGTCGAAGTGAAGACGCGGTCGAGCGCCGAGACCGGGGAGCCGGAGCGGGCGGTGCACCGCGCCAAGGAGAAGCTGCTGGGGCGGACGGCGGAGGAGTACATTCGCATGGCGACCTTAGAGGGGATGGCCATCCGCTTCGACGTGGTGAGCCTGGTGATGGGCGAGACGACGAAGGTGGAGTACCTGCGCGACGCCTTCTATCCGGTCCGGCAGCAGCTGCTCGAAAGCTGACCGTCGGCCTGGGTGCTGTTGGTCCGGAGTGCCGCCGTGGGGAGCTCGAAGCTCCCGGCGTTGCGCCACCGCAAGGCACTCCGCGACGCCTTCTATTGGGTCCGGCAGCAGTTGCTCGAAAACTAAGCGTCGCCTGGGTGCTCTTCGTCCGGAGAGCCACCATGGAGAACTAGAGGTTTCCGGCGCTTCGCCACCGCAATCCGCCGTAGCGTTCGAGGACCGTAAGGAGCTCGGCCGAATTCACCGGCTTCGACAGAAAGTCGTTCATGCCCGCCGCCGTACATTCCGCGCGGACCTCGGAGGAGGGGTTCGCCGTGCAGGCGATGATCGGAACTTTGGCGGCCGCGGCGGTCTGGCGCAAGCGCCGGGTGGTCTCCAAGCCGTCGATGCCCGGCATCTGCAAATCCATGAGGACGAGGTCAAACGGTTGCTGCTCGGCCAGTTGTAGGGCCGCCATGCCGTCGGGCGCCAGGGCGACCGTATAGCCGCGCCGCTCGAGCAACGTCGTCATAAAGCGCTGCGCCACGGTGTTGTCTTCAACCAACAGTACCCGCGCTGTTTTCCGCTCGGCGGGCTCGGCCACGGGGGGGGGCGGTGGTTCGGCGGCCGCCCGGCTGATCGGGATCGTAAACGTAAACAGACTGCCTTGGGCGGGATAAGACTCCACCTGCAGCGTACCGCCCATGGCTTCGGTGATCTGCTTGGCGAGCGGCAGGCCGACCCGCAGGCCGGGCGAGGGATCCGCCAGCGGATTCTCCGTCAACTTGCCGCCGCCAAATAGCAAAGGCAACTGATCGGCGGCGATACCCGGCCCGGAGTCCCGAACCGATACACTGAGCCACATCCGGCCGTCCGGCTGCGGCGCCGCGCTGGCGATCACCTCAATCTCTCCGGCTGACGTAAACTTGATGGCGTTCGACAACAGAACGTCCAGGATCTGGCGGACCCGGTGCGGATCGGAAAGAGCCAGTTCCGGCAACTGCGGATCGAGCAGCAGACTCAAGTGCAATCCCTTGCTGCGCGCTTTGGGCTCCCGCGCCGAAACCGCCGCCTGCAGCATCTCCGCCGGCTGGAACTCCGAGTAGGTGTGCCCGGACGTCCCGTTCGTTAACGAGGAGTACTCGATGGCGTTGGTAATCGATTCGAGCAGCAACTCGGCACAACTCCGCGAGGAGTTCACATAGTCCTTCTGCTCTTCACTTAAGGGAGTCTCCGTCAGCAGGTCCAACATTCCAAGAATGCCGGTCAACGGAGTCCGCAACTCGTGGTTCAAGCTGGCCAGAAAGTTCCGCTTAATGCGGTCTACCTTTTGGGCCTCAGACGGTGCGACGAGTTCGGCAAGCGCCATGTTGGTGTTATCGGCAGATCTGTTAGAGAAGAATAGAGAAAGCGGTTCAAAAATTACCGTAGGATACTCCATACGGGGTATAGCCTAGGGACGTTCCGAGGTGGCCACCCGGTGCACCATATTCACCAGCCGCCGGTAGGGAATTCGCGACCAATCCTCCACCGGCAGCCACTCGCCGTCCCGCCAACTCGAATAGCCCCAGCGCGCCAGCAGCGCCAAATGCTCCTGCCGCTCCGCCACCGGCCGCTCCTCCGGCAGAGGCCGCTCCAGGCGTTCGCGCAGGCGGCGGTCGAGCGACACCGGCTTATCCGCGGCCGCTTCCGCCGTCACGGCAATCTCTTCGGCCGGTTGCCATGTCCCCCTGATGAGCAGACGCAGCTCCACGGTCTGGTTGGTCAGGGCCGGCGTCACCGCGATCCCGTGCGCCGCATCGAGCGGCGACGCCAACTCGTCCCGCAGGCGCCACGTCGCGGCGATCTTCTCTAACCGCTGGTGCTGCCGGGCGGCCTCCTCAAACTCCATCTCGACCGAAAACCGGTCCCGGGCCGCTTCGGTGACCTCCGCGAGACTCCGGCCGCTCGTGGCGAGAAACTCGGTGAGCCGCCGCACTTCGCTCCGGTACTCTTCGGCGGAGACCACGCTCTGGCAGGGGCGCAGGCACTGGTTCATCTCGCCATACATGCACCCGGGGTGCTCGGGCGACGGGGCCAGGTCTTCGGCGCAGCGCCGGATTTGGAAGTGTTCGAGCACGGAGACCTCAAACGCCTCGGCGGCAGCCCGCGAACGAAAGGGTCCATAGAAGAGCCCGGTGCGGCCCAGCCGGTTGGTGACCGCCGTGCGCGGAAAGGCGTTCGCCAGCAGCACCCGGACGTAGGAGGGCATCCGCAGCTTGATCAGCTTCAGGTAACGGTCGGGATAGTGTTCCCTGGCGACCTCATACAGCCGCAGCGCGGAGGCCAGTCGAGAGGCCACCGGCCAGAAGTCGACTCCGGTGGCCACATTCCCCAGCAGCCCCGGGCTCAACAGGCGCCGCAGCCGCCGTCCGAGCAGCGAGGTTCGCCCTACGTACGGCCGGCCTTCCCGCAGCCAGACCACGAAAACAGCGGGAACCTCCGGCAGGCCGGTCAGCAGTTCGTCGCGTTCAGGGCCGGGGGGAGGGAGCAGCATCGTCACCTTCCATAAAAGGAATAGTACTCCGCCTCCGAGAAGGGTTTCGCTTTGCTCACCACCATGTTTTCGACCACTCGTTCTGCCTTGCTCATCCCGATAAGTGACGTCGTGATCCCCGGCGTCGAACGAGCAAACTGGATAGCGCGCTGGGCCTGCGTGGGTAGGCTATCGGAAAACTTTTCGAGGAACTTCTCGGGCAGGTCTTTCGTCAGGCGGCCCTGCATCAAGGTTGCCGAACTGATGACCGAAATGCCGAGAGTATGCGCCGCCTCTACCAACGGCACGGCGGCACGGGGATCGGTGCCCTGATTCCGCACCGATATCGCCTCCGGCATGGCGAGACTGAACGGCAGTTGCACAAAACGGAAATGGTGCTGCGGCCCCCCGGCCTGCTTAGCCAACTCCGCCAGACGGGCCAGTTGCAGGCCATCAACGCCGCCCGGACGCCGCCGTAGCCCGTCCCACGTCGCGATGCCGTAGAAGGCGATCTTGCCCGAAGTCACCATCGCCTCACAGGCGGTAAAGGCTTCTCCGATCCGGCGGTAGACTTCGCCGGGCTCGAGAAACTGCAGTTGCGTCTCCGGATTGTGCAGATAAAAGATATCGACCCGATTGAGGCGGAGGTTCCGCAGCGAGCGCTCCAGTTGGTCGGAGAGAAACGCCGGCTTCAGGCAGTGCATGTTCGCCACGACGTCGCCCGGTGCGAGCAGTTCGGACGGGATCGCCTGGGGGACGAGATAGCCGGCCTTGGTCGCCACCACCAGTTCGTTCCGCGCCACATCGCCGGCTTGGATGACGGCTTCGATGGCCCGGCCAACGGCGCGCTCGGAGCGTTGATGCCGGTAGTTCAGCGACGTATCGATGACGTTGATGCCTTGGCGAATCGCGGTCCGCACCGCCGACGTATAAGACCGGTCCGTGTCGTCGTCCATGGGGCCGAGATACGTGCCGATGCCGAGGGACGACATGGTTAAGCCTTGAGCAAGGCGATAAAACTGGTTTCGTTCCAGGGAGGCGAATCGCTTCCGGAGGGATTGCGTCCCTTGTGGGGACGCCGAGTCTGAGGGCATTGGTTATTCGATGAAGCCGAGGCTCCGTAGCGTCGATTCCGGCTCCGCTTCGTCAAACCGGGAGAGCGCGGCTTTCTGCCGACCATGCTCGAGCAGTACGCCGTAGGGCGGATCACCGAACGGGAAGAGCTTCTTCAGCGCGTCGTGTTCCGGAGAGTTTCCGGCCTTGAGTCCGGTGGAATCCATGAAGTATTTCCCGAACTGTGGCACTCGGGAGGGCAGGCCGTAGATCTTCACGCCGCTCCAGGTATGTTTGGCCATCCGGCGGGCGGCCTGGTCGCAATGGGCGCACTCGGGATCGTAAAAGTACAAGAGGACTTTGCCCTGCTGCAGGGAGACCGGTTGCCCATCCACTACGATGGTATCCGGCGCTTTGGCGCCCGTTTGCCGGGACTCGGTGATGCCGTAGGCCACGCCTGCGAATACGCCCACGCCTGCCGCAATCACCAGCGCGGTCTTCAACCCTTCGCTTGGCTTCGCCCACCAACCCGCCACGGCGGCCAGCGCGAGCATGGCCGCGTCACTGTAGAAGAACATGGGGCCCACGGCCCGCTTCACCCACGGAAAGCAGGTGCAGTCCGCGCCCAGCAGCCGGTCATAGAACACGCCGATGTAGACCATGAAGGCGATCAGCATCAGGCTGATGAGCCACGCGCCCCAGCGCCGGTAGCGGGGAATGAGAATCAGGATCCCGGAGAAGACTTCGGCCGCCCCGAAGAAGAGCGCCGTGAACACACTCAACTGCGCCGGCACGAGCGCTTGCGTCATCCGCGCCGCGGCGCCGAGATGGTCAGTCAGTTTCCATACCCCGGCCACCAGGAACAATCCGCCGATCAAAATGGCGCAAACCCAGGCCGCCATCGTCTTCCAGGTGGGGAGTTCCAGGCTTAAGGGCGCTGCGGGGGCGTGTGCCATACTATCTTCCATGCTCCCTATTTTAATGCTTTTCGGAGCTTTAGCAGGGGGCCTCAGCGCCGCCCCGCAGGCTGCCGAGTTGGCGATCGTCAACGCCAACATTTATACCGTGAACCCGGCGCAACCGAAGGCGAAATCGATGGCCGTCTCGGCCGGAAAGATCGTGGCGATTGGCGATTCCGTCGCTGGCCATATCGGCGCCGCCACGAGAGTCATTGACCTGCAGGGAGCCACGGTCATCCCGGGTCTGATCGATAGCCATGTCCATATGGCGGGATTCGGCTTTATGGTGGAGACGTTCGATTTGCGCAGCGTCAACTCCATTGCGGAGGTCGCGGCGATTGTGGCGGCGCGTGCCGCGAAGCTTCCCGCGGGCGCCTGGGTGCAGGGCCGGGCGTGGGACCAGACTAACTGGGGCGGGGAATTCCCGGATCACACCGCCTTGACCAAGGCCTCCCCGGACCGGCCCGTCTTTTTGACGCGCGTCGACGGCCATGCCGCCTGGGTCAATCGCAAAGCGCTCGAGATCGCCGGGATTACCAAGGACACGCCGGACCCGATGGGGGGCAAGATCGTGCGCGATGCCAAGGGAGAGGCCACCGGCATCCTGATTGATCGGGCGCAGGGACTGGTCAGCTCCAAGATCCCCCCGGCCACCGATGACCAGATCCGGCAGCGCCTCCGGGCCGCGGCGCTCGAATGCGCCAAGCTGGGCATGACCTCGGTGCACGACGCGGGCGTCTCGGCCCAGGTGCTGCGTGCCTATAAGCAGTTGGTCGCCGAGAAGCTGCTGCCCGTGCGGGTCTACGCCATGATCGGCGGGGAGGGCCCGTTGTGGCAGGAGTACTTGAAGCGGGGGCCGGAGGTGGGCGAGTATCTGACGGTCCGGTCCATCAAGCTGGTGGCCGATGGCGCCATGGGTTCCCGCGGCGCCGCCTTCTGGCAGCCGTATTCCGACGATCCGGGCAACTCGGGCCTCCTGATTCTGAAGCAGGAAACGATTGAACGCGTCTCGCGGGAGGCCGCCGCGAAGGGCTTTCAGGTCGCCACGCATGCTATTGGCGACCGCGCCAACCGAGTGGCTCTCGACGCCTACGGCGCGGTTCTGGATGAGAACAATACCAAGCGCTTCCGCATCGAGCATGCCCAAGCCGTCTCGCTGCCGGACTTTGAAAAGTTCCGCCGTTTCGGGGTGATCGCCTCCATGCAGACGACCCACGCCACCTCGGATATGCGCTGGGCCGTCAAACGCATGGGTCCGGACCGCATTATGGGCGCTTACGCGTGGCGCCGGATGCTAAACACGGGCGTGAAGTTCGCTAACGGCTCCGACTTCCCGGTGGAAGATCCCAACCCGTTCTACGGCCTGTTCGCGGCGGTCGCCCGCCAGGATCAAAAGGGATTCCCCGAGGGCGGCTGGATGCCGGATCAGAAGCTGACGCGCGCCGAGGCCCTCCACTCCTTTACCCTGGGCGGCGCCTACGCGGCCTTTGAAGAGAAGTCGAAGGGTTCGCTCGAGGTGGGCAAGGTGGCGGACTTCGTGGTGCTCGATCAGGATCTGATGACGGTGCCGGAACTGTCCATTCCGAAGATCAGGGTGCGGACGACCTTCCTGGGTGGGCAAACGGTTTTCGGGGCGCAATGACCGGATTCGCGCCAGCGATGCGATGGATTGGCTTCGTTTCGTTATTTGCCTGTTCCGTCCTGGCCGAACCCCAGCGTGTGGTGTTGCTCGAAGAGTTGGTGCGGATTGAGGCGTTGCGCTCGCGCAGCTATGAGTTGCCCATGCCGCAGCAGAAGGCCTCTCTCGAACTGCGTTGGAACGTCAAGCAACCAGACGGGGCGGTGCGGCTCCTGGTCGTCGATCGCCACTCCAACACGACCGCCTTTGACAGCGGATACGAATCCGGCGGCAACCGTCGCGTGAAGCTCGATCAGGCCGGCCAGTATCAGGTGACCATTGAGAACCGGCAGCAGAACCTGGGTCATTCGCTTGTCGATCTGCGGATGGAGCTGTTGTTTGGTGAGGAACGCCCACCGGTTTCCGCCTTCCGCGGGCCTACCCCCGCCCGCCGCTACTGGGCCATGGCGACCTCGCTCGCTCTGTTCGCGATGATGGTGACGTACGCCGGGGTCCGGCTGGGCCCGGCGCTGGTGGAACGCTGGAGGCCGCGGCGTTTTCGAAAAACTCTTGACGAAAACCGGTGGGATGATACCGTCGGCGAATGACGCTGCATCAACTGATTACAACTGTCATCGAAAGCCGGCCGGAGGAGTGGATCTACAACGACGAACGCCAGACCTGGATTTACGAGCTCGATCTCGATGTTCGTTTCGAGGGGGAGCCGATTTCGTTCGAGCACCAGCCCGAGGAGTTTGTTGAGCCCTGGACGAAGCAGTTTCCCAATCCCCAGGCCTTTCGGGCGATTTTTCAACTCTGCTATCGGAGTTCGAAGGTTCGGGATTACTACTTTGTGGATGTCGATGGGCATCGCGCGCTCTTGCCCTTGCCACGCCGCTACAACGAAATGGTGATCACTCGGGAGCAGGACCGGGTGGCGCGGATCCTCAACCGCGCACACCAGGACAATGCGACCTACTTCCGCGAATATATCGAACTCTTTACGGTGGCCGAGGCCGCTGCACTACGGCCGGTTTAGCTCCCGCCACAGGGCGTGGTACCACATCAGAAAGCGCTCGGGCTCCTTGCTCTCCTGCGCTTCGCAGAGGGTGTAGCGGTCGTAGCCGCTCTTGCGGAGCAGCGCGAAGAGTTCGCGGTAGGGATACCCATTCGCCAACTCGTTGATGTGGACATTCTTGATCCAGGGGCGGAGCAGGTCGAAGCTGGGCTTGATGGAGCCGTTCACGATGTCGGTAGGGTTCGAGTTCCAACAGACGCCGACGTTCGGGTGGTTCGCGGCCCGCATGATGGCGGCGGACACGGGCGGGTCCTGCGTCTCGCGGCCATGCACCTCCATCCAGATCTCGACGCCCTTGCCGGCTCCGTACTCGCCGAGTTCCTTGAGGCAGGCGCCGATGTTGCGCACGGTGGCGTCCTTGTCGGCCCCGGCGGCGAATCCGTTGGGGCGAACCTTGATGCCCCAGGCGCGCGTGTCGTGGGCCAGATCGATAAAGGCTTTGGCGTCGGCGACGTTCTTGGCGCGAACGGCGGGGTCCGGCGATTGGAATTCGGCCGTGGTGCCGAAACTGACGAGGCGTACTTTGCTGCGCTCGAACCGCTGCCGTACGGCGGTGCGCTCGGCCGGGCTGAGGGTAGGTTCCACTTTGTGCGCGTGCGAAGTCCGCAGCTCGACGCCGGCGAATCCGGCCTTTTCGAGCTTCGTGATCAGAGTATCGAGATCCCAGTCTTTGCAGATGTTGTAGGTGACGGCGCCAAGAATCATGCGCCTATTCTACAAGCCTCAGCGGCCCGAATCGTGGGGTACGCCGTCTTTTCTTGCGCGGACTTCGCGGACGGCGTAGATGCGGCGGCCCTGGCTCTCGAAATAGGTCCGGATCATCACTTCGCCCAGGAGGCCGGTGGAGAAGAGCATCAAACCCGCGAGCAGCAGGATGGCGCCGAGGACCATCAGCGGACCGTGTTCGGCGACGAGGTCGCGCTGGAAGTCCATCAGCTTATAGACGAGCAGGTAGGCCATGATGGCGCCGCCCGACAGGAGGCCCAGCAGGCCCCATTTGCCGAAGAAGTGCATGGGGCGGGTGAAGTAGGTGAGCAGGAACCGGATGGTGATGATGTCGAAGAACACCTTCATCGTCCGGCCGAGGCCATAGTGGCTGGCGCCGGCCGAGCGGGGAACGTTTTTGATGGGGACTTCGACGATGCGGGCGCCGTAGAAACTGGCGAGGGCGGGAATGAAGCGGTGCAGTTCGCCGTAGAGGTTGATGTCTTTCAGGATTTCGGCGCGGTATGCCTTGAAGGTGGTGCCGAAGTCGTGGAGTTCGACGCCGCTGACCTGGGCCATGAGCCAGTTGGCGATGCGGGAAGGAATCTTGCGGGTGACGGCGTTGTCGATGCGGTGTTTGCGCCAGCCGCTGGCGATGTCGTAGCCCTGTTCGATCTTTTCAAGCAGGAGGGGGATATCTTCGGGTTCGTGCTGCAGGTCGCCGTCGAGGGAGACGATGATGGAGCCGGCGGCTTCATCGAATCCGGCGGCGAGGGCGGCGGTTTGGCCGAAATTGCGGCGGAGGCGGATGACTTTCAGGCGGCCGTCGGTTTCGACGAGGTTGGCGAGGAGATCGAAGGAGCGATCGGTGGAGGCATCGTCGACGAAGAGGATTTCGTAGCTCTTGGCCAATGATTCGAGGACGCGGGTGAGGCGATCGTAGAGGGGCAGAATGGCCGGTTCCTCGTTGTGAATCGGGATGACGATGGAGAGCACGGGAGCAGCCATAAATTCCTATTTCCATTCTAGCGTGGCGCCGAATCTTGTGCTAACCTACAGTTTTGCCCCCCAAAGGGCCTGTAGCTCAGTTGGTTAGAGCGCTACCTTGACACGGTAGAGGTCTGCAGTTCGAGTCTGCACAGGCCCACCATTTCCCCGGATTCGTCTTCGATTTTTGGGGAGATTGCCGCAGCCGCTCTGTTGAGCGACAGCTGGGCTCTACGGTCAACCTTCGCCCTTAACAGAGTCAAGGGTGCCGCATTCCGTCCGGCGCCGCTCGGGTTGCGATAGCATGGAGGCCATGCAAAGACGGATCCTGCTCTTGGCAGCCCTCTCGGCGCCCCTTCATGCCGCTTCCGCGCGCACCGAAGTAGCCATCGATGGCGATCGCTTTCTCCTCAACGGCAAGCCCACCTACGCCGGGCGCACGTGGAAAGGAAAGAAGATCGAAGGCCTGCTCATGAACTCCCGCATGATCCAGGGAATCTTCGACGATCGCAACTCTCTCACCGTCGACCGCTGGAAATACCCCGACACCGGACGCTGGGACGCCGGCAGGAATACCCGCGAATTCATCGCCGCGATGCCCGAATGGCGACGCCACGGCCTTCTCAGCTTCACGATCGGCATGCAGGGCGGCAGCCCGGAGGGATACTCGAAAAGCCAGCCTTGGGAAACTGGCGCCTTCCGCCCCGATGGGTCGATTTATCCGGAGTATCGCGAGCGCCTCGGCTTGATCCTGGACCGCGCGAACGAACTCGGCATGGCGCCCATGGTCAGCGTCTTCTACTTCGGCCAGGACGAACGATTGACCTCCGATAAAGCCGTCCGCAAGGCGCTGATGGAGACCGTGGAGTTTATCCTGTCTCGCGACTATCGGAACGTCCTGCTCGAAGTGGCGAACGAATGCGACAACCGCGCTTATCAACAAGCCAGCTTGAAGCCGGAGTTGATTCCGCTGTTGATCCGCGACGCTCAGAAAGTTACCAAGCGCGGCCGGCGCCTTCTGGTGGGCACCAGTTTCAACGGGGGCCGCATTCCGGCGGAAGCCGTCGTGGCCGCTTCGGACTTTGTCGTGCTGCATGGCAACGGCGTGAAGGATCCCGCCGTGATCCGGCAGATGGTGCAGCGGGTCCGCCAGCAGCCCAGTTACCGTCCGAAGCCGATCCTCTTCAACGAAGACGACCATTTCGATTTCGATAAGGAAGATAACAATTTCAAGGCAGCCATTGATGAGTACGCCAGTTGGGGCTATTTCGATCCTGACGGCTACCAGAGCCCGCCGGTAAACTGGGGTTTGAACACCGAGAGGAAGCGAGCTTTCTTCCGTATGGTGAGTGAAGTGACGGGCGAGAAGTAGTTCGCCCGCCTGGAATGTGGTGCGGGATTGGCTCGCGGTCCCAGTAACGGCGAAGCGTTTGACAGATCAATCGTGGTGGTAAGATCTTAGTACTTCGTCCGAAATCACTTTCAGGACTCTTGTGCCAACTACTGCGGGTATTGCCAGGTGGAGTTGCGCCTTTATTGAAGGCGGAGTTAGCTTTCATTACAGCAGTCTGCATGTCTGCTCCGTACCGCATCACCACACCGGTCAGCCGAAGATTTGCGACTTCGAAGGAGGCGCTTTCCCCCTGGAGCGGCTCCAGGCGCTGCGGGCTGAAATCCAGGAGGCCAACCAATCGCCGGAGCGTTTTCCCGCTTGCGCCGGCTGCGCGCTGCTCGAATACAAGGAATGGCCCCAGAAGGAATACGCGATCGATTACCTGGGCCTCGGGAACTGGGTTTACTGCAACATCGAATGCAATTATTGCGAGTTACAGACGAAGGGTCTGGCGGTCGCAGCGCAAAAGTTTCAACCCTATCTGATCGCCGACACCGTGCGCGATCTGCTGCGGCGGGGCCAGTTGTCGCCGGACGCGGTGGTTGATTGGGGCGGGGGCGGGGAGCCGACCTTCTACAAAGATTTTCCGCAGGTCCTCCAGTTACTGCTCGAAGCCGGGACCTTCAACTACATTCACACCAACGGCACTCGGGATCCGGACACGCTGCAGGTGCCGCGTCCCCACAATGTTCACATTATCTGCTCGGTGGACTCCGGCACCCCTGCTACTTACCGGCGCATTAAGGCCCGGGACTACTTTGCCCGCGTATGGGAAAACTTGCGCAAATGGAAAGACCTCGGTGCCTTGGTTACGGTGAAATACATCATGAAGGATGACAACGCGGGCGCCGCGGACCGGGATGGCTTTCTCGAGCAGTGCCGCCTCCTGAAGCCCGACTCGATCATCCTCGATATTGATTTCGACGAACCGGATTCCAAGCCATTGGTCGTGGAATCGCTGGCCACAATGCGACATGGCCTCGAAGCAGAAAACCACCGGGTCACGTTCGGGCACACGGGAAACCGGTTTACGCCGGAAATGGAGATCGCCAAGCGCGTAGAACGCGCCTACCAGGTCGTCCGCTCGCCATTTCCCGAACTGGTGCAGATTCAAAACGCGACCCGAGCGCCGGAGATGGAGTACCGCCGCCTAGGCCGTTCCGGCCTGCATGTCTCCGCGGTTGGCTTCGGCACGTGCCAGTTTCAGGTTCTGCCCGAGCGCCAGGCGATCGACACCCTGCTGGCTGGCTTTGAGTCCGGCGTCAATCTCCTGCACACCGCCCCGGACTATGGCCGCGCGGAGGAGTTTATTGGCAAGGCGCTTCGTCAGAGCCAGGCCAAAGTGATCGTCGCCTCGCAAGGCTTTGATATGCCGGGTAACCAATTCGGTCCTGTGGCGGAGTTTGAGCGGCTATTCGAGCAGACCTGCCGGCGCCTGGGGACGGACCGGCTTGACCTGTTCGGCATCGCCTGTATTGATGACCGCGAGGCCTACCAGGAGAACGTTTGGGGAAAGCAGGGGATGGTTGCGTTTCTCGAGAAAAAGAAACAGGAAGGCAGGCTGGGCGCAACCTTCTGCACCACCCACGGTTCGCCGGACTATATTGCGAAGCTCGTGCGTAGTGGCCATTTCGACGCCATCATGATGGCGCATAACGCCCTTGGATTCCACCTGCTCACCTCGCCGCCGCCGGCCGGCCGGGAGACGGAAAATCTCGCGCGCAATGGGGAGATCCTCGATCTTTGTGCCGAGCACGTCGTCGGGGTCCTGATGATGAAGCCATTGGCGGGCGGCCTCCTTACAAGGAGTGAGGCGTTCCCTCCCCGGCGGACGGCACTGGCCGGCCACGCGGTTGTACCCGCCGAGACGATCCTGCGCGAACTGCTCGAAGATCGCCGAATCGCCAGTGTGGTGCCGGGCACCGCTTCGGTGGACGAAGCCCGCCAGAACGCTGCGGCCGGGGTGAAACGGAAGACGCTGTCGGCCGGGGCTCGCGAAGCGCTCACGGGATTACTGACGGAAACCCAGGCCAACATCTGCAGCCGTTGCGGCCAATGCGACGAGACCTGCAGCCAGCAACTCCCGCTGTCCAATATGCTGCGGTCTGCGCTCGTCAATCAGTACCCGAGTGCAACTTACGAGTTACACAAGGACTGTGAGTATTTCGAAGTCTATCCGTACCTTGAACTCGCCTGTACAACCTGTGCCAACGTAACGTGCCGCTGCCCGGTGGGTCTGCGGGTGCCCGCTTTGCTCCAAGGAGCGCATCAGCAGATGCACGAACTGGCCGAACAGGGTCTGATTCCTCCCGTAAAGGAACGGCAGACTCTCCTTTATGGGGGGCTGGAGTTCAGCGCCCGGCTCCTCAACTGGCACATTCCAGCGGAGTGGGAGGCGGCTCGTCCATTGTGTCTATATGCCCACGTCGAAAACACCGGCACCCGCGGATGGTATCCCCCCGCGGGAGAACACCCAGCCGAGGTGCGGCTGCTCGTCGACGTGGAGGGACAGCCGGTCCAGACGCTGGTCCTCCCGCGGGACATTCAGCCGTTCTGCCGTCATCGCTTCGTGTTTGACGTTGTACCGCCGGTCGAGCCTGCTACGCTCGCCGTCCGTCTTGTCTTGGTAGCGCAACAGGAGCAGTTCCGCCGGGAAGCTGGGGTGGAGATCTTCTCGGGAACCGTTCGTGTACTCGCGGACTCGCCCGCCGGACAGGAGAACGCGCAAACGGAACGGAAACCGGTGGAGGCCGTGGCGGCTGGGCCCTACGCTGTTGGTTGGCTCGCATCCGAAATTCCCGCGCTGTTGCCTTCTGGACTTGAGCACCGGATTAGGCTGCGGGTGAAGAATCAGGGCACGAGGCGTTGGCCAGCCCGCCATCCCGCCGGATATTCCGTTAACCTGCTCGTTTATCAGAAGACCGAACTCCTACGGATTGTCGAGCTGCCGCATGATGTGGAGAGCCACGGCGAAGTCGAATTCGATTTCCCGATCGAATTTCCTCCCGGCCAGGACCGTGGTATCCGAAGTCTCCGGTTTACCTTCGTTGAACAGAACACCGCGTGGTTCGAGCAACACGGTGCCAGGCCGCTTCATGTCGCGGTTCCTGCCACGGAGGCCGACCGGAGGCCGGAGCATGGAGTGGCTTGGCTCGAACATAATTTGCCCGCGGTGTGGCCGGCCGGCGCCGCGTACCAGGTGTACCTCCGCTGCCAGAACACGGGCTCCAGGCTTTGGCGGCGGACGGAGAGCGAGGGACGTCCGACGCAGTTGGCGGTGATCGTGAATGGGGTGGTCAGCCGTCAGATTGACTTACCCGCCGACACCCTGCCAGATGAGGAGGCGCTCATTACCTTTCGGATGGAAACTCCGGCCGACCGGGGGAGATGCTCGTTGCAGTTCAAGCTGGTGGAGCAGCAGGTTACTTGGTTCGAAGGGCCCGGGGCGGAGGCATTGAACTGGGAACTCAGTGTAGGCCCAGCGCTTTCGGGTCCTTCGGCGGAGGCAATGGCTATCTCGATGGACTCGAATTGGGCCTTCTGGCTGCCGGGGGAGTGCATCCTGAAGAGCCGTAGCGGGCGGCCCTACCCGAGCGTGATGGCGAATGCCGCGGGATGCCGTTTAACCGACCTTGAGGGGAATCAGTGGATTGATCTGGCGATGACCGGGGGATCGGCGTTGCTTGGATATGCCCACCCGGAGATTCAAGCCGCGATCGCGGCACGATTGACCACGAGTGCTTTGATGACGCTGCCCCACGTGCTCGAAATCGAGGTGTCGCAGATGCTCCGCCGGCGTACGCCCGGAGCGGAGATGGTGCTTTTCGGCAAGCACGGGTCGGACGCCTGCACCGTGGCCGTGCGGGTCGCTCGCCTCCATACCCGGCGCAGAAAGATCCTTTACAGCGGCTACCACGGCTGGCACGATTGGTATGTCCAACAGGTCCAGCCGGAGCTATCTTCGCCGGGCTCGCCGCCCGAGCTGTTCCGCTTCCCTCCGAACGACCTCCGGAGCTTAGAGCAGTTGCTGGCCGACCACGCCGGCGAAGTTGCGGCGGTGATGATTGAGCCGGGCGCGCAGGCGGTCAGTGTGGACGGACCCATCCTCGATGCGGATCGGGAGTTCCTCGCCGCGGTCCGGCGGCTTTGCGATCGGCAACGGATCGTTTTGATTTTCGATGAGATCATTACCGGCTTCCGTTATGCCGGGGGAAGCGTGCAGCAGGCTACGGGCGTTGTGCCGGATTTGACCTGTTGGGGGAAGGCATTGAGCGGAGGAATGGCGCTTTCGGCTCTGACCGGGAAGAAGGCCATTTTGGGCGGAACTCTCTCTCAAGCAGCGTACTATCCGACCTTCCGAGGCGAGATGTATTCCCTGGCAGCGGCGAGAGCGGCGTTGACGATTTACGAGCGGGACGACGTCCCGGCGGCAATCGACCGGATTGGCAGGCGGCTGTTCGACGGTATCGACGCCGTCAGCCAGGAGGTTGGAGCCGCAGGCGCCATGATCGGCCTGCCGATCCGGATGATCTACAAATACGACGAGCCAGACCCGTTTCGGCGCCGTCTGCGCCGCACCCTGCTGCAGCAGGAACTGCTGCAGCGAGGGGTTTTAACCTTCGTGGGTTATATGCTTCCGTCGTTGGCGCATGATGATTTCGCCATCGATCAGGTTGTGGCCGCCTATCGGGACGCACTCGCGATCGTTGAGCAGGTGGCGGCGGCAGACTCTTTCGCCAGCCACCTAGAGATTCCTCTGTTGCAGTAGTTGATTTGGGGCTCTGGCTAGATCTGCGGCAGCGACGCTGCAGCGGCCGCCTGGCCCACCCGGCGGCTGGCTTCGTCCGGCAGCCGGATATCGATGCTGAGGTGGGGGAAGTCCTTGGCCAGGACTTCATTGGCCACCCGAAGAATCATCTCCCCGCCTTCGCCGGTCGTCACCCGGCCCATCACCAACACCGTGCCCATGTCGTAGTAGTTGGCGTAGTGCGCGAGCGCGTACCCAAAGTAGACCCCGATCGTCTGGTAGATCCCGGCCGTCCTTGGATCGCCCTGCCGGTGCATCGCCTGCACGTGCTCGAGCCGCTCGGGAACCCCCATCTCGGCGGGAAACACAATCCCCGCGGGCGTCAGCAGCCGGTTCACCGCCTGCTGGGAGAGGTACTGCACACCGCATCCCCGGTCGTTCGACCATTCGTCCGCCGGAGCCAAGGGGTTCATGTCGATGGGGACGAATGCCAACTCGTCCAACCAGGTCGTGATATTGCCCCCGGCGTCAACATAGCCCGCCGCAAGGCTGCTGCCAAACGCCACCCCCAGGACCCGGTTCCGGTTCAACGACATCGACCCGGCCAGCGCCGACACCGCGCCATCGTTGGCGACAATCAATGGAATGCCCCCAAACTCCTCGCGAATGCGGTGGTACATCGGCACGATCGCGCGCTCGAAATCCGCCCGCGACAGGCCCCGGAACAGGGAAGCGATTCGTGGCTCGTTGGCGATGTAGACCCCGGCTGAACTCACGCCAATCGCATCCACCCGCGGCAGCGTCGCCGCCGCCGCCGCAATGGCGTGGCGGATATGATGGTTGTGATAGGCCGGATCCGTCTGCGGCTTCGGGTCCCATTTGAACTCTCCGGCGAAGGTCGTTACCCCGTCCTGTTCGGCATAGGCCTTGATGTCGGAGGCGCCTTTGTCGATCGCCACGCGGCAGCCGCCCCGATGGCGGCCGAGCGGCAGCGTCACATGGCGCGCCGCCGGAAAGGCCGATCCCGGCGCGTGAACAACCTCGCAGGGGCGGCCATAAATCGTCGGCCCCATCACCTCCTGGTCAAAGAGGCGATTGGCGTCGTAGCGGTAGACGTAGTCACGCAGCAGGACAACCAACTCTGCGGGCGCATCCAGATGAATACGGAAGCCGCCCACGGCCCAGAGCAAAAACTTCAATTCGCGCTCGAGGTAGCGCAGGTTGACCGCCACGTTGTCTTGGGAAATGTTCCGCTCGAAAACGTAGGTGGAGCCGTCGCCCTGCTCGATGGCGATCCGGATGGGGCGCGCCTGTCCGGCGATGGAGTCGGCAAAGGCCCGCCAGGCCAGCGCCGCGGGGCGGAAGTCGGGGTCGAGACTCGGTGTGATGGAGGGGGGAATCAGTTGCATTTAGTTTCGGTCTCCCGGGACGTAGGAGGCCCCGTCAAAGGCCACGCCCTGGGTGTGCGTTGGAGTTTCCGCCAAGGAGATTTGCCAGCGTTGGAGCGAGGGCCCAAGAAAAGCGGCGGCGTTCGTGGTGACGGCGGCTTCGATCACCGCGCGGGGAAGGCCCCAGGCGTGGGCGATGTTCATGCACTCGATTAACGTGGTGCAGGATCCGCTAAGTTCGAACGAACGGAGGCGGCCGGCGGCGTCCCGCCGAATGGCAAAGGTCTGGCCCCAAAGCTCGGCCGTGGTTCCTTCGGGCGCGCCGATCAACGGACTTTCGTCCGCGACGAAGATTACCTTATCCGGCCCTTTACTCTGCGCCATTAATTGCACCGCGTACGCGGGCACATGGACGGCGTCGGGGATGATCATCGACCAGGCGCGGCGGTCCGTGAACTGGGCTACCATGCGCAGGTCTTTGGCGGAGAGCTTGTCGCGGGTGGCCGCGTTCAGTACGTGTGTGAATGCGGTGGCGCCGGCCTCGAGGGCGGCCTGGATCTCTTCGACTACCGGGTTCATATGGCCAAGGCTCACGCCAACGCCTTGTGACGCAAGGAAGCGGATTGTTTCGAGAGCGCCCGGCCGTTCCGGGGCCATGGTGAGGAAGCCAAGAAAGCCGCCGGACCAGGCGATAAGCTTTTCGGCGAAGGCGATGCTCGGTTCCTGGCGGAGGCTGGGGTTGTGCGCACCCATGCAGTCCGGCGAAAAGAAGGGACCTTCCAGATGGGGGGGCAGAATCCCTTGGCCCCAGTCCTGATCGCGCGCGGCGCGGAACACGGGGAGATTGGCCTGATAGGCCTCCGGGCTGGAGGTGACCATGGTCGGGCAGAAGTATCCGTATCCCAACGAGTAGTAGTAGTGGGCCACGGCCTCCAGTTGGGCTAAGGTCAGGCCCGGAGTATCAAACGCCACATAGCCGGACCAGACGCCGTCCGTGAACAGAGGGCCCCCGTTCGCCTGCAGCGAAAGGGGGTAAACGGTCTCACTCAAATTTGCAAAACTCCCGCGGGAAATCCCCAAATTCCACGATACAACTCTTGGGGGTGGCGCAAGGATGCAGCCTCGCGAAACCGTCGCGCAGACGAAGCCGCAGGGATCGCTCAATGGTCCGTCGCGGTCCCGCTATAGTAGGAAAGCGGAAGATGAATTGCCCGCTCTGCCGTGGCTTGATGCCACCCCTGTTCAGCACGCACGACTACCGGCGCCCGCACGACAGCGCCCGTTACGCCGTGCACTGGTGTAGCGCTTGCGGTTACGGCCGGGTGGCCGGAGACTTCGATGCCACCACAGTCGCCGGCTTCTACGAGGTCTCCGGCTACTACCAGCCCTGGGACACTACGCCAGCCTCTCCGCCAACTTTTCTCGAACGGCTGCGCATCCGGCTGGCGTGGTCTTTCGATCAGGGCCGCGACCTCTCACCGGCCGAAGTGGATCTGCCGGCCCGGCATGAGGCGCCCACTCTCTGTGACATCGGCTGCGGCAGTGGCCACCAACTGCGCCTCTTTCGGGATTGCGGCTATCAAGTGACCGGGGTCGAAATCAATGCGGCCGCCCGCACCGTGGCCCAGAGGGAAGCGGAGGTTTACGAGGGAACGGCGGAACACCTGCCGCCCGCCATCACCGGCCGCCGGTTCGACGTAGTCCTGCTTTCGCACGTGTTGGAACATTGCAGGGAACCGGCCCGCGCGCTCGAGAACATCCGGCAGATCCTGACTCCCGGGGACGGTACGGTCATCGTCGAAGTGCCGAACAACGAAGCCTTGGGCCTGCACCGGCTCCACGGCGCTTGGCCCTGGGCGGATGTGCCTCGCCACCTGCACCTGTTCACGGCGAATTCGCTCACGCGGCTGCTGCAGGCTGCCGGGCTGACCGTCGTGAAGACGTTCTACACGGGCTACACTCGACAGTTCAAGCCGGAATGGTTGGCCGTACAGTCCCGCATCCAGCCCGGTCCGGACTACGGAGTCCAGGCTTGGCAACTGCTGTGGGAGACCGCGCTTGCCAGGCCGGCCATTAAGTACGATTCCGTTCGTGTTCACGCATCGCTATCCTCGAAGGGATGATCGTGGCGACCCGGTCGCCTGCTACGCTTTTATCACGGCGTTCTCGCGCGAGCCGCGCCGTAGACAGCAACAATGACCTTGCTCGTACCCATCGCTCTGATCGGATGGATCCCCTTCGTAGTGGCGCTCGCGGCCTTCCTGCCGCTCCGGCGGGTGGTGATCGTTGCGGTCCTCGCCGGGTGGCTTTTTCTCCCGGTGGCGAGCTTCGATACGCCAGGATGGCCCAACTTCAATAAGCCCATGTCCGTCGTGCTCGCCGCATGGCTGGCCGTGGTTCTGTTCGACGCGCGGCGGCTGCTCGCTCTACGCCCGCAGTGGATCGATCTCCCGGTAGCGGTCGTTTGCGTTTCGCCTGTCGTCTCTACTTGGTGGAACTCCGGCAGCGCCTGGGAGGCGGCATCCGTCTTCCTGTGGCAGTTCGTGCAATGGGGCGCGCCGTATCTGCTCGGCCGCGTCTATCTGGCGGACTGGGCCGGACTGCGGGAGTTGGCCCTGGCCCAGGTCGCCGCGGCACTACTCTACGTGCCGCTTTGCCTCTATGAGATGTGGGCGGGACCGCGGCTTCACCAGATGCTCTATGGCTTTTATCCGCACGAACTCCATATGGCGAACCGTTTCGGGGGATGGCGTCCCAGCGTGTTTATGCACATGGGACTGATGCTCGCGCTCTGGATGACGGCAGCGTCCGTGATCGGTTTCTGGATGTGGCGCCAGGGCCAGCTTCGCGGAGGCCGGCTGGCCGGATGGGCGGTGCTGGCTCTGTTGCTGACGACCATCGCCAGCCGCAGCGTCAACGCGTGGATCCTGTTGCCGGCCGGAATTGCCATCCTGCTGCTCACGACCTACACCCGGAGCCGCGTTCTGGTTGCTTGTCTGCTGGCCGCCGTGCCGGCTTTTGTGGCGGTTCGCGCGTCCGGAGTTTGGCAAGGCGAAAGCACCCGGCGCGTCATTGCCCCCGTCAACCCGGAAAAAGCGCAGTCCCTGGCCTACCGGTTCGAGCACGAGAACCTTATTGTGGCGAACGCCAGCCGAAGTCCGTTCTTGGGCCTCGGTCGTGGCGCCGCTGCCTTCACCTCTCCGGCGGGGCAGTTCATCGAGGCGGATAGCCTGTGGGTGATCGTCTACGGACAGTTCGGGCTGGTCGGGCTGGCCGGCGTACTGGCAACGATCCTGACCCCGATCCTCCTCTTTTTGCGGGCCGTCCCCCCCGCGCAATGGAGGGCGCCGGATCTGGCGCCGGCTGCCGCGTGGGCAGTCGTCCTGATCCTGCTCGCCATCGACAACCTGGTGAATGATATGGGCAGTCCGGTCTTTCTTCTGGCGGCTGGGGGACTGGGGGCCGCATCGGCCACGCTACTGCGGCAGAATCGCGAGGTCGGCGAGCCACAACTGGCCGGAAAGACCGCCGAGTTGGAAGGATAGCCGGTTCGTCTCCGGCGTGCAGCCCCCGCCGGCGGTCTGGAGCGGAAAGGAGAACCGCGTCCAAGTGGCCGTGGCGGAGAACTTTTCGGCGAAGCCACAGAAGGCATGTGGCGGCCGCTTGTTGGACAAAACGACCTCGAGTTCCGCTCTTCGCTCGGACTTGATCCAGAAGGAAAGCTGGTACCGCTGGCCGGGCTCAAGCCGCACGAAGGGAAGCGAGAGCTGCGTCAGGTGGGGAGCGGGGTCCACTCGCGCCTTCTCCACCAGCGCCGTCGCGCCCAGGTCCGGCGTGGTGGGTCCGTTTCGCAGAAACGCTCTTTCGCCGTGCTGCGCGAGAACCCACCGATCCTGCCAGTCCGTGAACCGCTCCGTGTACGGGATAGCGATGTAGGGAGATCGGGCCTGGGTTACCGGATATGGTCTCTGGCCTATGCGTAAGATGGCCGACCTTCGCTCTCCGGTATCGTTCGGCTCCACCGTGTACGAAACGGCGCCGCGGGTTTCCGCTACATGAATCCACGAGGGGATAGAATCCACGTTCCATTGGGCGCCTTCCGGCCCGGCTACGTAGACCTTGCCCGCACCCCCGGTCCAGTCGACTTGATCCTCCGCCGGCTCCAGCCGGAGAGTCGCGGCCACATTGGAGAGCACCGGCGGTGGCGGCGCCATCGGCGGATCCGGCTCGTCCGATAGCGAAGGAACACGGACCTCCAAAATGCGTCCCAGACTATTCGTTAAGTCCAGGCGAACTACCCCGGACTGGTTCTTGGGGAGCAGGAGATTCTCGTAGACTGCGATGGCGTTCCCCCAGCGCGCGTCTCGACTGGTCACCGGGAATTCGCCGGCCAATCGAAAACGGCGGGAGTCCTGGACGGCGGTAAGGAGTAGGCGATGCTGGGGGCGGGTCGGGAGGAACTCAAATCCGGTCTTGTCGAGTACGAGAAAGCGCACGCTGGATCGATCGAGGATCTCGTGCAACTGCTCTACGGTGGAGACCTTCGGTTCGTAGACGCGGCCCATCCAGTCCGAACGCAGCAGGAGCTTCGAAGCCCGGAGGACAAAGCCAGTACGCGCAGCTGTCCCGCCGCCCTCGCTTCGGCGGGCTGCAATAAAGGCGCCCTCACCCGACGCATCGGCCGAGATGAGCACCACGGACGGCGCTGGAATCGCTCGCGCCACCTCGCGATAGCCACGTCGCCAGGGGCTCGTAAAGGCTGGGGTGAGTTGGATGGTAAGAAGCACCAGCCCCACGCCCAGCGCCAGCCGGAGCGCTAACCCCTTTCTAGGATTGGCTGCCGGCAACTGATCGAACAGGCGGTGGAGACCTTCCGCGCACAGAAGCAGAATCGCAAACAACAGCGGCAAGAAATAGCGCGTCTCGACCACATCGCGGGCAAACAACTGGGCCGGGATGGAGGTTGCGAGGAACAGCACGAGGACTTTCACCAGCGTCGTGCGTTCCGTCCCCGCGCGGGAATCCCGGAACAGGCCGGCGGCGGCCATCAGCCCGACTGGCCATGGCACAACGCTCAGCAGCGAAGCCAAGTGCGGCAGCCGTTCGAGCCAGTTGATGGCAAACATCGTGGAGCCCCGATATCGCAAAACGACCCCCAACGCCGCCGCGGCGGCACCTACGAGGCCAATGACGATTCCGGTGACAACCCACCAGGAGCGCGGACGCCACGACGTTCCCCGGAGAAGCGGTAGAGCGGCCAGGGGGGCCATGAATGCCAAAGGCAGGGCGCTCGACTTCGTCACCAGGGCCGCTATCATCCAACCACAGAAGCCAACCCACGCTCGTAAGCTGGGGCGCTCCCAGGCCTCGCCTAAAGCGAATAGAGCCAGGAGCGTGAACAGCGCCGCCGCCATGTCGGAGAGGATCGTCAACATCGCCTGCTGCACCAAGGGCAGCGCCAGCGTGATCGCGGTGCACACGACGCTGATCCAGACGCCGTGGAGACGGTGGATCCGCCAGGCGAGAACCGCGATCGCCAGGGCCGCCACGCACCCCACCAGCGACATTCCCGCTGTCGTCGAAACGCCAAAGAGCGCGTACCAGGCGGCTTGGATCCCATAGAAGCCGGGAGGCCAGTGGCCGAAAGCGACCTTCGGGTAGCGGGCGTAATACTCCTCGGCGAAGGCCATGGGTGAGGATCCGATGGCGGTGCGCAGGTAGTCATACACCATCGCCCCGGTGATGAAGTGGGCCGCTTCGTCGGGGTGAGAGGCCAGGTCGGCTTCGAACACTCCCCCGCGAAGCTGGATCAACGTCACGATGGCAAAGATCACCAGTGTGACGGCGACGCAGGCGGAACTACTCTTCATGCGGGGATGGGGGGCGCCAGCGCCGGAGCCAGCTCCGGGCGAAGAGCGTCACCGCAAAAGGCAGGCCATCGACCAGGTAGCGCTTGGCCAGGCGACGGGGTTCCTGGCAAAGGCGGTGCACCCACTCGAGCCCAGAGCGCTGCATCCAGTGCGGGGCGCGCGGGATCTGGCCGGAGAGGAAGCTGAACGAGATGCCTACGCCAATCCACCAGGTCGATGGCATGACCGCTCCCACGCTCGCCCGCAACCGTTCCGTGATCCGCTCCGATTTGGGCGATCCAATTCCGACGAATACCAGGTCGGGCCGAGTCCGGCGCAGTTCGTCGACCAAGGCGTCCATGGCCGGACTGCTGCCGTCGGCTTCAAACCACGCCGAATTGATCCCGGCGATTCGGAGCCCGGGGTGCATCTGCCGGAGCGTGGCGGCCGTAGCCTCGGCCGCTCCCCCATTGCCTCCAATGAGAAAGATGGAATAATTGCGGCGGGCCGCGGCCGCGGTCATCGAAAGAATCAAGTCAGCGCCGCTCACCCGATCCGGCACGGGCGTCCCTTGCAAGCGGCTGGCCCACAGTAGCGGCATGCCATCCGGAGTAATAATCGTCGCCAGCCGGTGACACTGTTCCCGCACTGGCCCCTTCACGAAACGCCGCAGATGGTCCAGATTCATCGTGAAGATCCAGCCGCCGCGGCCGGCCGCTATCTCTTTGCAGAAAAAAGCAACGATCTGACGTTCATCGAGCGCCGTGATGCGGGCGCCCAGCAGCGAGACGGTGGGCAATCTCTCATCCCGAGCGACCGCTAGAGCGTTCGTCCGAAGCCCCATCGCGCTCGGTAGGAATCCAACGTTTCTGCCGCTTCCAGAGATATGTCCCATACAACGCCAATTTCGACCCAATATAGTGCACGACGTCCCCGGCCTTACCTCCCGGAGATCCGATCCGCCGCCGTACCATGCTGAGGGTACCGAGCCAAACCACGCCCGTTACCGCCAGCACCAGCATCGGTTGCCAAGGGCCACCCAAAACCAGGACAACTCCCTGACATAGCAGGATAACAAACCACCAAATCGCCAATAAAGACAGAGGAGGTACTGCGAGTTCTAGGGCTAACGCCAGAAGTACCGCCCTTCGTTGGCGCACGGCCCCGGCGAGTAGCCGGGGCGTCTGGCGGAGCATGGTCTCCAGATGCCCGTGCTCCCAACGCTCCCGCTGTGTGCGCACCGCCTTTGCGGCGGTGGGGAAGGCGCCCGTGATCGAGGCGGGCGAGAAGCGCGTGCAATGTCCGGCCAAAGCGAGGTCCACCGCCAGCCAGCGATCTTCCGCCAATTGGCCGCTGGCGAGCGCCGCCCGGGAGAGGATCGGCCAAGGGAAAGCCATCCCGGAGCCGTGCAGCAGGCAGGGCAGGCCGAGGCGCCGCAGGCCCTGCGGGCGGACGACGTTGCGGACGGTAAACGCAAACGCGGCCAGCGCGGAGGAGACCTGCGTTCCCGCTGCACGCAGGGTATAGGCCCCCTGCACGGGCTGGTGGTAGTGGTGCGCCGTTCGCGCCAACTCCTCAATCGCGCCGGGGCAGGGCAGGGTATCGGCATCGAGAATGATGACGATCTCGGGCGGCCGTACCCGTTCGGCCAGCCATCGGACACCGGTATCCAAGGCATACGACTTGCCTCGCAGTTCGGGATTGACTCGCTCGAGGACCGTCGCTCCCTCCCGCCGGGCGATGGCCGCCGTATCGTCCGTGCAATTGTCGGCCACCACGAGCACCTCATCGCCAGGGCTCAACTGCATTCGTACGGAGGCAAGCGTGTCCGCGATCCCGGCGGCTTCGTTGTGCGCGGGGATCAGTACGACCGCCGGCGGGCGCTCTCCGAGCGGCGCCTCCTCTCGAGGGGGGAGCAGGGCCGCGAGGCACTCGACGACGAAGACGGCGATCGGGGTGACCACGGCGATCGTAGCTGCCCACAGCAGCAGCTCTCCGCCCGTCATGCCGCGTTTCCACCGCGAAAGTATTCGGCCAACCGTGCCGCGCCATGGCGCGCATCATGATGGCGGCGGACCCGGCGGGCGCCCTCGCTGCCCATCGCCGCGAGTCGCGATGCCGGGGTGTCGAGCGCGTCGCGGATGGCCGCGGCGATGGCGTGCACATCCCCCGGCGCCACCAGCCAGCCGCAGGCCCCGTTCTCCACGAGTTCCGGGATGCCCGCGATGTGGGTCGCAATCACCGGCCGCTCCAGCGCCAGCGCTTCCATAAGCACGATCGGCAGATTCTCGGCGAAGCTCGGCAACACGAACACCCGGGCTGCCAGGAGATGGCCGCGGATCGCCTCCGCCGCCAAGGCGCCGGCCAGCCGGACGGAGGCTTGCAGCTTCAGCCGCTCCACGGCGGCTTCGAGCGCCGGACGCAAGGGGCCCTCGCCGATCAGCAGAAGCTCGCACGGGTAATCCTGCGCCGCCAACAGCGCCATCGCTTCGAGCAGGAGGAGTTGCCCCTTCTGCTCGTGCAGCCGGCCAATGGACACCAACATCCGGGTGTCGGGAATGGGCGCCGCTTTTGCTTCGAGAAAGGCGGAGTCCAACCCCATGGGGACCACGTGAATCTTGTCCCAGTGCTGGCTCTCCGACCACCGCAGCAACTGGCTGCGGCCGTAGGCGCTCACGGAGGTCACGAACTTCGCTCCGGCGATTTTTTCTCCCAAGCTCAACGCGGGGGCCCGGTCGAAATCGTCCGGACCGTGCGCGGTGAAGCTGTAGGGCGGGCCCCCCAGGATTCGGCAAAGCATGGCCACCGCCGCGGGATTGGTGGCGAAGTGCGCGTGCAGATGATCTACTTGTCCGTCGCGCAGGTGGCCCACCAAGCGGCAGGCCTCGAGCAGGTAGGCCATATGGGGGATCAGACCGCGATCGGAACGCCATCCCATGCGGAAGGTCGCGCGGAGCCCGCGTAGAAAGGGAGCGGGCGCGGTGAGCAGGGTCCGCGCCAGGGCGGTGAAGAGGGACCACGGGCGGTCCAGCAGCGCCAGCGTGCGCCCGTGTTCGGCGCGGTCGGCCGGATCGGGCAGGTTTTCGCGGCAGGGGCGGATGGAGAAGCGCGCCACCTGGATTCCCATGTTCTCCAGCGCCGCAATCTCCCGCCGGATAAAGCTGTGGCTTACCTTGGGATACTGATTCACCAGATAAGCGACGCGAAGCGGACTCACGGCGACACCTTTCGCTGATTCTGATACTCGATCAAAGCGGGTGTGCCTCCGCGTGCTCTCCGCAGATGAAAGCGCATCTGTCCAACCGCCTGCGGAAACTTCCCCAGCATGCACGAGACGCCATACAGGAGCGCCGCCCGCGCGGGCGTTCCAGACTGCTTCCGGCGCCGCGCAATGCGCAGTATCTGCAATGGGAAAGCTGCCAGCAGCAGCAGCGACCATCCTCCGCTCGGCCACGCCAACGCCAATGCTGCCGTCGCCAGTGCGGTCCAACACCAGATGCTCCGGCACTCTTTTCGCCAATGCCGCTCGGGCGCGTCACCATAGCGCGACCGGCCCTCGGCGTAGGCGTGGCCGGCGCGCACGGTGCGCTGCCACCATTGCCACAGCCGGGTCATGCGGGCATCGTGGGTCGACATCTCGTCGGCCAGCCGGCGGATCTTCCAGCCCTGGCGGCGCAGCCGGATGCAGAGATCCGGCTCCTCGCCGGCGATCAGTCGGGGATCAAAGCCCCCTGCCTCGCGGAACGCCTCCACCCGCATCATCACGGTGCCCAGACACGCACCCGTATCGCCAACCGGGGTATCCCACTCCAGATCGACGAGTAGGTTGTAGACGGATGCTTCGGGGGCGGCCTCCCGCAGCCGGCCTCCGACGGCTCCCAGGGTGGCCTCGGCTTGCAACTCGCTCATCGCTCGTTCCAGCCATCCGGCTGCTAACTCGCAGTCCGCATCCACAAACTGGACAAACGCCAACTCCGGGCATCGCGCCAGTGCCCACTCCAGGCCTTCGTTGCGCGCCCGCGCCGCCGTAAACGGCAGCTTCGGGTCGAGTTCCACCACCGGGACGCCCAGCCCGCGCGCTATTGACGGACTCCCGTCCGTTGAACCGGAGTCGACATACACGAGCAGGCCGTCGTCTCGCCGCGCTGCTTCCAGGCAACGGGCGAGCCGCTTGCTCTCATTCCGCCCGACGGCCACGACTGCCCAACGTGGCATGGCTCCCTCCGTGCGCATCCTTGACTATCCGGGCTGGTATCCCGGCTACCGTCGCTCCCTGCGGCACATCCTGCAGCACCACCGCATTGGCGCCAATCTGCACGTCGTCGCCGATCGTCACCCCGCCCAGAATCTTGGCCCCGGCGCCAATGTTCACGCGGGCTCCCAGTTGCGGCGCCTCGAAGGGACGGTCGAGATAGCGATTCCCCAGCGTTACCCCCTGCCGGACGATACAGTCGTCTCCCAGCGAAGCACTTCCATGGATCACGATGGCCCCGCAGTGCTCCACCACCACGCGGCGCCCCAGGCGCACCGAGTAAGGAAGATCGATCGCGTAGCCATTGCGCACCCGGCGGTAGAGCATCCGATAAACGACGCTAAACGGCGCGCGCAACCACTTGGCGCGGATGCCCATCCGCCACACTCCAAACCGATGGATCGCCACCGCTCGAAAGCCCGGTTTGGTCCAGTCTCTCCCGTGAGCCTGCCAATCCTCTCGCACCTGCTGCCAGAGGCCCGCCTTTTGTTGCCGATCACTCACTTTGTCTAACCTAGCACGCAGGTTTCCTGAGCAGCATTGCTTCGAGCAGCCGCGCCCGGCGCCGGTGCATCTCCTGATGGGTGTTGGCGCGGGCCTCCGCCACGGCCGCCATCCCCATCTCCCGGCACCGCCCCAAGTCTGCCGCGCACGCGGCCAATCGCTCGGCCCAGGCGGCGTCTCCAGCCGGCACCAGCAGGCCGGTCACTCCCTCCCGTACGCTTCGCGAAAGTCCCGGCGTATCGCTGGCAATCACGGGCACCGCTTGCGAGAACGCGTCGTAGACAATGCGGGGCTGCTCATCGGAAAGGCTCGGCGTTACGAGCGCCCGATGGCGGCGCAAGAAATCGAAAAAGTCGTCGCCGTAAGCGATCGGCGGATGCACCCGGATCTCGACCGTTCCCGTGGATCGGCGCGCCGCGGATTCGCACTCGTTTCGCAAGGAGCCTTCGCCGATAATCGTAAGCCGGATCGCTACCCGCCGCGCGGCCAGAATCTCCATCGCCTCTAACAGAGTCCGTACTCCCTTGCTCGGCTCGAGCCGGCCCGCGTACAGCAACTCGGGCGGGTCGGCGAGCTTCTCCGCCCAAGCCTTCTGCGCCGTGGCGTCGGAAAGTACGGTCTCTTCGTCAATCCACGCCGCCGGGATCGTATGGCAACTCTTCCCGTCCGCCACCAGGCTGCGATAGCCGTCCTGGGTGACGACAACTAGGTCCGCCTGCCGCAAGCACCAACGCGACACCCGCTCGAAAACGGCCGCCCGGAGGCGCGCCCGCCAATCCGCCGGGCCGCCGGGGAACAGACGCCAAGGCGCTGATTCGACGACAATCACCAGCTGTTTCCCTCGCCACTTCGCCAGCGGCGTCGCCAGCCAGCCCATCGGGATCGGCCAGCCCGCTACGCACGTATGCACGATGGCCGCCTCCCCCGTCGCCTTCCAAAGCCTCCATAGCGTGAGCGGCAACTGCATCAGTGCGTGCCCGAAGGACGAAGGCCGCGGCAGATCCCGGTAATGAAGCCGGGGGCTATCGATCCCGCCGTACTCGCCCGGCCGCATCGGTGCGCAGGGCGATGCCAGCGTCACATGGCTCAAATAGCGCAGATGCTCCTGCAGGTCCTTCTGCCAGAGCCGATCGAAGCCATGCGCATCCTTCGTATCCCGGTAACACAGGACGTTCAAGGCCAGCAGATAGCGAGCCTCGATCACCGCACTCCTCCCCACGGAAAGCCAGCCCCCAGCAGAAATCGAATCGCCAACCCTGCCGCGAGCAGGCCCAGCAGGAGCAACGTCGCCCGCAAGTCCTGGCGGGCCGGCCATAGCCGCTCCCGTTGGAGCCCATAGCAGGTCACGGCGTAGGAAGGAAGGTCGTTCAAGGCCACTGCCACTACGGCCCCCGCCAAACCCGCCCAGTGAAACCCCAGCGGTAGCGCCACCAACGTGAAGACAAACTTCGCGGTGTTGGCATAGGCGGAGTACTTCGGCTTTCCCACCGCCAGCAGCGCCGGACCGCTGCTTTGCACCAGGGCCGCCGGCCAGATGCCGAAGACCAGCAGCGGAAACATCCAGGCCGCGGCATGGTACCGCTCGTCAAAGGCCACGCGCAGAGCCAGATCCCCAGCCACTGTGCCGGCCACGATTACGAGCACCATTACTCCCAGCACGGGCCGCCGGCTGCGCTCCATGGCGGCATGCAGGCGATCGCCCGTCGTACCGAGCAGCCGGGAATAGGCCGGGAAAAGCACGTTGCCCCCGATGGCCAACACGAAGGCACGCGGAAACTCGGCGAGTGCCGACGCAATCCCATAGACGCCCAGCAACTCCATCGGCACCAGTTTCCCCAGCAGCAGGCGATCCACCTGCGACGAGAAGAAGTAGATGGCGCTCCCCACCCACACCCATCGCCCAAAGGTGAAAATGCGGCGCACCGCGTCGCCATCCCATGCCAGGCGGTCGGTCCAGCCGGACTGCCAATGGCTGAGCACCAGCTTCACCAGCGGCGGGATCAGAGACCCGGCCACCAGCGCCTCGACGCCAGGACGTAGCCACGCCCATAACACCATCGCTGCCCCGCCGGCTAACTGCGATCCCAGATCGACCATCACCACCGGGTGCAGTGCCATCTTTCGCACCGAAGTCGACAACCAAATCGATTGCCATCCCGTGAGCACCGCGCTGCTTCCCAACAGCGGTATTAGCCACAGCAGGCGCGGCTCCCCGTAGAAGCTGGCTAGCGGCCATGCCACCAGACCGCTCATTCCCCACAACACGAACCCGCGCAGCACCTGCAACGTCCAAGCCGTTCGGAGGAACCGGACGTTTTCGCCCTTTTGCTCGCGGATGATGCTCAGGCCTGTTCCCAGGTCAAAGCTCAATCCCAAGCCGAGCACCACCACATTGGCAATCGCCACCACGCCGAACAACTCCGGAAACAGGAGCCGCGTCGCCACGAGATTGAACAGCAGCCGGAGCAATTGGCTGCCGCCGAATCCCAGGGCGGTCCACGCCCCGGCCCGTAGCGCGGCGGCCGCAGTGCCGCTCCCTCTTGCCGGGCGAAATGCCGCGAATCTCCAGGCCGCCGCCAGGGCCTTCCGTTGGTGCGGCAACGCCTTGCCCTGCAGCCGGCATCGCCACTGCCCCAGCGCAGCGCTCGCGAGAAACGCGGCGTCGATCATCGCCGCCCGAAGCCGCCCGTAACTCTTCACGAAGTAGTAGCGGCGAGCCGCAAACCAGTAGTCGGGTGGACACGCCGGCGCCCCGCCGCTCAAGCCGGACGACTGCCCCTCCAGATGAACCACGCCGCTCGCCGGTACATACCAGACGCTCCAACCGCCGCGCCAAGCCCGGAGGCAGTAATCGACGTCCTCGAAATACGCGAGGAACCGCTCGTCCAGCAGGCCAATGCTCGTAAGCACCTCTCGGCGAATCATCATCGCCGCACCGGCCACCCAGTCTACTGGACCCTCCGCCGTAGGCTTGGCCGGGCAGATCGACCAACGGCGCAGCAGCCAACTCACTGGCCCGAAGTGAAATCCGCGATCGATCTCGGTCGCGATTCCAGGAAAGCGGAACGGCGACCCCTGCGGCGAGCCATCCGGGAACTCCAGCCGGCTCCCCACGATCCCAACCTCGGGATGCTCCTTGAGAACACGGACTAACGCGGAAAGCGCATCCGGAGTCACCACCGTGTCCGGATTCAGCAGCATGACGAAGTCGGGCGGGTCGTCACTCGCCAACGCTGCCCGAACCGCCAGGTTGTTCCCTCCGGCGAAACCCAGATTCTGCTCGGGTGTCACCACTCTCGCCCACCGCTGCCAGCCGCCCGCAGCGATCGCCTCGTCCAGTTGTTGGGCCGCGTGCTCACCGCTGTTCTCGACCACTACCACCCGCGCCAACGGGAACTCCGCCAGCGGACCTTCGAGGGATCGCAGCAGCTGCATCACCAGACCGGGGACTTGGTAGTCGACGACCACCACAAGTAGCTTCGTGCCGCCCAAACTGTCAGTTTATCAGCCGGTCGTACGCTCCCGGCTCCCTCGTACCAAACAGCATCGTCGTGTATCCTTATGACTTCCCCATGTCCCAGCCTTCGCTGATCTTCGACGCCCATCTCGATCTCTCCATGAACGCCATGGAATGGAATCGCGACATCCGCCTTCCGCTCGTGGAGATCCGCCGCCGCGAAATCGGCCGGAACGATCTTCCCGACCGCGGCAACAACACCGTTTGTCTTCCGGAGATGCGCCGCGGCCGCATCGGCGTTTGTGTTGCCACGCAAATCGCCCGCTACTCGGGCCGCTTCAGCAAGCTCCCTGGCTGGCAGAGTCCGGAGCAGGCGTGGGCGCAAACCCAGGGCCAACTCGCCTGGTACCGCACCATGGAGGATGCCGGCGAACTCATCCAACTGCGGACATGGGCCGATGTCAGCGCGCACGCTGACCTTTGGCGCGATGCCGCCGACACCACCAAGCTGCCTATTGGCTACCTCCTCAGCCTGGAAGGCGCCGACTCCATTCTCTCCCCCAAGCATCTTGAAAAGGCCCGTGAACAGGGCCTCATCGCCCTCGGCCCTGTCCACTACGGCCCCGGCGTCTATGGCCACGGCACTGATGATGAGGGGCCCCTCACGCCCCGTGGCCACGAGCTCCTCAAGCAGATGGAGGAGCTGCACATCATTCTCGATGTCACCCACCTCTGCGACGAATCGTTCTGGGATGCCCTCAGCCGCTATCGCGGTCCCCTGTGGGCCTCCCATCACAACTGCCGCGCCCTGGCCGATTGGAACCGCCAACTCTCCGACGACATGATCCGCGCGCTGGTCGACCGTGGCGCCGTCATCGGCATGGCCTTTGATGCCATCATGATGGTCCACAACTGGACTCATCACAAGTCCAAGCCCGCCGATTTCCAACTCAAGATGGAGAAGATCTGCGAGCATATTGACCACATCTGCCAGATCGCCGGCAACGCCAACCACGTGGGCATCGGCACCGATCTCGACGGCGGCTACGGCACCGAACAGGTACCGATGGACCTCAACTCCATCGCCGATCTCCGCTCCCTGGTAACGCCCTTGGCGGCCCGTGGATATACCTCGGCCGACATCGACAATATCTTCGCCGGCAACTTCCTCCGCTTTCTCAAAGATCACCTCCAGTGAGCCAACCCACCCGTATTCGCTACGGCCTGCTCGCCGTCGCCACCGCCAATGCGTTTCTGCTGTACCTCGATCGCATCTGCATGAGCGCGGTGGTCCAATCGCCGGCGTTTCAGAGCGAACTTAACCTTACCCGCGAATCCACGGGCGACATCCTTGCTACGTTCTTCTTTGCCTACGCCCTTGGCCAGCTACCAGCCGGCTATCTGGCGGACCGGTTCGGGCCCCGCAAGATGTTGGTCACCTACATCGTACTTTGGAGCCTCGCGACTGCCGCCACAGGCCTCACCTCCACGTTGTTGGCCATGCTCGCCGTCCGCGCCGCCTGCGGCTTGGCCGAGGCCGGGGCCTACCCCGCCAGCGCGCTCGTCATCTCCCGTTGGTTCCCGCTCACGCACCGTGCCCGCGCCAACTCGGTGGTCTCCTTTGGCGGCCGCGTGGGGAACGCGATGGCGCTCTGGCTGACGGCGCTGGCCATTGCCAGCTTCGGCTCCTGGCGGCTGGTGTTGCTCCTCTACGGCGTCGGCGGACTCGCGCTCGCGGCCCTCACTCATTTCGTTTTCCGGGATCGTCCCTCCCAGCATCCCAGGGTCAATGACGGCGAGCGGGAACTGATTGGCCCGCCCCCACCGTCGCCCCCTCCTGGTTTCCCCATCCGCCAGTTGATCCTTCACCCTGGTCTGTGGATGCTGAATCTGGGTATGCTTGGCCTCAACTTTGGCTGGGCGTTTCTCATCACGTGGCTGCCGGCGTACCTCATTGAAGTCCGCGGCCTCGATCAGGTGACCGCCAGCCGTAATGTCTCGATCGCCCTCACCGCCGGCATGGCGGGCATGCTGTTCGGCGGCTGGTGGTGCGATCAACTCACTCTGCGATTTGGCCTGAAATGGGGCCGCCGTCTTCCTTTTCTTACGGGTTGCACGCTGGCCGCCCTGGCCTACATCGTTTGCCCGTTCCTGCCCGGCCCGCTCGGGATCACGGTGGCCTGCGCCGTCGTTGCGTTCTCCGCGGATAGCGTGATGCCCGCCGTCTGGGCGATCGGTCAGGATATCGGCGGATCGAACGTGGCCTCGACGATTGCGTGGTCGAATATGTGGGGTAACTTTGGCGCCTCGATGGTGGCTAAGCTCATCCCCATGATTCTCGCCACCACTTGGCATCTTAAGGATTGGAGCGAGATTTTCTGGATCTGCGCCGGGGCGTTCCTGATGCTGGCTCTCTGTTCGTTGGCCATCGATACCACCCGGACCCTGCACGTCCCGCGAGCGCGGGCCGCGGCTTCCGCGGACTGAAACGGAGTCAAGCAGACCAAGCGCCGCGAACTCCCGAGCGGTCCCCGGCTCCTAAAGCGAACGGGCGGCCCCCATCCCGGCGGGCCGCCCGTTTGTTGCTCACTGTTCGCGGAAATCTACTGCTCGGTGCCGTAAACCCGCAACTTCGCGTCGACCAGCGATCCAACCACTTCGTTGGTGACCGTGTCGGTGATGATCACCTTCCACACGCCTTGCGCACTCTCGCCCCAGAATCGCGGCGTCGTGAACATGTAGTCGGTGAAGTCGGCGTTGTCGTCCGGCTTGCGCGGCAGCGCAATGGCCCGGAACCCGCTCGGCGACTCAATCGTGAACTGCAAGTCCCCGCGGTTGGCGTGCTTCACGTTGACGATCAGCTCGACATGCTCGACGCGCAGCTTATCGGCTGCTGCATTGAAGTTCAACTCCGCGGTAAACGGCGAGCCGCCCTCCGCAATCGCTTCCGGACCCGTGAAGGTATATTCAGTGACTTGCAAATCACCCAGGTTCTTCCAGTCAAGTGCCGCCACTAACGCCCCGGCCACATTAAGTAACCCAGCCCCGAAAGAATGGCTAAAGGAAAACCCGCCCGCGTTCGTGCGGAACCCGTCGTTCCCCTCCAAGCCTTCCCGCGTCGCCGTCTTCATCAGGATCTCCTTTACGTCCCGATAGCCCAGGGTCGGTTTAAACTCCAGCAGTAAGGCCGCAGCGCCGGAAACCTGAGGCGCCGCCGAAGAGGTGCCGTTGGCCGAATCGGTGTAGTTGATCGGCGCTTCCGTCGTTGGGAAGTTTTCCGCCTTGATGTTAAACGCCTCTTCTCCGCTCACGTTGGTGCTCCAGAGGACGTCCGGTGGTTGGAATTCGCCGCCGAAGGCCGCAATCGCCACCGACATGCCGCTTTCAGAAAACGAACTCTGCTTCCCGTCCCGGCCCACCGCTGCTACTGCGATGGCATACCGCGATGCCGAAAAGGCATCGTAGCTGGCGTCGTCGCCTTCGGCCCGGCCATTGCCGCACGAAATCGCATACACCGTCCCCCGGCGATCGCGGTTTTCCACGATACCCTTCCGCATCCCGGCCAGTTGCAGAGCGCTGATGCGGCCATCACTCTTGCCGTCGTCGGACGGGCCCCAACTGTTGCTCGAAACGTGCGTCACGATACCTTCCGGCTGCCAGCCCAGCGCAATCTGCGCCGCGTCGTCGGCCGTCGCACCGCCCACCAACCGCAAGCCCATCGCTCGGGCCTCCGGTGCCACGCCAATCACGCCGGTGTTGTTGAAACCCGCCGCCATGGCCAGGCCACCGCAATAGGTTCCATGGTTTTCCGAAGCCTTCATCGGGTTCGGATCGTTCCGCTCCCCGTCCTCTTTAAAGTTCTGGTGATAGCCGGATTCGAGCGGATAGACGTTCGTCAGGTCCTCGTGCTTCAGGTCCAGCGCGTCGTCAATCACCGCCATGTTGATGCCCTTGCCGGTGGCGAAGTCCCAGGCATCTTTCATCCCGATGTTCAATTTCAAGGTGTCATCCAGGTGCCACTGCTTCGGATAGAGCGGATCGTTCGGAACCCGCTTCAGCTGCCGCACATAGGTCTCGCGGGCGAATACCGGCGTGAACTCGAAACCGCCCTTTTTCGCCATCCACTCGGCCGCTTCAAGTGCCGCGAAGGCGTCGCTGTAGACCACGGTGGTCCAACCGGGTAGATAGCTCTTTTCGGTTCCCAGCGGCTGGGTTTCGGACAGTTCACTCAACCGGCTGGCATCCAGGTGCACGGAAAGCTTCGCGGTCATCAACCGCCGGGCTGCCGCCATCCGCGTCATCCGCTGTTCGGCGCTCATCGCCGCCAACTTCTCCGCCGACGGAAGATTCGCCTTGTCGTAGAATACCGGAACAATACCGTTTCGCCCCATCAGCGAACCGCGCAGACTCTTCATTCGCGCCGAATCCAGCTGAAACACCTTTCCGCCGGCCCACTCCTTGACCCCGCGGGCCGCCGACACCGCGCCCTTGCTGCTGAATACTTCATCCGCCGCCAGGACTAGCGCCGTCCGCCTGCCGCCGTCGGAGAACTGAAATTCGGTCTGCGCGCCGAGGGACGCGGCCAGAACTAGAGTCGCTAACAAAAATTGCATTCGCATCGTTATCTTTATCCCTTTTCCCTAGTCACGACCGCTTCCTTGACGAGCAGCGATATCGTGAAAAACGTTTTGCGAGCCCATCTGCTTATCGGCAAAAGTAGCTCATACTTATAACTGGGCGAAATCACATCGAAACTGTTCAAAGTTTCTTTCGCCGCCTTCCTCTTTTGCCTGATGTCCTCTCCCGACCGCTCCGACATCACCCAGATCCTCACCGCTTGGCGCCAAGGCGATCCGAGCGCCCTTACGCATCTTACTCCGCTCGTCTACGGCGAACTCCATGCCCTCGCCGCCAACTACCTGGCGCGCGAGCGCCCCGGCCATATCCTGCAGCCCTCCGCCCTCGTCAATGAAGCCTTCCTCCGCCTCATGGAATGGCAGCCCAGCGAATGGCAGAGCCGCGCCCACTTCTTCGGCGTCTCGGCCACCCTGATGCGCCGCATCCTCGTCCAAACCGCCCGCGAAGCCCAAACCGCCAAGCGCGGCCATGGCGCCCTCCGCGTCTCCCTTTCCGAAGCCGGCCAGGTCGCCGCCTGCCAACCGGTTGATGCGGATGTTCTCGCCCTCGATGCCGCCCTGGACGCTCTCGAAACGCTCAATCCCCGCCAAGCCCGCGTGATCGAACTCCGCTTCTTTGCGGGCCTCTCCCTTGAAGAGACCGCCCTGGTCCTCGACGCCTCCGTCAGCACCGTCCGCCGAGACTTTCGCATGGCCCAAGCGTGGCTCTTCCAGCAGCTCAGCCCGGCTCCCTAGATCGCGATGACCCCGGAACGCTACCAACGTCTCAACGAACTCTTCGATGCCGCGCTTGATCTGCCGGCCCCGGAGCGTGCGGCCTACCTCGCCACCGCCTGTCCTGATAACCCTTCGCTTCTCCAACAAGTCTCCCAACTCCTCGCCACCCACGAGCGTGCCGCCAATTTCCTCGTCCCCTCCGACGCACCCCCCGCCGCCATTGGCCCCTACAAAGTCGATCTCGTCCTTGGCGAAGGCGGCATGGGCACCGTCTACCTCGCCACCCAGACCGATCCCATCCGCCGCGAAGTCGCCCTCAAAATCATCAAGCCCGGCATGGGCTCAAAAGCCGTCATCGCCCGCTTCGATTCCGAACGCCGCGCCCTCGCCCTCATGGACCACCCCAGCATCGCCCAAGTGCTCGATGCCGGCACCACCCCGCAAGGCCTGCCCTACTTCGTCATGGAGTTCGTTGACGGCCTCCCCCTTACCGTCTACGCCGAACGCCACCAACTCTCCATCCGCCAGCGCATCGAGCTCTTCATCCCCGTCTGCCAGGCCATCCATCACGCTCACCAGAAAGGCATCATCCATCGGGATATCAAACCTTCGAACGTCCTCGTGAAAACCGTCGAGGGCCATCCCATTCCCAAGGTCATCGACTTCGGCCTCGCCAAAGCCCTCCACCCCGATCTCACCGGCCCCTCGCTCCATACCCAGATCGGCATCATCCTCGGCACGCTCCAGTACATGAGCCCGGAACAAGCCGCCCCCGGCAACGCCGATATCGATATCCGCGCCGATGTCTACTCGCTCGGCGCGCTGCTCTACGAACTCCTCACCGGCGCCGCCCCCCTCGATAGCGGCGAACTCGCCCGCGAAAACGTCCAATCTCTCCTCGAGCGCATCCGCGACCACGAACCCCTCGCCCCCTCCCTCCGGAATCAAACCTCCTCCCTCGACCGCGAACTCGATTGGATCCCCCTCAAAGCCCTCGAAAAGGAGCGCTCCCGCCGCTACGAATCCGTCAACGGCCTCGTCCGCGATCTGGAACGCTACCTCGCCGGGGAACCCGTCGAAGCCGCCCCGCCCTCGCGCGCCTACCGCGTCGGCAAGTTCGTTCGCCGCCACCGCCTCCCCTTCGCCTTCGCCGCGGCCGCCCTCGCCGTCCTCGTCGCCGCGGTCATCATTAGCGCCTCCCTCGCCGTCCGCGCCCGCCAGGCCGAACAGGTCGCCACCGCCGTCAACGACTTCCTCCGCACCTCCGTCCTCGCCCAGGCCGATCCCCGCAGCCAAGCCCGTCCCACCGTCTCGCCCGACCCCAATCTCACCGTTCGCACCGCCCTCGATCGTGCCTCGCAAAACGTCGAAGGCAAATTCACCAACCAACCCCTCGTCGAAGCGGCCATCCGGGAAACGATCGCTAACGCCTATTACGGCCTCGCGGTCTTCCCCGCGGCCCAGCAACATGTCGAACGCGCCATCTCCCTCCGCCGCGCCGTCCAGGGCGAAAACCATCGCGATACGCTCTCGAGCCGCCTGCTCCTCGCCTCTCTCGGCTCCATTCAAGGCCGCTACGGCGAGGCCGAAGCTCTTTACACCGAACTCCTCGCCGCGCATCGGCGCCACCTGGGGCCCGGCGACCCCGCCACCATCAACGCCATGTCCGCCCTCGCCGCCGCCCTCGTCACGCAGGATAAGCGCTCGCCGGCCGTCGCCCTGCTCCGGGAAGCTCTCGCCCGGTCCCAACGCACCTTCGGCCCGGAACATCCCCAAACGCTCGAGATCCTAGCCGTCCTCGCCTCCTCCTTGCTCGATGATTCTCCCGCCGAAGCCGAACAGCTTCAAGTTAAGGTAGTCGAAATTCGCCGCCGGAACCTTGGCGACGAGCACCCCGATACTTTGAAAGCCATGAGCGCCCTCGGCGTCACCTACCACGCACTCCGCCGGTTCGCCGAAGAGGAGGCCTGGTTCCGCCGCGTCCTCGCCATTAATCGCCGCATCCATGGCGTCGCTCACCCCGATACCCTCGTCGCCATGTATAACGTCGCGACGGTCTTATCCAACCGCGGACAGCATCAGGAAGCCCTCGCGATCCTGGAGGAGAACCGCGCCGCCCGCTCAAAGGTCTACCCGCCGGGTCATCCGCGCACCATGCGCCTTCTGGTCCATCTGGCCTGGGCCTATGCCGAAGTTGGCCAGCCGGAGAAGGAGCTCGCCCTGCTGGAGGAAGCACTAGCCGGGCAGCGCAAGGCGCTGGGCAACACCCACTCCGACACCTTGAAGACCATGGTCAACTTGGCCCGGGTCATCCGCACCGCCAACCCGGCCCGCGCCATGGCCTTGACGCGCGAGGCCTACGACGGCCTGCTCGCCACCCGCGGTGCCGCGAATCAGTTTACGGCCGACTCGGCCTCCGACCTCGCCGAGCTCTTGCAGACACGCGGACAGTTGGCCGAAGCGGAAAAGGTTCTTCGCCCGGTCCTTGACGCCAAACAGGGCAAGGACGCCGATCACGGTCCCCGTCTCTTCGCCCTCAGCCGCCTCGGTGCCGTCCTCATCGCGCAGCGCCGTTGGGAAGAAGCCGAAGCCGCCCTAACCCAGGCCTACGACGGCCTCGTCGCTCAGGATCTGTTAATCAGCGAAATCGAGGGCCTTGAGACCACCGGCCAGCGTCTGATCGATCTCTATAGCGCCCGCCAGCAGACCGGGAAAGCCGCCGCCCTCCGTCAGCGCCTCACCGCCGACGTTGCCCGCGCCAAGGCTTCTCTGCGCTAAGCGCTAGCTCGCCGCTCGCCATCGGTAAACGCGCGCTCCCGGCGTCTCGACAACCAGTTCATACTGCGCCAGCCACCCGCGAAGACCGGCAAACTGCCCAATCGCCAGGGTCGGGTTCAACGGGCCAAGCCGGTCGGCCACAAACCACCGATGACGCGCCGCCAGCTCCGGCGCCGCCGGGGTCGAACTCGCCAGATGGCGGTCCGCGATCACGCCCGTCAACGGCTGCGAGGTCAGAAACCGCGTGGCCCCCGGGCCCCGCCATCTGTCGAATTAACAACGCGGCGTCCCGCGCCTCAGACTCCATCGCCAAGTCGCGCATCGCCCGGGGCTCTGGCCCACGGCCCGCGCCAGGGCCAGCAACGGGAAGGGGAAAAGCGCAGCCCGACCCGTGACCCTCCTCGCCAGGAACCAGGACAACCCCGCCCGCCGCCCGTCGCCCGCGGATTGGCGAACAGGCTCTGCCGGGAATAGAGAATACCCCTCTTCCACACCGGTTCCAGCCACTCCCCCGCTACCACCGGACGGTTCACCTGCGCCGCCCACAGAGCGGCCAACGGAAACGGTACCAGCAGCAGGCCGGTAGCCAGTGCAACCGGCGAAAAGTCTGGTCAAAAGCTCGGAAAAACGCCAGCAATCCTCCGGCGGCGTACCTCTTGCGCCGGCCGAATATCGCTTTTGGAGCGGCGGCTTCTCGAACCAAACGTGGCGGTACAGCTCCGTGTCCTCCAGAATCCGCCGTACCCCGGCCATCCCGTAAGCCTCATCCACCCAAAGCACAACCAGGTGGCAAAGCTTCGCCCCGCCCAGCTTTTCAAGCGTTGCCAGGGAGTAGCCGCTCGGGTGCGTGCTCATGGCCGCGAACTGCGGCGGCCGTCGAAAGAACGCTCAGCGGCCCGCGACCCACCAGCGCATTCCCATTCTCCGCCGCGACAAAGGCATTCGGAATCGCCATCCGCGCCGTTTGGGGAAGAGACCGGGAACTCATCGGCCTCGTCGTCGGCAAACAAGTTCGGGAACCGCTCCGGTAACACAATTCACGCCGGTTGAGCCCGCCGGGTTTCTACGTCGAACAGCCGGTCGTCCAGGTGGCTCACCGGGTTGATCCTGCGCAGCCGCGAACCCTGCAGCGGGGTCAGCCAACTCCGCGCTGGCCGTCGCGGAACGATATTCTGAAAGGGTTGCTGGGCCACTTCGATCATCTGCGCCAATGCCGCTTCGAACGCGCAACTTACCGAGAGCGCCGCTTCCGCCAACCGTCCGAGCGTTGCGAGCTCTGTTCGCAACGCATCTCTGAACGCCCCTACCCCGACTCTGTCCCCGCAGGCTACGTCACCCTCTCCCGCTGGTCGCAGTGGCATTGGATCTGTGCACCCTGTTTCGTCTCCCACGCCCCAGCCATGGAGTGGTCGCTCCTTCCGGCCGGTGAGTCGCTCTCCATCCCGGCACGGGTTGAACCTCCCCCTCCCCCTCCGCCATCACCGCCCATGGGGTTGTGGACCGTTGAAGATCTGAAGCGCGACGCCCAGAACGCTGGCCTCGCCGTACCCGTGCAGGCCTACCGCACCATCCTCGACGCGATGCTGCGCACCCTCCAGTTTCGCCTCGCCGAACTGCTGCAAGCCCATTACGCTGTCCCCGCGCCAACCCCGCCCCCAACCCCGCCCGCCGAGTCCCCCTCCTTTCTCGACCGCCTCCACGGGCGCTCCTGGCAACCCGCCGCCTACCGCCAAAGCCGCTTCTCGCTGCCCGCCGTCTTTTGCCAAATCTGCGGAACCTACATCACGGAACACCCCGGCCCCCACGATGTCGATCGCGGCTTCGCCGCCCTCCTGCGGGTTGCCATTTACACCGATTGGGAATGGGTCTGCGTCCGCTGCTTCGAACAGTACCAGCCGCAGGCCGGCTGGTCCACGGCGCCCCGCGAAGACCCCCTCGAAATCCCCCCACTTCCTGGGTTTCCCTTCACCCCGGAAACCCTAACCACCATCGCCGGCCACCTCGGCCTCCCCCTCTCCCGGGAGCAGGCCGAGGGCTTCCTGCAACAGCAGATGCCCCGCCTGCTCCGGCCCATCGATATCGCCAGCTTCTTCCTCCTCAAGGGCGCCGCAAAACGACCGCCGCCCTCACCCTAACTGCGAACGCCCCGCTTACCGCCAGGCATCCGCATGCCGCGCCGCGTACTCCTCCAGCGTCCCCGCCTCCCGGCCCGTCAACCGCTTCACACTATCCGTCACCTGGCTCGCCGCTCCCATCCGCACAAAGCTAAACAACAAAACCAAAAGCCCCGCATAATCCGCGGGCAACCCGGCCCCCGTCAACGACGCCACAAACGCTTCATCCTCCACATGCTGGTACGTCAGCGTCCGCCCCGCATGACGCGAAAGCACCGCCGCCGCCTCGGCATAGGTCAACGCCTCCGGCCCGCTCAGCGTAAACGCCTGATTGTCAAAAGCATCGCTCCGCAACACCGCCGCTGCTGACGCCGCAATGTCCCGCGCGTCGATAAATGCCGTCCGCGCCTCCCCCGCCGGCACCGGAATCAGCCCCGCCGCCCGCATCGGTGCCAACCAGAACGTATGGAAGTTGTCCATAAACCAATTCGGCCGCAGAAATACAAACGGACGCCCCGAACGCTCGATCCGCAACTCCACCTGCCGCAGCGGAGCCTGCTCGTTAAACTGGACCCCGTCCGCCGAGAGCAACACCACCTTCCGCTCGCCCGCCAGCACCACATCCAGAAACGGACCCATCAACTCATGCGCCGCAAAATGCCCCGGCGGCGTCATCAAAAACACCCGATCCACCCCGTCAAGCGCCGCCTCAAACGTCGACGCATCGCCATAGTCAAAGCGCACCGCCCCCGGACCCGCCGTCCGCGACGCCGCCACCACGGTCTCCCCGGCCGCCCGCAACATCTCCACCAGCGCCTTGCCCACATTTCCGGTACTGCCTAAAACAAGAATTCGTTTGCTCATGACTCAATAGATGGGGAAATAGGAATACGGATGCTGCTAGTTCAGCTCAAAAACATACCTAATCGTCTTGCAAACGCCTCTGCCACTCCACCCTCCGACGGCTCCTCTCCGTTTTCGACCTTGCAAAGATATTGATAAACCATTATTGTATGGTCATGAAGCTTTGCCTCTTCTTCCTCCTGGCCCTCGCCGCCGCCGGCGCCGCCCTGGCCCAGAACGTCAATGGCATCGTCGCCGGCTCGGTCCTCGACCCCGCCGGCGCCGTCGTCGCCAACGCCCGCGTCCGCGCCCTCCTCCCCGACCGCCAGGGCGCCCGCGAAACCACCACCAATGACGCCGGGCAATACCGCTTCGTCGGACTCACCCCCGGCACCTATAACCTCACCGTCGAAGCCCCCGGCTTCGCCGTCCATGAACGCACCGGCCTCGAAGTCTCCGTCGGCTCCCCCCTCCAAGTCGATATCCAACTCTCCGTCTCAGCCGTCTCCGGTTCCATCTCCGTCACCGAGTCCATCGACGACGTCGCTCGCAGCCTCAGCTCTGCCACCCGCGGCGCCCTGTTTAACGAGCAGGCCCTCCAAAATATCCCCGCCCTCGCCGGCCGCACCAGCCGCAACTACTCGAGCCAGGTCTTCCTGCTCCCCGGCACCAACGTCAGCCGCACCCCCCACGCGCCCTTTTCGATCAACGGCAGCCGCGGCCAGGGCATGACCAACGTCATGGTCGACGGCGCCGACTTCAATAACCCCAACACCGGCTCCCTCCTCGGCGTCAACTTCACCGAACAACCCGTCAGCCAGGAAGCCCTCCAAACCGTCGAGGTCCAGACCTCGAACTTCAAGGCCGAATACGGCCGCGCCGGCGGCGGCACCATCAACCTCATCACCCCCAGCGGCGGCAACCAGTTCCACGGCCGCTTCTATGAGTTCTTCCGCAACGACGCCCTCGACGCCCGCAACACCCTCAACGCCGAACGGCCCACCCTCCGCCAAAACCAGTTCGGTGGCCTCCTCTCCGGCGCCATCATTCGCAACCGCCTCTTCTTCGCCGCCAACGGCGAATGGATGCTCCAACGCGCCGCCAACTCCTCCATCCCCCAAGCCACCTTCTCCCAGGCTGAACGCGACCGTGCCGCCCCCGTCATGCGCGACATCCTCGCCATCTATCCTCTCCCCAACGCCACCTCCGTCGCCAACGTCCCCCTCTTCGACCGCGGCCGTGTCGCCGAAGCCCTCACCGGCCGCACCTGGTTCGGCAAACTCGACTGGCTCGCTTCGGAAAAACACCAGTTCGGCTACCGCTACACCCACGCCGAAAGCCTCCGCCGCGCCGCCGATGTTTTCGCCACCGGTTCCGCCGGCTGGAATGAGGTCTACAGCCATACCTTCAACCTCACCTCCACCCTCACCCCCAACACGGTCAACGAAGCCCGCGCCTACTACACCAGCTACAACATCCCCCTCTGGCCCATGACCTCTCTCCTCGGCAACCCCGCCGTCAACGGCACTGTCGGCCTCCTCAGCGTTACCGGCGCCGCCTCCCTCGGCACCATCTTCCGCGACGACTCCCGCACCCACAACTATCAGGTGCAGAACGATCTCTCGCTCACCCGCGGCCGCCATGGCCTTAAATTCGGCGTCATCGCCCGCCGCGTCCAAATCGCCACCACCTCCCGCTCCCTCGGCGACGGCCAGCTTGTCTTCGATAGCCGCGAACTCTTCCTCCAAGGCCGTCCCCGCACGTATACCCGCGTCCTCGGCGATACCCGCCTCGACCAACAACAGTACGAAGTCGGCTTCTACGGCCAAACTGACTACCGCGTTCGCCAGAACCTCACCCTGAACCTCGGCGCCCGCGCCGAACATTACGGCGCCCCCGCCGATCGCCACGGCCGCCTCACCCCGAACTACGGCACCGGCCTCAGCGTCGCCCCCCGTTTCGGCTTCGCCTACACCCCCGGCACCCAGCAATCCCTCGTTCTCCGCGGCGGCTACGGCCTCTTTATCGCCCCCCTCGCCGCCCGCTACGTCGGCCTCACCCGTCTCACCCCGCCGAACGTCCGCACCGTGATCGCGATCAACCCCGCCATGAACGATCTGCTCGGCGGCCCGCTCGTGGACTCGACCAACCTCACCATTACCGACCCCAATCTCCGGCAGCCCTACGTCCAGCAGTGGAACCTCACGACCGACTACCGTCTGCCCGGCTCGAAGCTCGTCGCCTCCCTCGGCTACGTCGGCACCCGCGGCGTCGCCCTGCCCATGACGCGCCTGCCCAACGGCGGCGACCGCCTCGCTCCGAACCTGCGGCCCAACCCCGCGGCCGGCGTCATCTCTCTGCTCGAAACCGCCGCCATGAGCTCCTATCATGCGCTGCAGTTCTCGCTTAACGGCCAGGTCACCCGCCAGATGACCCTCCGCACCTCCTACACCTGGTCCCGCTCCATCGACGATGTCAGCCGCGACACCGTGAACATCATTGCCCAGAACAACCGGCGGCTGGACCGTGCCGTCTCCGACTTCCATCTTTCGCACAACTTCACGACGGCCATGGTCTACACGCTCCCCGGCGCTGGTTCCGGCGGCTTAGCCCGCACGCTGTTGGGCGGTTGGCAGGTTTCGCCGGTGGTCCAGTGGCGCTCCGGTTTCCCGTTCTCCATCCTCTCGGGTGGCGACACCCCGGAAGGCGTCCGGCTGAACCGGGTGAACGACATTGCGGGAACTCTCGAACGCGGGCAGAACGGCGTCTTCGGCCTCCTCCCCGGCAACGGGCTGACGTTGGCGCAGGTCCGCCAGCAGATCACCCCCGCGAACAACACCTTCGGCACCTTGGGCCGCAATACGGAGCGGGCGATGCCGTTCTTTGACCTCAGCGCCGGTTTGCAGAAGTCCTTCCGCTTGACCGAGCGGCTGAACCTCGAAACCCGCGTGGAGGCCTTCAATCTCCTCAACCGGGTCAGTTACGACACCTACTCCGGCAACCTCCTCGATCCCCGTTTCGGCCAGGCCATCTCCGCCTTCCCGGCCCGGCAGATTCAGATCATGTTCCGCTTTAACTTCTGAGGGTAAGAAAAGTGCCTTCCGCCCGGCTGGGCGGAAGGCACCGAGAACAACCAGGAAGGACTCGTCTGCACCCGTTGCCGGGACGGACGGAGCGCCACAGGCTAAAACTGCAACAGCACAGTCAGGTTCATGAGCGGCTGCCCACCGAGCGACGCCGTCCGTGGGTCGTCCGTGAGCTTGCCAAACGTCTGCGGATTGCGGAAATCGACGGTCGTCGTCGGTCCGGTGAAGTTGTATGTCTTGAAGGCGTTCTGCATGTCCCAACGCAACTGAACCCTCGTCCGCTCCTTGATCATGAAGTTCTTCTGGAGCGAGATCTGAGCCCAAGCCATGCTGGGTCCCGTCAGAATGTTGCGGCCGGCGTTGCCGACCCGAAACGCTGCCGGATAGGCAAACGCATTCATGTCAATCACGGCCGGTCGATTATTCGTTACAAACCGGTCGCCTCCGCCGTTGTTCCACTTGCTGAAGTCGTAGTCCGGCGTGCCGACCAGGTCGGGACGGCGGTTGCCGGCAAAACCTGGGTAGTAGTTGAACGGGCTGTTGGCAAAGGAAAAGTTCAGCGGATTACCCGTTTCGAGGGTCTGAATGGTCGATAGCGTCAGACCGCCGAAAATGACATTACCCATCCGGCTATTACCCATCCACCGCTGGCCTTTGCCGAAGGGGAGTTCATAGTCAAGCGTGGCGATGAAGCGATGGTTCCGGTCATAACCCGCGCGGCCCTTCTCGAGATTCCGGTTCTGAATCGGAGCCACCCCACCACCGCTGTTATCGGTATCGGCGCTGTTGATCGATTTCGAGAACGTATAGAAGGTCGAGAAAAACATGCCCCGTGACATGCGCTTTTCGAGTTTCACGGTTCCCGAATGGAACGTCGAATGCCCGAAATTGGACCGCATCGAGATGTTGCCAAAGTGCGGATAGGGCCGGAAATTCTGCGCCGCGGCGAACACGCGGTCGCGCTGCGCCGGGTCGTTCGCAAACAGGTCGATCGGGAACGAGTTGAGTTCCCAGCGTTCCACCAGTCCCACGCCGCCCGAGCCCTGATAGCTGACTTCCACCGTGTAATCCCGCGCGATTTCGTGTTGAATGGAGAAGTTCCAGTTCATGACATACGGATTGCGCAGGTTGGGGTCCCACAGGGAGACGTTGCGCCCGCTGAAGTTGGTGCCGCGAAATGGGCTCGACCCATCGGGCAGAACCACCGGAGCCGGCGGGGCGGTCCCGCGGCTGATCTGGTAGACCGGAGTCGGGTTGCCCGGCACCGACTCCTGCACCGCCGTTCCCACGTACTCGTCATACTGATCCCGGCCGGCCGGGAACTTCACGTCTACCGTGTAGAACCCGAACCCGCCGCGGAAAACCCACTTTTCAAAGGGATGCCAGGCAAGGCCGAGACGGGGATTGAAGTTGTTATGGTCCCCGTTGGTCAAGGCGTTCTTCGGATGAAGGATCGCGCCCCGGTTGCCCGTCAGGGGATCGGTCGCCGTGGGGTCGAACTGGCTCATTAACCCGTACTTCGTGTTGAAGGCGCTCTCATTCGAGTAGCGCAGCCCAATGTTGGCCGTCAGTTTCGGGGTGATCTTCCAATCGTCCTGAATGTAGAAGCTGTGAATGTTGGCCCGCGGCAGCCAACTGGTCAGCTCCGTCAGGAAGGTCGCCGACGTCACATAACCCGTCAGGAATCCCGCAAACGGACTGCCGGTATTCGGTACCGGCGCGCCATTTGCCTGCAGCCCCACCGTCGCATTCGAGAAATCGAAACGCACCGGGTTCGCCAGCGTCGCCGAGTTCAACCGGAAACGCAGAATCTCATAGCCGACCTTGTAGGCGTGGGTTCCCCTGATAATCGAAAGATCGTTCCGGAAAGAGAGCGTCTCGTTCACACTTCTCGTCGGCGTGACGCCGGTGAGTCCATAGATGGAGCTCGGGTTGTTCCGGTCCCCGCTGCCGAAGGCGGGCATCAGGTCGGCATTCAGGTTGGAAATCCCGAGTTGCTGCCCCCAGCCCTGCTCGAACGAGGGCGCCGTCCGTTCGGCCCACCGCCGGTTGTAGCCCACCCGGGCGTCGTTGACGATCGTCGGTGAGATGATCCAGGTCTTGCCGAACGACATGTTCTGATTCCGGGATGGAGCGGTGCCGCCCGCCGACCCATCAAATTCACCCCGGTCCGGCCGTATGTTCCACGGGCGAAGCAGGCCAGGAAGGTACTTGTTGTCCGTCCAGGAATAGTAAATCTTGAAGGCGGTGCTGAACTGATGATCGAAGCGGTAGTTATAGTCGTTCAAGTAAACCTGCGCGAGCTCATTCGCCAAGTAGTTGCCGGCCGCGCCCGTCGAGATATAGCTGCCTTCGCGATTCGGTAGTTGCCAAGGGTCGAAGTCCAGAACCTTGCGGGCCACCGGATCAATGCGGCTCGGCGGAATCACTCCCCCCGCAAACGGATCGCGCTGCCACACCCCGTTCACCAGGCGAGTCGTCGCCGGGTCGAAAATCGCATTAGCGCCCGGAAAGTTGAAATCGCCGCGGCGCATGCCCAGGCTCGGCACCGAGGAGTCCACTTGCGCCACCTTCTTCTCGTGGAGTCGTTGAAAGCCGAAGAAGAAGAAGGTCTTGTTCTTGCCGTTGTAGATTTTGGGAATCACGACGGGACCGGAGATGGAAGCGTCCGGCATCATAAAGAACGAAGGAACCCCGTTCGGCGCGGTCGCGGTCGCCTGCGAGGTGCGTAGCCGGTCGAAGAACAACCGGTGTTGCATCCGCCGGGTGCGCCCGTACCAGGAACCCATCATGTGCAGTTCGTTGGTGCCGGTCTTCTTGACGGCGTTGATCACCCCGCCGGCGGAGTGCCCGTATTCGGCGGGAGGCAGCGTCGTGATCACTTTCACTTCGGCCACGGAGTTCAGAATCGGCTTGGTGGTCTCTGTGCCGCCCTGTTGATCGTTGCCGTTCACGCCGTCTTCGAAAATGCCGATGGCGCCGGCGCGCTGGCCAGCCAGGTGATAAGCGCCCAGCGAACCGCCGTAGGCATAGCCGCCGGTGGTCATGCCGGGAACGAGATTCATCGTCGAGTTCACGAAGCGCTGATAGAGCGGGAGGTCGTACAGCACTTCGCCACTGATCACGGCGCCCGTCGTGGAGGTCTCCGTCTCCAGCGCCGGCACGGCGCCCGTGACTTCCACGGACTCCGTCAACTGACCCACCTGCATGACGACATCCACCGCCAGGGTGTCACCCGTGCGGAGCTCGACATTGTCCCGAATCGCCTTCTTGAATCCGGTTAACTCAAACGTAATCCGGTAAGCGCTTGGTTGCAACGAAAGCACGCGATAGATGCCTTCTGCATTGGTTGTTGTGGTGGACGTGAAGTTCGTGCTGGGCTGCACCACGATCACGCTAACGTTTGGAACGACGGCCCCGGTCGAGTCGGTGACGCGACCGGTCAATGTTGAGGTGCCGATTTGCGCGAACGCGGGCACCGTGAAAAGCGCAGCGGCCAATGCGAGTTTGGCGAAATACTGCATGGTTGAACCTCCAAAGATCTGTTGGAACACCCGTGTCACTGGAAAGAGGGTAGTGAAACGAGCCCGCCGAGTATATGCAAACAGGTTCTGGGTTGCAAGGCTCACCTAAACTGTTATCTCAAGAGGTTTTGCGGAAATCGGCACGGCTTCCCGCGGCCTGGCTTCGTGTACCCGTGGCCAAGGGAAGCCCGGACAGTCGGGTACCATGACGAATCACCACCGCCGATGATTCCGGCGGTCCGCCGGTTGGTAGTCTGGCTATATGGACGTCTTGAGCGACTGGTTACGGGAGGTGAGTGCGCGAGGCCTATTATTAGCGCGCACTAAGTTCGCCGCCCCCTGGGGCATCGCCATCCCCGCCTCGCCCGAGTGTCTGTTTCACGTGGTGACGGAGGGAACCTGCTGGTTGCGCCGGGCCTCGGACCCGGTGCCCCTCCAACTCCACCGCGGCGACTACGTCCTGCTCCCGGGCGGCGAAGCGCACGAGCTGCTCGACTCCCCCGGCAGCCTGGCCGAGCCCCTGCCGCAGTTTCTAACGCGCGTCAGCCGCGCCTCCGCCCCGGCCGTCAACCCCTGCGGAGCCCTCCTCTGCGGGGCCTATCGCAGTGAGCAAGCCGAGCCCCTGCCCCTGGTGCGTTCGCTGCCGGCTTTGGTACATTTCTCGGCCGAAGACTTGCGGGAAGAGTCATCCTTAGCCGCCGTCATTGAACTACTCTGCCAGGAGGTAGAGCGCCCCGGCGCCGGCACGGAAGCTCTCCTCCCGTCGCTCTTTGACGCGCTGCTGCTGTATACCTTGCGAGCGTGGGGCAAGCGGCAGTGTGCCTCGCCGGGCGGGTGGATGGCGGCGTTGCACGATCCGGCGGTCTCGACGGCATTGGATCGGATGCATGCCGAGCCGGGGCGGCCGTGGACCGTGGAGAGCTTAGCGCAGGCCGCGGGCCTGTCCCGTGCGGTATTTGCCAAGCGCTTTGCGGACGTGTTGGGGGAGGGGCCGGTGACGTACTTAACGGGATGGCGGATGCGCCTGGCGGCGAGGCGGTTGACGGGGGGCAGGGAATCGCTGAGCGAACTCGCCCACCAGTTGGGTTACGATTCCGAATTCGCCTTCAGCCGAGCCTTCAAGCGCCAGACGGGCCAGTCCCCGGGGGCCTACCGCAAACAACGCCGCCCCGCCCAGGCGCCCGCGAGCTAGGTGTGCCGCCCTCGCCGCGGAACTGCATTCGGGCAAAAGGACCTTCGCGGAAAGCCTCGGCAAGACTCCGATTTCCCCCCTCCGCACGAGATAGCGGATTGGGGAAGTGGATCATGGTCCTGGGGCAAATCCGTCGTCAGCGCGAAGCCTTTCGAGCGTGGCGACATCCCGCTCTAGGTCTTCCACCGTGTAGGCGTCCTTCGAAACACGATGATCCTCAAGCAATCGCTCCCATCGCACGCGGGAAAAGCCGAGGGCTTCTGCTGCCTGTGGGCCACCCAATCGATCCTCGCGCCAGGCCTCTAGAACCAACGCCGCCAGGGCCTGCCGGGTCAACTCTAACGGGATAGTCATGCCCTCCTGGCACTTTCTCTATCATTTCCTATCTATCAGTCACGATGTCCCTCAGCCAATCAACTCAGTCCCGAAACAACAGCTGGGCGTACTTGGTCAGGTACACCTGCCAATTCGGCCAGCTATGGCCCGCGCCGGATTCGTTCCAGACGTGTTGAATCTTCTTGGTCTCGAGGAGCGTGTGCAGGGTTTTCATCCCCGCGTAGGCGAAGTCCTCGGTGCCGCAGCCGAGCCAGATCAATTTGAGCTTCTTGTTTAAGGCTGCGCCGTCCACCTTCTCCCATTCGGCGCGATTGCCCGCCGCGCTGAAGGCGCCCAGATAGGCGAACTGGTCGAGATGGTGCAACGCGATCATCTGCGATTGCGCCGACCCCATCGAAAGCCCGGCAATGGCGCGGTGCTCCCGGCCGGCAAGCACGCGATACTTGCTCTCCACCATCGGCTTGATCGCCGTCATCAACTCCTTCTCGATCACCGCCTGGTCGCTGGGCGAGGACGCGCCGCTCGGGTTCGCCGCGGTCTTGATTTCGCGCGTGACGTGGCCATAGGGCATCACCACGATCATCGGTTTGGTCTTTCCCTCCGCCAGCAGGTTGTCCAGAATCACGTTCGTCCGGCCCGTCCAGGTCCAGGAAGCTTCGATTTGTCCATTGCCGTGCAGCAGGTAGAGGACCGGGAGTTTCTGCTTGCTGGTCTCATAACCGGGCGGCGTATAAACATACACCATGCGCCTCTCGTTCAGGTTCGGCGAGTCATAGAAGTTCACGTGAATGGTGCCGTGGGGCACTTTCCGTTCGTCAATGGGCGCCTGGTCCATCCCTGGAATCACGAAGAGACTGGTGGCTCCCCAGCGGCGCAGTTCGAGATTCGGGTTCGAGGGGTCGGGCATCCGCAGGCCGCCATCGATCGCGTAGCCATAGGTGTAGAAACCGGGAGCGAGCGGTCCCACCGTCAAGCTCCACAGGCCGCTGGCATCCCGAACCAGGGGCATCGGCTTCTTCAGGACCTCCAGAATCCCCGGCGACCCCATCAGGAGCACCTCGCTCGCCTTCGGGGCGAACAGCCGAAAGGTGACCTTTCGATCGGCCTGCACCTCGGGCGAAACGGGCACATTTTTCAGGTCCTCGTAGAACGCAGCCGGGGTCCGCGGGCCGCCGGGCAGCCCCTGGCAAATCCCAGCCGCCGCGCCAACGTGGCACAACACCAAGGCAAGAACAGTCCGCACTTCGTAGCTCCTTTTCCGGCGGTCAGCATATCAGGATCTCCACAGCTTGCGCCGAACCCGGCACGGCTACTCGCCTTCTCCCCCGCAACCCTCAACGAAACTCCCCGGCACAACGGAACCCAACCGCGCTGTAGCGGATCGTCGGCTCATACCAGTCCCGGACCGAGACGCGGACGGCTTGTCGACCGTAGTCCCAACATCCGCCCCGCAAGACCCTTCCCCATCCGCTCGAAGGACCGGCCGGATCTCTGCTCGGCGAGCCCTCATAATATCGGGCATCGTACCAATCCGCGGTCCACTCGTGGACGTTGCCCAGCAGGTCACTCACCCCTTCCCCACTATTGCCCAACGGGTACAGACCCACCGGCGTCGGCGCGCTGGGCGCGTCGCTCCCGGAATCGTAATTGGCCCGCTGTCCATCCAGCGGGGGGAGGTCGCCCCACGGGAAACGGGAGCTGTGCGGGCCCCGTGCCGCGCGCTCCCACTCGGCTTCGGTGGGAAGCCGGGCGCCGGCCCAAGAGGCATAAGCCGACGCCTCATACCAGCTCACCCCCACCACGGGCCGGCTCGGGGTCTCCCGTTGCTGCGGCCACCCGTCGGGCTCTAGGAACTCGCCGAATCCTCCGGCTCCCCAGTAAGGCGCCTCGCCGTAGGCGCCCGCGGCGACAAACCTCGCGAATTCCTGCACCGTCACAGGATACCGGCGAATCCGGAAGGCTCGTAGCGAAACCAGATGGACGGGTGCTTCATCGGAGTGTCCCCGGATCTCCGAGGTCTCTGGATCATAGTTGCGGCCTTCCGGATCGTGCTTTTGCGCTCCCATCCAGAACTCCCCGGCTGGAATGAGGATCCATTTCTCTTCGTCGCACTCGAGGCGCGAATCCCCGGCTTCAAAAATCCCCATCACCGCTCTCATCGCTGCCTCATAGTGTTCCATGTTCCTGGGCGGATGATTCGTTCGCGCTAGATCACCCTTCATGGCGCTCGCCAACTCCGCCTCCACTCGCATCGCGGGGGGGCAACCGCTGCCGCACCGGTCGGGATCGGCTCATCCATCGAGACCGGCCCGCCCGCACCTTGGCGAAAATTCTCTATCGTGCGGACCGTCGCGAAGTCCTCGCGTCGATCCGATCGAAAGCCAGAACTGATCGCCGAGCTGTATCTCCCCGCGACAACGCGCCGCGATTGCGGCACAACTTGACTATACTAATCGCACCATGGACGAATCGATTCTTCTGCACTTCGCAAACGACGGCAAACCAATGAAGGTTCTCTCGTTCCATCGATCCGAAGGAGTCCGGTTCCACCAGCCGAAGGATGCTTCGCCCCTCAATCTCGCCCTCGGACTACAGCCTCTGTTCCCGGGGCGGCTCGATCCGGTCCGCCTGCGCCACGACTGGCGGGAAAAACAGTTCAACCTCGATGTCGCCGTTCACGATGGCGGCTTACTCCTCTCTGGTTACCGGGGCGATCGCGAAGGCCTGCCCTTCGGGCCGTACGATCTCACCGTGGAAGTCGAAAGTTATCGCTTCCAGAATGGCCAGCAGCGAATCCTACTCCAGAAAGGCGAGCGGAAGACCGTCGCCCTCGTCACTGAGTCGGATCTGCGGCGCGTCCAACTGCTTGATAACTACGACGCCGCCACCGCGTCGCTCGTCAACCAGTCCACCGTCGATGGGAACCCCCTCGCCGCCTGGCTGGCCAGCCCGGTCCCCCGCGAAGCGCGCAAGGCGTGCCTGCTCAACATCCTGACGAAGTTGGCCGCCCCGCCCATGCCCGGCGCCCGCCAGCCGGCGCTCACCGGACTCTTTGCGAGCCTCCACTTCGCCGACGTCGACCGGGTCTATGCGGCGGCCGACCCGGCTCTTCCGCCGCAGTTGGATCGTTTCGTCTCCAGGAACGGCTGGGCCTTTGAAGGCCGGCCCAAGGCATCGATCCATCAAAAGGTGGTCACCGACGCCCTCAAACGCTTCCCGGAATTGCGCGGCAAGACCCTCGACGATTTCGTGTTGTCCAGCTATCGCCAGGGCGGGCGAAATGGTCTGCAGATCGTCGTCGCCGCCCCAAAATTCGCCCACCCCGTCGTCTATACCGACCTCGATATCGACCTGGGTAACCCGCTGTGGGATCTCGAAGGGGCCATCATCCATCTCGGCGAGCTCTTGGACTCCGGCCGCACCGACCATTTTTCCCTGCACCGCAAACTGAACAGAGGAGAGACCCAAGACTTCGTTTTCTATCGGATCGTCGAAGCATGACCTCCCGCCCTCACCAGTCCTGACCCCGGCCCTTCTCCTCGTCGCCATGGAATCTGGGGAGCGTTCGGGAGTTCGTAGCGGCCGAACGGTTGGGCCAAGACCCACCGCATCAGTTTCATATGCTCTGACGGCCTGGTCTTTGAGGGACTAACTGCCTCTCGCCGGCTTGGGCTCAAGCTGGAATGAACCGAAGGTCGCTGAAGGGGTAACCAGGATTCATAACGGCCGCAGGTCCGCCACCGGCTCGATTCGCAGCTCGGGATACGCTTTATGCAGCGCCAACCGTTGCTGCTCGGAAAGAGCGACGAGTGTCGCTTCGGATTCACCCAGTTCGCGCCAGACCCAAGCGTAAGAGATGCTGGCGCTCGCTCCCCGCCCAAACCCCGGCGTGAGGGGCGGCGAACCAACGAATCACCGACATGCAATCAGAGGCTGGATTCTGCTCCTCTCCCTGATCTTCGCCGGTGCAGCGCCCTCCCGTTTTTTATCTCCCATCCTTCCAATGGCTTACGCCTGCCCCGTCCGCCGAACCCGTCCCACCCATTCCACAATGGCTCCGTGGGTCGAACTCTGCCCGCCCGCTGGACGGAAAGGAACCCAACGGTCCCCCAAGGCTCCGAACGAAGCCACTTTTTTGAGTCCGTTTCCCCGTCGGCCGAAGCAACAAGTCTAGTAAGAACAACAAGATAGGGCAAGGAGACCATCCGCCGAAGGCCCGAAAATGATCAATCGTTGATAACGAAGCCAAGGGAGCAGTCCCCCCCGCCAAACCAGCGGTTTCGCCGCCCTATGCTACCCTAGGCAAGTAGTGGCCGACCCCTCAGCTCAAGCCGGAGAAGAGTTCTCCCGACTAGTCGCCCTCATGGCGAAGTTACGCGCCCCCGATGGTTGCCCCTGGGATCGGGAACAAACCTTCGACTCCATCAAAAAGTACACCCTCGAAGAAACCTACGAGGTCCTCGACGCCATCGACGAACGCGACTGGCCCGGCCTCTGCGAAGAGCTCGGCGATCTCCTCCTCCAGCCCGTCTTCTACGCCCAAATGGCCTCCGAAGAAGGGCTCTTCGACATCGCCCAGTCCCTCCGCGCCATCAACGAAAAGCTCATCCGCCGCCACCCCCACATCTTCGGCGACGCCACGGCCGAAACCGCCGAGGCCGTCCTCGACCAGTGGAACCAGATCAAGGCCACCGAAAAGCCCGAACGCCAGCGCATCCTCGACGGCATCCCCAACTCCATGCCCGCCCTCCTCCAGGCCCGCGAAATCAGCAAGCGCGCCGCCAAGGCCGGCTTCGATTGGGATAGCCCCGCCCAGGTAGTCGACAAGCTCCACGAAGAACTCGCCGAGCTCGAAGCCGCCACCCCCGAAGAACGCGAAGGCGAAATCGGCGATCTCTTCTTCGTCTTAGTCAACCTCGCCCGCTTCTACCAGGTCGACCCCGAACAAGCCCTCCGCCGCACTAACGCCAAGTTCCGCCGCCGCTTCGCCCATCTCGAAGACAGCCTCGGCGGTCAGGTCGCCGGCACCCCCATCGCCCAACTCGAAGCCCTCTGGCAGGAGGCCAAAGCCAAAGAATGATCGAAATCCGTGAGTTAGTCGAACAACCCGACTTAGTAACTGCCGTCAACCTCCAACGTGAGATCTGGGGCTTCTCCGATCTCGACCTGCTCCCCGTCCGCCTCTTCGTCGTCGCCACCAAAATCGGCGGCCAGGTTCTTGGCGCCTTCGACGGTCCCCGCATGGTCGGCTTCCTCATCTCCATCCCCGGCGTCAAACCCGGCGGCCGCGCGTTTCTCCATAGCCAGATGATGGGCGTCGTCGACGGCTATCGCGACGCCGGCATCGGCCGCATGTTGAAACTCCGCCAGCGCGAACTCGCCCTCGAACTCGGCGTCAACCTCATCGAGTGGACCTTTGATCCCCTCGAACTCAAGAACGCCTACTTCAACATCGAACGCCTTGGCGCCGTCGTCACCCGCTACGTCCCCAACCAGTACGGCAACTCCTCGAGCAAACTCCACGCCGGCCTCCCCACGGACCGTTGCGTCGCCGAATGGTTCCTCGACAAGCAGAAAGTACCCGTCGACATCGTCGCCCGCATCGAAGTCCCCTATGAAGGCGCCCGCACCCGCGAAGTCCAGTCCCGCATCCGCGAGGAGTTCCTCGCCCACTTCCGCGCTGGCCGCAGCGTTGTCCGCTTCGAGCGCGGCGAAACCCACGGCGCTTATCTTCTCGCCGACCAGGATGGTCTTGTATGAGCTTTCAAATTGACGAAATCCGCCTCCGCCAGGTGAAAATGCCCCTGGTCCACTTCTTTGAGACCAGCTTCGGCCGCACCTACGAACGCGACATGGTCCTCGTGGAAGTCGTCTCGGACGGCCTCTCCGGCTGGGGAGAAGTTACCGCCGGCGAGAACCCCTTCTACAACGAAGAGTGGACCGAATCCGCCTGGATGATCGTCCGCGACTATGTCGCCCCGCGCGTCCTTCGGCACCCCCTCGAAACGGCCCGCGACGTCGCCCCCCGTTTCAAACACATCCGCGGCCACAAAATGGCCTGCGGCGGCCTCGAAGTCGCGGTGTGGGACCTCGAAGCCCGCCGGAAGAACATCCCGCTCCATCAGCTCATCGGCGGCGGCGCCCGTACCGAAATCCCTTCCGGCGTCTCCCTCGGCATCCAGGACACCGTCGACGACGTCCTCCGCGTCATCGAGAAGGAACTAGCCGCCGGTTACCAGCGCATCAAGATGAAGATTAAGCCGGGCCGCGACATCGAAGATCTCCGCGAAGTCCGCAAGCGCTTCCCCCACATTAAGCTCATGGCGGACGCCAACTCCGCCTACACACTCCAAGACGCCGACCGCCTCCAGGCCCTCGACGAGTTCTACCTCATGATGATTGAGCAGCCGCTCGCGCACGACGAAATTATTGACCACGTCGAACTCCAGGCCCGGCTGCAAACGCCCATCTGCCTCGACGAGTGCATCCGTTCGGCCCACCACGCCGAACAGGCCATTCGGCTCCACGCCTGCGGCATCATCAACATCAAACTCGGCCGCGTCGGCGGCTTCTCGGAAGCCATCAAGGTCCACGACGTCTGTCAGCAGCACAATATCCCCGTCTGGTGCGGCGGCATGCTCGAAAGCGGCATCGGCCGCGCCCATAACATCGCCCTCGCCAGCCTGTCGAACTTTGTACTGCCCGGCGATGTCTCGGCCTCGCAACGCTATTGGAAGCGCGAACTGCTCACGCAGCCCATTGAAGCCACGCCCCACGGCACCATCGCCGTCCCCGCCGGTGTCGGCTTCGGCTTCGACATCGACTTCCCCTTCCTCGATTCCATCACCGTTCGCCAGGAGATTGTCCGTTGACCGATGGTAGTAGGAGTCAGTGGAAACTGTATCTGATCGTAGTTGGTGTCTACCTGTTCTGGGGCGCTAACTTTATCTTCTCGAAGATCGTCCTCCAGGAGATGCCCGGCCTCGTCGCCGCCAGCCTCCGCACGGTGCTCGCCGCAGCGCTGATGATGCCGGTCTATTGGTGGAGCGTCCGTCAGGGCGCGGAACCAGTGAAGCTCCGCGAACTGCCCATCTTTCTGCTGCTCGGCTCGGTCGGCATCGCCATCAACCAAGCTTGTTTCCTCGTCGGCATCGCCCAGACCTCGGCCGGCCACGCCGCTTTGGTCATCGGCTTTACGCCTATTCTTGTGCTCTTCCTCGCCGCCGCCATCGGCCAGGAGCGCATCACCCCGCTCAAACTAGTCGGCCTCGCCATCGCCATCGGCGGTGTTGTTTTGCTACAGCAGGGTCACCACGGCTCGCCCTCGTCCTGGGTTGGTGACCTCTTTATGCTCGGCGCCGGAGCCAGTTTCGCCGTTTACACCGTTTTTGGCAAGCACGCCACGCGACGCCATGGCGCCATCCCCATCATCGCCTTCAGTTACGCCGCCGGCGCCTTGACTATGTGGCCGTTCACTTACTCGTCGGTGGCGGCCTTCGACTTTGCCGCCGTCTCTACCAAAGCCTGGCTCGCCTTCTTCTATATGACTGTGGTCTCTTCCACAGTCTGCTATCTGTTCTTCTATTACGCACTCAACCGTCTTGCCGCTTCCCGCATTTCGGCTTTCGCCTATCTGCAGCCGTTAGTCGCCACGCTTCTTGCCATCCCCATGCTCGGAGAGCCGCTCACCGCCACGATGATGGGCGGTGGCGGACTCGTCCTCGCAGGAGTTTTTCTCACCGAACGCGGTTAGTTGAAGTCGGGTAGAACCAGGAGTTCGAACTCGCCGCCCGCCCGGGGCGGATCAAGCGCAACCACCGTCCGCGCCGTGTTGCCCATCAGCGGGAAACGGCCGGAGTCGATCGCCACCGTCCGGGTACCCGCGGCGGTCGCGCGAGCCTGGTAGACACCCGCCGGAATCGTCAGGTAGTGGCTCGCCAGCGGGAACGGAACATTGGCCAACGCCGGAGCACCCATCAGCGGCGCGTACGGGGTCGTCGCATAGATGTCCACGTTCGGGGCCGTCGAAGCGCCGTGCACCACACGAATCTTCGCCATACCCATGCCCGGAGCGTCCACTTCGTCGCCAGAACCCATCAGCTGCAGCGTACCGGCAGACACCCGGCCAAACGCGAAGAACGTATACGCCGAACCGCCACGCAGCATCGTGGCGCCGCTCCGCAGAACCGTTGTCGTCGTGCCGCTGACATTGACACTAAAGTCATAGGTGGCCGGTGGAACCGGAACGTACTCGGTGAATCCCTTAGAGCGGATGCCCTGGAAGACCAGATTCCCATTGGCCAGTACGTCGACGGCCGGAGCGTCCGAAGAAGCATGGACCACCCGGACCCAAGCGACGTTCGAGGGCACTTGGGCCGAAGCAAAAGAGGCGCACAGTAGTGTGGCGGCGGCGGACAACAGCAACGATTTCATCAATCTTTCTCCTCAATGTTTATCAGGTCAGTCGCCGTGCCTGAGGGGGAAGCGGAAACATCGGCTTCACACGGTCGTAACATGCACTTAAGCGATCAGATATGCCTAAATCGAGGAGGGGTGTATTTTTTAATGGCATCCCGCCTACGATAAGAAGTGAGCTCGCAATCGCTCCCGGAGAACCCGCTGTCAACTTTGCATGGAAAAGTAGTCCTGGTCACCGGCGCCGCCAAGCGTGTCGGACGGTCCATCGCCCTGCGTCTCGCTCGGGAAGGCGCCCGCGTCGCCATCCACTACAGCACCTCCGCCGACGAAGCCCAACAGACCGCCGAAGAGTGTGGAGGAGCTGCCACCTTTCAAGCCGATCTCGAGAACGTCAGCGAGATCGAGGCGATGTTTGCCGCCGTGGACCAGCACTTCGGCCGCCTGGACGGCCTCGTCAACAACGCCGCCCGCTTCACCAGGATCGATCCTCTCGAAGTCACCGAAGCCGATTGGGACTTCATCCACAACGTCAACTTGAAAGCCACCTTCTTTTGTTGCCGCGAAGCCGGCCGCCGGATGAAGGCCCAGGGCCAGGGCCGGATCGTCAATATCAGCTCGCTGGGCGGCCTACGTCCCTGGGCGGATCATGCTCACTATTGCGCCTCGAAAGCCGGCGTCATCATGCTGACCCAGGCCCTTGCCAAGAGCTTCGGCCCCGGCGTCACCGTCAACTCCGTCGCGCCCGGCGTCATCCCCTTCGGAGAAACCATTGAGGGCCTGGACGGCATGATCCGCTCGACGCCTGCCCGCCGCACCGGCGTCGGCGATGAAATCGCCGACGCCGTGACATTCTTCCTCTCCGCCACCGACTTCATCACCGGACAGATTCTCGCCGTCGACGGCGGCCTAAGCCTGAGATAACCATGCGCCTCCTGCTCCTCCTGTTCTTTGCCGCTCCGGCCTACGCCGAACTCCGCCCCATGACCCTGAAAGCCGTCCTTGAAGCGGCCATGGCGCAGAACCCCGATGTCGCCCTGGCCCGGCTCGAAGAGCGCAAAGCCGCCGAAGGCGTTCGCCTGGCCCGCGACCCTTTTGTGCCCAGAGTAATTGTCGGCAGCGGCCTGGCCTACTCCACCGGGTTTCCCATGAGCATCGAAGGCTCGGCGCCGTCCATCGTGGAAGCCCGGGCCATCGCCAGCATCTTCAACCGTCCCCAGCGCCTGATGATCGAAAAGAGCCGCGAGGACGAACGCACGACCAAGATCACCACCGAAGAGCGCCGCGAATCCGTCGCCTACCGCGCCGCCTCGCTGTATGTCGAGGCGGGCCGGATCGCCGAGGCGGCCAAGACCATCGAGCAGCAGATCGCCACGTTTGAACGCGTCCTCGCCAATGCCAAGGTGCTGATTGAAGAGGGCAGGGAACTCCCCATAGAAGAAAAGCGCTCTCGCCTGAAGCTGGCTCAGGCCAAACAGCGTCTCCAACGCCTCGAGTTCGATCGCGAGGCCGCCGAAATCGATCTCGCTCTCCTCCTCGGCCTCGCTCCCACTGACCGGATCCGGCCGGTCGAACCCGAACGCAGTGTCCCCTTGGTCATCGATACGGAGGCCGACGCCGTCACCAACGCCCTCCGCAATTCGCGCGAGCTCCAACGCCTCGATTCCCAACTGAAGGCCAAGGCTCTCGAAGCGCGGAGCTATGATTCGGCCCGGCTGCCGACGTTTGACCTCGTCGCCCAGTATGGCCGCTTCGCCCGCTTCAACAACTTCGACAAATTCTTCAACCGGTTCGACGCCAACAACGCCCAATTCGGCATGTCCTTCCGGATTCCCATCGTGCCATCTCTGGCCAGCCGGGCGCAAAAAGATATCGCCTCGACGGAGATCGTCGGCCTCCGGACGCGGGTGACCTCCGCCCGGGGCCGTATCGCCGCCGGCGCCCGCCGCGCCTGGCAAATCGTCGCGCAGCAGCAACTCGGCGCGGAGGTCGCCAAGCTCGACCTCGAAGTCGCCCGCGACCAGGTTTCGCAGCTCCTGGCTCTCTATGAGGAGGGCCGGGTGCCCTTTCGTCAGCTCGAAGAGGCGCGCCTCCAGGAAAGCGAAAAGTGGATGGCTTTGTTTGACGCCCGCTACGCCCTCGACCGCGCCCGCCTCGACCTGCTGCGGGAAACCGGCAATGTCCTGGCCCTCCTCCATTAGCCAGTGCAACTTTCGGCCGGACCACGGGTTATAGTGGTGGATTCAATGCGTCTCGTCCGTGCTTTTTTTGCCCTGCTGGCGCTCGTTATTCCGGGCGAGGCCGCGACTCTCGGCACCGTGATCAACATCACCGGTGGCGCCAGCGATCTCGTTCTCGACGACGCCCGGGGTCTGCTCTATCTCGTCCGCCCCGCCCCCTACAATCGCATCGACATCTTTTCGGTGACCCAACGGCGCGTGCTTTCTTCCGTGCTGACCGACGCCTTACCCCTGGCGGCCGCCTTATCCCGCGATAACAGTATTCTCTTCGTCACCTGTCACGATGGCTCCTCCCTGAACATCGTGGATACCCGGGCCAATCCCCCCGCTGTCATCCGGAAGATCTCCTTGCCCGCCAAGCCGGAGGGTGTCGCGGTCGGCGCCGATGGACGGGTGCTCATTACGACCATCGGATCCGGCGCCGGCAACCTGCTCAACACCTTGTTGATCTACGACCCCGAGGCCACCGACTCCTCCCGCGTCCTCCTGACCGTACCGGTTGCCACCCCCCCGCCGCTGCCGCCCTCGCTGCCGCCGCTGGCGGGGCGCGTGTTTCTCGCCAGCCGCAGTCAACTGGTGGCGACCCGCGACGGCTCCCGCATCATCGGCGTGAATGGCTTCAACAATACCCAGCGGGTCGTGTTCGTCTATGAATCGGCTTCCGGCAGCGTCGTCCGCAGCCGGATCGTCAACGACACCTCCACCGTCCTTTCTGTTTCTCCCGATGGGTCCAAGTTCATGATGGGGCTGCGCCTTTTCGAGTCCCAAACGCTGACGGTGCTCGCGCAGCAGAACGCCGCCAACGCCCCGTTCCCGCTTTCCGTCACCGTCACCGCGGCCGGCTTTGCTCAGGTCGGAGGACAGTTCAACCTGCAGCAGAATCAGGGCGGCAGCGCCTTCACCCCCGACGGCTCCCGCATCTTCGCGGCGTTCAACATTACGCCCGTCCAAAACCCACCAGCGCGCGCCAACGTCACCCAACTGCTGATTGATGACGCCGATAACCTGTTGATCTACGACGCCCTGCAGCTGCCCGAAAACCTCGCGGGCAAGATGGTTTCAACGCTCGATGGATCGACTCTCTACGGGCTGAGCGAGAGCGGATTCACGATCATCCCCATTGGGGAGGTGAGCCGCAGTCCCGTCCTGCAACCTTCGACGAATGCGCTGGTGGTTGCGACCGACCAGTGCCTCTCCGAGCCCGAATCCCGCACCTTCCGCGTCGATATCGCCAACGTCAATCGCACGCCGGGAGCCCTGAACGTCACCCCCACTCTGCTCCAGTCCCTCTCCTCCACCACCGCCATCAACATTCCCGGCATCGGTGGCGGATTGCCCGGTCCCGGCGGTGGCGGAATCATTATCCCGCTGCCCGGTCCCGGTGGCGGCGGCATCGTTCTCCCCAACAATCCTGGCGCCGCGGCCCTGCAGCAGGCTCCGGCGGTTCGCGTTATCCGCGACGGAAACTCCACCTCCGGTTTCGAGTTCACCATCAACGCCGCCGCCGCCCGCTCGCTCGGCACCACCCAGTCCTACGATTACCTGCTCACCGCCCCGCAGGCCGTCAATGTGCCTTCGATCGTCCGCGTGTATCAGAACAGCCGGAACGCGGAGGCTCGGGGCAACCTGATCCCGATTCGCACCAGCCTCTCCCCCTCCGAGGGGCTGACCGATGTAGTCATCGACTCGGTCCGGCAACGGCTCTACATCGCGAACTCCGGCATGAATCGGGTCGAGGTCTTTGATATTCGCCAGCGCCGCCTCCTCGATCCGCTCAAGGTCGGACAGTTGCCCCGCGCGTTGGCGCTGTCGCCCGACAACTCGACGCTCTACGCCGCCAACTCCGGCAGCGAGTCCATCTCCATCATCGACCTCGAGCGCCTGGAGGTCACCGGCCGCATCAAGTTTCCGCCGATCCCGTTCAATGGCAACGTGCCGATCGTTACCCCCTCGCACCTGGGAGTCACCCAGCGCGGCCTGCAAATTGTAATGAGCAATGGCACTTTGTGGCGCGTGGTGGGCGATGAGGCCGTTCCCCGCGCCATCAGCCCGATCATCGGTTCGACTACAGTACCGGCTCCGCGCACCGTCAGCGTGACGCCAAACGGCGAGTTCCTCTTCCTGCTGGCCGGTAACGGCAACGCCTACTTGTACGACGCCCAGGTGGACGACTACGTTCAGGCCCGTCAAGTGGCGCCCGCCCCGGTCACGGGCTACTTCGGCCCGGTCAGCGCCGGGCCGCGCGGACAGTACTACCTTGTCAATGGCCTGGTGCTGAACCAAAGTCTCTCTCCTGTCTCCGGCGTGACCCCAACTCCGGGACAAACCCGGCCGATCGCTGCGGTAATCGCGGGGAGCGGCAACGTGTACGCGCGCTTTTCGCAGCCGGTGATCGCCAATGCTAACACGGTGCTCTCGGACACGCCTTCGGTGGAACTCGTTGACGCGAACACCGGGGCCACCACGCGCACGGTGCCGGCCCTCGAAGGACCGCTCTCCCGGCTGATCGGCAACCAAAGGCTCAACGTGGAGGGCCGGATGATGGCAGTCGATGCGGGTTTGACCAACGCCTACCTCCTGACCATGAGCGGTTTGAGCATCATTCCGTTAGATGCGGTGCCACCCGCGGCACGGCCTGTTGTCCCGCCCAACGGCGTCGTCAATGTCGGCACCTATACGGCCGGCGCCTCTCAGAACGGATTGATCTCGATCTTTGGCTCTAACCTCGGCGCCAGCGCCACCGCCTCCGCTACCCCGCTGCCGACCGCCCTCGGCGGCCTATGCGTCACGCTCAACAACACTCCGCTGCCGTTGCTGATGACCTCCAGCGGGCAGGTCAACGCCCAGATCCCACCCAATCTGGCGGCGGGACGCTATCCCCTCGTCGTCCGGTCAATCGAACGCAAGGCGGCGGCGAATCCGGTCCAAGTCACCGTTTCCCGCTACACCCCGGCGGCCTTGGCGGATCCCACCACCCAGCGAGCGCTGCTCTTCCGGGCCAATGGCGAACCGGTCACCCAGCAGCGACCCGCCCGGCGGGACGAGCCTTTGGTGCTGTATGCGGTCGGCCTCGGCATCCCGGCGCGCACCACTCTTGCCGCCGGCGCCGCGGCGCCGTCGAGTCCGCTGATCGAAACCGATGATTTGAAGCTCTTCTTCCGCAAAGTCACCACCGCCGCCGACCTCACGCGCGGACCGACCGTGCAGGAAGAGATGATCGTCGATTGGAGTGGCCTGGTTCCCGGCTACGTCGGACTCTATCAGATCAACCTGCGGGTTCCGGGTTTCCACGAGAAGGGACCCGATCTAAAGGTCGTCATCCGCGTCGGTGGAGTGGAAAGTCCGCTGTCTGGGCCGCTAGTCCCGAGTGTTTCAGTGGAATAGGATCAACGGAATAGTACCTCGGTAAGCTCCTCAGCCCGTTCCGCCCGTTATACTATTAGGCTTAGGAACCTTACACCACGCCGATGTTGCTTCGTTCAATCACTGCCACCGTCCTCGCGTTCTCGATTTTGCTCAGTTCGTGTATGAGCGATCCAGAGTCGCGCAAGAAGAAATTCCTTGCAAACGGCAACAAGTACTTTGAAAAGGGGAAGTATCGCGAAGCCTCGATCATGTACCGGAACGCGCTCAAAGAGGATGCGCGGTTCGGCGAGGCCTACTACCGCTTGGCGTTGACCGGCATGAAGCTCGGCCAGGTTGGCGAAGCATTTAATGCGTTCCAGCGCGTCGTCGAGTTGCAGCCGGACAACCTGGATGCCTTCCGGCAGCTCAGCGACCTGTACGTGGCCAGCTACGCGAGCAATCCCAAAAAGTACGCTGTGTTCCTGAAGGACGCTCAGGACCTCGCGGCCCGGATGAAAAAGTCGCATCCCACTTCGTTCGAGTATTTGCGGCTCCAGGCGATGCTGGACCAGATCGGCGGCAAATCCCAAGAGGCCCTCGACGGCTATCTCGCCGCGGCCAAACTGAAACCCGACGACGCGGAGTTGCAGGTGGCCATTGCCACCGTCTATGTGACTCTGCAGCGGATGGACGACGCCGAGAACACGATGAAGAAGATGCTCGAAACGTCCAAAGGATATTTGCGCGGCTATGACCTCCTCTACGCGTTCTATCTCCGCGGGAACAAGTTCGCGGAGGCTGAGGGCGTCGCCAAGCTGCGTCTGGCGAACAATCCGACCATGGTGCGGTCGCATATCTCCTTGGCCGCCCACTATGCCGGCATGCGGAACGAGGCGGCTATGATCGCCGCCCTCGATGCCCTGCTGGGCCAAAGCGCGAAGATTCCGAATGCCTACGAAGAGGTCGGAGCCTTTTACGCCCGCTTCGGCAACTACGAACGATCCATCCAGGTGCTCGAACAAGGTCTCGCCAAAGCCACCGATGATGCCGCAAAGAAGAGCCTGCGCAAGGAGATCGTGCAGTCATACTCTCGGCAAGGCAAGATTGCGGAAGCGCAGAACGTGGTGGAGGCCATGCTAAAGGCGGACGCCAAAGACGCCGACGCCATCTCTCTCCGCGCCCATCTATGGCTTCTTGGCGGCAAGCCGGAGAACCTGAACTCGGCGATTACAGACCTGCAATCCATCGTCTCCAAACTGCCCGATAACCATGCCGTGCGCTTCGACCTCGGGAACGCTCTGATGATTCGCGGTGACCTCGACGCCGCCAAGGTGCAGTTGCTCGAAGTGCTAAAGCTTCGGCCGGACTTCTACCCCGCCCGCAACGCCCTGGCCCAGTTGAGTCTGCAGAAGCAGGATTGGACTGCCGCCCTCCAGCTTTCCCAAGAGGTGCTCTCCCAGAATCCGAACGATATGTTCGGTCGCCTCGTCCGTTCCCACGCCCTGATGGCGACCAACGATTTCCCCCAGGCGAAAGGGCTGCTGGTCGAAACGATCAAAGCCTATCCGAAGTCCCGCGACGCCCTCTATCAACTCGGCTATCTCTACTTCCGGGAAAAGGATTTCAAGAGCGCTGAGGAAAACTTCCGCGCCGTGTACTTCCAGGATCCGCCGGATCTCCGGGGCCTGATGGGGTTACTCGAAACCTACATGGCGCAGAATCAGTACGATGCCGCGGCTAAGGTAGTGGATGCCGAGATCGCCAAGTATCCCAAGGCGCTGGCCTTCCAGGTCGCTCGCGGAACCATCGCGATGCGCGGCGGACAACACGAGCAGGCTGTCGCGATGTTCAAGAAGGTAGCGCAGGCGCAGAACAACGTGCCGGACCTCTTTATGCGTCTCGGCGAGTCGCAGCGGCTCGCCGGCGATACCGCGGGCGCCCTTGAATCGTGGAAGCGGGCTTCTGATCTCGCCCCCAACCTCGTCGCTCCTCTGCTGTACCGGGCGACGGCGCTCGACACCATGAAGCGCCGGACCGAGGCCCGCCCGCTCTACGAGCAGATCTTACGAATCCAGCCGGATCAGTCTATCGCCCTCAATAACCTCGCCTTCCTGCTCGCCGAAGAGGGAACCGACCTCGATATGGCTCTGACGCTGGCCCAGCGGGCCAAGCAGAAGGCTCCGAATGACCCGATGATCTCCGATACGCTTGGTTGGATTTATATCAAGAAGGGCCTGGCCAACAACGCCGTGCCGATCTTCACCGAGTTGACCTCGAAGTATCCGACCATGGCCGTTTTCCACTATCACCTGGCGATGGCCCACTCGCAGCGGGGCGACAACGCCCAAGCCAAACGCGCGCTCGAGGCCGCGTTGAAGGCAAATCCGCAGAAGCAGGAACTCGAAGACATCAAGAAGTTGCAACAGAAAATCGGCTAAGTGACTATGCGCCTCGGGTTTGTTTTCGCCCTGTTGGCGGTGGGGCTCGCCCCGGCCGCCGTGGTTCAGAAGAGTCTGCTTCCGGGGCCGCAGTCCGTGCTGGTCTCGGTAGCCGAGCCCTCCCGGCTCGGCACTGCGACTATCGCCGTTGAATTGCGCCGTGGCCGCGAGGTCTTGCTCTCAAAGCAGTTGCACGCGGGAGATGGCGACCTGTTCACGTACGTGGGTTCTGGTTCAGGCCTGTCCCTCCATGTCACCCACCCGCCGAAAGTCGTCGTCAATACGATGCTGCGCAAGCTGGACCCGGCGCAGCAGCACGAAAGCGAACCGAACAATACCTGGTCCGCGGCAACGCCGTTCACCGTCGGCCGCCCGGTGGTGGGTTCCGGTGACGAAACCGCCTACATCCCGCTCGGCGACTCCCGCAAGCAGGCGCCCGCGGAAGATTGGTACCGGTTTGACCTGCCGGCCGGCCCCCCGAAACTGCTTCATTTGGCCCTGGATGTACCGGACCGCGACAACATCCCGGTCGACGTCAGCCTGCATCGCGTCATGAACGGCAAGTTGGTCGAGTACTCCGAAGGCGAAGACCCGGTCACCCTCCCGCACGAAGTGCAGGCGCTTCCGGGCAACAAGTTCACCACCCGGACGCTGCGCGAGCCGGGCGCCTATTACGTCCGCGTCCGCATGTCCCATCCGGCGTACACGCTCGAAACGCGGCTACTGGATGCTCCGCCCTATGCGAAGCCGCAGCAGGCCGTTCAGGCGGCCATAGACTATCTGATCGGCGCCGGCGATTCCTGGCACGCCAATACGCCCCGCCGCGGCGGGGTGTACGACCGGATCGCTTCGCCCCACCAGGAGACGACCCTTTGCGTAGCCTGCCATCCCACCCATTTCACGCTGCGCGCTCAACTCTACGCCAACCGCCACGGCTATGCGACCCACTATCCGCGGCAACTCGAGTTTCTCGCCGAGCGCTTCTATAACAACCCGCGCCCGCTCTACGGCTTCGAGAAGGAAGGCGCGGTGTGGTCGCGGGTCATCTCGGCCGGCGCGAATGTGCTGAGCCGGATGTCGCACCTGACGGCCCTCTACGAGCAGCAGACTGGCGCCCCGCGGCGGCAGGATTTCCATCGCGGCGTTGGCGAGTACCTGAAGCTGTACTACCAGGACCGCACCAAGCTTCCGCCTGATGAAACCAACGGCAACACCCCCTTGGTCTCGACGTATGAAGTCGCCTGGTACGCCTGGGAAAACACCCGGGATCCTCAGGTTGCCGCGCTGATTGCCCAGGACGCCGTCAAAAATACGATCGACCTCTGCTATCAGACCCTGGCTTTGGCGGCGATCGACAAGGTGAAATATCAGGCTAAGATTGCCGCCAACGCTCAACGCCTGCTCTCCTTGCAGCGTCCGGATGGCCAGTGGTCGGCCAAGCTGGAGCCGGAGTCCATGCCGGTGGAGTTCCAGACGGGTCATGCCCTATGGACCCTCCACGCGGCGGGCATACCCATCTCGAATCCTCAGGTAAAGAAGGGGCTCGATTTCCTGCTCAAGCGGCAGCAGCCGTTCGGCGGCTGGCTCGATCCGCTGCAAACCTATGAGAACTTCCGGACGCCGTTCCGGGAGACGCAGATGGCCGTGTTGGCGCTGAGCGCCTACTATCCCCAGTCCGGTCCGGCCGCGAAGCTGGTTTACACCAAGCCGAACCCCAACTTTCAGTCGCTCGGCGACGCCTCCAAGCTCGTGCAACGGCAGACCGCGTTAGAGATCCGGCGCCTCTACAGTGAATACCCGGATACGCCGGCTCAACCCTTGGTGGCCGCTCTACAGTCCAAGCAGGAACGAGTCCGTTGGGGGGCGGCGCGCGTGTTTTCCTCCCATTTTGCGGCCTTGGCCCGGCGGCCGGAGTTCGCGGCTCCGCTGGCGAAGCTTCTGAACGACCCCGCTCCGGCCGTCCGCCTGCAGGCCGCGAAGGCGCTGTGGCAGTTCTGGTTCTGGTCCCCGGACCTGGCGGCGCGGGAGACGATTGAAGATGCTCTGCTCGCGGCGCTCTCCGCATCGCAGCACCCCTGGCTCGACCGCGCGCTCCGCGAAGCGGTCTACAACCTGGCCGATGAGAATATCCGCTATCTCTATAACAACTGGGTACCCGGCATCGCCCGGCCGGCGGACCGGGAGCAGGTGGTGAAAGGCCGGCTGGCCGTTGAAGACCGGCTCTCGCGCAAGTTCGCCAAGATCCTCGAATCCGGTCCGATGCGGCAAAAAAAGATGCTGCTCTCGGGTCTGACGGAGTTTGAACTGCGGCGTGGCGACGTCTATGATCCAACGGCGGATCACAGCGCCGCTTTCCCTCCGGTGTATAACCGGATTGGCAACGACGTCGAGCAGATTGTCTTCTTCGGACCGGCCAACGACCGGCTGGCCCGGGCGCTGCGCCCCTTGTTACAGGACCCGGAGTTGGGTGCGCTGGCCCGCAGCGCCTCGATCATTTTGCGGGACGTGAACTTCGGCGAAGCCTCCCGCCTGGCCGGTCCGTTGCAAGGTGACCGCGAACCGATCGTCAAGCAAATGCTCTCCGAGCTCCCCGCCCAGCTTCCGAATCTGCAAGCCTGGGGCCGGGCCCCGGCGGTCCCCCGGAAGGCGGGCGGACCCCGCGCGAGCGCCACCGGCGCACGGCCGGACGACGACTACTTCCGCGGCTACGTCGAGCCGATTTTGACCACCCGCGGCAAAGACGGGCAGGCCTGTGTGCACTGCCACGCTTCGCATACGCAATTCAATGGCACGTTGACCACGGCCAAGAACGTGATCAATCTCGAGGATCCGGAGCAGAGCCTGATTCTGCTGAAACCGATTACCGATGCTGAGAGCGAAGGAACGCTCGGCGCGAAGAAACTTGCTCACGGAGGAGGGGTCCGGTTTGAAAAGGGCTCCCCGGAGTACAACACGATCCTGAATTGGATCCGTGGGACTAAGCCCTGATGAATCACCCCGCCGTTCCCTACGTCGCTCCGTTTGCAGTGTTCATGCTGCTGCTGGTCGCTGCGCCCTACTGGCCCTGGGATCCTCGCCTCGAACAGTATTTCCGGGTGATGGTCCTAACCGGCGTGATCTGGTTCTTCTCCCGGAAGGTGCTCGACTTCCGTTGCGCCGCGCCGCTGCAGAGCATCGGTGTCGGCGTAGCGGTGTGGCTGCTGTGGATCGCTCCGGATACTTTGATTCCCGGCTACCGCCAACACTGGCTGTTCACCAACTCCATAACCGGACAGGTTTCGAGCTCGATTCCCCCCGAAGCGCTCGGTTCTTCCGCCGTGCTGGTGTTCCGCACGCTGCGGGCGGCCATCCTGGTGCCGATTCTCGAAGAGCTCTTTTGGCGCGGGTGGCTGATGCGCTGGTTGATCAACCCGGAATTCCTAAAGGTGCCTCTGGGCGCCTATTCGCTCTCCGCCGTGCTGATCACCGCGGCGCTGTTTGCTTCTGAGCACGGCCCCTTCTGGGAGGTCGGGCTGCTGACGGGCGTTATCTACGGCCTGTGGATGGTGAAGACGAAGCGGCTGGGCGACCTGTTCCTGGCGCACGGCGTCACCAACCTGTGCCTGTCGCTGTTCACGATCTGGACCGGACGCTGGGAATACTGGATGTAGCTTGAAGGTCTACATCTATTTCATCGGGAAGGTGCGCGACCAGAACGCGCAAGCTTTAACGACGGAATACTTGAAGCGGACCTCCCGCTACGCCCCCGCCGAAGCGCGGGAGGTAAAGCCGGCGGCGATGGAGCTTTTCGACCGCCATCCGGCGGCGTACAAGATCCTGCTCGATCCGCTCGGGAAGACCATGGACTCGCCACGCTTCGCTACCTTGGTCGGAAAGTTGGAAGACGAAGGCCGGGATCTCCTGTTTTTGTTGGGCGGACACGACGGGTTAACGGACGCGCAGCGGGCCCGGGCGGACCTGCTGCTGTCCCTGAGCGCCATGACCTGGCCCCATGAACTGGCGCGGGCCATGCTGGCCGAACAGATCTACCGGGCCTTCGCGACCTTGCGGGGTCATCCATACCCGCGCTAACCTAAATGCTAATGTCCTGGTGGACCCGAAAGACTCCGAGTGTTACGACCGAACCCGAAGATGAACGCAAGCTGAAGACGGAAGGCTTGTGGGAGAAGTGCGATGGTTGCGGCCAGATCATTTGGAAGAAGGATCTCGAAGAGAGCCTGTCGGTCTGCACCCAGTGCGGCTTCCATTTCAAGCTGAACGCCGAAGAGCGGTTGAACCTGTTGTTTGACGACGGCCAATGGCAGGAGATCGACGCCACCTTGCGCTCGACCGACCCGCTGCACTTCGTCGATTCGAAACCCTATGCCGACCGCATGGTGTCGATGGCTAAATCGACCGGCCATCGCGACTCGATTATCTCCGCCGTCGGGAAGATCAAAGGCCGCCGCGTGCAGTGTTGCGCGTTCAATATGAAGTTCATTGGCGGCAGCATGGGCGCCGTGGTAGGCGAGAAAATTGTGCGCGCCATCGAACGCTGCCTGGCCGAACGGACCCCGCTGCTGATTATCTCCGCTTCGGGCGGCGCGCGGATGCAGGAAGGCGCGGTCAGCCTGATGCAGATGGCGCGGACCTCAGCCGCGTTGATGAAGCTCGATGAGGCCGGACTGCCCTTCATCAGTCTGCTGACGGACCCTACCACCGGCGGCGTGACGGCGTCGTTTGCGATGCTGGGCGATTTGAACATCGGTGAGCCGGGCGCCCTGATCGGGTTTGCCGGGCCGCGCGTGATTGAACAAACCATTCGCCAGAAACTGCCGGCCGGATTCCAGCGTTCGGAGTTTCTGGTGGAAAAGGGCTTTCTGGATGCGGTGGTCAAGCGCAGCGAACTGCGCGACTTTCTGGCCAACGCGTTCCACTTCTTTCTCGGCCCCGTAGCCCAATAAACTAAGGACTACACCATGCGCCTGCTGCTGTTTCTCTGCCTGGCCGCTGCCGCCAGCGCCGCCGATTTTGATCTGCTCATCCGGAACGCCCGCGTGATCGACGGCACGGGCAACCCCTGGTTCCGCGCCGACGTCGCCGTCAAGGCGGGACGGATCGCCGCCATCGGCAACCTGGCCGGGAAGACGGCCGATCAAACCATCGACGCCCGGGACCGGGTGGTCGCGCCGGGTTTCATCGACGTCCATACGCATATCGAAGGCGCCGTGGAGTTGAATCCGCAGGCGGCGAACTTCCTTCACCAGGGCGTGACCTCGGTCATCACGGGCAATTGCGGCGGATCGCGGACGGATCTGGCGGCGTGGTTCAAGCGCCTCGAAGAGATTAAGGTGGGCTTGAACGTGGGTTCGCTCGTCGGCCACAACGCGGTGCGGCGGGACGTGATGGGTACGGCCAACCGCAAGGCGACCCCGGAAGAGATCGAAAAGATGCAGGCCATTGTGGACCAGGCGATGCGCGATGGCGCCGTCGGCTTTTCCACCGGCCTGATCTACATCCCGGGAACCTACTCCGATACGCCGGAAGTGGTGGCGCTGGCCAAGGCGGCCGGCAAGTACAATGCCGTCTACGCGAGCCACATGCGGGACGAGGGCCGGAAGGTCAAAGAGGCAATCACGGAGGCGGTTACCGTCGGCAAAGAGTCCGCCCTGCGGGTGCAGATCTCGCACTTCAAGATTGATACGCCGGCCATTTGGGGTTACTCGAAGGAGACCATCGCCCTCGTCGAGCAGTTCCGGCGGGACGGCGTGGACGTGGTGGTGGATCAGTATCCCTACGACCACTCTTCAACCAACCTTGGAATCACCCTGCCGAGTTGGGCGCTGGCCGATGGCCAGGCCGCGATTGGGGAGCGGCTCAAATCTCCCGAAACGCGGGCGCGGATCACCAAAGAGATGCTGGCGCAGTTGGCGACCCTTGGCCACAAAGACTACTCCTATGCGATCGTGGCCGGCTACCGGCCCAATCCCGATTACGAAGGCAAGAACATCGCCGAAATCGCCAAGCGGGAGGGCAAGCCGGAGACGGAGACCATCCTCGACATGATTGAAAAGGGCGGAGCCCAGATGGTGTACCACTCGATGGGCGACGAAGACATGTTGCGGATTCTGCAGTATCCCAATACAGCCATCGCCAGCGACGCGGGCGTGCGCGATTTCGGCGTCGGCATGCCCCATCCGCGCGGCTACGGCACCAACCCCCGCGTACTCGCCGAGTATGTGCGCAAGCGGAAGGTGTTGACCCTCGAAGACGCCATCCGGCGCATGACTTCGCTGCCGGCCCGGACCTTTAACTTGAAGGATCGCGGCCACCTCCGGGAAGGCTTTGCCGCCGACCTGGTCCTGTTCGATCCCGAGAAGGTGCAGGACACCTCAACCTACCAAGCTCCCCACGCCTATGCCGTGGGTTTTGATTATGTTTTCGTCAACGGGCAGGCCGCCGTTGCTGAAGGCAAGCTGACAGAGACTCGCGCCGGCCGCATTCTTCGACACCAGCCATAAATGATTACGTTAAACCTTGCCGGCAAGCGCTTCGGTCCGAAACTGCTTTTTGAAAATGTCTCCTGGCTGATCACGGCGCAGGAGCGGGCCGGCCTCGTCGGCGGGAACGGCACCGGCAAGTCGACGCTGCTGAAGGTCCTCGGCGGCATGGAAACCCTCGATTACGGCACCATCCAGTTCACCAAGGGCATGACCATCGGGTACCTGCCGCAGGACGGTTTGTCCCTGCGCGGCCGCAGCGTGTTTGCCGAATGCATGAGTGTGTTCGACAACGTAAAGGCCATGGAGCAGGAGATGGAGGCGTTGACGGTTTCGATGTCCGAACTCGATCCGTCGAGCCCGGAGTACAACGCCGTCACCGAACGGTTCCACCGCCTCGAGAATGAGTTCACCTCCCGCGACGGCTACAACATCGAGTCGCAGGTGGGCATGGTGCTCGATGGCCTCGGGTTTCAGAAAGACGATTGGCGGCGGCCCACCGAAGAGTTCTCCGGCGGCTGGCAGATGCGGATTGCGCTCGGCAAACTGCTCCTTGAAAGGCCCAATCTCCTCCTGCTCGACGAACCCACCAACCACCTCGATATTGAAGCGCGCGACTGGCTGGAACACTACCTGCAGAACTATCCGTACGCGTTCATCATGATTTCGCACGACCGGTACTTCCTGGACGTGACCGTCAAGAAGATCGTCGAAATCTGGAACAAGGGCATGCACTTCTACAGCGGCAACTACGAAAAGTACTTGCAGCAGAAGACCGAGCGGCGAGAGCAGCTCGAAGCCGCCTACCGGAATCAGAAGGAGCGGATCGACGCGCTCGAGGCGTTCATCAACCGGTTCCGCGCCCAGGCCACGAAAGCCAAGCAGGTGCAGAGCCGGATTAAAGAGCTCGAAAAGATTGAGCGGATCGAGATTCCCCCAGAGGAAAAGACGATCCATTTCTCCTTCCCGCAGCCCCGGGCGAGCGGCCGCGTCGTGGCCGAGTGCAAGGGAATCGCGAAGTTTTATGGCTCGAAGACGGTCTTCTCCGATGTCTCGTTCACGATTGAACGGGGCGAACGGGTCGTCCTGGTCGGCCATAACGGGGCGGGGAAGTCGACGCTCATCAAGTTGCTTTCCGGCGCCGAACCGCTCACGCGCGGGACCTACACGTTGGGCCACAACGTGGATGTCGACTACTTCGCGCAGGATCAGTACAAGGAACTCGACGTCAACGCCACCCTCCTCGATGACATCACCAGTGTCGGCGGCGGGAAGACGCAGACGGAACTGCGCAGCCTCCTCGGCTGTTTTCTGTTCAGCGAAGACGATGTCTATAAGCGGATCGGAGTGCTCTCGGGCGGCGAACGGAACCGGTATGCGCTCGCCAAGATGTTGCTGCGGCCGTCGAACTTCATGCTGCTTGACGAGCCGACCAACCACTTGGATATGCGGGCCAAGGACGTGCTGCTCGAATCGCTGGCGTCCTTCACCGGGACGGTGGTGCTCGTCTCGCACGACCGCTACTTCATCGACAAGCTGGCGACCAAGGTGTTTGAAGTGGGCGGCGGCGGGATCGAGGTCTTCCCCGGGAACTACGAAGAGTACCTGTGGAAGAAGACCGGCCAGGACCAGATCCTCGAAACGAAGATGACCGAGCAGTTGGCGGCGGCTCCGGTGGCTGCTCCCATGGCGCCGGCGGCGGAGCCGAAGAAGCGGGTGAACCCGATGAAGCTGAAGCAGATGGAGGATCGCTGCCAACAGTTGGAGCAGGCGATCGCCCGGGCCGAAGTGGAGATTGCGGAGTTGGAGGGCCGGCCCTACGTGAGCGCGGAGGAGTCGTTGCGGATAGCCGGACTGCTGGAGGAGAAGCGCGGCGCTTTGGAGAAGGCCATGGCGGAGTGGGAAGAGACTTCGGCGGCGCTCGAAGCGCTAGCCTAGGCGAACGCCCCTTGCGAATAGCGAACTGATCCGCCACAATCGGGTTAATGTTTCGCTTCGATCGGGTCTTTATGCTGGCGGCCGTGTGCGCCACCGTCCTCCCTGCCCAAGATGTCACCGGCGCTCTGAGCGGCACCGTCACTGACTCCTCCGGCGCCACCGTGGCGGGAGCCAGTGTCACGGTGGTGAATACCGCCCAGGGGACCGTCGTCTTCCAAGGGAAAACCAGCGAATCGGGTGCCTACACGGCCCCCGCGCTGACGGCCGGGCAGTATTCGCTGCGGGTGGAGGCCAAAGGGTTCAAGCGGGCGGAGATCTCCTCCATCACCCTGCAACTCAAGCAGCGCGCCCGCGTCGATGTCACGCTGACGCTGGGCGATGTCGCCGAGACCATCACCGTCGTCGGCGAAGGGCTGGGCCAGTTGGAAGCGGAAACCTCGTCGATGGGCGCCATCATCAATACGACGCAGGTGAAAGACCTGCCCATGCCGAACCGGAACATCCTCAACCTGCTGACCCTGGTCGGTGGCGTATCGAGCGGCGGCGCGGCCACGGGCATCAACGCCTCCCAGCTTTCGATCAACGGCTCCCGCACGCTGAACTCCGAATTCGCCGTCGATGGCGTCAGCGTCGTCTCCGGCTCGACCGGCGGCGTGCAGCGGATTCCTTCCACCGAAGCCATTCGCGAGTTCCGCGTGCTGACCTCGGGCTACACGGCCGAGTACGGCCGTACCTCCGGCGGCTTCATCAGCGTGGTGTCCGATAGCGGCACCAACGAGTTTCACGGCAGCCTCTACGAGTACTTCCGGAACGAGAAGCTGAACGCGAACAACTTCTTCCGCAATCTGCGCGGGCAGGAGCGGCAGCAGGACCGCTACAACCAGTTCGGCGGCAAGATTGGCGGTCCCGTCGTGCTCCCGAAGCTCTACAACGGCCGCGACAAAACCTTCTTCTTCTTCAACTATGAAGGCCTGCGGCGGATTTCGCCGTTCAATAACCAGTCGACGATCCCGAACGAAGGGGCCCGCCGGGGCGATTTCGCCGGCAACCCGGTGGCGCTGTTTGACTCCGCCGCCAACGCCCCCTTTCCGAATAACCGCATCCCCGCCTCCCGGCTCGACCCGGCGGCCCAGCGCGTGCTCGGATTGCTGCCGGCGCCGAACCAGTCTGGCGTGCCGGACGCGGCCAACGGCCGGACCTTGAACAACTACCTCAGCGCCGGTTCGAACGGCACAGTAGATAACCAATACACCGTGCGCGGTGACCACGCCATCGGCACGGCAGCCCGCCTGAGCGGCCGCTACACGACGTTCCGGGTGACCAATCCCAGCGGTCCGATTATCCCCGGTCCGCTCGATTCCCGCGTCGGCGACAGCCTGACGACCGGGCATCAGGTCTCCCTCTCCTGGACCCACATCTGGTCCCCCCGCATCATCACGGAAGCCTTCGCCGGCTTCCAGCGCAACAACCCGGTCATCGACCCGCCCAGCCTGGGCATCAACGTCCGCGAGACGCTCGGCATCGAACGCTCCTCCTTTGCGGCCACGCCCATCATGAACGTCAGCGGCTGGCGCAGCCTGGGGATTGACGTCAACACCTACCGCCGCCAGATCGACAATAACTACCAGAGCTCGTTCGCCCTCACCCGCACCACCGGCGCCCACACCGTCAAGACCGGCTTCCAACTCCGCAAGAACCAGTTCAACGTGTTCAATCCAGGCGGTAACTTCGCCGGCGTCTACTCCTTCAACGGCGAGTTGAGCGCCGCCAACCGGAACCCCGGCAACCCCATTCACGCCATGGGCGACTTCCTGCAGGGCCTGGTCGCCACGGCCAACTACGACCTGCCCCAGCCCCCCACCGGCCGCCGCAACACCAACCTCGGCGTCTTCGTGCAGGACGATTGGAAGGTCACGCGCCGGCTGACGCTGAATCTCGGCCTCCGTTACGAGTATGAGTCGCCGATGACCATGTCGAACGACATCTATTCGCGCCTGGATATCGTGAGCGGCAAGCTGCTGGTGGCCGGTATCAACGCTTCGCGTTCGCTGAATCTCGAAGCGGCCAAGACGAACTTCGCGCCGCGCGTCGGTTTTGCGTACTCCCTCGATTCGAAAACGGTCATCCGCTCCGGCGCGGGCGCCTTCTTCAGCCAGATCTTCTCGAACCTGGGCGGCGTCGTGACCTACCCGGGTTTCACGGTCGCGCAGTCGTTCCCGGACCTCGGCGTGGGCGTTCCCCAGGCCTTCCGCTTCTTCCAGGGCATGCCGCAAATCGCCGTCCAGGACTTCGCCGATCCTTTCTTCGTCGAACGCACTGCCACGCTGAATAATCCGCTCAATTCCGGGGCGCAGTTCGGCGAAATCAGCCCCATGCCGCGCAGCTACCAGTGGAATTTCGGCATCCAGCGCGAGGTTTTGCGCGGGACCGTCGCCGACATCAGCTACGTCGGCAGCCGCGGGAACAACCTGCCGCTGAGTCTTGCCTTCAACCCGATTCCGTTTGAACGCGGCGAAGAGTTGGCCCGCATCGGCACGGCGGCCGCGAATCAGCAGGCGCGCCGGCTGCCGCTCGTCGGCAACCTGAACTCGTTCGTCCACGCCGGCACCTCCAGCTACCACTCGCTGCAGTTGAAGGCGGCCAAACAGTTCTCCCGCTCGTTCGGTTGGAACGCCACCTATACCTTCTCGAAGTCGATTGACGACGGCACCGGCCTGTTCAGCTTCTCGCAGCCGAACGACGTCGACGGCGGCCAGTTCCCCGCCTTTTTCCGCAATCTGGACCGCGCCCGGTCGAACTTTGACCGTCCGCACGTCTTTGCGGGCTCGGTGCAGTACAAAACCTCCGGCCCGGTGTGGCTGCGCGGCTTTACGATCAGCCCGATCGTGATTGCGCGCAGCGGGTTGCCCGACACCATTTCGCAGAACAACGTCTGGCCGGGCGCCGGCCAGCAGCGCCCGTTCGTGGTGGGCACCGATGGCCAGGGCAAAGCCCCCCAGATGACCCCCGAAGGACAGGCGATCCGCTACCTGCTCGCGCCCACGGCAGCGAACTTCCCGTTCCGGCCGGCCGGACCTCTCTTTGCCGGTACGGGCGCCAACCGCACGCTGGTGCTGCCGGCTTCGCTCGGCGATTTGGGCCGGAACACGCTGCGGCAGATCGGCGAGTTCAACATCGACCTGGCAGTCTCCCGGACCTTCGCCATCAAGGAAAGGATGCGGTTCGAACTGCGCGGCGAAGCGTTCAACTTCCTCAACTACACCAACTTCGATGGTCCCAACACGGGGTTGAGCGTCCAGGTAAATCCAGCGGGGCAGGCGTTCTTCAATTCGCCGAGCTTTGGTTTGATCACCTCGGCCAAGTCCGCCCGGTTCATCCAACTCGTTGGCCGGTTCGAATTCTAACGGCCCAGCCGGGTGGCGCGCACCACGGTGCCGACGGAACTGGCGTTCAGATACTCCGTTTCGAGCAACACCTCGAATGATCGCCCGGCCTTGGCTTGGCGGAGGATCGGCGCCATGTTCTCTTCATTAAACAGAAAGTCGGTGGCGGCTTCGATGCCGGCGACGGTGGTGCCCTGCACCAGCAGGACGGCGCCGGACTGGTCGAGATTCTGCCGGAAGGCCAGCAACGCATAGGCGCGCCGGTTTGGGGTGGTGGCCACATACTCGTAGGTGGCCTTCTCCCCGGGGCGCGGCTGACGGTTGACGACGGTTAAGGTGCGCGCGGTTTCGTTCGAATGGATCTGAAAATTCAGATCCTTGTGAAACAACTCCACCCACGGATTCCCTTGCGGGGCGCCAACCAGAATGATGTTCGCCGCCTTCAGGTCATCGACGTGAAGATCCCGGGCGAAGCGAATGGAAAAGCGTTCCCGGGGGATCTGCGGAAGCATGGCGAGCCGCGTGGCGAACTTTAGGTCCGCGAAGCTGGTGTAGCGCCGCTCGGACAGGTCTTCGACAACACTTTTCTTCATGGCCGCGGTGTCTACGGTATGAGTCGCTCCGCTCGCGTAGTCCGCCACGGAGATGCTGTGGCCGGTAAGGTTCTGCCGGATCACCGTGCCACTGTCGCCCGGCACCAGAAGCAGTGGTTTCGGAGACTCGGTCAGCCAATCCCAAACCGTCTCCGGCCGCGGTCTCCACGTCGCCCAACCGGCGCCGGCGAGCGCCGTGGCGGCGAATCCCGCGGTGAGCCACGCGCGGCGGGAGGAGGTTGGTGCGGGGAGGGGAACCGGCGGCGCCGCCACGGGTTCGGCGATTCGCTCCTCAAACGCCGGCAAATACGAACCGCGAGCCAGGACGATGCGGATCGGATCCTCCTGCCCTTCCTCCTGATAGTAGAGAGCCAACCGCTCCCGGACCTGCCGGGCAGTACTCCGGACAATGTTGTCCTCGGCTGGGTTGTAGCCTGGCGTTCGCCCGAAGACATGAATGCCGACCTGCTGTTCGGTCGCCTCGTCCGGCTTGCCTGTGAGGGCCCGCTCGCTGACATAGCGGAGGAATCCGGACAGCCGTGTCGCCTGGCAGAATTTCGGGCTGGCGAGAATCCGCTCCACCGCCAACCAGCGTGGATCGGTCAACCAGCTTCGCTCCTCGATCGTTGGAAATTGCCGCAAGTGTGCCCCCTTGTCCTACCAAGCTTAACCTGCCTTCTTTTCAAGAATATGACGCAGGGGGGGACCCCGTGCTACCCCGCCCTCCCCCTGCCGACAGAAGCCCTGTCCGTAGCAACCTTCCCCCATGACCTCTCTCCTGCGTTCGGCTCTCGCCCTCGCTTTCGTCCTCGGCCACTTCTCCCCCGTTTTGGCTCAGGAGACCACCGGTTCCATCTCGGGCAGCGTGCTCGACCCCTCCGGCGCTCCCGTCCCCAACGCCACGGTGAACCTGCGCGAAGCGCAGACCGGCTTCGCCCGGGTCGTCCGGTCATCGAACGACGGCAACTTCCAGGCGCCGCTCCTCCCGCCCGGTCAGTACGAACTGACGGTGCAGCAACCCGGCTTCTCTCTGTTCCGGCGTACGGGCGTCGTCGTCAGCGTCACCGAACGAATCTTTGTGGAATGCAAACTCTCTGTCGAGGCGGTCGAGCAGTCGGTGTCGGTCACCGATACCATCCCGCTCGTCCAGTCGGAGTCGGCCACCCAAGGCCGCGTGATCAGCGGGTCGACGCTGCGCAGCCTGCCGCTCGCCACGCGAAACTATACCCAACTGCTCGCGCTCACCGCCGGGGTCTCCCAGGCGCTGACCAATGCTGACACCGTCGGTCTAGGCAATGTGAATCCGAACGTCAACGGTCTCCGCGCCGGCAGCAACAACATTCTCATGGACGGCCTCACGGCGCATGGCGCCCTGAACAACTCGCCGGCCAACATCGGCTCCCCCGCGCTCGACTTTCTGGCGGAGTTTAAGGTGCTGACCAGCATGTTCGCCGCCGAGTACGGCAAACAGGCCGGCTCGGTCGTCAACGTCGTCACCCGCAGTGGCGACAACGATCTCCACGCCTCCTTCTGGGAGTTTTTCCGCAACACCAAGCTGAACGCCCGCAACTTCTTCGGCACGCGCCGCGGACAGAACAATCAGAACCAGTTCGGATTCACCGTAGGAGGCCCCGTGATCCTGCCCCGCCTCTACAACGGTAAGAACCGGACGTTTTTCTTCGCCGGCTACGAAGGTCTCCGGCAGCGGAACGCCAACTCCACCGCCGCCATCAATAGCTATAGCCTGCCCTCGGCGGACAACCGCGCCGGCCGCTTTACCACCCCGATTCGCGATCCGCTCACCGGCCTGCCCTGCAGCGCCGCCGACAGCCGCGGCTGCTTCCCGAACAACACGATTCCGGCGAACCGCATCAACCCCATCTCCCGCAACATCATGGAAGCGTTTATTCCCCTGCCGAACGTCGTCACCGGCACGGCCATTAACTACATCCGCTCCGGCAATCTGAAAGGGGAAAACAATCAGTACTTCCTCCGCGGCGACCATGCCTTTAGCGACCGGCAACGGATCAACGTGCGCTACTTCCGCAGCCCCGCCGAGACCGAAAACCCCGGCGCCTTGCCCGGCCTCGCGGCGGCCAGTGTCACCGGAAAGTGGGACCTTGGCTTGACCGCCACCCAGCTGATCACGCCCAACCAGTTCAACGAACTCCGCCTGGGCTGGGCGAGAAACCTCTCCATCGGCGGCAACGCAAATCTGAATACGACGGATCCCCGCTCACTCGGCATTCCGGCCACGAACGATCTGCCGGGCATCCCTGTCATCAACATCAATGGCGTTGTGAACTTCGGGCGCGACCAGTACTTCCGCGACAACGTTCATAGCTACACCCTGAGCGACAACTTCACCAGCATCCGCGGCCGCCACACCATGAAGTTTGGCGTGGAATTGCGGCAAGCCCGCATGCAGGCCAGCAACACCCTCACCAATCGGCCCCGCTGGGTGTTCAGCGGCCAGAGCACGACCAACTCCTTTGCGGATTTCCTGCTCAGCCTTCCGTCCCAAGGGACTTACGGCACCGGCAGCGGCGTCGTCAACTTGTTGAACTTTGCCACCAATCTCTTTGTCCAGGATGACTTTAAGGTGAACCGCCACCTGACTCTCAATGTTGGATTGCGTTATGAATACAACAGCCCGCCCATCGAAGCGCAGAAGACGTTCATCGGATTCTGGCCGGATCGCTACACCGGTCCGGGGAGCCCGGAAAGCGCGGGCATCATCACCGCCGGCGTAAACGGCGTCCCGAAGTCCACCGTGTTTGCGCCCCGCACCAACTTCGCTCCCCGTTTCGGTTTCGCCTACGCGCCCGGCCAGTCGGGGCGCCTGGCCATCCGTGGCGGGTTCGGCATCTACTACGACCAGGCGGCCGGGCAGGTCGCCCAGCAGTATTTCAACAACCCGCCGGTCCTCGCCCAGCGCAACATCGTCTTCCCGGTCACGGGCGTTCCGGACGGCTACGTCTATCGCGTCGAAGGCCTCGACCCGAATGTACTGCCTGTCCCCACCGCCACCAGCAACATCACCTTGACGGCCCTCGAAAAGAACCCGAGGAACGACACCGTCAAGCAGTGGAACCTCGATCTGCAGCGCCAACTCCCCGGTAATGTCGTGCTCCAAGCCGCCTACGTCGGCACCCACGGCACCCATCTGTTCATTGCCCGCAACATCAACTTTCCGCGCCCCGGTGCTGATGGCGTCTTCCGCCGGCCGTTCGTCGGGTTCGGCCCCATCCGCTACATGGCCAATAACGGCAACTCCATCTACCACTCGGGCCAGTTCACCGTGAACAAACGATTTGCCCGCAATGCGCAGATCCTAGCCGCCTACACCTTCTCAAAGGCCATCGACGATGCGGCCGGCACCGATCGCTACTTCGTCAACGGCGCCGGCAATCCGCTGGACTTCCGCTCTAACCGGGGACCCGCCACCTTCGACCGCCCCCACCGGCTTACCACTAGCTTCAATCTCGAAATCCCCAACCCGTGGCAGGCGGCCCGCGTGCTCCTGGGCGGCTGGCAGTTTGCCGGGGTCGCCGTTCTCCAGTCCGGGACGCCATTTGAAATCACCAACAACCAAAGCGCGCTCGACCTGGACGGCGACATGGGCAGCGCCGGCACCGGCGGCCGGGCCGACTATGTCGGCGGGAACATCTATACCGCCGGCGGGACCATGGACCGTATCCGCGGCTGGCTGAACCGCGACGCCTTCGCCCGCGCCCCCCGGACCCGCTACGGCAACCTCGGCCGCGGGGTGGCCCGCGGCCCCTCGCATGGCAATATCGATGTGGCCATCGACAAGCAGTTCCCGCTCGGCGAGCGCTTCCGGCTCTCGTTCCGCTCGGAAGCGTTCAACCTGCTCAACAACCCGAACTTCTCGAATCCCTCGGGCAACCTGGACGCTCCCAACTTCGGAGTGGTCTCCTCCACCGTCAACAATGCCCGCATCATTCAGTTCGCGTTGAAGTTGCAGTTCTGATCGTAAAGTATGAGAACTAGGGGCGGTTGCGCGTACAGCCGCCCCTCTCGCCTACAGCCGCGACTCGCAGCCGCGGATCAGGCCAAACGCGTTAAACCGGTCGGTGCCCAACCCACAGTCGATCAACGGGAATGTGTCGTTGGGAAGTCCGGTACCGAAGATGCCGGTATCGGTGGTCAGGATCAGCTCGTCGTCCCCGTCGCCGCCCAACATCGAGGTCCGCAGCGTCTGGGAGCTCTGGAACCGGCCCTTGATCACCTGACTCAGCAGATCGGCGCCCAAACCCCCGTTGATCGTCAGACCCGTGACCGTGCTGAAAGCGTCGGTCTCGAACTGCACCGTATCGTTACCGGCGCGGGTTAGCACACTGCCGCGCTGCGTCACGGTGCTGCCCGAAGTGGATACCAGTGCCTCCACCTTGTCGTCGCCAGCCCCCGTGTCGATCGCCCAGTTCAGGTTGACGTCGGCCCGGCGGCCCTGCATGATTTTGTACATCAGTTCGTCCGCCGCCGGAGTGGCTCCTCCGCGCACATCCACCTCGAGCGCGGAGGCGTTCGACCCCACCTCGAGAGACGTCCTTGGCGCCGCCGACGCAAACGCGACCCGCAAAAACTCGGAAGCGTTCGCGGAAACGACTTTAGCCGCCACCTGGTTCGCCGAACCGGTGTCGATCGAGACCGCCGCCCGGTTGCTCTCCGACTCCAGGTCCACCTCCACCAGTCGCGTCTGCCCCTCAGTTCCCAAAACGGCGAGGTTCGCCGCCGGGGCCAATCCGCCCGCTAGAATCTTCCACTTCACCTTCGTCTCGGCCTGCCCCGACCCCGTATCGACCCGAACATCGAAGCTCTGGGAAGAAAGCAGTTCGAACTCTACCTTGTCGTTCCCTGCGCCCGTCGTCACCGTGACGCCCGAAAGCCCGCCGTATGGCGTGCCATCCGCGATCCCCGGGAAGCCGAAAACGCGGGCCAACCCGCTACCGCTCACCTCCACCTTGACCGACTGGTTTCCGCCGGGAGTCGTCAGCGAAAGCCGGCCCCCGGAAACACTCACGGCCGTCTGCGCGCTCGCGCTCGTGGCTAGCAACGCCGTGGTGGCGGCAAACTGAGCCAATCTGTGATTGAGATTCCGAATGAACATCAACATGCCTCTCTACTTTCGATTCCGGCAGATCCAACTGCCGCTAGCGGATAAGGGTTCCCCGGCGGGAGTGGAAATATAGGATGAGTGAATTGTAATGTTCCGACGGAATACAAAGCTCGTGCGCTGACTATTCTCGTCATCCGCCTCGGCGTGGTGCTGCTCCTCCGCATATTCTCCGATTGGCGGTCACTCGCCACCCGGAACCCGGCCGCCCAGGAGTTCGCCGGCGCGCTCTTCGTCCCCTGGCAAGACATCGCTGCCACCCCAAAACCCAAGCTGATCCAGAAAGGCATGGTGTTCCGCCTCGGCCAGGACCCGCGCGTGCCCCTCTGGCTGGAGACAGGACTCGCCGAAAGGCTCCGCGAGAGCGCTCGCCAAGATCGGCCCGCGGACGATGCATCCTCCGCGGGCCGAGAAGAATCCAACGGTCGTGGATATTCTTAACTGGTTTCGGACCTCCGGCGACAGCGAGGAAACAACTGCGTTCAACTTTGCGGAGTTCATCGGCAAGGAGGTGGCGGTGGTCTTCAAACACAGCCAAACCTGTCCGGTGAGCTGGATGGCCAAGCGGCACGTAGACGAGTTCCTCCATGCTCATCCAGAAGTTCCGCTTTATACCCTCATCGTGCAGAAAGAAAGAGAGTTGTCAAATCAGATAGCCTCGGCCACCGGCATCCGTCACGAGTCTCCGCAGGTTCTCATCTTCCGCAAGGGCCAGGTAGTCGCCGACGCCTCGCACGGCGAAGTGACGGCGCAGTACCTCGCCACGGCCACCGAGCAATAGCGAAAATTTACTTGACAGACCGACCGGTCGGTTTTATTCTGCGAAAGAGACCGACTGGTCGGTTTTATGTCTGTCAAATCTGAACTCTCCCGCTCCAAGATTCTCACCGCCGCCCTCGCCGCGCTGGAACACGATGGCGTCCGCGCCCTAACGCTCGATAAAGTTGCCGCAAAAGCAGAAGTTAGCAAGGGTGGCTTAACCCATCACTTTAAGTCTAAGCAGGAGCTCCTCCTCGGCGTATTCGACCTCGTCGTCCACACGATGCGCTCTCGAATCGATGCCTTCTGGGAGCAGGAACCCGACGATGGCTCCCCCGGCCGCTTCACCCGCGCCTACCTCCGCGCCAACCTCGAGTGCATCCAAAACGGGCAGGCGGAATCCACCCGCGCCCTCCTCGAGATGCTCGTCGCCGAGCCCTCCATCGCCGGTTTCCGGCGCGCTGAACTCCTCGGCCTCCATGCGCGGTTGGAGTCCGACGGTCTGCCCGCTCTGCAGGCGATGACTCTGGCCTGCGCGAGCGACGGCTGCTGGACGGACGTCCTGCTCGGGTTTTGCGACCCCGCGGATCCGAAAATCGCCCGCCTCCACGCTTACCTGATTGCCCTCTCCCGCCACCCCATGCCCCTTCCCGAGGTGTCCCAATGACCTGGATTTTCCTGTTCGCCTTTGCCGCCGAGCCTCTGGCCCTCCGCGACGCCATCGCCATGGCCCTGCAGAAAAACCCGGAACTGGTGGCCGAAAGGACCGGTCAGGAGGGCGCCGCCGCCGCCCTGCTCAACGCCCAGGGCGCCTTCGATCCCGTCCTCGGCTTCCGCTTCGCCCAGCGCAGCGCCACCACCGCCGCCACCTCCATTCTCCAAGGCGTGAACGGCCGCCTCGACGAACGCAACTCGACCCAGGCCACCACCTTTCGCCAACGCCTGCCGTGGCTCGGCGCGACCTTCGAGAACGTCCTCGAAAACAATCGCGTCTCGACCACCAATCCCTTCACCTCGTTAAATCCCTACTACGCCCCCGTCTGGCGCACCACCCTCGCCGTCCCCATCTGGCGTTTTCGCAAGGACGACCAGTTCCGCTCCGCCCTCCGCGTCCGCCGGGCCAACCAAAGGGCTGCCGATCGGGACTTCGAAGCCAAAGTGCTCGATATCGCCGCCCGCGTCGAAGCCGCCTATTGGAGTTGGGTCGCCGCGCTGGACGCCGAAACCGCCGCCAACGACAGCGTCAAGTACGCCCAGGCCGCGCTCGACTCCACCGCCCGGCTCGTCAGCGCCGGAGAACAGGCCGACAATGAACTGGCCGGCGCCCGCGGTCAACTCCGCCGCGCCGAAGAGCAAGCCGCCCAGGCCCGGGGCGCCGCCCGCGAAGCGGCCCAGCAGCTGAAGTCCCTGCTCGCCGCCGGCGGGTCCGATGGCATCTGGGACCAGGAATGGCGGCCGGTGGAAACCCAACTCGCTCTCGAAGCCAAGTCCGCCAACGAGCTCGCCGAACGCGCTCTCCGCTTCCGCCCGGAGCTGGCGGCCGCTGCGCAGCGGCTGAGCGCCGAGAAGGAGAATACGAAAGCCGCCGCCGAAGGCCGCAAGCCGGCCGTCGACCTGGCGCTCTCCCGCACCGCCCAAGGCCTCGCCGGACGCGCCGTGCCACAGGGCGAATTCTTTCCCGGCTTTTCGCTCGATCCGCCGCCGCAACTGGTCGGCGGTTACGGCCGCGCCTATTCGCAGGTCTGGCGCAACAGCTATCCCACTTATGAAGCGACCCTGACCATTGAACTGCCGCTGCGCAACCGCGAAGCCGAAGGCCGCTACGGCCAGCAGAAAGCCATGGAACGCCGCGCGGAGGCGCAAATCCGCCAACTGGAAGTGCAAACGGCCCTCGAAGTCCGCCGCGCGTGGGAGAACCACGTCGCCGCCCAGTCCCGCATTGGGGCCGCCGCCGATAGCCAGACCGCCAGCCGGGAACGCCTTGAAAGCGAACTGCGCCTCTATAGTGAAGGCCAGTCCAACAACCTCAACCTCAACGTCCGCCAAAGTGAACTGGCCGAAAGCCAGCAGTTGCTCGTCAATGCCCGCCGGGCGCTCAACCTCGCCGCCGCCGAACTCCGCCGCGCTTCCGCGCTCACCCTCGAAACCTTCTCTATCAAAGTCGAGTAGCCGCCTCATGAAATCCGCACTCATCCTAATTCCCTTTCTGATCCTGCTTTCGGCCTGCAGCGGCAAGCCGGAGCAGGTGGCCGCCGCCGCCGTAACGCCGCCCCCGGCCGTTCGCCTCAGCGCCATCGAAGCCTTTGATGCCCCCCCGGCGCTCTCGAGCACCGCCAGTTTCGCCGCCATCGACGCCGCCGAAATCGCCCCGGAGACCGAAGGCGTCGTCCGCGAGATCTTCGTCCGTCTCGGCGACTCGGTCAACGCCGGCCAGCCGTTGCTGCGGCTCGAAGACCGCGAGGCCCAGCTCCGCCTGGCCGAAGCGCAGGCCCGAGTCCACGAGATGCAGGCCGTCCTCCGCCAGGCCGAAGCCCGGCTCGGCGCCGATGGCCAGCGGAGTGTCGAACTCAGCGCCGACGTTCTCAACGCCCAGGCCGCCGTCGACAACGCCGAGGAGGAGGTCCGCCTCGCCGAGATCGAAGAGGCGCGGGCCAGCCGCCTCCGCGCCACCAAGGACATCTCCCAAAGCAGCTACGACCGTACCCGCAGCACCCTGCTCTCCGCCCAGGCCCGGCTGCGCGGCGCCCGGCAGCAACTCGCGCTCGCCACCAACACCGCCCGCCAGTCCGCGCAAGGTATCGCCATGGCCAAGGCCCAACTCGAATCCGCGCAGGCGCAGGAGGCCCAAGCCCGAAAGCGCGCCGCCGATACGATTCTCCGCGCCCCCTTCGCCGGGGTTGTCACCGCCCGTTCGGTCTCCGTCGGCGAATATGTGAATCCCCAGGCAAAGCCGCTGCGCCTCGAAAAGGTGGACCCGTTGAAACTGGTCTTTCAGCTTCCCGAGGCCCAGGCCGCATCGCTCGCCGCGGGCCTTGCCGTCGAAGCGCAGGTCACCGCGCTGCCCGGCGAGACGTTCCTCGGGAAGCTCCGGGCGCCGAACGGCGCGCTCGACCCCTCCTCCCGCGCCCTCACCGTCGAAGCTGAGTTCCCGAACCCCCAGCGCCGCCTGAAACCCGGCTACTTCGCCGAGGCCCGTATTCTGCTCGGCGGCGCCCAACCCCGCCTCCGGCTCCCCGTCCGCGCCCTCGATTTCGACCCGCGCACGGAAACCTATCGCGTCTGGACCGTGGCCGGCGGCCGCGCCAAGCTCCATCTGGTCGGCGTGCCGCAGAAGCGCGGCGAGAACGCCGAACTGCCTCCGTCAGCCGGACTCGCCGGCGGCGCCGCCGTCATCGTCGATCCCCCCGCCAACCTCTACGACGGCATGACCGTCACTCCCGCGGAGAAGAAATAGCGTGCAAAAACTGGCTGAAATCTGCGTCCGGCGGCCCGTCTTCGCCGCCATGCTCATCCTGTCGATGACCGTCGTCGGGGCCGTCTGCTTCTTCCTGCTCGGCCTCGACCGGTTTCCCAACGTCGACCTCCCGATCGTCACCGTCACCACGGCCAACCGCGGCGCCAGCCCCACCGAGATTGAGCGCGAAATCACCGAACGAATCGAAGCCACTGTGAACACCGTCGCCGGCATCGAGGAGTTGCGTTCGGTATCGAGCGAAGGCGTTTCGAACGTCGTCGTGCAGTTCTATCTCGGCCGCAGCATCGATGCCGCCGCCGCCGAAGTCCGGCAGAAGGTCGACCTCGTTCTCAACGATCTGCCCCGCACCTCGGAAAGGCCGGTCGTCCAGAAGATCAACTCCGACGCCGCCGATGTCCTGCTTTACTCCATCACCTCGCCCCGCGAATTGACCGCCCTCACCGAACTCGTCGACAAGCAGATCGTCGACCGCCTTTCGAGCGTTAGCGGCGTCGGCAAGGTCACCATCTACGGCGGACGCAAACGCGAACTCCACATCCTCGCCGATCTCGACCGGCTCCGCTCCTTCGGCCTCACGGTGAGCGACTTGGCCACCGCGCTGCGCGCTCAGAATCTCGAACTGCCCGGGGGCGCGCTCGACCGCGGCCAGCAGTCGCTGACCGTAAAGACCATGGGCAAGATCCAGCAGGTGGACGACTTCGCCCGCATCGTCGTCTCCCAGCGCAACGGCTACGCAATTCGCATCGCCGACGTGGCCACCGTCCGCGACGCCGGCAAGGAAGCCAAAAGCATCGCCCGGCAAAACGGCGCTAACGCGGTCGTGCTCGCCATCGCCAAGCAATCGGGCGTCAATACCGTAGCCGTGATCGACTCCGTCCAGGAACGGCTGGCCGAGATTCAAGCCGAACTCCCGGCCGACCTCCAACTGACGAAAATCCGCGATCAGAGCGAGTTCATCCGCGCGAGCCTCCATTCGATTGAGGAGCATCTCGTCGTCGGCGCCATTCTGGCGGCCATCGTCGTCTACATCTTCCTCGGCAATCTGCGCAGCACCCTCATCGCCGCACTGGCCATTCCCACGTCCATCATCACGAGCTTCGCCCTGATGGCCGCCCTCGGCTACACCTTGAATCTCATGACCATGCTCGCTCTCACGCTCATGGTCGGCATCGTGATCGACGACGCCATCGTCGTCCTCGAAAACATCGTCAAGGTCATGGAAGAGCGCGGCCTCTCCCCCGAACAGGCCGCCATTGAAGGCACCCGCGAAATCGGCCTCGCCGTCATGGCCACCACGCTCAGCCTGCTGGCCGTCTTCGTTCCCATTGGCTTCATGGGCGGCATCGTCGGCATGTTCATGTCCAGCTTCGGACTCACCAGCGCCGCCGCCATCGCCGTCAGCCTGCTCGTCAGCTTCACCCTGACCCCCAGCCTCGCCGCCCGCTGGCTCCGGCACACGAAGGGCGACCATTCCAGCGGAGACTCCCGGCTCAATCGCTGGCTCGACGCCACCTACACCCGGCTCCTCGTCTGGAGTATGGCGAACCGCGGCAAAGTGGCCGTCCTATGCGTGGCCGTCGTGGCCAGTACGATCCCGCTCGGGATGCTCACCGGCTTCCAGTTCCTCGCGCAGGATGACGAAAGCGAGTACGAGGTCTCGGTCCGCCTCCCCGAAGGCTCCAGCCTGGCCGCCACGGAGAGCGTGATGGAAGATATGGCCCGCCTCATCCGCCGCGAGGTCCCCGGCGTCAAGAGTACGCTCACCGTGCCCGGGTTTAACGCCCTCGAAAAGGTCAACCAGGGCAGCATCATCGTCCGCCTGGTGCCGTCCACCGAACGCGATCTCGATCAGCAGGCGCTCGTCGCCTTGACCCGGCAGAAGATCCAGCAGTACCCCAAGGAGATCTACACCTCGGTTCAGCCGATCGATCCGTTCAGCGGCGGCGAAAAGAACAGCGAAGTCCAGTTCGTCCTCCGCGGCCCCGACCTCGGCAAGCTCGAAGAGTATTCGGCCCGGGTTCTCGCCATCATGAAGAAGAATCCCAAACTCGCCGACAGCGACCGCAGCCTGCTCCCCGGCAAGCCGGAGTTGCGCATTAATGTAGACCGCGAGCGCGCCGCCGATCTCGGCGTGAATCTTGAAGATGTCGCCGGCGCCGTCAACACGCTCTACGCTGGCGAAGTGGTGGGCAACTATGGGGAAGGGAAGAACCTCTATGACATTCGCCTCCGCGCCCGCCTGTCTGAGCGCGGCGACGCGGAACGGCTCAGCGAGATTCTCGTCCCGCGCCGCGTTCCCGGCGATACCGAGCAGTACGGCCTCGTCCCCCTCAGCCAACTGGTAAAGCTCGAATCAGCCTCCGGCCCGGGCTCCATCGACCGGCTGAACCGCCAGCGCCAGGTGACGCTCTACGCCAACCTCGCCCCCGGCGCGAGCCAGAGCGAGGCGGTGACGGCCATCCGCGAAGCCGTCAACTCGCTCAACATGCCGCCCGGCTACAGCGAGGCGCTCACCGGCAACGCGAAGGAACTCGAGAAAACCGGTTACTACTTCCTACTCGCCGTCGGCCTCACGTTCGCATTCATGTATATGGTGCTGGCGGCGCAGTTTGAAAGCCTGATCCATCCGGTGACGATCTTACTCACGCTCCCGCTCAGCATTCCGTTCGCGCTGTTGAGCAGCTATCTCGCCGGGCAGCAGTTGAATATCTTCTCGATGCTCGGCATCTTACTCCTGTTCGGGGTCGTCAAAAAGAACGCGATTCTGCAGATCGACCATACCAACCAGCTCCGCGCCAAGGGAATGCCGCGCTATGACGCCATCATCGCCGGCAACCGGGACCGTCTCCGCCCCATTCTCATGACGACGATTGCTCTCGTGGCCGGCATGATTCCGCTCGTCCTCGGCACGGGCCCGGGCGCGGCGACCAACCGCAGCATTGGCCTCCTCGTGGTCGGCGGCCAGAGTCTCTGCCTGCTTCTCACCCTCCTCGCCGTGCCGGTATTCTACTCGCTATTTGAGGATGCGGGCGCCTGGCTGCGGAGTAAGTTCGGCTCGAAGTCGCCGGCTGCGGAGCCAGTTAACGCCCAATAAACCTTCACCCGCCAGTTCCCGCTACCATGGAGGCATGCGGCGTAACCTCGGCACCTATCTCCGGGAGATGTCCAGCGACGATCAAAACGTCGCCTATGTTTACGCGGACGGCCTCCGCACCCGCCGGATGTCCTATGCCGAACTGGCGCACCTGGCCTGGCAAGCCGGAGCCTGGATGCGCCGGCAGGGCCTCGGGGAAGGCGATCGTGTCGTCCTCTGGGGCGCCAACTCCGGCGAGTGGGCCGCGGTGTTCTGGGGCTGCCTGGCCACGGGCATCGTCGCTGTTCCCGTGGATGCCCAGTCCAGCCGCGAGTGGGTCAACCGCATCGTCGAGGAGACCAGCGCGAAGCTCCTCTGGCAGGACCGCGAACTCGCCACTCTCCGCTCTACCGTAGCCGGTCTGCCCGCTGAACCTCCCCCCGGCGAAGGCCCCGGCCGCGACACCCTGGCGCAGATCATCTTTACCTCCGGCTCTACCGCCGCTCCCAAAGGAGTCTGCCTCACCCACGGCAACACCCTCGCCAGCCTCGAGCCCATGGAGAAAGAAATTGCCAAATACCTCCACTGGGAACGCCCCTTCCATCCCGTCCGCTTCCTTGCCCAGCTCCCTCTCTCCCACGTCTTCGGTCAGATGCTCGGCCTGTTCGTCCCCCCGCTCCTGCGCGGCGAAATGCACTTTCTCCCGGAACTCAGCCCCGCTGAGGTGATCCACTCGATTCACTCTCGGCGCATCTCCGTTATGGCCACGGTGCCGCGTTACCTGGACCTGCTTGGCGCTGAAATCGCCCGCAGCAGCCGCGGCCGTTGGGCCGAACGCCTTGCCGCCTCCGGCCAGGGCCACTTCCTCAGAAGCTGGTGGATCTTCCGCGAAGTCCACGCCCGCCTCGGCTGGAAGTTTTGGGCCTTCGTCTGCGGTGGTGCTTCACTGCCGGAGGAGGCCGAAGTGCTCTGGCGGCGCCTCGGTTATGCCGTGATCCAGGGCTACGGCATGACGGAAACTGCTTCGCTGATCAGCGTCAACCACCCCTTCAAGATGAGCCGCGGCAGTATCGGCAAGTCCATGCCCGGCCGGCAGGTGCGCATCAGCGAGACGGGCGAAATCCTGGTGAAGGGAGAAACCGTTTCTCCCGGGTACTGGAGCAAAGAGGGCCGGGCGAAGGGTTGGGGCACCGAATGGTTCTCCACCGGCGACCTGGCCGAAACCGACGCCTCGGGAAACCTCTTTTTCCGCGGGCGGAGCAAAGAGGTGATTGTCGCGGCCAACGGCATGAACATCTATCCGGAGGACATCGAGCAGGGCCTCCGCGCCGAACCCCAGGTCTCCGATGTGGTTGTCGTCGGCGTCGAACTTCCCGGTGGCCCCGCGCCTATGGCGCTGCTCCGTGGGCATGCCGACTGGGAGGCCGTGGTGCAGCGGGCCAACACGCGCCTCGAGCCGCATCAGCGCGTGGCGCGCTGGGCCGAGTGGCCGGAGTTGGATTTTCCCCGCACGGGTACCGGCAAGGTCCGGCGCGGTGCCGTCCGCGAGTACGCGCAGGCCCTCGTCAGCGGCGAGCCGGTGGAGTCGCTACGCGCCAGTGCTCTCGAACAGGTGCTCCGCAACGCCGGCGCCCGCTGGCAGGGAACCCTCCGCGACGAGTGGGAGCTCGGCCGCCAGCTCGCCCTCGACTCGCTCGCTCGGGTCACTCTGGTGACCGCGCTCGAAGCTCGCTTCTCCGTCTCCCTCGAAGAAGGTCAGATCACCGAAACCACCACGGTCGGCGCCCTGCGCCAGAGTATCGCCGCCCAGATGGAAGGGGAGCGCCTTCCCACTCCGGCGCCCTCCTCGCCGTCCGAACTCACGGCCGGCCCGCCCCCTGCCCTCCCTGCACCGGTTCCCGCCGAGCCGGGGTTCTCTTTCCCGCGTTGGCCGCGGTCCTGGTGGGCCGTCGTGTTGCGGTGGGCGCAGCATTGGCTCCTGCTCCGGCCCTTAACCGCGTGGTTCTCCGGCCGCGCCAAGGTGGCTGGTCTCGAAAACCTGTTGGGGGTGCCGGGTCCGGTTTTGCTGGTGGCGAACCATCTCACGGCCATTGATGGGGCGTTGCTGGTCGGCCGCCTGCCTTGGCGCCGGAGCCGAAAGGTGGCGATCGCCATGAGTGGCGAACTATTGCGCGAATACCGGCACCCCTCTCCGTCGCGGCCCTGGTTCGAGCGCCTCGCCCTGCGCATGCAATACCTGCTGGTCGTCCTCGCCTACAACGTCTTTCCGCTGCCGCGGAGCGGTGGTGTCCGCCGGGCGTTTCAACATGCCGGGCGATTAGTGGATGAGGGCTACTCGGTGCTGGTTTTTCCGGAGGGGCGCCGGTCGGAGACTGGACAGTTGCTGCCGTTTCAGCCGGGCACGGGGATTTTGGCGCGGGACCTGCGGGTGCCGGTGGTGCCGGTCTGGTTGGATGGAATTCGGGAAATGCGCGAACAGGGAAAACGCCGGGCGGCCCCGGGCGCAGTCAGCTTGCGGATTGGCCCCGCGCTTGAGTTTGGTCCGGCGGAAGATCCGGCCGCGGCGACCGCCTCGGTCGAAGCGGCGGTTCGCCGGCTCGCCAGTAACAACTAGACTTAGTGTCATCACGTCCTCGTCACTTCCGGTGGCAACTAGTCTCTTGGATTCTATCGTTACCTAAGTTACCATCGCCGTACGACGAACGGCCTGCTGGGACGGCTGAGCGTACTTTTCAGATAGGAACGGACTTATGCGTGCACCTTTCGCAGTCGCTTTCGTGCTTTGTGCGCCTCTGCTTTGGGCTCAGGGAGCGATGTCAAACGGTGCAAACCATGTGGCTGCGATCAGTGGGGCGGGGGAGATCGATATCTGGACGTTTCAGGCCAATGCCGGAGATGCCATCACTCTTTCCGTTGCCGAGACGGGAGCCACCAACAACTTTTCGCCCTTGATCCGGCTGAGTAACCCGTCAGGGGTGCAAGTGACTTCAAGTTGGAATTCCGTTGCCGCTGAAGTGAATCACACGGCTTCGGTTTCGGGAACTTACACCGTTCTGATTTCGAGTAACGACTCTGGCAGTGCCGGTACAGGGAGTTATATCGTCCGGCTGGCGCGTTCGCCTGCCGCGTTTGAGGTTCCGGCGGGCGATGAGGGTGGCCCGATGACAAACGGCGCCAACCACGCTGGGGCGATGACCCCGGGAGACCTCGATATGTGGAGTTTCGAGGCCAACGCCGGCGACACGCTGACGCTCACCGTGGCGGAAACTGGCGCGACCACCGACTTTGCTCCCCTCATCCGCCTGCGCGGGCCGAACGGCACAACGGTCACCTCGAGCTGGAACTGGTCCGCTGCTGAAATCAACCATGTGGCGGCAGTCTCCGGCACCTACATGGTCGTGATCTCCAGCAATGACTCCAGTAACGTCGGTTCCGGGGGGTACTTCGTCCGCCTGGCCCGGACAACCGCAACGTTTGTCGTTCCCACGGGCGATGAAGGTGGCCCGATGACGAACGGGGTCAACCACGCCGGGGTGATGACCCCGGGAGACCTCGATATGTGGAGTTTTGAGGCCAACGCCGGCGACACGCTGACGCTCACCGTGGCTGAGACCGGCGCGACCACCGACTTTGCTCCCCTCATCCGCCTGCGCGGACCAAACGGCGCACCGGTCATCTCAAGATGGAACTGGGCAGCTGCTGAAATCAGCCATGTCGCGGCAGTCTCCGGCACCTACACGGTCGTGATCTCCAGCAATGACTCCAGTAACGTCGGCTCCGGGGGGTACTTTGTCCGTCTGGCGCGATCGCCTGCGGCGTTTGAGGTTCCGGCTGGCGACGAAGGTGGCCCAATGACGAACGGGGCCAACCACGCCGGGGAGATAACCCCGGGAGACCTCGATATGTGGAGTTTTGTGGCCAACGCCGGCGACACGCTGACGCTCACCGTGGCGGAAACTGGCGCGACCACCGACTTTGCTCCCCTCATCCGCCTGCGCGGGC
>JAIXQP010000021.1 GCA_027485675.1 Terriglobales bacterium | reverse complement strand
CCTCTCTACCGACCCACCGCGCCTCCGCCGACAACTCCTCTCCCGCCGCGTCGAGCCCGCTCCCCCGCACCAGTCACGCCCATCCCCCCTCTACCGGCCACCACACCTCCGCCGGCAACTCCCCACCCGCCGCGTCGAGCCCTGTCCCCCGCACCAGCCACCACCATCCCCGCTCTGCTGGCCCACCGCGTCGAGCCCGCTCCCCAGTCCCCCGCACCAGTCACGCCCATCTCCTCTCTACCGGCCCACCACGCCTCCGCCGGCAACTCCTCACCCACCGCGTCGAGCCCGCTCCTCCGCACCGGTCACGCCCATCCCCTCTCTACCGGCCCACCACACCTCCGCCGGCATCTCCCCACCCACCGCGTCCAGCCCATCTCCCCACCCCCGCCGGCCGCGAAACCCCACCCCAAACTCCCGCCCGGCGCCAGGCCCCCAAGCCCACCACCGGACGGGATATGTCCCTCCTACCAGTCCGCCACGCTCCCGTCCCGCCGGAAGAAGTCCATCGTCACCTCCGGCTCCCACGGATGCTTGTCCGCCGCCGCTTCGTTGATGTCGATCCCCAGCCCCGGCGCCGTCGGCGGCATCGCCTGACCCTTCACAATCGGAATCTGCCCGTTCACCACCTCCGCCCGCCACGGCACGTCCTTCCGCACCACTTCCTGAATCAGGTAGTTCGGCGTCGCAAACGCCACATGCGTGCAAGCCGCCGTCGAAATCGGCCCCTGCGGATTATGGCACGCCACCGACATTAAGTAGGTCTCCGCCATCGCCGCAATCCGCCGCACTTCGCTGATCCCTCCGCAGTGCGAACAGTCCGGCTGCACCACCGCGCACGCCCGCTTCTCAAACAGCTCCCGGAACTCCCACCGCCCCACCAGCCGCTCGCCCGTCGCAATCGGGAAGGGAAGCGCCCGCGCCACCTCGGCCAGCCCGTCAATCGACTCCGGCCAGCAAGGCTCCTCGTACCAGTAGAGGTTGTAGTCAACCAGCATCTTCCCAAACTGAATCGCCGCCGCCGGCGTCGTCCGCGCGTGCAGGTCCAGCATGATGTCCACATCGTCCCCCGCCGCCCGCCGCATCGCCTCCACGCACTGCGCGGCCTTCTTTAAGGTGCCCGCCCGCTCCACCGGATCCGAAATCGGAATCGGCATCGACTTCACCGCCGTGAACCCCTCCTCCATCGACATCAGGATCCGCTCCCCGAAGTACCCCGGATCGGAAGCCCCGTAGATGTCCTCCATCTTGCCCCCGCCCAGATGGTCGTAGAAGCGCAGCGTATCGCGCACCGGCCCGCCCAGCAACTCATGTACCGGCTTGCCCAGCTCTTTGCCCTTAATGTCCCACAGCGCCTGATCAATCCCGCTGATCGCCGTGTAGTTGATGATGCCCCCGCGCCAGAAATACTGCCGGTGCATGATCTGCCACAAATGCTCAATCCGCCGGGGATCCTGCCCAATCAGCAGCACGGCCAGGTCTTCCACCGCCCCCACCACGCTCTTCGTCTTCCACTCGAGCGTCGCCTCGCCCCACCCGTAAAGGCCCGGTTGATCCGTCTCCACCTTTACGAAAATCCAGTTGCGCATCCGCGCGTGAACCACTTTGGTTAATATTCGGGTTATCTTCATCGTGCGCGCCCGCGCCGGGTCCTACCCCGGCGCGGACATCCTCGCATCGACGATTATTTCACGACGTCTTTGCTGTTCGTAATCACCCGGTCGATCATCCCGTACGCAATCGCCTCATCGGCCCGGATGATGTAGTCGCGCTCCACGTCCCGCGCGATCTTCTCAATGCTCTGACCCGTCGCATCCGCCAGAATCTTGTTCAACGAATCGCGCATCTTCAGAATCTCTTTCGCGAAAATGTCGATCTCCGTCGCCTGACCCGCCAAGCCCTGCATCGACGGCTGGTGAATCAGAATCCGCGAATTCGGCAGCGAATACCGCTTGCCCTTCGTGCCGCAAGCCAACAGGACGGCGGCCATCGACGCGGCCTGCCCGACGCAATACGTCACAATATCCGGCTGCACCAGATTCATCGTGTCCAAAATCGCCAACCCCGCCGTAATCGACCCGCCCGGAGAGTTGATGTAGATCGAAATGTCCCGCTCCGGGTCCTCGGCCGCCAAAAAGAGAATCTGGGCGATGATGACATTCGCCACCTGATCATCAATCGGGGTGCCCAGGAAGATGATGTTCTCTTTCAATAGACGGGAATAAATGTCGTAGGTGCGCTCCCCCCGTGAGGTCTGCTCGACAACATAGGGCACGTAGCCAAAGTTCTGCATGGGGCTGTTCAAACTCTCCTGATACCGGTGGCCTAGGCCATACCTGCCACCGTATCTTCACCATACCATGCCCTCCCCACCCCCCACCGCAACCGCCCATTGGCAAAAAATTCCCGCCTCCCCTGCGGTCCCGCCACGATTATCGGTTATCATAATTCAATCGCTTCCGGCCAAGGTTGTCGACCCTCTCCGTCTAAAATTATGCTCCTGTCTCGCGCCGCTTTTGCCGATATATATCTATGGGGAGCGGGTATACCTTGCGCTTATCGAAATGAAGATTCTTATCGCAGACGATAGTAGTGTTTCCCGTCATCTCCTTGGCAGCATGGTCAAGAAGTGGGGATACGATGTCGTCTCCGTTTCGGATGGTACTCAGGCGTGGGAAGTACTAAGTAAGCCCGACGCGCCGCGGCTCGCCATCCTCGATTGGATGATGCCCGGACTTACTGGACCCGAAGTTTGCGAGAAGGTCCGTGGCAAGGGCGGCGAGTCGTATACCTATATTCTCCTGCTCACCGGCCGCACCCAGAAAGAGGACGTCATCGAGGGCATGGACGCCGGCGCCGACGACTACGTCGTCAAACCCTTCGATCAGCAGGAGCTCCGCGTCCGTCTCCGCGCCGGGCGCCGCATCGTCGAACTCCAGGACGAACTCCTCTACGCCCGGGAAGAACTCCGCCAGCAAGCGACCCATGACGCCCTCACCGGCCTCAAAAACCGCGCCTATATCCGCCAGATCCTGGCCGACCGTATGCATACCGCCCGCCGCACCGGAGGTCCTGTCGGCGTCATTATGCTCGATCTCGACCGCTTTAAGCTCGTCAACGACACCTATGGCCACGCCGTCGGCGACGCGGTCCTGATCGCTGCCGCCAGCCGGATTCAGGGGGTTCTCGGCGATACCGATGTCGTCGGCCGCGACGGCGGCGAGGAGTTCCTGCTCATCTCCACCCGTTCGCATGAAGGTCTTGCCGATCTCGCCGAAGCCGTCCGCCAGGCCGTCGCGGCCCATCCGGTCGTCGTCGGCCAACTCTCCCTCCCGGTCACCGCCAGCCTCGGCTACGCCCGTCTCTGCCCCCGCGGCGATGCCGATCTCGTCCTCCGCGCCGCCGACGAAGCCCTCTACCGCGCCAAGCACAACGGCCGCAATCGCGTCGAGCCCGGCTACATCGAAGGCTGCTGATCATCCCTCGTTTTCAACTGTTCATCCGGTTTTTCGCTAGCCTACGGTCATCTCCCCACAGGATGGTCATAGGAAACGAACTCCTGATGAACAACTCCCTTCTCCTCACTCCGCTCCCCGCCTCTACCATCCCGGCTGCGCCCGAACCCTGTGGCCTCTCAGCCCGCGCGGCCGCCATCGGGGTCCTCTCGGCCCTCCTGACGCTCCCGGCGGCGCCCGATCGTACCGATCGCGTCATCGTCTTTCTCGTGGCGGCCGCCGCTAGCGTCTTGGCCGCCCACTTCTGCACCCTGCCGCTCCGGCTCCCCGCTCTGGCGGGCCGCCCTTGGCTCCTCGGCCTCATCGCAGGCGCGGGACTCCTCGTCGCCTTCTTCGTCCAGCTCTCGGCCTACCACCTCCTGCACCTGACCACGCCGGCTACTCCCGACTTGCTGTTGTTCACTGCTTTTGTCGGACTCGCCCTGTCTTTCCTGGTCCTGCAGTCCGACCATCGCCGCTCCCGCCGCCAACTGGCCGATTCCCGCGCCCAGGCCCGCTCTCTGGAGTCCCAAATCCGGCCTCACTTCTTTTTCAATACGCTCAATACGGTTTCCGCCATCATTCCGGACCAACCCGCCGAGGCCCAGCGTATCCTCGGCCAGTTTGCCAATCTCTTCCGCGGCGCCATGGCCGGCAGTGACGGCCAGCCCGTTCCTCTGGCGACGGAACTGGCCCTCGTCCGGGACTATCTCGATATCGAACGCGCCCGCTTCGGCGCCCGCCTCCGCTTCACTCTGCCGGACTCGGCTCAGTACCCGGACCTCGAGATTCCGCCCCTCACCCTGCAGCCGCTCGTCGAAAATGCCGTCCGCCACGGTGTCGCCCGGCTCCTCGAAGGGGGGGAAATCAGGGTCTCCCTCACGCTCCTGCCGCAAAGCTACCAGGTGACAGTCGCCAACCCCGTCGAAGAACCACCCGCCATGACGAACGAGGCGCTGCTTCCGCCCGGCCACTCGCTCCGGCTGGTCGCCGACCGCCTCGACCTCCTCTATGGCCGCCGGGCTTGGATCAGAGCCTCTTGCGAGCAAGGGCTTTTTGCCCTCACACTCCATCTGCCGAGGTCCAGAAGCTGATGCACGCCCTCATCATCGACGACGAAGAGCCCGCCCGCCGGGCTCTCCGCCGCCTCCTGACCGGTCACCCCGCCATCTCGACCATCGCCGAAGCCATCCATGGCGTCGACGCCCTCGAACAGATCGCCGCCTCGCGCCCCGGGCTTCTCTTTCTCGATGTGGAAATGCCCGGCCTCAATGGCTTCGATCTGCTCGCGCAGCTACCAGCGGCGCCGCCCGTCATCTTCTGTACCGCCTATGACGCCTATGCCGTCCGCGCGTTTGAAGCCAACGCGGTCGACTATCTCCTCAAACCGGTCCAGCCCGCCGCCCTCGCCCGCGCGCTCGACCGGCTCGCCACCCGGCTTCCCGTTCCGGATCTCTTCCGCCATCTCCAGGCCGCTCTGGGACAGCCGGCCCCCGTCAAGCTGGCCGCCCGCCGCGGCCCGCGCGTTGTCCTACTCAATCGCCGCGAAGTCCTGTATGCGCAGGCGGACGACGGCCTCGTCTTCCTCCACACGGCCACCGAGAAACTGCTTACGGATCGGACGATCGCCGAACTCGAGTCGATCCTTCCCGCCGCCGAGTTCGCCCGGATCCATCGCAACGCCATTGTCCAACTGGAAGCCATCCGGGAGGTCTTCCCCTGGCTGTCCGCCGGAGCCTGGCGCGTCCGCCTGCACAACGGCGTCGAACTCGACGTAAGCCGCGAACGCGCCCGCGAACTCCGCTCGACGTTCGGTTTCTAGCCGCCCCCGTCCGTCAATTCACGACCTATTGAAATTTTTTTCCCCAATAACCACGGGCCTTCCAGCTCACCCCTCCCCCGGTTACCCCCTCCGCTCCGGCTACCGTCAAGCCAGGAGATTCCTCATGCTGCATACCGCTTCGGAAAGACGTTTGGCCGCCAACCGGGCCAATGCCCAAAAGAGCACTGGGCCCCGCACCGCGGAAGGCAAAGCTGCCTCCCGGAAAAATTCGCTTCGACATGGACTCACCGCCAAAGCGGTCGTCCTCGATACCGAAGATCCCGCCGAATATGCCACCTTTCGCCGGTGCGTCATCGATTCGTTTGTACCCGCCGAAGGCGCCGAACAGCTACTCGCCGAAGAGCTGGCCGACTCGCTCTGGCGCCTCAAACGCGCCCAGCGCATCGAATCGTCGGCGCTGAGTCACTATCTCGATACCCTGAAGCGGGAAATTCATCCCGAGGATCCGGAGGCCCGCGACCGGCTCGCCAACGAAATCGGTCTGGCCATTCTCATCGGCGAAGAGCAGGCGGAAACCTTTCGCAAGCTATGCCGTTATCTCGGCCAAGCCGAGCGCTTTTATCTCCACTTGCAAGCCCAACTGTTGAAACTACAGGCCGAACGCCGCCGCCATGGCTTCGTTTCGTCAGCTCCGGTTAAGACCGTGCAGACTCGCCAGGTTGTCCCCGAAAATGGCCGCCGCGTCCGCGCGGTTCACGCCAATGCGTTCGAGGATGGCGCTCTGCTCGGCAAAAACGCTCTGGACCCAGCCGCGTGGGAAGAACGAGGAGTCAGTTCCGAATAGCAGCCGCTTGGCTCCCGCTACTTCGAGGGCGCGCCGGAAAACCTTTTCAAGGTCCAGATCGCCCTCTTGGTACTTAATCCAGTTGTTCGAACTCGAAGTGTCTAAATACACATTCGGACAATGGTCCACCAACATCAGCGCTTCTCGGAAAAATCCGGCGCCAAAGTGCGGAATCACAAAGCGCAAGCCCAAAAAACGCGTCGCGATCCCGTGTATGTCGATCGGATTCGAAAACCGCATATCGAACAACGACGGCAAGCCCAGCTTCTTCCGGACTCCGACGCTCAAGATGCCGCAGTGGATAAAGACATTGGTCCCCGGCCGGCTCGCCAGCAGCTCCCAAAACGGCAGCAGCCGTTCGTCCGCCACCGAGTACCGGTGCATCGCCGGAAACAGGCAAACCGTTCGCAAACCCAGATCCAAGGCCCGCTCCGTCCGCTCCATCGCGTCCGCCGCCATCGGATTGATTAAAAAATATCCATAAAACCGGCCCGGCACTTGGGCCATCGCCCGGGCTACGGAATCCTCATCGCCCGGCAGGCTCGCAATCAGCGCCGCGCAGTCCACCCCGTGGCGGTCCAACTCGGCGGCCCACTGCTCAGCCAGCACCTCCGGCTCGGCCGGCGGCGTCTCCCAACCCAGCTTTCCCGTCGCCACCGCCGGCTCAGCCCCCGTCAACAACGAAAAGAAGCGGTGCGAAAAGAAATGTACATGGGCATCCCGAACCGTCAGGTTGCCCCAAGCTGTCTCAATCATCGCTCGGAGTCCCCTCTGCCGGACTCAGCCGGGTGATCCCTGCCGAAAGCGCCAACTGTGTCAGATTGGCCACGTTGTTTACATTCAGCTTCTTCATCATCGTCTTCCGGTAGCTCCGGACCGTCTGTAACCCCAGGTCCAGCATCACGGCAATCTCCTTGCTCGTCTTGCCTTCGGCCACCATCCGCAGCACCTGCAACTCCCGCGGCGACAGCCCCTCAAGCACCGTCGGCAACGGTTTCGACTCCAAATCGCCCCGCTGAATCCGGCTCAGCAGCCGGTCAGAAACCTGCGGGCTCAAATACGAGCCGCCCTTGGCCACCGTCCGCAACGCATCCACCAGGTCGCTATCGGAGGCCTTCTTCAGCACAAACGCCCGCGCGCCGCTCCGGATCGCACTAACCACCGAATGTTCATCGTCATACATCGACAGAATAATCACCCGGATCTCCGAGTGATGCCGCAGGATCTCGGTCGTCGCTTCGATCCCGTTCAAACCCTGCAAGCCGATGTCCATCAAAACGATCCCCGGACGAAGCTTCCGGGCCATCTGCACCGCATCGGTGCCATTATCGGTCTCCCCAACCACCGTAAAGTCACTACTCTGCCGCAAAATGGCCTTAATACCATCGCGCATGATTTTATGGTCATCGACCAATAGGACACTAGTGGCCATGTAGGGTTAACTTTACGATTGTACCCTGACCCGCCCCGCTATGGAGGGAAAACCCTAGTCGGGCCCGCTTCGCCAGATGCCGACACAGGAATAATCCTAGTCCCGCCGTCTTCTTCTCCACGTCAAAACCCCGGCCATCGTCCCGCACTTCCAAGGTGCCGCTCTGCATCCGAATCTCTATCCGCTGCGCTCCGGAGTGCCGCATGGCATTCTCAAGTAGCTCCCCGGTGATCCGGTAGGCCGCATGCGCCGCCTCGTTCGGCCACCGCGCCCCCGGCGCGATCTGCAGCTGCACGCTAATGCCGGCCCCCTTCTCGCGGCTCTTGGTCGCCAGCTGTTCCAAGGCAAAGCCCAGACCGGCCCGCTCAACCACATTGACATGCAGCGCCTGGCTCGCCGCCCGGATCCGGCTGATCACCATCTCGAGCAGCTTCTGAATGTCGACGACCTGCGCGCTCTGTTCCGGCGTCAGCTCGCCCCGCAAGACATCAAGGTGCAGCCCAATCGCGCTCAGCACTTGGCCGGCGTCGTCGTGGAGCATCCGCGCCACTTTTGCTTGCTCTGCTTCTCGATCCGAGAGCAGAGCAAGCAACTTCTCAACGACAGGAGGCTCCATCACAATCCGTCAGCGGCTAGCCCTTCTTCCGGGCCAGCGCCTTCCGGGCCGTGTCGGCCACGTCCGCGGCGGTCATCTTGTACTTCTCGAGTACCTCTTCCGGCAGTCCGCTTTCGGCATAGGTGTTGTTGATGCCATGGAACTCCATCACGCAAGGATGCGTCTCCGCCACCACCTGGGCCAACCGGACGCCCAGCCCGGAGTCCACCAGGTGCTCCTCGGCGACGACGATACAGCCCGTCTCCGCTGCGGCCTTGGCGATAATCTCCCGGTCGATCGGCTTAATCGTATGCAGGTCGATCACCCGCGCCGAAATCCCTTCGGCCTCCAGCGCCGCGGCGGCTTTCAGACACTCGGCCACCATCAGCCCGGTGCTGATGAAGGTCAGGTCGGTGCCCTCGGTCAACTGAATGCCCTTGCCGATCTCAAACTTCTGCTCCGGACCATAAATCACCGGCACCTTCACGCGGCCCGCCCGGATGAAGACCGCACCCGGATGGTACGCCGCCTGCTTGACGAGCGAGAACATCGCGACCTCGTCCGCCGGGCTGATCACCGTGAAGCCGGCCAGCGAACAAGCCAGCGAGATGTCTTCAACCGACATCTGCGACGGGCCGTCTTCGCCAATCGAAATCCCCGAGTGCGTCCCGACGACCTTTAGCGGAACCCCGCTATACGCCACGTTCACCCGCAGCTGCTCAAAACCCTTGTTCAGCACGAAGGCCGAAAAGGAGGCTACAAAAGCAACCTTGCCGGACGAGGCCAATCCCGCGCCGATCGAGACCATGTTGGCCTCGGCAATGCCGCAGGAGAAGAACCGGTTCGGAAACTCTTTGCCGAACAGGTGGGTAAAGGTCGACTTCGACAGGTCGGCGTCGCAGACCACCACGTTCTCATCGGCCTTGCCGAGTTCCACCAGCGCCTTGCCGAAGGCTTCGCGCGTCGCCGCGCCCAATTTCAATTCGTACTTGGCTGCCATTTAGCCGATCTCCTTCAGCGCCAACTCGACCTCTTCCTTCGTCGGGGCCACGCCGTGATATTTCGGGTTGTTCTCCATGAAGCTGACGCCTTTGCCCTTGACGGTATGCGCGATCAGAATCGAGGGTTTGCCCTTGGTCGCCTCGGCTTCGGCGAACGCCGCCTGCAACGCCACAATGTCGTGGCCGTCCACTTCGATTACGTGCCAGCCGAAGGCGGCCCACTTCTCGGCCAATGGCTCAATGGCCATGATGTCCTTCACCCAGCCGTCCAACTGAATCCGGTTGTTGTCGAGAATGGCCACGATGTTGTCGACCTTGTGGAATCCGGCGTACATCGCCGCCTCCCAGATCTGGCCCTCTTGAATCTCGCCATCGCCCAGCACTACATAGGTCCGCGACGGGCTCTTATCGAGCTTGGCGGCCTCCGCCATGCCCAGGCCCAGCGACAAACCAACGCCGAGCGACCCGGTCGAAGCTTCGAGCGCCGGAATGAACCGGCGGTCCGGGTGCCCCTGATAGATCGAGCCGATCCGGCGGAGCGTGTTCAACTGGTCCTTCGGCGTATAGCCGGTCTCGGCCATCACGCTATAGAGCACCGGGGCGGCGTGCCCCTTCGACAGAATAAAGCGGTCGCGCTGTGGCCAGGTCGGATTGGCCGGGTCATGTTTCATGACGTCGAAGTACAACGTCACCAAAATCTCAACGGCGGAAAGCGATCCGCCGGGATGACCGCTCTTGGCGGCTCCGATCATCTCAATGATGTCCCGGCGAACTGTCCGGGCGATCGATTGCAACTCGCTAAGGTCACTCGTTCTAGTCATGCAATTCCAACCATTATAGGCGCAAATACCAACCCTTCCTTTCGAGCAGCAGCAGCACGCCCCAAGTCAGGGCAAAAAACAGCGAAAAACTCAACCACCACGGACCGGGCACGGCGTACTTCACCAGATCCTCGGTATAGCCTGCCAGGATGTAACCCGCCAGAGCGTTCGTCCCCAGCGTCCGGAATAGCGGGATCTGCGGATCCCACCACACAAACAGCCGGTAAACCAGCAAACTGAAGCCGGCCGAGAAATACAGATAGCTGGCGCTCGCCGCCTGCTGCGACATCGTCCACATATCGCGCGCATGCCACGGCGCGACAAACGGCGGCGCCGCCCACACCCCGCCCTGGCTCAAACACGACAGGCCATAGCCCACCAGCATTAGCCCAATGCCCCAACTCACCATCGGGCGGAACGTCCCTTCGCGGTACCACCGGCAGGCGATCGCCCCCATGATCGTGGGAATCGTCCAGGTCAGGAACCCCAGCGGCCCGCCGTCGATCACCCGTTGCGCCCGCAGCCAGTCATGCCAGAACCAGGCCGAAAGACCCACGTGCAGCAGCGAGGAGCAGACCATGAAAATCACCTGCGTTCGCACGGAGGAACGCAGCACGGGCAGAATCCACAGGGTCGTGAAGGCGATGTGCGTCAGCGTCTGGAACCAGATGCGCCACCCGCCCGTCGGCCAGTAGACCAGCGCGGCCACCATCATCAGCAGCATCGCCCGCTTCACCAGCCGCGGGACCGGCTTCTCCGAACCCAACTGCAGCGCGAACCCGACCGCGAAGAAGAAATGGGGCATGATCGTGTCGGCGTAGCTGTTGTAAGTGTTGTGATGCCGAAGCAGCGGATGCAGTTCCTTGTAGGAACTCAGGAAGTTAACAAGAAACATTCCGGCGACGGTGTAGCCGCGGAACTGATCGAGTGAGGTGATCCGCAAATTCTGCGTAGTATAGCGTAACTCGTCATAGAGTTGATGCAGGGTCTCGACGTCCCGCAGCCTCTGGGCCGCGGCTTCCCGCTGGATGGCCAACTCTTTCTCCTGCGCCTCATAAGCCGCGAGTAACCGGGCCAGTTTTTCCTCGGCCGCCGACTCGTCCGGTGGAGACTCCTCGGGCAAGCCCGTCCACCAGTCCGTTCCCTGTTCGTATCCGCAGTAGGCGAGCAGGCCCGGGAAACTGGTCTCGAACATCTCGCCCGTCTGCCGGCTGAAGTGGTTCTGCCAGTCGCCGCTGATGCCTTTGCGCCGGTGGCTGAACTCGTTCTCCTCCCCGCGGCGGCGTCCGCCGCTCGTCGCCAGGAACGAATGGGTGTTGATCACGGTGGTGGCCACCTCGTCCGGGATCTCCCAGCCCAGATAGGCGAATATTCGCCGGAAAGCGGCCTGCTCATCGGCCACCAAGTCGGCGTAATCGAGCCGGAGGATGTCATCGTCGGATTCGGGCGCGAACCAGGACCGGAACTGCGCCGCCCAATGGCTGAACAGATGGATGCCGATCCGGATCCGGTCCTCCTTGTTCGCGTGGCGAATCGGCAGCCGGAGAATGGAGGTGACCTCGTTCGGGGTATGGCTCAGCGCCAGCGAGAGCACCAGCGAGACGATGATATCCCGCGGGTCCCGGGTAACGACCACGCAGCGATCATCGTCCGAAGCTGCGGGCCGTTTCAGCCAGTCCGCGAAGCCGGCCGTATAAATGGGGCTGGCCACGCCGGCCCCGTCCCAGACCGGCCAACCGGAACTGGGGACATCGACCCCATGGACAACTAAGGGGTGCTTGGAATGTTCAACCAGAGCCGGTTCGGACAAAACATCCCGAACCCACTGGCTCCCGCATTTGTAGAAAGTGCAATGAAAGATCCTGGCTAGTCTCATCTTGAACGCTATGCCTGCGGACGTCCGCTCTCCATCCTGGAAAGCTACAAAAGTTTAACCCAGAAGGTGCTGTAACGTGTCGGTATGACCCCTCAAGAAGCAAAAGTCATCGGAACGTACCTCACGGGCGTTCTCAAAATGGAAATGGCGGCCACCAAGCGGGTGATCGGCGCCATTCCCGTCGACAAACTCGACTACAGCCCGGACCAGAAGTCCATGAAGGCCCTCGAACTGGCCAAGCACATTGTCGAAGGCGAAGTGATGCTGATGGACATTGCTCTGGTAGCCGGCGATGTGCCTCCGCAGACCGGCGCGAGCGCGCTGGCGACTCCGGCCGAGGTCGTCGAATGGTACGACCGCGAAGCGGCCGCCACGATCGCCAAGGTGGAGGCCATGTCCGGCGAGGAACTAGCCAAAGTGATCACCGTCTGGGGCGGCGCTTTCACGATGCCCGCGGTGAACTTCGTTGGGTTTGCCACGGCGCACTCGGTGCACCACCGGGGCCAGTTGTCCGCCTATTTGCGGCCCATGGGCGCCAAGGTGCCTTCGATCTACGGCCCGAGCGGCGACTCGGCTAGCTAATCCTGGCCTTTCGGAAGCGGTAGTCTTCCACCTGCGGCATGCGGATCACCCGGCACATCTCAAACAGCCGGCTGCGGGCCCGCATGCCGATCTGATCGGCGAGCGTCCGGCCATACTCGCGGCCGCTGCTCGAAGTGGCGGCGCGCCCTGTGCTGCCGATGTCCGGGTCGGAGAGATTGGTCGTGGCAATGATCGGTTTGCGGTTGTTGCAGCGGTAGGTGATCAGGCTCGTCACGGTGTCTTCCACCCAATCCGTGATGCGGTGCGCGCCGAGGTCGTCGAGCAGGAGCAACTCGGCGTCGAGCGCGGTGGAATAGGCCTCGCGGTCGCTGCTGCCGCTCATCGGATCGTAGCTCGACCGGATGCTCTGCAGCAGGTGCTGGTAGTCGTAGAAGATCCCGGAGAAACCGCGGCCGATCAAAGTCCGCAGAGCGGCGACGGCGAGATGCGTCTTGCCAGTGCCGGGTTCCCCGATCAGCAACAACCCGGGCTTATCGACGTTCGGAAACTCTTTGGCGTAGCCACGCACGATCAGCATGACGTTCTGCAGGTTGCGGGCCGCCAGTTGATTGTCGGTCGGCAGGACGAAGTTATCGAGCGAGGCGTTCTCGTACAACGGCGGGATACCGGCGTTCTCCCAGTTCTCGCGCTGCTGATCGGCCAGAACACATTCACAACGCTTGGCCCCGGAGATCCCGTTGCGTTCGGCGATGATCCAGCCGGATCCTTGGCAGTGCGGACAGGTTGCGTTGGGCATCGCTTACTCCAGTGTAACGAGGACTTGGCCGCTGGCTACCGTGGTTCCTTCGACAACCCGGACCGCCGCCACCGTTCCGGCGCGGGGGCTGCGGAGTTCGTTTTGCATCTTCATCGCTTCGAGAATCAGGAGACCTTGGCCGGCCTCCACGGTATCGCCGGGGGCAGCGAGAACGCGGATCACCTTGCCGGGCATCGCGGCTTTGATATCGCGCACGGCGGAGGCGCCGGCCGTTCCGGCCGTGGCCCGGAGCCGGGGATCGGCGACGACTCGCTCCCACTCGATCGCATTCAGGGCGATCCATTGCGAGGACGACTCGTGGATGACATAGCTCCGGCCGTTTAGGAGCACGGAGTAGACGCCGGGGCGGATCTCGACGATGTCGGGCTTCATGCGTTCCTCCAGGCCGAACGGCGGGCGGGCGGCAGAGCCGCGGCTTTGGGCCGGTAGGCGGCGAGCGCGGCGGCGAGGGCATCGCCCGCGGGCGGGGGCGGGTCTTGATATTTGAACGTGTTCAAAAACGTCGTGTGCAGGTCCCCGGCCATCACGGCTGGGTCGGCCAGCAACTGGCGGAAGAAGTGAACGTTGTTGCGGATGCCGAGGATGACGGTCTCGGCGAGCGCCCGTTCGAGCCGGGCCATCGCCGCCGGGCGGTCCGGGGCCCAGACGGCCAGTTTGGCCAGCAGCGGGTCGTAGTCGAGCGGGACGGTCCAACCTTCATAGACGCCGTTATCGAGGCGGACGCCGGGGCCGGAGGGCAGTTCGAGCTTTTCGATGACTCCCGGAGAAGGGAAGAAGTTGTTCGCCGGGTCTTCGGCGTAGAGCCGGCACTCCATGGCGTGGCCGGACCAGCGGATGTCTTCCTGGCGCAGAGCGAGTGGGGCGCCGGCGGCGATGTCGAGTTGGAGATGGACGAGGTCGAGGCCAGTGACGAGTTCGGTGACGGGATGCTCCACCTGCAGCCGCGTGTTCATTTCGAGGAAGTAGAAGTTGCGGTCCGCGTCGACTAGGAACTCGGCGGTGCCGGCGTTCGAGTAGCCGGCGGCGCGCGCGATCTGGACGGCGGCTTCTCCCATGCGATGGCGGAGCGTGGGGTCGATGGCGGAGAGCGGCGAGGGCGACTCCTCGATCACCTTCTGGTGCCGGCGTTGCAGGGAGCACTCGCGCTCCCCGAGGTGGATGAGGTTGCCGTGCTGGTCGCCGAGCAGTTGGATCTCGATGTGGCGCGGATGGATCAGCGCCTTTTCGAGGTAGACCTCCGCCGACTTAAAGCTGCGCTCGGCTTCGCTGGCGGCATCGCGGAGGGCGGCTTCGAGCGATGACTCGCTATCGACGACGCGCATGCCTTTGCCGCCGCCGCCGGCCGCGGCCTTGATCATAACCGGGTAGCCGATGCGGCTGGCGATGCGTTTGGCTTCGTCGAGGCTGGTGACCGCGGCATCGGTGCCGGGGACGACCGGGGCGCCGGCCGCAAGGGCCAACTGGCGGGCCGCCGTCTTCGAGCCGAGCGCGCGGATGGCGGCGGCCGAGGGGCCGATGAAGGTGATGCCGGCCTCGGCGCAGGCGGCCGCGAAATCGGCGTTCTCGCTCAGGAAACCGTAGCCCGGATGGATGGCGTCGGCGCCATGGGCGCGCGCGGCGGCCAGCAGCTTGTCGACGCGGAGGTAGCTTTCCGCCGACGGCGACGGGCCGAGGTAGGCCGCTTCGTCGGCCATCTGGACGGCCAGCGAGGCGCGATCGGCGTCCGAGTAAACGGCGACGCTGGGGATCCGCCGTTCGCGGAGGGCGCGGAGGACGCGGACCGCAATCTCCCCCCGGTTGGCCACGAGAACCTTTCGAAACATGAAGGGCAATTGTAGCAATCGTTTGCTACCCTTACGTAATGGCGGTCGAAACTACCAAGAGTTCACTTAAGAATCAGGGTGTTCGCCTAACGCGGCAACGGAAAATTCTTTTGGACTTGATTGATAAGTCCGGGAAGCACCTTGACGCGGAGAGTTTGTACCAGATGGCGCGTTTACAGGACCCGAAGCTCAACCGGGTGACCGTTTACCGCACGCTGAATATGCTGAAGGCGGCCGGGCTCGTCGATGAGCTCGACCTGATGCATCACTCCGGCGACCAGCACTATTACGAGACCCGCATGAAGCGGGAGCACGCCCACGTGATCTGCCTGCGCTGCGGCAAAGTGGAAGAGTATTTCGGCGAACCGCTCGTGCAGATTCGCAATCAGGTGCAGGATATGCTCGGCTTTCAGATTCTGCTGACCCGGACCGAGATCGGCGGCTACTGCGCCAACTGCCAGATGCAGCGGGCCCAGGAACTCGACGCCGCCGAAGTGGAAGCATAACGTGATGATGGCCGAAGGCGGACCGGAACTGGAGATTCTGGCGCCGACCGGGGGCCGAACGACCGTTCCGCTAGAGCCCGTGCCGTTTCTCATTGGGCGGCAAGATAGCAATCATTTCGTGCTGCGGGATAACCGTGCGTCCCGCAGTCACGCCCGCATCGTCTTCGACCGTGGCCAGTATTGGGTGGAAGACCTGAACAGCCGGAACGGCGTGACCGTCAACGGCGCCAAGGTGACCCGCGCTCCATTGACGGATGGGGCAATGGTGGGTTTCGGGATGGAAGAGAGCTACACGCTGATCTTTCGCACCACGAGGCCGATAGGGCTGCAGACGACGGCGCCGGCCGCGGGGCTGAAGCGGCTGCGGAGCATCCTCGAAGTGGCGCGGACGTTGAGCGGGTCGCTATCGACCGACCACGTGCTGGCGAGCCTGCTGGAAGCGGCGATGAACGTGACCGGGTGTGACCGCGGCTTCGTCCTGCTGCGCGAGGGCACGGGGCTGGCGATCCGCATTGGCCGGGACTCGGCGGGAGCGGTGCTGGGAGAGCGGGATCTGACGGTGCCGGCGGAGGTGCTCTGCGCCTCGCTGGTGCACCGTCGGGAGCTGCTCTCGATGACGCTGGACGAGTACGGCCACATTGTTTGCCTGCCCTTGCTCCGGGTGTCCATTGATGGAGGGGAGGAGACCGCGGTTCTGGGTTCGGTGAAAGACTCGGTGGGGGTGTTGTATCTCGAATCCCGGCAGGGGCGGGCGGACTTGTCGGGCACCAGTAGCGAACTGCTGCAGTCGCTGGCGGTGGAAGCCTCGATGATTCTCGAAAACGCCCGGCTGCTGGTGCAGGAACGGGTGAAGGAGCGGATGGAGCGGGAGCTGGATCTGGCGCGGGCGATTCAGCGGGACCTGCTGCCGGACCAGTTTCCAGCGACGGGATGGTTCCGGGCTTGCGGCGTCAGCGTGTCGTCGGCGCAGGTGGGGGGCGACTACTTCGACCTGATGCAGCTGGGGGAGGACCGGTGGGCCGCAGTCCTGGCGGACGTATCGGGGAAGGGAGTCAGTTCGGCTCTGCTGGCTTCGTTCCTGCAGGGGGTGTTTCTGGCGGCGACGGGCGAGTCCACATCGGCGACCACCGTGCTCGAACGCGTGAACCGGTTTCTGCTGCACCGGACGAATGGCGAGAAGTACGCGACGCTGGTGCTGGTGACGGTGGACAAGGCTGGGCGGTTGGTATGGGTGAACGCGGGGCACTGCCGGCCGCTGCTTTGGCGGCAGCCGGGCGAGGTGTTTGAGTTGCGGTCCGCGGGCCTGCCGGTGGGGATGCTCGAAGAGGCGACCTGGGAGACCTACCGGCAACAGACGATGCCGGGAGATCTGCTGGTGCTCTACTCGGACGGTTGCAGCGAGGCGCGGAACGCGGCGGGCGAGATGTTCGGGGTCCGGCGGGTGGGCGAGACGCTGCTGCAATACGCGCCGCATGGGGCGCAGGCGGTGGCGAATGGTTTACGGCGGGCGGTGGAGGCGTTTGCGGCGGGCGAGGAGCAGGGAGATGATTTGACCGTGCTCGTGCTGGAGTATCACGGATGAGAGGGATGGGCCTGATGCTGACGGCGGCCTCCGTCTGGGGAGCCGAGATTCACGAAGCGGCGCGGACGTGCGGGCGGGCGGAACTCGAAAAGGCGCTGGCGGCCGGGGTGGCGGTGGACGCGCGGGACGCGGCGGGGAATACGCCGCTGCACGTCGCCGTGGCGAGCGGGCAGTTCGAATGCGTTGCGCTGTTGCGGGGCAAGGGCGCCAACCCGGACGCGCCGAACCGGGAGGGGAAGACGCCGCGGCAGGTGGCCGCAGAGCTGGCGGACCGGCGGCTGGCGATCCGCATGCAGTCGGCGCTGCTTTCGATTCCGGCCAGGGGGACGGCGCATCCGTTTCAGAAAGAACCATTGCAGGAGGCGGCGCGGCGCGGGGACGTGGATTTCGTGGCGATGCTCCTGAAGCTGGGCGCGGATCCGAACGGCAAGGGGGCGGACGGGGCAACGGCGTTGCAGGCGGCGGCCTTAAAGGGGCATGGCGACGTGGTGGTGTTGCTGCTGGAAAAAGGCGCGAAGGTGGACGTGGGGTTGCCGCTGCACGACGCGGCGGTGGGCGGGAGCGTGGTGGCGGTGCGGGCGCTGGTGGAGCACGGGGCGAAGGTGGGGGCGGTGGACCCGAAGACGGGGGATACGCCCCTGCACTACGCCGCGACCTGGGGGAGAGTCGAGGCGGCCCGGGCGCTGCTGGAGTTGGGGGCGGACTGGACGGTGAAGAACAGCCGGGGCCGGACGAGCGCGGAGGAGGCGACCGCGAGCGGGAACGAGGAGTTAGCCCGGGTGCTGCGGTAGTCAGTAATCCGGCTGGTCTGCTGAGTAAGTGCGAGTAAATGGGGCGCCGGGATCTTAGTTAGAGCGAGGAGCCGTCCCATTCATGACCGGGATCCGGGAAGAAGGTCAGGCCTCCGTTGGTGACGGCGACGAGCCAGCCTCCGGGGACCTTGGCGCGCGAGGAGGGAATGGAGGAGGAGAGCGCTTCCCATTGCAGTTTGTAGGAGGGCTTGGGCTGGCCGGCGGGCTTGGCGTCGGGAGCCGGGGCCGCGGCGGCAACGGGATCCTCCCCGATGAGGCGGCAGGCGGTGTTCAGGTCTTCGGTCTTGGTGCGGTAGAGCTCCCCAAGATAGGTGAACCGGTCCATCTCGCGGTCTTCGACGCGATCCATGATGATGGCGCCGAAGGGCAGGGTCCGCTTCTTGCCGGTGGGCAGGCCGCTGCGTTTGTTGAGTTCATCCACGTCGATGGATTTGGTGATTTCGTACTTAGCCATGATGGATTCCAGATTAGCGTGAGTTGATGAAGCGGCGGTCGAAAAAATAGAGATGCCCATCTTCGGCGCCGACCAGGATATCGAGCAGGCCGTCGCCGTTCCAATCGGCGGCATTGGGCGTGGGGTTGTGGCCGTTGAGCTTCGCTTTGATCAAGAGGCCGCGGAGGCGCATGACTGGCTTCGTTTGGCTTCCTTCGTTCTCGTACCAGATGGGGCCGTCGTCGGAGTCGGTGATGAGGTCGAGGTCGCCGTCGCTATCCCAATCGACGAGTTCGACTTTGCGGCGGCCGGAGGCGCCGTAGTTGTTGCGGGCGAGTTGGAGGAAGCGGCCGTTCGATTCGACGAAGAGGCGCTGGGGCGGCTGAAGAGTGAGCTTGCCGTTGACCTTCTGGCGGGGATAGAGGCAGAGGTAGCCGCGATGGTCGAGCATGACGAGGTCGGGGAGGCCGTCACGGTTCCAATCGACGATCTTCGGCGTGCTGCGCCACTGGGTGACGAGTTGCTTCGGCTTGGGCTGCCACCAGACCCAGAAGGGCTTCGGGGCGGGGCCGGTCCATTCGACCTCGACGGACTGGGCGGGGGCGAGTTTGCCGGGGCCGAGGTTGCGATACCAGACGACGTCGCCCCAGATATCGTTGACAAGGAGGTCCGGGCGGCCGTCGAGATCCCAGTCGGCGACGGAGGGATTGGCGTAGCCCCACTTGGCTTCGGCGGGGCCCTGGATGGAGCCATTGGGGCCGGCCATCCGCTTGGGGATGAGGTTGCCGCGGTCGGTGAAGCTGGGTTCGTTCTTGGTTCCGGTGTTTTCGAAGAACTGGACTTCGCCGGCGGAGTTGCCGACGATGAGATCGAGTTTGCCGTCCTGATTCCAATCGAAGGCGACCGGGCGGGCGAGGGAGCCGGATTTGACGAAGGGGTCGATTTGCTGGAGATATTGGGGGTTTTGGCCGTTGTGGGCGAGCGCGACGAAGCCGCCTTCTTCGCCGATGAGGAGCGACGGCGGGCCGGAGGGGAGCCAGCGGAGGGCGCGAGGCTGGATCATCTGGAGCCCCATTTTGAAGGGGAAGGGGACGGGCTTCGATTCGCCGTGCTTGAGGAGGAAGACCTGGTCGAGGAAGTTAGCAAGCACTAGGTCGAGGTTGCCGTCGCCGTCCCAGTCGATGGGGTTGGGGGCGGGAGTGCCGTACTGGTCGATGGGGAGTTGGACGGGTTTGACGAATTTCGGCGATTGGTTCGTTCCTTCGTTGCGCCAGAAGTAGACGTAGCCGTGGAGGGGGCCGCGGGTCCATTCGCCCTTGTCGTTGAAGGCGTCGTCCCAGCCGTAGTCGCGCCAGTCGGAGACGCCGTTGAGGAGGTCGATTTTGCCGTCGCGGTCCCAATCGACGGGGTACCAGAGATCATCGCGGCCGACGTGGTAGGTGCGGGGGAGATCGATTTTGACGGGTTGGGAGAGGCGGTTTTTCGCGAGATCCGAGAAGTAGCCGCCGGAGTAGACGAGGTCGAGTTGGCCGTCGCCGTTGAAGTCGGCGACGACGGGATCCTTGACGGCGGAGCCGAGCCAGAGGGGGCGGGCGAAGAGGGGCTTCGAGTTGGAGCCGATGTTGGTGGCGAGGAAGACGCCGTTGAAGGGGCGGTCCGGGCAGGTGAGGATGAGGTCGAGGTCGCCATCGGCGTCCATATCGAGGGCGCCGGGATGGGCGTAGAGGCCGACGCCGAGGCGGGACTGGACGTTGGGGCGGCCGTAGGTGACGCGTTCGCCGGCGCCGATCATTGCTGGTTCGGGGGTGGGGGCGCCGGGCTGGACGGTGTAGGCTCCGGGGCCTTGGGAGAGGAAGAAGATGCGGGATTGGAGGCCGCGGAAATCGACCTTGGCAGGGAGGGGGCGACCGCTATAGAGCACTTGCGCGGCGGGGGAATCGAGCGGGGTTTCAAGGGCGACGGGATGGCCGGCGGGAACGGTGAGTTGGAAGACGGCGGCGAGGAGGAGGAGGCCCATAGGGGCTTAGAATAGCGCGGTCTGGCGGTGATCCACGGTGGGTTGCGCGGCGGCGCGGGTTTGAATGCGAGCCTCGTTCTTGGCCTGGCGGATGAGCGCGGTGAGGTGGGCGTGGGCCTTGTAGATTTCGTAGAGCGTTTGGCAGCGCTGGCAGCCGCCGCGAATGGCGCCGGCGCCGTCCTCTTCGGGGTCGAAGCGGGGATGCTTCGGACACTTGCCGGCGAAACTGATGGCGCCTAGTTTAAGCATGGGGAATTATGCTGAGAAGGAATGAATACGATTATTGTAGCTGGGCACGCGATCTGCAAGCGACCGGAGGCGGCGGAGCGGGAAGAGAGCTGGATTTTGCTGGATTTTCAGCGGGGGGAGGTGGCCAGATACATCGAGCATGTGCGGACGGGGGTGGAGTTGGCGGCGGCGGATCGGGAGGCGTTGCTGGTGTTTGCGGGGGGCTACTCGCGGGCCGGGGCGGGGCCGCGGAGCGAGGGGGCGGGATATTACTGGATTGCGGATCACTATGGTTGGTGGGGGCATGCGGAGGTGGCTGGGCGGGCGGTGACGGAGGAGTTTTCGCGGGATTCGTTTGAGAATTTGTTATTTGGGATTTGCCGGACGCGGGAGTTTACTGGCGATTGGCCGGAGCGGGTATCGTTTGTGAGTTGGGCGTTTAAGCGGGACCGGTTTGAGTTACACCGGGAGGCGATTGGATGGCCGGTTAGTCGATGGGAGTTTGTGGGGCCGAATAACCCGCCGGAGATAGGGCAGGCGCTGGCGGCGGAGGCGCGGACGGCGGCGGGTTACCGGGTGGATCCTTACTCTGCGGGGGCGGAGTACCGGGCGAAGCGGGAGGCGCGGAATCCGTACCGGCGGCAGCATGGGTATGGAGTAAGTTGTCCGGAGGTGGGGAGGTTGTTGGCGTGGGAGGGGCCGGAGATGTTTGGGGGGGAACTGCCTTGGGGTAGAATATAGATAGGAGTTGGATATGGCCAAGAAAAAAGCCGAAATCGAGCCGATCACTGGGACGGAGGCCGCCGTGGAGCAACTGCCCGCCGAGGTTCTTGCGCTTCGGGCGAAGTTCGAGCAGGAGATGGCCGATCCGAATCTGTCCGCCCGGCGGCGGAAGTTCTTGGAAGTTCGCCACGCGATCCACGGCGAACTCCATGATGTTTTCCGGCGATTGGCTTAATCGGGAACTGCACGCGTGAACCCGGTGTTTTTGACTCTTGAGGATGTCCTGGACATTCATGACGACCAGCTTGCCGTTTATGGCGGGAGCGCGGGAGTGCGCGATCAGGGGGCGTTTGAGTCGGCCGTATTGACACCCCAGGCGACGTTTGGCGGCGAGTATTTACATGGTTCAATTGCGGCGATGGCCGCGGCTTACCTGTTTCACTTGTGCCAGAACCACGCGTTTATTGATGGGAACAAGCGCGTGGCGGCCGAGTCGGCACTGGTGTTTCTGGGCATCAATGGCTGGCGGTTGGCGTTGGGGCGTGAGGAGTTCTACACCCTGGTGTTGACTGTGGCGTCGGGGACGATGGGTAAGGCCGAGTTAACCGAGCTTTTCGCCGCAAAGTGTCAGCGGGCGGAGTAGATATCGTGGATGCGGAGGAGGCCCTGGCAGGTTTGGGTCTCGGGGTGGCGCACGGGTAACACGGAGATCTGCGAGGGTCGATCTTCCATCAGCGTCAGTGCCTGATGAAGGAGTAAGCCGGGCGTGGCGGTGATGGGGTTCGGCGTCATGATATCGGCGGCGCAGAGGACGCGGATATCGTCATGGCGGGCGAGGGCGCGGCGGAGGTCGCCGTCGGTGATGAGGCCGAGGAGATGGCCGTCGGCATCGACGACGCAGGCGGCTCCGAGGGGGCGGCGGGTCATTTCGATGATGATCTCGCGGAGCGGGGCGCCGAGGGAGACGGCCGGGAAGTCGCGGTGCATCGTCTGGTGGACGCGCAGATGGAGATTGCGGCCGATTTGACCGGCGGGGTGGAGACGGGCGAAATCGGCGTGGCAGAACTGGCGGAGTTCGGCGACGGCGAGGACCAAGGCGTGACCGACGGCAAGGGTGGCGACGATGGAGCCGGCGGGGACACCGAAGGGGTCGCAGGCGGGAGGGACGGTGGCATCGAGGACCATGTCGGCTTCCTGGGCGAGGGGGGAGTTGCGGTTGCCGAGGAGGGCGATGAGGGGGCAGCCGAAGGTGCGGAGGGTGGGCAGGAGATGGAGCAGTTCGGCGGTGGCGCCGGAGCGGGAGAGGAGGAGAACTGGGTCGCCGGGGGAGAGGACGCCGACATCGCCATGGACGGCTTCGGCGGCGTGGAGGAAGACGGCGGGAAGGCCAGTGGAGGAGAACGTAGCGGCGAGCTTTTCGGCGATGCGGCCGGACTTGCCGATGCCGGTGAGGACGATCTTGTGGCGGGCGGCGGCGAGGCAGGCGGCGGCTTGTTCAGAGTTATGGTCGAGGCGGGCAGCGGCGCCGAGGATGGCATCGGCCTCCAGTGACAGGAAGGCTTTAGCGCGATCGATCATGGGCCTCAGTATACTAGGTCAGTTATGAGAATCCTTCGTCGAACGTTGCTGCAGTTGCCTGCGGCGGGATTGTTGTTGGGGGCTGCGGCGCCGCGGCATCGGGAGGTGTTCGCCAAGCCGGGCCGGTTTGGCGGCTGGCCGGCGAACCACGGCATGTGGGCGTGGGGCGATGAGCTGCTGGTGGGGTTTGAGGCAGGCTGGTTCAAGGCCAACTCGCTCGCCGGACGGGAGCATTCGATCGACTACTCGAAACCGGCGGAGCATGTGCTGGCACGGAGTCTGGACGGCGGGGAGACGTGGACGATTGAGAAGCCGGCGGTATTGATTCCGCCTCCGGGTTTGAAGGTGGCCGGGGTGCCGGGCGAGCCGGGCGGGAAGACGCCGGTGGCGTGCCCGGGTGGGATTGACTTTACGGCGCCGGGATTTGCATTGACCGCGCGGATGACCAGCATTCACGTGGGGCCGTCGCGGTTTTTGGTGACCGGCGACAAGGGCAAGAACTGGCAGGGGCCGTACGTGATTCCGGACTTTGGGACGCCGGGGATTGCGGCGCGGACGGACTATATCGTCGATGGGCCGCAGGCGCTGACGATGTTTCTGACCGCGGGGAAGCAGAACCAGAAAGAGGGCCGCGTGATCTGCGTGCGGACCAAGGACGGCGGCAAGAGCTTCCAGTTGGTGGGCAACGTGGGTCCGGAGCCGGGACCGGAAGATTTCGCGATTATGCCGAGTTCGTTGCGGCTGGGACCGAAGACGCTGCTTTCGACGATCCGGCACCGGAAGTTCATTGCGGCATGGCGGAGCGAGGACGACGGGGCGACCTGGACGCAGCTTTCGCAGCCCGTGGATGATACGGGCGGTGGTAACCCGCCGGCGCTGGTGAAGCTGCGCGATGGGCGGTTGGTGCTGACTTACGGATTCCGCAATAAGCCTTATAGCATCCGGGCGCGGATCAGCAAGGACCAAGGGAAGAGTTGGGGGCCGGACATCATGCTACGCGACGACGGCGGGGCGTGGGACCTGGGTTACACGAGAACCGTGCAGCGGAAGGACGGGAAGTTAGTGACCGTCTATTACTACAACACGAACGCCGGGGCGGAGCGCTTTATTGGCGCGACGATTTGGGAGGCTTAATGCGTTGGCTTACGTTTTTGCTGGCCGCCGGGCTGTTTGGGGCGGAGCCGTTTCATAAGTCGGAGTTGATTTTTGCTCCGGAGAAGTGGCATAACCACTCTTCGTCGATTGTCGAGTTACCGGACGGGAACTTGTGGGTGGTTTGGTTTCACGGGTCGGGGGAGCGGCAGAATGACGATGTTTTGATCCAGGGCGCCCGGCGCGTAAAGGGGAAGTGGACGGCGCCGTTTGTGGTGGCGGATACGCCGGGGTTTCCGGATACGAATTGCGTGACGTGGCTCGATAAAGACCAGCGGCTGTGGCTGCTTTGGCCGGTGATTCTCGCGAATACGTGGGAGTCGGCGCTGATGAAGTACCGAATTTCGACGGATTACAAGCAGACTGACGGGCCGCCGAAGTGGGGCTTTGCCGATAACATTCTGCTGATTCCGCCGCGGATGTATGAGCGGACTAAGGAAGTGATGGAGAAGGATCTGAAGGGTCCGGCGCCGCGGGCGCGGTGGGCCTCGCAGATGATGGAGTTGAGCGCGGATAAGTTGAGTTCGCGGATTGGGTGGTTTACGCGGACGCATCCGGTGCAGTTGCCGAGTGGAAGGATTCTGGTGCCGATGTATTCGGACGGGTATTCCTTCGGGATTATGGCGATTTCGGATGACAACGGGGTGACGTGGAAGTCGAGCGAGCCCATTGTGAGTTATGGCGGGATTCAGCCTTCGGTGGTGCGGAAGAAGAGCGGCGAGTTAGTGGCTTACATGCGGGATAACGGCCCGCCGCCGAAGCGGGTGATCCGGTCGGTGTCGAAGGATGACGGGCAGACGTGGACGGCGGGGGAGGATACGGAGATTCCGAATCCGGGTACCAGTTTGGAGGCGATTGCGCTGAAGGATGGCCGCTGGTTGATGGTGTTCAATGACGTCGAGAAGGGGCGGAATTCGCTGGCCGTGGCGCTGTCGGATGATGAGGGGGCGACGTGGAAGTGGAAGCGGAACCTGGATAAGGGCGAGGGGCAGTATCATTACCCGTCGGTGATCCAGGCGAAGGACGGTTCGATTCACGTGACTTATAGCGTATTTGAGGCGCCGGGCAAAGCGATTCGCCATGCGCAGTTCAATGCGGAGTGGGTGATGCAGTGAAGTTGTGGCTTTGTTTGGGTTTGTTCGGGGTAAGTTTGTTCGGCGCGCCGGCCGTGAAGGAGGGGTACGCCGATTCGGGGGGCGTGAAGATACACTATGCCACCATGGGCCAGGGGCCGCTGGTGGTGATGATTCACGGTTTTCCGGATTACTGGTATACGTGGCGGCACCAGATGGAGGCGCTGGCGCCTTCGTTTCAGGTGGTGGCGATGGATAACCGGGGATATAACCTATCGGACAAACCCAAGGGAGCCGAGAATTACGATATGCGGCTGCTGGTGGGGGACGTGGCGGCGGTGATCCGTCATTTCGGGAGGCAGAAGGCGATTGTGGTGGGACATGACTGGGGCGGGGCGATTGCCTGGCAGGTGGCGCTGAATCTGCCGGAGATTGTGGAGAAGTTAGTCATTTTGAATCTGCCACATCCGAATGGGATGTCGCGGGAGTTAGCGACGAACCCGGCGCAGCAGAAGAACTCGGCGTACGCGCGGCGGTTTCAGGCCGAGGGTGCGGAGAAGGGGTTGACGGCGGAGGGGTTGGCGCGATGGGTGAGGGATCCGGAGGCGCGGAAGTTGTATGTGGAGGCGTTCGGACGGAGCGACTTTGCGGCGATGATGGCCTATTACCAGCGTAACTATCCGCGGGAGCCGTATACGGCGCGGGTGGAGACTCGGAAGGTTGCCGTACCGGTGCTGCAGTTTCACGGCTTGGACGATGCGGCGCTGCTGCCGGGCGGGTTGAACGGGACGTGGGAGTGGTTGGCGAAGGATTGGACGCTGGTGACGGTGCCGGGCGCGGGGCACTTTGTGCAGCAGGACGCGGCGGAACTTGTTTCGAAGACGATGAAGATGTGGTTGTTGAGGGATTAGGTTATGGCAACGGTTTATGACGTAGTCGTGGTTGGTTCGGGGGCGGCGGGCGGTACGCTGGCGGCGCATCTGGCGCGGGCGGGGGCGCACGTGGCGATTGTGGAGGGCGGGCCGAAGATCAACACGCGGACCGATTTTCCGACGCACTCGATGCCGTGGGAGTTTGCCAACCGGCAGATTCCACGGATGAAGCCGGGCAAGCCGGGCATGGAGAGCGAACGGGCGCGCGGACTGGGCGGGAAGACCCTGACGTGGAACGCCGTGGCCTGGCGCTTTTCGCAGCGCGACTTCAAAGGCAAGACGTTCGACGGGGGCGGGGAAGACTGGCCGATCGACTATGCGGACTTGGCGCCGTACTATGAGCGGATTGAGCGCGAGGTGGGGGTTTGCGGGAACTATGACGGGCTGAAGGATCTGCCGGACGGGGTGTTTCTGCCGCCGGCGCCGTATAAGTGCTCGGATAAGTTGATCGACAAGAGCGCGCGGAAGCTGGGGCTGAAGACGATTCATGTGCGGAAGGCGACGCTGACGCAGCCGAAGTTTGGGCGGCCCGGGTGCCATTACTGTGGGAACTGCATGGCGGGTTGTGACGTGGTGGCGAAGTACAACAGCTACGACGTTCACTTACTGCCGGCGATGAAGACGGGTAAGCTCGAGATGATTCCGAACGCCGTGGTGCGCGAGGTGATGATGGGTGGGGACGGCCGGGCGCGGGGCGTGAAGTTTCTGCACCGCGAGACGAAGGCCGAGGGGGAGGTGCTGGGGAAGGCTGTCGTGGTTTGCTGCGCTTGTGTGCAGAGCGTGGCGCTGCTGCAGATGTCGGCCAAGGGAGGCTTGGCGAATTCGAGCGGCCAATTAGGGAAACACTTCATTCCGCACTTTACGGGCGGGGTGGAGGCGTTTCTGGATGGGTTGGTAGGGCAGCCGCTGAAGGACGACGAAGGGTTTTTGGACCATGCGTATCTCCCGAGCTTCATGCATGAGCGGAAGCGGGATTACGTGCGGAGCTTCGGGGCGCAGTTCGGGTATCAGAACCGGCGCGGCGTGGGCTGGGCGCGGGAGACTCCCGGGATGGGCGCGGCTTACAAGAAGGCGGTGAAGGATAATTACCCGGCGTTTGTGGTGTTTAGCCCTTACGGCGAGATGGTGCCGAATGCCAAATCGTATATCGACTTGGATTATGCGAAGTTAGACCAGTACGGGTTGCCTTCGGCGCGAAGGCACGTAACCTGGATGGCGAACGATTGGAAGATCTTCAAAGATATGCAGAACTGGTCGAAGGAGATTATGCTGGCGGCGGGGGCGAAGATCCAGAGGGTGTGGGAGGAGCCGCGGACCAATCACGAGTTAGGCGGGGCGCGGATGGGGAACGACCCGCGGACTTCGGTGGTGAACTCCTACTGCCAGACGCATGACGTGAAGAACCTGTTTGTGCTGGACGGGAGCGTGTTTCCGTCAGCATCGGAGAAGAACCCGACGCATACGATTATGGCGTTGGCGGCGCGGACGGCCGAGCATATGGCCGCGCGGGCGAAGAAGGGAGAACTCTAATGGCTGAGCGCCGGGATGCATTGAAGATTATCGGGTCGATTTCGGCGACGTGCGCGTTTCCGTTTGCGGCCGATGAGTTATACGCGCAGCACGAGGGAACGCACGGGAAAGTAAGCGGCCAGGCGGCGCTGCCGGAGCCGAGTTACTTCAGCAAGGCCGACTTCGCCACGGTGGCGGCGATGGCGGAGCGGATTATTCCCGCGACAGACACGTCGGGAGCGGGGGCGGCCGGGGTGCCGGCATATATCGACTTTGTGGTGAGTAAGAATCCGGCGCAGCAGAAGTTGTTTGCCGCGGGGCTAGCCTGGATGACAAAGCAGACCAAGGGGCGGCCGTTTGCCGAGTTAGACGAAAAGGCGCAGTTGGCGATTTTGGAGCCGTTGTGCGCGCGGTGCGACGCTGGGCCGGTGAAGGGGGTGGGGGAACGGTTCTTCAAGGCCGTGAAGGCGTTGACGGCGGATGGTTACTGGACTTCGAAGGCGGGGATGGGCGATACGTTAGGCTTCCGGGGTAATGCCATTTTGGGCAGTTACCCCGAATGCCTGCACGAGCACTAGTTGGGTTAGCGGAGTTCGATCGCGTCGATCAGGTCAAAGTTCTTGCCCTGGTCGGCGCCGCCGAGGGCGAGGATGGACTCTCCGTGGGCGGCGAGGCGATGGGCCAGGCGCGGGGTGGAGAGGCCGACCTTCGACCATTCGCCGGTGGCTTCGTCGAGTTGCAGCAGGGTGCCATCGGAGACGCTGACATAGAGCTTGTTGCGATGGGCCGTGGCCGCCGGGGCGAAGCCGAGGCCCTTGCCGGCGGGGAGTTTGGCGGCTTCGCTCCAGGTTTTGGTGGCGGGGTCGAAGACGCTGACGCTGCGGTGGATCGCGTTCTTCTCATCGAAGCCGCCGATGACGTACATCTTGCCGTGGTGAGCGACGGCCATCAAGGCGCGGCGGCGGAAGGGTTGCGGGGCGGCGACCCACTCCGGCTTGGCGGCTTTGAGGTCGAGGGTGAGGATGGTATCTGCCCACTCCGAGGGCTCCTTGCCGCGCAGGTTCCAGCCGCCGGCGACGAGAAGTTGATCGCCGAGGACGACGACATCATGCGAGGAGCGGGGCTGGGGCAGCGGGGGCATCGCTTCCCAGGTTTTGGTGGCGGGGTTGAAGCGGGCGCATTCGGCGGTGGAGTGGATGTCGGCCGGGGCGGAGGGTTCATTGCGGGGCGCCATGCCGCCGATGCGGTAGATCATGCCGCCGTGGGCCGCCAGGTTCATGCCCTGGAGCGGGGGACCGGAGGGCAGTTTTTCCCAAACGGGCGCGCCGGACAGGCGAAGCCGGTGGAACTGGCCGGAGACGGCTTCCTTCGAGTAGGAGTGTGTCTTGGCGATGTGGCCGCCGTAGACGTAGAGCCAGCCATCGTGGACGACGGAGCCGAAGCTGGAGGTGGCTTCCGGCATGGCGGGGTAGGGCGCACCAAAGACGAGGGTTGCGTAGTGGCGTAGCTGTTCATAGGGCTTGCCGTCGCGAACGCCTTCGGCCGGCTCCCAGAAGCGGGCCCAGGCGCCGTAGCGGCCGGGGAGGGAGAGGGCCTCGGAGGTGCCGGTTTCGTTGGTCTTCACCTTCTTGGCCGTGCCGTCGGGGAGAACGAGATTGATCTCGGCGTGGGGGAGGGGCTTGCCGTGGGCGAGGACCTGGAGCGTGACCGCGCCGGGTTTGCCGTGGGGGACGATTTCTACCGGTGTCGTGCCGACGGCTACATCAAAGGGGCTGCTGAGTATGGTTTTGGGGTGGTAGTGGAGCAGGTAGTTTCCGCCCCGGGTGAAGCCGAGGTCGAGGAGGCCGTGGAGGAGGCGGGGGCCGGTTCCGGTCAACGTGACCTGGTAAGTGTCGCCGAGCTTTTCGACGGTGAGTGGTTGATCGTGGCCCTGGTGGCGAAGCTGAAGCCGCGCGGGGGCGACCATGGCGGCGGGGACGCCCTTTTCCGGCTTGAGGTCTTCGCTCAGGAAGAGGGTGGCGCGGGCGCCATCCGGGGACGGGACGACGAAGAGAAAGTGAGCGTGGGCCGTAAGTACAGAGGTAAGAAAGAGTAAGAGTGATTTCATAGTCGGGATTCCTGAGTTATTCGGTTTTGCCGAAGCGGTAACGGAGACCGGCGCGGTAGGTCCGGCCGTAGTCGGGGCGGTCGAAGCTGGGGACGGGGAGCTGGAGTTTGGCGTCGCGGCTGTTGTTGAGGTTGTCGACGGTGAAGAAGGTTTCGACGCGCCGGGGCCAAGTCCGGGAGACGTAGGCGTCCCAGATCTGGAAGGGGAGGCCGCGGGTGCCGGTGATGGCGTTGAGGAGCCAGTGGCTATAGAAGGCTCCGCGAACGTTGGTCTGCAGGCCGAGCTTCGGGATGGTGTAGTCGGCCCGCACGACGCCGGTGTGGCGGTGCCGTTGAGGGAGGCCGCGGTTGTTGACGGCATCTTTGGCGTGCAGGAAGGTGTAAGCGCCTGAGACGCGGAAGGAGCGGGTGAAGGCGTACTCGCCATCGATTTCGGCGCCCTGCGTGAAGATGCGGGACTGGTTGAGATAGGTGAAGGTCTGCCGGTTGACCAACGGGTCGAAGAAGGGCGGGATGCCGAAGTTGACGAGCAGGCCGTTCAGTTCGTCGCGGGTGCGGGGCGTGCCGATCAAGAGGGTATCGATGAGGTCGCGGACGTTATTGCGGAAGAGGGTGACGCCGAGGCGGTAGCGGGCGCGGCGGAAGGTAACGCCGGTTTGCCAGCTTTGGCTGTGTTCGGGGTTGAGGTTCGGATTGCCGATGACCTGATAGAAGGTAGCGGGGTTGGCGAAGCGGAAGTAGAGCTGGCCGAGGTCCGGGGCGCGGAAGCCCATGCCGAAGGAGGCGCGGAGGAGGATAGAGTCGTTGAGCCGGTAGACGATGCCGGCGCGGGGAACGGCGGCGCCGCCGAAGAGGCTATGGTTAGTGACGCGGCCGCCGATGGTGAGAGTGAGGCGGGGACGGATTTGCCATTTGTCCTGGATCCAGAAGTCCCTGGCTGTGACTTGTTGGCCGACGTTGTCGCCGACGAGGCGGTTGGCACCGCGATAGAGCGTTTGAGCCCATTCGGCGCCGCCTTGCAGGAGGTGACCGCCGACCTGGCGGGAGATGGTGGCGTCGAGCCGGTTGAGCTGTTCGTTGAGATTGGCGGGGGCGGGAGGGCCGGGCCGACCGATGGGGGTGCTGATGCTGTTTTCGTCGTAGCGGGCCGAGTAGGCGCGCGCTTGCAGGACCGTGGAGGGATTCAGGGTCCAGTCGGCGACGAGGGCGTAGGATTGGGTAGAGTCGATGCCGACACCTGAGACCAGTCCGGTTTCACTGACGTTGCGGCCCTCGTCCCGATTGCGATAGGCGTTGGCGGTGAAGCCCAGGGAGAAGTTGGAGAGCAACTGGGCGCGAGTTTTGAACAGGATGTCGTGGCGCCGGGTGTCTGGTCCGACGGTGGTGGCTGCGTTGGGGAAGAGGGTGTAGGAGTCCATCCGGTTGGTGCCGCCGTTGAGATAGAAGGAGAAGCGGTCGCGGCGGGCGCCGAGGTCGACGCGGCTATCGAGCATGCCGAGGCTGCCGCCGGAAAGCAGGAACCCGCCTTCCCATGGGGTTTGCGGCTCTTGGGTGATCATGTTGATCACGCCGCCGATGGCGTCGGAGCCATAAATGGAAGAGGCGGTGCCTTTGGCGACTTCGATGCGGCCGAGGCGTCCGGAGGACTGGCGGTTGAGGTTGACGACTCCGGACTTGATGCCGCGGGCGCCGGGGACGGGCAGGCCGTCCTGGAGGACGAGGACTTGGCGGGAGTCGATGCCCTGAATCTGTTCGCCGCCGACGGTGGCGGTATTGCCGCGGCGGACGAGGACGCCGGGCAGTTCCTGGAGCACATCAGAGACGCGTTCGTAGCCAGTGGATTCGATCTGGGCGCGGGTGATGGCGTCGACTTTGGTGGGGGACTCGTCTTGGAGTTCCTCGATGCGGGAGCCGCTGACGACGGTGACGGCCGTGCGGAGGAGTGCGGGCTCAAGAGGAATGGTGACGACGGCTGCCGCGGGCAAGGGGAGTGTGGCGGACAGATCGGCGGCGGTGGCGAAGATGCGATGTTCGCCGGTTTGAGTCAGGGTCAGCGAGCAGGATCCAGTTGCATTTGTGTTGCAGCGTAGTTCCTGGCCGGTGGCGGCATGGCGAAGGCGGACGGTGGCTCCGGCGACGGGTAGACCGGTGGGGTCGACGGCGTGGAACTCGACCGAAGCCTGGCCCCAAAGGGCGGTGGTGAGGAGGGCGAGCGCGGCTAGGCGCATCGGTCCTCCTGTTGCGCTTCGAGCATGAGTTCGAAGTTCGCCGCGGCGCGCGCCACGAGATCGACGACTTCCAAGAAAGTCTGTGGGCTTACCTGTAGGTTAGTCGCACCGAGGACGATGTGGATCGATGCGCAGTCGGGGCAGCGGAAGATAGAACCGATCTGCGGGTTATAGGCGAGCGGCCAAGCCGCGCCCTGGGCATGCTGGGGCATAGGGTCTCCTTGGGAGAAGCCCGGGCAACCCGCTAAGATAGAGGAGTTGCTCCGGACTCCGGGCAATCACCAAGGCTGACGGGAGCACTCTCGCAAAGAACCCCGCCAGCCTTTTTTAGTGGTACTCTTTAACTGCAATTCATTTGCAAGTATCGGTACTCTGCCAATATACGTCCGAAATGGTCCGGATTGCAAGGGCGGAGTTTCAGAAAACGAAAAGGCCCGCCGGTTGGTGACCGGCGGGCCTTTGGTTTGCGTGGTTGCTGGGTGGTTAGAAGCCCATGCGGAGGCCGAAGCGGAACGCGCGCTGGGTGAGCCCATCGCGGCCAGTGTTGGCCAAGCCGGTGACTTCAAACACGCCGGAGCGGAAGGTGCCGTCCGGGTTGAGGCGGAGGTTCGAGATGTTTCCGCTGGGGTTGCCGAACTGCGGGGTGTTGGTCACGTTGAGCATTTCGATACGCAACTGAGCCGAGACCCGTTCGCGGAACTTGAACTGGCGGAAGATGCCAATGTCGCCATTGCCGATCCGGGGGCCACGCAGAGCCATGAAGGAAGCGTTGCCGAACCGAGGTTCGGTGACCGCACGGAAGGCCGTGAAGTCGTAGAACGGCTGGCCTTGGCCGACCTTTCCAATCTTCTTCACGGGGCCGGAGCCCGTGAAGTCCGCTCGCTGGGTGGAACCAGCGAAGAGATTCAGCGAGGCGCCGTCGGCGGTGACGTTGAACGGCGAACCGCTGTACAGGCTCAGCAGACCATTCAACTGCCAACCACCGAGGATGGCGGCGGCGACACCGTCATTGGCCCAAGCCTTTCCTTTGCCGAAGGGAAGTTCCCAGAGCGAGGTGACCTGGAAGTTGTGGGTCCGGTCGAAGTCGGTGAGGGAGCGGTTCAGGTTGTAGAAGGGCAGGGCCTGAATGGCCGGGCCGCCGTCACTGTTCGAGTTGCAGCAGACGCCCATGGCTTTCGACCAGGTGTAGGCCACGTTCAAGGAGTAGCCCTTCGCGAAGCGGCGCTCGAGCGTGGTCTGGAGGGCGTTGTAGCTGGTGTGGCCGATGGGCGTCAGCAGCTGGGTGTTGACGCGGCGGCCGAAGCGGGCAAAGAACGGAGCACCGTTGACACCGGCGCCGGGGATCTGGCCGGCGTTGAGGTCGAGGTTACCGGTCTGGTTGACCTGACGGTTGGCGACATAGCCGGCTTGGGCGACGAAACCTTTGCCGATCTGGCGCTGGACGGTGAAGTTCCAGCTCATGATGTAGGAGCGCTTGAACTCATCGCCCGCGCTGATCACCGCATAGTTGGTGGGCACGTCGATGACGCCGTTGCCGAGGTCAGGCACCGGGATGTTGGGGATGCCCTGTTCGAAGCGGCTGACCGGGACGAAGGCGTTCGGCGCGTTTCCGTTCAGGATGACGAGCATCGGGAAGTTGGTCCGGTGGGTGCGGGCCAGGTTCCACGGGTCCCAGTTGATGCCGAAGCCGGTGCGGATGACCGTCTTGTCGGTAGGCCGGTAGGCGATACCGAGCCGGGGCGAGAACTGCAGCTTCTGCTGGTTGATGCCGCAGTCGCGCGGCACAACACCGACGCCGCAAACGAGCATCTTGTTGTTGGCGAAGTCGTAGCGTTCGACGCCGCGATCGCCGCGGGTGGGCATGGGGAAGTATTCGTAGCGGACGCCGTAGTTGAGCGTCAGCTTCCGGTTGACGTTCCAGGTGTCCTGCACGTAGCTGGAGAACATGTTGGTGCGGGTCTTATAAACGTCGTCGACCTGCAGCAGCCGGCCGTAGTTGTTGGGCGTGCCGAGCATAAAGGCGCCCCAGGAGTTGAATTCGTTGGCCGAAGCGCCGCCATTCAACTGGGTGGGCCCGCCGGTGAAGCTGAAGCCGCCCTGCGCGCCATGGTTAGCGCCCGAGAACTCGGGTTGCAGGTGGTTCATGTTCATCTGGTAGTAGTCGATGCCGAAGCGGATGTTGTGCGTGCCCTTGGTCCAGTTCGCGTTGGCCACGTACTGGAACTGGGGATCGCGCCGGTTGTACGGCATGAACGCATCGGGCATGCCGAAGGTGGTGAAGTTAGAAACGGCAAACCGCGGCCAGCCGCCTTCAAAGCGCCGGGTGCCATTCACGCCCGGGATGCCCAGATCGCGGCCCAGATTCTTGTCGAGGTCGGGCTGTTCGACCAGCGTGTTCATCTGGGTGAAGCCGAAGTAGGAGTCGATGATGAACGACGGCTTCAGGACGTAGGTGGAGGCGATGGTGGTGGAATAGGTCTGGCCGTTGGCGTTGCCTACGTTGCCGCCGGCGCCCGAGATACCGGGGCCGATCAACTCACCCAGCATACCGGCGTTGTCCATCGTATAGTCGAGCACGGAGAAGCGGCCATACATCGTCCATTTATCGGAGATGTTGTAGTTGACCTTCGTGTCGAGGGTGTTGCGGTCGAACAGGAAGTTGCCCACCGCGAAGTAGTTCTGCTGGATGAAGGCAGAAGGCACGTTCGGCAGCGGCAGTTTGCCGGCGAGGTTCCGCGAGATGCTGCTGATGCGGTTGGCCGGGAGGATGTTGCCGGCAAACGGGGTGCGGCCGCGGCCCTGGTCGTCGCCGGTCAGGGGATCGAAGATCGGGCGGTCCGTGGCGGAGAGGTCGCCGGTGCGCATGGCCGCCGTGGGCATGGTGCCGAACTGATTGGCGAATTCGCGGCGGGTGGTGCCTTCGTAGGCGGCGAAGTAGAACAGCTTGTTCTTCTTGATGGGGCCGCCGACGGTGGCGCCGAACTGGTTGAAGATGTACTTCGGGTTGTTCTGGCCTTGCGGCAGGAAGAACGGCTTGGCGATCACCTGGTTGTTGGTGTTGTAGAGGAACGCCGAGCCATGCAGGTCGTTGGTGCCGGACTTGATCTGCACGCTGATGGAGGCGCCACCGGCAAGACCCTGTTCGGCCGAGAAGGAGTTGGTCACGACGTTGACCGTCTCGATGGCTTCGAGCGAGGGGACGTAGGCCGAGATGTGCGGCAGCCAGATGTTGGTGGAGCTCACGCCGTCGATGCGGGTGTTCACGGAAGAGCGCGTCGCACCGTTCACATTGGCTTCGAGCGAACGGGAGGGGTTGGACGGCACCGAGTGGGCGTTGCGGGGCGGGGAGAAGCCGGGAACCGTCACGAGGAGGTTCTGATAGTTCCGGCCGACGGGCACCGGCAGATTGGTCAACTGCTTCGAGGTGACTTCAGCACGGACCTCGGCGCGGTCCGTCTGCAGGGTGGCGGAACTGGCTTCGACGGTCACCGTGTCGCTCACCGAGCCGACCTGCAGCGTTAGGTCCACGCGGACGGTTTCGTTAACCGCGACGGGCGTCGTGTTGTTGACAGTCCGGAAGCCGTCTTTCGAGACGCGGACTTCATAGGTACCGTTCTGAATCGTCGGGAAGGTGTAACCGCCTTCGTCGTTCGTGACGGATTCGCGGACCTGACCGGTTTGCTGGTTCGTGATGACGACTTTCGCGCTGGGTACGGCCGCGCCGGAAGCGTCCTTTACGGAGCCGACTAAGGCGCCGTACAAAACCTGAGCAACTGCGAGCGGTGAAGTGATGGCCAACAAGCAGACCAACATCACCACCACGCTGCAACGTTGCAGTCGTGAAGAAATATTCATGAATAACCCCTGAAGACTGAAGACTTTACGCGGCTATCGCCGATTTTGGCGATAGCAGTAACTCTACTGTATTCCCAACTTCGCTACATTGCAATCGTGCGGACCCGGGCCTCGAGGGTGCGGTCCGGGGTGAAGTCTTCGATGCGCAAATCTACGCCAGCGGCTTCAGCGGCGCGCAGAGCGGATTCCGGGATTAATCCAATGAGCTCGCTGGTCGCCACCTGCACGCCGAGCTCCGCGGCGATGCGGGAGATCGCCTCCCACACTACATGCGGCGGGGTTACTTCAAAGTCAATCAGGTTCATCGACACCTGGGCTTGCTCGCGGGCGGGGAGATACAGTCCGAGAGCGCGCACGCAGGCCAGTCCGCCGTTGGCCTGGCGGATCCGCCGGGCGATCTCCTTGGCCGCCTCCAGGTTGCCATCGGCCAGAAAAACGTTCCAGGCGATCAGGATCTTACGGGCGCCCACGGCCACGGCTCCCGCGGTGGGATGCGGCGCGGCCTGGCCGAAGTCCGGTACCGGGAAGGGCGGGTGCGCGGCGGCCTTGCGGACGTTGGCGAGGTTTCTCCGGCTGTCGGTTTGCGCGGCCGCATCGTATAGAAATACGGGAACCGAGAACCGGTTCCAGATCTCGGCGCCGACGGCATGGGCCAGCCAGGCGCACTCGACGAGGGTGATGTCGCGCAGCGGAACGAAGGGAACGACGTCGGCGGCGCCGATGCGGGGGTGGACGCCAGTATGGTGCGTCAGGTCGATGCGCGCGACCGCTTCGCCCACGGCGGCCACGGCCGCCTCGCCGATGGCTTCCGGACGCCCGGCGAAGGTGATGACGCTGCGGTGATGATCCGGGTCCGCGGACCGGTCGAGCACGCCTACGCCGGGCACGGCGGCGATGGCCGATGCGATGGCGTCAAGAATACGCATGTCCCGGCCTTCGGAGAAGTTCGCGACACACTCAACCAGGGGAGTGGATCCTCGCTCAGGCAACGCGCCACTCCGGCGCAGTTTCCTGATGGACTATCTCGCCCCGGCGGATGACCGTGGAAACCAGATTCATTCCAAAATGATAGGGGATTTCGCGGTAGTCCGGCACGGAGAGAATCAACAAGTCGGCAAACTTGCCCGCTTCGAGCGAGCCGGCCTCCTTGGCCACGCCGGCCGCGCAGGCCGCGTTGTAGGTGGCCGCTTGAATGGCCTCCGCCGGGGACATGTTGAGCTGATTGCAGGCCAGCGAGATCACCATCTGCATGTTACAGGTGGGGCTGAAGAGCGGGTCGTAGCCGGAGGCGAGCGCCGTGGCGGCGCCACCTTCGATCAAGCGCCGGGCCGGGGGCACGCGGTTCAAGCGGAGGTGATAGGCGAGGCCGGGCAGCAGGACGGCCACGGTGGAGGAGTCATAGAGATGACCGATCTGATCGTCAGTGATGTAGTTGCAATGGGAGACACTTTCGGCCCGCATGGCGACCGCCAGTTCGACGTTGGAATCAGCCTGATGGAGCGCCGCATGCAGGCGCGGCGTAAAGCCGGCCAGCCGCGCGGTCCGGAGGAACTGAATCGTCTGGTTCATCGAGAAGCCGCAGGCCGCGGGGTCGGCATCGACATAGGCAATGGTCTTGCGGCGGGCGATTCGCGGCAGCATCTCGTCGATGAGAAAACGGAGATAGCCTTCGGCGTTGCCTTCGAACTCGGCGGGCAGAGCCCGGGCCCCGAACCAGGTGGGAATCACCGAAATGGGGCAGTTCTGCAAGTCTTCGAGCACGCGGACGCACTTCATTTCGCCGGTATCATCGAGGCCGTACCCGGTCTTGGCCTCAATGGTCGTCGTTCCATGGCGCAGGCAGCGGAGCAGCGTATTCCTCGCTTGCAACTCCAGGCGGCGGGCCGGCAGGTTGCGCACATTCCGGACTTGCGCCTGCAAGCCTTCCCGCAGGATCCCGCTCTCTTCAAGCGAGGCGCCCAGGGTTCGCATCTCGAACTCGTTGACGCGTGAGGGTCCGCTGACGAGCATCGTATGCGGATCAATGAAGCCGGGCATGACGACGCAACCGTCGGCGTCGATGACTTCGGCTCCGCGCGCCTCAGCGAGGTTCTCGATCCGGCGCCCGGGGCCCACCGTCACGATCCGTTCGCCCTCAATCAGAATGGCGCCATCGGTAACCAACGACAGGTCGCTCATGGCGTTGCCACGGCGAGGCGCGGGGATTCCCCGGAGCGTCAGCAGTTGACGCGCCCCACGAATTAGAACCTTTTTAGCGGGCATGGCGGGCTCCGGAGAAGCGCCGCAAAAGAAGTTCCGAACAGGAAACTCCACGTCCTAGCAAACTAAACAGCTGGCGGGACGCACCGGGGGAAAGTGCCGGACCCATAGATTAAAGGCAGTGATGCTGAAATGTCAGCGTATCACAAACGTTTGTTTTGTTGTAGTTAATATGAATTAATTTTCTTAAAATTTATTGGAATTCCAGGCCGGTTTGGAAGGCTAGGGCGGCGCGTTGGGCGGTGTAGTCGTAGCGTGCGGCGGTCTGTTGCAGCTCGGCCGCGGTTTTGGCGAGTTGGGCCTGGCTGAGTTCGACGATGGAGCTGAGTCCGAGGTCATAGCGCGCTTGCGCGAGTTCCAGGGCCTGGGTGCTGCGGCGGAGCAGTTGCTCGGTTAACTCCACCCGCTCTTCGGCGGTGCGGACGTTGAGCCACGCCACGGCCACGTCGCGCCGGATGCGGTTCTCGAGTTCTCGCAACCGCTGCTCAGCGGCGCGGGCCCGCAGCGCGGCTTCGTTGCGCCGGGCCGCGAAGAGGCCGCCATTCAAAAAGTTCAGGCTGACGGTGACCCCGGCGGCGGCGTAGTAGCTGTTCTCGATACCGGCCACGTGGACGGGGGTGACGCCGGCGGCGCCGACTCCGGAGACCGTGGGCTGGGAGAGCTTGCCTTCGGCGGCGACGAGGCGCTGCGCGGCCTCCCACTCGAGCCGCCGGGCCGCGAGTTCCGGCCGGTTCCGCATGGCCGCCGGCAGCAGTTCGTTCGAGTTCGGGGGTAGGGCCGATAGCGGGGGCGGCTCGGCGAGGGAGTACGGCGCCGGCTCCGTCACGCCCATGGCGGCGGCCAGGTCGGCCAGAGCCGCTTGCGAGTCGTTGGCCGCTTGGGCAGCCAGCAGCTTCGCCTCCGAGACGGAAACCTGCGCGAAGCTCAGGTCGAGCCCGGACTTCAACTTGGCGTCGGTGAGAGCGGTCACCTGGTCGAGGACCAACTGCCGCGCCGCCACCGTCTGTTCGGCTACCCGCAGGACGGCTTGGGTGCGGAGCGCGGCGAGGTAAGCCTGGCGCACCTGCAGCAGCACCTGCGCCCGCGCCGTATTCGCGTTTTCCTTCTCGCTCTTGGCGCGAGCGTCCGCCCCTTGCGCGAGCAGCTTGGTGCGGCCGCCGTCGTAGAGTAGCTGGGTCACGTTGCCGCCAAGGCCCAGGCGGCTGAAGATGATCGGATTTTGGAGCTGGCCGGCGGCGATGCGGGCGCGGTCCGTGGCGCCGGCGCCGCTGGCCGCCGCGCCCACCTGGGGCGCCAACGCGCTGCGCACCTGCTGCGGCACTTGCGCCTGCGCCTCGGCGGTGAGTTCAGCGGCGGCCACGCCGGGGTGGTTCCGCAGGGCGATGGCTTCGGCCTCGGCCAAGCTTATGGGCTTGGGCTGCGCGAAGACGATCGCCGTCGAGACGACCACGAGCGAAAACCACCTCATTGCGCCACCTCCGCTTTCTGCCGGTAAGCCAGCAGGTAGGCCGCCGGAACCAGGAACAGGGTGACGAGGAGAGAGACGATTAATCCGCCGATGATCGCCTGCGCCAGCGGCGCATAGCTTTCCGTGCCGGATCCGAGTTTGGCGGCCATGGGCGCGAGGCCGATGATGGTGGCAAGCGAGGTCATGAGAATGGGGCGCAGCCGCGTTTTCGCCGCGGTGGCGATGGCGTCCGGCGTTTCGTATCCCTCGCTGCGCAGCTTGTGGGCGAAGTCCACCAGCAGAATCGAGTTCGAGACGACGATGCCCACCATCATCACGACCCCCATCAGGGACATGACGTTCAGCGTTGTCCCCGCGGCGTAGAGCGTGAACAGTACTCCGCTCAGCCCCGGCGGCACGGCCAGCAGGATGATCAATGGATCGAGGAACGATCGGAACTGGGCCACCAGCACGAGATAGAGCAACGCCACGGAGAGAATCAACCCGCCGCCGAAGCTGCTGAAGCTTTGCCGCATCCCCTGCACGACTCCGCGCAGATCGATGCGGACATTGGCCGGCAGCTTCTCTTCGGCAATCAACTCTTCGATCCGGGCGGCCACGCGGCCGAGGTCTTCGTTCTCGAGATTGACGTAGATATCGACCACGCGGCGCAGTTGATAGCGGTCAATCTCGGTGGGCGCTTCAATCTTGCGCATCTGCGTGATGGCGTCCAGGCGCGCGGGCTCGTTCGACTTGCTGCCGTGCAGCGGGATGGACCGGAGATCGTAGAGCGACTTGATGCGGTCTTCCGAGTACTGCACCGTCAGCAGGTAATCCAAGCCGCTGCGCCGGTCCGTCCAGAAGCTGGGGGCGATCATCTGCGAAGAGCTGAGAGCGGTGATGACGTTCTGGACGACCTCGCGCTGCGTGAGACCCAACTGCGAAACCTTCTGCCGGTCGAAGTCCAGGCGGAGCGCCGGGGCGTCGATGTCCTGGGGAATGAAGGCGTCGCTGACGCCGGGAATCTCGCGGATCCGCGTGGCGAGCCGCTTGGCGATTTCGAAATCGAGCCGGAGGTTGGAGCCGGAAACCTGCACGTCGATCGGCGCCGGCAGGCCCATGTTGATGATCGAATCGACTAACCCGCCGGTCTGGAAGTAGACGGCGATGTGGGGCAACTCGCGCGCCAGGCGTTCGCGGACGCGCCGCATATATTCGAAACTGCTGACGCGGTGGCCGGCCTTTAGACTGACCTGGACGAAGCCGGTGTTCTGCCCGGCGTTCGGCGAATAGATGGCGGCGAAGTCGGGGACGTTGCCGATGTTCGAAACCAGGATGTCGAGCTCTTCGGGCGCCACTTCGCTGCGGACGATGTTTTCGATGCGCTCGGTCTCCTGCTCGGTGACGACGAGGTTGGAGCCGGCGGGTGTCTTGAGCGAGATGACGAACTGGCCGGGATCGGTGCGGGGGAAGAAGCTGACGCCGAGCAGCGGCAGCATGGTGTAGGTCGCCAGGCAACCGATCAAGAGAATGGCCAGGGAGGCGGCCGGTCTAGCCAGCGCGGTCTTGGCGACGGCGATGCTGTAGCCGCGCAGCAATGCATCGAAGCGGCCGTCGAACCAGTCGAGGAACCGGCCGGCCAGCCCGCGCCGCCCGCCGTGCCCGTGCGCCGGCGCCTGCAGAAACTTCGCGCAGAACAGCGGCACCACCGTGAGCGCGACGAGGTAGGAGGCGAGCAGCGAGATGACCACGGCCAGCGCCAGCGCCGTGAACAGATACCGGCTGACGCCGTAGAGAAACACCACCGGGAAGAAGACGATCGCCGTCGTCAACGTGGAGGCCAGCACCGGCAGCGCCACTTCGTTGCCGCCCACCTCGGCGGCCTCCTGCGGGCTCTTGCCCATTTCGAGGTAACGGTAGATGTTCTCGAGCACCACCACCGAGTTATCGATCAGCCGGGAGAACGCCAGCGCCAGGCCGCCGAGAATCATCGTGTTCACCGTACTGCCGAAGGCGCCCAGCACGAGGAACGTGGCGAGAGCGGAGAGCGGGATGGAGAGCATCACCGCCACGGTCGCCCGCAGATTCCCCAGAAACACGAGAATCATCACCGAGGTCAGGAAGAGCCCCAGGCCTCCTTCGTGAATCAGGTTTTCAATCGCCTGCTTGACGAACACCGACTGGTCGAAGACGACCGTGGAGCTAATGCCCGGAGGGACATCCGTGAGCTTTGGCAACGCGGCCCGCGTGTTATCGACGACCGCGATGGTGTTCGAATCGCCGCCCTGCTTCAGCACCGGGAGATAGACGCTGCGCTGGCCATCGACGCGAACGACGTTCAGTTGGATCTGCTCGGCGTCCTTGGCTTTGCCGACATCGCCGACGGTCACCGTCGCCTGGTCGCGTCCGATCTTGAGCGGAATGCCGTCGATCTCGCTCATCGCGTCCACCTGCGCGTTGGTGTAGAGCGGATAGTTCATCGGCCCCACCCGCACCTCGCCGGCCGGCAGAATCAGGTTCGATTCGTTCACTGACCGCACGACGTCCATGGGGCTCAACTGGTGCGCTTCGAGCTTGAGCGGATCGACGTAGATCATCACCTGCCGGTACTTGCCGCCGAAGGGCATGGGCAGCGAGGCGCCGGGCACATTGGCCAATTGGGTTCGAATCGTGTATTGGCCGATGTCGCGCAACTGCGTCTCGGTGACGCCGCCGGAGCTCTTGAGCGCAATCAGACAGACGGGCAGGGAAGAGGCGTCGAACTTCAGCACGATGGGAGGCAGCGTCCCTGGCGGTAGCCGGCGCAGGTTCGCCATGGCCAGATTGGAGATGTTCGACGCCGCGGCGTCGGGGCTCGTGCCCGGCTGGAAGTAGATCTTGATGAGCGATACGCCGGCCAGGGAGCGCGACTCGACGTGGTCCACGCTTGACGCCAGGGTGAAGAAGCGCTCGAAGCGGCCGGTGATGTTCGATTCAATCTGCTCCGGCGGCATGCCCGAATAGAACGTCGCGACGACGACCACCGGAATGTTGATGGGCGGGAACAGGTCCACCGGCATGCGGAGGACGCTGACTCCGCCCACCAGGGCGCAGATCAGGCAGAGCACGATGATCAAGTAGGGATTGCGGATCGCGAAGCTTGCCATGCGGTAGGGCTCCTATTTCGCCAGCAGGCGGGGTTCGACGGTCTGTCCGGGTTTCAGGTCGCCGCGATTGCCGATCACGACGCGGTCCCCTTCGTTCAGTCCGGAGACCACCTCGACCCGGTCCGGCGTTTCGAGCCCCAGCCGTACCTCTCGCATTTCGATCTGGTTCTTGTCGTTGACGATCGCCAGTTGCTGCCGGGGGTCGCTGGGGTTTGACCCCGCGGCGCGGATGGCTTGAATCGGAATGGCCAGCACGTCCCCTTTCGAGTCCAGCGTGATGGTGGCGTAGGCGTACATGCCGGGCTTGAGCGCATAGCCGGGGTTGGGCACGTCCACCTCGGTCTGCATGGTGCGCGTGTTCGTGTTCAGGATGCCCGAGAAGCGCATCACCTTTCCCTGCACGACGCTCGATACCGCGTCCACCCGGACTTCCACTGGCGAGCCGAGTTTGATGCGGGGCACAATCGACTCCGGCACCGGCAGCACCAGCCGCAGCCGGTCCACCTGCGAGAGCCGGATCAATGGTTTGTTGGCCCCTTGCACCATGGCGCCGGGCGCTTCATAGCGCTGGGTCACCACGCCGGGAAAGGGCGCGGTGACGCGCGTGTACTGCGTCATCGCCAGCACGCGCGAACTCGCCGCCTGGCTGACTTTCACCTGCTCCTGTACGGAGGCCAGCGTGGCGTTGGCGGTCGCCAGTTGCGCTGTCGCCTCCTGCAGCCGCGCGCCGATATCATCGAGTTCCTGTTGGGCGATCAGGTTGGGCCGCTGCTTGGCCACCGCGGCGAGCCGGTCGTAGGAGAGCTGGCGAATGCGCAGGGCCGATTCGGCGCGCGTTACCTCGCTCCGCGCCCGCACCACTTCGAGCTCGCTCCGCTTCTCCATCGCCTGGGCCTGCGCCAACTCCTGTTGCAGCTCCGGCACTTCGAGCACGCCGATCACCTGCCCTTCGCGCAGCACGTCGCCCACTTCCACCGGCATGGTCTTGATGTAGCCGGCGATCTTGGCGTTGACGTCGATCTCCTGCCAAGGGCGGAACTCAGCGGCCAGTTCGAGCTCCCGCGCGAGGTCTTCGCGCACCACGGGGGCGACGCTGACCGACTGGGTCGTAGCGGCCGAGGGCTTGGGCGGCGCGCTCCCTTTCGGGGCGCATCCGGCGCTGAGCAGTACAAGCAGAGCAAGTAGGCATCGCATGAGGAACCCACTATTGTTTCGCGCGAGCCTTGGCGGGGGTATCCCCTTGATCGGGTATCTTTTCCGGGGTCTAGACTGTAGGGTATGAGAAATCGCACCTGGCCCGTCGTGCTCGTCGGGCTCAGTTGTCTGCTGGTGCTGATCGCCTGGCCGGGTTGGGTGATGCTGCAACGCATGCAGCGGCTGTTTGTCGAAACCGCCCGGATTCAACAGCGGCAGGCCGTCCGGCAACAGGCGATTCAAGCCGTCAACGAGCGCATTCACTACTCGTCCATCATTCTGCGCGACTACCTGCTGGACTCCGCGCCCACGGCCGGCGCCCGCTATGAACGCGAGTTCGCGGCCAACCGGCGGGAGATCAACCGGCTCCTCGGCGAACTGCGCGAGTCCCTTCCCGCCGCCGGTTCCGGTCCGTTGCAGCGCCTCGAAGAGCATCTGCGGCTGAACTACGCGAGCGCAGTGCCCGTCTTCTCCTGGAGCGAGGCGGAGAAGGAGCGCCAGGGGACCTACTTCCTCCGCACGCAGCAGCGGCCGCGCCGGGAGGATCTGCTGGCCATCTCCCGTGAGGTGGCGGGCCTCAGCGCGGCGGCCTACGAACGGCAGGCGCAGGCGCTGCGCGAAGAGCAGCAGTCGTTCCGGAACGAAATGCGCACGTTGATTGGTCTGGCCCTCGCCATCGGCGCGGTGATTTCGATCGGCGCGGTGTGGCGCATCCGGCATCTGGAAGCGGCCCGGATCGACTACGAGCAGCAACTCCGCGATCTCTCCGCGCGGGTCATGCGGGCGCAGGAGGATGAGCGCCGGAACCTCTCCCGGGAACTGCACGACGAGGTGGGCCAGATGCTAACCGGGCTGCGCCTTGAACTCGGCGCGCTCGACCGTTTTCGCGGCGATCCGCCAACGTTTCGGCTCCATCATGACGAAGCGAAGGAACTCGCCGAACGCACCATGCGCATGGTGCGGGACCTCGCCGTGGGCCTGCGTCCGTCGCTGCTCGATGACCTCGGCCTCGCTCCAGCGCTGCAGGCGCAGGTTCGCGATTTCAACCGCCGTTCGAGCGGACAGGTGCACCTGGAGATCTCCGGCGCCACGGCCGATCTCGACGAAGCCCATCGCACGTGCCTTTACCGGCTGGTGCAGGAAGCGCTCACCAACTGCGCCCGCCACGCGCAGGCTCGCCATGTGCGGGTGCAATTGACCGCGGAGGAGTCCCGGCTGGCTCTGACGGTGGAGGACGATGGCGTCGGCTTCGATGTCGCGCGCCGCCGCGGCTTCGGGCTCATCGGCATGGAGGAACGGGTTCGCGAACTGGGCGGCCGCCTGACGGTGGAGTCTGTCCCCGGCGCCGGGGCGCGGCTGCGGGCGGAGATCCCGTTGTCGAAAGAGGTGGAGGCGTGATCCGCGTCGTCGTCGCCGACGACCACGGCGTCGTGCGGAAGGGTCTGCGCCTGGTGCTGAGTGAAGACCCCGGCATCGAGATTGTGGGCGAAGCCTGCGACGGCGACGAGGCGGTGGCCATGGCGGAGGCGCTGGCGCCGGACGTCATCATCCTGGACGTTGCCATGCCCAAGCGCAACGGCATTCAGGCGGCCACGCTGATCGCCCGCTCCTGCCCCAAAACCGGGATCATCATGCTCAGCATGTACTCGGACGAGGAGTACTTGATGCGCGCGATTTCGGCGGGGGCCAAGGGCTATCTGCTCAAGGATTCCGCCGAGCCAGACCTGATCGGGGCCATCCGCACCGTGGCCGCCGGCAAGCCCTTCTTCAGCGCGGTGCTCAGCGAGGCGTTGGTGGCCGACTACGTCCGCAAGATTCAGTCTGACGGCCTGCACGACCCCTACGACTCGCTCACCGAGCGCGAGAAGGAGGTGCTGCAACTGCTGGCCTACGCCAAGACCAGCAAGGAGATTGCCGCGCAGCTCCATTTGAGTCTCCACACGGTGGAGACCCATCGTACGAATCTCATGCAGAAACTCGATCTGCACTCCGCCGCCGAAGTCGTCCTGTATGCTGCCCGCAAGAAGCTGCTCGTTTGAACGTAGGGATATAATTCCCGCATGCTCCGATCCCTTGGCCTAAGCCTCCTGTTGGCAAGTGCCGCGTTTCCTCAAGATTTTGACCTGCTTCTGCAAGGCGGCCGGGTCATCGACCCCAAGAGCCGCCTGGACGCGCCGCGCGATGTCGCCATCAAGGCCGGCAAGATTGCCGCCATCGAACCCTCCATTGCGGCGAACCGCGCCCGCCGCGTTCTGGACGTTCGCGGTCTGCTGATTACGCCTGGGCTGATCGACATCCACGTTCACGTCTACTACGCCGCCACCAACCCCGGCTCCTGGGCCGGCGACAACAGCATTCCGCCCGATGTGCTGAGTTTCCGCACGGGGGTCACCACCATGGTCGACGCGGGATCGGCCGGTTGGCGCAACTTCGAGCACTTCAAGGTGACCGTGATTGACCGTGCCCGCACCCGCGTGCTCGCCTTCATTAACATCGCCGGGCACGGCATGATCAGCGACCTCACCGAGCAGGATGACTTCAACCCTGAGGCGATCGTGAAGCTGAAGAACAAGTATCCGGAGACCGTGGTGGGCGTCAAGTCGGCGCACTATCAGCGGCCCGATTGGGAGTCCGTCGATTCGGCGGTGGAAGCCGGCAAGAAGGGGAATTTCCCCGTGATCGTGGACTTCGGCTACTTCCTGCCGCAGCGGCCCTACTATCAACTGGTCGGCGAACATCTGCGCCCCGGCGACATCTCGACGCATGCCTATCGCGGCCCGGTGCCGTGGACCGATGAGAAGGGCAAGGTGTTCCCGTATCTGAAGGCCGCCCGCGCCCGCGGCGTCCGCTTCGACGTCGGCCACGGCGGCGGCAGCTTCGTTCTGCGCAGCGCCGCGGCGGCGATTCAAGATGGCTTCTATCCCGATACGATCTCGTCGGACCTGCACACCGGCAGCATGAACGGCGCGTTCATGGACATGCCTTCGCTGATGTCCAAGCTCATGGCGCTGGGCATGCCGCTGCAGGAGGTGATCCGCGCCTCCACCTGGACGCCCGCGGAGGTCATCAAGCGCCCGGAACTCGGCCACCTGACGGTGGGCGCCGAAGCCGATATCGCTGGCCTCCGCCTGATGGAGGGCGACTTCGGCTACTACGACAACAACGGCGGCCGGGTCACTTCGAAGCAGCGGCTCTTCTGCGAAGTCACGATCAAGGGCGGCGCTATTGCGTGGGATTACAATGGCCGCCAGGGCCGGGACTTCAAGCTTCTCGGGCCGCACTATGGCATCCGCGAAGGCATCGACCATATCGTTGTTCCGAAGTAGGGCTTATGCGTCTTCTCTCTCTCTTGCTGCTCGGCGGCGCTCTGTGGGCGCAGGATCCGCTGCGGGTTCGCGTGGTCACCGGCGGCCATGATCACGCGCCGTCGTTCTACACGATGTTTGAAAGCATGCCGGGGCTGAATGTCGCCGTGGAGCCGCATCCGCGCGCCTTCGAAGGGAACCTGATGAAGCGGGTGGACGTGCTGGTGCTCTACGACATGATCACCACGTCCACCCCCGAACAGCGGGACCGGCTGCGGACCTTCGCCGAGTCCGGCAAAGGGATCGTGATTCTCCATCACGCCATTTGCGGCTACGTCGATTGGCCGTGGTGGTACGAGAACGTCGCCGGCGGCCGCTATCTACCCACTTCAACGTACAAGCACGATGTCACGATCCCGGTGAAGATTGTCGAGGACCATCCGGTGACCTCCGGCGTGAAGGACTTCTCGATCTTCGATGAGACCTACAAGGGGATGTGGATCTCGGACAAAGTGAAGGTGCTCGCCACGACAGCGGAGCAGACCTCCGACGGGCCTTTGGTTTGGATCAGCCCGTTTGCCAAGAGCCGGGTCGTTTTCATTCAGTTGGGTCACGGCTCGGAAGCGCACCGTGACCCCAACTATCGCCAACTGGTCCGCCAGGCCATCGCCTGGGCGGGAGGCCGTTAGAGTCGCGTGGCCTGGCGGGCGAGGAGTTGCCAAGCGCCTTTATTCTTGGCCCAAACGTACAGGATGCTGAGCTTCAACGTGCGCGGGTTGGCGCCGAGCAGCTTCACGGTGGTCTCCTGCCGGACGGCGGCGGTGTTGCCGTGGAAGGCGACCTGCTTATCGGCTCCGTAGTTGACCTCGGCGTAGACGGTGGACTTCTTGACGGCGAGCGCGTCGATCACCTGTTGCTTGTTCTCGAGCCGGCCGTCCGAGTGGGTGTAGATCAACTGGTCGCCGAGGATCTTTTCAAGCGAGGCGACCTCCGGCTTCCGCAGCGCATCGGCTAGTTTGGCCATGGCGGCATCAATCTCGGCTTCGCGTTTATCGGCGGCCACCAGCGGCAGCGCCAGCAAAATCAGGAATAGCAGCTTCATCGTTTTTACAGTCTATACGAAGGGTCTTTGCGGTCCATGAGCCGCATCATGGCGGCGAACTCGGGGTTGGGATTTTTGCTGTAACCCTTGTCGCCTTCGGCTACCAGGAAGTCGTCGCTGAGCTTGGCGCTGAGCTCGCAGACGGACCGCGGCGGAATGGCGAGCCGGGCGCCGGTGGCTTGGGCGGCCAGTTGCACCTGGCAAGCGCGTTCCAGCCGGAAGAGCCGGACGAAGGCCTGCGCGACGGTTTCGCCGCAGGCGAGCAGGCCGTGCGTCTTCATCACGAGCAGATTCTTTTCGCCCAGGTTCGTGGCCAGGCGAGCGCGTTCGTCGACTTCGAGGCTCGGCCCTTCGAAGTCGTGATAGGCGATGCGTTCAAAGTAGCCGAGCGCGTACATGCTGATGGGCAGCAGACCCTCTTCGAGAGCGGCGATGGCCATGCCGGCCGTGGTGTGGGTGTGCATCACGCAACGGACGTCGGGCCGGGCCATATGGATGGCGCTGTGGATGACGAACCCAGCCGGATTGATCTCCTGATTCTGGTCCCCGATGATGTTGCCTTCGTGATCCACTTTGACGAGATTCGAAGCCGTGACTTCGTCAAAGCGGAGGCCGTAGGGGTTGATCAGAAAATGATCCTCTTCGCCCGGCACGCGCACCGTGTTGTGGGTCCAGATGAGTTCGCTCCAACCGAAGTGGTCCACCATGCGATAGGCCGCCGCCAACTGCACGCGCAGTTCCCATTCTTCGTTGGTCATTGGCTTCTACTTGTCCTTTTTCGCGGTCCAGGTTGCCGCGCCGATCTCGGGATAGTCGGCCTTGCCTTCCATGGTGGCGGCCCCGGTGATCTTGCCGTTGTAGCGGAGTTCGCCGCTGCCGGTTTCGACGACGAATTCGATCGTGTCGCCCTCCACCTTGCCCTTCAGCGGCGCTTCGCCCACGGCGCCCTGGTAGGTTCCCGTCAACGCCGATCCCTTCTGCACGAAGGTGAAGGTGGGGGTCCCCGACCCGGCGCCGGTCTCGACGGAAAAAGTCCATTTGCCGGTTACGTCCGCCGCCAGCAGCATGGCGCCGGCCGCCAGAAAAGTCAGAACGGTTCGCAGTCGCATACAGGCAGGGTATCCTACCCGCATGCCGCTTTCCCGCCGCCACCTGCTGGCTCTTCCCGCCGTTTCGGCTTTCGCCGCCCCGCCTCCCTGCAAGATCACCCGCTTCGTCATCCACAAATCCACTCTGCGCTGGCGGGACCTCGTCTTTCTCGAAATCCACACGGACGCGGGCCTGGTGGGCCTGGGCGAAGCGACGCTCGAAACGCGCGCGGATCTGGTGGAGGCGGCGCTGCGCTGGCTGGAGCCGACGATGGTGGGCCAGGACCCGCAGGGTCCGGAGCAGTATTGGAATCGCAACTACTACGGCCTGTCCCGTTGGCGGCACGGCGCCGCGGAGCTGACGGCGCTTTCGGCGGTGGACATCGCGCTGTGGGATCTCGAAGGCAAGCGGCTGGGCGTGCCGGTGTCCCGCTTGCTCGGCGGGGCGGTGCACAACCCCTTGCCGCTTTACTTCACGCATTGGTCGTCCACGCTCAAGGAGCGCACCCCGGCCGCGTTCAGCGAATGGGCCGCCGAGACCCGCCGCCGGGGTTGGCGCGCCGTGAAGTGGACCGTGCCGCTGGCGGGCGATGACAAGGCGCGGATCGCCCAGATTGTCAATGAAGTGCAGGCCGTGCGTGTCGCCGTGGGCAGCCAACTCGAGATTGGCCTCGAACTGGCGGAGACGTTCAACTACCGCACTACGCTCGAACTGGCGCGCGCGCTCGAGCCGTTAAAGCCGATGTTCCTCGAAGAGCCCACGCTCCGCGAGAACCCGGCGCTGCTGGGCCAACTGGCCGCGCAGTCGCCGGTGCCGATCGCCACCGGCGAAGGGCTGCTGCTGCGCGCGGAGATCCGGCAGTTGCTGGACCATAAAGGCGCGGCCATCGTGCAGCCCGACGTGCTGCACGCGGGTGGCATTACGGAGTTGCGCAAGATTGCGCAGTTGGCGGAAACCTATGGCGTGGAGATCGCGCCGCACCAGTGCAGCGGGCCGGTGGGCCACGTCGCCTCGCTGCACGCGATGGCGGGTTGCCGCAACTTCTTCCTGCAGGAGTGGGAGGGGGACGACGATGCCGTCTATCAGGAGCTCTGCCAGGGAACCTATCCGGTGCCGAAGGATGGCGCCGTCAGCCTGCCCACCGGCGCTGGCCTGGGGCTGACGGTGAACTTCGCGGAACTAACGCGGCGGTTCCCCTACAAAGGAATCAACCGCCGCGCCACGCTTACGAAGTAGGTTTCTGTTTCGCCTTGCGAAGGCGCGACCAGTACCACCAGTTCCGCTGCTCGAGGGGTAGATCCGGGTTACGGGCCTGGGCCACGGCGCAGCGGAACGTATCGAGGACGCAGGGGTCCTGGCGGGTTTGGGTGAGCCGCTCGAGATCCCGGTACAACTCGTCCGGGTCGCGTCCGGCCAGGTCGTCGACCGAGGTCACGCGCAGGAGTGCGAAGTCCCCGAGCATGGCCGGTCCGATGCCGGCCAGATCCTTGAGTTGCCGGGGCAAACCGCTACTTCATCGCTTCGAGCGCTTTCACGCCGGCGCCGGCGATCTGCCCGTCCTGTGCGGAGGTCACGCCGCTGACGCCAATCGCGCCGATCATCTGCCCATCGATGGTCAGCGGGATGCCGCCTTCCACCGGCAACACATCGGGCAGCTTCAGGATCGCGTTGCGGCCGCCGGCGACGACATCTTCGAGCGCCTTCGACGGGCGCTTCATCCGGATGGCCGTCCGCGCTTTCATCTGCGCGATGTCGACGCTGCCGATTTGCGTACCGTCCATGCGCTGCAGGTAGATCAGGTTGGCGCCGTCGTCGACGACGGCGATGACCACGTTCCAGTTGTTCTTCTTGGCTTCCACCTCGGCCGCCGCGGCGATGGTCTTCGCCGCCGCCAGAGTGAGAGCTTTCTTGCTAACGAGTTGTGCGCTCGCGGGAATCGTCATTGCCAGCACCGCCAGTGTGATGAGGAATTTTCGCATGGCCAATACGGTATCAGGATTCCGGGTCGAAAAAGAAGATGGACAAAAATGTCCGATTGAAATAATATGGAGTCGGATGTTCTCGCACACCGTCGAATACGCACTCCGCGCTGTCGCCGCTCTCGCTGAAGATTGGGAACGTCCCCATGCGGTGCAGAAGATCGCCGAACGCACGAAGATGCCGAATGATTATTTGGCGAAGGTGATGCAGGCGCTTTGCCGGGCCGGGGTGGTGAACGCGATCCGTGGCCGGCATGGCGGGTATCAGTTGACGCAGTCGCCCGAGAAGCTGACGTTGCTGATGGTGATCAACGCGGTGGATCCGATCAAGCGGATTGATCATTGTCCGTTAGGCTTGCCGGGCCACGGCCCGAACCTGTGTCCGTTGCATCGCCGGCTCGACGATGCCATCCGCGAAACCGAGAACGCTTTCCGATTTACCAGCCTTGCCGAATTGCTCGATAGTACGGGCCCTGTTCGCCCGTTGTGTCCTGTAGATCAACCGACGGCATTCATCAATGTGGCTCACTAAACTTGCTGGTATTACGCTGCTGGGGCTGGGCGGTTCCTTCGTCGCATCGCTCGACCATCCGGCGATCAACTATCACAAGGGCGCCGAAGATAACGCGATCTCGCAGTTGAACAAGCGGCTGGCGACGGGCAAAGCGAAGCTCGCCTTTGATCCGCAGTTCGGCTACCTGCCGGCGGTGCTCGAGGAGTTGCGGGTGGCGCGGGAGTCGCAGGTGCTGGTGTTTTCGAAGACCAGCTTTCAGGCGCCGCGCATTGCGCCGCGGACGCCGCGCGCCCTTTACTACAACGACGCGGTGTCGGTGGGGTATGTGCAGGGCGGTGATGTGGTGGAACTTGCCGTGCAGGATCCGAAGCAGGGCGTGATCTTCTATTCGCTCGATCAGGATGAGATTGGCCGTCCGCGGTTTGAGCGGCGGGACGCCTGCCTGCAGTGTCATGAGTCCTCGGCGACGCTGGGCGTGCCGGGAATTGTGGTTCGCAGCGTTTCGTCCGAACGCAGCGGCATGCCGGCGTTTCAGCACGGGACGTACGTGAGCGACCACCGGAGCAAGTTCGAAGAACGGTGGGGCGGCTGGTACGTCACCGGCGACACCGGGAAGATGAAGCACATGGGCAACTCCATCACGCGCGACCGCGAGAGCGCCGAGCTGGTGCCGGTGCCGAACCGCTTCGACCCCGCGCAGTATCTGACGCCGCATAGCGATGTGGTGGCGCTGCTGGTGCTCGAACACCAGACGCATATGACGAATCTGTTGACGCGCGCCGGGTTTGAGATCCGCCACGCGATCCATCATCAGAACGCGATGAACGAGATCTTCAACGATCCGGCTAGCCACCGGAGCGAATCGACGCTGCGGCGGATCCGGCAGGCCGCCGAGGAGGTGGTGGACTACCTGTTCTTCGTGGACGAGACGCCGCTGCCGAATCCGGTGGCCGGTTCGTCCGGCTTCGCGGAGACGTTCGCCAAGCAGGGGCCGTGTGATCCGCGGGGCCGTTCGCTGCGGCAGTTTGATCTGAAGACCCGCATCTTCCGCTATCCGCTCAGCTACATGATCTACAACGAGGCGTTTGATCAGTTGCCGGCTCCGCTGCATGCGGCGGTGGTGGAACGGCTGCAGGCCGTGTTGAACGGCGAAGTGACGGGGAAGCAGTATGCGCACCTGACGCCCCAGGTCCGCAAGGAGATTCGCAGCATTTTGGAGTCGACTAAGCCGCAAGTGTTGGCCGCCGCCCAGCGGTGATACAACAGAGTTGTATGCAGCGCCTTTTGCTCGTCTCCCTGCTGGCGTTTCCGCTGGCCGGCCAGGAGCAGCAACTCGAATTCAACCGCGATATTCGCCCGATTCTCTCCGATCGTTGTTTTGCCTGTCACGGCCCGGACGCCGGGAACCGGAAGAGCCCGTTGCGCCTGGATACGGAGGCGGAGGCCAAACGCGGGATCGTGCCGGGGAATCCGGAGAAGTCACCGATTATCCAGCGCATCACTTCGACAAACAAGGTGCTGCGGATGCCGCCGCAGTACGCCGGGCATGACCGCTTGCCGGACCGGGATATTGCGATCCTCCGCCGCTGGATTGCCGCCGGGGCACCGTGGCAGAACCATTGGGCGTTTGTGCCGCCGAAGCGCGGCGCGGGGGCGGGCGGGATTGACGTATTTGTCGATGCGCGGCTAGCCAAGGAGGGCCTGCAACCGAATCCTCCGGCGAGCAAGACGACGCTGCTGCGCCGGGTGACTTTGGATCTAACCGGGTTGCCGCCGACGCCGGCGGAGGTGAAGGCGTTTCTGGCCGATTCCTCGCCGGAGGCTTATGCGAAGGTGGTGGACCGGCTGCTGGCGAGCCCGGCCCACGCCGAGCGGCAGGCCGTGCGGTGGCTCGACTACGCCCGCTACTCCGATACGAACGGCTACCAGACCGATGGCCCGCGGGATATGTGGCGCTGGCGGGATTGGGTGATCGATGCGTTTGCGCGCAACCAGCCGTTTGACCAGTTCACGATTGAGCAGATCGCCGGAGACATGCTGCCGAACGCAACCGTGGCGCAGCGGATCGCCACCGGCTTCCATCGGAATCACCGGACTTCGGCCGAAGGTGGCATTGTGGACGAGGAGTTCCGCGTGGAATACGTGGCCGACCGCGTGGAGACGACGAGCAACGTCTGGCTGGGCCTGACGGTGGGCTGCGCGCGCTGTCACGATCATAAGTACGACCCTGTGAAGCAGCGGGAGTTCTATCAGCTGTTCGCGTTCTTCAACAACATTCCCGATGAGCGGGGCTTTGTCTATAACTTCGGCAACGAGAAGCCGTTCGTGAAGGCGCCGACTCCGCCGCAGGAGGCCGAACTGCAGCGCCTGGCCGCGCGCCGGGACGAAGCGATCGCCAAACTACGGTACGAAGCTAAATCGTTTGCCAAGGCGCAGCGGCAATGGAAGCCTCCGGCGGTGAACTGGGTGCCGCAAGAGGGCCTCGTCGTGAACCATTCGCTCGACAAGTTCACCGAGCCGGTGGACCTGGGCAAAGAGGTCGCCAAGTTTAACCATCGGGACCCGTTTACGCTGTCGGCCTGGATCAAGCCGGAGCAGCCGAAAGGGGCGATTGTCACCCGGGTGGACAACCATTGGGAGGGGACCGGCTACGGGCTCTATCTCGTGGACCAGAAGCTGCGGTTCCACTACACGTTCCGCTGGTCGGACCTGGGAGTCCGCGTGGAGACGAAGGCGCCGGTGAAGCTGAACGAGTGGCAGCATGTGGCGGTGACCTACGACGGCGGCATGTATGCCAAGGGTATCCATCTGTACGTGGATGGCGTGGAGCAGCCGATGCAGGTGATCTTTGACCAGAACCTTTGGCCGGTGGAGAACAAAGTCCCGTTCCGGATCGGAGCGGGGGCCGGGCTGGGGTATCAGGGCGGGATCGACCAGGTTCGGGTTTGGAGCCGGGCGCTGACGGCGGCGGAGGTTTCGACGCTGCCGGTGCGGGAGGACCTGGCGACGCTCTCCAAGCGGAAGCAGCGGACGGCGGCGGAGCAGGCGAAGTTGACGCTCGCCTTTGAGCAGCAGTATCTGCCGCCGAAGCTCGCCGCATTGCGAGACGCCCGGCGCGAGGCCGAACGGGCTTACGACAAGTATCTGGCTACCGTTCCGACGGTGATGGTGATGGAGGAGGGTCCGCAGAAGGACGCTTTTATCCTGAACCGCGGGGCTTACGATCAGCGGGGGGCGAAGGTGGATCCGGCGGTGCCGGCGTTTCTGCCGCCGCTGCCGGCCGGAGCCGCGGCCAACCGGCTGAGCCTGGCGCGGTGGATCGTCAGCCGGGAGAATCCGCTGACGGCGCGGGTGCAGGTGAACCGGCTGTGGCAGATGTTCTTTGGCACCGGCATCGTGAAGACGGTAGACGATTTCGGGTCGCAGGGCGAATGGCCGTCGCATATGGAGCTGCTCGATTGGCTGGCGGTGGAGTTCATGGAATCGGGTTGGGATCTGCGGCACATGGAGAAGCTGATGGTGATGAGCCGGGCGTATCAGCGGGCCTCGACGGTGACGCCGGAATCGTTGAGCAAGGATCCGGACAACCGGCTGCTCGGGCGGGGGCCGCGGCTGCGGCTGGCGGCGCCGTTTATTCGGGATCAGGCGCTGGCGGTTTCCGGCTTGCTGGTGCCGAAGGTGGGGGGACCGAGCGTGAAGCCGTATCAGCCGGAGGGTTTGTGGCAGGAGTTGGCCGGGGGATCCGGGTATAAGCCGGATAAGGGCGAGGGGCTGTATCGCCGGAGCCTGTACACGTATTGGAAGCGGACGATCGCGCCGCCAAGCATGATCAACTTTGACGCGGCGACGCGGGAGGTCTGCACCGTCCGGGAGAGCCGGACGAATACGCCGCTGCAGGCGCTGAACCTGATGAACGATGTGGCGTATCTGGAGGCGTCCCGGAAGCTGGCGGAGCGGGTGCTGCGGGAGGGCGGAGCGACGGACGCTGAGCGGCTGAATTACGCCGTGCTGGTGGTGTTAGGGCGACCGGCCAAGCCGGGCGAGGTGGAGAAGCTCGGAGGGGCGCTGCAGCGGTTTCGCGCCCGTTACGAAACGAAGCCAAAGTCAGCTAAGTTGTTTCTGAATCAAGGGGATAGCGCCGTGGATCCGGCGTTTCCGGCCCCGGAGCTGGCGGCCTGGACGACGATCGGGAGCCTGCTGCTGAACCTCGACGAGACGATAACGAAGGATTGATATCATGACGCGACGCCAATTTCTTGCCTCCTCTACTGCCGGTCTCGCGGCCTTCCATGCGCTCGAGGGGAAGGAGCCGTATCACCATGCGCCGAAGGCGAAACGGGTGATCTACCTGTTTCAGTCCGGGGGGCCGTCGCAGCTCGAGACGTTCGACTATAAGCCGAAGCTCAAGGACATTTACAAGTCGGAGTTGCCGGATTCGATCCGGCGGGGGCAGCGGCTGACGGGGATGTCGGGGCAGCAGGCGAGTTTTCCGGTGGTGCCGTCGAAGTTCGGGTTCTCGCAGCATGGGCAGAACGGGACGTGGGTGAGCGATCTGTTGCCGCATACGGCGAAGATCATTGATGACCTGACCGTGGTACGGAGTTTGCATACGGAGGCGATCAATCACGATCCGGCGGTGACGTTTTTGCAGACGGGGTCGCAGATTGCGGGGCGGCCGAGCATTGGCAGTTGGGTCAGCTACGGTTTGGGGAGCGAATCGAAGGACCTGCCGGGGTTTATTGTGCTGATCTCGCCGGGGGCGGGGGGCGGCGGGCAGCCGCTGTATGACCGGCTGTGGGGCGCGGGGTTTTTGCCGTCGCGCTACCAGGGGGTGAAGTTCCGGAGCGTGGGTTCGCCGGTGCTCTATCTGCAGGATCCGGAGGGGTTTACGCGGGAAGATCGGCGGGATTATCTCGATACGCTGGCGGCGTTGAACCAGAAGAATCTCGAAGATTCGGGCGACCCGGAGATTTCGACGCGGATTGCGCAGTACGAGATGGCGTTTGCGATGCAGGCTTCGGTGCCGGAGTTAACCGATCTGAGTAAAGAGCCGGCGAGCACGTTTGATCTGTACGGTCCGGACGCGCGGAAACCGGGGACGTTTGGCTACAACTGCCTGATGGCGCGGCGGTTGGCGGAGCGGGGAGTGCGGTTTATTCAGCTCTATCACCGGGATTGGGATCATCACGGGGGCCTGCCGAAGGGGATGCCGGCGCGGTGCCGGGAGACGGATCAGCCGGCGGCGGCGCTGGTGCAGGATTTGAAGCAGCGGGGGATGTTGGACGATACGCTGGTGGTTTGGGGCGGGGAGTTCGGGCGGACGGTGTACTGTCAGGGGCAGTTAACGGACGGGGATTATGGGCGGGACCATCATCCGCGGTGTTTTTCGATGTGGATGGCGGGCGGGGGAGCGAAGCCGGGGGTGGTGTACGGGGAGACGGATGAGTATAGCTACAACGTGGTGAAGGATCCGGTGCATGTGCATGATTTCCAGGCTACGTTGTTGCATCTGCTGGGTTTGGACCATACGAAGTTGACGTATCGGTTTCAGGGCCGGTACTTCCGGTTAACGGACGTTCATGGTGGCGTGGTGAAGGCTTTGCTCGCCTAGTACTTTTACCCGTAGGGTCTACCTCCATCGGGGATATTTTTCGTAGATACTAGGAGGTCCATCCTAGAACCATGCGAACTTTAGTCCTTACCCTCTTGGCTGGCCTGGCCAGTCTTGGCTCGGTTTCCGCTGCCACGCTGACGGGGGCTACCCTGTTTGCCTCGAACTCTCAAGGATTGACGAATCTTGAGGTTTGGAATACGCAAGGGGGAGACTTGATCTTCAACCTCTATTTGCGCGACGGCGCTACCGCCTTGAATTCGGGCAATGGCGCAGGCGCGAGCATCAACATCCCTTTAGTGCCGGGGTCCTACACGTTTACCTACCGGGCGCAGCCTGCGCTGCAGAGTCCGTCGCATTTTGGGTTGAATTTGTTCTTCGGAGGGGATGGCAATATTCCCGGGATTTCGGCGGTGGTGAATGCGAACGGCTCTACGTTTGCGGCCAACAGCGCGGTTTTGACCCACCGGCTGGACGGTTTGCCGATTGTGCCGGGTGCGGGGACCTTGCAATACATCGAAGGGGATTACCGGGTGACGTTGACGGCGCTGTCGCACGAGCGGGCGGGAGGGAATACGGTAGGCGGCTATTCGAGCACGCCGGGGATTGTGAGCGGTAACGATTTCCGGGGGAGTTTCACGCTGCAGGTGGAGACGCCGGAGCCGGGCACGTACCTCATGTTGGGTATGGGGCTGCTTGGCCTAGCGGTTCTGCGGCGCCGGCGGTAGGCGCTGGTTTTTGGCGGGGAAGTGCGACATAATACCAGCGTCCCCGCATGTTAAAGTTTCTTCTCTTCCTGGCTCCTGCAGCGTTCGCGGCTGATCCGTTTACCTTTGCCGAGGCGCAAGGGCTGCTGCGCACGCATTGCGCCAAGTGCCACTCGGGTAAGGTGGCGCTGGGAGGGTTCAACTTCTCTCAGTTTCCGGATGAGGCGTCGATTACGACACGTTCGAAGCTCTGGGCGCGGGCGGCGAATCTGATCCGGGAAGGGGAGATGCCGCCGCCGGGGAATCCGGCCGTGGCTCTTGAGGACCGGGACCGGTTTTCGACGTGGATTACGACCACGCTGCATAAGGCCGCGTGCGCGGACGGGATTACGCCGCCGGCGTTTCCGCTGCGGCGGCTGAATCGCAACGAGTACACGGCGACGGTGCGGGACCTGCTGAATATTCCCGTGAACGCCGGGCGGAACCTGCCGATTGACGGAGCGGGCGGGGAAGGCTTCGACAACGCCGCCGAAACCCTGTTCATCTCGCCGATTCATGCCGAGAAGTATCTCGAGGCGGCCAAGATTGCGCTGGACTATGCGATGCGGGATCCGAAATCCCGGGCGGCGTTTTTGACGCCGACGCCCGATGCCCGGGCGACGTTGACGGCGCTGTTGCCGCGGGCGTTCCGGCGGCCGGTGCAGCCCGCGGAGATTGACCGGTATGTCGCGCTGTTCGCCGCGGCGGAGAAGCGGGGCGACACCTACGACGACGCGATCAGCTACGCCATACAGGGCGTGATGATGTCGCCGCATTTCCTGTTTCGCCTGGAGAACGCGACGCACGACTACGCCATGGCGAGCCGGTTGAGTTACTTCCTGTGGGGCGGCATGCCGGACGCCGAGTTGTTCAAGCTGGCGGCCGAGGGCAAGCTGGCGGACCCGGAGGTGCTGAGCGCGCAGACGGTGCGGATGCTGAAAGATCAGAAGTCGCGAGAGTTTGCCGAGAATTTTGTGGGGCAGTGGCTTTCGATCCGGGAGTTGGGCCGGGACATCAAGCCCGATCCGAAGGTGGCCGGGGACTACTACGAGACGGAGGTCGAGTCCGGCATTCAGTATGAGCCGGCGCTGTTCTTCCACGAGATTCTGATGCAGAATGAGCCGCTCACTTATCTGATTGATGCCCCGTATTCGGTGGTGAGCAGCAAGTTGGCGCGGTATTACGGGATGGTGCCGACGGGCATTCGGCAGCAGCCGGTGCGGTTTAAGCTGCCGCCGGGTTCGCATCGAGGCGGGTTGTTGGGCATGGCCGCGGTGCTGGCGGTGAGTTCGTATCCGACGCGGACGAGCCCGGTGCTGCGCGGCAAGTGGATTTTAGAATCGCTGCTGGGGACGCCTCCTCCTCCGCCGCCGCCGAATGTGCCGGAGTTGAAAGAACACGAGGGCGGCACGCCGCAGACGCTGCGGGCGCGTCTTGAGCAGCACCGGGCCAACCCGACGTGCGCTTCGTGCCATAACCGGATTGACCCGATGGGATTTGGTCTCGAGAACTACGACTCGGTGGGCCGTTGGCGCGATACGGACGCCGGGCAGCCGATTGACGCCTCCGGGGTGTTGCCGGATGGCACGAAGTACAACGGGCCGGACGAGTTGAAGAAAGTCCTGTTTGCCAAGAAGAACCAGATTGTCCGGAATCTGGCGGGCAAGATGCTGGGTTACGCGCTCGGCCGGGGATTGACGACGGAAGATGAGTGCGCTGTCGATCAGATTGTGACCGCGGTTGAGCGGGACGGATATAAGGCGCATACTTTAATAACGGAGATTGTTCGGAGCGTACCGTTCCGGCTGGAGACAAAACAATGAAACCCCTATCCCGACGTACCCTACTTCGTGGCACTGGCGCGGCGCTCGCGCTACCCTGGCTCGAAGCGATGGCGGCCAAAGGGCCGGCGGCGAAAGCCCCCGTGCGCATGGCGGTGCTCTACATGCCGAACGGCGTGCACCCCGACAACTGGACGCCGGCCGGGGTGGGCCGGGAGTTCGTACTGAACAAGACGTTGTCGCCGCTTGAAGCGTTCAAGAAAGACCTGATCGTGGCGACCAACCTTTGGAACCAGGCGTCCAAGGGCGGCGACGGGCACTATGTGAAGACCTCCGGCTTCCTGACTTGCACGACGGTGACGAAGACGCTGGGCGTGGATATCAACTGCAACGGCGTATCGATGGACCAGGTGGCGGCGCAGCGTTCGGGCCAGCAGACGCCGTTTCCTTCCTTTGAACTCGGGGTGAACCCGGTGACGACGGGGGTGGACCGCAACGTCGGCTACACCCGGGTTTACGGTTCGCACATTGCGTGGAGTGGTCACACGAATCCGCTGGCCCGCGAAATCAACCCCCGGTCGGTGTTTGAACGGCTGCTGCGGTCGACGCGTCCGGCGGGCAACTCCGCCAAGAGCGATGCGCAGTTGCTCGATCTGGTGCTTGACGACGCCAAGCAGTTGCGGACGCAGTTGGGCCGGGCCGATCAGGTGCGGATGGACGAATACTTGAGCGTGGTGCGCTCGCTCGAAGAACGCCTGGAGCGGTCGACGAGCCCGGCGCAGCGGGCGTGGAAGCCGCGCGTGGCGATTGATCCGGCCGCCAAGCCCGAGGCGCAGCCGAAGGACTACGCCGACCATGTGCGGCTGATGTTGGACATGATTGCGCTGGCGTTCCAGACGGACTCGACGCGAATTGCCACGTTCATGTTCAGCAACGCGGTGAGCAACCAGAACTTCTCGTTCGTGGACGGGGTGAAGGGCGGGCACCACTCGATTTCGCACCACATGGACGATCCGGAACAGATGCGGCAGTATCAGTTGATCGGCCAATGGCATGTGGCGCAGTATGCGTATCTGCTGCAGAAACTGGCGGCGATTCCCGAGGGGGAGAGCAACGTTCTGCACAACTCGATGATCCTGTTCGGGGCCGGCTTCCGCGACGGGAACAAGCACGATCCGCACAATCTGCCGCTGGTGCTGGCGGGCCGGGCCGGTGGGCGGTTGAACACGGGCCAGCATCTGATCTACAGCCCGGACAGCCCCTTGTCGAATCTCTACGTTTCGATGCTGGACGCCTTTGGGACGCCGGTGGAGCGGTTTGCCGATAGCACGGGTCCGGCGCGGGGCGTTCTGGTGTAGGCTTCGGGATGTCTGTCCCGCACGTGGTTTTTTTGCATGCGGCTCGGCCTTCGGTTGAGCCGCTTATGCAGTATTACCCGCGGGTATGGCCGGAGTTGCGCATCACCAATCTGTTGGATGATGGCATTATGGGTCTGTTCGCGGCCGGGCGTTGGGATACGGCGCGGGAGCGGCTGCTGGCGATGGCGCGGGTTGGCCACGAGGTGTACGGGGCGCAGGCGGGCCTGGTGAGCTGCTCGGCGGTATCGCGGGAGCAGATGGCGGCTTTGCGGGCGGCGTCGCCGATTCCGCTGTTGAAGATCGATGAGCCGATGGCGGCGCTGGCGACGGCGACGGCATCGCGGCTGGGCCTGTTGGTGACGTTTCCGCCGACGCTCGAGATAGCCGAGCAGTTGCTGCGGGAGGCGGCCGGGGACGCGCCGCTGGAGATTGTGCCGTTGGTGGCGCCGGAGGCGATTGCGGCGTTGCTGCACGGGGACCGGGCGGGGCATGACGCCCGGTTGCTGGCCGCGGCGGAGGAGTTGGCGGGGCAGGGGATTGGGGCGCTGGTGCTGGCGCAGGTTTCGATGGGGCCGCTGGTTCCGGTGCTGCGGGAGCGCTTGGGGATCCCGGTGTTTTCGAGTCTCGAAACGAGCGTGAGCGCGCTGCAGAGTCTGCTATGAGAGCCGGAGCGCTTTTGGTGGCCGCGACGTTGTGCGCGCAGCCGCCCGCGCAAGACCCGGTGTTTGGCACGACCGTTTTCTCTTCGGCGGGCCTGGAGGGAAAGGTCTACTTCCTCTCCCCGGGGGCGCAAGAGCTGCCCCGGTTCCGGGAGTCGAAGGCGGCGGGAACCATTTACACGACGAAGCTGGATATTTCGCCGCAGTCGTTTAACCGGGGCTTTCCGGGGATTGGGGACCGCTTTGAATGGTTCGCGATTGATTATCGCGGAACGATCTGGGTGGACCGGCCGGGGGTGTACCGGTTCCGGCTGCTCTCCGACGATGGCTCCAAGCTGTGGCTCAATGACCGGCTGGTGATTGACAACGACGGCTTGCATGGGCCGGAGCCGCTGACGGCGTCGGCGACGCTGTCGCGAGGATTGTTTCGGCTGCGGGTGGCCTATTTCCAGGGCCCGCGGTTTGAACTGGCGCTGGTGCTCTCGGTGCGGCCGCCGGGGCAGCCGTGGACCATTTTCAACACCGATGATTATCTGGTGCCCGCGGGGGAAGGCCGCACCGCGGGCACGGTGAGCGCGATTAAGCGGGCGTCGAACTGGTAGCGAGGGCCGAGGAGAACTGTTGGACCTTGGCGATGGCGGCGGCGATATCGTCCATGTCGCGCTTTTCGCCGAGGAGCATGGTTTGGGTGAACCAGACGGCTTCGTTGCAGAGGCGATCGTTGACGGGGAGTTCGTTCTGCTCGCGCCACTGCTTGAGGCGGGCGGCGCCGTAGATGCGCTGGTAGCCGCGGGAGTTCAGGATGTTCTCCAGGAAGGGCTGGCGGTTGAGCGGGGAGTAGCCGCCGGAGGCGGGGATGCCTTCGGCCGACAGGGCCTTGAGGAATTTGGCGCGGGGCAGATTGGCGAACTTGGTGGCGTCGTAGCGGAACATGTAGAGATGCCAGGCGCTGCGGGTGGCGCCTTTGGGCCAGGCGGCGGGGGTGACGCCGGGGATCTCGCGGAGGAGTTGGGAGAGATAGGCGGCGTTCTCATCGCGGCGCTTGGACTGGGCGTCGAGGCGCTCCATTTGGGCGAGGAGCAGGGCGGCCTGGAACTCGGTGAGGCGGAGGTTGGCGCCCTGGGCGGTGGGCGCGCCGTTCCAGCCGCTCATGAAGGCGCCGCTGCCGGCGGGCGGCTTCCGGGAGTTGGAGTTCGTATGGTAGGCGTAGCAGCGTTCGATGAAGTCAGCATCGTCGGAGACGACGGCGCCGCCTTCGCCGGAGTTGAGGTTCTTCGAGGCCTGGAAGCTGAAGGTGCCGCAGTGGCCGATGGTGCCGACGCGTTTGCCTTTCCATTCGGCGAGGTGGGCCTGGGCGGCGTCTTCGAGGACCTTGAGGCCCTTGGGTTGGGCGGCGGCGAGGACGCCATCGAGGTCGGCCGGGGTGCCGGCGATGTGGACGGGGATGACGGCGACGGTGCGGTCGGTGACGGCGGCGGAGATTTTGCTGGGATCGATTTGGAAGGAGGCGGCGTCGGTATCGGCGAAGACGGGGAGGGCGCACTTCGAGAGCACGGCGTTGATGGTGGCGATGAAGGTGTAGGGCGGGACGATGACTTCGTCGCCGGCCTGGACGTCGAGGCCGTGGAGGGCGACCATGAGGGCGCTGGTGCCGTTGGCGACGGCGAGGCAGTGCTTCGAGCCGAGGAGTTGGGCGTATTTCTGTTCGAAGGCGGCGACCTGCTGGCCGTTGCCGCGGTACCATTTGCCGCTCGTGAGGACGCGCTGGAGGCCGTCCTTTTCGGCGGGGCCGACGATGGGCCAGCCGGGGAAGGGCTTCTTGCGGACGGGATCTCCGCCGAGGGCGGCGGGCTTGGCCTGGGCGTTGGTAACGATGGTGATTCCGGCGGCCGCAGCCGCTACTGCCTCGCGTCTGGTCATGACACTATGCTACCCGACCCTGTGGAATTTGGCGCTCAAATTTGATAGTGTCCGCTGTGGACCTTTCCGGTTCGTTTTCAGATTTGAGGTTTGAGGTAACGGGATGTCGAAATTACAAACCGCGGGTCGCCGCACTGCGCTGGCGCTACTTGCGTGTTTCGCTTTGAGTTCCATGCCGGTGTCCGCTCAGGTGTTGAAGGGGCAGATTCTGGGCGTGGTTTCGGACCAGTCCGGGGCGTTAGTGCCGGGCGTGAAGATCACGATTCTGGAGACGCGGACGAACTTCCAGCGCACCAGTGAGACGAACGACACGGGGAACTTCTTCTTCGTGAACCTGGACCCGGGCGACTACCGCGTGGAAGCGGAGAAGACGGGATTCAGCAAGGCGCTGCGCACGGGCGTGGAGCTGCTGCCGAATACGACGGCGCGCGTGAACTTTGAGTTGGTGCCGGGCGCGGTGACGCAGACGATTGACGTGAGCGCATCGGCTGCACCACTGCTGCAGACGGACCGCGCGGACACGGGCGGCAAGATTGACCAGAAGCAACTGCAGACGATGCCGATGCTTTATAACCGGAACTATCAGGGGCTGCTGCTGCTGGTGCCGGGCGTGGGACGGCCGTTCCGGCCGCATTCGGAGTTCTACAACTCGCATGATTCGCTGTCGGTGCGGGTGAACGGGCAGGGGCGGCAGTTTAATAACTTCCAGATTGAAGGCATTGAGAACAAGATCGACAACGGCAACCTGACGGCGCTGGTGCCGCCGGCGGAGGCGATTCAGACGGTGGACGTATCGACGTCGAACTTCGACCCGGAGTTTGGCAACGCGGGCGGCGCGGTGACGAACGTTACGCTGCGGAGCGGATCGAACGACTTCCACGGCAGTCTATTTCACTTCCACCGGAATGAGAATATTCAGGCGCGGAATACGTTCGCGATTACGAAGGCGCCGACGGTGTACAACCAGTTCGGCGGGACGCTGGGCGGACGCATTGTGCGGGACAAGCTGTTTTTCTTTGGCGACTACCAGGGCAGCCGGGACCATCTGGGCCAGGTGAACCGGGGGACGCTGCCGAGCACGATTTTCCGGACGGGAGATCTGTCGGGCGGCGGGGTAACGATCTATGACCCGCTGACGGGCGATGCGACCGGCGCGGGACGCACGGCGTTTCCCGGCGGGGTGATTCCGCAGAGCCGGATCAGCCCGATTGCCCGGCGGATTCTGGGTTTTTTGCCGGAGCCGAACCTGGGCGCGGTGCCGGAGGGGCAGATCAACTATTCGCAGAACAGCGTGCGGATCAAGACGCTGGACCAGGCGGATTCGAAGGTGGATTGGGTGGTGAGCAGCAACGACCGGCTGGCGGTGCGCTATAGCATTCAGAAGGCGGTGGTGGACGACCCGGGGCTGTTCGGGCCGGGCGGCATCTATGGCGGGTTTCGGAACGGTGGCTTCGGGGGAAGGGGTCCGGCGCGGACGCAGAGCGCGGGCATCAACTATTCGAAAGTGCTGAATCCGACGCTGGTGTGGGAGTCGCGGGTGGGCGTGGTGCGGAACCGGAACGATGCTCTTGCTTCCGATACGGGGAAGAAGACCTCCGAGGAGATTGGCATTCGCGGGGTGAACCTGGACGAGTGGACGAGCGGGTTGACGGAGATCCGGGTGAACGGGTATTCGTCGCCGTTGGTGGGCTTCTCGCCGAGTCTGCCGTGGGCGCGGGCGGTGACGAGCTTCGGCATTGTGAACAACTTCTCGAAGACGTTTTCGAAGCACATCATTCGTTTTGGCGTGGACATTCGCCGGGAGCGGAACGACCTGCTGCAGACGCAGACGTTCAATCCGCGCGGGCGGTTTGAATACAACCCGGGGCAGACGGGAACGACGGCGGATACGCGGCGGAACTTCGCGAACTCGTTTGGGGCGTTTCTGCTGGACGTGCCGAACCAGTCGGGACGGGACTTGCCGTTTGTGTTCCCGGCGCGGCGGGAGTTGATCACCAACATCTACTTCCAGGACAAGTGGCAGGTATCGTCGAAGCTGACGCTGGACATCGGCCTGCGCTACGAGCGGGAGCGGGGCAGCATGCCGCGTTCGCCGGGCGGGTTCTCGAACTACAACCCGGTGAACAACACGCTCGAGTTGGCGGGGCTGGGGTCGATTCCGATGGACATCGCCAATAGCAATAACAACTGGGGCCCGCGGCTGGGCATTGCCTACCGGGCCAACGAGAAGACGGTGGTGCGGACGGGATACGGCATCAGCTTCTTCCCGCGGCGGATGGGCCAGTTCAACTTCCCGATTCTGCAGAACAACAGCTATCCGGCCGCGAATGCGTTCGTGCCGGCGACGGTGACGATGACGACCGGGTTCCCGGCGTTTGTGCCGTTCAACCTGCCGTCGACGGGCGTGATTGAGAACGCTCCGTTGTCGAATAGCTACGGCGTGACGCCGCGGGATATGGCGAGTCCGTACGTGCAGAGCTGGAACCTGGCCGTGCAGCGGGCGCTGCCGTTCAAGCTGGCGCTGGACGTGGCGTACGTGGGCAACCGCGGCGTGAACAACCTGTCGCCGTTCAACCTGAACGCTTCGATGATTCCGGGATCGGGCAACAACGGACGCCCGCTGTTTGCGCCGTTCCGGAGGGTGACGGACGTGACGACGATCCTGGGGACGAATACGTGGTACCACGGGTTGCAGGTGAAGTTGGACCGGCGCGTGGGGGACGGCTTGTTCCTGACGACGTCGTACACCTACAGCAAAGGCCTGAACTTCCAGGACGACGACGGCGGCATTGCGATTCCGATGAACGTGGCGCTAAACAAAGGGCGGAGCAGCGACAACCGGGTGCATGTGTTCACGAACAGCTTCATGTGGTCGCTGCCGTTTGGCAAGGGCAAGCGGTGGGCGACTTCGGGGCCGGCGCAGCATATCCTGGGCGGTTGGCAGCTGCAGGGTTTGGTCAGTCTGATGAGCGGCGGCTGGTTCTCACCGTCGGTTTCGGGCGTGGTGAACGCGCCGGGCAATGCGGACCGGCCGAACTGGGTGGCGCCGATTCGCTACCTGGGCGGGACGGGTCCGGGGCAGAAGTACTTTGACACGAGTGCGTTCGCCATTCCGGCGCAAAACACGCTGGGGAACGCGGGGCGGAACATCATCGAGGGGCCGCGTTTCTCGAATCTCGATGCGGCGCTACACCGGGAGTTCCGGGTTCGGGAAGGGATGTCGTTGACGCTCCGCGTGGAGAGCTTCAACTTCACCAATACGCCGCACTACAACAATCCGAACGGCAACGTGCAGTCGCCGCAGTTCGGGGAAATCAACGGCGCCGAGCAGGACCAGCGTCAGTACCAGATTGGACTGACGCTGCGCTTCTAGGCGTTTAGCGGGGCGCCGGCAGCCGGCCGCGAAACTTGGGGACGATGATTTCCTGGGTGTAGCGGTCGTGCTGCCGGAGGGCCTCCATGGCTTCGGGCAGGCGCATCTTCTTGACGATGGCCTGGAGCTGGGCGGCGCCTTGGCGGCCCCACTCGGCGCGTTCGGCGGCCGTTGTCGGAAGGCCTTCGGCGCCTCCGCCGTGGGCCATGACGTCGGCGACCCAGGAGCCGAGGGTGAGGCTGCCGGCGAAGCCGAGCTTGCCGAGGGTGGTGAGGCCGGTGTTGGGCGGGACGGGCGCGGCGGCGTGGGATTCGGCATCGCCGTAGTCGCCTTTGAGGGGGAGATCTTCGAGGCGGCCGGTGATGGCGTGGGCGCCGTAGAGGGTTTTCGAGCGGTCGGCGGGGGGGAGTTCGAGGCGGGGGAGATAGGTGTCCATGTTGATGTAGAGGATGGGGACGAAGGTTTCCTCGAAGAACTCGCGGGCGAGGGTGCCGCCGGTGAGCGGGGCGGGGCCGTGGCTGGCCGAGAGGTAGACCTGGCGGCGGAAGCCTTGTTTGAGGAGGGAGTGGGCGAGCTCTTTCAAGAAGGCAGTGCCGGATTGGGGGCTGAGGTAGATGGTGGAGGGGGCGATGGTGGTGGTGCCGGGGTAGGACCAGACGAGGCCGGGGAGGAAGAGGCCGCCGGTTTCTTCGGCCATGGTCATGGCGTAGGCGAGGGGCCAGGTGTGGTCGCGGCCGCTGGGTTGGGTGCCGTTGGTTTCGACGGCGCCGATGGGGATGAAGATGATGTCGCTCTTTTTGAGCTGGGCGGCGACCTGCACCTGGCTGAGGCGCGTGAGGTCGCGGGTGTGCAGGGGGCGGATCTGGGCGGACGAGACTGCGGCGAGGGCGGCGGTCAGAATCAGAAATCGTAGCATTGGGGGGCTCCTAGGCTTGTCACCGTACGCTCCATATGATATTCATTACCGCAGTGAAGTGAATGGGCTTTCGCCAGATGCTAAACGCTTTTTTGCTCTTTGTTGCCGCCCTGTTCGCCGCGACTCCGCTGCTGGCGCAACGCGCGCCGCTGTTTAAGGACGAAGTCCTGCCGGTGCTCGAGAAGAGCTGCATGAAGTGCCACAACCCGAAGCAGACGATGGGGGGGCTGGACCTTTCGACGTTTGCGGGGCTGATGAAGGGCGGGGCGAGCGGACCGGTGATTGCGCCGGGGAAGCCGGGGCGGAGCTTGCTGTGGGTGATGGTGGAATCGGACAAGATGCCGATGGGCGGCAGCCTGTCCGCGGCGCAGAAGCAGTTGCTGCGGACCTACATAGAACAGGGGCGGTTCCCGACGGCGGAGATGGACGCGGCGCAGTTGGCTAAGGAAGCGGCGCGGATTACGCCGGAGGCGCGGCAGTGGTGGTCGTTCCGGGTGCCGGTAAAGCCGGCGGTGCCGGCGGTGAAGAACGCCGGGACGGTGCGGACGCCAATTGATGCGTTCGTGGCGGAGAAGCTGGCGGCGAAGGGTTGGCGGATGCAGCCGGAGGCGGAGCGGGTGACGCTCGCGCGGCGGTTGTATTTCGGGCTGACGGGCGTGGCGCCGACGTCGGCGGAGATGCAGGCTTTCTTGAAAGATACCTCGCCGGAGGCATATGCGAAGTTAGTCGACCGGCTGCTCGAGAGTCCGCGGTACGGCGAGCATTGGGGCCGGCATTGGCTGGACATCGCCGGTTACTCGGATACGCGGGGGGACGCGGGGGATTCGATCCGCGAAGTTTCCTGGAAGTACCGGGATTATGTGATTCAGGCGTTCCATAAGAACAAGCCGATTGACCGGTTTCTGCTGGAGCAGTTCGCGGGCGATCAGTTAGTGAACTATCAGCCGGGGACGACGCCGCGGCCGGAGCAGGTGGAGGCGTTGACGGCGACGGGTTATCTGCGGACGATTGCCGATATTACCGATAACCAGACGATTTACGAAGTCGATAAGTACTTCGACGCGCTGCAGAAGACGGTGGAGACGAGTTTGTCGTCGGTGCTGGGACTCTCGATTGGCTGCGCGCGCTGCCATGATCATAAGTTCGATCCGATTCTGCAGAAGGATTATTACAAGCTTACGGCGGTGTATCAGTCGACGTGGGATCCGGAGAACTGGTTGGCGGCGAACTTAGGCTTTGGGCCGTGGCCGAGCCGGATGGTGCTGGATATTCCGGCGGACAAGCGGGACGCGTGGATCAAGGACGTGACGAGCAGCGACGCGAAGACGATCCGGCGCCTCGACGATCTGCTGGAGGCGACGTATCAGCGCTTCCGAGCGGAGCTGAAGGCGGGCCGGGAGTTGACGCCGGAGCGGCGGGTGGAGCTGCGGAAGATCATTGAAGACGATCCGGATCTGGAAGTGGACCGGAACGCGACGAAGGACTTTGTTTCGGATAAAGAGTTAGACGCGCGGTACCCGGAGTTCGCCAAGTGGAAGGAAGAACTCCTGACGCGGCGGGCGAACCGGCGGAAGAAGCAGTCCGAGATTGATCCGAATTTCATTGAGGCGGCGTGGGATGTGTCGAAGACGCCGTCGCCGACTTACATCCTGCAGCGCGGGAACTATCTGGCGCCGGGCGCGGAGGTGCAGCCGGGATTGCCGGTGGTGCTCGACGATGCGGCGAAGCCGTTTGCGTTCCCGAAGCCGGAGCAGCATCCGGATTGGCACCATACGGGGCGGCGCCTCGCGCTGGCGAAGTGGCTGGTGGCGCGGGAGAATCCGCTGGTGGCGCGGGTGTTCGTCAACCGGGTTTGGCAGTTCCACTTTGGCGAGGGGCTGGTGAAGTCCGTGGATGACTTTGGGATGCAGGGCGAGAAGCCGAGTCATCCGGAGTTACTCGACTATCTGGCCGTGGACTTTCAGGAGAATGGCTGGGACTTGAAGCGGTTGACGCGGCAGATTCTGTTGTCGCAGGTGTACCGGCAGTCGTCGGCCGAGGTGGCGGAGTATCTGGCGGCGGATCCTTCGGCGAAGCTGCTGTGGCGGAAGCCGCCGCTGCGGTTGGAGGCGGAGACGATTCGCGATTCGATGCTCGCGGTGAGCGGGCTGTTGAACGAGAAGATGTACGGGCCGCACGAGCCGATCAAGCGGGGCGCGGACGGGCAGTGGCTGGAGGATGAGTCGAAGGGCGACCCGAACCGGCGGAGCCTGTATTTGACGCAGTCCCGGACGCGGCCGGTGGCGTTTCTGCATGCGTTTGACGCGCCGACGATGACGGCGGATAACCAGACGCAGCGGTTCCGGTCGGCGTTGCCGACGCAGTCGCTGGCGTTGTTGAACGGACCGTTTGTGCGCCGGGTGAGTCTGGCGTTTGCGAACCAGGTGTGGGAGCAGAGCAAAGGCGACACGGCCGTGGCGCTGCACCGGGCCTTTGTTGCCGCGTACTCCCGGCCGCCGACGGCGCGGGAGCTTGCGATTGGCCAGCAGGCGATCGCTTCCGAAACAGACCCGAAGGAAGGCCTTCGACTGTTTCTTCAAGCCATTCTTGGCGCCAACGATTTTCTGTACAGTTACTAACGAGCCATGAAGCCATTTCTCTCCCGCCGCCAAGCTCTTCAGGAAGCCGCTCTCGGCTTTGGAGGCCTCGCCCTGAGTTCGCTCTGCGCTTTGGGCGCTGAGCCCCAGTCCTTTGACCTGCGGCCGAAGCGTCCGCACTTTCCGGCGAAGGCGAAGAATGTGATCTTCCTCTACGTCGGCGGCGGGCCGAGCACGATCGATATGTTCGACCCGAAGCCGCTGCTGCGGAAGTACGATGGCAAGCCGGCGCCGTTTGAAATCAAGGGCCGGGCGTTGAACGGATCGCAGGAGGTGATGGCGAGCCCGTGGGAGTTCACCCGCTGCGGGAAGAGCGGCCGGGAGATCTCGAACCTGTTGCCGCACTTTCAGAAAGTGGTGGATAAAGTGAGTTTCGTGCGGTCGATGCAGACGGACCGGATTGACCATTCGACGGCGCAGTTCACGTTTGTCACGGGCCGTGGGTTTACGGGCTTTCCGACGCTCGGTTCCTGGGTGAATTACGCTCTAGGGACAGAGAATCAGAACCTGCCTGGGTTTGTGGCGCTGGGCGAGGGCGCAAGTATTGGGTCGCGGGCGCACTCTTCGGCGTGGTTGCCGCCGGTATATACGGGGACGTCGATGCGGGCGGACGCCAAGGCACCGATCTATGACATTAAGCGGCCGGACGATATGTCGGGTGCGCAGCAGCAGAAGCTGCTTTCCGTGGTGAATCAGTTGAACCGGGAGCAGAAGGGGCGTCACCCGCTCGACCAGGATCTGGAGGCGCGGATTGCCAACTATGAGTTGGCGGCGCGGATGCAGTTGGAGGCGCTGCGGGTGGCGGACCTGTCGGCGGAGAGCCAGGCGACGCGGGACCTCTATGGGGTGGACGAGAAGGTTTCGGGCCCTTACGGCAAGCTATGCCTGATGGCGCGGCGGCTGGTGGAGAGCGGCGTCCGGTTCGTGCAGATCTACGCCGGCGGGGGAGGGAACTGGGATACGCACAGCAACATTGTGGGTCAGCTTCCGGGGCTTTGCCAGTACGTCGACCGCGGGATGGCGGCGTTGCTGATCGACCTTGAACAGCGCGGGATGCTGCAGGATACGCTGGTGGTCTGGTCGGGCGAGTTCGGCCGGCTGCCGACGATTGAGGCGCGGAACGCGGCGCCGGGACGCGACCATAATCCGTATGGGTTCAACATGTGGATGGCGGGGGCAGGCGTAAAGCCGGGCTTCGACTACGGGATGACCGATGAACTGGGTTATGCCGCGGTGCCGGAGTTCCGGGTGGGCCATGCCGATATCCATGCGACGATTCAACATCTGCTGGGCATTGACCATCAGAAAAACACATTCTTCTACGAGGGCCGGAACGAGTCACTGGTGGGGGTGACGCCGGCACGGGTTCTGAACGAGATTCTCCTATGATTGATCGCCGTCAACTCTTTACCGGCAGCCTGGCTACGGCTGCCCTCCATGCCGCGACCGGAGGCGAAGTGAAGCGCCGGGCGGGTTCCCGCATTAAGATCGGCCTGAATGCCTATTCGTTCAACAAGCCGCTGATGGCGGGGACGATGACCATTCCGGACGTGATCGACTACTGCGCGCAGCAGCAGATCGACGGGGTGGACCTGACCGGGTACTACTTCAAGGGCTACCCGAACGTGCCGAGCGACGAAGTGATCTATAGCGTGAAGCGGGCCGCGTTCCTGAACGGCGTCACGATTACGGGAACCGGGGTGCGGAACGATTTTGCGCTGACGGATCCATCGAGCCGGCGCGGGCACGTTCAATTAGTCAAAGAGTGGGTGGACGTGGCGGCGAAGCTGGGCTCCGATATGGTGCGGGTGTTTTCGGGCAAGGAGCATCCGAAGGGCTATACGTTTGAGCAGGTGCTCGATTGGATGGTGCCGGCGTTTCAGGAGTGCGCGGAGTACGGGGCCAAGCGCGGCGTAATTATCGGCTTGCAGCATCACGACGATTTTCTGAAGACCGCGGAGCAGACGATTCGCGTGGTGGATCTCGTGAAGTCCGACTGGTTTTCGGTGATTCTGGACGTGGGGAGCCTGCGGCAGGGGGATCCGTACGCGGAGATTGAGAAGCTGCTGCCGTACGCGAGCAACTGGCAGGTGAAGGAGCACGTCTGGTACGGGACGAAGAAGGTGGAGATTGATCTGCCGCGGATCCGGAAGATTATCGACCGCGTGGGTTACCGGGGCTTCACGCCGATTGAGGCGCTGGGCGAGGGCGATCCGGCGACAATTGTGACGGCGTTCCTGGGTAAGGTGCGGGCGGCGTTCGCTTAGTTCGCCGGACTGAGCGAGAGGAGTTCGGGGGCGTGGCGCTGCCACCAGCGGTGGGCCGCGTCCTCATTCCAATCGCTGCTGGCGGGGGCGGCTTCGAGCCGGGAGCGGAGGGCGCGGGCGCTGGGCGGGCGGCCGGCGGGGTCCTTGGCGAGGCAGGCGAGCAGCAGCTCGTCGAGCTCAGAGGGAACGGGTAGTTCGGTGCGCTGGGAGGGCGGCAGCGGTTCGTTCTGCACGTGGGCGAGCGCCATGGCCATGCCGCTGGGGGCTTCAAAGACCGTGCGGCCGGTGAGCAGCCAGTAGCCGACGCAACCCAAGGCGTAGATGTCGGCGCGGGCGTCGACGTTGCCGCTGCCGATGGCGAGTTCGGGGGCCATGTAGGCGGGGGTGCCGGTGGTCATCCCTTCGCGGGTGAGCTTGGCGGATTCGGCGTCTTCGATGGCCTTGACGAGGCCGAAGTCGAGGACCTTGGCGAAGTCGCAATCGACGCCGCACTGGCTGACCATGATGTTGCGCGGCTTGATGTCGCGATGGGTGAGGCCGGCGGCGTGGGCTTCTTCGAGGGACCGGCAGATCTGGCGGAGCAGCCAGATGGCGCGGCCGGCGGGTACGGGGCCGAAGCGCTCGACGAGCGTTTCGAGATCGATGCCGTTGACGATCTCCATGACGTAGTAGAGGGCGCCGTTTTCGGTCATGCCGTAGTCGAAGATGGTCACCGTGTGCGGGGAGCGGAGGCCGGCGGTGGCCTTGGCTTCGCGTTCGAAACGCATGCGAACGACGGACATGGCTTCGGCGGAGTTCTTGGTGACTGCGGGCGGGGCGATCAGCTTGATGGCCGCTTCGCGAGCCAACATGCGATGGCGCGCGCGCCAGACCTCGCCCATGCCGCCGGCACCGAGCTTTTCGATGAGCTCGTAACTGCCCAGCTCCTTTTCGCGGCTCATGCGGATGCCCATCTGGTACATGAGGCGGGAGAGGAGAATGCCGATGGTGGCGAAGATGGTGGGGGGGACCATCCAGATAGCGACTTGCGCTGCGGTGGGGACGGGGATATTCAGCAGCCAGACATTGAGCATCAGGCCGAGGCCGGTCATGGACGCCGAGAGGAGAGCGGCTATGGTGGCTTTGGACCAGTTGGCGGGGACGGCCATGCCGAAGATGAGCACCCAGGCGGAGATGGCCGAGAAGCCGCGGATGCGCTCGTCGGGGCCCATGGGGATGACCCACTCACTCATAGCGATAAGGAGGGCGCCGAGGACTTCAAAGACCAGACCGATGGCAAGCTTGCGGTCGCCGCTGAGGCGCGGGCTGCGCATCAGGAAAAAGACCCCGATGCCCGAGGAGATGGCGGTAACCGTGACCACTCCGAAGGCCCAATGATCCGTGGGGAGGCTGGGGACGGCGAAGCGGTAAAGCAGGTCGATGAGGGCGAAGCAGGTGGCATAGGCCGCCCCGGCCCAGCCCAAACGCCGAACCGCTCCTTCCACCAGCTCCGCGGGGAGCCGATCGGTGGCGTCGAGCGATTCGGTCGTGTTGTGCTTACCGAGACGGTCTATGTTCAAGCGGGGCTAACTCTTGAGGACTTCGCGAATGCGGCGGGCGATGATCTTGTCTTCGCCGGGTTGGAGCATCCAGACGCCGATTTCGAGAGAGTCCTTGTTATTGCCGGGGACGACTTCAATGGACGGATCGCCTTCGCGGAGTTTGACGGCGACCTCTTTGTAGCTGAGCTTGACCTTCGACGAGTCCCAGGTGAGACGCAGATGCGGCACGTGGTTGGCGATGGGCGGCACGTACTGTTCCGCCTTGACGCCGGCGATGGACTTGGCGCTGTCGCCGATGAGGGCGACGCGGCGTTCCCACTCCTTCCATTCCGAGGCGTGGTCCTTCTTCATGAAGGTCTCAATGGCGACCATCATGCCGAGGAGCTCTTCCTTGTTGACCTTCATGCCGCGGCCGATGGTGTCGCCATTGGGCGGACCATTCAGGCGGGCGGCGGCGATGATTTCTTTCTTGCCCATGAGCACTCCCGCGCTCTGCGGACCGCGGATGCCCTTGCCGCCGGAGAAGACGACCATCGAGAAGCCCATCTTGTTGAAGCGGGTCATGTTCTCAAGGGGCAGCGCGTCGGCGGCGCAGTCGGTCATGGTGGGGATGCCCTTATCGATGCCGATCTGGGCGAACTCCTGATCTTTGATCTGACCGTCGTTGTTGGCCCAGTTGAGGAAGAACATCATGGCGGTCTTGGGGTTGATGGCGCGGAGGAGCTCTTCGCGGGTCTCCACTTCGATCAGCTTGACGCCGCAGTTGCGGATGGCATGGTCGTAGCCGACGCGGTGGGACTTCTGGACGATGACTTCGCTCTTCATGCCGGTGAGGTCGGGGAGCTGCAGGACTTTCTTCTGGTCCATGCCGGTGAGGACGCCGGCGGTGCCGAGGGTGAGGGCGGAGGCGGCGCCGGCGCTGACCATGGCGGCTTCCGCGCCGAGCAGTTCGGCGATGCGTTTGCCGACGGCGTCGTGCAGTTCGGCGATGCGGACGAACTGCTTGGAGGCGTAGTTGATGGCCTCCATGACTTCGGGCAGCATCAGGGAGGCGGTGAACATCGTATAGGTGCCAGCCGCATTGATCAGCGGGCGGACGCCCAGTTCTTTAAAGTAGTCACGCTTGGTTACCGCCGCGGCGGCAGCGGGCGCCAAACCCGCCACGGCGGGGGCGGCGGAGAGCGTCTGAAGGAATTTTCTGCGGTTGGCCATGACGCAATTATACGCCCGCCGCTACCGGCGGTTTAATGGGAAAACGCGAGTTTCTTCTGCCAACTTTGCGGCAAGATGCCGCGCCACTTGCGGAGGACGAGTTCGAGCAGATTCAGCAGCACGGCCAGCCCGAGCAGGCCGGGCCAGAGCCGGGTGACGGTGGGGACGGTGCGGCCGGGGTTGGCGAAGGCCTGGCGCGCGTCCGGAGCGTAGCGGCCGCCGGTGAAGCCGGCAATCTGGCGGAGGAGCGTTTCGTTAGAGCCATAGTCGGCGAGTTCCACTTCCTGGCGGTAGTAGCCGACTTCGGGGAAGACGCGGCTCTCTTCAACCGGGCGGACGCGGAAGAGGCCTTGCGTCGCGCCGATGCGGACGCGGCCGCGGTAGAGCCCTTCGCCGGCCTTGGTGACTTCGACGGGCTGGCGGAAATCGCCCGGGCCGAGGGCGAAGATGGCGGGGATCTTCTTGGGCTCTTCGAGGTTGCGGCCGAGGCGGTAGGTGACGACGAGGTCGCCGGTGGCGGCATCGAAGACCGTGCTGGCTTCGCCGGCTTGGGAGTGGGGCAGCAGGTCGCGGAGGACGTTGCCCCAGAAGCGGTCGAACCCTTTCCAACTGACCCAGGATTCGGCCCAGCGGCTCTTGGCGTCAGAGGCGAAGACGACGCTGCGGCCGAGGCCATACTGCCAGCGGGTGAGCAGCGGGTCGCGCTGGTCGATGCTGAGAATGGTTTCGGCGGTGGGCTTGGCAATGAACTTCGTATAGCCGCGGAGGGCGGGGGCCGACTCCATGCCGACGCCTTCGAGGATTTCGGCCTGGCGTTCGACGACCGGGGTGATCGCCTTTTCAATGGCGGTGGAGCCAGTGAACTCCATGACGTCTTTGAGCAGAATCTGTTCGAGGCCGGAGGGATCGTTCAGGAAATACGATTTGCCTTTCGAGAAAGCCGCGATCTTTTCAAGATACGCGCGGTTGACGTCCTGCCCCAGGCCGACGGTGGAGATGGTGATGCTTTGCGTCGCGGCTTCCTTAGCGAGCGCGATGGAGTCGCCTTCCTCGGAGATACCGTCGGTGAGCAGCACGATGTGCTTGTAGGTCGCCTTGACGGGCACGGTACGGCGGAAGGCTTCGGTGAGAGCCGGCGCGATTTGCGTACCGCCGTCCGGGGTGATGCCGGCGACGAGGCGCTTGATAAGCGTGCGGTCTTCGGCCTTGCGGATGGGGACGGCCCATTGGAACGAGTTGTCGAAGATGAGAACGCCGACAAAGTCGACGGCCCGGAGGTTCTCGACGACGCCGATGGAGGCGACGCGCGCGAGTTCCATTTTGCGGCCTTCCATCGAGGAAGACTTGTCGACGATGAGGGTGACGCAGGTGCCTTCCGGCGAGCGGGGCGGGGCGAGTTTGGCCGACATGGCGCGATCGAGGGCGTCTTCGATTTTCTTCGCTTCGTTGAAGGTGTTCCGCTCGCCGCCGATGACGAGGAGGCCGCCGCCCTGCTTCACCCATTGTTCGACGCGGTCTTTGCGTTCGAGCGAAATGGCTTCGAGGTCGAGGTTGTTGAGAATGAGGATCTGGAAGTCGTCGAGCTTTTGGCCGTCGAGGGTGCTGGTGGTGGTGACGTCGAAGCGGCCGGCGGAGAGGACGTCCATGAAGTCTTTTTCGCTGCCGGCGGGGTCCTGGGTAACGAAGAGGGCTTTGGGCAGACGCAGGGCGACGGACTGGGCGAAGCGCACATCGCCGAGCCCTTCGGACTTGACGACTCCGGCCACGTCGATGGCGCCCGGGGTGTTGAGCGCGACCTGCACCCGGACGCGATTCCTACCCGCCTGGAGCTGCACGGCGTTGGCGCCGATGGCTTTGCCTTCGGCCGTCAGGTCAATGGAGGCCGCGGCCGCGCGGGGGGCTTCAAGAGCGATTTCAATAGGGAAACGGTCGCCGGCGAAGGCCTGGGCGGGGAAGGAGACGGACTCCAGGCGGAGGGCGGGTTTGGGACGGCCGGCCATGGGATAGACGTCGACGGGGACCCCGAGTTGCTGCGCCTGCCAGAGGGCCCGCGTGACGCTGCCTTTGTTTTCCTTGCCGTCGGAGAGGAGGGCGATGCGGGGCACGAGACCAGCCGGCATAGCGGCCATGCCTTCGCGCAGCGCGGCTTCGAGATCGGTGCCGCGGCCGGCGGCTCCGGCGGTGTAGCCGAGTTTGCCTTTCTCTTCGGCTTCGGTGACGGGCCGGGTGTTGCTGCCGAACGGGATGACCTTGACCCAGTTGCGCCCCTTGTCGCCGACGATGCGGGAGGCGATGGAGGAAGCCTGCGCGAGGTCCTGTTCGGAGACGCTGGCCGAGGTATCGACGAGGACGCTGACGGCGACCTTACTCTCTTCCGAGTTCACCTTCGGCTCGGCGAGGGCGAGGAGGATGGAGATGATCGCCAGGGCTTTCAACGTGGTGGCCAGACGCTGGCGCCCGCGCGTCCATTCGAGATACCACCAGCCCGCGGGGACTACGATCAGAAGAAGTACCCACCAACGTTCCAGCGTCATGATGCCTTCCGAAACGGCGCGGTGAAGCGCCGCAAGATGTCCGTACCCGAGAGATCGGCCTGCTGTTGGACGGCGGGCAGGCGGGTGCGGCCGAACCAGAGCCATTCGATGAGCAGCAGGATGCCGCCGGCGATGGCGAGCCACTGCCAGAGGTCGCGCGAGGCGATGGAGTCCCCGATGGTGCGGGGAATGCCGCGGCGAACTTTCGCGGGGGCGTCCCAGGTGGCTTCGGCGATGTCCGGCAGCGAGAGCGAGTAGACCTGTTCTTTGCTGCCGGTGCGGACGCGGACCATGCCGCGTTCGCCGGAGTAGAACTGGAGGTTGCCGTCGGTGACAGAGAAGGGAACCGCGATGTCGCTTGCGCCCAGCACCCGGATGGAGCCGGGGTCGACGCTGCTATCAAGGGGGATGCGGATATTGCCGACGCTTTCGCCGGTGACCTCGCGGCGGCGCATGACGTCGGGGGCCAGATATTCGAGTGTATTGGCCATGAGCAGGGGCGCGATGAGTTCGAAACGCAGGGCGCCGCGGCCGGGATGGAAGCCGAGATAGGCGGCGTCGTTCGAGGCGACGGCGACCGCGCCGGCATCGCTTTCGGCGACGACGGTGACATTGGCCGAGGGGGCGAAGACGCTGGTCTGGTCGAGGCGGAGATCGAGGCTGCGCAGGCCCGCGGCCATGGGGTGTTCGTTGCGCCAGCCGGTGAGCTTCACGCCGCGGGCCGGGGAGAGCATGGCGATGGGCGTGCCTTTGGCCGGGGGCTCGATCCACAGCGCCTTGCGGGCGGGCTTGACGGGCGGAGCGAACCGGTCGAGGATGAGGATCTCGGCGTCGGCGTCGGCCTTGTAGGCTTCGTGCGGGGCGTAGGTGGCGGTGAGCCAGCGGTTGGCGTTGAGCAGGGGGCGGAGGAGTTCGGGTTCCCTTGTGTAAACGATGACGCGCACCGGCTTCTGCTCGGGGAGTTCGAGAGTGGCGCCGTTGTCTTCGGCGATGGCGTCGCGGAGGACGAGGCGGGCTTCGAGGTAGCCGGCGGCTTTGGTGCGGAACTCGATGCGGGCGCTTTCTTCGGCGCCGGGCTGGAGAGTGAGGCGGGCGGAGCCGACCGGGGCGCTGCCGAAGGTGACGGCGAGCGGCGCGTTCTCCACCTGGCGGGAGTAGTTCTTGATGGCGACGAAGACCTCCCAGAGTTGGGGGTCGGCCGGGGAGCGGCGGAGGGTGACCTTGCGGATGCCGACGTTGCGGAGATCGCTCTTCACCGGCAGGAGACGGACGTTCGAGGGGAGTTCGGCTTCGGTGGGCAGGTCGTTGGCATGCGAGCGGAAGGCGCCGGCGAGGACGACCTCGCCGAGGCCGCTGCCATGCTGGCGTTGCATTTGACGGGCGAAATCGAGGGTGGCCTTGAGGTTGATGGCCGAGGCGCCGGGGCGGGTTTCGAGGATGGCCTGTTCCGTGGCCGGGCGATTGGTGGCGAAGACGGTGGCCGGAGTGGGCAGGGCGTCGGCGCGGACGAGCATCACGCGGTCGCCGGCCGGGAGGCTGCGGAGCCAAATGATGGCTTCGCGCTTGGCTTGATCGAGGAGCGACAACTGGCCGGCGCGGGCGGCCATCCAGGCGGAGCTATCGAGCACCAGGACGTGGTCGCGGCTCATGCGGTCCGGCGAGCCGAGGCGGAGCTGGGCAAGGGCGGCGAGGAGGAGGCCGATGGCGATGAGCTGGAGCAGCATCGACCAGGGCTGTTGAATGCGCTTGCGGTGTTTGGCCTCGGGCGGCTTTTCGGACGGGGTCCAGAAGCGGAGGGTGGCGACGCGGATCTTGCGGCGGGAGCGATCGAGCAGATAGAGGGCGAAGACACCGCCGCTCACCAAGCCCCAGACTGCGAGAAACTCGCCCAGGCTCAAATTGAGAAAGAACATCTACCGGCCGCCCCCTAGAAGCGGTCCGAAGATCGCCTGTTCGACGGGCGTGGAGGTGACAACGCCGGCGTACTTACCGCCCTTACGCAGCGCCACTTCGCGGACGCCGCGAGCGTAGGCATCGAAGTTGGCGGTGTACTGGGCTTGTGCCTCTTCATCGAAGTTCAGTTTCTGGACCTCTCCGGTTTCGGCGTCTTCAATTTCGATTTCGCCTTTGAAGGGCGGGACGCGGTCCTGGTCGCTCCACAGGTGGATGAGGAAGACCTCGTGGCCGAAATCGGCGAGGTATTGCAGGGGCTTTTCGCAGCCCTGATCGTCGAGGAAGTCGGAGATGACAATGACGAGGCCGCGCTGGGGATACTCGGCGATGAACCGTTTGACGGAGCCCATGAAGTCCGTTTTGCCGCCGGGCTTGAGGTTCTCGAGGAACGTGACGGTGGGGCGGAAGCGATGGCGGCCGCCGCCGGACTGCAGGGGGTCGTGGAGCTGGTTCGAGAACGGCTGGAGCAGCACGCTTTCAAGACGCACCAGGCCGACGTAGGTGAGGGCGCCGGCGAGGCGGCGGGCGTAATCGAACTTGTTGGGCTCGCCGGTGGTCATGGATTCGCTGGCATCGATCAGGATGCGCACGGGGACGCGGGGTTCGACCTGGAAGAGCTTGAGGATCAGCCGTTCGAGGCGCATGTAGACGCGCCAGTTGACGGCGCGGAGGTCGTCCCCCTGGTGGAACTGGCGATGGTCGAGGAACTCCTGCCCTGAACCGGAGTAGCGGGAGGCGTTATGGCCGCCCACGAGTCCGGGAAACGACTTCTGCCAGTGCAGGGTGAGCCGTTCGAGGCGCTCGAGAAAAGACCGATCGATGGAGAACTCCGCCATATGGGGCCAGCCTAGACCGCGGCCGGCGCGACAGAGCGCACGATGTGCTGCAAAACAGTATCGGGGGTTTCGCCGTCGGCGTGAGCGTCGAAGTTCAGGATGATGCGGTGGCGCAGGACGGAGGGCGCGATGGACTGGATATCTTCGATGCTCAGATGGGTCCGGCCCTTCATGAGGGCGAGAACGCGGCCGCATTCGACGAGGGCCTGGGCGCCGCGGGGGGAGCTGCCGTAGCGGATGTACTTCTTGGTCCGTTCGGCGGCATTGGCCGAGGTGGGCTGGGTGGCCATAACGAGATCGACGGCGTACTCCTGCACGTGGGGAGCGGCGAGGACCTGGCGGGCGACGGACTTGAGTTCGAGGATGGTGGCGCGGTCGACGACCTGATCGAGATGGATCTCTTCGCGGTGCATGGTGAGGTCGACGATGCGGGAGAGTTCCGACTTGGAGGGGTAGGGGACCAGGATCTTCATCAGGAAGCGGTCGAGCTGGGCTTCGGGAAGGGGGTAGGTGCCTTCCATTTCGATGGGATTCTGGGTGGCCATGACGAGGAAGGGATCTTCGAGGACATGGGTGGTGGTGCCGCTGGTGACGGTCCGCTCCTGCATGGCTTCGAGGAGCGCGGACTGGGTTTTGGGCGTGGCGCGGTTGATTTCGTCGGCCAGGACGAGATTGGCGAAGATGGGTCCGGCCTGGAAGCGGAAGGCGCGGTGGCCTTCGCTATCGGACTCCATGATCATGCTGCCGACGATGTCGGCGGGCATGAGGTCCGGGGTGAACTGGATGCGGGAGTACTTGAGGTGGAGCACCCGGGAGAGGGTGCGGAGGAGGGTGGTTTTGCCGAGTCCCGGCACGCCTTCGAGCAGGACGTGTCCGCCGGCGATCATGCAGATGAGGACACCGTCGACGACGTCCGGTTGTCCGACAATCACTTTGCCGATTTCTTTCCGGATCTGGTCTAGGTGTTGAACCGCTTGGCGGAGGGTGCTGTCTGTGAACACTCCATCATTTTATGGCAACGCGATGACGGCCGCGAAGCTTTCCTGACAAAATTCGAAAAGAAACGCAAAGAAGCGGGCTACCGTTTCCGGCGCGCCCGCTTTCCAGGGGTGGAGGGAGTTGAATTATGAACGTTAATTCTCGGCTTCGGCGAGTCGAACTCCCGATTCCGCCGCCAGGTAGCTGACGATCTGAGACATCTCCCGAAGCGCATTCTGCGCCTTCGGGCCAGCAAAGGGTCGCGTAGCAGCGAACCATACTTGCATCATGCGGTAGTCGATCATCAACAGGCGGCTTTCGAGTGAGGTGCCGGCGACTTGCATTTCGCCGCAGCTCCGGGCCAGGTTCTGCACTACGCGGAGGTCGCGGTCCAGGCTCTGGCGGACTCGGTCTAGTTCGGCGGGGGTGGCGGCTTCGGCGAGCTGGGCTTCCAGCAGGGAGACGGCTGGAATGTGGCTCTCGCCGCCCTGTTTCGCTTCTTCCTCGCTGAGCCGGGACTCCAGGATCAGCAGGCAGGAATAGCGAAACCAATAGACGAACATCGCCAACGAAAGGATGATGATCACAATACTGGTAATCATGGTTTCGATCCGGACATATAGGATGTGCTTTGGTACTGTCAGTACCGTCCGCTATTAAGAAGTATAAGGACGCTACGGCGCTGCAGCAAGAGGAATTGGGGGTAGTAGGGTAATTTTGTCGGAGGACTACCACCGTACTAGGAATGTGTGTCTGCCTCGAAAACCATATCGCCGGCGTCTTCGCCCCGCTCGGCGCAATGGCCGGCGAAGAGGCGGGCGTAGCTGAGGTTGACGTAGTCGGCTTCGGTGTAGCCGAGGGCGATGGCGGCGCGGTCGATCCACTCGCCGGGCCCTTCGAGTTCGAGGTAGGCGCCGATGGGGGTTTCGTCGAGCATGGCGGTGCCGGGTTCGCCGGGCTGTTTCCATTCGCTGCGGAACTTTTCGTAGCGAAAGCGGGGTTCGAGGCCGAGTTTGCCAAGGATGATGGCGACGGCGCCGGTTTCGGCGACGCCGACTTCGATCTCTTCGCGCTGCTTGTGCCGGTCGACGGTAGCGGGTCCTTTATAGGTGAGGATCCGTTGGCCGGCGTACTCGCGGAGGCGGATCAGTTCGCCGCGTTCGCGGAGAGCGCCGTCCGGCCAATCATAGATACGATTCTGTTCGAGGCTGCGCGGAACGAACTCGGTGAATCCGGCTTCGGCCAACTTGGCGCGCATGGCCTCGACGTTGGGTACGGCGAGCTTGACTTCAATTTCCTGGTACTGTTCCCCTGGCACTGGCCTTAGGATAGCGCAGGCTTCGCGCCGCTCCGTTCGAGCGCATCGCGCAGCGCCTTTTTGTCGATGGGTTTGGGGAGGAAGTCGGACATCCCCGCGGCCAGGCAGCTCTGCCGGTCGGTTTCAAAACCGTTGGCGGTGAGCGCGATGATGGCGGTGCGGGCGTTTCTTCCCGCGCCCGCCCGGAGCTGGCGAGTCGCTTCGAGGCCGTCCATGACGGGCATCTGACAATCCATAAGAATGATGTCGAAGTCCTCGGCTGCGGCCGTCACGAGCGCGGCCGCGCCATCTTCGACAATCGTCACCAGGCAGCCCATTCTCTCGAGCAGCTTCCGGACGACCTGTTGGTTGGTGCGGTTGTCCTCGGCGACCAGGATCTTCATTCCGGCTAGGGATGCCGAGTCGAGGGGAGGGGGGGCGGGGGCGCCGCGCCCGAGATTCAGACGTCGCCGCGAGAGCGGCCTTTGCAGCCGGCGCCAATCTGGTCCTAGTTCTGCGGGCCCCAGTTCATCCGGCCCTGGCAGCAAGGCCACCCAGCGGGTGTTGGCCAATTCGGGATGCTCTTGCCGCCATTCAAGGATAGCCTGCCAGTCGGCCGACGGGAGCCATCCGTCGACGACGATCTGGTCGACCGGTTCCTGTTGCGCTTGGAAGCCGGCAAATCCCTTGACGTGCCGGCCAACGGCGGCGGTTCCGGGCCGATCTCCCGCGGCGACCACGAGCGTGGTGATCGACTCGTGCGGGGTGGCGGGTTGCTCGATCGGGAAGGGGATTTCGCACCAGAAGACAGAGCCTTGGCCGACGGTGCTGGTAACGCCGGTGCGCCCGTTCATCCGCTCGGCCAGGCGGCGGGAGATTACTAACCCGAGGCCGGTTCCGCCGTGGCGACGGGTCATCGACGAATCGACCTGGCTGAACTCGCGGAACAGCAGATCCAGCTTGTCGGGAGCGATGCCGATACCGGTGTCGGCCACGGCCAGGCGGATGAGGCAGTTTTGGCCGTTGGTGGCGTGGCCGGAGATGCGGATCTCGACCCAGCCCTGGTCGGTGAACTTCAGGGCGTTACTCGTGAGATTCAGCAGGATCTGGCGCAAGCGGGCGGCATCGCCGGTGACGAGGGCCGGCAAATCGCCTTCGATGGCGACGGCGAGATCGATCTGCTTTTCGATGGCGCGTGGCGTCATCAACACCGCGACACTGTCGGCGAGCTCCTCGATCGAGAAGGGCTCCTGGCGAATTTCGAGCACTCCGGCTTCGATCTTCGAGTAGTCCAAGGTATCATCAATGACGCGGAGCAGGCTTTCGGCGGAATGCTGAATGGTGGCGACGCACTGCCGCTGCTCTTCGGCCAAGGGGGTTTCAATCAGGAGCGACGACATTCCCAGGACGCCGTTCATCGGGGTGCGAATCTCGTGGCTCATCATGGCGAGAAAGATGGACTTGGCTTTGGCGCCTTCTTCGGCCTCCTGCTTGGCGCGCATCAGTTGACGGGTATAGTCGGCGCGCCGCCGCCAATTCACCACCCCAAGCACCACAACGCCAGAGAGCAATAACCCAGTGACGGCCAGAAAAAGAGGCTGCCGATAAAAAGGGGAAGGGACCTCCACTTCGATCCTGGCGATCTGCGGGTTGACGTCGCCCCAGAAGCCGGCGCTTTGCACTTCGAGAACATGCTGGCCGTAACTTGTGGCGGCGAAGACCTGCCGCCGTTGGGTCGACCACCCCGACCACTCGCCGCCGTCGATGCGCGACCGCGTCAGCACCTCATTATCCCGCTGGTCTTCGAGGCGGGTGCGCGTGCGCCATTCAAAGATCACCCGCCCGTCGACGATCGCCGGACGCCGGAAATCGATCCGCGGGAGCCGATCGGGATTCCATTGGAGGTCGAGAAAATGGAGACCCTGGCCAACGGTCCCAACTACCATCTTTCCGTTCGACTCCCGCATGGGCCAAGCGTTGAACAGTTCATTGCCAATGCCAGTCCGGAACTTGACCCAAGGTCCGCCCGCCCAGACGGCGACGCCGTTCCGCGTGCTGACCCAAAGCCGTTCGGCGCTGTCGAGAGTGAGGCCCCAGGCCTCGTCCGATGGCAGGCCCTCCTTGACGGTGAAGTAATGGACGCGGTCCCAACCTTCGCTGGGGTCCAACATTGCCACGCCCCCGAAGTTTCGATGGACGAACCAGATGCGACCGGCTGGATCGGCCAGAATCTCCTGGAGCCGGGCGCCTGCCACTACTTTTCCGGATTGCCAATGCCGTACGGGCTCGCCTTCTTTGAGACGGGTCACTCCGTCGCGGGAGCCAAACCACCGAGCGCCTTCCCGATCGATGGTGACCGCGTGGACCGCATTATTGGGTAAACCCTGCCGGGTCGACCAGCGTTCGAAGCGCCCGTTCCGGAATTGAAAGGCTCCCGCCAACTCGGCCCGGCCCTGATAGGCCGGGAGGGTAACGAGGAACCATAACTCGGAGCCGCCGCCCTTCGGCAGACGAAGAGAAACGATCCGGTTGATCGGTTCATCGGTGAGCCCGTCTCCGGCCCGTACTCTTTGCCACTTCCCGTGTTCCCACTGGACGGCTCCGCCAAACTCAGAGCCGCTACTCACCCAGACGCGCCCGGCATCATCTTCCGCCAGGCCGGTGACGTTTCGAATATCGATTCCCGCCGCGCGGCGGATCAACTCCGGTTCCTGTCCGGCGCGCCGAACGGTGACTCCTTCGATGCCCCCAGTCCAGATCTCCCCGTTTTTGCGGACCAGCACTTCATGAATGGTGTTGCGAAGGTCCGGGGCGGGAAACTGCGCCCGGAGCCAGGTGTTCACACCAGTTCGATAGGCGGAAATTCCGCTCTCGCTCGCTACCCAGAGCGTGCCATTGCGCTGAAACCCGATGGCCGAAGGCCGGCGGAGCATCAACGCCCCGAGACCCTGGCGAATGGTTTGCCATCTTCCCGCAACACAAACCGCGGCTTGCCCCGACTCCGAGGCAACCACGGCCTCGTTCGCGTTTGAAATCGCCGCAGAAACCACGACATCCTGTTCGCTTCCGTTTACGCGGGTCCACCCTCCGGAGTTCCACTCCCACAAGCCGCGCAGGGCTAGCGGACCGCGGAGAGCCATCAGGCCGAAGTGTACGCCGAACACCAGAGACTCTATCGAGATCGGTGATTGGCTCGGCAATGCATGCTCCCATTTGCCGCCGCGCGAGTGGAGCAGGCCCGGTGGTCCACCGAACCAAAGATCCTGCTGCTGGCCGGCTGACAAGAGAACCTGCGATCCGCCCCCCGTCGGTAAGCGTTCGGGGTGCCGGGCGAACCGGACGCCATCGTAGACATAGTCTCCGCCCGACGTGAACACAAAGGCTTTGTTGCCGCCGACGGGGGCCGACCGCAGAATGTCATCGCCCGGGGCCAGACCATCGTGGACGGTCTCCCAATGTCCCGCGACGCGGCGAACCAACTGCCCGTCGACCTGGACCAGCAACTCCCCCGGCACCCGTTCGAAAATCGCTCCGATGGTATTCCGGCCGGTGGTCGGAACGGGCAGGGGCTCCCACTCCCAGCGGTAGCCGCTGAATCGCAGTAACCCCCGGCTCGACCCGGCCCATTCCTGACCCTCGGAATCCTCAAAAAAGATGGTGACCTTGACGGCCTCCGCGGCCTCCTCGAAGGGGTAGGTGCGCCATCGCCAGTCCTCTCCGGGATCGAGCAACCGCGCGATGGTCGGCTTCACTTCGAGCTGTTGTGCCCACATCGCCCGGCCCACCAAGGACGCGAGGGCGACCAGGACCCAGGCTTTCAGGAATCGCTTCACTCTAGCGTCCTTATCGGGCCGCGAACGACGAACCTTAACTTTCCTCAACCCCCGTCGTTTTCCACTGGCCGGTGCGCGCGCTTTCGAGAACGGCGTCGCAAACGCGCTGAGTTTGCAGCGCATTGCGGAAGTCCGGCTGGGTGGGCTGGCCGGATTCGATGCCCATGACGAAATCGGCGATGGCGTTGAGGAAGGTGTGCTCGTAGCCGATGCAGGTACCCGGCACCCAATAGTGCTTCATATAAGGGTGCTCGCCGTTGGTGGTGTGGATTTTCCGCCAGCCGGTGAGGTGGCTTTCGGTCTTCTTGCCGCTCTGCTGCTGGCGGTATTCGAAGAACTGGAGGTACTCGGGCTCTTCGAGATCGAAGTAGAGGCTGCCTTCGGCGCCATTCATTTCGAAGGTATTGAAGTTCTTGCGGCCGCGGGCGTAGCGGGTGGATTCGAACGTCCCCATGGAGCCGTTGGCGAACTCGGCGAGGAACATGCAGGCGTCGTCAATGGTGACCGGCTGCACCTTGCCGGTTTCGACGTGGGTGCGCTCCTTGACGAAGGTTTCCGTCTTGGCGACGACGCGCGTGATGGGGCCGTTCAGCCACATGGCGGTGTCGATGGAGTGGGCGAGCAGGTCGCCGGTGACGCCGCTGCCGGCGACGTCGGCGTCCAGGCGCCAGAGGCCGGGGCCGCCCTGGGGCACGTCTTCGGCGATGGTCCAATCCTGGAGGTAGGTGGCGCGGTAGTGGAAGGCCCGGCCGATGCGGCCTTCGTCGACGATTTGTTTCGCGAGGGCGATGGAGGGAACGCGGCGGTAGTTAAACCAGACCATGTTCGGGACGCCGGCCTTTTCGACGGCGGCCACCATCTCTTCGGCCTCGGCGACGGTCATCGCCAGCGGCTTTTCGCAGACGACCATCTTGCCGTTGGCGGCGGCGGCGAGGGCGATCTCTTTATGGGTGTTGTTGGGCGAACCGATGTCGATCAGGTCGATATCGGGCGCTTCGACCAGTTTCCGCCAATCGGTTTCGATGCGCTCGTAGCCCCAGTTGTCCGCGAAGGCGCGGGCCTTTTCGGCGTTGCGCGCGCAGACGGCTTTCAGCACGGGCTTGTGCTGGACGGGGAAGAAATCGGTCAACCGCTTATAGGCGTTCGAATGGGTGCGGCCCATGAAGCCATAGCCGATCATGCCAACTCGTAACTCTTTCATGCTTATGCTCCGTATTTGGCCACCAGGCCGTCGAGGGCTTTCTTGCAGGTTTCCGTGGCGGCCCAGGCGTCCGGCCAGAAACAGAGGTCGATGGTCCACCAGTCGTGACGGATGCGCGGGGCGGCGGCTTTGACGAGCGCCGGGACGATCGCGTCGAAATCGAGAAGGCCGAGGCCGAAGGGCGGATGGCTGGAGGTTTCGTCCTCGCCATTGGCGTCCTTGTGGCACTGGTTGTCGGAGTCGATCAGGTGGATGTGGTTGATGCGGCCGTCGAGCAGGGCGATGAGTTCGAGTTGGGAGGCGAACACCTCCTTCTCGCCCTCTTGGCGAGCGCCGACCACGCCGACCATCTGGCCGTGGCAGGTGTCGTACATGAGGCCGAAGTTGTCTTTGCCAACGGCGTCGTGGACGCGGACGATGTCGCTGGGCTTGTTGAAGGCGAAGCCGGGTTCGAACTCCCAGGTGACGTACTGGCCGTTGCCGGCGGCGATGTCGCAGCACTCTTTCCAGGCGCCGGCGACGCGGGCGAGGGCCGTCGCGTGGTCAACTTCGCGGTGGATGGTGGGAGGCTGGACGCAATCGACGCGGACGCCTCCGATGCCGAGATCCTTCGCAAATTCGGAGTTCTTGCGGAACTCGGCGACGTACTTCGAGGTGTCGTCCGTATTGATGAGCTTCTCGCCCCAGAGGTTGGCGGCGATGCCGCTGAAGCCGAGGCCGCGCTCCTTCATCTGGGCGACCAGTTCGGCCCGCTGCGACTTTTCGGGCATGGCGCCGGCCCAGCCTTCGTTGGGGCCGTTGGGGTTGCCGGGGTTCGGATGCGGCGGGAAGGAGCCGAGTTCGACACCGTCGAAACCCAGCGCCTTCAGCTTGGCGCACACTGTCTCAAAATCAATCGGATTCGGGCCGTAGGGGCCAATGGTGTAGGCCCACGTCCCAATGGACGTCCGCTTGCTCATGTCTGTCTCCTAGAAATTCAGCGACTTCAGATATCCCGCGCTGCCGCGCAGGCTGTCGAGCGGGTTGCCGGGGGTCTGGTCCTGCTCGACGAAGAAATGCTTGGCGCCGGCTTTCTGCGCGGCTTTCAGCACGGGGCCAATTGCGATGACGCCCTTGCCCACTTCCTCGAACGCATCCCGCGGCACCTTTTCGTTGTACTGCGGGCCGATGCCGGCCTTGACGTTCTTCATGTGGACGAGCGGGATGCGGCCCTTGTACTGCTCGAAGACCTTCACCGGCTCGACGCCGCCGACCTTGGCCCACATGATGTCGAGTTCGAGGGCGACGAGTTTGGGGTCGGTGTTCTTCATCAGGACGTCGAGGAGGTTGCCGCCCTCCTTCACCGGTTCGAACTCGAAGGCGTGGTTGTGATAGCAGAGCTGGATGCCGGCGGATTTGCAGCGCTGGCCGGCCTTGTTCAAGGTGTCGGCGAGCTTCTTGATGACGTCGACGCCGCCGCGGTCCTGCGGGGCGATGTAGGGGCAGACGACGTAGCTGAAGCCGCGCTGTTTGGCGTCGTCGAGGGCGGGGTTGAGCTTGTCGATGTCCTTGGTGAACATCTGGGTATCGATGTGGAGGCTGACGGGTTTCAGCTTGGTCTGCTTGAGGGCGGACCAGATCTTGTCCATGTTGGCGCGGATGACTTCGGCTTCGGTGTAGCCGGCGTCTTCCAGGCCTTTGAGGACGGTGAGCGGATCTTTGTCGATGATCGTGCGCAGCGAATAGAGCTGGGCCCCAAACGTCTTCAACTGCTTGGCTTCGAGCGCCACGGCCGCTGCCGAGGCGGCCAGAAAGGTACGACGGGACAAGGTCTGCATTCCAAAACATCATATCGAAGGTGTTCGGGACTTGCCCGGATGGTGATATAGATAGTTCGTGCCTGTATCTATTCAAGGGGAAAGAACCCTCATCGTCGGCGCCTCCAGCGGAATTGGACGCGCCACTGCCCGCCTGTTTGCCCGCGCCGGAGCCAAAGTGTACGCTTCCGCCCGCCGTGCCGAGCGCCTCGCTGAACTGGCCACCGAATTGGCCGCCGAAGGCCACGAGATCGCCTACGGCACCGCCGATGCCTCCTCGCACGAATCGATGGAAGCGCTGGCGGCGGACGCCGTGGCCAAACTCGGGGGCGTGGATATCCTCGTGTTTGCCACCGGAACCAACACGCCGGACCGCGCGATGACGCGGCTGAACCGGACCATCTGGAACGAGCTGATTGAGGTGAACCTGAACGGTCCCTACTCGCTGACGGCGGCGCTGCTGCCGGCGATGCGGACGGCGAAGAAGGGGCATCTGATCTACGTTTCGTCCATCTCGGGCAAGTACGGCGACGTTTCGGGCGCGGCTTATCAGGCGTCGAAGCGCGGCATGCTGGGCTTGGCAGCGGCGATCCGGCAGGAAGAGCGCGAGAACGGCATCCGCACCTGCGTCGTGTGCCCGGGCCTCGTCGATTCCGAGTTGATGGAGAAGCGGCCGGTGAAGCCCTCGGCGGAGACGCTGTCGAAGGCGCTGCAGCCGGAGGACGTGGCGGAGATCATCTACGGGGTCGCCGTCCTGCATCCGCGGGCGGCCGTGCCGGAGCTTGAGATTCTGCCGACCGTGCTTTAGAAGCGAATTCGTCCGAGCACCTGGACCATGCGCATGGGGTTGCTGGCCACCGGCACCCCAAATTGCGCGTTGCCGAGGACGGTATTCCAGTGGGGGAAGGTGGCGTTGTTGAGGACGTTGGCGGCCTCGGCCCGGAACTCCCAAACGGCGCGGCCCTTGGTGCGGAAGACCCGGGTGAGCGAGGTGTTGATGGCGATCTGCCGGGGCCCGTTGATGGAGTTGCGGCCGGCGTTGCCCCATTGGCCGGGGGCGGGAGGGGCGTAGGCGGCAGGGTTCAGGTTCAGGCCCTCGGGGGCTTGATAGAGGTTCGCGCCGGTGTAATCCGGCCGCCAACTGGTGGTGACGCCGGTGCCGGGCACGGGCAGCAGCCAGTGCGGCGTCAACGGCAGCCCGGAACCGGCGGCCCACTGCACGGTCCAGCTCCAGTCGCGGGTCCAGCGCCAGGGCGTCTTCGCGCCGGAGTTGAATTCGGCGGTGCCGGTGAAGGCGTGGCGCTGGTCGAAGTTCGACCGGCCGCGTTCGGCGTCCAGATCGAGCCAATTCTGCGCGACGTGCGTGGCGCCCTGGCCCTTGGGTCCGAGGGCGGTGTTGTCGAGCGCTTTGGCCCAGGTGTAGTTGGCGGTGGCCGAGACGCGTCCGCCCAGACGGCGGCTGAGGCGGATGCTGCCGGCCTGGCGGTTGGAGGTTCCGTTGGTGGTCAGCAAGGTGGCGCCCACGCCGGGAACGGCGCGGCCGGGTTCGGTGCCGGAGAGGAACTGCTGCTGGCCGCGGGTGCCCTGGGTGCCCTGATAGAGCAGCAGCAGCTCCCATTCGGCGGGCAGGACGGCTTGGACGGAGCCCTGCCAGCTATGGGCGTAGCCGACGCGGAAGTTGGGATCGACGCCGAAGAAGGCGGCTTCGGCGGATGCCGGGAATCCGTTGGCCAGCGTGAGCGGGCCGCCGATGCGGAGGCTGCGGGAGAGCGGCGCCTGCTGGGCCATGCGCATCATGACCGGGGCGTAGACGGCGGCGTCGTGGAAGACGCCGTACCCGGCCCGCACGACCACCGGGGCCGTCCAGGGGCGCCAGGCAAGGCCGAGCCGGGGCGAGAAGTTATTGCGATCGGGCCGCAGCGGGCCGCCGGGATTGACGAGGCGGCCGTACTTCTCCGTGAGGGGCGCCCAATACTCCCAGCGCAGGGCGAGGTTGAGCGTCAGGGACGGCCGGACGCGCCAATCGTCGTTGGCGAAGACTTCCACCGTCGCGCCGCGCAGGTACTTATCGGCGTTGCCAAAGGCGATCATGGCCGTATCCGGCAGGCCGGCGCTGAACTTACTCCAATCGTCGCCGGTGAAGGCGAAGGCGCCACGGGCCTCTTCCTGCCCCACGATGTTGAACTGTTGGCGGCGGTAACTCATGCCGCCGCTCCAGGTATGTTTGCCGCGCACGATGGAGCCGTCGCCTGTTACTCCGGCCACCTGGTTCCGCCGCCAAACGGCCTGGGGCGATTTGAGCGCCGCGATGCCGCCGCTGAACTCGAGCGTCGGCGGCCCCCAGTTGATGGGATCCTGATTGTTGCCGGTGATGCCGGCCGCGGCGGAGACGTTGCGCCGGCCGGCGAAGTAGGGCGTGACCTCGTTTTCGAGCCAACTCAGTTGGCCGCCGATGCGGAGAAAGGCGCGGGCGCCGTAGGCGCGGCGGTAGCCGGCGCTCAGGTTGCCGCCGCCGGTACGGGTCTGGTCGACGAATCCAAACAGGTCCTCGGTGTCGGTCCGGGTACTCTGCCAGGCGAAACTGCTGAGCAGGGTGTGGCGGCTGACGGTGCGCTGCCACTTACTCTGTACCTCATCCTGATGAAAGCCGCTGGTGACCATCTTCTGGAAGTTGTATTGCGAGCTTCCGGCGAAGTTGGCATCGGGGTAGAGCTTGACTAACTCGGCGGCCTGCGGATTCCGCACGGCGGCACGCTGCGCGGCGGTGGGAACCAGGCCGGTGACCGTTTGCGGGCTGCGGTTTCGCATCCATTGGTAGTTCAGCGAAAAATCCCGGCCGCCGAGTGCGGCCAGGCCTTGGCCCCGATGGTAGTCCGGCTTGGCCATCCGCTGGCCGGTGAGGGAGTAGGCGCGTGCGTCCCAGGCGGGTTGGTTCCAAAGGCCGGCCAGCGAGCCGTTGTAGGCCGAGGACTTCGCCTTCCGGATCTCCGGCGCCTGCCAGTCGGCGAGCGGGGTGGTGCCGGGTTTGGCTTCCTCCTTCTCGTCGCTCTGCCGCAAGGCTTCGGTGACCAGGGGCGCCGCGGGTTCCGGCTTGGGTTTGACGGGCGGCGGCGGAGCGGGGCCCCGGCGCGGAGGGGCGGGCGTGGCGGCGGCGGGCCGCTCAAAGGAGAGACCCGGCTGCATATTCCACTCTTCGGGCGCCGAGCCCGCGATCTGTTCCCGGCGCTCCGTTTTGAAGCCTGGCAATTCCACCTGGACCATCCAGGCGCCCTCGGCGACCCCGCGAAACCCGTACTCCCCCTGCTCATTCGTCTGGGCGGTGCGCCGCGCGGCGCCCTGGGTGACGGTCACGACCGCGCCGGCCGCCGGGGAGCCCTCCCTCTTCACGATGCCTCGCAACTCGGCTGCTTCCAATGCCGCCGTGAGCCCGGCGAGCAAAACCAAAATCCGCATTCCCCTCTATTGTCCGCTACACTCACGAAATGATTCGCGCCGCTGCTCTCTTGCTTGCCGCTCTGCCTCTTTGTGCTCTCGAAGTTACCGTGCAACTACCCGCCGAACGGGCCGCCAAACCGGTGGATGGTCGGCTGCTGCTGTTGTTCTCCACCGATCCCGCCGCCGAGCCGCGCTTCCAGATTAGCGATGGGCCGGGGACGCAGGTCGTCTTCGGGGTTGATGTCGAAGGCCTGCGCCCGGGCGCTTTCCACTCCGTGGGGGCGGAGGCTTACGGTTATCCGGTCCGGCGTTTGGCGGATCTGCGGCCGGGGGAGTATCACGTCCAAGCGCTGCTCGATTTGTACGAGACGTTCCAGCGGGCGGACGGGCATACGGTGAAGCTGCCGACCGACCGCGGCGAAGGCCGCCAATGGAATCGCGCGCCGGGCAATCTCTACTCGAAGCCGGTGAAGTTGATGGTCCACGCGGGTTCGAAGCTCGCGCTCTCGCTGAGCGAGGTGATTCCGCCGATCCCTCCGCCGGCCGACACGAAGTACATCCGCCATGTGCGCATCCAAAGCGAAAAGCTGACGAAGTTCTGGGGTCGGCCGGTGTATCTCGGCGCCCACGTCCTGCTGCCGCACGGCTTTGACGAACACCCGCAAGCGAAGTTCCCGCTGATGCTGTACCACGGCCATTTTCCGGCCGATTTCTCGGGGTTCCGACCTGAGCCGCCGGACCCGAATCTGAAGCCGGACTACTCGGAGCGCTTCAAGGTTTCCGGCTACAACCGCATCGTGCAGCAGGAGGCGCACGAGTTCTACAAGAAATGGACCAGCCCGAACTTCCCCCGCTTTCTCGTGGTGGAGGTGCAGCATGCGAACCCCTATTACGACGACTCCTACGCCGTGAACTCGGCCAATCTGGGGCCGTACGGCGACGCCATTATGTTTGAACTGTTGCCCGAGATTGAGCGCCGCTTCCGGGGCCTTGGGCAGGGCTGGGCCCGGTTCACCTACGGCGGTTCCACGGGCGGCTGGGAGGCGCTGGCGGCGCAGATCTTCTATCCCACCGAGTTCAACGGGGCCTTTGGCGCCTGCCCGGATCCGATCGACTTCCGGGCTTATTCGACCGTGAATCTCTATGCGGACAAGAACGCCTACTACACCGAAGGGCCGCACCAGCGGATTCCGCGGCCGGGGAAGCGCGACTATCTGGGCCATGTGTCGGCGACCATCGAGTCGATGAATCAGATGGAGCTCGCGCTCGGGTCAAAGACCCGGAGCGGACAGCAGTTCGACATCTGGGAGGCCGTCTATTCGCCCGTCGGCCCTGATGGGTATCCGCAACGGATCTGGGACAAACAGACCGGGGTGATCGACCCGCAGGTGGCCGCCTATTGGCGGGAGAATTTCGATCTGCGTCACATTCTGCAGCGGGACTGGGCCAAGCTCGGCCCCCAGTTGCAGGGCAAGCTGCATATCTACTGCGGCGACATGGACAACTTCTATCTCAACAACGCGGTTTACCTGATGGAGGATTTTCTCAAGACCACCAACTATGGCGGCGAGGTGAAGTATGGCGACCGCGCCGAGCACTGTTGGAACGGCGATCCGAATAACCCGAACCATTTGACCCGGCTCCGCTACCACATGCTGTATCTCGAGAAGATCCTGAAGCGCATGGAGACGAGCCATCCGGCCGGGGCAGACCTGCGTTCGTGGCGTTACTGAGGCTATTCGATCTTTAGCTTGCCGTCGCGGAATTCGGCTTCGATGCGGAGTGCGTTTTGCATCCAGGCTTCGAGATTCCAGGTGGCCGGGTCGGTCTCCGGCTGCCAGGTCTCGCCGGTGAGCGGGATGCGAATGACGGTGAAGAAGTAGAACTTGCTGCGGTCGGGCTCCGGTCCGGCGGCGCGGATCCAGGAGATGGGCACGGAGTCGGAGGGGAAGTAGGGCTGTCCGCCTCCGGGCTTCGAGCGATTGGAGGCGGTCCAGGAGTCCCACTCCTGGCCGCGCCAGCGCAGCCAGGTGAGCTCGCCGCGGGCTTCGTAGGCGGGCGAGTCCATCGCGCGTTCGCCCAGCCGGCGGCCGATGATCAGCGTGTCCTCCCAGCGGTCGACCAGCCAGCCGTTGTTCTCCTGCAACGTGTCCGTGGCGCCCACGGGCCCGGCGCCGAACTGGGCGAGGACCCCGTTGGCAAAGTCGATTTCGGCCTTCTGCCGGCGCGCGGCTACGGCGGGCCAATCGTTGACCTCGGCGAAGTAAGTGGCGCGCTGGGCCGTGAATTGGAGCGAGGAGTAGAGCTGGGTCTGGATCTTCTGCAGCTTTTCGTGGGGAATCTTTTTCGTATAGACGCGGACGACGAAGGCTACCTTTTTCACGCGGTCGACGGAACGGAGGAAGGTGACCTTTTGTGGATCGTGCAGAGAACTGATCTGGTAGCTGCCTTCGGAGATCCACTTCTCTCCTTGGGTGGTTTGGTAGCTGCCGAACTCCGGGAACCTTTGCGTGTTGGTCTGCAAGGCTTCGAACGCCTCCATCATGCCGGCTTCGATCTGCGCCGTCGAGCAATCGGGCGCGCCGAGGATGACCCAGGCTTCCACCTCGTGCGGATTGCCGGCGCCCCACCACCAGGACTGCGTTTTGACGAAGGGAAAGGCCACCCAGTGGGCGTTTCGCCGTGGCGCCCGTTGGGTCCAGTCCTTCGGAACGGAGACGGTGGCGACGCCGTCGAGGTCGCGAGTGACGGCTCCGCCGCCGCCGAAAAAGAGGAGGCCTATCACAACAGCGCCCAACAAAACCAGGATCGAAGCAAACATGAAAACCGGTACCTCGCTGGTACAGGCGCGGGGGACCGCCGGTTTCGATCAGTTGCAGTATTCTAGGCAGCATGAAGACGCTGTGCGGCTGGCTGGGTCTGACCTTGGTAGCAATGGCTGCCGATTGGCCGCAGTGGCGCGGGCCGGAGCGCACGGGCATTTCACAGGAGCGGAATCTGCTGGCCGAGTGGCCGGCGGGCGGTCCGCCGCTGCGCTGGCGGGTGGACTCGGCTGGGGACGGCTACGGCACGCCGGCGGTGGCGGGCGGGCTGCTCTACGTGATTGGCAACAAGGGCGTGGAGGAGGAGTTTCTCAACGCCTATGCGACCGCGGACGGCAAGTTGGTGTGGACCTATAAGCTGGGCAAGGTGGGCAATCCGGACCAGCAGCCGCCGTATCCGAGTTCGCGTTCTACACCGACCGTGGACAAGGGCACGCTTTATGCGTTGAGTTCGGACGGCGACCTGGTGAGCCTGCGGGCGAGCGACGGGAAGCTGCACTGGAAGAAGAGCCTGCGGGCTGATTTCGGCGGGGAGCCGGGCAAGTGGGCGTATGCGGAGTCGCCGCTCGTCGATGGCGAGGTGCTGGTGGTGACGCCGGGCGGGAAGTCGGCGACGATGGTGGCGTTGCAGAAAAAGACCGGCGCCGTGATTTGGAAGTCGGCCGTCCCGGGCGGGGACGTGGCGGCGTACTCGTCGGCTATCCGCGTGAATGCGGCGGGCCGGGGGCAGTACGTGCAGTTTCTCGATAAAGGCGTGGTGGGGGTGGACGCCAAGACCGGCGAATTCCTCTGGCGCTACGAGAAGACGAGCACGGGCCCGGCGAACATTCCAACGCCGGTGGCGTTTGAGAACTACGTCTACAGTTCGAACTCGCGCCGGTTCGGCGGCGGCCTGGTGCAGTTGAACGCCAAGCCCGGCGGGGTGGCCGCCGAGGAGGTGTACTTCGAGCGGGACATGCCGAATACGCTCGGCGGGCAAGTGCTGCTGGGTGGCATCCTGTACGGGACGAATTCGCAAGGGCTGGCGGCCGGAGAGTTCCTGACGGGCAAGATGAAGTGGAAGACGGAGACGGGGCCCGGCTCCGTGCTGTTCGCCGATGGCCGGTTGTATGTACACGGAGAAGACGGCGAGGTTCGTCTGGTGGAGGCAAACCCGGAGGGGTACCGCGAAAAAGGGCGGTTTACGCCGCCGAACCGTCCCCAACACACGCGGAGCCGGGAGGCTTCCTGGGCCTATCCCGTGGTCGCCAACGGCACGCTGTACATCCGGGATCTGCAGACGATCTGGGCCTACGACGTCCGCGCCAAATAGGCCGCGGCCCGGCATAGGAAATGCCTATAGGAGCTATAGGCCCTATTTTCGCGTATACGTACTACCATTAGGTCGGAACTGAACATCTGTTCGGTTAAGGAGAATTTCATGCAGAAGAACCTGAAGAGGCTGCTGGCCATGTGTGCCGTTGCAGCCGGCCCTTTAGTGTTAGCGGATGCGGCCCTGGCGCAGACCCCGAGACCCAATCAGTTCTGGTGGCCGGAGCAGCTGAACCTCGCGCCCCTGCGGCAGCATGCGGCGGAATCGAACCCGATCGGAAAGGACTTCGACTATGCGAAGGCTTTCGCGACCTTGGATCTCAAGGTTGTTAAGCAGGACATTCAGAAGGTCCTGACGACGAAACAGGATTGGTGGCCGGCCGATTACGGCACCTACGGCCCGTTTTTCATCCGGATGGCGTGGCACAGCGCGGGCACCTACCGCGTGACCGACGGCCGCGGCGGCGCCGGCGGCGGCCAGCAGCGGTTTGACCCGCTGAATAGCTGGCCCGACAACGCGAACCTCGATAAAGCGCGGCGCCTGCTGTGGCCCGTGAAGCAGAAGTACGGCCAGAAGCTCTCCTGGGGCGACCTGATGGTGCTGGCCGGCAACGTGGCGATGGAGTCGATGGGCTTTAAGACGTTCGGCTTCGCCGGCGGGCGCAGCGACGATTGGGAACCGGATCTCGTCTACTGGGGCCCGGAAGTGAAGATGCTCGACGACAAGCGCTACAGCGGCGACCGCAAGCTGTCGAATCCGCTGGCGGCCGTGCAGATGGGTCTGATCTACGTGAACCCGGAAGGCCCGAACGGCAACCCCGACCCACTGGCGGCGGCGAAGGACATTCGCGAGACCTTCGGCCGCATGGCGATGAACGACGAAGAGACGCTGGCGCTGATCGCCGGCGGCCATACGTTCGGTAAGGCGCACGGCGCGCACGCGCCGAACAAGTGCGTGGGTCCGGAGCCGGCCGCGGCCGGCATTGAAGCGCAGGGCCTGGGCTGGCAGAACAAGTGCGGCAGCGGCAAGGGCGTCGATACGGTGACGAGCGGCCTCGAAGGCGCGTGGACCTCGACCCCGAACCGGTGGAGCTCGCAGTATCTCGAGAACCTGTTCGCCTATGAATGGGTGAAGACGAAGAGCCCGGCGGGCGCCACGCAGTGGATTCCGGCCGATGGCAAGGCGGCCAACCTGGTCCCCGACGCGCACGACCCGTCCAAGCGGCATGCCCCGATCATGTTCACGACGGACCTGGCGCTGAAGGCGGACCCGGCCTACCGGAAGATTGCCATGCGCTTCCGCGAGAAGCCGGAGGAGTTCCAGTTGGCCTTCGCCAAGGCCTGGTTCAAGTTGACGCACCGCGACATGGGCCCCAAGTCGCGCTACGTCGGCGCTGAAGTGCCTAAGGAAGACCTGGTTTGGCAGGACCCGCTGCCGAAGGCGGAGTCGGCTCCGATCAACGCCAAGGAGATCGCCACGCTGAAGGGCAAGATCCTGGCTTCTGGCCTGACCGTTCCGGAACTGGTGCGGACCGCGTGGTCCTCGGCGGCTTCGTTCCGGGGAACCGATAAGCGCGGCGGAGCCAACGGCGCGCGCATTCGGTTGACGCCCCAGAAGGATTGGGAAGCGAACAACCCGGCGGAGCTCGGGAAGGTGCTGGGCAAGCTCGAAGGGATCCAGAAGGAGTTCAACACCGGCAAGAAGAAGGTGTCGATGGCCGACCTGATCGTGCTGGGTGGCGCCGCCGCGATCGAGAAGGCTGCCAAAGACGCCGGTTCGACCGTGGTGGTCCCGTTCACCCCGGGCCGCGTCGACGCTTCGCAGGACCAGACCGACGTGCAGTCGTTCGCCTTCCTGGAACCCAAGGCTGACGCCTTCCGCAACTACTTCAAGCCGGGGCAGACCTCCTCTCCGGCCGAGCAGATGGTGGACCGGGCGAACCTGTTGACGCTGACCGTGCCGGAGATGACGGTGCTGGTGGGCGGTCTGCGGGCGCTCAATGCCAACACGGGCGGCGCGGCGCACGGCGTCTTCACCGGCAAGCCGGGAACGTTAACCAATGACTTCTTCGTCAACCTGCTCGATATGTCGACCAAGTGGAACAAGTCCTCGCAAGGGGAAGGGCTCTACGAGGGCGTGGACCGGGCGTCGGGTAAGTCGAAGTGGACGGCGACGCCGGTGGATCTGGTGTTCGGCTCGAACTCGGAACTGCGCGCGGTGGCGGAAGTGTATGCCCTGTCCGACAGCAAGGAGAAGTTCGTGCAGGACTTTGCCAAGGCCTGGGCGAAGGTGATGAACCTGGACCGGTTCGACCTGAAGTAAGAGAGTCGAATCCGGGCAGAAGGACGGCGGCGCTTGCGGGCGCGGCCGTCCTCCTGCGTTTGGGGGCGGGAGTTTGTACGATAGAAATCGACGGGCCGGATTCTATGATGCTTCTTCGCTTCCTTTTCTGCACGGCGGTGCTGTTCGCCCAGGGTGACCCGTTTGCGGGGACCTTCTCGAACGAGGTGTTCACCTTGGAGCTACGGCGAGAGGGAACGGCATACGTGGGGACAATTCGCGCGCAGGGCGAGTCGATGCCGGTGCGCGCGGCCGCCGCGGGGGAGCGGTTGGCGGGTTCGTTCGGCAGCGGGGGGCAGTCGTACCCGTTTGAGGCGATGCGTTCGGCGCAGGGATTGGTGCTGGTGAGTGATGGCCAGCGGTACGAACTCCGGGCGGTTGGCGCCAAGCCGGCGGCGGCTGCGGCCGCGGCGCCGCAGAGTGGTTTGGTGGGTGAGTGGCAGGCCGGTGAGGGTGTGCTGACGTTGGCGGCGGACGGGACCGCATCTTGGGGGCCCAACCGTTACCGGTATGTCGTCAAAGGGAATCAGATCATCGCCACCGGGGGCCCGGAGGGCAGCCAGGTGTTTCCGTTCCAGTTGAGCGGCGATACGCTAGTGATGGCGGTGGACGGGACGCCGGTGCGGTTGACCCGGCGGGCGCCCGGGCAGGCGGCGGCCGCGGCCGCCCCGAGCGCGGGGGCGGGGGAGTTAGTGGGGAAGTGGTGCAAAGTAACTAACTTCAGCGCGACCAACGGCGGGGCTTACAATTCGAGCGCGTGCATCGTCTTGAACGGTAACGGCACGTTTGTCTACGGTGGAGAGACCGATAGCTATAACCCAAATGGCGGGGTGACCAGCCAGACCTCGGATTCGGGGACCTGGACGGCGACGGCCAATAGCATCACCGCGAACTCGCGTCTGCGGGGAGGCGCCGTGACGTTTCGGCTCGAGCGGCGGAACCATCCGAAGACCGGCGATCCGATGATCGTGCTCGATGGCGATGCCTATGTGACGTTCTACCAGAAAGCACCTTGGCGTTAGGCAAAATCCTAGGCCCACGTTCCCTGATGATACAGGGCTAAGTTTCCGATAAACAGCATAGGCCGCGTGTCTGTCCATTGCGAGACAGATCCCGCCGCGGTTTTCCCGTTGTTTGTCTCATGGTGCAATCCGAGGTCCGTGCGTGTATCCGAGTCCTGGCCGTCGTGTGTTTGCCGATCGTCTTGTTCGGCCAGAACACGATTGTTACCGTGGCCGGCGGGGCTGGCGAGGGCCCCGTGGCGACGGCCGTGGCGCTGCGGTCTCCGCGGGCGGTAGCGGTGGACTCGGCGGGTAACCTCTACATAGCGGATACCGAGAGCCAGCGGGTGCGGCGGGTAACGCCGGGCGGCGCGATTGCGGTGGTGGCCGGGTCCGGAGCGCCGGGGTTCAGCGGGGATGGGGGATTGGCGACGGCGGCGCAGTTGCAGGATCCAAATGGCGTGGCCGTGGATGCGGCGGGGAACCTTTACATCGCCGATACGGGGAACAACCGGATTCGGCGGGTGACGCCGGGCGGGACCATCTCGACGGTGGCGGGCGGGACGGCGGACCAGTTGAACGCTCCGGCCGGGGTGGCCGTGGATGGGGCGGGCAATGTTTACGTGGCGGATACCGGGAACAACCGGGTACGGCGTTTAATTGGGGGGACGCTGACGACGATTGCCGGGACCGGCGTGGCCGGATTCGCCGGCGATGGGGGGGCGGCGACGGCCGCCATGCTCTGGCAGCCGCGCGGGGTGGCTGTCGATGGGGCGGGGAACGTCTACATTGCCGATCGTTGGAACCGGCGGATCCGCCTGGTGGCGGGGAACGGGGTGATCAGCACGGTGGCGGGCGTCGGGACGATGGGATTTACGGGAGATGGGGGGAGCGCTGTGGCGGCGCAACTGGGGGATCCGGCCGGGGTGGGCGTGGATGCGGCCGGGACGATTTATATCGCCGACCAGGCCAACCAACGGATTCGGCGGGTGGCCGGAGGCGTCATCTCGACGCTGGCGGGAAACGGAACACCGGCCTACGGCGGCGATGGCGGGGCGGCGGCCGGGGCGGCGTTGTATCAACCGCTGGGGGTTTGCGCTGGGCCGGCGGGGTCTGTCTACGTCGCCGATACGAGTAACTTTCGGGTCCGCCTGGTTTCCGCCGGCGGGGTCATCACGACAGTGGCTGGAACCGGGACCGCCGGGTTCAGCGGCGATGGGGCCATGGCGACGAGCGCCCAACTGTACGGCCCGGCGGGGGCGGCGGTGGATAGCGGCGGGAACCTTTACATCGCTGACGCGGAGAACCACCGGATCCGGCGCGTGAGCCCGGCGGGCACGGTGACCACCGTGGCGGGTTCGGGGGGAATCCTGTTCAGCGGCGATGGCGGACCGGCGACCGCGGCGACGCTCTACCGTCCCTCGAGCGTCGCGGTGGACGCAGCCGGAAACCTCTATATTGCCGACACGTTTAACGACCGGATCCGCCGGGTGACTCCGGGCGGGGTGATCTCGACGGTGGCCGGTGGGGGCACCTCTCCGGCCGAGGGCGTCGCGGCGACGACGGCGCGGTTGGTGCTGCCTTCGGCGGTGGCCGTGGACGGGAGCGGGAACCTCTTTATTGCCGACTACACGAATCGGATTCGGCGGGTGAGCAGCGGGGTGATTACGACGGTGGCGGGTTCGGGCGCCTATGGGACGGCGGGCGACGAAGGGAGCGCCCTGGCGGCGCAACTGGCAGGGCCGAACGGCTTGGCCCTGGACAGTGCGGGGAACGTTTATGTGGCGGATGGTTCCCGCATTCGGCGGTTTCGGCCGGGAGGGACCATAACGACCGTGGCGGGTACCTTGAGCCCGGGGGCCGGGGGCGACGGCGGGCCGGCCACGGCGGCGGGGTTGAATTTTCCGGCGGGTTTGGCGTTCAGTTCGGCGGGGAGCCTGTTTATCGCTGATAGCGGGAATCATCGCATTCGGGAGGTGAATGCGGCGGGAGTGATTCGGACGGCGGCGGGCACGGGAGTCGCCAATTACTCCGGCGATGGGGGCCAGGCGACCGCGGCATCGCTCTACGATCCGCGCGGTGTGGCTTTGGATAGCTCCGGCCAAATCTATGTTGCTGACAGCCGCAACCAGCGGGTGCGCCGATTTGCGGCGACGGCAGTGACCTCGTTTGCGACGGTGCCCGCGGGGCTGCAGTTGGTGGTGAACGGGGTCAACCGGACGGCTCCGTTCAGCCTCGACTTGCCTCCCGGCACCGTGGTGGCCGTGAGCGCCCCGGTTTCCCAGAATTCGCCAGGGATCCAGGCGACTTTTTCGAGTTGGAGCGACGGTGGGCAGGCGTCGCGAACGATTACGATTGCGACGGAGGGATCCTTCTACACGGCGAACTATAGCTCGCGGGTCCAACTGACGGGCGCCGTGAGCCCTGCCAGCGGCGGCAGCCTGCAAGTGGCGCCGGGGTCCGGCGACGGCTTCTACGCCTTGGGTACGAACGTGACCTTGACCGCCAGTCCGTCCCCCGGCTATGCGTTCACCGGATTCTCCGGATCCCTAAGTGGGACGGCGAATCCCCAGGCGCTCGAGATGAGCGCAGTGCGGTCGGTGACCGCGAACTTCGCCTGTACGTTCCAGTTGGGGGCGGCGAGCGCGAACGTGGCGGGCTTGGCGGGTTCGGGCACCGTTACGGTGACGACGGGCGCCGGATGCTCCATCCCGATCGTTCCGGCGGTGAGTTGGCTGAGCGGAACGCAGTCCGGGAACGCGGTCCAGTTCGCTTATCAGGAGAATCCGGGGAGTTCGCGTAGTGGCATCATCGTGATTGGCGGTCAGGCCTTTACCGTCAACCAGGGGGCCAATCCCAATACTCTCGTGCCGAGCGCCCGGGACGGCGGGCCGATCGCTCCCAGTGGCAATGCGCAGACGATTGTCGCGCGGTACTCGCACCCCGCCGGGGCGGAGTATTTGGGGGTGGTGAACGTCCTGATCAACCGGGCGCTCGACGGCGGCAACGCCTGTTACATCGCCTATTCGCGGCCGTTCGGCCTGCTCTTCCTCGTGCGCGATGGCGGCACGGCGGAGGGATTGATTGGCCCGCTGATTCCCGGCAGCGCGGCATCGGTAAGCAATGGCCAATGCACGATCTCCGGGCAGGGCACTTCGGCGGTCATTAGCGGAAACTCGCTGACGCTGACGCTGGCGGTGAGTTTTGCGGCCTCCTTCCGGGGGAACCGCGTGATTTACACCGCGGCCCAGTCGGTAAGTAACATCACCTCCGGATGGCAGACGATGGGCGCGGCGCTGGTTCCCGAGGCTGCGCTGAGCTATCCCCGCGCCAACGCGCTCACGCCGCCCACCGCGACGGCTGCGTCGCAGACGCTGACGGCCACCTTTCAGGATGTCTCGAACGTGAACAATCTCCAGACCGTCTGGCTGTTGATGAATACGGCGGTGGACGCCTTGCAGGCCTGCTATATCGCGTACTTTGTGCCGGGAAATCTGCTGTTTCTGTATCCGGATAACGGGGATGGCAGTCAGGCCACGGCCATCGCCTTGAGCGGATCGAACACGATCGAGAACAGCTACTGCCGGATCAACGCCCAAGGGTCCAGCGCCGTCCGGGCGGGGAACCAGTTGACGCTCACCCTGAACTACACCGTCAAGCCGGCTTTCGCCGGGCCGCGCGGCATCTGGGGGGCGGTGCAGAATCTCTCGGTGCAAACGAGTCCGTGGACGATTCTCGGTGCGTGGCTGGTTCCACCGTAAGCGACAATGAGCGTTGGTGATGACCCGCTTTGATGATCGTTCTACTCTGCTCCAGCATGCCTGGCTGGGCGATGCCGTGCTGGCGCTCTACGTCCGCGAGAAGATTCTGCGGGAGGATGGCGTGCTCGACGGAGAGAAGTATACCCGGATGACGTCGAACCAGTTCCTGAGCGCGCTCGGGGAGCCGAGCGCGGTGGAGGCCGCCATCGGGGTGGTCTACCAGCAGGAAGGCCTCCCGGCGGCGTTCGCCTACATTGAAAGCCGGCTGGTGCCGCTCTTTGAAAAGCAGGAGCTCAACCGGCGGAAGCGTCTGGGACTTACTTGATCAGGTGATACCGCTCCTGGCGCGGCAAAACCCATTGCATTTTGCCTTCTGGCGTCAACCATGCCTCCTCCTCCATCCCGACGAAGAGCTCCTGGCCGTCCCATTCGGGGACGGGGGTCCGGGCGGAGAGTTCAATCGAGAACCACGTTCCGGTCTTGAGCGGGACATCGCCGCGGCCGGGAACGCCCTGCTGCCGGTCCCAGAGCCCGATGATCGGTCCGGCGCCGTGCCCGTGGTCGCCGATCGGGTGAGAGTAGACCGTTCCGCGGATCCCTTCATCGAGCACCTGCGCCAGGGTCTCGGCAAGTACTTCGTTGCCGGAGCGGCCCGGCTTCATCCGTTCGAGCAGCAGGTCCTGCATGCGCTTGGCTTTCTCGAGCGCCCGCACAATGCCGGGCGGGGGTGCGGTCTCGCCGTCGCGGAGGACGTAACCCATGTGCTGGGTATCCGTGTTCAATCGCAGCCCCTGGACGCCGAAATCGACGTGCAGCACGTCGCCGCGTTCGATGACGACCGGGCCGTCTTCGGAGAGGAAACTGGCGGCCGTGGCCGTCTTGGCCTTACGCTGGACGCGAATGGAGGGCTGGAACCAGGTGCCCAGACTGCGGTCGGCCACCTGCTGGCGGAGCCACCAGACGACGTCGTGGTTGGTGGTGACCCCAGGACGGATGACCTCGGCGGAGAAGGCCCGGCGGATGAGGTCATGAGCGACCGTCATCAGCCGGGTATAGAGCGGCATCATCTCAGGCAGGCGGGCTTCGACATACTCGAGGGCAAGCAGTTCGCTCCTCCGGAACCGTTTGGTGATGTCCGGGCCGAGATACTCGAGCATCTGTTCGTGCTCGCCGGCGGTGAGCCCATCGGCGAACGCGTGCGTCCGGGAGATATTGACGCCAATGGTGCGCGGTTGGCGCTCCTCGATCAGTTTCTTCAGCAGCAGCCACTGCCCCTCGCCCCAGAGTTCCCGGGTCTGATTGCCGGGGGCGGGATTGGGATCGCGATAGACCTCATAGAGGCCGCCGTTCGAACCGCCGCCGAGGGCGAGCCGTTCGACACCTTTCCCGGGCCCGCGGTCGAAGAAGATATAGATCGTGCGGCGGCGGGCGGCGAACATGGTGGGCGAGACGAGGGAGTGGAATACCGGGTCTTCGTTGTACTCCCGCGAGACGACGAGCCACATGTCGATGCCGTGTTTCCGCAGCAGCGGAGGCAGAATACGCTCGAGGCGAAGTTTCAGCCAATCCTGTTGAATGGCGGCCTGCTCCCGGACCGGGGGAAGGGGGGAGGGCGTTTGGGCGGAGAGCCCGGAAAAGAAAATGAGGAGCAGGCACAAAAGGCGCATGCTCCTCAGGATAAACGATCGCTCCGGCCTAGCCTTGCATGTGCAGGCCCTTGTGGATGGCGTATAGCGCCAACTCCAGGCGGTCCGACACTCCCAGCTTGTCGAAGATATTGTGCAGATGGTTCTTTACGGTCTGCTCGCTGATGAACATCTTCTCGGCCATTTCTTTGTTCTTGTAGCCCTGCGCGACCAAGGCCACGATCTCGCGTTCGCGGGTGCTGAGCGGCGAGCGTTCGCGCTGCTTGCCACCCGAACTGTTCTGCGCCGTCAGTTCCGCGCCGGGCGAAGCGAACTGGCGCATCACCGCCGCGGTCGTGTGCGAGTCAAGCCAGATCTCACCCGAGTAAACCTTACGGATACTCTTGACGATCAGGTCCGGAGCCGTCTGCTTGAGCACAATGCCCGAGCAACCGAGTTTCATGGCCTGAACGAACTCGTTCTTATCGTCCGAGGCGGTCAGAATGATCACGCGGGTGCGGCGGTTGGTTTGTTGAATCGTCTGCAGGGCCTGAAGACCATCCAGGTTCGGCATCCGCAGGTCCAGCAGCAGGACATCGGGATCGGTCTGCTGCACCAGTTCAATCACGGCGCGGCCATCCCCGGCCTCGCCGATCACCTCGACGTCCGATTCGAGCGCCAGGAGCTTCTTCAAACCATCCCGGACAATCGGATGGTCATCGGCAATGGCGACGCGAATCATCTTTACTTTAGGGAGTTCCCCTTCGATCAGGGTGTCATTCGGTTCCATGATTACAGTGCCGCTTAGCATAGCTCTTAGTAGCCTCGCCTCGATAGTAACGGGAGAGTAGTACGGGGGTCAATTCAGGTCATTAGGAAGCCAGCACAGTGAGATGACCTTACGGAACTTCCGTAACTTACCTATTACCCTAAGGCGTATGGCTGCCGGAATGCCCTCGAACGCGGGTAGTACGCCGCTGGCAAACCGGAACTAGTGCTTTTCGGATAGCCTCATAATAACAGATGCCGGGGAGGGGTTAAGCGGCCGCTAAGCCATTGCAGCCCTAAAGGTTTTCGATCGCATGCTCGAGTTTTTCGGAGAAGTTGCCCCCCGACTCCGACCACAGGGCGCGCCGCTCCACGGCGAGAGCCTCGTCGAGCTGCTGGACCAGACGGAGCAGACCGCGGAGATTCGATCGAGTATAGTAAGCGCTGGCCGGATCGTCGGGCCGCGGGAGATAGTGCGCGTCGAGGCCGAAATCGATCCGGAGGTGTTCGGCCGGGGTATCGTCGCCCAGCAGCGGGGTATCGGCGAACTCCGGTCCGTAGCAGTAGAGGGTAACTCGGGCGGGCCGGAGCTCCCATTCCTTCCGGAACTGCCAGAGGCCCCACCAGGTCTCGAGGACGTAGGCGCAGTCGGCGTGCAGGAACTCGTTGGCGCACTCGATCACCTCACCGGCATCGAGCGGGTCCGAAAAGGGGCGCTCCAGCAGGGGGGGCTCGGTGGACGAGACGGCCTCAATGCGCAGGACGCTTTGCCCGGGGTTCTGCGGGGAGTACGGGAACCGTTCGAGCATCTTGCCGAACGACCGGAGCATCGAGAGCGCGGAGAAGTTCCGGAGCCAGTAGGATAAATAAAGAGAGTCGGCCATTCCTTAGATCATCATAAGGGGTAGGACGGACCGGGGGACAATGACAGACTCAGAAATTCAGACAGCCGGAGAGGTTCCAGCCTCTACCGGGATGAGGTTGGGCACGATGGGCATGGTGCTGACGCTCGTCTCCATCGCCTGCTTTTTCGGCGCTTTAGTGATCGCCTACGCCTTTATTCTTCCCGACCAGCCAACCCGCGCCTCGATCGCCATTCCCTGGGTGTTTTGGCTCAGCACGGGGTTGATGCTGGTGAGCAGCCTCACCTTGCAGGTGGCCCGGCGGGCCTTATGGCGCGCGCGCCTCGGGGAGTACCGGCGGCAACTGTTTGGCACAATCGGCTTGGGGTATCTCTTTCTGGCGGCACAGATCGCCGGGGCTTGGCTTTTGCTGGCGCGGGGCGTGACGATTTCCGGCAATCCGCAAGGCAACATGTTCTACGTGTTCAGCTTCATCCACGGGGCGCACCTGATCGGTGGCATCGGGGGCATGCACTGGCTGTACAGCCGGTCGAAGCGGCTGGTGGATGGCGAGGAGCAGCCGCTGCGCCGGCATCGCATGGAGGCCCGACTGACGGCCATGTACTGGCACTTCATGGGCGTGCTCTGGATCGGCCTGTTCGCGTTTTTGCTGCTTTGGGCCTAAAGCGGCTTGGTGCCTAATGCCGCGGGGGAACTGATACAATCACCCGCGATGCGATTGTTGCTGATTGGGTTCTTCGCGGGAGCGCTATGGGCGCAGAGCGGGTTTGAAGCCGGACGCCTGGCGGCGATCCCGGTGCGGATGCGGGAGTTCGTGGACGCGGGGAAAGTCGCCGGGGTCGTCACGCTCGTGGGACGGGCGGGCGGGGTAGCCGACCTGCAGGCGACGGGCTACTTCGACCTCGAAACCAAAGCGCCGCTGCGGACCGACCATATTTTCCAGATTCACTCGATGACCAAGCCGATGGTGGCCATTGGGATTCTCCAACTGGCCGACGAGGGGAAGCTGTCGATCTCGGATCCGGTGGAAAAGCACCTGCCCGAATTCCGCTCTCTCCCCGAGAAGATCACGCTGCAGCAACTGCTGACCCATACCGCCGGCCTGCCGCTGAACCCGCCGCCGGGGATTGGCGAGTTGCACGGCGCCTTGCATAAGCCGCTTGCGGACGTGGCGCTTGTCTACTCGCAGACGCCCGTCAGTTACCCGCCGGGCAGCAAGTGGCAGTACAGCAACGCGGGGATTGCCGTGCTCGCGCGGATTCTGGAGGTGCATTCGGGCCTGCGCTTTGAAGAGTTCCTGGCCAAGCGAATCTTCGAGCCGCTGGGCATGAAGGACTCCTACATCTTTCCGCCGAAGGAGAAGTGGGGACGGATGCCCACGGCGTATATCCTCCGCAACGGGAAACCGGTGAAGTACACCGACGACCCGCTGGGCGAAGGGGCGATGAAGTACCGGGCCGGGGCGAAGTACTCGCTGCCCGAAGGCGGGGTGTACTCGACGGCGGCGGATTTGTTTCTGCTCTACCAGGCGCTGCTGCGCAATGGGAAGGCGGCCAACGGCTTCCGGCTCCTTTCGCCGGCCGCGGTGCGGCTGATGCGGACGGTGCATACCGGCGAACTGGCGACGAACGGGCCGGGGATGGGTTGGGGGCTCGGTTCTTACGTCGTGCGGCCCGGCTTTTCGCCGATGGGGATGACCCCGGGGACCTTCGGCCACGGCGGGCGCTACGGTACGTTCTCCTTTCTCGATCCGGCCAAGGACCTGATCGGGATCTTTCTCATCCACCGCGAAGGCGGCAGCGACGAGCGGACCGCCTTCGTGCAGATGACCTACGCGGCGTTACTGGAGTAGGCGCGCGGCATCCTTGGCGAAGTCGGTGAGGATTCCGGCCCGTGAGCGACGCCATCCTCATGCGTTCGCCGTCGAGCCAGCCGAGGCTCGCCGCGGCCATGTTTGTGCAGGTGACCTATGCGGCGCTACTGGAGTAGGCGCGCGGCATCCTTGGCGAAGCAGGGGAGGATTCCGGCCCGCTGGATGGAGGTGAGCGACGTCATCCTAATGCAGCCGAGACGCGCCGCCGCCCTGTTTGTGCAGATGCCCTCTGCGGCTTTACTGGAGTAGGCGCGCGGCATCCTTGGCGAAGTAGGTGAGGATGATGCTCGCTCCGGCCCGCTTGATGGACGTGAGCGACTCCATCATCATGCGTTCGCCGTCGATCCAGCCGAGACGCGCCGCGGCTACGATCTGGCTGAACTCGCCCGAGACCTGGTAGGCCGCGATGGGCACCTCAAAGCGGTCATAGGCCTGGCGGATGATATCGAGGTAGGCGAGCGCCGGCTTCACCATCAGAATATCGGCGCCCTCCTCGAGATCGAGCGCCATCTCCTTCATCGCCTCCCGGGCGTTGGCGGGGTCCATCTGGTAGGTGCGGCGGTCGCCGAACTGGGGCGCCGATTCGGCGGCTTCGCGGAAGGGGCCGTAGTAGCTCGAGGCGTACTTCGCCGCGTAGGCCATGATGGGGAGGTGCGAGAAGCCGGACTCGTCGAGCGAATCCCGGATGGCGGCCACGCGGCCGTCCATCATGTCCGAGGGGGCGACGATATCGGCGCCGGCGCGGGCATGAGAGACCGCCGAGGCGGCCAGCCATTCGAGGGTGATGTCGTTGTCCACGTCGCCATCCACGATCTTGCCGCAGTGGCCATGGGAGGTGTACTCGCAGTTGCAAACGTCGGTCACCACCAGCAGACCGGGAACCTCCCGCTTAATGGCGCGGACGGCGCGCTGGACAATACCTTCGTCGTCAAAAGCGCCACTGGCCTCTTCATCCTTGTGCTTGGGGATGCCGAAGAGGATAACGCCGCCGATGCCGAGCGAGTGGATCAGGGCGCATTCGCGGACGGTCTCGTCAATCGACATCTGGAAGTTCCCCGGCATGGCGCCGATTTCCTTGCGGATGCCTTCCCCTTCGACGACGAACAGCGGGAAGATGAAATTGGACGGCTGCAGGTGCGTTTCGCGGACAAGCGCACGAATCGCCGGGGTGCGGCGCAGACGTCGTGGGCGGTCGATAGGGAAGGGCATACGCCCTATTCTACTTGCAAGCCCCGGTGCAAACCTTCTCCGAGATCCTCTGCGCCGGGCCCAGGTTGGCCGGGTTGTCGACGGCGGGCCGGCGGATGCTCAGGCTCTCGATCGTCTGGCCGTTGGCGGTCCGCCTTTCGATAATCTGCTGTTCCCGGAGTTGCGGCTTGTCCGAGTTCGGACGGCCCGGCGAACTCATCCCGAAGATGGTCACCTGCCGGATTTCGGTGCTGTCCGGCCGCTTCTGCGTTTCGGCCACGGATTGCCCGTTGAGTTGCAGCTGGCCCGAAAACCCGGCGATGTACTCGGTCACGGTCTCGATGGTCTTGCCGTTCTGTTGCTGGGTCTGCTTCACTTCGCGCAGGGCGGGAAGGAAGTTGCCGTTGGCGTCGCGCCGCTCCACGGTCAGCAGCTCCTGCTTGGTCTTGTCGCCGGTTTCGATGCGCGCCTGTTTGCGCTCCACCAATTCGACGGAGCCGTTCACGGTCGGCCGGGCGACCTGGGTCTCGATCGTTTCCACGTTGCCGGCGGTCCGGGCGACGGACGTGGTCTTCTCGGCGAGGGAAAAACCGCCGCTGATGTTGCCGTAATAGACCTGGGTTTCGATGGACTTGGAGCCGTCCGGGCGTTTGCGCTCCTCAATTTGTACTTTTTGCGGAGAACCGGCCTGGCCATTGGCGTCGTACGGGCGGATGATCCGCTCGATCACGCGGCCCACGGCATCTTCCCGCAGGACGCGCTCCTCCACCTTTTCGATGGGCGACAGTCCGCCGTTCAGATTCTGCACCGCTTGTGCGCTCGATCCGTTCGCCGTCGTGCCCTCCGAGGCGAGCTGGCGGGTGCCGTTGGCGTCGAAGGTGTAAGTCCGGGTCGTGCTGCTCTGTGGCTGGCCCCAGACGGTGACGACGGCACAAAACGCGAAGGCCCAAAAACGCATAATCTCTATTTCGGCAGTTTCAGGAAGAATCTACAGTTCTTCGGCCACTATAATAATAGAGTGGATCGCTCTTTTTACATCGAAACCTTCGGTTGCCAGATGAACGTGCATGACTCGGAGAAGGTCATCGGTACGCTGCGGGAGCGCGGCTATTTGCAGGTGCCGACGGCCGAGGAGGCCGGCTTGGTGCTGTACAACACCTGTTCCATCCGCGATAAGGCCGAACAGAAGGTTTTCAACAAACTCCAGAATTTTAAAAAAGGCGCGAAGAAGGGCAACCAGGTTTTCGGGGTGCTCGGCTGTGTCGCCCAGCAGGAAGGCGAGAAGATCTTTGAGCGGGCGCCCCACGTTTCGCTGGTGGTGGGCTCGGCGAGCTACACGAAGTTCCCGGAACTGCTCGTCCAGATTGAACAGGGCGATCGCCGGGTGACCGGGTTGAGCCTGGATACGGAAGAGGCGTTCGATACCCCGTACACGCGACGGGATAACCCCTACCGGGCCTTCGTCACGATCATTGAAGGCTGCGACAAAGCCTGCGCCTACTGCGTTGTCCCCTTCACGCGGGGCCCGGAGCGGAGCCGGACGGCGGATAGCGTCATCGAAGAGGTCCGGCGGTTGGCGGACCTGGGTTATACCGAGATCACGCTGCTCGGCCAGAACGTGAACTCTTATCGCGACCCCTCGCCAAAGCGTTGGGATTTCGCGACGTGCCTCGAACAGGTGGGGCTCGTGAACGGGATCCGGCGGGTTCGCTTTACGACCTCGCATCCGCGGGACTTTACGAAAGAGATCGTGGCGGCGATTGATGCCACGCCCTCGCTGTGCAACCACATCCATCTGCCGGTGCAGAGCGGGTCGAACCGGATTCTCGATGGGATGCAGCGGCTGTACACCCGGGAGGAGTATCTCGAGCGAATCAGTTGGATGAAGGCCGCCAAGCGGCCGATGGCGATCACGACTGATATCATCGTCGGCTTCCCCGGCGAGACCGATCAGGATATCGACGACACGCTGGCGCTGCTCGATGAAGTGCAGTACGATGCCATTTTCAACTTCAAGTACTCGCCCCGGCCCAACACCCCGGCGCTGGTGCTGGGCGATCAGATTCCAGAAGAAGAGAAGGGCCGGCGGCACATGCAGGTGCAGGAGCGGCAGCGGATGATCCAGATTCAGAACAACGCGAACTATGTGGGCGAGACCTACGAGGTGCACGTGGAGTTCTTCAATCTGGCCACCGGGCAATGGGTCGGCAAGACGACCCAGCATAAGACGGTGAACTTTTCGCACCCCGAGGGGCAGGCGGCCGAGTTGCAGGGGCGCTATCTGGATGTGCTGGTCACGCGGTCCGGCCCGGTATCTCTGGTTGGGGAAGCGGCTTAGAATGGAACGAGGAGGGCGCGTGGAGATCGAAATGAAGATTCGGGGTCTGATGATGGACCCGGTAACCCAGACGCCCATTGTCATCCTGAAGGATGTGGATGGCGGTACGATTTTGCCCATTTGGGTGGGCATGTATGAAGCGAACGCCATTGCGCTGGAGATTGAGAAAGTCGCGACGCCGCGGCCGATGACGCACGATTTGATCAAGACCCTGTTGGCGGGTTTGGAGACGAACGTCAGCAAGGTGGTGGTGAACGAGTTGAAGGACGACACGTTCTACGCGATGATCTGGCTCGAAAAAGATGGCGAGTTGATCACGGTGGATTCGCGGCCGTCGGATGCCTTGGCGCTGGCGCTGCGGACCGATTGTCCGATCTATGTCGACGAGCAGGTGATCCGGACGTCGAAGGCGACCAACTCTGTGTCCGATAAGGTGACCAACGACGAGTTGAAGCGGTGGCTCGAGAGCCTGAACGACGAGGATCTCGGCCGGTACAAGATGTAATGCTGGAGATCTTCGAGCGGTTGGCGGCGGCGGGGATTGACCTGCTGCCGGCGGAGATCTCCACGCATTTTCTGTTTGTGCGCGGTGGCTTCGTTTCGTTGGTGGAGCGGCGGGAGAAAGGCTTCGGCAACGTGGGCGCGCCGGGGTTGATGATTGAGCAGGGCTTTGCCGCGCTCGTCTGGCGGGGCGGGGAAGCGTTCTTTGTGGGGAAGGGGTACGAGCGGCGCGCCGAGGCGGAAGAGGTGGCGGCGTTGCGGACGTTTGACCAGGATCTGCGGAGTTGTCTCGGCGGTCAGTAACCGTAGCAGGATAGACCGAAGTTTCTCTGACGCATGTAAAGTCCGGAGCCGTAGTAGCCTCCTTCGCCGCTGAAGCTGAAGTTGGGTTGTCCGTCAGCCCGTGCCAGGAAGGCTTCGGATTCCGCGAAGGCGGCGGTAGGCGCAAGAGCGCGAGCCTCTTCGAGGATGTTCAGGCGAAGCCGCTGGCTGTCGGTCAAGATAGCCTGGTTGGCCGCGATGAGTTCTCGGGCGCGCTGGAGGTGTCTCTGCGTCAGGGTAGCCAACCGGGCGGCGGGGATACCGATGCGCATCGGATCGAGCGGAGAGCTGGCCAACGCCCGGCAGGCCTCCTGGTTGGCCTCATAGGAGCCGTTGGGCGCATGCACCCAGGTCATGAACTCTCGCTGGTTGGCGCGGTAGCGGGCGATCTGCTCCGGGGTGAGTTGGAGGAACTGTTCGAGCGCGGAGCGCTCTTCGGTCGTCCGCCGGGCGCGGTCTTTTGCCTGCGAGGCAATGCCACCTGCGTACATGAAGTGGCAGAACGAACCCGACCCACTATAGCCCTCCATCAGGTAAAGGCACGCGGCGTCGCTGGCGATAGCACCCAGTTGGTTGGACGCCATCATCGCGGCCACGACAATCTCGAGGCGCGCTGCTTGGGTTTGGGTGAGGAGGGACCGGTGGCGGGCGATGATTTCGCGGCCTTGGGCAACGAACTCGCGGCGCGTCGTTTCCAACTCCGCGAGGCGCAGGCCAAGAGCCATGGGGTCCACGGGATCGTGGAGAGCCTCGGCGGCGATCTCGGCTTCCACCGTGTCGCGCCGTTCCTCGACGGCTACGGCGCGGGCGTAGTGCTCATCAAGATTGCGGACGAACGTGGCGACCTGCGCCGGCGTCAGACCGAGATACTCCGCAATGGAGGACGGGACCGGCGGGCCCTGCGCGAGGAGGGGGGCGGCGGAGAGGAAGAGTAGGGCTAGTCGCATGGGGTCCATACTAAAGTGGCATCCGGCAAAAATAGAGCGAAGCGCCAAAGGGGATCCCGGAGAAGAAAACGAACCCTGCGGCTGGTATCCGGACCGGTGGAAGCAGAGCGAATCGCCGAGCCAGATCCGCGGGTACGGTGAGCATCTGCACTTGTTCGAGGAGTTCGAGGCGCTGCCGCTGGGCCGGGGTCAGCAGGGCCACGTTCTCGTTGATCGCTTCCTCGTACAACGAGCGGATCAGCCGGTAGGCGTTAATGGCGTTCGCCTTGGGAAAGCCGATATCGGCCGGGGAGAGCGGACTCGCCGCCAAGGCCCGGTTCGCCTCCTCGTCGGAGCAGGCCAGCCGGCTGCCGGCTGCCGCCTCGCGGGTGCGCAGGAGTTCCAGATTCCGAAGGTAGACCGCGGACTGCTGGGGCGTGAGTTCCAGATAGCGGCGGAGCGGCGCCGTGGGGTCAAAGGGAACCGATGGGTCGACGACCGTAGGGATGACGGAACCGGGAGAAGGGAGGGGCGTTCGGAGATTCACGGAGGCGACGCCGCAGGCGCCGTTCAGGTCGTCGGGGAGCATCACGAACTCGCAGTTGGCGTCCTGGACGGTGTCGGACAGGCGCGCCGCTTGTTCGAGAAGTTGGACGCGGCGGAGTTGTTCCGGAGTGAGAACGGACCGGCGGAGACGAATTACCTCGGCGAGCCGTTCCACACTGTGGCGGCGAACGGATTCCAGTTCGGCGAAGCGCACCCCTAGGGCCATCGGATCGGGCGGCGTCTTCCTCGCCTCTTCCTCGATCTCTGCTTCCACCTGGCGGATGCGCTCGCGTTGCGTCTCTCCCCACCGATAAAAGGGCTCGACGATCTCGCGAAGCCGCACATCCTGGTTCTCAGTAAGTTCGAGGAACTCCCGCGTCAGCCGACCGAAGCGTTGGGCCGCTGCTGGCGTCAACACAAGCAGAGCAAGGAAAAGCAGGCGCAACATAGAAAAAGGGCGAAGCCGGAGCCTCGCCCTTTCACGTTACTACAGTCAGGACTACTTACTTCTTCTTCGCGGCGCCCTTCTTGGCGGCCGGCTTCGGAGCAGCGGCCTGGACGGGCCAGCCGGTGATCTTCTCTTTCTCCACTTCGACGGTCAGGTTGAACGGATCAGCGGAGAACTCCTTGCCGATGCCTTCGAACTCAATTTCGGTGCCCGGATCCGCCTTGCCGCGGAACGGGGTGCCGCCTTCGAGCTCGATGGTGATCTCGGGCGTTGCGGCGTCCGAAATCCCAACCACGATCTTCTTCGGGTTCACAGCCGGTTCCATCGAGACCAGCTTGCCTTTGAGCTTCGGCAGCGCCGCGCCCTTCAGGTTGCTCTCGAAGTTCGTCGCCGCGTTCGGACCGGTGAGCTCCTGCTTTAACTGCACCCACAGAGCCAACTGCGGATTGGACTTCTTCAGCTCTTCCAACTGCTTGATATCTTCCTGCTGCTTCGTTTCGATCGCAAAACCAGACGGAGCGTAAGGGGCAGCCGCGGCATCCGCCATCAGCTTGTCGAGGCCCTTCTTGTCGCCGCGGTACTGCGGATAGACCCGGTTCAGGTAATCGCAGACGGCCTTCTTGTTGGCCGCCGGCAGTTCGCCGGGACCCGTCAAGGCGCAGGCGCGAGCCACCTGCCACAGCGCTTCCGGTTGCCGCTCCGGCTTCTTCTGCCCCAAGATGGCCGCGCCGAGCTTGTAGGCGGCTTCGGCGTTGGCCGGGTTGAAGTCGATGAACTTGCGGAGACGGTCTTCGATCAGCGCCGGATCCTTCTTCTGGTTCGAGACGAACAGGATCGTCTGCCACGCGGTGTTCTGCACATCCGCTTTCTGCTTGTTCCAGGCAGCGGCGTCCACGTTGGCCGGCTTCTTGGCTTCCGCGAAATAGTCATTGATGCCGCTCAGCAGCTGATTGGCGGCCTTTTCGCCTTCGTCCAGCGCGGCGGGATCGGTGGTCTGCATGGACGTGGTCAACAGAGCCACGTAGTAGGGACCGGTGAAATTCTTGGGATCCGCGGCCGCGATCTCTTTCGCGACGCCGAGCATCTCCGCGGCCTTGCCGAGCTGCTGGTAGGTCACCAGGAACTGGCCGAGGCGCTGCATGCTGAACGCGGTCTTGGGATACTTCTGCTTCCACTGGTTCAGGAGCTCCAGCTTCTTGGCCGGGTCGGTGGCTTTGCCGATCTGCTCCACTACCAATTCGTATTCCTGCCGGTCAACCCAGCTGGGTTCCTGTCCGAGGGCCAGGCCAGCGGCCAAACCCATTATGAGTAATGTCTTCCGAAAAAACACTCATGCCTCCCGAGTGAGAATGCGCAAAGCCGGAGTATACCCGAATCTCCAACCGCGCCGCAACGCTATTCGCACTACGCCCTTTAGATGGATCCCGGATCGAAATTGTTCCAGCAACTGCCATGTTACACTCCCATTTCCTCCCATGCGCTATTTCGACCTTGGCGTCATCCTGATTTACCTGATCGGCATCACCTGGTTTGGGGCTCAATTCCGCAATTCGCAGCGTTCGCTGAAGGATTATTTTCTCGGCGGGAGGAACACGCCGTGGTGGGCGATCGGGTTTTCGATCGTATCGGCCGAGACCAGTACGCTGACGGTGATCGGCACGCCGGGCATCTCCTTCCGCGGCGATTTCGGCTTTCTGCAGGTGGTTTTCGGCTATCTCGTCGCCCGCGTCATCATCAGCACCATCTTCCTGCCCCAGTACTTCCGCGGCGAAATGTACACCGCGTATGAGCTCATGCAGCGCCGCTTCGGCCCGAACATCCGCAAGCTCACGGCGGGAAGCTTTCTGCTGCTGCGGGCGATGGCGGAAGGCGTCCGGGTGTTCGCCATTTCGATCGTCATCTCGATCATCCTCGGCACGGGCGAACTGGCCTCGATTCTGCTCATCGTGGCCCTGACGCTCTTCTACACGTTTGAAGGCGGCATGACGGCCGTGATCTGGACCGACGTCGTGCAGATGTTCCTCTACATCCTCGGCGCGCTGGTGAGCCTGTACGTCATCTTCCAACTGGTTCCCGGCGGCTGGCCGCACATCTGGGAGGTGGCGCAAGCCGGCAACAAGCTGCGGGTGTTCGACTTCCGGTTCGAGTGGTCGGCCGAGTTCTTCGGCCGGCCGTACAGCTTCTGGGCGGGGCTGATTGGCGGCGCGTTCCTGACCACGGCGAGCCACGGCACCGAACAACTGATGGTGCAGCGGCTGCTGGCCGGCAAGACGGAGACGGAGAGCCGCCTGGCGCTGTTCGGCAGTTGGGTGGTGATCTTCTTCCAGTTCTCGCTGTTTCTGCTGATCGGGTTGATCCTGTTCGTCTACTACAAAGACACGGGGCAGGCGCCGCCCGCGGTGCCGGACCGGATCTATCCGCAGTTCATCTGGGACTACCTGCCGCGCGGCGTGGCGGGGCTCGTGATGGCCGCCGTGCTGGCGGCGGCCATGTCGAACCTCAGCGCGGCGTTGAACGCCCTCGCCTCCACCACCGTGATGGACTTCTGGAAGCCGATGGCGAAGGTGCAGCGGAGCGAGGAGGAGTATCTGCGGTTCTCCCGCTGGATCACGGTGGGTTGGGGCGGGGTGCTGTTCGCGATCGCGCTGGTCGCCCAGAATATTCAGTCCGTGCTCGAGTCGGGGCTGTCGATTGCGTCGATTGTGTACGGTTGCCTGCTGGGCGTCTTCCTGCTGGGGGTGCTGACCAAACACGTTGGCGAGAAGGCGGCGATGGCGGGTATGCTGGCTGGATTATTAACGAACCTCTATGTGAAGTTCGGCACGAGCATTGCGTGGACCTGGTATGTCCTGATCGGTTCGGCCGTCACTGTGGGAACGGCGTTGTTGGTTTCGATTTTCCTGAGAGAAGAGAGGGTCCGGAATGGTTGAACTGAAGCGGGATTTGGGCGTCTGGGGGGCGGCGGCGATTGTCGTCGGAACGGTGATCGGCTCGGGAATCTTCCTGGTGCCGAAGAAGATGGTGCTGAGCGTGGGGTCGGCGGAGATGGTGTTTTTCGTCTTCGTCTTCGGCGGCTTGCTCTCGCTGGCGGGCGCGTTGACGTACGCGGAGCTGGCCGCGATGATGCCGGAGGCGGGCGGGGAGTACGCTTACCTGCGAGAAGCCTACGGTCCGTTCTACGCCTTCGTTTACGGGTGGACGCAGTTGTGGGTGGCTAAGTCGGGATCGATTGCGAGTCTGGCGACGGCCTTCTTCATCTATCTGGCCAACTTCTTCCCAGGATTGGAGGCGACGATCTTCAGTAGCTCGTGGCTGGAGATCAAGTCGGGACAGCTGCTGGCGATGGTGGTGATCGGGGCGCTCGGCTTTCTCAACTATTTCGGGGTCAAGGTCGGCGGCGGGGTGCAGGTCGGCGTCACCATTCTGAAGGTCGCGCTGATTGGCTTGATCATCCTGGCCGGACTCACCTTTGGCGGGGGGACGGTCGCGAATTACACGACGAGCATTCCCGCTTCAACCGGTGGCATCGCCGGCTTCTTCGCGGCGCTGGTGGCGGCGTTGTGGGCCTACGACGGCTGGAACAACGTCAGCATGGTATCGAGCGAGATCAAGAATCCGCAGCGCAACCTGCCGCTGGCGCTGATCCTGGGCACGCTGACCGTCATGGCGATCTATTTGGGCGCGAATCTGGCCTATTTCTACGTTCTGCCGGCGGAGGTGGTGGCTTCGAGCGACCGGGTGGCGGCGGAGATGATGCGGCGGATTTGGGATGCGCCGGGGGCCAACGCCGTTTCGATTGCGGCGATGATCTCGATCTTCGCGGCGCTGAACGGATCGATCCTATCGGGCGCGCGGGTGCCGTTCGCCATGGCGCGGGACAAGCTGTTTTTCTCCTCCATTGCCACGGTTCACCCCAAGTATTTCACCCCGGCGAATTCGATCATGCTGCTTTCGGCCTGGTCGATGCTGTTCGTGTTGACCGGCCGGTACGATCAACTGTTCACCTGCGTGATCTTCGCGTCGTGGATTCTGTACGGCATGGCGACGGCGTCGGTACTCGTGTTGCGGCGGAAGCGGCCGGACCTGGCGCGGCCGTACAAAACGCTCGGCTATCCGTTTGTGCCGATCGTGTTCGTTCTGGTGGCGGGCGCCCTGATCGTTTCGACGCTGCTCGAATCGCCGCGCGAAAGCCTGCTGGGATTGGGCATTATCGCGATTGGCATCCCGTTTTACCGGCATTGGAGCCGCCTAAAATCCGCGAATTGACCCGTTTAATTTGGCCGTCTGTTCTGAATTCAGAACAAAAGTCTTGAAACCTATGTCCTTTTTCGAGTACAAAGAAGAAGGGGAAGGTTGAATTTACCTACCCTTGTTCTGCAAACGGAATATACGTCGCGGTAGGTACTCAAATGGATGTCACCAAGATTTTGGCTGAATTGAAGCAGGAAAGAGACGCGCTCGAGGAGGCAATCGCCACTCTGGAGCGCCTCGCTTTGGGCCGGGGCAAGCGGCGAGGCCGTCCTCCGCTGTGGATGGTGGAAGCGGCAAAGCGCAAAACGACCGATACCGAGAAGGAACCGGTTGGCCGCGCTACCGCCACCAGCAAAACGGCGATTGTCTAGTTATCAGTAAAGAAGAAACTTGGCGCGGCGCGCCAGGAAGGGGATGAGCTCCTCTTCAAGGCGCGCCTGTACCGCCCGGGGATCGGCGCCCGCCGCCAGCTCCTTGAGCAAGGCTTGGCTGCCAATGAGCTTTCCGTTCAGCGGAAAGTTCATCTGTCCCGGGTAGAGGCGTTGCAGGGCGACGCCCAGTTCAATGCCGAGCCGGACGGCGTCGAACCCTTCCCGATCGGTGATCACGAAGCGGACGCCTTCAATGGTCTTGCCCTTCAGGTTCGAATCGTTGGGGGTGAAGCGCGTGGGGTACACCCGTAGGCCGGGGATTTTGCGGCCGTTCAGGTGCGCGGCCAGTTCGCGGCCCTGAATGAATTCGGCGCCGATCTGTTCAAACGGCGCATCCGTGCCGCGGCCGACCGAATAGTTCTTCGAGCTTTCGAGCATGGCCACGCCGGGATAGAGCAGCGCCGCGTTCAAGCTGCGCATGTTGGGCGACGGGTTCACCCAAACGATGCCGGTGGAATCGAGCCAGTCGCCGCGTTGCCAGCCCTTCATGGCGACCACTTCGAGCTTGGCGCCCATTTTCAGTTCGGCGTTGAACATCCGGGCCAGTTCGCCGGCGGTCATGCCGTGGCGGAGCGGGATGTTGTGGCAGCCGATGAAGCTCTGGAGCTCCGGATCCATCAGCGGCCCTTCCACGCGGACGCCGGTAATGGGATTGGGACGGTCGAGGACGTAGAAGGGGATCTTGGCGGCCGCCGCGGCCTCCATCGTGTTCTTCATCGTGCTGGTGTAGGTGTAGAACCGGGCCCCGATATCCTGAACGTCGAAAACCAGGGCGTCCAGCTCCGCCAGGACGGACGCCTGCGGCTTCCGATTGGCCTGATTGTAGAGGCTATAGATGCGGATGCCGGTCTGCGGCTCGCGGGCGTCGGCGATGTCCTCGCGGTCCTCTTTGCCGAACATGCCGTGTTCCGGCGAAAAGAGAGCGGTGACGTTGACTCCCATCTCGCGCATCACCAGGTAGCCGAGCCGGCCGGAGAGCGTGAGGCCGGTGTGGTTCGTGATGAGCCCCACCCGCTTCCCCTTAAGGCGCGCGAACTTTTCGGCCACCAGAACATCAAGACCGGTCTGCACCTGCCCGACCCGGTTGACGTGCCGGCGGACGCCGGACATCGTTTCGTTGTAGCCGGTCAGGGTGGTGCGTGGAGCGTCCACGCCGAGGCTGGCCGCGGCAATGGTGGCGACCTTGGCGCGCAGCGGCGTAATGGCCGGGCGGCGATTGGGGTGGACGGTGTTGGCGAGCAGGATGACGTAGGACTGCGTGGCAGGGTCGATCCACATGGAGGTTCCCGTGAAGCCGGTGTGGCCGACCGAGCCGATCGGGAAGAGTTCGCCCCGGTTGGCCGAGAAGGGGGAATCGAGATCGAAGCCGAGGCCGCGGAGGATGGGCTGGTCGGAGGGGGTCTGCGGCTCGGTGAACTTGCGGACGGTGAGCGGGCTCCAGATGCGGACGCCGTTGAGTTCGCCGCCGTTGAGGATGGCCTGGGCGAAGTGGGCGAGATCGTCGGCAGTCGTAAACAAGCCGGCGTGCCCGGCGACGCCGCCCATGAAGCGCGTGGTTTCGTCATGGACGACGCCGCGGAGGGGCGCCGTCATGCCGGGATACTGTTCGGTGGGGGCGATGCGGGGCGTCAAATCGGCAGCCGGGCGGAAGCCGGTATCCTTCATGCCGAGCGGCTTAAAGATCTCCTCCTGGGCGTACTGGTCCAGCGGGCGCCCGCTGACCTGGCGCACGATCTCGCCGAGCAGGATGAAATTGATGTCGCTGTAGACGAAGCGTTCGCCGGGGGCGTTCACCGGCTTGTCGACGAGCGCCTTCCGAATGCCGAGGTCGTAGCCGGACCATTCCGGCTTGAGATCGAGATCGGGGCGGAGACCGGAGAAATGGGTGAGGAGCAGGCGAACGGTGATGTCGCTCTTGCCGCCCTGGTAGTCGGGCAGGTAGGTGGTCACCTTGTCGTTCAGGCGGATGCGCCCTTGCTCGACGAGCTTCATGATCGATGCCGTCGTGGCGACGACCTTGGTGAGCGACGCCGCGTCGAAGATCGTGTCGGCGGTCATGGGTTCGACCGCGGGGACGAGCGCGCGGGAGCCGTGGACGCTCTGGTGCACAACCCGTCCCTGATGGCTCACGAGGCACACGGCGCCCGGCAGTTGGCCGGCGGCGACCGCCTCATCGATGACGCGACGGATATCCGCCAACTCCTGCGCGGCGGCAAGCCCGGCGCAGGCCAACAAAACGAACCCAATCTTTTTCATCAATCCCTATCCCAGCAGTTTTTTCGCGATCGCTTCCAGCTTGTTGGCCAGGAGAATGTCCTTCGAGGTAATGCCGCCCACGTCGTGCGTGGTCAGGTCGACGGTGACCTTGTTCCACACGTTGGACCACTCGGGGTGGTGCTCCATTGCCTCGATCGCGATGGCGGAAGTCGCCATAAATCCAAACGCGTGAACGAAGTCGGCAAAAGCGTACTCCCGATGCATTTTCCCGTTCACCAGAGTCCAGCCCGGAAGCGATTCGAGTGCTGCTTCGAGTTCCGTATCGTTAAGTTTGGCCATGCCCTTATGATAGTCCCATGGGTATACGCCCGGAAATCGATGCGTTTCCATCGAACGATCCGCAACAGCCGGGGCTGGTGCTGCACGATCCGACCGGCATTTCGACGGCGATGCTGCTGATCCCGCCGGGACTGGTGCCGGCGCTGGCCGAAGATCCGCTGCCGCCGGAACTGGCCGGGCCGCTGAGCGAAGCGGGATTCCTCGACGACGACAACTTTGCCCGGATGTTTGACGCCTTCGCCCGTGCCGAGACGCTGCCGGCCCGGCATGGCGGTCCCGGGAACTACCCGACCGACGGCGTGGCGCTGCGGCAGCTCTTCGATACCTGGTTCGCCGAGGCCGGCCCGGCGGGTCCGCTGCACGCCATCGCCTCGCCGCACGCGAGTCCGGAGCCGGCCCGGGGATCCTACGTCAGCGCCTACGCCGCGCTGGCCGCCAGCCTGACTAAGGCCGAGGCGCAGGAAAAGACCTTCGTCGTGCTGGGCACCTCGCATCAGGGCGCCCGGGACCGCTTCGGGATGACCCGGAAGCGCTTCGCAACGCCAGTGGGCGAGAGCCGCACCCGGGTGCCGGAGAAGCTGGCGGCCCTGGCCGCGATGGAGGACCCGTGCTTCGCCGTCGAGCACTCGATCGAGTTCCAGGTGGTGTTTCTGCAGTATCTCTACGGGCCGGAGATCGAGATTGTGCCGATTCTCTGCGGTCCGCTAACGGCGCCCGGGCACCCGTTTCTTCAAGAGTTGGGCGAGTGGTCGGCCAAGGAAGGGGACCGGCTGCGGTGGGTGCTGGGCGTCGATATGGCCCACAAAGGGCCGCGCTACGGCGACCGGGAGGCGCGCCGGGCCTATACCGACTCCATGGCCGAGATTGAAGCGCGGGACCGCGAACGCATCGCCGCCCTCGCGGCAGGGGACCGGGCGGCGTTCTGGTCGCAGGTGCGGGAGCGGAACGATGACCTGAACTGGTGCGGCACCGCGCCGTTCTACTCCTATCTGGCGGCCCATCCCGGCGCCCGCGGGGAGTTGCTGACCTACGAGCACTGGCAGATCGACCCCCGCAGCGTGGTGACGTTTGCCGGAATGACGTTCGGAAAAGGTACGGGGAACCGCCTAGGACCCTGAGTACCCCGGTTCTATGGGTCGGTGAGCATCCGGGAAATACCCTAGGTTATCCCAATGAAGATGCGAACGGACCGATGCGTAATCCTCTGGCTGTAGGAATCTGGCTTCTCCGCTTGTGTGCCGCGCTGTTAGCGGCCATCTGGCTCTATCAGGATGGCGCCCATGTGGCGACGGCCTCCTTTGACAACGTCCACGCCGCCGTGGACCGGCTCTCGGCAGGAGCCTTTTTCCTGCTGGCCGGGGTCCTGCTGGTGGGGGTGGGGCTGAAGGGCCGCCGAACGAGCGGCGACTAAAGTCCCGTCCGCTGCTGCGTGGCGATGAGCACCAAGGCGGGGTTGCCGCTACGCTCATAGGCGCGGAGAACGCTTTCGTACTCGGCCTCCGGCAGGCTGACGACCGAGGCCGGCAGCGCGATGGCCTGCTTGTACCAAGCCGAGGGGCTCTCCCGCTGCAGACTCGCCTGGGCGAGCACGTTGACGTACTCGGCCAGCACGCTTTCGCGGATCAACCCGCGCGGCGAGGCGACATAGGCCGCGCCGAACATCTCGGCCTGGCGGTCGAAAGAGGCCTTGCCGTCGCGAATACGCTTCAGATAAGCGGCAAATTTGTCCTGCCATTGCGGAGTCGTTTTGTCGCGGGTGAAGAGCAGTTCGTGGAAGAGCGTTTGGCTCTCCCGATCGTCTTCGAGCCAGTTGCGGGTTTCGAGCCCACCGCCCGTGGCCGGCGGTTTCGTTTCGAGCTTGAACTCGGCCGCCGCGGCCGAGCGGGTGTTGCGCTGCCAGCCTTCGGCGCCACTCTCCTTGCAGGCTTCGACTTCGAGGTTCCGCTTCACGTAGTCTTTCAACGCATCGCCCACGGGCAGGCCGCGGAATTTGGCAAGCGTATCGGGCAGCAGGCCGGTGAACAGGCGCTCTTCGCCGGTGAGCCGGGCCAGGACGCCGCCTAACGCTCCGCGAGTGACCTCCTCATCGGCAAGCCAGACGGCGGGGGCGAGTTCGGCGTGGCTGCGGACGCTCTGGATGAACGACAGCTTGTCTTCGGTGGAGCCGAAGACGCGCAGCAGAGCGGCGTAGGCGGTGATGTCGTCGTAGGAGTCATCCGCGCAGGTGACCGGGCGGGGCGCCGGCCGCGGCACGGAGCGGAACAGCTTGGCGCCGGCTTCGGCGTCGATCTGCGTCAGGGCGAAGATGGCGCGGGTTTCGAGCGAGAGGCGGTCGAGGGCGACCTCCGGCAGCTTTTGCTGATTCAAGCCGGGAATGGGGCGGCGTAGCACCGGCTCCTTGGCGATGCGGGCCAGTTCCGCGGCCCGCTGAATGGTCTTCTTCTGTTCTTCGAGGCCCTTGACGCGGCCCTTTTCAATGAGCCGGAGCAGAGCATCGGCGCCGATTTCCGGTGCGACCTGCGTGGCCAGCTCCGGGATCTCGGCGGCGAGGAGGGCGAAGGGGAACAGGAAACAAAGGAAAAGGCGCATTAGGCTTCCTGGTATTGCAGTTGGTACAGCTTCCAGTACAGGCCCCGCTGCTGCAGCAGCTCGGCGTGGGTGCCGGCTTCGCGGAGCTGGCCTTTGTGGAAAGCGAAGATACGGTCGGCGTTCTGAATCGTGGACAGGCGATGGGCGATGGAGATGGAGGTGCGTCCGGTCATGAGTTTCTTCTGCGCGTCGCGGATGCGCAGCTCCGTATCTGTTTCGACGCTGGAAGTGGCCTCATCGAGGATGAGAATTTTCGGTTCGTGCACCAGAGCCCGGGCAAAGCTGACGAGTTGCTTCTGGCCGGTGGAGAGGTTGCCGCCGCGTTCCTGGATCGGTTCGGCGAAGCGGCCGGGGAGGCGCTCAATGAAATCGAGCAGGTTCACTTCGGCCGCGGCGGCGGTGAGCCGGGCTTCGCTGATGCTCGCGTCGCCAAGGCTGATGTTGGAGCCGACGGTGCCGGTGAACAGATAGGGGTCCTGCAGGACGATGGCAAAGCGGCGGCGGAGTTCGTGGGGGTCGAACTCGCGGATGTCGATGCCGCCGATTTTGATAGCGCCGCGTTGGACGTCGTAGAAGCGGAGCAGCAGGTTGGTGACGGTGGTCTTGCCGGCGCCGGTGTGGCCAACGATGGCGATGGCTTCGCCGGGGGCTATGGTGAAGCTGACGTCGCGGAGCACCCAATCTTCGGCGGCGTAAGCGAACCAGACGTTTTCGAAGGCAATCGTCAGGTCTTCGGGGACGGGCTTCGGAGCGGCGGGGGCCTGAATGGCGACGGGCGTATCGAGCAACTGAAAGATGCGTTCGCTGGCGGCCGTGGCCGACTGCAGGATGTTGTACTTCTCGCTGAGGTCCTGAATGGGCCGGAAGAAGCGGAGGGCGAACTGGAAGAAGGCGATGAGAATGCCCAGCGAGAGGCCGCCGCCCGGCACCTGCCAGCCGCCATAGACGATCAGGCCGGCGAAGGCCAGCATGCTGAGGAATTCCACCACGGGGTAGAACCAGCCGTAGGCGAAGACGCTCTGCTTGAAGGCGAGCATGTGCTCCCGGTTGATCTCGGCGAACTCGTCGCGCGCGGCCTGCTCCCGGTTGAAGGCCTGCAGGACGGCGATGCCGTTGATGTGTTCGTTCAGGAAGGCGCTGATGCGGGCGACGGCCAGGCGGATGCGGCGGTAACTGGCCGAAACCTGGGAGCGGAAGAGCATCGTGGCGCCATAGATCGCCGGGGTGACCACGAGGATGATGGCCGTGAGCCCGGGGCTCATCCAAAGCAGGACGCCCAGCAACCACGTCAGCATGATGACGTCGCCGAGGATGGCCACCAGGCCCGAGCTGAAGAGTTCGTTAAGCGTATCGACGTCGCCGGTGACGCGGGTGACCAGGCGGCCCACCGGATGCTTGTCGAAGTAAGCAATATCGAGCTGATGGAGCTTGGCCATCAGGTCGCGGCGCAGGGAGAACATCGCCTGCTGGCCGGTCCACTGCATCAGCATCGCCTGGCCGAACTCGGCGAGCAGCATGAGAATGGCGACGCCCAGCATCAGCAGCGAGAGCTGCGCGATACCTTCGAAGGCGCCGGGAGCCCGGCGGACCAGATACTTGTCGACAGCGATGCTTGTGAGAATCGGGCCGACGGACTCAAGGAGCGAATGGAGGGTGAGCAGCGCGAGCGTGGCCGCTACCTGCTTGCGGTACGGTTTGAGATAGACCGCCAGCCGGCGCAGCAACTGGCTGTCATAAAGCTTGCCCTGAACCTGCTCTTGTTCCACCCTTACCAGTCTACTTGTGCCAACCTGGAAGTTGATGGACGGAGTGATTGTGGTGGATAAGCCTACCGAATGGACGTCGCACGACGTGGTGGGCAAGATGCGGCGGCTGGCGCAGACCAAGCGCGTGGGGCATTTAGGAACGCTGGACCCGATGGCGACCGGCGTGCTGCCGCTCGTGCTGAACCGGGCGACCCGCCTGGCGCAGTTTTTCACCCATGCCGATAAGGTCTATGAGGCGGTGATTCGCTTCGGCTTTGCGACCAACTCCTACGATGCCGATGGCGAAGCGACCACCGCGGCCGTGCCCGTGAGCCTGGACGAAGCGTCGCTCGAACGGGCGCTGGACGCCTTCCGCGGCGACATCATCCAGATGCCGCCGGCGGTGTCGGCCAAGAAGATCAACGGGGTGCCGGCCTATAAGCTCGCGCGGCAGAATAAGCCGGTGGAACTGAAGGCCGTGCCGGTGACGATTCATGAGTTGGCGCTGCTCGAATGCGGTGGCGATACGGCGCGGGTACGGGTGCATTGTTCGACGGGGACCTACATTCGCAGCCTGGCGCACGACCTGGGCGCGGCGCTGGGCTGCGGGGCGCATCTGACGGCGCTGCGCCGCACGCGGGCCGGCATGTTCACGCTCGAACACGCCCGGACGCTGGAGCAGTTGGCCGACCCGGCGGTGCTGGCGGCGGCGCTGATCCCGTCAAACGCGCTCTTGCCGGAGTTTCCGGCCGAACGCGTGAACGACGTGACGGCGGGTTTCATCCGGCAGGGCCGCGATTTCCGGGTGAATCCGTTTCGGGTGCAGCAGGGGGCGCCGTACGTCCGGGCGGTGGACGCCTCCGGCGCCTTGGTCGCGATTGGCGAGATTAAGCTGCCGAATCTGTATCACCCGTTTCTGGTCTTGTAACGGAAGGCCAGGAGGGCGTATGCTTCCCCTATGAAGCCGATACTGATTGCCGCCGCGCTTCTGCTGGCGGGATGCGCCGAAGACCGGAAGGCCGATCTTCGCCGTGAAAGCAAGGAAGCGGGCGAGGCCATCAAGGAAGCCGCCAAAGAGACCGGCGACGTGGCCAAGGAAGTCGGAAAAGAGATTGCCGAGCAGACGCGCAAAGGCGTCGGCATGGCCGCCGAAGCGACCGAGAAGGCGGCCAAAAAAGTGAAGGAGCAGGTGAAGGACTAACCCTTCTTCTTCGCCACCCAGCCCGGTTTATTCACTTGGCGGCCACGGCCGATGCCGAGCGCTTCGCCGGGAACCGTTTCCGTAATCACGCTGCCGGCGGCGATGTAGCTTCGGGCTTCGAGCGTCACCGGGGCGACCAACGTGGAGTTGCTGCCCACAAAGACTCCTTCGCCAATGGTGGTCTGGTGCTTGTGGACCCCGTCGTAGTTGCAGGTGATGGTTCCGGCTCCGACGTTGGTACGGGCGCCCACGACGGCGTCACCGAGATAGGCCAGGTGATTGGCCTTGGCGCCATCGCCGAGCTGAGTCTTCTTCAGTTCGACGAAGTTGCCGATGTGGGCGTTTTCTCCGACGACGTTGTTCATGCGCAGACGGGCAAAGGGGCCGATGCGGGAGCCGGCGCCGATGCGCGAGTCTTCGATGACGGAATAGGGGTGGACGAGAACGTTGTCGGCGAGCGCGGCGTTGGCCAGTACGGAGCCGGCGCCGATGCGGCAGTCCCCGCCAATTTGAGTTTGGCCGAGCAGGCGGACGCCGGACTCAATGATCGTGTCCGGGCCGACGGTGACGTCGGCATCCACGGTGATCGTCTCCGGCCGCTCCAGGGTGACGCCGCTGAGCATCAGTTCGTTGGCTTTGCGGGCGCGGAAGATGGCATCGACCTTCGCCAATTCGACGCGGGTGTTGATGCCCAGCAGCTCGTCGGGATCGGCCAGGATGCGCGCGTGCGTCAGATGGCCGGCGGCGCGGAGCAGTTCGACGATGTCCGTAAGATAGAACTCCCCGGCGGGGTTGTTGGTGCCGATGGCGTCAATGTGGGCCCACAGCTTTTCGGCGCGGAAGCAGTAGATGCCGGAGTTGATCTCCCGGATCTCGCGCTGGGCCGCGGTGGCGGCTTTGTGTTCGACGATGCCGGCCACGTGGCCTTCCGGATCGCGCAGGATGCGGCCGTAGCCGGTGGGGTCGTCCAGGATCGCCGTGAGGACCGTCGCGGTCTCCGGCCGTTCGCCCACGAGCCCGGCGAGGGTGGCCGCGGTGAGCAGCGGAGCGTCGCCGTACAGCACCACCAGATGGCCCGTGGCGGGGGCGGCCGCGCGGGCGCAGCGGACGGCGTGGCCGGTGCCGAGTTGTTCGGTCTGCTCGGCGGTGCGCACGCCGTAGGGGGCGAGCACGGCGCGGACCTCCTCCGCCCCGTGGCCGACTACGACGACAATGTTTTCGGGCTCGGCCACGGTGCGCGCCAGCCGCACGACGTGTTCGACCAGGGCGAGCCCACCGGCGCGGTGGAGCACTTTGGGCGTTTTCGAACGCATACGGGTGCCCATGCCGGCGGCGAGGATAACGACGGAAACGGGGGTGCTCATTGGGAGAAAGTTGCTCCTTGGATTTGGCGGCGGCGCCGGCCGAGGCGGGCCAGTTTCAGAACCACCTCTGCGGTGGCGGTGGGATTGTGGCGGATCTTTTCGCCCTCCCCGAGAAGTTCCGCTTTCAGGATCTGCAGCCCCATCTCGCGCAAGGCCACCATATCATTTTCGACGGGCAGCGCCTGTTTGGCGGCATAGCGGCCGAGTTGGCGCGGATGGATGCCCTGCGAGTTCAGGACGACATAGTCGAGGAACCGCTGCCGCTCCTCGCCGGTGAGGCCGGTGTGGCGGAGGATGGCGCGAATATGGTCCGAGGCGGTGAAATTCACCGTCTCGCCGGGCTGCCACATCAGGTTGCCGATGCAGACTTTGAGGGCCGGACTGGTGGCGATGGCTTGCGGAATGCCGGCGACCAGGAGGTTCGGGATGATGCTCGTGAACAGCGACCCGGGCCCGAGGGTGATCAAGTCGGCATCGGCAATGGCGGCGAGAGCCTCCGGCAAGGGCTTGGGGCGTTTGGGCACGATGCGGACATCACGAATGGGCGAACGGGTTTTCGAGATATTGCTCTCGCCGGTGACCAGCGTGCCATCGTGGAGCTTCGCCGTAATGACGACGTTTTCGGCGGTGGAGGGAATGATTTCGCCGCAGGAGGCGAGGACGCCGCTCGCAAAGCGGACCGCGCTGGCGAAGTCTCCCGTCAGATGCGTGAGCGCGGTCAGGAACAGGTTCCCGAAGCTGTGGCCCTTCAATCCGCGCCCGCTCGCGAACCGGTATTGAAACAGCTGGCTGAGCAGCGCCTCCTCTTCGGCGAGCGCCACTAGACAGTTCCGCACGTCGCCCGGGGGCAGCACGGCGAAGTCCCGGCGCAGGCGGCCGGAGCTGCCGCCATCATCGGTGACGGTGACAATGGCGGTTAAAGAAACAATTGGCTCCGAGGAGGAGGCGTGCTGCTTCAGGCCTTTGAGAAGGGAGGACAGACCGCTGCCTCCGCCGATCGTCACAATGCGCAGTGGACCCCGGAGGACGGACTTAGTGTCCGGCGATTTTTTCGCTGTAGACAAGTTCCCTTACCGGTGAGTGCTGGAGCACTTCGTGGAAGTCGGCATCGGTACGGGCGGCGGCACGATTGCCGGGCTGGATTTCGATGGCGCGCGCGAGACTTTCCGCGGCGCCGCGGTAATCTCCCTGCAAACCGCGGGCAAGCGCCAGCGCGTAGTGAATGTGGTCGGCGCGCGGCTCGAGCGCCGCTGCCTTGGCCAGGGACTTCTCCGCGTCGGCCAGCTTCCGCTGGTTCGTCATCGCGAGTCCGTAGGCATAGTGATCCTCGGCCGATATCAGCGGCGGCGGCTGCGCGGCGCCTAGGCGCTGCTGGCACATCCGGGCGTGCATTTGAGCCGTTTGCGCCACGTCCAGGCTGGGCCCCTGGCTGGCTTGGCTGAACAGCGGCATGGCAGCGGCAAACTCGCGGCGATGGAATAACTGCATCGCCTCTTCAAAGGCCACCAACTGTGGATTTGCCGCTTTGGCCGGCGCACTAGCGGGTGTGTTCTTGCTGGGTCCCGGTTTCGACATGATTCGCCTGACTCCCTAGTATAGAAAGAATAGACTCAATCTGGGGATGCCGAGTTTCTCGAATAGTTGCCGGTCGAGGAAACTTTTTTCAAGCAGCGCGAGTTCGGCCGCACCCATGCGGCTGCGATGCGGCTTGAGTTGTGTCTCAAGATCCTGCCGGAGCGCTACTAAGTCGGCCTCGCTGAGTTGCAAGCGCGCCCGGGCGAGGACGCGTTCTTCGAGCGCCGTCAGGCGTTGCTCGAGCGCCTCGAGGTCCGCGTGGGCTTCGTCCACACCGGCGGCGAGGCCAGCCAGTGAATCGGCTTCCTCGGTAAATCCTTTCTCCCGTAGTGCCGCGCTGTTGGCCGTCAGAAAGGTTTGCAGGCGGTCCTGGGGCAGGGAGTCTTCGTTAGTCGGCGCCACCTTGGCGGGCCGGTTCCGCGCCATATCTTCGGCCGCTTTCTTCACGGCCTGGCTGCAGTAACTGAGCGAGTTGACCTGTTGAAACTTTGGACGCTTGCGGGAAAAGGCATCGTCGATGCCGCGCAGCGCCGCTTCGAGTGGAACGCCCGATGCCTTCCAGGTTTCAACCAGCGCCCAATCGATGGGCGACATCAGAAACAGACTGGTGCCCCGCGCTTTCTGAAAGTGCTCCTCTACTTCCGTGAAGTAGTTGAAGTAGTTCAGTTCCTCTCCCATAGCAAGCGCAACCCCTTTAGCGTCAGGTCTTCGTCAAGGTGCTGCACGCGGCGGGAGCCGGAGCGGATAAGCGGCGCCTGTCCGCCGGTGGCGATTACCTGCGGCGCGGCGCCGAGTTCGGCCGTGAGGCGTTCAAGCAGGCCGTCCACCATCCCCATCGTGCCGTAGTACAAGCCACTTTGAATGGAGCCGACTGTGTTGGTGCCGATGAGCTTTTTCGGCTGTTCGAAATTTACTTGGGGCAGCAGGGCTGTCTTGGCGAAGAGGCCGGAGAGTGAGATACCAATGCCGGGGTAGATGAGTCCCCCAAGATACTCGGCCTCGGCGGAGATGACATCGAAGGTAATTGCCGTGCCCAGATCGACGACGATGGCCGGGCCGCCATAGAGAAAGTAGGCCGCGACGCCGTTGACGATGCGGTCCGCGCCCACCTCCTTCGGGTTGTCGTAACGGATGGTGAGTCCGAGATCCATGGCGGTCGAGACGAAGACCGCCTGCCGGTCAAAGTATTTGCCGACCATCTCGGCGAGCGTGCCGTTGATGACCGGGACGACCGAGGAGATGATGATGCCGCTGACGTCGGCGAGACTCAGGTTCGAAAGCGCGAAGACGTTGCGGAGCAGAATGCCCCATTCGTCGGCCGTCTGCTCGCGAATGGTGCGGAGGCGCCAGCGGCCGATCAGCAGTTCGCCGCGGAAGGCGCCAATCGTGATGTTGGTATTGCCAACGTCGAGGGCTAAGAGCATGGGCGGACGCCTCCGGCGAGAATGGTGTGGCGGCGGCCGGCGTCGTCAACGAGCAGCAGGTAGCCGTTCGGGTCGAGGCCTGCGGTTGTGCCCCGGACCTCGGTGCCGTTGAGTTCGACGGCGACGCGGCGGCCAAGGACGTAGCTCGAATGCTGCGTGAAGGCCGCGAGCACGGACTCCTGCGGCAGCCGGAGGAAGCCGTCGAGGCCGCGCAGCACTTCGATCAACAGCCCTTCGCGCGGCCAGGAGCGGCCGGTTTCGCGGCGCAGGCTGGTGGCGATGGCGGCGAGCTCAGGCGGAAACGCCTCGTGATTCACATTGATACCGATGCCGGCCAACACGCGCTCCTCATGCAACTGGGTGAGAATGCCGCAACACTTTTTGCCGTTGGCGAGCAGGTCGTTCGGCCAGCGGATGTCGCAGAGCAAACCAGTATACCGGGCGATGGCCTCCTGCACGGCGAGGCCGATGGCCATCGTGAGAACGGGCAGGGGATTGGTGCGCAGGACCACGGTGAAGTAGAGTCCGTCGCCCGGCGCGGAGTGCCACGGCCGGTTGTAGCGGCCGATGCCGCTCGACTGCGCGTCGGCGATGATGACGGCGCCATCGTCGTGAACTTTGGCCGCGGCCGCCATGGTGGAGCCAATTTCCTCGTAGAAGTCAACGCGGCGGCCGGGGAAGGCGGCGCGAACCAGATCGGCGTCGAAGGGCATCAGGCTTCGAGTTGCAAGCGGAAGTTGATATCCACCGCGACGGCCGAATGGGTGAGCGCGCCGATCGAGATGAAGTCAGGCCCGGTGACGGCGTAGTCGCGCAGTTTTTCAAGGCGCATGCCGCCCGAGAGTTCCACGGTAGCGCGCCGGTTGATGATGCGAATCCATTCGGCCGCCTCCTCCGGGGTAAGGTTGTCGAGCAGGAGATGCTCGGCGCCGAACGTGAGCGCCTCTTCGAGCTCGAGCCGGGTGCGGACTTCGATCTCGATGCGGACGCCGGGCGGAATGCCGGCGGCGCGAACGGCGGCGATGGCTTGTTGCACCCCGCCCGCGGCGGTGATGTGGTTGTTCTTGATGAGCACGGCGTCGAACAGGCCAAGCCGGTGGTTGACGGCGCCGCCGGCCGACGTGGCCATCTTTTCGAGGCGCCGCAAGCCCGGCGTCGTCTTCCGCGTATCGAGGATGCGGCACCCGGTGCCGGCCACGGCATCGACGTGCTTGCGCGTGTAAGTGGCGATGCCGGAGAGGCGCTGCATAAAGTTCAGGCAGACGCGTTCGGCGGTGAGCAGGGTGCGGGCCTTGCCCCGGACCGTGGCCAGGACGTCGCCGTCCGCGGCCCGATCACCGCTCGAGACGTTCAGACCGAGGAAGTCGACGCCGCCGAGTTCGGAGTAGATCAGCGGCAGCAGTTCAATGCCGGCGACGATCATGGGCTGACGGGCGATGAAGCGCCCGGTGGCTTGGCGGTCCGCGGCCACCGTCGAATTGGTGGTGAGGTCGCCGGGGCCGATGTCCTCCGCCAGGGCGCGCTTGACGGCGTCAAGAATCTCCGGATGCTGGTAATCAAAGCTCATGCAGGGCCTCCTGGCTCTTGGCTAACTGGGCCTTGTAGTCGGCGAGCTTCTCGCGCATGGTGTTGAGAACCTTTTCGGGAGCCTTCGCGAGAAAGGATTCGTTTGAGAGTTGGGCCTCGGAACTCGTGATGACCTTGCTTAACTGTTCGATCTCTTTCTTCAGCCGGTCCCGCTGGGCATCGAGTTGCGAGGCGGAGACGGCGAGCACGAGGTCGAACTCGGGCGTCGACCGCTTGCTGCCCTTCACGCGCTCGGCACTGGCCGGGGCGAGCGTGAGGTTCAGGTTGGCGAGCTTCTCGATCGCTTCCTTCTGCGCGGACGCCAATAACGAAACGAAGCCATCGGCGTAGATGACGGCGTCGAAGGGCGCCTTCGGGTCGAGCTTGTTTTCGGCGCGGAGCGTGCGGGCGGCGGTGATGAGCTCCTGCAGCGTGGCCATCTCGCGTTCGGCCTCGGCGTCAGCGGCGGCGGGGTCGAACTGCGGGAAGGCGGCGAGCGAGATGGAGGCCTTTTCGTGCGTGCCGAGGCGCTGCCAGAGCTCTTCGGTGAGGAAGGGCATGGACGGGTGCAGCAGGCGGAGCGAGGCGTCGAAGACCGTGAGAATATTGCGCCAGTGGGCGTTCAGGCCGCTGTTTTCGACGAAGCGGAGTTTCTTCAACTCGATGTACCAGTCGCAGAAATCGTCCCAGAAAAAGTGCCATTGCAACTGGGCGGCTTCGTGGAAGCGGTAGGTGTCGATCGCCTTGTTGATCTCGGCGGCGGCGTGGTTCAGCCGGCTGAAGATCCAACGGTCTTCGAGCGGCACGGCGCCGTCGACGGCTTCGGGGCGATAGCTGGTTTGCTCGGCGGGCGACCAGGGTTCGGCGCCGGCGCGTTCGAGATTGAGGAACAGGAAGCGGGCGGCGTTCCAGATCTTGTTGGCGAAGGCGCGGGCGGACTCCATGCGGTCTTCGCTGGCGATGATGTCCGTTCCCGGCGGCGCGGCGAGCAGCAGCGACATGCGGACGGCGTCGGTGCCGTACTTCTCGGTGACGCTGAGCGGGTCAATCACGTTGCCCTTGGTCTTGGACATCTTCTGCCGTTCGGCGTCGCGGACGAGGCCGTGGATATAGACCTGGCGGAAGGGCACCTGCTTGGTGCAATAGAGGCCCATCACCATCATGCGGGCGACCCAGAAGAAGATGATGTCAAAGCCGGTGATGAGCAGCGACGTGGGGTAGTAGCGCTTCAGGTCCTCGGTCTCATCGGGCCAGCCGAGCGTAGAAAAGGGCCAGAGGCCGGAGCTGAACCAGGTGTCGAGCACGTCGGTGTCCTGCGTCAGATTGCCGCTCGCGCAGTGCTGGCAGGCGGTGGGCGTTTCGCGGGAGACGGTGATGCCGGTGCAGTCGCTGCAGTGCCACGCCGGGATGCGATGGCCCCACCAGAGCTGGCGGGAGATGCACCAGTCGCGGATGTTGTACATCCACTCGAAATAGGTCTTGCTCCAGTTCTCCGGGATGAAGACCGTCTCGCCGGTTTCGACGGCCTTGATGGCCGGGGCGGCGAGCTCCTTCATCTTCACGAACCACTGCTTCGAGATCAGCGGCTCGACGATGGTGGAGCAGCGCTGGCACTTCGAGATCGGCAGTTGGTGCGGCTTGACGGCGCGGAGGAGCCCGGCGGCTTCGAGATCGGCCAGCACGCGCTTCCGCGCTTCGCCGCGGTCGAGGCCCGCGTAGGCGCCGGCTTCGGCGGTCATCTTCGCTTGCGGGCTGATGACTTGAATGATCGGGAGGCTGTGGCGCTTGCCGGCTTCAAAGTCGTTCGGGTCGTGCGCCGGGGTGATCTTGACGACGCCGGTGCCGAACTCGGGATCGGCCATATCGTCGAGGACGATGGGGATCTCGCGGTTCATCAGCGGCAGTTGGACGGTCTTGCCGTGGAGGTCGAGGTAGCGTTCGTCGCGGGCGTTGATGGCGACGGCGGTATCGCCGAGCATCGTCTCCGGGCGGGTGGTGGCGACGGTGAGAACGCGGCCGGGTTCGCCGGTGACGGGGTAGTCGATCTCCCACAAGCTGCCGGCGGTGTCTTCGTGGTTGACTTCGAGATCGGAGATGGCCGTGTTGCAGCGGGGGCACCAGGTGACCATGTACTCGCCGCGGTAGATGAGGCCGTCTTCGTGCATGCGCACGAAGACCTCTTTCACCGCGCGGGAGAGACCCTCATCGAGCGTGAAGCGGTTGCGGGTCCAATCGACGGAGTCGCCGATCTTGCGCATCTGCCGTTCGATGTTGCCGCCGTACTGCGCCTTCCACTCCCACACCTTGGCTTCGAAGGCTTCGCGGCCGAGGTCGTAGCGGGTGATGTTCTGCTTGGCGAGATCGCGTTCGACCACCATCTGCGTGGCAATGCCGGCGTGGTCGGTGCCGGGGATCCAGAGCGCGTTGTCGCCGATCATCCGGTGGTACCGGGTGATGACGTCCATTTCGGTGTGGCCGATCATGTGGCCGATGTGGAGGGAGCCGGTTACGTTCGGCGGCGGGATGGCAATGGAAAACACCTTCCCCGGCTTGCTGGGATCGGCTTCGTAGATCCCGGACTCTTCCCACCATTTGGCCCAATGTGGTTCAAACCGTTGGGGCTCATAGACTTTTTCGAGTTGCATTCGTGAATCTACCAGTTTACCAACTCCGCCAGCCACGCTAGCATATGAGGGTGCACGAACTATCCCATTTTCGGGCGAATGTAGAGGCGATTGCGGACCGCCTGGCCACGCGCGGGTTTGCGTTTGACGTGGAGCAGTGGAAGGTGCTGGACACCGAGCGCCGCGCCGCCGTCACCGAAGCCGAGCAGTTGAAGGCGCAGCGGAATGCGCAGAGCATGGAGATCGGCAAGCTGAAGAAGGCCGGGGCCGATACCACCGCGGTGCAGGCCGAGGTCCGCGCGATGGGCGACCGGATTACGGAGTTGGACGCGAAGGTGGTGGCCGTTGATGAGCGGTTCCGCGATCTGTTGACGGCCATTCCGAACCTGCCCCACGAGTCGGTGCCGACGGGCGCTTCCGCCGACGACAACGCCGAGATCAAGCGCGTCGGCACGCCGCGGACGTTCGACTTTGAGCCGAAGGCGCACTGGGACCTGGGCGTCGACCTGGGCATACTGGACTTTGAACGGGCCGCCAAGATTACGGGCGCCCGCTTCGCCGTTTACTTTGGGCAGGGCGCGCGCCTCGAACGCGCGTTGATGAACTTCATGCTCGACGTGCACACGCGCGACCACGGCTACACCGAGGTGTTTCCGCCGTTTCTCGTCAACTCGGCGAGCCTGTTCGGCACGGGCAACCTGCCGAAGTTCGGCGCCGACCTGTTCAAGATTGAAAACTCCGACTACTGGCTCGCGCCGACGGCCGAAGTGCCGGTGACGAACCTGCTGCGGGACGAAACGCTCGAGCCCGAGCAGTTGCCCATCCACTTCTGCTCCTACACCTCCTGCTTCCGGAGCGAAGCCGGCAGCCACGGGCGCGACGTGCGCGGGATCATCCGGCAGCACCAGTTTCAGAAGGTGGAACTCGTGAAGTTCACCACCGCCGAAACCAGCTACGACGAGCACGAGAAGTTGACGCAGGACGCCGAGGATATCCTCGAACGGCTGGGGCTGCCCTATCGCCGCATGCTGCTGTGCACGGGCGACATGGGCTTCTCCTCGGCCAAGACCTACGACCTGGAGGTCTGGCTGCCGGGGCAAGCGACTTACAAAGAGATCAGTTCGTGCAGTAACTTCGAAGCGTTCCAGGCGCGGCGCGCCGGGATCCGCGTGCGCACGGGCAAGGGCAAGTCGGAGTACGCGCACACGATCAACGGCAGCGGCCTGGCCGTGGGCCGCACGTGGGTGGCCATCGTCGAGAACTATCAGCAGGCCGACGGGTCGGTGGCCGTGCCCGCCGTCCTGCAGCCCTACCTGCAGGCCGAGGTCATCACCAAGTCCGGAATTCTGCGCTAATAGGCGTACTGCTTGAGCTTGGCGTCGCTTAACTCGACGCCAAGCCCCGGGCGGGCTGAAGCGCGGACGCGGCCTTTGGCGTATTCAATCGGTTCCACGACAACGTCGTCCAAATAAGACACCGGTCCGAGAATATCGCAGGGGAACTCTTCGGCGCCGATGCCGGGGCTGGCCATCGCCAGATGGGCCATGGCGGCGCTGGCCACGCCGAGCTCGAGATTGCTGCCGACCGTGCACGTGAGGCCGGCGGCTTCGGCAATCGCCGTGATCTTGCGCGCCGAACCGATGCCCCCACCTTTGCCGACATAGACCGAAAGAATATCGGCCGCGCCGGAGCGAACGAGCGCGATGGCATCCTGCGGCGTGTTGCAGCTCTCGTCGGCCATCACCGGCACGGAGACGGCCCGGCGGACGTCCACCATCCACTGCATGTCGAGCGCCGCCACGGGCTGTTCCGCGAAGATGATGTTGCAGGTTTCGTGAATCGTGCGGATGCACTGAATGGCCACGCGCGGGCTCCAGCCGCCGTTCGAATCGATCCCAACGGGGAAGTCCGGCCCGACGGCGGCCCGCACGGCCTGGACGCGGGCGATATCGGCCTTGGGCTCAATCCCGGTCTTCACTTTCAGGGCGCGGATGCCGATGCTCATCGCCCACTCGGCCCGCTTAGCAGCCGCGGCGGGTTCCACACCGGAGACGGACATCTTGATGGGCACCCACTCGCGGATGGCGCCGCCCAGGAGCCGGTAGACCGGCAGGCCGGCCGCTTTGCCGAGAATGTCCCAGAGCGCCATTTCGAGGCCGGCCTTCGTGAAGAAGTGGCCGAAGACGGCGCGGCGCATCTTCGCGGTCAGCCGCTCGATATCGCGGGGATCCTCGCCAAGCAGCGCCGGCACGAGGAACTGCTCCAGAACATGAACCGCGGTGACGGCGTCCTCCCCGCTCCAGACGGCGGTGCAGGAGACCTCACCGATGCCGGTGATGCCTTCATCCGTATGCACCTTCAAGAAGACGAACGGCGAGCAGTCGTGCAGGCCCAAGCTGCCGCGGATCACCATCTCGGGCCGGATGGGGACCCGGACCGGGAAGGTCTCAACGCTCGTGATCTTCATAGCACGCCGTACTTGGCGAAGACGTCGCGGAGGAAGGCGCCTTTTTGCAGTTCGGCGCGGGAGTTGTTCTCGCGTCGCACCTTGTCGCTGGCGATGCTGAGAACCTCTTCCACGATGGCGGACGGGACGACGATGATGCCGTCGTGATCGCCGAATACGAAATCGCCGGGGTTGACGATCACCTCGCCGCATTCGACGGGAACGTTGTAGGCGGTTACGATGCCGCGGCCCATGGAGTCGACCGGCTTGATGCCGGCGGCGAAAACGGGGAAGGAGATGTCTTCGATTTTGCGGATGTCGCGCACGAGTCCATCCACCACTGCGCCGCGAGCGCCGCGGGCCTTCGACGCCGTCGAAAGCAGTTCGCCCCACGGGGCGTTGCGCGTGGATTTCTGGGTGCCGACGACACAGATCTCACCGGGGCGGAGGCTGTCGATCGCCTCGATCTCCAACCCGTAAGGATCCTCCGGGATGTGGTAGATATCCGAGCAGGTCACCGTGCGGGCCCAGCCCGCCATAACGCAGCCGGGGTGCACCGGGCGGAGATACTCCCTCATGGCCTGATGGCGTACTCCCAGTTGATCTAACGCGTCCGACACAACGGCCGTGTAGAGTTCCCGCTCGGCCATCTCGGCGAGTTCGATCTGCTTGGCTAACTCGATCATCGCCAACCATATTAACCGCAACGCGCCGGACCTTGCCCGGCGCGTCCAGAATGCGGATCAGAATTAGCGGAGGTGTTTGTTGAAGTGGGCGAGGGTGCGCTGCCAGGAAAGTTCGGCCGCGGCCTTGTCGTAGCGGGGCGTCGTGTTGTTGTGGAAGCCGTGGTTGGTGTTGTCGTAGATGTGGGCTTCGTACTTCTTGCCGTTGGCTTTAAGCGCCTCTTCGTAGGCGGGCCAGCCGGCGTTCACGCGGGTATCGAGCCCGGCATAGTGCAGCAGCAGCGGGGCCTGAATCTTCGGCACGTCCGCGGCCGGCGCCTGCCCGCCGTAGTAGGGAGCGGCGGCGTTCAGGTCGGCGCCCATGCGCACGGCCAGGGCGTTCGAGATGCCGCCGCCGAAGCAGAATCCCACCACGCCGACTTTGCCGTTCCCATTGGGGTGGGCCTTGAGCCAGCGAGCCGCCGCCTCGAAATCGTTGAGCATCTTGGCGCGGTCCACGGTGCCGAAGAGCTTGCCGCCGGCTTCGTCGTTGCCGGGGTAGCCGCCGACCGAGGTCAGGCCGTCGCCGGCGAAGGCGAGAAATCCCGCCACGGCGAGGCGGCGGGGGATGTCTTCGATGTACGGGTTCAGACCGCGATTCTCATGGACCACAAGGACGGCGGGGAACTTGCTACCCTTGGCGGGTTTGGCGAGGTGGCCGCGAATTTCGCCGTTGCCGTTGGGGGAGGGAACCGTGATGGTGGCGGTGACGATCCGCGGATCGTCTTTGGCCACCTCCTGCGCCCAGGCGTAGTTGGCGCGCAGACTTTCCCAAAGGCCGGCGGCCGTAACCCCGCCCACGGCGAAGCGTTTGGCGCCTTCGAGGAAGTCCCGGCGGTCGATATCGCCGTGGACATACAGGTCAAACAGGTTCAGCAGTTCCTGGGGGAAGTCGGAGGCTTTTTTGCGGTCCATAGGCCTGAAAGGACGGATTTTGCCGGAGTGACGTTACCCCGGGCCACGGCGATTGTGGTAAACTCATGTTTGCTGCGGTGCCCTTAGCTCAGCTGGTAGAGCGTCGGATTGTGGTTCCGAATGTCGCGGGTTCGAACCCCGTAGGGCACCCCACTTTGAGCCGCTTTGTGGCACTATGCTAAGGGAGGTAGAGAACTCCCCCATGCTGACCGCTGATACGCGCGTCTCCGACTACCGCATCCTGCGACTTCTCGGCAAGGGTGGCATGGGTGAGGTGTACCTCGCGGAGGACACCAAGCTGGGCCGGGAAGTGGCCCTGAAGGTTCTGCCCGCCGATGTCGTGTCGTCGGCCCCCCGCAGCAAGCGCTTTTTGCAGGAAGCCAAAGCCGCCTCCCGCCTGAATCACCCCAACGCCGCCCACGTCTACGCCTTCGGCGAGTGGGAGGGCGGAGCGTTCATGGCGATTGAGTACATCGCCGGCGAAACGCTGAGCGCCAGGATTCAAAAGGGAACCCTCGCCTGGGAGGAGCTGGCGCGCATCGGGATGCAGCTGGCCGACGTGCTGCAAGCGGCGCATGACCTGGGGATCGTGCATCGCGATGTGAAGAGTCAGAACGTCATGATGGGCCCGAGCGGCATCGTGAAGCTGCTCGATTTTGGTCTGGCGAAGCTGACCGAGCCGGAGACGGACACGCCGGGCTCGGAGACGGAGACCCAACTCACGGCCGAGAACGCCGTCGTCGGTTCGATGGGCTACATGAGTCCGGAACAGGCGCTCGGCAAGCCGCTCGACCGGCGGAGCGATCTGTTCTCCTTCGGCATTGTGCTCTACGAAATGGCCGCCGGGCGGCGGCCGTTCCAGGGGGCGAACCCGGTGGAGATCCTTTCGAAAGTGATCTCCACCGCTCCCGATCCGTTATCGAAGTGGAACTACGCCACGCCCGACGAGATGGACCGGATCATCCGGAAGTGTCTCGAGAAGAATCCGGACGACCGGTATCAGTCCGCCCGGGAGATTGGCATCGACCTGCGCGCCTGGCTGGGCCTGAACACGTCGCGGGGATCGGTGACCCACTCGCGGCTGGCCGTGCCGGTTGTCGCAAGCGGGATGTCCCGCCGCCGTCTCGCTCTCGGTGCGGCCGGAGCCGTGGGATTGGCCGGGGCGGGCTGGGGCCTCTACCGCTATCTGCGGCCCGCCGGCCCGGCTTCGATTGCCGTGCTCCCGTTTGAAAACGATTCGGGAGCCGAGGACGCGCCGTTGAGCGATGGGTTGACGGAGACGCTGATCAACCTGATCGCGGCTGCCGGCGACGTCCGCGTCATCTCGCGGAGCGCCGTTTTCCGCTTCCGGAAGATCGACGATCCGTTGGCCGTGGCGCGGCAGTTGAATGCGGCGGTGATGATGGTGGGGCGGCTGCGGCGAGCGCAGGGCGCCATCAACATCTCGGTTGAAGTGGTGGATGTGGCGACGGCGCAGCAGCTTTTGAGCCGGCAGTTTTCGACCTCCCTCAGCGGGTTTCAGGAGGCGGCGCAACAGATCGCCGATTTTGTGATGACCTCGCTCGGCGTCCGCCGGCGCAGCGCCGAGCAGCCGAAGGCGCACCTTGCGGACGGCGATGCCCACCTGCTCTATCTGAAAGGCCGTCACGCGCTCAACCGCCGCGTTCCGGATGCCTTCGCCAAGGCGCAGGACCTGTTTCAGCAGGCCATTGAAGCCGACCCTTCCTACCCGCTGCCCTACGCCGGACTAGCGGACGTCTATTCCTTGCAGAGCGGCAACCGCCCGCCGAACGACGTCTGCCCGAAGGCGAAGGCCGCGGCTTTGAAGTCGATTGAACTCGACCCGTCGCTGAGCGAAGGCCACACGGCGCTGGGGTTTGTGCAGATGCACTATGACTACGCCTGGGGCGCGGCCGAGGCTTCGTTTCAGCGGGCGCTGTCGCTAAACCCAAGCTATGCGCCGACGCATTCCTACTATGCGCGTTTATTGACGGCGCTCAAGCGGTTCTCCGAAGCGGAGGACCGGCAGAAGCGTGCCATCGAATTGGACCCGCTTTCGCCGGCGCTAGCCACCGCGCTGGCAACTACCTACTACCACTCGCGGCGCTATCCCGAGGCCGAGAAGACGTTGTTGGCGGTGCTGGCCGATCAGCCGAAGTTCATTCAGGCGAAGTCCATGCTGGGGACCGTGCGGATCGCCATGCGCCAGTATGCGGCGGCCATCGCGGATCTCGACAAATGTCAGGAGTGGATCGGGGAAGACGATTACGGCGTGGTGGGCGACTGGGGATTGGCGCAGGCTTTGAACGGCAACCGGGAGAAGGCGCGGGACGCCATCCGGCGGATTGAGTTGCTGATGGGCAATTCCTATGTGGCGCCGTGCTTTTTGGCCGGACCGTTTATCGGCTTGGGCGAGAACGCGCGCGCGCTCGATCTGCTCGAACAATCCGTGGATCCGGACCACTCCTGGCCGGTTTACTACTACGGGGTCGAACCGAAGTACGACCCCGTGCGGAGAGAGCCGCGTTTTCAAAAACTGATCACGCGGCTGGCGCTGCCTACCTAACCGCGAGCGGGACCGCTTGCGCGGCTCGCGGAAACACCCGGCCGTTGTCGAACCTGGCGAAGACGGAAACCGGTTGGTTGCCGGGCGCGAGGCCCGTAGGAACCGTCGCCCGGATCATCCAGACGCCGGGTCCGAACTGCTGCGGCACGACCGATGCAGCTTCCCGGTCGCCGATCTGGACCGAGTATCGAATATCCGGCCGGAGGGTGATGCCAGTGCAGTAGATGTCCAGCAAGTCCCCGGCCGCGGCCGGCCTTTCCGGAAGAACGGGGCGTGGCGATCCCGCAAAGAAGATGGATGGGCCCAGGAAGATGAACGGTTCGGCGACATCGACGGCGAGCGTCTCGGTAGCCGTTATCGCTTTCGGCAAGTCCACGACTAAGACCGTCTTGCGGATGAGTGGGCTCGTGGCGTTCAGGGTCGAGATACGGTCCGAGAGACGCACGTTGATCTGCGTGGGACTGGCGTAGTAAATCTCCGCGGGAAGGCCTTCCACGGAGACTGCCACCTGGCTGGGGTTGGCCGGGAAGGAACGGCCGAAGATACTGACGAAGGAACCCGGCGTGCCGGTAGCCGGAACGATCTGCGTGATGGCCATGGCGGGCGAAGCCAGCGTGGGGAACGGCGACACAGCCGCGAGCGTCATGGCGCCTTGCGCATCGATGGCCGTGTTCAACCGGGCGCGGACCGTGGCCGGCGTAAGCAGGTAGGTCAACAGCGGGTCGTCCCCGAGGAGCGGGTACTCCTGGTAGACCATGGTGTCGCCGGTCGCGTTGAAGCGGGTATCGTTGAGGTCGGACTGGAAGGGCAGCGTCCGGACCGGGGGCACGTCGAGGGTGAAGCCGGCGAGGACGGCGCCGGGCCGGGTGAAACCGCGGACACCCAGGCTGATGTTGGCGAGGCCGGCCAGGACGGCGCCCGCCTCGTTGCGCAGGGTGTGGACGGTGAGCAGTCCGCTGGCGGTCGCCGTCTCCGGCGTGGACGAAGGGGCCACGGGTGTGCCCCGGACTTCGTAGGTGAAGCTTTCCGGTGTGCGCAGCAGGGCGCCACCACTGCCGGCGGCGGAGCGGAGCTGGACATAAAGGGACGCCGGATTCTGCAGCAGGGCTTCGAGGCCGGCCATGGCGGCGGCATTCGCGGGATCGAGAGTCTGCCGGAACGTTACCGTGCCGGAGGTGCCGGCCGTGGCTACGGTGGCGGGCATGGGCGCTTCAATGACCGTGGGGCCAAAGGCGGCGACGCTGCGCAGCGCCAGACCCGTGAGGGACGCCGCGGCGTTACCGGTGCGATAGCGAACCTGATAGTGCAGCTCGGCGGCCGTGATCGGGGAGTTGGGGGTCCGTCGCAGGTAAGTCGCGCGGATGGAGACCGCGGCAGCATCTAAGTCGCGCGGGGGACTCAACTGCGCCATGGTGATGGACTCGGAACTCTCCAGGGTAAAGGCCGGGCCAACGGAGTAACCTTCGGGGCGCTCTTCGGAACGGAGAAACAGCGTCCAGCCGGAGTCGCCGGCGATGGTCTCGAACGTAGAACCACGCAGAACGATGGTGCTGCGGCCGGCGGGGAGGGAGAGCGGGCTGGCCGCGGTGACGCCAAACGTGAGCGGCGTGCCGCTACGCCGGAGGGAGACCTCCGTCAGGCGGACGGGGCGATCCATGACTGCATCGAAGAGGAGCTCCGCGGAGGCCGCATAGCGAACCTGGTTGCGGTCGGCATTCAGCCGGTCGACGCGGAGCTGGGCCTGGATGCTTCCCAGTCCGTCGGATAGCTGTAGGGGACCCTGGGGACGGTAAGTGATCCGGGGCGGACCCGGAGGGTCGCCGCCGCCGTCAGGTCCGCATCTACCGCATTGCGCCAAAGCCGGACCGGACGCTAAGGCAGCGCAAAGAAAAGCTATCCCGAGTTTCATGGTGTAGGGATGTTAACCTGCGCCCGTAACAAATGCAACGGTTTGTTATCGGCCGTTGTAGTCCACGGTGGTCCGGGCGGTGTGGGAGAGACCGTTCTCTGCAGTTACCGTCAGCTCAAAGCTGTAGCGGCCCGCTCCGCCGCCGAACTGGACTTGCACTTTGGGGCTGTTCGGATTGGTGAGGGCGGCGGGGAGCCCTGTGACGCGCCACTGGTAGCTGGCGATCCGCCCGCCACCGGGAACCGTGGACAGGGAGCCGTCCAGTTCACTCTGGCGCTGGAGAGCCGGGCCCCCCGTGGGCACGATGGTCGCCACCGGCCGGTGGATGATCTTGGCTTCCTCCTCGGCGGCTTGGCGGAGCGACTGCTCGACCAGGCCCGGCTCCGGGTAAACGGCACCGTAGCGCAAGGAGTCATTCTGGAAGGGGTAAACGAGATTGGTCCAATCGTTGAAGCCGCGCAGGTTGGTTCCTTCGCCGCCGTTGATGTCCGCTTGCACGAGGCGGTCGCCGCGATTGCCGTCGCAGTTCCAGTCGAGTCCGTCTCCATCGACGATGGGTTCGACGATGACCCTGGAGCGGCAGTTGTAGGCGACGGCCGGGCTTTCGACCCGCTCTTCAATCGTCCGGTTGGCATTCGTGATACGGCGGCGGGGAGGCAGGCTCGCCGTGGGGTAGAAGGGCGCGGCTTCGTTCAGTCTTGATTCGTCCAGAGCCGGGAGTTCGAGGCGGGAAAAATCGTAGCGGTGGAGGAGTTGTTCCGGTTCGGGGCGCAAGTCGCTGGCATCGGGGCTGCCTTTGAAGGTCTGTTGCCGGTAGGGAACGCCTCGGAACTGGTGGCGATAGTTCATCACGCTGAGGTAGTTCGGTTTGTTATTGATCTCGTCGCCCCCGCCGTGGCGGAGACCGAGGCTATGGCCGAGTTCGTGCATGAGCGTCCCGGCGACGGCGCCGGGGTCGTCATTCGGCAGCGTGACCATCAGGTCGTCGCCGGGCGTTTCGCTGACGCCGGCACTGAGGTTATCGGCCCGGTCGTAGCGGTGGCCGAACACAGCGTAGCGGTAGGCGAAGCGCCGGGGATTGCGTTCGCCGAAGTAAGCGCGGTTCGCCTTGAGGGCGGCGAACTCCGTACCGAAGATGAGCACATCCTGATGGGGGATCTCGCTGCTCACGTCAATGTGGAGGTCGATGCCGGTGGAGCCATCGGGATTCCGGACCGGGGCCGCCGCGAAGGCGTCGACGACGATCTGCAGGGCTTCCGCCGCCGGCTTGTGGTCATGACCATCCGGAGCTTTGCCCATGTAGTCGATTTCGAGAAAGACATCCTTGCGCAAGGGACTGGCGCCGAGGGCAGGGAGATCGAGATCGATTTCGCCATCGCCATCGGTGTCCACGCCGAAGGTCTCCCAGTCGTCCCAGAGGCCGTCGCCATCGCTGTCCCGTTCGACGCGGAGGTAGAGAATCGCGTCGTTGAAATCCTGGTCGCCGTTGTTCCGCGTGTCTTCCCAGCCGAGTTGCAGCAGGGTGCCCTGGTATCTGCCGGGATGGATCTCCTTGGTCAGGAGATGGTCGGCGTTGTCGGAGTTCTTGCTCGGGTCCGAGGACCAGAAATCGTCGCAGACGCCGGCCTGGCGTTTGTCGACGCAGAGTCCAAGCTCGAAGCTGGTTCCGGCGGGAAAGCCGTCAATCTGGTTCGGGGTGCGGGGATTGCTATCCAGGGTGACGCGGCAGCCGGAGGCCGAGCGCTTGTCGGTGACGAGCGGAATGCCTCGCGCATTGCGCGGGGTATCGGCCAAGCAGCCGGAGGTACCGAGGGTGACCTCGGTCCCGCCGGGAAAAACAGCCCGCACGAGGAACGTCGTGTTTTGGTACTCGGCTTCGGTGTTGACGAAGTCAAGGGAGACTCGTCCGGCCTCGGTGAGGACGACGTCTTTGCCAAGGAGGATGGTAGCTATCCCGAACAGCACGACGCATTTTGCGGTCATGCCCGAGAGTTTACAGCATAGTTAGTGGCTGGATTGGGCGTTCTCAAGATCTACCGTCTTCCAGTCGCCGCGCATGATGGCGGTGCGGATCTCAGCCGGCGTGTACTTTTCGTCGTGGAGTTTCTTGGCGAGGATCGCTTCCTTCATGCAGGTGCCGCAATGCGAACTGTGGTTGTCGCGGAAGCAATCGAGCAGGCCCTTGTGCCCGGCCGAGCGGTCGCAGTAGCAGTAGCAGGGCTGCTGGGCGAGGATCTCGGGGATCTCTTTGGCGATCTGGTAGGCCTTCTGGATGATGGGGTCGGTGAAGGTCTTCGGGTCGAGCGTGAGCGGCAGGGGCTTGGCGGCGGCGGCGGTTTCGTGGAAGTAGGGAATCGGGGGCGCCTCGGGAATTTTTTTGTTGCTGGCGGTGGGAACGGGCGTGGGGGTGGTGGGGGATTCGGTGGTACAGCCGACCAGGGCCAGCAGGGGGAGTAGGAGTAGTAGGGCGCGCATACTTCTAGTCTAATGGGGGGATGATGGATCTGCTAACGGAGCCGGAATGGAACGGACGGACGATGGTCAGCCGGACGGTGGCGAGCGAGCCGGGTCTGAAGGTGGTGGTGCTGCAGTTCGCCCCGGGGCATGAACTGTCCGCGCACCAGGCGCCCGCGCCGATCTCGCTGCACTTCCTGGCTGGGGAAGGATCTCTCCTGCGGGGTGGGGAGTGGGAGCCGGTGTCGCCGGGCTCCTTCTTCGTGCTGCCGGCCGGCGAGGTGCATGGCGTGCGCGCGACCACTTATGTGACGCTGCTGCTGACGCTGGGCGGCCGGGGTCCGGTAGACTGAGAGAGACTCCATGGGGCTTCCCGGTACTTTGTTTCTGCGCAACCTGTTTGCGCGCCGTAATCTGCTGTATCAACTCATTCAACGTGATTTCCGGCAGCGGTATATCGGTTCGGCCGCCGGCTGGATGTGGGGTTTGGTGCATCCGATTGTGCAGTTGGCGAGTTGGACGTTCGTGTTTTCCTACTGCATGAAGACGCCGATGCCTCCCGGCGAGGCGACGGAGAATTACACGCTGTTTCTGCTCTGCGGCTATCTGCCCTGGATGCTGTTCCAGGAGACGGTGCAGCGGAGCGCGAACTCCATTCTCGAGCACTCGAACCTGATTACGAAGACGCTGTTTCCCAGCGAAATGCTGCCGATTTCGGTATTTTTCTCCTCGATGATGAACCATCTGCTCGCCGTGCTGCTGGCCGTGACGGCGGTGGCGTTCTGGGATGGCCACTTCTATTGGACGCTGCTCTTCCTTCCGATTTACACGGGGCTGCTGGGGATGCTGGCGATCGGGGTGGGATGGGTGTTTGCGAGTTTGCAGGTCTATCTGCGGGATACGGCGCAGGGCGTGATCGTCCTGCTGACGCTCTGGTTTTGGATCACGCCGATCTTCATCAGCGAGGATCAGGTGCCGGAGGGGGTCCGGTTTCTGCTGCGGGGGAATCCGCTTTCGTTGTTCGTAAAAGCATACCGGGCCCGGCTGCTCTCGACAGAGCTGCCGAACCCGGATGAATTGGCCGTGATGGCCTGTTGGAGTGTGGGAGCGTTCTTCGTGGGCGGTCTGTTCTTCCGCCACTTGAAACGCGGCTTTGCGGACGTGCTTTAGAGCGCTTCCTTGAGGGCGCCGAGCAGCATATCCACATGGGCGGACTGCGAGCCTTCGCCCATCAGGCCGATGCGGAAGACCTGGCCGGCCAGCGGGCCGAAGCCGCCGAGGATCTCGATGCCGTGCCGCTCCATGAGCTTCTTGCGCACTTCGAGGTCGCTGACGCCCGCGGGAACCTTCGGGGTGTGCAGCGCCCACATGCGGTTTTCCGCCGGAACGAGCATTTCGAGGCCCATCGCTTCGAGGCCGGCGGTGAGCTTGGCGGCGTTCTGCCGGTGGCGCTCAAAACGGGCTTCCACCCCTTCGTCGAGGATCAGCGCGATGCCTTCGCGCAGGGCGTAGAACATCGAGATGGGCGCCGTGTGGTGATAGCGGTGGGCGCCATCGTAGTACTCGCTGAGCAGCTTGAGATCGAGATACCAGGTGCGCTGCGGAGACTTGCGGGCGCGCAGGCGGTCCATGGCGCGGGGCGAGCACGTGATGGGCGCAAGGCCCGGAGGACAGCTCATGCCCTTCTGGGTGCAGCTATAGGCGATGTCGAGGCCGACCGCGTCCAGATTGATAGGCATGGTGCCGAGCGAGGTGACGCAGTCGGCGATGGTGAGCGCGTCCACTTCGCGCGCGGCCTTGGCGATAGCGTGGCCGGGGTTGGAGACGCCCGTGGAGGTCTCACCGTGGACAAAGGCGACCACTTGCGGTTTCTCGCGGTGGATGGCTTCGGCGGCTTCCTCATCGGAAACTTTCTGGCCCCACGGCTTTTCGATGCGGACGACGTTGGCTTCCTGGCGGATGCCCATTTCGGTGAGCCGGTCGCAGAAGTAGCCGTTGGCGAAGACGAGGAACTTCGAGCCGGGTTCGACGAAGTTGGTGACCGCGGCTTCCATACCGGCGCTGCCGGTGCCGGAGAGGGCGAGGGTAAAGGGGTTCTGGGTGCCGAAAACCTGTTGGAGGCCGGCGCGGATCTCTTCGTTTACCTGGAAGAAGAACGGGTCCAAGTGGCCAACGACAGGTTTTGCCATTGCCTCATACACGCGAGGTGCCACCATGGACGGGCCCGGTCCAAACAGTAATCGCTTAGGCGGAGATAACGGAGCAAGTGTATAAGACATCTCGATAGGATATCGTTTTGAGACTTCCAATTGACAGCCTGTTGCCGGAGATTGTCGCTTCGCTTGAAAAGACGCCCAATCTGGTGATTGAAGCCCCGCCTGGGGCGGGGAAGACGACGCGGGTTCCGGCGGCGCTGCTGGCGGCGGGGATGGGCGAAGTGCTGGTGCTCGAGCCGCGGCGGCTGGCGGCGCGGTTGGCGGCCCGGCGGGTGGCGACCGAACGGGGCGAGAAGTTGGGAGAGACCGTCGGCTATCAGGTTCGCTTTGAAGATGTGAGCGGGCCGAAGACCCGGCTGCGGTTTCTGACCGAGGGCGTGCTGACGCGGCGGCTGCTGAGCGATGCGACGCTGCGGGGCGTGCAGGTGGTGGTGCTCGATGAGTTCCACGAGCGGCATCTGGACGGCGATCTGGCGCTGGCGCTGCTGTTGGACCTGCAGCGGCGGAAGCGGCCGGACCTGCGGCTGGTGGTGATGTCGGCGACGCTCGACGCCGCGCCGATCGCGGAGCACCTGGGCGGCTGCCCGGTGCTGACGAGCGAAGGCAAGCTGTTTCCGATGGAGGTGGAGTACACGCCGCACTCGGGGGCGCCGCTCGAGCAGATGGTGGCCGCGGGGGTGGAGCGGCTGGCGAAAAAGGGGTTGACGGGCGATGTGCTCGTCTTTCTGCCGGGGATCGCCGAGATGCGGCGGGCGCAGCGGCTATTGGCTTCGTTTCGTACTTTTCTCTTGCACGGCGATATGTCGCCGGAGGAGCAGGACGAGGCACTGGCTTTACGAAACGAAGCCAAAGTGATTCTGGCGACGAATGTGGCCGAGAGTTCGATTACCATTCCGGGCGTGACGGCCGTGGTGGATAGCGGCCTGGCGCGCGTGGCCGTGGATTCGCCGTGGACGGGGATGCCGTCGGTGGAGGTGGCGCGGGTCAGCCAGGCTTCGGCGGCGCAGCGGGCGGGCCGCAGCGCGCGGACGGCGCCGGGGCGGGTGATCCGGCTGTATCCGCAGGAAGAGTTTGTCCGCCGGCCGGCGCAGGACGCCCCGGAGATCACGCGGCGGGAGCTGTCGCAACTGCTCGTGAACCTGCACGGTTGCGGGGTGAAGGATCCGTTGGCGCTGCCATGGTTGACGCCGCCGCCGGGGCCGTCCATCGCGGCGGCGGAGACGTTGCTGGGGCGCTTGGGCGTCGTCGAGAACGGGGCGTTGACCCCGTTGGGGCAGAAGATTGCCCAGTTGCCGGTGCACCCGCGGCTCGGGCGCCTGATTGTGGACGGCGGGGAGGACGGTTGCCGGGCGGCGGCGGTGCTGTCGAACGGCGACCGCCTGGAGGGCAAGCCGCCGCATCTCGTGGATTCCGACCTGTTCCTGCTGCTGGAGCGGCCGTGGGGACCGCAGACGATCCGCACCTATGAGCAGTTACGGCGGGCGGCGCGGCCGCCGCGCAAGGACGACCATGCGCTGCTGCTGGCGCTGACGGCGGCGTTTAGCGACCGGCTGGGGAAGCGGCGGCCGAACGGGGAGATTCTGCTGGCGGCCGGGGGGCAGGCGGCGCTGGCGGAGAGTTCCGGGGTGCGGCAGGCGGAGCTGGTGGTGGCGATTGAGATGGAGAACCGGGGGACGCCGTTGATCCGGCTGGCGAGCAAGGTGGAGCCGGAGTGGCTGCTGGACCTGTTTCCGGAGCGGATGGACAGCCGGGACGGAGTGGAATGGAACCGGACCGCCGAGCGCGTGGAGCGGGTGAGCGCGCTGCTGTTTGACGGGATGGTGATCGAGGAGACGCGCAGCGGGGGGCCGGACGCGGAGCAGGCGGCGGAGTTGTTGGCCGCCAAGGCGCTGGAGGCGGGGATTGAACGGTTCGCGGATGTCTCCGGATTGCTGGCGCGCTGGCGGTTTGCGGGGTTGCCGGAGCCGGACTTGCGGCAGGCGATCGCGGGGGCTTGTTACGGGCTGCGGAGCTTCGCGGAGTTGAAGGGGCTGCTGGGGGAGGGGGGACTCGAGCGGATCCTGCTCGACGGGATGCCGGACCGGGCGGCGTTCGAGAATAAGGCGCCGGAGCGCGTGAAGCTGGCCAAGGGGCGGTCCGTGGCCGTGCATTACGTGGACGGCCAGCCGCCGTGGGTGGCTTCGCGTTTGCAGGATTTCTTTGGCATGAAGGAGACGCCGCGGGCCGGGCAGACGCCGGTGGTGGTGCATCTGCTGGCGCCGAATCAGCGGCCCGTGCAGGTTACCCAGGACCTGGCCGGCTTTTGGGAGCGGCACTATCCCGCGCTGCGGCGGGAGCTGGGCCGGCGGT
>JAIXQP010000012.1 GCA_027485675.1 Terriglobales bacterium | reverse complement strand
GACGGTGGGCGCGGAGCCGACGGTGACGGTGGCGGGGGCGGAGGTGGCGTTGAGGCCGTCCGTGCCGATCGCTCTCGCGGTGATGGTGTAGGAGCCGGCGGGGACGTTGGGCCAGGTGTAGGCGTACGGGGCTGTGGTGTCGGTGAAGAGGAGGGTGGCTCCGTTGTAGAACTCGACTTGAGTGAGGGCGCCGGTGGTGGCGGCGGAGAGGGAGACAGTGGCCGGGGCGGCGAGGACTCCAGTGGGTGCTGTGAGGGCTACGGTAGGCGCGGAGCCGACCGTGACCGTCGCGGGGGCGGAGGTGGCCGTGAGGCCGTCCGTGCCGATGGCTCTAGCCGTGATGGTGTAGGAGCCGGCGGCGACGTTGTTCCAGGTGAAGGCGTAGGGAGCCGTCGTGTCCGCGAACAGGAGCGTGTCGTCGTTGTAGAACTCGACTTGGGTCAGGCTGCCCGTCGCAGAGGCCGATAAGGAGACCGTCGCCGGGGCGGCGAGGACCGCGGTGGGGGCCGTGAGGGTGACGACAGGCGCGGCGCCAACGGTGACGGTGGCGGGGGCGGAGGTGGCTGTGAGGCCGTCCGTGCCGATGGCCCGAGCGGTGATGGTGTAGGAGCCGGCGGGGACGTTGGGCCAGGTGTAGGCGTAGGGCGCCGTGGTGTCGGTGAACAGGAGGGTGGCGCCGTTGTAGAACTCGACTTGCGTCAGGCTGCCCGTCGCCGAGGCGGCCAAGGAGACGGTGGCCGGGGCGGCGAGGACCGCGGTGGGCGCGGTCAGGGTGACGGTAGGCGCGGAGCCGACCGTAACCGTAGCGGGGGCAGAGGTGGTGGAGAGGCCGTCCGCGGCGATGGCTCGGGCGGTGATGGTGTACGAGCCGGTGGGGACGTTGGGCCAGGTGTAGGCGTACGGCGCGGAGGTGTCTGTGAAGAGGAGCGTGGCTCCGTTGTAGAACTCGACTTGTGTCAGGTTGCCCGTGGTGGCGGCGGAGAGGGAGACGGTGGCCGGGGCGGCGAGGACTCCGGTGGGTGCCGTCAGGGTGACGGTAGGCGCGGAGCCGACGGTGACCGTAGCGGGCGCGGAGGTAGCCGTTAGGCCGTCGGTGCCAATGGCTCGGGCGGTAATCGTGTAGGAGCCGGCGGGGACGTTGGGCCAGGTGTAGGCGTAGGGCGCGGTAGTGTCGGTGAACAGGAGGGTGGCGCCGTTGTAGAACTCGACCTGCGTAACCGTGCCGGCGGTGGTGGCCGACAACGCCACGCTGGCGGGAGCCGCGAGCAGAGTGGTGGGAGCGGTTAAGACAATGCTCGGACCAGGGCTGAACCCCAGATCGCCGGCCGTGAGAATCTCTTCAAAAGATGGCAAAGGCTGGGTGCGGCCACCGCTGCCAACGGCGGGAACAACGACGAAGTCTGTCTCGGCGCCGCTTTGGCCATTCACCAAGGGGAGGGAGGGATGATCGAAGGGCGCCCGCTCAAAGAGCACCCGGTCATCGGTAAGCGCGGTCTTCAGGAAGGCAACCAGGGCCGTCTTCTCAAACTCGGCCAAGCCTAACGGACGGATATCGGTATGCAGATTGGACGGATTTACGCCGAAACCGGAGGTGTCGGTCGTGGAGGTTCCTCTCGCGTTGCCGCCGCGGTCATAGAATTCGATGACCTCTTCGAGCGTAGCCGCGGAGCCATTGTGGAAATAGGGCCCGGTTAACGCGATGTTCCGAAGCGTCGGCGTCTTGAAGGCACCGTCGACCGCATCGCGGCTGCTGGCCGTCAGGGGTACGCAGGGGTTCACCTCAAACGTGCAGGGATCCGTGGTGAAGTTGTCCCTACGGTTGCCCGACTTGACTTGACGGGTCAGCGAAATTGGGTTCCCAAAGGGATCGATGCCGCCGACGCCAAGATCCTCACTCGTGGGCCGTACCCCGATGTTGTAGTAGCCAAGATCATAAGCCGCAGGGTCTCCGCTCTTGTTGAACATGAAAGAGACCAGCGCACCGATAGCGGCTGCCTCGCGGGCGGGCGTGGCGGCATTGGTCAACTGCGGACCGTGGTGGCAGGTGACACAGCGACCTTTCCCATTGAATACGTTCATCCCGGTCACGGCCGAAGGCGTCAGCGCCGTCGAGTTGGCGACATCCGTCGAGGGGTACGGGGCGAAATAGTTGTCGATAGGGGCCTGATCGGAGACGAGGGTCGCCTGATACATCTGAATGGCGAGGCCGAAGAAGAGAGAGAAGTTCGCTTGCAGTTGGGAGTAGGAGCGGCCATTGACCGTGACTGTCGCTGAGGAGATGTGCAGGTCGTCCTGAAACGCGGCCTGGATCATTTGGGCGTAGTTCAAATTTAAACCTTGCCCGGAGGAGGCGGCGTACGACCCGAGGGCCGAATCCGTGGTGAGCACCCGCTGACGCGCCAGGGGCACCGCGCCGGACAGTCTGCGGCCGATCTCCGGCCAGGTTCGGCCGTTGCAGGACATCTCGCCCGCCATCAACCCCGGCGTGAGCGCCTGCGAGGCCAGGCTCGCGTTGTCCAGCGCAATGGAGACGGGCGCCGGCGGGTTGCCGCGATAGATCACGGCGGCCGTGTTCCGCGGTCCGAAGCTATCCACTCCGTTGAAGGTCGTGTTGGCCCGTCCGTCCCAGAAGTTCCGCAGGTTGAAGACGGCGTTGATCGTGGGTGGCGAGTTCCTGCCTGACGAGCGGCGGAAGGCGCCGAAGACCGGATCGCCAGCACTGGTGCAGGCATCTTCCGCGGGGGGGATGCCGGCGGCCGAAAACTGGCGGAGCATCACTCCATGCGAGCCAACTACGTCCTTCGACTCGTAGAGCACCGTGGAGTTCGGATCGGCCGGGTTCGACAGGACATGCAGCGGGAAGTCTCCCCGCTTTAGCGTGTAGTTGGGTCCGTGGGGCGCCCCGGTGCGGGAGGTGTCGAACGTCATGGCCGGCGAGCCGGTGCGAAAGGTGCCGGGATTCATCTGATTCTTGATGCGAACGTCGGAACCGGCGTGGAAGTGGCAGGAGGCGCAGGAGATGGCGCCGTCGCTCGAGAGCTGGGTGTCCCAGAAGAACGCCTTGCCGAGGGCAACCGCGGCGGAGCGGTTCTTGACGAAGCTCGCCAGTTGGGACGGTTCGGGAACGGGCACATTGCGGAGAGACTGCAGTTGGCGGGTGAGTACGCGGACGGTGAGCGTGGCGTCCGCAAACAGACCGGCGGCGTCGATGGCGCGCGCGCGGAAGCTATAGGTGCCCGCGCCCAGGTCGCTGACGCTGAAAGTAAACGGTGCACTGGTCCTTTCGGCGACTTTCGTGGCGCCGTTGTAAAACTCCACCCGGGCGAGGTTACCGTTTGGATCCGCGGCGTTTACGGAGAAGGCAACGCCGGCGGGGGCGGCGAAGGTAGCCCCGTTTACCGGTGCGGTGAACGAGACGGTGGGGGGATTGTTCACCACCGGAGGCGCATTGATGGTGATGGTGACGGGAGTGGAGGTGCGGGAAAGCCCCGCCGTATCGACGGCGCGGGCGGTTAAGGTATGGGTGCCGAGAGGGGCGTTGTTCCAGGCAAACGAGTAGGGAGAGGAGAGATCTTCGCCGAGTTTGGTGGCGCCGTTAAAGAATTCCACGCGGGCCAGGCTGTTTTCCGGGTCAAAGGCAGTGGCCGAAAGGCTGAGCGAAAGCGGGCCGGTGAAAGCGGAACCATTGGCGGGCGAGACCAGAGAAACCTCGGGGGGGAAGTTGGTGACGACGGAACCAAAGACCTCTACTTCGGCCAGCCGCAGGCTTGCCGTGGCTTCCAATTGGATGCGCACGTAACGGCCCGTGCGGTTCACGGGTAGAGTTGTGGTGACGGAAGCAGTGCCCGGATGCGCGATGTCCAGGACTCCGGCCTGCGCTTGCGCCTGGGCCACGGTCGTGCCGTTGATCGGCTGATCGGATACGAAGACATGGAAGTTGCTGAGCTGATTTCCACAGCAATCGGTACGATTCCAGAGACGAACAGAGGTGAGGAAGGCGGAGGCGCCAAGATCCACCTGCCAGAACGGTTGGGCCTGGATGGCCGTAGCGCTCACCGAATTCTGTTGGAAATCGCCGTTCGTGTTTTCGTCGACCGCGCGGGAGGCGGCGGCGGAAAGCTCCGTACTGGACTGAGAGGCCGGTTTGCCCTTGGCGAGATTGGTTTCACCCGCCACGCCGCCCGGCCAGGTCGTCGGGGTGTGGATTTGTACGGGGTACCCGATGGAAGGAGTGCCGCTCGCGGTAACCGCAAAGAGCCAGTACATGCCCGGGGGCAGTACGTTTTGATTCGAGTCCAGCGTGAGATCGTAGTTCCCGGCCGAGACCCGCGTGTGCGGCACAGGGATGTAGCGCTGGTCAGAGTTGATGCCATGGGTGGTCGCCTGCAGCCGGATGAGACGGAAGCCGGCAATGCCGTCCGAACCCTTCAAGCCGAACGTTTGACCCGGCCGGAGGTCGGCGGCCGCGAGATCGATGACCGGCCGCGTGGCCGCCGTGCCATCGGCATTGAACAGGTAGGGCGGCGAAAAGATCTGCGAGTCCATGTGGTCCGCTCCACAACCGCACAGGCCACCGCCACCGAACATCACTCGGCCGTCCCGCAATAGGATCGCCACGAGGTGGTAGCCTCGCGGAACCGCCGCCTGCTGCATGGAACGCCACTGGCCCGTGTTTGGGTTCCAGATTTCCGGCACCGTGACGCCTCCGGCGTCACTGAACTTCGTCCCGCTCGTGTTTCCACCGACAGCCAGCACCTCGCCGTTCGGCAAAACGACCAGATTGTGGAAAGCGCGGGCGAATTGCATATTGGCGGTCGGCGCGACCACCGGGTTGCCGCTGGTGGTATCGATGGTGATGGCCGAGTTCCAGACTCGGGGTGAATACCGGTCGTCCCGTCCGCCGGTAAAGAGAATTCTACCGGGGAGATACTGCACGGAAGCGCCCAGTTTGCGGTGGCGGTCGCCATCGACGGGCCGGTTGCCAAGGGCTTGCGTGCTCCCCACGCCCGTGTAGTCGAGCCAGTGCATGGTCCGCAGTGGGCCGGCCATCAGGATTCTTCCGTTGGGCATTAGATGGAGATGCGGGAACCACTGATTGTCGTCATCCACCCCGTCGTTCGGCTCGGCGGAGCTGAGTAAGGAGATGCCCGAAAGGGCGCTCCAGGTATTGGTGTTCTGATTAAACAGTTCCGTCAGCGTTCCAGCCGATCGGCCCCACATGGTCAGGATATTGCCGCTCGGCAAGGTGACGGAGGAGTTGTACCAGCGGCGGGCCACCATGTCGGCATGGCGCGACCAGGATTGCGGTTGCCGGGAAGTGATGGGGAAGGCCGAGGTGGTGCGAACATCCGCGCCGCCGCCGGAGGCGATGATGCGGCCGTCTCCCGTTGTGGCCAGTCCGGCGCAAAACATGTCATGGGCGGTGTTATTCAGGGCCGTGATTTGCCCGGTGGTGGGGTTGTACACGGCCGCATAGCTAAAGGTTTCCCCTGCGGGAAAGGTAGTCGGCCGGGTGGAGGACCAAGCGACGAGCCGGCCGTCGGCGAGGTGGGCCACACTGACCGGAATGAAGGGCCAATTCAGCAGCGTCGTCCATTGGCCAACCTGACTTGGTTGGGCGTGCAACAGGCAGAGTGAGGTCAGGACGAGGAGGACGAGCCGAAGTGACATAGGCGTAAGGGGAGGAGGATATAGCAGTCCTCCGTCCGACAGTGTGATCGGTGATGGTGTGTTTGAATACAGGCCATCGGGTCCAGGACGGTATTCGCCGTTCTATACCCGGGAGCTTAGACGTAGTGTTTGGGAAGATTCTACTTTCGCACAGTGGGCGGGTACTTTTCGATGCCCCGTACTATGCCCCTGGGACTACGCAGGCTAACCTAGCGGTTCACCCCGCCAGTGACTTACCATCCCCCTGGGGGACTAGCGTCCGGCCAATGCCGCCACGACTAGTGACACTGTCTTGGGCGAGGAGTCACCCAGCCGTTTCGGATCGGGCGCGGTCCATTTGTCGCGCGATCCATCGTAGGAGTATTTCACGGGCAGCCGGGTAAGAGCAGGATCATATTGCCCTTCATTGCCACCCAGCTTAAAGACAACCAGATCCAGCGACGGCACGATGTAGATCCCATGGCCACCGGATCCGCCCTTCCAGAAAGCGTCTTTGGGCAGGTCCGCAATGTGGCCATCGTCGTTGGTGTTGAAGTTAAAGCTATGCGTGTAATGCGGGTTATAGGAGACAGACTGGCCGCAGAGCTTGGCGAAAGAGGCCGGGACCACCTGTCGTTTGCCCCAACGTCCCTCGCGCAGCATGAGATATCCGAAACGGAGCATGTCGGTGGCGCGGACGGCGATGGAGCCGCCGCCGGGCGTGTGTAACATGCGACCGTTAGCGTCGATGCCCCCTTTTAACTTCGGGCGATACATGGCGTATCCCCAGGTACCGAACCCGAGAGGTCCGGTGAGGTGTTTCCGCATGTAGTCTTCCATCTCCATGCCGGAGACATGCCGGACCATGATGGCCGGAATGTGGCTGGAGGCCGTGGAGTAGGAGTAACAATCGCCGGGATTACACCAAAGGGACTGCCGGAGAGCGAAACCGTCGGTGGTGGAATAAGGACCGTTGTCCTCGGTGGGGTTGGGCCAAGTTTGCCGTTCCCCTTTGACGTAGACCGGATTGGTGCCCCGGATACCGGCGGACATGGCGAGAACCTGGCCGATGGAGATTCGTTCCTTGCGGGGATCGGTGAGGGGGAACGCCTCCGGCGGCAGCAGTTGGGGCCTGAAGATCCGGGTGTCGAGGCCCTGCGGAAACAACTCCGGCCGCTGCTTCATGACGATGGCGGTGGCCAGCGAGGTGAATGCCTTGCCGGTGGAGGCCAGTTCGGGGAGCGCTTCGCGATGTCCCCGGCCGAAGTAGCGTTCGTAGACCAGATGTCCTTTGTGCACCACGAGAAGGCCGCCGTGCTGGGTTGTCGATTTCACGTAATCGAAGACGGCATCGAGCTTGGCGGTGAGAGCCGGATCGAAGTTGGTTCGCCATCCGCCCTTCGAGTCCGGGGGAGGGAAGTAGTCAGCTCCGAGGAGGGTCAGGGTGGCGCAGGCGAGCAGCAGAGGGAAACGCACGACGCTCATGATACTCAAAATCCGAGCACGGCTGGAACCGGCTGCCGGGGTCGTTTCAATAGTGATACTTTGGGCGACATGAATGAAACTGAATTGAATGAAACGTCGGAATTCGATTTTGTGATCCTGGCGAACTATCACGGTCCTCACGCGGAGATGGAGGCGCGGGCTGTGGAGAGCGTGCTGCGCGCGGCGGGCATTGAGTCCGTGGTGGAGGGCGCCGTTGGTTTTGCGAGCGTTCCGTTTGAGGTGAGTGTGACCCGGAATCAGTTTGAGGCGGCGCAGAAAGTTCTGGCCGAGGCCTTGGCGGCGGGGCCGGCAGCGGCCGAACAGGCCGAAGCGGAGCTCGAGGGGAGTGGCAACGGGGGGGACGCCGAATAGGCTGTCGCTCCGCTCGCTAGCCGGTTTAAGGGCGGAGCGGCTTCCACTGATCGGCGGCGAGAAAGGCGATCGCCGAGCCCGTGCGGTGGTCGTCGGTCAATCGCTGCACGGTATTGATCTGGTCGGGGAAGTCGCCGGAGAAGGAGCGGAACTTGGCGCGGCGGGGTGGGGTGGCGGCAGGCGCTTCGAGAAAGAGCGTGGCGTAGTGGGTCGTTACCTTCATGCCGAGACAGCGGAAACGGGATTCGTCAAAGGCGATGGTCTCGAGCGCATACGCGCAAGCCAGCGGCTCGGCCTGCGCGTCGCGGTCAATCTCCAGGGGCCTGCCCGCGCGCTGGCGCAGCAGTTGCTCCAGGTCGTCGGCGTGCAGGCGGACGGCGAGTTCCAGGGTTTTGGCGCGAGAGTTCCAGTTGGCATCGATGTGGCCGAAGTGGAACTGATGCGCCGTGGCCAGAATACTGCTAGTTGCTGCCAGAAGAAGGAGGCGCCGCATCCGTTTTCCCTTCGTTCATCGGGTTGCGCTTGGTGTCCCGTTCTTCCTTGAAGAGCTGGAATTTGCTCTTGACCGGCTTCCGCGGCCAGTGGTTATTCGACGGGTCGGCGTCGGCGGTTTCAAGGTGAGGATCGAGCGTGATGGAGCGGATCTCTTTACGAGTGGGAATCAACTTGGTGACCGTGGAGCTTTGCCGGCGCCAAATCTCGGCGGGGATGCGGAGCTCTTCCTTCACTCCATCGTTGAACTCGACTTCGAGAATTACGGGCATGACGACGCCGCCGACGTTCTTCAACTCGAGCGCATAGAAGTTCATCGCCGGATCGAGCAGCTTGCGCTCGTCCTCTTCGAGCCCCTTGACGTAGCTCTCAAAGGCCTTCTTTTCGGAAGGCAGGGGGGCAAACTCGTCCCACTTGTTGTAGAAATCGAGGAGCTCCGGGTAATCGTCGGTCCGCTTGCGGAGCGGTTTATTGCGCTGCGCGGAGAGGGTTACCGGAGCCTCCTCCTTGGCCTTCTTGGACAGGGGCTTTTCGATCTCCGGATTGCGGGTATCGATGGTGTACTGGGTCAGCTTTTCAAGCGAGATGTCGACGTGTTCATTCGTGTAGAACCAGCCGCGCCAGAACCAGTCCAGGTCGGTTCCGGAGGCGTCCTCCATCGAGCGGAAGAAGTCGGCCGGCATGGGCCGCTTAAACATCCAGCGGCGGGAGTATTCTTTGAAAGCAAAATCGAACAGTTCGCGGCCGAGCACGGTTTCGCGGAGGATGTTGAGCGCGGTGGCTGGTTTGCCGTAGGCATTCGGTCCCAACGAGACGACGCTTTCCGAGTTCGTCATGATGGGATCGTGTGCGGAACTCAGCATGTACTCGACGATGGTGGACGGCTCGCCCCGGCGAGAAGGATAGTTGGGTTCCCATTCCTGCTCGGCCAGAAACTGGAGAAACGAATTGATGCCTTCGTCGAGCCAGGTCCACTGGCGTTCATCGGAGTTGACGATCATCGGGAAGTAGTTGTGACCGACTTCGTGAATGACCACGCCGATCAGAGCGTACTTCGTGCGCTGCGAATAGGTTCCGTCCTCGAGGGGGCGGGGGCCGTTGAAGCAGATCATCGGATACTCCATGCCGCCGACGGGGCCGTTGACGGAGATCGCAATCGGATACGGATACTGGAAGGTGTAGCGCGAATAGATGTTCAGCGTATGGATGATGGCTTGCGTGGAGTAGCGCTCCCACAGCGGGTTGCCTTCATTCGGGTAGAAGCTCATGGCCATCACCGGGTTACCGCCGGCGTTATGCCCCTGGGCGTCCCAGATAAACTTCCGCGAGGAGGCGAAGGCGAAGTCGCGGACATTCTTGGCGTGGAAGACCCACGTCTTTTTCCCGGTGGGCTTGCTCTTTTCGGCGGCCTTGGCTTCTTCGGGCGTAACGATCAGAACCGGCTTGGGTGAGGTGCGCGCCCGCTCGAGACGCTGGCGCTGCACGGGAGTGAGAACTTCCGCTGGATTCTGCAGCACGCCGGTGGAGGCCACGATGTGGTCGTTGGGGGCCGTAATTTTGACCTGGTAGTCGCCGAACTCGAGCGTGAACTCGCCAGTACCCAGGAACTGCTTATGCTGCCAGCCGGTGACATCGTTGTAGGCGGCCATCCGGGGGAACCATTGGGCGATTTCGTAGATCCAGTTTCCGTCCTTCTTGAAAAACTCGGCGCCGGTGCGGCCGGAGACGCGCTTGGAGTTGTTGATCTTGTAGTCCCAGCTCAAGGAGAAGCGGAACGACTGCCCGGGCGGGAGCGGTGCGGGCAGGTCGACGCGCATCATGGTGCGGTTGATGTGTTTATGCAGTTCGCGGCCGGCGGCATCGCGCACGGGGCCAATGGTGTAGCCGCCTTCAAAGGGGTCGTCCATCAGACGGCGGGCGACGGGAAGCGGGAAGCGCCGGAAGTCCGGCGCCGTCTCGGTGAGCGGCGTATCGGAGTGCTTCTCCCAAATGTTCTGATCCAGTTGCAGCCAGAGGTAGTTTAGGGTATCGGGCGAGTTGTTATGGTAATCGATTGTTCCCGACCCGATGATGCGTTGATTGATGTCGTCGAGTTCAACGGAGATCTGATAGTCGGCTCGCTGCTGCCAGTACTTGTGGCCGGGGGCGCCGGATGCCGTGCGGTATTCGTTGGGCGTGGGAAGGATCTCTTCCAGTTGCCGGAACTTATCGAGTGGGCTTCTGCGGCTTTGGCTGAAAGCCAGGGAGGCAAGAAGAAGAAACGGGGCCAAGAGAGCAGCGCGACGCATACTCTACGGTAGCCAAGCGGGCACCTTGCTGACAACTAAAGCGGATGTAATGCGGCTACAGGACCACCCAGCCCAAGGCCTTCGAGGGCGGAATGCAGCCGAGCAGGCTTTCCAACTCCTGAAAGCTAGCCTGCCCGCGCCGGCAGCTTAGTATGGTGCCGTCGGTATGTCTCGCCCAGGCGGCCAGGTCCGTGGCCGACTCGTGGTCGGGGAGATGAAGGAAGACAAAATCAAAATGGCGCCGCAGTTCTTCGAACAGCGGACGAGTGGCCCGGAAGTCAATTGGGTCCAAGCTGGCGGGGTTGGCCTTTCCCGGACCCATCAGGTAGAGCTGCGTGCCGTGAATCCGTTGGAGCGCGCTCGACAACGGGGCCGTTCTCATCGCCACATCCAATAGTCCCGGGACGAGGGCCAAGGCCGGCGATTGCGAAGAGGGCGCGGCGTACGGATCGGCATCGATAAGCAGGACCCGGCAGCCGGACCATTCCCGATGAGAAGCCCAGAGTCCGGCCGCAATTGCCCAGCGTTCGCGGGCGGGAATCAACCCCGTCAATCCGATCAGGCTTAGCGGCGCACCCTTGCCGGTGTCCGTTTCCTGGGCGTCCCACAAGGTATCCCGCAGCTGACGAATCTGCTGCCAGTCGGCGTTGGCGATGGTGGCCAACGGCAGTTGGTGAAGCACTTCCGCTGGATGTTGCGGGACCGCGGAGAATCGAATGGACCAGTCGCCGGCGGCTGGCCGTTCGGAACGTTCCGTTGGCGGTTGCAGGCCACTGAGGAGGCGTAGCGCCTCGATGGTTTGTTGATCCGCTGCCGGGTTGGCGCTCCGCGCTTGCTCAACTGCGGGGTTCATGCGAGCGCTCCTTGCGAGGGGTGGGCAGGCCGATTTGGCCTGGGCCAACCTCTTTGATCTTAGCCTCGATGCGAGGCCGCGACTCCGGCGGTGCGTATTGCAACATCCGCTGATAGACGGAGAGTGCATTGCCATCGAGCCCCATCTTGCGGTATGTCGCCGCGAGGGTATCGTCGATCTCGACACTGCCCGGCATCAACTTCTGGGCACGTTGCGCCAGGGCCAGCGCTTCTGGCAGGTCCTGTCCCGATTGGGCCAGAATCCAGGCGAGGTTGTTCAGGACGAGCGGGTTGGTATCGTCGCGAGAGATCGCCGAGCGGTAAGCGCGAATGGCGTCGGCGTTGCGGCCGGACTGGCGCGCCAGCGCCGCGTACTGAATCCAGACCCGGTTTTCGGCTGGGTTGCTCCGTTGCAGCTCCTCGTACAGCGCCAGTGCTTCGGGCGCCTTTCCCGCCACGGCCAGGGAGTTTGCCAGGCCCAGCTTGTATTCGAAGTTTTCCGGCTGTGCGGTGGCAAGGATCCGGTACTGATCGAGAGCGCGACCGCTTTGGCCGTTGTGGAGCAGCAGGGCGGCGTAGGCTCCCCGCAAGGCGATGACGTGCGATTGCCCTTTCAGCGCGGCCTCGAGGATGGCCAGGGACTGGGTCGGGTCGCCGCGGCGGCCCGCCAGTTGCGCCTCGGCCAGATCGACTTTCCAATCCGCGCCGGGAGAACTCTTCCGGAGCAGGGCAACGGTCTGCGCGGCCTGGTCCCAATGGCGCTGGGCCAGTTGCACCTGGAACAGGTCATAGAGAGCCACCAGGTTTTCGGGACGGCTGCGAACGGCCTGATTGAGCAGGTCTTCGGCCTCCTTCGGGCGCTGCTGCGCCATACGGGCGCGGGCGGCCAGTTGCAGCGCGATGGGATGGCCCGGCAGGCGGCGGAGCAGACTCCGGGCCTTTTGTTCGCCTCGTGCCGTGTCGCCACTAATCAGTTCAGCTTCGGCGAGGGCGAGCCAGCCGGGGGCGTAGTTCGGGTCCAGCGCCACCGAACGCTCTAGCTGTTCCGCGGCCTTCGGGGCGTTTCCCTCGATCAGGTACGCGCGGCCGAGGTGGTACCGGACGAAGGGGGAAGTAGGCATCTGGGAAAGCAGTTGCTCCAGGCGGATCCGGGCCTCTTTCCGGTCGTCGGGCTTGGTGGCGGATAGCCGGACGGCGGCGTGAATCGCTTGCAGACTCAGATCATTCGGGGAGTGCGCCTTCTCGGTATCGATAAGCTTTTGGGCCTCCTCGGTCTTTCCGGAGGCCAACAGCAGTTCGACCAGGCGGCCGGCGTAATCGCCGCGTTTCTGGGGTTCAAGCGACCGGCCCTGCTCGTAGTGAGAGCGCGCCCGGGCATAGTCGCCCCGATGGAGCCAGAAGTCGCCAATCTTTGCATGGAGCAGCGGCTCTTTCGGTCTCGACTGCAGCAGGGCGGCGAGGAACTCGATGGCCTTTTCCTGCTTGTTGACCGCGGCATGATGCGCCGCCAGTTGCAAACCCGCGTCCACGGTCTGAAAGTGTTGCCACTTCCGCTGCAGCGTTTCGGCTGCGACGTCGAGCCGACCAGACTGCATGGCTTGCAGGTACAGAAGATCGTAGGCGTTCCCGAAATCGGGCGAGTTATCGAGCAAGGAAACGAGTAGTTCGGAAGCACGGTCCCGGTCTCCCCGCTGATAGTAGGCCGAGGCCAGTTGGCTCGCCAAGGCCGGTTCCCCGGGCAGCACCCGCAACGCCCGCTCGAGAACTTCGATTGCGGCGTTGAGTTGGTGTCTCTCGAGCAGCACCTGCGCCTGCAACCGGTGGCCATCGGCGAGTTTGGGCCAGCGTTGGACCAGTTCGCCGGCCAGGACCTCAATCTCCCGGAGGAGTGCGGCGGGACGGCCCGGATCAGAGAAATAGAGCCGGTAGGAGACGTCGGCTAAGCGCGCCTTGAGCCTTCCATCTTCCGGATGGAGTTCCGCCGCCCGAATGTAGGCTTCGCGCGCCGACGTGATTTCGCCGTGGCGCAGGGCGAGGGCCGCGAGCGCCTTGTACGCCGGGCCATAGCGGGCGTCGGCCTTAATCGCACGCCGGTACAGGATGCTGGCGCCCGAGTCGTTGCCCTTCGACTCCAATGCCATTCCCCGCTCGACGAGCCCCGACGGCGACTCGGAGAACGTTCCGCATCCGGACAGCAGAAGGACGAAGGGGAGCAGCGACAGCGCCGACCGTTGGACCCAAGCTTCCACCAAGGGCCGCGAGGGCTGCTCCGGACCGATCATTCGCCCGCCCGAGAAGACAGCGAGGACCGGTACCTGGCTCCAGTGCTCCAGAGCCCGCGCGGTGCTGACCCGGAGCCGGCGCAGGTAGAGGAGGCAGGCGAATAGGAAACCCAGAACGATTCCTCCGACTCCGTACGCCGCAATCAACCACCGCCGCCGCAAACCTTGCGGTGAGCTCGGAAGAGACGGCGGCTCAATCATTTCCACCGTCTCTCCTTGACCGCGACGCTCCATATCCGATGCCAGATGGGACTCCTGCTGCTTTTGGGTCAGGGCTGCAAACTGCTCTTTGAGTTCGACATAGCGCCGGTTCAGCGCCAGGAGTTCCGTGTTGGTTTCCGGTTCCACGTTCATTTCCGCGCGCACTCTTTGGGCCTCGGCCCGGAACTCTTCCTCCTGCCGCCTGAGGTCCACGATGGCCTTTTCCGCCGCCCTGCGCTCTGCCTCGAAACTCTCGATTTCGGCGGATATCGCCGTCTTGCGAAGGTGCCGGTCCTGGTCCACCTCATTGGCCACGGCGTTGGCATACTCCTGCTCCGCCGTAGCCAGTTCGGCTTCGGCGCGGGCACGGTCCGGATGGTTCGGCTGATACCGCTGCCGCAGGTCCAGAACGAGAGCTCGCTCACGGATCATTCGATTGCGAGTGAGGTCGGTGGCGGAGTTGAATCCGAATCGCAGAATCGAGGCTTGCGGATTCTCCTTGTCGATGGCCGCCAGCCGGCGTTGCGCGCCCACGACCAGTTGTACGGCCCGGTCCCGTTCCTTTTCCCGTTCCCGGAGGTCGTGCGTAATGTCTCGAATCCGCGTATCAATCGAATACAAACGCTGCGTCGCGCTGCCCAACTGATTGGGGTTCGACGAAGTGTTGGTGACGGTCTGCAACTCGCCAATCCGAGCTTCGATTTCATCGACCTCCTCCTGCATCGCCTTGGCCTTTTCGTTGAGGAACTCCGTCGTACCGATCGCTTGATCGGTGCGATAGCGCCGGTTTTCTTCGAAAATCACCTCGACCAGCCGCTGCACAACCTTCTGGGCGATCACAGGATCGACATACGAGAACGAGATCTCTACCGTGGGGATGGCGTGGCCGCGATCGCCGGACGTGGAGCCGACGGTGACGATGCGAAGGTCGTCGTGAAAGGTCGGCAAAAGATCCGCGGTCGTGTAGAACCGGCGCAGTTCCGGATACAGCTGAAAACCGTCGACAATGCGAGTCGCCGTAATCCGGCTCCGCAAAAGCTGCGCCAAAGCGTAAACCCGTTGCTCCACCTGCATCGACAGATTAGGAGTGACATAGCGGTCGGCGATCTGTGGCGGAATGAATCGAACCTGAGCTCGCGACACAAATCGGCTCGGGAAGTAATGCGAGATCGCTGTCCCGGCACCCAACGCCAGAACTCCCGTGATCAAGGGCACCCACCAGAACCGTCTTAGCAGCAATCGGAGGTCTTGAAGGCTGTAGAGGCTGAAACTGTCAGCCAGTGACGGCATGCGGGGGGGCCATGGGTTCTCCATTACGCCATCGACCTCCGGCGCCGAAGATACGCCATGGCCAGGAGCCCGACCGACACCAGCAGGATTGCCGCGGGTTCAGGACTGTCCGCGTAGGTGGCGGTGAGGCCAAAATGCAGGCTCGAGCGCTGCGCCCCGGGCCCGTTGCTGTTGGCCGCGAGGCCGCTGAAGCGGATTGTGCCGTCCAAAAACCAATCGCCGCCGTTGGCGGCCGCCGAAAAGACGATGGGACTGGAATTGGAGCGGAGTCCGGTGCCCGTGGGCTGCGACGCGTAAAAGCTGGTCTGGTTCATCGGTTGCAACACGTTCACCGCCGAACTGAGCTCCAGATTCTCCACCAGGATGGAACTCGGAGCCGACGGCGCATTGCCAACCGACCGGGGCGTCGCCGTGACGTATAGCGATCCGGGATTGATCGTCCAGGTGCCATTCGGCGCCACGGTCAGTCCGCCCGCCGGGTTGTATTGCGAGGTGTATTCAATCCCCGTCGATCCCCAGACGGTGGCGTAGACCGTGTTGGTTGCCTGCGTGTAGCCGATGCGAAACTGTTGATCGATGTTGTTCGACCATCCCGGGGTGCCCGTGCTGTAACGATACTGGGCGCTGTTCGGAATGGTACTCCCGTTGGGGCCCGTCCCGATCTCCCAGTCTCCGTTGCCCGGTAAGCCGGCGCGCAAAATACTGTAGAACGAGAACTCTGCAGCAATCGAGTTCGACGTCAACGAAATGGTGGCGATTAGAACGAGAAGTAGCGGGCGCATGAGTTCATTGGTCCTTGGAGATTGAGTACGAAAGGCGGATTGTTCACCTTCCTGTTCGTCTATCGGATATCTCCAGACAGCCAAGGATACGATTGGGGCCTTACCCCCACTGAGAAAATATGTGTAGATACCTTCTTTGGGGTACTATCGACATTTATCCCCAAACCCATTAGGGTATGGTTGCCGTCTCCCACCGAATGGGTTCGCTAAATGAACCGGGTCAAGGTAATCGCGCCGCTGAAGCATTGGGCCACGTCGAAGCCCGGGGCGCAACTGCGGTCCATGTAACGGCCGGCGTAGAGAAACTCATCGCCCTCGCGGGCGAACGCCACATCCAGCGCTCCCGGATCGAGCGAACACTCACACAACTCTACCGCCGCCGGGTCGGCCACCGGATGGGGCAGGTTCACGTTCCAGTACAGGGTTTGCGGGACGGTTTCGCTGATGATCCGGGCGATGGCGCGGCGCGCCAGGGCCGCCGACATCTCCCAATCATCGGGATGCGGCCGGCGGTGAAACTGGGAAATAGCGATCGCCGGGACCCCCAGCAGGGCGGCCTCGCGCGCCGCCGCCACCGTGCCGGAGGTATAGACGTCGGCGCCCAGGTTTCCCCCGTGGTTGATTCCCGAAAAGACCCAGTCGAACGGCTCTCCTAAACCGCGCAAGGCCACGCGCACGCAGTCCGCCGGCGTACCCGCCAGGTGGAACTGTAGCGGACCAAGGGTGGTCAATCGGAGCGGCGTGGCCGTGGAAACCCGATGGCCGACGTACGATTGCTGCGTGGCGGGGGCGAGGGTGAATACCTCGCCGAACTCCCCCGCCACGTCGCGCAGGGCGGCTAAGCCTGGCGCATCGAACCCATCATCGTTCGTTACAAGGATCCGCAATCGCCTAGACCGCGTAGCTGTCCACGTGATCGGCCAGGTAACGATCGAGCGCCACTTTGTTCTTGGACGAAAGCGCCTGCGAGAGATCCTGCATCTCCGGCTTGGCCATCGCCTTGAAGGTCCGAGCCATCTTCGAGTTTTCGAGAATGTGCTCGATCTTGGGCATCCCCAGGACGGCGCCCGCCACGGGCAGCGAAAGCGAATAGTACAGGAGCTTTTCCGAAGGAACCTGACCCACGAGACCGTCGGCACCGAAAATCTTCATGGCGGTCACGCCGATCTTTTTCTTCACGGCCACCGGCAGGGCTACGGTTTCAAAGCTGGGGCGCATATCGGGGTTGATGATCATCCCGCTCGGGCCCGGCTTCATCCCTACCAAGGCAGCGTTTAGCGCCATCTGGGTCACGTTGAAGTCGTGACGTTCGAGCGCCAGCTTCAGCACCGTGGGGTCCGTGTGGCAGGTGATACCGACAAAACGGATCATCTTCTGCTCGCGAGCCTTGTAGAGCGCATTCAACACGCCGTCTTTGGCTTCGATGGCGGCCAGGTCGTCCTCACCCATCAACTGGTGGATGTGCACGGTGTCGATTTGCGAAGTCTGCAGGCGCTTCAGGCTGCCCTCGAGAATCCGCATCGCTTCGTCGCCCTTGCGCTGGCCGATTTTGGTGGCCAGAAACACTTCCTTACGCCGGGTCGCCATGATTTTGCCAACCCGCGTTTCGCTCAGGCCGCTGCCGTAGTTGTAGGCCGTGTCGATGTAGGTGACGCCCGCGTCGATCGCCTTGTTCATGGCGGCCAAGGCCTCGTCCTCCTGCTTATAGGAGAGAAAACGGCTACCGCCTCCCATGCCGATGATGGGGATGCGGACTCCGGTAGCGCCCAGAACACGGGTCGGGATCTTGCCGGATTCTGCGGCATGGCCCGTGGCGGCAGCCAGGGCCGCCATGGCGGAAGTTTCAAGAAAATGACGACGGGAAATAGTCATGGCAATCAGGCTCCTTGCTCAGCGGGAACAGGTAGAGGTGTGGGCCGGCGCGGAGTCAATGGCGTCGACCGGGAAAGGACGATGTTAGCCACGGCGGCCAACACCAACAGACTCGCAACCAACGATCGGGCGGAGATCGTCTCGCCCGCCAGAGCCCATCCTAACAGAAGAGCGACCACCGGGTTGACATAGGCGTAGGTGGCCACCTTCGTGGGCGGAACATGCTGCAGGAGGTAGGTATAGCTCAGGAATCCAACGAGGGCGCCGACAATGGTGAGGTAGCCCAGCGCCCACACCGTCACCGGGGTAATTCGCTCCAGGGTCGGCGGCTGGACCAGCAGACTCAAAACGATCAAGGCGCCTCCGCCACAGAGCATCTGCATACCCGCGCTTGTGAAGTTGCTCTGCGGCCGCTCCGTTCGCGATGCCAGCACCGTCGCCACTGCCCACGTTAACGCGCCGCACAGCACGGCCAGCGAGGCGGTTCGGCCTTGAGTTGACCCGGCCAGCGATTCCGGCTTCAAGACGAGGACGGCCAAGCCGATGAAGCCGACGCCCAGGCTCAGCAGTACTCTCCGGCCCGGTTTGGTATTCGTCTGGAGAAAGCGCTCCACCACCGCCGTCCAAAGGGCGATGGACGCCATCAGGAGCGCAGCCACTCCCGAAGGCACATGCTGCGCCGCCCAGCTCACGGCGCCGTGGCAGATGAAAAAGAACAGCAGCCCCAGTTTGGTCGCGTTGATCCAGTGCGCCCTGGTAAGTGGCTCCGGCGAACGGCTGCGACCCATTGCAAACAGCACCAGCCCTCCGAGAAAAAAGCGAAAGCCCGCAACAAAGAAGGGCGGCAGAGCTTGTACGGCGAAGCGAGTGGCCAGGAATGTCGAGCCCCAAATGAGATAAATGGCGGTGAAGGCAAGACCGATACGCCAGAGGGGAGGAGGCATGATTGTCGGGTTACTCCTTGTGGGAGCCCCGGCCGTTGGCTGGACGGGAGAAGGCCGGTGGGCGAAGTCAGGCTAGCAGCATGGCTATGATGAAGAGTAGCATATGCGAGTTCTTCTCTTTCTGGCTGCCGCCAGCAGTCTCGGGGCACAGCCTCTCGATTGGCGGCCCATCATGCGGGCCTCGCTCGAACGTATGGTGGAGAGTGATGCGCGCATGGCGGATTACTCGTTTGACCGCCAAGTCGTGAAAAAGGAGTTTGAACCGGACGGCCGGTTGAAACTGCAAACCACGACGCTCATGCGTCCCGAACGTGTGGAGGGTGTCTGGATTTCCCGGATCATCACCCTCGACGGTAAACCCTTGACCGACGTCGAAAAGCGCCGTCAGGAGGAGGCCATCCGCCGCCGCATTAATGAAGAAAAGGGCCAACAGTCCCGGCCTCCCAGTATCCTCGGCCGGGAAAACGACGAACTGATCCGGCTCTTCCCCGAAGCTCTGGAGTACCGTTTGTTGGGCGAAGAGCTGAAGGATGGCCGGAAAACCTGGGTGCTGGCCTGCCAGCCGCGGCCCGGCTACAAACCGCCCAACCTGCGCGCCCGCTTCTTTGAAAAGGTAAGGGGCAAGGTGTGGGTGGATCAGGCAAACAAAGATCTGGTCCGGGTTGACGCCGAAGTCTTCGACACCATCAGCGTCGGCTTCGGTTTGCTGGGCCGCGTGGAGAAGGGAACCCGCTTCGTCCTGAACCGGGCCCGCGTCAGCGAAGGCCACTACTTCACCGAGAGTTCCCAAGTGAACTTCACGGCCAAAGTCCTGATCTTCAAAACGCTGATCAACGAAATCAGCACCCAGTATTCCAACTTCAAATTGAGAACCGCCGTGGAACCGAAGCGATAAGCTGGAGAGGATGAAGCGCCGTTCTTTTTTTCCTGCGCTGGCCAGCGCCGCGTTGCCGCTGCCCGATGCCAAGCTGTTTGACAGCGCCCCGGAGACCTACTGGCAGCGCCTCCGGCAGGAACAGTTCCTCCTCCCTGACTGGCGAGCCTACATGAACAATGGCTCGCTCGGGGTGGCGCCCAAGCCGGTGGTGGCGGCCGTCGCGGACTACCTCGAACGCGGCGCCGGCATGATCGGCAGTGAGTATCCGCGCTGGGGTTATGAGCTGATGGAGGACCATCGCCGCGTCGCCGCAAAATTTCTTGGCTGCGCCATGGAAAACTTGGCCATCACCCACAACGCGACCGAAGCCATGAGCTTTGTTGCCCAGGGTCTCGATCTCGCCTCCGGCGACGAAGTCTTGATGACCGACCAGGAGCACACCGGAGGCAAGGGCGCGTGGCTGCAGCGCGAAGCCCGCCATGGCCTTCGCGTCCGCACGGTCCCCATTCCTCTCCCGCCGCGGGACAGCGCGGAACTGGCGGACCGCATCGTCAGCGCCATTGGCCCTCGCACCCGCGTGCTGAGTTTCAGCGGCATTTTGACTACCACCGGTCTCGTCCTCCCGGTGCGGGAGATCTGCCGCGCCGCTCGCGCCAAAGGGGTCATCACCGTGGTCGACGGCGCGCATATGCACGGCCAGATCCCCTTCCGGATCGAGGACCTGGAATGCGACTTCCTCGCCGGCAGCCCCCACAAATGGCTCTTTGCCCCTCCCGGCTGCGGCTTGCTCTACATCCGCGACGAGATGCTCGACCGGCTCTGGCCCACCGTGACCACGGAGGCCTGGACCGCCCGCCACCTCAAGGCCGCCCGCTTCATGCAAGTCGGTACGAATAGCCGCGCCGTCGTCGAAGGCATGGTCGCCGGCATCCGCTTCGCCGAAGCCATCGGGCCCGACCGCATTTACCAGCGCATTCACTCGCTCGCCCGCCGCGCCCGCCAACACGCCGTCGAGATCCCCGAACTGGAGATCCTGACGCCCGATGACGACCGCCTCTATGGTGGCCTCGTCGCTTTCCGCATCCCGCGTCCCGTGTTCGAGCGCTTTGCAAAGAAGGCCTCAGCGGAAAAGATGTGGATCTACGGCTCGGACCTGATGCGGATCGCCACCCACATCCACACCCGGCCAGAGGATGTCGATCGCTTCTTCACGCTCCTGCGCGAAAGCCGAACGGCCTAGACGCTACTGCCCGACGGACATAGTTTTCGTATCGAGCACCGAGCGAAGGCGAACCAGGAGCGCTTTGTCTTCGGCCTCTCCTTCGAGACTTACCACGCTCGATGGCGTCAACCCCTGCGCCAGGATCTCCGCCGTCGGGCGGCTGGTCACGTACAGAGAGCGAAGGCCCGGCCGGCCGACGCGGACGCCAAGAATCAACTCGGCACCGGACATCCGGGGCAGTGTAATGTCGGTAATTAGTGCGTGAATCGTTTCGCTGTGCCGGTGCGAAATCTCCATCGCCTGCAAGCCGCTGCGGGCTTCGAGCACGGTATAGCCGGCCGGTTCCAGGGTCTCTCGCACCCGCGCCCGGTCTTCGTCTCGCTCAAAAGCCACCAGGATGGTCTCGGTTCCATCCATCGTCACGGGCTTCGGAACCACGAACAAGGGCGTGGCGCGCTCCGGCGTGACGAACTCCGGCTGCGCCGCTTTGGGCCAGTAGACCCGCACGACATTCCCGCCGCCCGGATTGCCGGACACCTGAATGCCGCCGCCGTTCTGCTTAATCAATCCGGCCACCATGGCCAATCCCAGACCGTTTGTCCGCGCAGTCTCCTGGGCCGGGAAGAAAGGTTCAAACAGGTGGGCCAACGCCTCCCGGCTAAGTCCACGGCTCGTATCCGTCAACGTCAGCACCACGTAGGTGCCGGCGCCCAGCGGCGGTTCGGTATCGGTTTGCCCCTGGTCCAGCTTCTCGGTGCCGGTACGGATGCCCAACCGGCCGCCCTGCGGCATCTGCTCCCGCAGGAACGCCGCCAAGTGCAAAATTACCTCTTCCACCTGCGCCACATCCGCCTCAATCGGCGGCAGCTTGGCATCCGGATGCAAGTCCAACTGCACCGGTTCGCCGGTCAACACCCGCAGCATCCGTTCGGCACTCTTCAGGCTTTCGTTCAAGTTCACGAGGCGGGGACGGCGCGGATGCCGGCCGCTCACCGCCAGCAGTTGCCGGGTGATGGCCGCGCCCCGGTCTCCGGCGCGCTTGATCTCCTCGAGGTCCTTGCGGATCGGGTTCTCGGTATCGAGATTCTGCAGGGCGAGTCCGCTGTAGCCCGTAATGGCCGTCAGCAGATTATTGAAGTCATGGGCCACCCCGCCCGCCAACCGGCTCACCGCCGCCATCCGCTCGGTGCGCAGTTGCGTCCGTTCAAACGCCTTCTGCGCGCTGATGTCGTGGGCGGTCACGATAATCGACTCAATCGTGCTCAACTCGTCCAGGGTTGCCGTAAACACACAGCTCATCGTGTACTCATGGCCATCGCGCGCCGCGAAGACCAGTTCCGCCCGCGCGGGAAACGGCCCCCGGAGATATTCGCCCATCTGGCGCCGCAACTCCTCCATGCGGGCCGGCATCGCCACAATCTCCCAAATCGCTTGTCCCCGAACCTCTCCGGCCGAGAAGTCCAACAGCGCCTCACAAGCCCGGTTCATCCGTTCAATGACGCCATCGCGGGTAAGCACAAACACTAATGCTCCCGTCTGATTCAGAATCCCCTCGGCCGACGCCAAACGCTGTTCGAGGTCCTGCACATTCGCGTGCCGGGCGGAGATATCGCGCACGGAAAGCCCCATCAGGTTCCAATTGGCGAAGGTCAACTCATCGAGCTTCACATCAATCGGAAATCGGGTGCCATCCCGCCGTACGCCGTACAACTCCCGGATCCCAGGATTGGTCATGTAATTCGCCCGTTGCCGGCCCCGCGCCGGAGGCGGAATCAAAACGGAGATATTCTTTCCGCGGATCTCGTCAAGCGGATATCCAAACTGCTTGGCCGCCGCCGGGTTCATGCTCTGGATCATCCCGGCCGCATCAATGGTGAAGATCGCATCGGAGCTATCGCGCACTATCGCGGCACTCAATGCATCCTGAGGCGGCAACGGCGGTTGTTGCGCCGCCAGACGCAGCCGTCGCCGGGCATCCCACAGGAACCAGCTACAGGCCCCCACGGCTACCAGAAGGAGGATTACTGCGCCGGCTAACCAGCCGGATCCGGCGGCCGCGCTCACCCCGGGCGGGGCGGCGACCGATGCCGTCGCGGTCGCGACGAAGAGAATCGCGGTAGGTGCGGCCGAAGTGCTAGGATTTGCCATGGAAGAGGGTCTCGAACATAGTATCGGGATGGTCGGCTTTCTCGCAACGACTTGCTAAGGTTTCCGTACCACCGGCATATGTTCGAAAGTAATGGGTTGGCATAGTACTCTGGAGGAAACTTTTATGGCAGAACTCTTCACCGTGCGCCGGGCGACTCCCGCCGATATGGACTTGGTGCTTCAGATGATTCGGGAGATGGCCAACTCCGAACGCAAGGCCGACGCGGTCACCATCACCCCGGCCGCTCTGCAGCGCTACGTCTTCGGCCCGGAGGCCATCGCCGAAGTGTTCCTAGGTTTCTGGGAGGGCGAACCGGTCGCCTATCTTATGCTCCAACATCGGTTTTCGAGCTACAGCGGCACCCCGGTCATCTATGTCGAAGACGTCTTCGTCCGCGCTCGCAGCCGGGGCCAGGGCCTTGGCAAGCTGATGATGGCCTTCGCCGCCGGCTATGCCAGACAACACCATTATGGCGCCTTGCACTGGAGCGTCCTCGATTGGAACTCCCCCGCCATTCAGTTCTATGACCGCCTGGGCGCCACCCGGGAATCGGGCCGGCTCTACTTCGACTTAAACGGCGATGCCCTGCAACGCCTGGCCATGGGCGCTCCGCAGCTCGAAAACTAAAGTCCTACGGCCGTGGCGCCTCCGTCGACGGCCAGTGTCTGCCCGGTGATATAGCTGGCTGCGTCCGAACACAGGAAGATCGCCGCCCCCTTCAGTTCGCCACCCCGGCCCGCCCGGCCCAGCGGCACATGGCGCCGCAGGTCCTCCTGCATGCCCGGCAGGATCCGCTCGGTCATCCGGGAAGGGAAGAAGCCTGGCGCCAGCGCATTCACCCGGATGCCGTATCCCGCCCACTTGGCCGCCAGCTCTTTGGTCAGTGCAATCAAGCCGCCCTTACTCGCCGTATACGCGGCGGCGTGAATCCCCCTCGGCATCGAACCGCGCATCCCCGCAATGGAGGCGATATTGAGAATCACCCCGCCGCCCCGTTCCTTCATCTGCCGCCCGGCGGCCTGCGAGAACAGGAACGCCCCCGTTAGGTTCGTGTCCAATACCTGCCGCCACTTGTCGAGCGCCATCTCTTCGGCCGGCTGGCCCCAGGAGATGCCGGCGTTGTTGATCAGAATGTCGAGCGGCCCAAACCGGTCCACCACGGCCTGCACCTGCTCCGGATCGGCGGCATCGCACAGCGCGCCTTCGCAATCGAACCCCCGTGCCCGAAACCCCTCCACCGCCGGCGTCAACCACTGCTCTCGCCGGGCCAGCAACCGGATGCTCGCCCCGGCCTCCGCCAACCCTTCGGCCATCTCCGCCCCCAATCCCCGCGATCCGCCCGTGATCAACGCCCGCCGCCCGTCCAATCGAAAAAGTTCCATTGCCATGCTCCCCAGCTATCCTGAACCTATGAGCACCGGATCGGCAAGTACGAACCAACACCGCGAAATCGCCCACGCCCAGGGCCCCGTCAAGATCGCCCTGATCACCGTCAGCGACACCCGCACCGAACAGACCGACGTCAATGCCCAGTGGCTTCGGGAGCAGATCGCCGCCGCCGGACACGAGACGGTCGCCTACCGCCTCATCAAGGACGAGCCCGATCAGGTCGCCGCCGTCCTGAACGAACTCGCCGCCTCCGAGGCCCGGCTGCTGCTGTGGAACGGCGGCACCGGCATCGCCCCCCGCGATACCACTTACGACGTCCTCAGCAAGCACCTGGAGAAAACCTTGCCCGGCTTCGGCGAAATCTTCCGGATGCTGAGTTACGAAGTGGTGGGTCCGGCCGCCATGCTTTCCCGGGCCACCGCCGGCGTCTACCGCGGCAAGCTCGTCATCTCCACTCCGGGCTCGCCCAACGCCGTCCAATTGGCTTGGAACAAACTGATCGCTCCGGAGATCGAACATCTGGCTTGGGAGGTTATTCGCTAGCGATGGCCGATACCCGATAGCGATAGAATGAAGGCGACTATGCAGCGATTACTCCTTGGGATGGGCCTTGCGGCGACCCTCTTCGCCGGCGACTGGCTGGATTGGCGGGGTCCGCTTCGCGACGGCACCAGCCCGGAAAAGAATCTTCCCGCTACCTGGACGCCCGCGGGACAAAATCTGGCCTGGAAAGCGCCGGTTGGCGGCCGCTCCGGCCCCGTTGTCCATGGCGATCACCTCTATCTGTTGACCACCTTGGGCAAAGGCAAGACGCTGCAGGAACTGCTCGTTTGCCTGAATGCCGATACCGGCAAGCCCGTCTGGCAGCAGCCCATCAAGATCTACTCGAGCGATGTGCCACCCCACCGCGCCGCCTGGTCTTCGCCCGCCGTTGATCCCATCTCCGGCAACGTCTATGTGCTCAGCGTCCATGGCACCTTGGCCGCGTTTTCGCGCCTGGGCAAACTGATTTGGGAGCGGCCGCTCGCCGAAGAGTTCGGTTTCGTCACGACGCACGGCGGCCGCACCGTCTCCCCGGCCATTGACGGGGACTTGGTGATCATCTCCGGCGTCTCCACCGGCTGGGGCCAGTACTCCCGCGCCGGCCATCGCTTCTTCGCCTTCGACCGGAAGAACGGCGAACTCGCCTATATCAGCGCTCCCGGCGGCCGCCCCTACGACACCACTTATAGCCCCACCAATATCGTCGACGTGAAGGGCGTCCGCCTCCTCATCGCCGGCGGCGGCGACGGTAACGTCCACGCCATCCAGCCGCAGACGGGCGTACCCGCATGGCGCTACGAAGTCTCCAAGCGCGGCATCAACACCGGCGTCGTCGTCAACGGCACCACCGCCTATATCTCGCATAGTGAAGAGAATCTCGACACGAGCGAAATGGGCCTGTTCAGCGCCGTCGACGCCACCCTCAAAGGGCCAATCAAGAAGGAGCAGGCCAAGTTCTATTTCCCCGGCCTCCAGTTGGGCTTCTCCTCGCCCATCATCGATGGGGACCGCCTCATTCAGATCGATAACTCGGCGAACATGTTCGCCTTCGACGTCATCAATGGCCGCCAGATCTGGAAGCACCAACTCGGCACCATCCAGCGGGCTTCGCCCGTACTCGCCGACGGCAAGATCTACGTCGGCACCGAGAACGGCAAGTTTTTTATTTTGAAGCCGCACAATGATCGCGTCGAAACGCTGAGCGAAGTGACCTTCCCGCAATCGACGACCGCCACCGGGGACGATGAAGGGGAAAAGATCCTCGGCTCGGTGGCCGTCAGCGAAGGCCGGGTCTTCCTGGTCACCACCAAAGGCACCTACGCCATCGGCAAGAAGCAGCCCGGCGCCAAACTGGCTCTGCCGGCGCCCCGCAACGCCCCGGCCGCTGCCGCCGTGGCTTTTGTTCAAGTGGTTCCCGCCGAAGTTACGCTGAAGCCTGGCGAATCCGCCAACTTCCGCGTGCGCAGCTTCGACGCCGCCGGAAACTTTATTCGGGAAGAGAAAGCCACCTGGACGCTCGAAGGCTTGAAAGGCATGATCTCCGACGCCGGCAAGTATGTCGCCGCCGCCGACTCTGTCGCCCAGGCCGGTCTGTTGAAAGCCACCGTTGGCGGGGTCACCGGCGCCGCCCGCGCCCGCATCGTTCCAGCGCTCAACTGGAGCTGGGATTTTGAAAAGGTGGATCCGGGCAAAGTGCCCATGGAGTGGATCAACTGCAACACGAAGTTTGAAGTGCGCCAGGAAGAAGGCAACCGGGCGCTGATCAAGTTCGCCGATAACCCGGCCACCAAGCGGGCCCGCGTCTTCTTCGGCCCCGTCGACATGGCCAACTATACAGTCGAAGGCGACGTCCGCTCGACGCAAAAGCGCCGCCAGATGGGCGACGTGGGTCTCGTCGCCCAACGCTACAACCTGATCCTGTTTGGCAATGCCGAAAAGATCGAACTGCAAAGCTGGCAGCCGGAAACCGAGCGGACCGTCAGCAAGAAATTCCCCTGGAAGTGGGACACCTGGTACAGCCTGAAACTGCGCGTCGAGACGCTGGCCGACAAGAGCGTCAAGGTGCAAGGCAAGGCCTGGGTGAAAGGAGAGCCGGAACCCGCCGAATGGACCGTGGAACGCGTGGATCCGCCCTCTCATGCCCTCCACTTTGGCGCCGCCGGACTCTACGCCGACGCGCCCGTCGAAGTCGCCCTCGACAACCTCAAGGTAACTAAGAACTAACTATGCGGACAAAAACACTGCTCATCCTCGCCGTCTTCGGCGCCTTTTCGCTGTTGGCCGACGATAAAGAGTGGCCCATGTGGGGCGGCGCCCCGCACCGGAATCTGGTCTCCCTCATGAAAGGCGTGCCCGATGCCTGGGACTACGCCAAAAAAGAGAATATCCGCTGGATCGCCTCGCTCGGTTCGCAAAGCTACGGCAATCCCGTGGTGGCCGAAGGCGTGGTTCTCGTCGGTACGAACAACGAAGCGTTGCGCGATCCCAAACAGCCGGGCGACCGCGGCGTCCTGATGGCCTTCCGCGAAACGGACGGCGAATTCCTCTGGCAGATCACCCACGAAAAGCTGGCGGCCGGCCGGGTGAACGACTGGCCCTACCAGGGCATCTGCTCCTCGCCTCTCGTCGAAAACGGCATCGTTTACTACGTCTCCAACCGGAGCGAACTCATTGCCGCCGACTTGAAGGGCATGGCCAACGGCAACGACGGCGTGAAGGATGAAAAGTTCACCGGCCCTAAGGACGGCGATATCCTCTGGCGCTACGACATGATGGAGGAGCTCGGCAACGGTCCCCACAACATGTCCAACTCCTCGCCGGTCATCGTCGGCGACCTGGTCATCATCTCCACCTCGAACGGTCAGGACGAAAGCCACGTCAATGTCCCTTCGCCTAAAACCCCGGCCATCATCGCCATCAACAAAAAGACCGGCAAACTCATCTGGGAGGATAACTCCGTCGGCGACCGCATCCTCCACGGCCAATGGTCGAGCGCCGCGGCTGGCGAAATCGGTGGCGTCATGCAGGCCGTGATCGGCCAGGGGGACGGCTGGCTGCGCGGCTACGAAGCCGCCACCGGCAAGAAGCTCTGGGAGTTCGACATGAATCCCAAGGACTCCGTCTGGCCGAAAACCCGGAACGAAGTCATCTCGACGCCCATCATCGTCAACGGCATCATCTACATCGCCAACGGGCAGGACCCCGAACACGGCGAAGGCGTCGGCCACCTCTACGCCGTCGATGGCACCAAGCGTGGCGATATCACCAAAACCGGCCTCATCTGGCACTACGACAAGATCCGCCGCTCAATTTCCACCGGAGCCTATCTGGACGGCCTGCTCTACTACTCCGACTTCAGCGGCTTCGTCCACTGCGTCGACGCCAAGACTGGACAGCAGGTGTGGGTCCACGACCTCCTTGCCGCCGTCTGGGGCTCCCCGATCATCATCGACGGCAAGGTCTACATCGGCGATGAGGACGGCGATCTCGTCGTGCTCGCCTCCGGCCGCACCAAAAAGGTGCTGTTTGAAACCAACATGGGGAGCTCGATCTACTCCACCCCCACCCCGGCCAACGGCGCCATCTACGTCGTCAATCGCAACCAGCTAATCGCCATTGGTAAGAAATAGTTCCGGATTCTGCTCCAAACTCCACGTCTGCCGGGCCTCCTCAAACGCCGTCAATCGCGCGCCGGAGGCCTGCAGATCCCTCTCGATAAAGCGCAATCCCTCTAGTACCCACCCTGCAAACTCCGGCTGCGCCAGCCGATAGTAGACATGACGGCCGTCCCGTCGCTCAATCACAATCCGGTTGGTCCGCAGGACCGCCAGGTTCTGCGAGGTCCGCGAATGGCTCACTCCCAATACCGCCTGCATCGAATTGACGTCCTTTTCTCCCGATCCAAGCTCCTCAATGATCCGGACCCGGTCGGGGTGCGAAAGAACGGCGAACACCTTGGCGAGTTCTTTAGATGCTATGTCACGAAAAGGCATGCTTAACTTCATATATGCATATATTTGAATGTTTTTGTCAATGGCTCTTGACTCGCTATCCCATCCTGGTATTCTAGATATATGCAGACATTCGCATGTTTGCATCTGTGACATCAATGCAGGCCTACTTCACCTCCGAACAATCTACGTTGCCGGTCCGGCGCGCACTCAGAGCGGTTCTTCGGGAGGTGGACCCCTCCTCCCCTTGGCTCGCTACCTGCTCGGGTGATCACGAATTGATCACTCTGTTTGACGCCAAGCGAGGCAAGGTGCGGGTGCGCTTTGGCGCCCCCGGCAACCGAGACCGCTGGATCACGGTTCCAGCTCTCATCGAGGCGCTTGGCATCCCCAACGTGAATGCGGAGGTCGATTGGCAGATTCCCATTCCGGCCGCCCCGCTTGAGTCCCTGCGCTTCAAGGAGACCCCCTACCAGCGGCTGCGCGCGCTATTGGCCGGGGAGAAGAGCACACTCTGGGTGGCGGTTATCTACTCGATCGTCATCGGCCTGCTCTCTCTCGTTGTCCCCATCGCCGTCCAGTCGCTCGTCAATACGGTCGCCTTCGGCTCCGTCCTTCAACCCATCGTTGTCCTTACCCTGTTCGTCTTCCTCGCCCTCGGCTTTTCCACGGCGTTGAACGGGCTTCGCTTCTACGTCATTGAACTGGTCCAACGCAGCGTCTTCGCCCGCGTCTCCCAGGACTTCACCCACCGGCTCCTCAAAGTCGAAGCTCAGGCCTTCGACAAGTACCACGGACCGGAGCTCGTCAACCGCTTCTTTGACGTGGTGACGGTGCAGAAGGCGGCCGCCACCTTGCTGATTGATGGCCTCACGATCTTCATGCAAACCGCCATCGGCATGGTGCTCGTCGCGCTGTATCACCCCCTCCTGCTCGCCTTCGACGTCCTGCTCATTTTTGCGATGTTGTTTATCATCTTCGTACTGGGCCGCGGCGCCATCTATACGGCGATCAAGGAGTCCAAGGCCAAATACGCCATGGAGGCCTGGTTAGAGCAGATTGCCGCTCACCTCATCGCCTTCAAGTCGCCCTCTGGTTCCTCGTTTGCCATGGAGCACTCCCAGCACCTGCTTGAGCACTACCTCGACTATCGCAAGAAGCATTTTTCTATCCTGCTCCGGCAGACTGTCGGCTCCTTCGCCCTGCAGGCCATCGCCAGCTCAATCCTCCTCGGCATCGGCGGCTATCTCGTCATCGATCGCCAACTCACCCTCGGCCAGCTCGTCGCCGCAGAACTCGTCGTCACCCTCATGGTCAGCGGCTTCACCAAGTTCGGCAAGCATCTGGAAACCTACTACGACCTCCTCGCAGGCCTCGACAAACTCGGCAACGTCATCGATCTGCCGCTCGAGCGGGAGGGCGGGGAAGCCCACCTGTCCGGCGAAGGGCCCGTCAAAATCCACTTCCGCCAGATGGGCTACAACAATCTTTCCATCGGCGACTTCCAGCTTGCTCCCGGCGAATGGCTTGGCCTGATGGGCCATAACGGCAGCGGAAAGTCCACCCTCGCCGATCTGCTCTACGGCCTCCGTCAACCCGATTCCGGCCTGATCACCCTCAATAACGTCGATCTGCGCGATCTGCCACTGGCCGAACTCCGCAATCACGTCTCACTCGTCCGCGACGTCGAGATCTTCCCGGGTACGCTGCTCGACAACCTTCGCATGGGCCAGCATCTGTCGCACGACGAGGCCCGCGAACTGCTCGACCGCGTCGGCCTGCTCGACGAAGTGCAGCTCCTCCCGCAAGGTATGAATACGGAGCTCCATCCGAGCGGCCGCCCGCTCTCCCGCGTCCAGGCCAGCCGCCTCATGATTGCTCGCGCCATCGCCAACAAGCCCCGCCTGCTGATCCTTGACGATGCCCTCGACCAGATCGACCGGATTCAGGAGCGCGAAGAGATCTGCAAAGTTCTGTTTGACCGTAACGCCCCCTGGACGCTCATTTGCATCACCGAGCGCCCTGACCTCTTGTCCCGCTGCAACCGTTTGGCCGTCCTCGAAAACGGCGACCTTCGCGATTCCAATCTCCTTGAGGTCCACGCATGAGCTCCCCTTCGCATACTCTTCCCGCCTTTGTGGCGCTGCACGCCATTCAGGCCCCCCGCGCCACTCGCACGCTGGCCCGCGTCCTGGTCGTGTTGATGATCGTCCTGGCGCTCGCCCTTACCATTACCCCCTGGCAGCAGAACATCCCTGGCTCGGGCCGCGTGGTCGCCTTCTCGCCCGAAGAGCGCCAACAGAATATTGAAGCCCCCATCGATGGCCGGATTGCCCGGTGGCATGTCGTTGAAGGGTCGGACGTCAAGAAGAATGACCCCATTGTAGATCTCACCGACAACGATCCTTCGTTGATCGAGCGCCTCACCCAGGAGCGCGATCAGATGCTCCGCACCGAAGAGGCGGCTGTCCGCCGGGTTAAGACGATCGAGGACCGGATTCGCGCGCTCGAGCTGAGCCAGAAAACCGGCGTCTCCGCCGCCAAGGCCCGCGTCCAAATGTCGGTCGACCGCATCGCCGCGGCCCAGCAGTCGCTCGAAGCGGCCAAGGCCGCCCTGATCACCGCAAAAATGCAGCAGGAACGCCAATCCGGTTTGGCCAAGAAGGGGCTCACCTCTACCCGCAACGTCGAATTGGCGGAGCTGGACTACGCGCAGAAGGTGGCGGACGTCGAACGCGCCACGGCCTCCCTCAACGCCGCCAAGAGCGAAAAGTTGTCGCTCGATAGCGAACTTCTCCGGACCGACGCCGACGCCGGCTCCCGTATTGAAGAGGCCTGGGGCGCCCACGCCTCGGCCGAATCCGATGTCGCCAAGGCCCGTGCCGAAGTGACGAAAGTGGAGGTCCGTCTCGCCCGCCAGAACACCCAGCGCGTCCTGGCTCCCGTCGACGGCAAGATCTTCCGGGTCGTCGCCCGCCAGAATGGCGAACTCCTGAAGGCCGGAGCACAAATCGCCATCCTCGTTCCCTCCACCACGAAAGACGTTGTTGAACTGTGGATCAACGGGAACGACGTGCCCCTCATCAGCGAAGGCAGCCCGGTCCGGCTCCAGTTTGAAGGCTGGCCCGCTCTCCAGTTTGCCGGCTGGCCTTCCATCGCTGTCGGCACCTTCGGCGGTCACGTCCAACTTGTGGACTCCACCGACAATGGCGCCGGTCAGTTCCGCGTCCTCGTGCAGCACGACGCCAACGACGAACCCTGGCCCACCAAGAACTACTTGCGCCAGGGCGTTCGCGCCAATGGCTGGGTGTTGTTGAACCAAGTCCCTCTCGGCTTCGAACTCTGGCGGCAATTCAATGGATTCCCGCCGGTCATTGCTTCCACCGAACCCGGAAAGGGTAAGGCCGCGTCTAAAGAAAAATAATGATCTTTGCCGTCTTCGCTCTCCTCGCCCTGGATCCTCTGACTCCAGAAGAAGTACTGCGTTCCGTCAATCAGCACTTTCCCCTGTTGGCTGCCGTTCTCGAAGAACGGCGTATCGCCGAGGGCGGCCAGATCTCGGCCAAAGGCGAATTCGACACCAAGCTCAAGGCCAAAGGGGACGTCGAACAGTTCGGCTTCTACCGCAACGAAACCTTTGAAGCGCTCGTCGAGCAGCCTCTGCAAGCCTGGGGCACCGACGTCTATAGCGGCTACAAGGTCGGCCGTGGCCGTTTTAGCCCTGCCGAGGATCGCTCGCTCACCCTTTCCGCGGGCGAGTACCGCGCCGGTTTCCGCACCAACCTGCTTAAGGACCGCGCGATCGATGCCCGGCGCGCCGGCCTCCGCACCAACGCCTTGCAGCGGGATGTCGCCGAAACCAGTGTCGACAAATCCCGTCTGACCTTCTTCAAGGAAGCGCTCAAACAGTTTTGGGAATGGGTCGCCGCCGGCCAGCAGTTGCGGGTTGCCCAGGCCCTCCTTCGTCTGGCCGAAGAGCGCAACAACCAAATCGATGAATCGGTGAAGCTGGGCAGCATCGCCCCCATCGAACTCACCGACAACCGGCAAACCATTCTGCGCCGCCGCGGTGCAGTTGTCGGCGCGGAACGAAATCTGCAGAATCGCGCCATCGAACTCTCGCTCTTCCTCCGCGCCGCCGACGGCTCCCCCGTCCAGCCGCCCCCCGAGCGTCTCCCGCCCATCCCGGAGCCGCCCGGCGACCTCGACGACGCCCGCATCCGCGAGGATCTCGCCTTCGCCATTCAACAACGCCCCGAAGTGCGCGGCCTGCTCTTTAAGCGGGACCAGCAGCAGGTGGAAGTGCAACTCGCCGGCAATCAGATCGCCCCGCAGCTCAACTTCTTCCTCCAATACTCCCGTGATACCGGCACCGGCTCCATCACCAAGGCCGGCAACAACCTCGAGTCCGGCCTGATCTTCGAACTCCCTGCTCAGCGCCGCAAAGCCATCGGCAAGAACGTCCAGCAGACCGCCAAACTGTCGCAGATCGAAGCCGAACTCCGCTTCTCCCGCGACCGCGTGGTCGCCGATGTGCAGGACGCCGTTAGTGCCGTCAAGGCGGCTTACGAAACCCTGGCCGTGGTGCGTAATGAAGTCCTTACCGCCCGCCAGCTCGAAGAGGCCGAACGCGCTAAATTCGATCTCGGCGATTCGACGCAGTTCCTCGTCAATCTCCGGGAACTCGCTACCGCCGACGCCCAGTTCCGGGAGATCAAAGCTCAGAGCGACTACTTCAAAGCCTTCGCCGAATATGACGGGTCGACGACGCGCATCTTCTCGCGATATGCTTTGACCAGACCATGATCACCCGTCGCTCTCTTCTCGCCTCCGCTGCCGTCGCGCCGCTTTCGCTCTCTGCCGCTTTGAAGCCGCGCCTCCGCCCCGCCCTCTGCGCGTACTCCTTCCGCGAAGACCTGCAGAAGGGCACGTTGAAATATGAGGACCTCATCCGGATCTCGGCGGAGAACGATCTCGACGGCATCGACATGACCGTCTACTGGTTCCCCAACACGGAAAACAGCTTCCTGATTCCGTTGAAGCGTGCCGCCTACAAAGCCGGCATCGAGATCTACTCCATCTCCATCCGCACCGAGCTCACCAAGCCGGCCGGCCCGGCGCGGGTCGAGCAGACGGCGAATCTCAAAAAGTGGATCGATGTCGCCGCCAAGCTCGGCGCCGGCCACATTCGCGTCTTCGGCGGCGCGGTGCCGAAGGATTCGACCGAAGCCGACGCCGCCAAGTGGGTGGCGGAAATCCTCTCGCCCGCGGCCGAGTACGCCGGTCAGCACGGCGTTATTCTGGGCCTCGAGAATCACGGCGGCATCACCGACAAGGCCGAAAACATCATCCAGATCGTCAAACAGGTCAATAGCCCCTGGGTCGGCATCAACCTCGATACGGCGAACTTCCGGACCCGCATCTACGAGCAGATCGAGATGATCGCCCCCCACGCCGTGAACGTGCAGGTCAAGGCGATGGTTCGCGACGAAAAGGGCCCCGCCCCCTCTGATTGGGATCGCGTGGCCGGCATGCTGGTGGCCAACAACTACCGCGGCTATCTCGCCCTGGAGTATGAAGAAAAGGCCCCGGCGCTCACCGCCACCCCGGCCCTTCTCAAGAAGCTCCGCGCCGTTTGCGCCACCTATTCTTAGATCGCTGCGGTCTCGAAATGCGGAACGCCTTCCCGAATTCCATAGCGTCAGGCGAGGAATTCGGGGGCGTAACCGGCTCCAGCCAAACCGCGTATCCCTCTTCGACCCCGCGATTCGGCCGTGTCAAAAGGGAAACCGCCGTACCAAACGAAAAAGGGTTACATTTCTGCTGCTGCCCGATGGGAATTGGGTTGCTAGTCCGCGGATGTGGGTTATAATCTGCGGAGAGATGATTCGGGATGGCGCAAGTCTATGATTTTGCATAGACTTGTCTCCCAAAATCAAAAGAGGAGAAATGAAGAGTAGACAAATTACCCCGTCGGTTTTTGCCCTGTTTGCGCTGCTGTCGACGTCGGTATCCGCGTTTGGCCAGAGTGCCACCGGCTCTATGGCCGGCGTCGTCGTGGATCCCAATGGCGCCTCCATCCCTGCGGCGACCGTAACCGCCCGGAACGAGGGAACCGGCGTGGAGATCAAAGCCACCTCGTCCGAGGCTGGCCTGTATGTGTTCCCCCAGTTGTCCACTGGCCGCTACGTTATTAGCGTAGAAAAGTCGGGCTTTAAGAAGCTTACCCGGCAAAACATCGAAGTGCGCATCGCCCAGCGTATCGACTTGGACCTCAAGCTCGAAGTCGGTGACGTGCAGCAGTCCGTCACCATCAGCGCCGAGGCGCCGCTGCTCGAAACCTCGTCGGCCGAACGCGGCAACGCCGTCTCCACCAAAATGATGGACACGCTCCCGCTGTTCGCTGGCGGCATCCGTAACCCCCGCGCCTTCGTCAACTTTATGCCCGGCGTGACCAACAACGGCGAACAGTCCGTTTCCGGTTCCGGCGGCCGCGCGCAGGAAGTGCTCATCGACGGAGCCAGCGCGCTCAACGTCGAATCGAGCGCTGTCTTCAACTTCCCGTCCGCGGAAATGTTCAGCGAATTCAAGATGCTCAGCTCGAACTACTCGGCCGAGTATGGCCGCGTCGGCGGCGGTATCGAAATCTATGTCGCCAAGAGCGGCACCTCCTGGTTCCATGGCGCGGCTTTCCACAATATGCGCCGCGATATCTGGAACGCCAACGCCTGGGCCCGTAACGCCAATCCGAACCCGGCGGCGAACTTCCGTCCCAAGGAGCGCTTCAACGAGACCGGCGGCTCTATCGGCGGCCCCGTCTACATTCCGAAGGTGTACGATGGCCGCAACAAGACCTTCTGGTACTTTACGAAGACCAAGGATCTGCGCCCCGCCACCATCAGCTTCCCCATCTCGACCCTGCCGACCCCGCTCATGAAGCAGGGCAACTTCAGCCAGACTGGCGTGCCCCTGATTTATGACCCGGCGACGACCGCAGGCAACGTCCGCCAGCCCTTCCCAGGCAACATCATCCCCGCCGCCCGCTTTAGCCGCGTGGCCCGGAATCTGATTCCGCTCATCCCGGACGCTAACCGTCCCACCCTCGCCAACAACTTTGACTTCGTCAACGAGAGCCCGTTTGAACGCGATATCTGGAGCCTGAAGGTCGATCACGCCTTCACCCCCACCAACCGCGTCAGCTACTTCTTCTCGAACGAAGTGCAGGCCCAGACGGACCTGGCGGCCTTCCCGGGCGCCCTCGGTCAGGGTCTCAACAACAACCAGAAGCCGTACAACCACCGCATCAATCACGATTTCAGCATCAAGCCGAATCTGAGCATGCACTCGACGTTCTCCTACTCGATCACCCGCCAGACTTGGACCAACCCCTTCCAGGCCGGTTTCGGCTCGAAGCTGGGCTTTAACCTGACGGGCGACTCCGACGCGACCCCGCGTATCCAGTTCAATGGTCCCGCCGGCCTCACCCCCTACGGTGTCCAGGACGGTAAGGTCGCCAACGGCGCCCAGTTCAACCGCCAGTGGTGGTGGAGCCAGGGCTTCACGTGGCTCCGCGGCAAGCACGAATACAAGTTCGGCTACAACTGGCGGAAGTTCACCACCCGTGGCGAAGACCTCGCCGGCACCAATGGCCGCTATGTCTTCAACCGGGTGCAGACGGGTCTTCCCACTGCGCTCACCTCCACCGGCCACGAGTTCGCCAGCCTGCTCCTCGGCGCGACTGACGTCGCCTCGAACGTCGTTCCTCCCGTCCTGTTTGACGACACTGTCTACTACGACACGTCGGTCTTCTTCCAGGACAATTGGCGCGTCACCTCGAAGCTTACCCTCAACCTCGGCCTCCGCTATGAAGTGCCGATCGGCTGGCACGTCCCCGGCGGCAACGGGTATTCGCACGTCGATATCAACGTGCCGAATCCCGGCGCGGGCGGCCGTCCCGGCGCGCTCGTCTTCTCCGGTACTGGCCCCGGCCGTACGGGTGTCCGTCGTTTCTATCCGAACGACTACTCCAACATCGGTCCGCGCATCGGCTTCGCCTATCAGTTGTCGCCGAAGACGGTCCTCCGTGGTGGCTATGCCATCTTCTACCAGGGCATGTCGAGCGGTGGTTGCGGCTGCCGCGCGGGTTTCGCCGGCACCAACGACCTGCAGAGCGATGGCTTGAACCAGGTTCTCAATTGGGACAACGGCATCCCGGTCCAGGCCGGCTACCGTCCTCCGCCGATCATCGATCCCACCATCGTCAACTTCCAGACGGTGCAGTACCAGGGTCCGACCGCCGGTCAGGCGGGTCGCATCTTCAACTGGAGCTTCAGCGTGCAGCACGAATTCAAGAACTGGCTGATCGACGTGGCCTACCAGGGCAATCGCGGCACCCGTCTGAATTCTACCGTTGACCTGAACCAGTTGCCGACCAGCCTTCTCGGCCGGGGAAGCTTGCTGCAGCAGCCGGTTGGCAGCGCCGCGGCCCAGGCCGCCGGCTTCCGCGAACCGTTTGCTGGCTTCGGTGCCAATCGCAGCGTGGCGCAGAGCCTGCGTCCGTTCCCGCAGTACCTCTCGGTCGCCAGCCTCTTCGCCGGTTACGGTGTCAGCTGGTATGACGCGATGCAGTTGAAGGTCGAGCGCCGCTATGGCAACCTCCAGCTCAACGCCAACTACACCTGGTCGAAGAGCCTAGGCTACGGCCACTTCCGTCAGGTCTTCAGCCAGTTGGGTGGTCAGGGTTCGCCCCAGGACTACTACAACCTGCCCGACTCGAAGAGCTTCATGCCCTTCGACATCCCGCACGTGTTGAACATCCTGCTCAGCTACGACCTGCCGTTCGGCAAGAACCAGAAGTTCCTGGGCTCCTCGAACCGGCTCGTCAACGGCTTGGCCGGTGGTTGGACGATCGCTTCCACCGCCGTCTATCGTAAGGGTACGCTCCTCCAGGCCGTCACCCCCGGTAACCCGCTGGGCAACGGCGTTCTGTTTGCGCCGCTCACCAAAGCCAACCGCTCCGGCTCGCCGATTCGCACGGGCATCGATCGCACCACGCTCGATCCCAACGACCCGAGCACCCGGTTCTTCACCCCGGGCTCGTACACGGCCGCGCCGCAGTTCACCCTCGGCACCGCGGCGTTCTACGATACCGAGTTCCGGAATCCGGCTGTCTTTACCGAGAACATCGCGCTCGTGAAGCGGACCACCCTGTGGGAGAACGAGAAGAATCCCGTCGTCCTGATCTACCGGGCCGATGGCTTCAACGTGTTCAACCGCACCAACTTTGGTGGCATCAACGGTGTTGTGGGCAACGCCAACTTCGGCCGGCCGACCGGCCCGCAGAACGGCGCCCGCCTCATCACCATGGGCCTGCGTTTAGAGTTCTAAGCGCAACCGACCACCGCAACCCCTCAAGAAGGCCTCCCCCACCGGGGAGGCCTTCTTGTTTTTGGCTCCTACTCCACCACCTTGCCGGTCACCACGACAAAGTAAGGCGTTCCCGAAGTGTCCAGGCTCGACTTCCCAATCACAATCTTCTGGCCGTCCTTCATATCGACATCCGTGTTGAACCCGGTCTCGACGTAATTGGCCCCGGCCGCGATTCTTCCCCCGAATTTCAACCCACTCAATCGCAGAAACCGGCTTCCCGTTTCGCCTTCCACCAAAACCTCGCGGAAGCGAAGCTGATACAAACTCGGGTTCCCTGCCGATTTCCCCATCACCCCCGATGCCTCAGCGCCCTGCCCAGCCCGCGACCGAATCTGGATCGATTCCACCATTTTGAGCGCCGTCATGCCAAGCAGTCCCTTCACTTGTCTGGCCACGCCGCTCAACTCCTCCGGCAGCGGACCGCCGATGGCTCCTTCTCCGCCCGCCAGGATGTAGAAGGTGATTTCCACATTCGGAGCCGGGGCGGACGGCACATCCGCCTTCTTGATCGCACTCTCGATCACCGCCAGAAGCTCCGGTGGCCCGCTCAGAACCAGATTTGGCGTGTCGGCAAAGTTCTGCACCTGCACTTTCCCATCGCCAAAGGCCACCGCAATCTGTGCGGCGAAGTTGCTTTTGATATGTCGTAGCGGAATCACCAATCCGGTCTTTTGTCCCCACAACGCGACCGCAAAAAACAGCAAAAGTATCGTTTTCATTCCCCTTCTCCCAGTAACAGAATCACGACCTCCGGGTCGTCCGTCAAAATCTTCATCGTAACGGCAGCCTCCCGCCGCAAAACCCGCTTCTTCATCACCTTCCCCGCCACCGGTACATACCCCGGCCCCGCGGGCGCCGCCGGCATCCGTAACGCCAACTCTTCCACCGCCACCGGCTCCGGCCACCCCGCCCACACGACTAGCGGCACCGCCGCCGCCACCCCCCCCCACCAACTCATCCGCTGCCGCGTCCGCGGCGTCCACTCGGTCCACCCCGCCCGCGCCAAACGCATCTCCCGAACTTCCCGCTGGCACCGCCCACACCCCGTCAGATGGCCGAGAAACGCCTCGCTCACGGCGTCGTCTCCCGCCCACAGCGCAATCTCCTCGTCCCATCGCTCGCACGTCATACCAGCCTCCGTAATTTCATCCGCGCCGCCGCAATCTGGCTCCGGACGGTCGCCTCTGTCGTTCCCAGCAACCCCGCCACCTCCCCCGTCGGCAATCCCTCAATGTCCCGCAACGTAATCGCCGCCCGCTCCCGCTCCGGCAGCTCCCCCAGCGCCCGCTTCACCCGCTCCCACCGTTGCGCAATCTCCGCTAACGCCGCCGGACCCGGCCGCGCGTCCGCCATCTCGACTAACTCCAGGCTCCGCCGCGGCCCCCGCTTCCGGTCGAGACAGGTATTCACCGCCGTCCGGTATAGCCAAGGCCCCGGATCTCCGTCGATCCGCCCCCAGTGGCGATGCAACTTCAAAAAGGTGTCCTGCGCGGCCTCCTCCGCCTCGCCTGTCTCCCCCAGCAACCGGCGGCAGATCGCCAGGACTCGCGGCTGTTGGGCGGCCACTGTTTCCTCAAACCGGTCTGCCAATAGGATTCCCATCGCTCCTACCTTCTACTACGTGCCGACCCGTAAATTCGTGGATTCCGATCTTTACAGTTATCGCCGCGCTAGATCCAACGCCGCCACCGCAGCACCCCAATCAGGATTGCCGTCACCGAAAGCGACATTGCCGCCGCATACCACACCCCGTGCGGCTCGTGAATCCAGGGCAAAAACTCAAAATTCATCCCGAAAATGCTGCTCGTCGCCACGCTCGGCAGCGCGATCGTGCTCAAAATCGTCAACACCTTCATCGTCTGATTCGTCCGGTTCGCCACGCTCGAAAGATAGATATCCAGCGCCCCGCTTAACAGGTCGCGCGACATTTCCACCGTCTCAATGTGCCGCGAAAGGTGATCGTACACATCGCGAAAGTACGGCAGCAGCTTCGGGCTGATCAACGAATGCTCTGTCCGCATCAGGTGCCCGGCCAAATCCCGCGTTTGCGTTAGCACCCGGCGGAACGCAATCAGGTCCCGCTTCAGTTGGAAAATCGTCGCCAGCACCTCTGGCTGCGGGTCGGAAAGCACCCGGTCTTCGATTTTGTCGATCTCCTCGCTATACCGGTCCAGCGCGGGCAGGTAGGCATCCACGATCCCGTCCAGGATTCGATACACCACCTCATCGTTGGCGAGCGCGTCGTTGCTCCGGCACTTCTCCACCCGGCTCCGCAGCTCCGCGCAGCCCACCTCCTCGTAGGTGATCAGATACGCCGGGCCCAAAAAGATGTCAAAGTCCCCGAAGTCCAGCGTTCCATCTTCGGCCGTATAAGCCGGCTTCAAAACCGCAAACAGATAGTCCTCGCCGTCTTCTAACTTCGCGCTCTGGCCCCCATGCTGGCAGTCTTCGATATGCAGAGGATGCAGCCTGTACTGCTCGGCAAGCTCCAGCAGCTTCCCTTGCTCACCCTCCTGCAGATCGTGCCAGTCCATCTTACTGTTGCCGCCGGTCCACCACCCCGATCGTCGCCGGTTCGCTCGCCCATTCTTTGCTGTAAGCGCTCAGGAACAAGGTTGCCTCACCCACGGGGAAGTCCGGCAACTGCAACAGGTTCACCGTGAACCGTCCGCTCGCCACCGGCTGGCCGTCTACCATCTCCACTTGGGCCACCGGCAGCCGCAACGTGTAGACGTCCGCCGTCTCCTCCTCGCTGCTCTGCACCACCAGATGCACCCCCACGCAGGCCGCGTAAGCGCCGCCCCCTGCCTGAACGAGTCCGTTCGCCTTGTTGTATTCGGCGTGCGCCGGCTTCACCATCTCTTCCGGCAACACCGGCAGCCGCCACGCCCCGCTCAACTCCAGCCGGCCTTGCTTTTCGAGCACCACCACCCGCGGCGCCGCCAACACGATTCCAATCTCCTGCGGAACCGCCGGAGCATCCGCGGCAGCCGTGCTCACTGCCGGAAAGGGCGCCGGTGGGTCTTGCTTCGCCCGCTCCGCGGCCAGAAACTTCTCCTTCTCCGGATCAGAAAACGCCCCGCTCCCGGCCACCAGCTTCGTCTCCAGCCGGTTGGACTGCAGATCCCACAGCAACACCTGGGAAATCACCCGGCCCGCCCTCCAGGGAAGCTCCGTCCGCCGCCGCACATCCACCATCTGAAAGATCATCTGGTACCCTTCCGGCAGATTCGCCTCCGGCTCGGTCTCACCCGTCAGCAGCGACTCGCCTCGTTTCTCGAGCAAGGGCGCCACGTGGATCTCGTTCCGTTCCGGCGCCATCACCACAATCGACGCGACCCGCGGAAAATCCCGCTTCGCCGTCGCCCGGTAACTGCCCATGTAGTAGGTGAACAGCGGCAGCGTCTCCCGGCTCGAGAGCATCACCTCCCGCGGACCATCCACCAGAATCCCAAAGTGCGAAGTCTTGTACTTCTTCACCAGCGGGTCCAGACCGTGGTCCTGCGAGCCCGCTTCCCAAAACGCGCTATCCGGCAGGCGGACCGCTTCCAATTCATTCGTCATAAGTTTCCTCGCGCCTTCTCTCGATCCGGTTTGGGCCAACAACAGGCCCGCCGCCACCAACCCGCAATACACCGCACGGATCGGGACGCCGCTGCTCATCCCTCCGCGCTCCCCGCCCAAGTTTTCCGGACGTTACGCAAATCGCGCGCCTTTAGGATCTTGGTGCAGTTTTCACAATACTGGGTCCGCGAGTCCTCACCCCCGCCCGAACCCCACATGATGCAGGCCGGAGACGCACCCGTCGGCGACCAACTCTCGAACTTCTGATGCGTCTTCTTGCCTGACGGCATCCCGTTGCTACAGTGCGGGCCTTGGTGAAGGGCCCGGAAGCCATTCGAGTAAGGGGCCGCCGACTTGTTGCGGTAGTACCATCCCCCGTTATCGACGTGCTTGGCCAGATCCGCACTCACCCCCGGCGGCATCGGGATGGTATCTCCAGACGCCGTCGGCATCACCGACATCCCCATCGCATGGCCCAACTCATGGCACACGGTCGCCGCAATGGCCTCGGGAATCACGTTGCGCAGCACCAGCACCTGGCTTCCCCCGCCCGCATGCCCATTGTAGGTGTAAGCGCCCACCATCGAATACGTTACATTCACCGGACACTTTTCCGCCGATGCCTCGCCGACGAAATCCCCCGGCTTCAACGCCTCGGTGTCACTCGCCCGCTTGGGCAGTTTGAACTTCAGCTTCCGGCTTGTCACATGCTCAATCGTCACGTCCGACATCGGGCCCTTCCGCGGCTGCCCATTCTCGTCGAGCCCCGGATGATAGAGTATCGTCTTGGCGGACGCCGTCCGGATGGCGTTAAACGCGTTCGTTATATCCCGGTGCTGCGCTTCATGCCCGTCCGCAACCGGCCCGGACACCTTGAAGGTCAAAACGTTATTCTTCTGGCGTATCTCGGTGGCCTTGTCAAAGCACGCCTCGTAGAACGTCTTTAACTTCGCCTTATCACCCGTCGTCAGCCCGTCCGTCCCCGTGAAGTTGATGACCACCGAGCCCGTTCCCGCGTTGGGCTCCGTAATCTCGTACTCATCCCAGTCCTCCCGGTCCTCCCTCACAAATTCCACCTTCACGGTCGGCTTCACGTTCTTGTCCGTGTTGGCCACTGCCGCCATGTCCGCCACCCATTCATAGCCCGCCACCTGCAGGTTCACCATATCCGCCTGGAACGGCCGCTTCACAAAATACTTGTAGCTGACTGCCGTGTCGATAATGACGTCGTTGGTCTCCACCGCCTTCAACGACACCGTCGGATTCACCGTCTTTACGCTCTCATCGAGCGCCGCGTCACAAAACGTAATCGTCGTTTCCCGTTTGTCCGCCACCGCGTCAAAGCTGGGCGCCCCGCCCAGCCAAACCAGGTCTTCGTCAATCACGTACACCGGCGTCGTATCCGCCGAATCCTCGAGATAACCGCGCGTCACCAGACAAGGCGCCCCCTGCGGCGGATCAAACTCGTGCGACTTGATGTTTTCGTACTCCACGAACACCGCCGCCAACCGCGTCTTCACTACGTTGAACACCGCATCCGGCAGGTCGAAATACTTCGTCCCGTCCTTCCTCGTCTTCTCCGTCATCCGCACCTTCATCAGCTTCGGGAACCGCAACTGATAAGTTATCTTCCGCCAGGTCACGAAAGTCTGGGTATCATCGCTTGGGTCATCTTTCGAATAGCCCACCGATACCTTAAACGTCTCCCCGCCCGCGTATCCCAACTGCAGCTTGAACTTCGCCGTGCCGCCGTCGGCCGCCAGTTGCACGAAGCCCGTCAACGTCTTGCCGTTGTTGGCGCTTGCGATGCCCTGGGCCGGCGCCAGTAACGCTGGAACCGGCGTGCTGCGCTCGGCCAACTTCGAAAACTCCACCTTGATATAAATCTTGTCGTTCTTCAGACCATCCGTGAGCTTCTTACACGCCACCTCAAACTCAATCACGCTGCCGTCCCCGTCGCAGCCGTTCTCCCCCGTCTTCGGCGCGTTGACGTACTGCCGCACCCCCGCCGCCGTGTCGCCCCCCTCCGTCGCCGGTGACCAGCACGGCTTCGTCAGGTCCGGCTTCACAATCTTCGCTTCCATGTTCCGGCGCACGACGATCTCGTGCTCCCGCTTCTTGGCGTCGTTCTTGTTGCTGATAACTTCCCACGGCGCCTTGATCTTCAACTCATACGCCGCCTTCTTCAGGTCGACATTGCCAATCCCCTTATCGTCCGTATCGCCCCGCGTCGGCTGCCCGGACCCGAACGAGACCTCAAAAGGCACTTCTTTGAGGGGCTTGTTCTCCGTATCCTTCACCGTCAGCTTCAACGTCTTCGGCCAAACGGTCGCCTCCGCCAGCACCCGCGTCTTCTCTTTATTCTTGCCGTAGTTGGCGACAATCTTCAGGACGTAAGTCTCTTCCGTGTCCGGAACCTTCGGCACCGGATAGTCCTTTTGCACCACGCCCTTGTTCACGTCCACATCCGGGTCCGTGTGCAGCACGGTATCACCCTTCTTGTAGAGAAGGTCTAACTTCCCCTTGTATTTCGAACTAAATAGCCCAGACTTAATCGTCGCCGTTACTTTGTACGTCGACTCTTCGAAAATATCTTCTTTCACGATATCAGGCATTGCTGTTGATGCTGTCCCTTGCTGGCTCGGTCGTGGATTCTTCTACTGCACTATCTAAGTCGAGCTCCGGCTCGTCGTCGTGTACCGCCTCGCAAACTAATTCAAGGTCGGCCTCGTCCTCTTCGTCCAAAACACAGGCGAAGTCCAGATCCGGACCATCCTCTTCTTCCTCAGTGTCGCTCGCTTCTTCCTCTGTCCCGTCCTTGTCCCGGGGCTCCCGCTCCCTCCCCGCCGGCTCCGCGTCCCCCACCCCGCACGCGAACTCCAGATCCGGATCGTCGTCCTCTTCTGAGGCGCACTCCATCTCGATATCGCCGTCCTCTTCCTCGATATCGCAGACTACCTCCAGATCCCCGTCGTCCGGGCACGGCTGTACCGGATCCCCCGCCACCCCACTCCGTTCCGTCCCTGGATTCACAGCTCCCCTCGCTCGCGCAAAATCCCCATGCGCTTCTCAACGCGGAAAATGCGGCTGGCCGGATCGAGACGCAACGAAAAAATCTGCCTCGCCCACTCCCATCGCGGCTCCTCTAAATAACCTACCCCATACTCGCACTCCCAATCGAGCAACCGGATCAGGTGCTCCCGTTCCGTAAACCCCTGGCCCTGCCATCGTTTCACGGACGCCCCCACAAACTCCCGCAGCGCTTTCTCGTCGCCCAATCGCGCCGCCAACCCCGGCCGGCGCTCCCGCACAATTTGGGCACACTCCAGCAGAAACTGCTCGAACATGTACTCCTCGAGCCGTCGAAACTGTTGCGGGCGAATCGTCAGCATAAGACCCTTCCAAGTTTAACCTTTGCTCGCCCCGGTACAAGACGCCCGGGCGGCCGGTTGCGCTATCCCCTCCGCCGCTTACCGCTGCTCGCCCATCCACCCCGCCAACCGCCCCTGCGCCTCCCGCAGATATCCCGGCATCTTCTCCGGATCCCCTCCAATCTCCAGCACCAGCGCCCCCCGGTACCCCACCTCCCGCAGCGCCCCAAAAATCCCCGGATAATCCACAAACCCATGCACCATCGGCTTGTGCTCCACCCACGTCACCGGGTCAATATCATGCACATGCAGGTGCGCCACCTTCGCCCCCAACTGCCGGATAATCGCCATCGTCGTCTCGTTATACGCCGCCACCGACTCCCGCTTCGCCCGGTCCTCGCTCCGCACCCGCGCCGTCAACTCCGCATACCGCCCCTGATGGCCCACATCAATCGTCGCCCCCACCGCCGGATGGTTTACCTTCCCCACCAACCGCACAAACTCCGCCACGCTCGGCGGCCATCCCGTCTCGATCGCAATCTGCACCCCCTCGCGCCGCGCCCGATCCCCCCACCGCTGAATCGCCGTCACGCACTCCTCCTCCCACCGCTCCCACGGCTCATTCGGCACACTCTGCGGATGCAGCACCGCCACCCGCGCCCCCATGTACGCCGCCCCCGCCAACGCCGTATCGATCGTCTCTACCGCTTTGGCCCGCACCCCGGCCTCCGCACTCAGCCAGTTCAGGCCCGTGTAGGGCAGATGCGCCGTCACCTGCCGGAATGGCCGCAGCGCCGCCCGGATCCGCTGCCGCTCGGCCCGTCCCAACGCATCAAAACGAAAGCCCGGAAACTGCTTCGGCGTCGGCTCCATGCGCCCCATCGGGTGAATCTCAATTACCGGAAACGCCAGTTCGCGGAGCAGGGAAATGGCCTCCAGCAAACCATACCCCTGGATCGCCGTGTTCGCGCCCACCAGCCAAGGCCGCCCCGGCGCCGCCCACAACGCCGCCGCGCCGCCAACCAGAAATCCACGCCGTCCCAGTAACCTCATCGCTGCACCGTCACAATCCCCGCCGCCCACGCATTGTTCGTCTTGTCGGACCCACTCACTTGGTTCTCATCATATACAAATGCCCCAAAAAATAGGAACGCCCCCGCATCCGCCGTCCCCATCACCGCCATGTCCTTCGGCGCCAGCGACTAATTCGCTCACCTGCTCCGTACCGTCCGCCAACACCCCGATCCAAGCGGTCCCCATCGCAATCCGGGACAAACGCTGCCAACTGCGTACACGTTGGCCTCCCGGCGGCGCACCAGTCCCCAGAAAAGTTAAGACCTGATTAAACCGCCCCCATCCTGAGCCGATTTTCCCTGAGTTGGCACATGCCACCAATGAGGCTCTCAATGAACAAAACTCTAGTTCTGTGGATCGGGATATCGCTTACCTCCTGCTTGGCGTTCGGTCAGACCGGGACAGGCTCCCCCGCCTTAGCCGACTTGGACACCCTCATGTCCGGGTTGCTGGCCAAGTATTCCATCCCCGGCGGGTCGATGGCGGTGTCCTACCAGGGGCGTCTCGTCTACGCCCGCGGGTTCGGCGTCACGGATCGTGACACCCGGGAACTGGTCCAACCCGATTCGGTCTTTCGCGTCGCCTCGGTATCAAAGCCGCTGACCGCCATCGGCATCATGCGGTTGGTGGAGCAGGGAAAGCTGCGGCTCGATGACCGGGTCTTCGGCCAGCACCTCCGCGGCTTGACGCCGCCGCCGAACCTGACCAAGCAGGCGGTCTACGACACCATCACCGTCCGGCAGTTGTTGCAGCACACGGCCGGCTTGCCCTCGACCGATAACACCGTCGATCCCTTTTTTGCGCCCCGCTACCAGCAGGCCTCGCAAGCGTTCGGCGCCACGGGCATTCCCACCCTCGAGCAGATGCTGCGCTGGCAGCTCACGCGGCCCTTGGGGTCGGCGCCCGGCGCCCAGTTCACTTACTCCAACATGAGTGTCGCGGCGGCCGGACGGGTGCTGGAGGCGGCCAGTGGCAAAAAGTACGACGCCTTCTTGCGCGAGGACGTGCTCGCGCCCCTCGGCATTACCAAGACCCAGGCCGGCCGGACCCGGCAGGCCGACCGGGTCCCCGGCGAAGTGCGGTATCACATGCCCGCCGGCTCGACGACCGAGGCGAGTCAGTTTGGCGAGGGGCAGGTCTTTCGTCCCTACAGCGGTGCGTTCTCCTTGGAACTGCTCGAAGGGGCGGCGACCTGGATCACGACGAGCGTGGATCTGGTGCGCATCGCCTCACGGTTGAACCCCGACGCCCCCGGCGCCCTGCTCACGCGGGAGTCGTTTGCCGAACTCATCCGGCGGCCCCCGGCCCCCCTCTCGCAAACCGCTAACAGCTTCTACGGTCTGGGCTTCAACGTCGAACTCGAAGCCCAAGGCCAGGCGCGGCTGATTCACAATGGCACGTTGCCCGGAACGCGCTCCGTCCTGTTTCGCTTCGGCACTCTCGATCTGAGCGTGGCGGCGGCCTTCAATATGCGGCCGGCGGCCGACCTCGATGATGACTTCATCGGGGAACTGTATGCGGGCATCCGCGCGGCCTCCAATCGCAACCGGCAGTGGCCGGAGCAGGACCTCTGGGGCCTCTACTACGCGCAGGACCGTCCCCGCTTCACCGCCGCGAGCCTGGTGAGCGCGGCGAGCTTTCGCGGCGGCAGCATCGCGCCGGGGCAGATCATCAGCCTCTTCGGCGATCGCCTGGCCGGGGCGGCGCTGACCACGGCGCAGGTCAGCAACGGACGCTTAAGCACAACGCTGGACGGAACGCGGCTCCTATTCGACGGGACTCCCGCTCCTCTCGTTTACACGTCCGCGGGCCAGTTGAGCGCGATTGTGCCGTACAACGTAGCCGGGAAGGGAAGGGTGCGGGTGGTGCTCGAGCGTCTTGGCGTACAGAGCGATTCCGTTGAGCTGACGGTGGTGGAAGCGGCTCCCGCGTTCTTTACCGCGAACGCTTCGGGCACCGGCCCGGCGGCCGCGATCACCTATCCCGAGGCGCGGATTGCCGTGCTGTTCGCCACGGGCGAGGGGCTGACGACTCCGGCGGCCGAGGATGGCGCGCTGGCGCTGACGCAACCCTTGCCGGCGCCGCGTCTGCCCGTGAAGGTGTTCCTGGCCGGGCGCGAGGCGAAGGTGCTGTACGCCGGCGCGGCGCCCGGCTTGACCGCCGGTCTGTTTCAGTTGAATATCGAGGTGCCGGAGGACTTGGCGGAAACCCCCAACCTCCCGGTTGTCCTCGAGGTCGGGACCCAAAGGAGTATTGCGGGGGTAACGCTATCGCTGCGTTGAGCGGCAGGCGCGCACGAGGACCGGAACCGCGGGTTGCCCGGCGCGGAACTTTACCCGTCGGCTTTCCGGTCCAACCGCCAGCGTCAGACCAGGGGATTCGGTGATTTCACGCTCCGGACACTGGCGATGATGGTCGAGTGCGGAATCACAAAATAGCCACGCACCGGCTCCCGGCGTTGTCACAAGCCAGCGCCAGCAACCCGCCGCTTGCCGTCGAACATCCTCGTAACGTGTATCCGGCAGGGATCGCTAACACCTTCCCATTTTCAATCGCGCGCACGCGATTGGCCGGGCCCGCGATCACCACCTCGCTACCTCTCGCCGTCCCGCCGCAAAGGGATAGTCTCCCTTCGTCCGAAAACACCGGCGTAATCCGCTCTACCTTTCCGGATACGATGGCGCCAAACCAGGAGCACCGGCCCAGGGCGAATTCCACGGTGCGATTCGGCAGCATATGCAAACGAAGGTCATCTGCGGCAGCCTGGCAAGCCTTCGTCTCAAGGGCCTCGGCACCGAATCCAGAAACCGGAACCCGCTCCACCGCGAACCGAGAAATGGCAACCGCGCTGATCTGTCCCAACAGATCCTGAACGAGAACCGTATCTCGATCCATCGCCGCCAAACCCGCGACTCCCCGGGCCGAGCCCACTGGCAACGGGGTAATGGCGTGGGGAGATCGTTCCTTCCTGACCAGAAGCAGTCGCGCCCGCCGCATCACCAGCTTTCCCTGCTCGTCGCTATCAACCAACTGTCGCGGTAACTCCTCTCGGGTAGGAATCAGGTCGTGAACTCCGGCGACCGCGCTATCTTCCGCCAACATCTGCACCGCGACCATCTCCACCGGTTCCTCCCGGCCTGCCGGAAGAATGTCCATAGTGATCGGTGCCTGTTCCTCGTGGATAAAGAGAAGTCTGCCTCGCATCGTGAGGATTGCCCCATTCGAACACGAATGCAGCGAGGCGTCCGCAATTCGGTCAGTATCCGATGAGGGCAGGGAGTACAACGCGCGGATCTGCCCCGTCTTCGCGGCCAGGGTCCAGACCATCAAAGAGGTCCGGAACGCCAGACACGGGCCCGACTGTACGGACACTGGCACGAAAGGACCCTCGGGAAAAGCAGGAAGAGCGATAGCCACGAAGGGGCCACTCAACGATGCGGCCACTCCGCATACCACCCCGATGGCAAAGACCGAAAGGATACTCCAAATCCTCAACATTCGCGGCAGCTCTCCCCGAAAAGCGCATAGATAGCCTTGGGCTGGCCACCCGCAGCACGGCGTACTCTCCATGCTCGCACGCCAGTGCCCTCGCTGCCCACCGGATCGACTCCGCTATCGGTGCCCCCTCTCCCGTACTCAACCCGGGAAGAGGTTCAATTTTCGGCACCCAGCTTTTTTGCTCACACTCCCCCGAAATCGGTCGAGAAGCCCTCTATCCCACAGCTCTAAGGACCGTACTTACTGATGCCGATCACCTGTACCGGCGCGCCTCGTCGCGCCCTCCTGCTCGCCCTTCTTTTCTTGCTGTCGCTCGCGCCGGCCTCGGCCCAACGCGTCGATCGCAATCGCGCCGTCCGCCTGCTCCGCCAGCCTAACGTCGCCACCCAATTCATCGTGAAGTTCTACGATCCGGAAATCGCCCCCGACGCCGACGCCCTGGCCTCCTTCGCCCCCGGCGGCATTCGCAGCCTCCATGCCATCGGCGACTCCGGCCTCCATCTCGTCCAAACCAACCGGGGCGATGCCGACGTCCTCGCCGAACTCAGTCAGCATCCCGCCGTCGAATTCATCGAACCCGACTACATCGTCACCGCCGACCGGACCACCAACGACCCCAGCTCCAGCCAGCTCTGGGCCCTCGGTTCGGGTGCCGCCTCCATCGGCGCCCCGCTGGCTTGGAACGTCACCACCGGCAGCCGCAGCGTCGTCGTCGGCGTCCTCGATACCGGTGCCGACCTCACCCACCCCGACCTCGCCGCCAACCTCTGGCGTTCTCCCGCCGCCTTCACTCTGCTGCGCAACGGCGCAACCGTCACCTGTCCCGCCGGCAGCCCCGGCTACGATTTCGTCAATAACGATTGCCTCCCCAACGACGATAACGGCCACGGCACCCACGTCTCCGGCTCCATCGGCGCCGTGGGCAACAACGGCGTCGGCGTCGTCGGCGTCAACTGGCAAACCAGCATCATCTCGTTCAAGTTCCTCGGCGCCAACGGCTCCGGCTCTTCCTCGGATGCCATCGCCGCCATCGACCTCGCCATCGCCCTCCGCACCCGCTTTCCCAACGAAGCCAACCTGCGCATTCTCAACAACAGCTGGGGCGGCGGCGGCTTCTCCACCGCTCTCGCCCAAGCCATCTCCCGTGCCCGGGTGAATGGCATCTTGATGGTGTTCGCCGCCGGCAACGAGGCTCGGAACAACGATGCTGGCTCCGGTCTCGCCGCCTACGTCCAAAGCTACGACAACATCATCGCGGTCGCCGCCTCCGATAGCAACGACAACCTGGCGTCGTTCTCCAACTTCGGCGCCACCTCCGTTCACCTCGCCGCCCCCGGCGTCGGCATCGTGTCCACCCATCGCAACGGCACCTACGCCAACCTCTCCGGCTCCTCCATGGCCACGGCCTATGTCAGCGGTGCGGCGGCCCTCCTCCTCTCCGCCTGTCCCGTGACCCACTGGGAGGCTCGCAACCTGCTGATCAGCACCGTCGACGCCCGCCTCGGCCTCACCGGCCGGGTCTCCACCGGCGGCCGCCTGAACGTCGACCGCGCCATCCAGCTCTGCGCCACTCCCCGAGTCCTCCTCGATGCCTCGCCCGCCCAGCAGCGCACCCCCAGCGGCGGCACCGTAACGTTCACCCTCACGCCCCGCCGCTACGGCAATGTCACGGCCACGCCGTCCGTCCAGATCACGGGCGCCCCTGCTGGGGTGACGGTCGTCCGGTCCGGCACCCCCGCCTTTGGCGTCGGGGAAACGATCACGGTGAGAGTGGGCGCCAACGTCCCGGTCGCCACCTACACCCTCACCGCCACGCTCACCGCCGGAACCTATCGCGCCTCCACGCCGCTTACGCTGGTCGTCGAACGGCCTCCCTCCTTTGCGCTGGTCCCCGCCTCCGCCCCTGTACGCTTGAACCAGGGTACCCAGGCGTTCCTCAGCGTCCGGATTAGCCGCGATCTCAACTTCGGCGCTCCGGTCACCGTCCGCCTTGCGAATCTGCCCAACGGAGTCACCTCCGCCCCGGCCACCATTGCTGGCAACGCCACCAGCGCCGTCGTCTCCATCAACGTCCCGGCCAACGCGACCTTGGGAAGGTACACTCTCAGCCTCGTGGCGGAAACCACCTTCCCGGCGGTCACCAAGAACACCCCGATCGCCCTGGAAATCGCGGCGCAGCCGGTTCGCCTGCTGGTCAACCTTCCCACCCTTATCATAATGACCCGCGGCTCCGCGGTCGTCGTGCCGGTCACCGTCGCCCGGGTCGGCTTCACCAATCAGCCCGTCACCGTCACCTTCACCGGCCTACCCGCCGGGGTCACGGCCAACGCGCTGACCATTCCCGCCGCTTCGAATGACGGGACGTTTGTCCTCCGCGTCGCCTCCAATGCGTCGTTGGTCCCCAGCACCACCGTGGGCGCCGTAGCCACCACCGCCACCCCGGCCCTCACAGGCACGGCGAACTTCACCTTGCAGTTGCGGTAACCCCGCCCCTGCAAAAACCGACCCGGCGGATTCCGGCGGCGCCTCCCTCAAGGCCGCCGCCGGAATCCGCTGGCTCCCCGCCTCACCCCCCCGAACGTTTGCCCCGCTGCGACATCCCTGTCGTCACCTGGTGCCAACTCGCCCCCGGCGCGCTTCCCAGTCCGTACTCACGATTGACCACCTACCCGCTCGGCAGCGTCCGCGACGTCTCCCGCTTCATCCCATCCCAGCAAAACGCCAGTCTCGATATGCCGTGCGACGATCGTGCCGCAGAAGCCAGCAAATCGCCCGAGGTCGTCAGGCCCCCTGCGGCAGTTCGGCAGCGATCGTGCGTTTCGGCCGAACACCGGTTCCGATGCGCGCGGACCAGGGATACGGCTCCACTCTCGGCTTGCGGCCACACGAACCGGCCGCGTTCCAATTTCTTCAGGACTAGACAATGTCCGTCGCCATCGAACCAGAGGATGCTGATCAGATCGCCGGGCGGGCCGCGGAATACAAAGAACTTGCCGGAAAACGGGCT
>JAIXQP010000046.1 GCA_027485675.1 Terriglobales bacterium | reverse complement strand
GGTTCGATGTCCGCGCGTTTCACGATGTGGTGCTCTCGACGGGCGCCGTGCCGCTGGACGTACTCGAAAACCGGGTGATGGATTGGGTGAATGGGAACTAAACGGGCGATTGCCAACCTGATGATCGGCATCGGAGTCGGCCTGCTGGGCTACGTCGCGTATTGGATTGTGGGCCTGCTGCAGGTGGCCAAAGCCGCGGCCGACGCCGGACAACGCGCCGTCGCCGGACCAATGCTGGTCTGGGTGATGGCGATCGTGCCGGCCGCGATGATCCTGATTATCGCGGGTGTCGTGATGCGGACTAAAAGCCGCTCGGCTTAACCCAGAAGCTCTCTTTCCAGACGCCGCCGCCCGGGATCGACTGCAGCTCGGGGTATTTGCCGGCGTGGGCGAGATTGGCTCCGTTGGTGATTCCGGTCATCGGTTCAAAGCAGATGAAGTTGCGGCCCGGAGGCGCGTATACGACGGCCACCGGATATTTGGGCCCATAGACGACGTCAATGTTCTGCTGCTTGCCCTTGACGGAGAATGTCGCGTTGGCGGCGAGGCCGGTGAACACATCATCGAGTTGCTTGCCGCGGAGGGTGACCGGCGAGGTGTACGGGTTGGGGACCCGCTCGCCGGTGGGCGTCAGCTTCTCGTTCAGCTTCACGTGTTCCCGCGCCGGCAGGGTGACCTGCCAGTCGTCGCGGGGCGCGTCCGTGAGTTGGTAGTAGGGGTGGAAGCCGACGACGAGGGGCATGGGATCGAACGAGAGGTTGGTGATCTCGGTGTGGACCTCCAGGTTGCCGTTCTGGAGCCGGTAGGTGATGTCGATGGTGTGGGCGAAGGGCCACTGGGCCATGTACGCCGGGATGCGGAAGAACTCGAGGCGGAAGGTAAACCAGGCCTGATCGGCGCCGTCGTAGATGCCGATCATCTTCCACTCCGGGGCGTAGTTGAGCAGGCCGTGGATGGGCTGCTTGTTGCCGTCGAAGCGGTAGTTGCCCAGGCCGGGGTCGAGCGCGTAGTGTTTGCCGTTGGCGTAGAAGCCTTCGTGGTCGAGCCGGTTGGCCCAGGGCGCCAGAAAGGGCGTGCCGAGCAGTGTGGGCTTGGCCTTCAACTGGCTTAGCTTTTCGTAGGGGGAGAAGAGAATCTCCTGGCCCTTCACCTTCATGCTGTAGGCGTTGGCGCCGAGCGTGGGGGCGATGCGGACGACGACGTCGGCGGCCGTGTCGCGCAAGGTGTAGATGCTGATGCCGTCATCGACAGCGGACTTCGCTTCGTAGCGGGCGGCCGTAAGTTCAGAGGTCATGAGAAGAGCGAGGAGGATGAGGGAGCGCAAGTTAGTCGTACCGTTCGCGAAGGTCAAGCTCGGTCTGCTCCTGACAGCACCAGCATTGGCCGGGCGTGTACGTCCGAATGGAGCAGATGTCGCACCAGTATGTCACGAAGAGGCGTTTTCCGTCCTTCAAGGCGTACATCGCCTTTTTGTGGATCGGGTCGATTTCGAGGGCGTCCGCCGCGCGGGACTGGCCGATCACTTCGAGTTCGAGGCCGATGACGCGAGGGTCGTTGAGCACGCCTAAGGTCGGTTCGTCGCCGGTGAGCCGGATAGGCCCCGAGGCGGTTTCGAGCAGCTGGCCGGCGCGCAGTTTGCCGCGAAAGGTGGCCGCGGCGGTCTGCGCCCAAACGGGTAGGCTCGAAAGAATCGTAGCGAACAAGCGGCGGCGGTTCACCCCTTTATTGTACAGTTCGTCACACTCCTGATACGCTGGGCAGCAATGACCAAACGGGTCTCTCTCTTCGTGACCTGCGTCGTGGATCAACTGATGCCGCGTGCGGCACTGGCCATGGCGGATGTGCTGACCAGGGTGGGGTACGACGTGGAGTTCCGTCCGGCGCAGACTTGCTGCGGACGGTCCGTCTACGAGATGGGCTGCCGGGAGCAGGCGCAGGCCGCCGGGGCCTATTGCGTGGACGTGTTTGCGGGTGCGGGCTACGTGGTGACGCCATCGACCGCGTGCGCGGCGACGTTGCGGAAGCGCCTACCGGAGCAGGGCGGACCGGCCGCCGCCGAACTGGCTGGACGCGTGTGGGAGTTCTCGCGGTTTCTCGTGGAGATCGCCCGCGTGGAGGATGTGGGCGCGCGCTTTGAGCACCCGGTGGTGTTTCAGGACGCCGAAGGACTGAACGGCGGGCGGCGGTTGCTCGCGCAGGTCAAAGGACTCCGTCTGCTGCCGCTGCCCGATTGGGCCGGCAGCGGCAGCTTCTGGGGGCGCAGCGAGCCGGTCAGTCCGGCGCTGGTCGACCGGATTGCCGAGAGCGGGGCCAGCCACGTGGTGGGGATGGAGCCGGAACGGCTGCTGCTGCTGCGCGGCGCGTTCGCAAAGCGCGATCGCGGGATCGAGGCGCTGCATCTGGCGGAGGTCCTCGCCAGCCGATGAGTACGCCCGCCACCGTTCGTCACCACGTCCTAACTAACCTGGACCACTACCTCACGGAGCTCGAAGAGCAACTGACGGCCAAGGGCGGAAAGGTGGTTTATCTGCGGAGCGTGGAGGAGGTAGCCGACTCCATTGAACTGTTGGCGCGGGAGAAGGGTTGGCCCCTGCCGGCGGACCTGCGGCAGCAGATGGAGCGGCTGGAGCCGGGCGTTGCGGAGTATCTGCTGGGCGGGCCTCGGGAGGCGGGCGGCAGTTTGTTGCTGGCGGCGGGAGAGCTCCGCATTGCGAGCGCGGCGTATCTGATCGCCGAGGCCGGGGCGGTCTGCCTCATCGGCCCGCCCGCGGATGGCGCCGGGCCGCGGATGCAGATTGTGGTGGCGGGAATCGACCGGGTGCTGCCGCGGATGCGGGACGTGGCGGTGTTTCTGCCGCTGCTCGCCGGCGAAGGTAGTGTGCAGTTCCTGACGGGACCACGCCGCGCGGGGGAGTGGGACGGCCCGGAGGAGCTCTACGTATATCTCGTGGATGGCGGCCGCATCCCGCTGCTGGCCGACCCGGCGAAACGGGATGTGCTGCGCTGCGTCCGGTGTGGCGCTTGTCTGTCCAGCCCGCCGGACGGAAGTCCCGTGGTCTGCCCGGTCGGGATCGACCTCGAGAACATCCCTGGGCTACTGCGGCGGGAGTTGCCCCCGGAAACAAGCGGGTGGAAGTATCGGCTTTGGGGGTTTGTGATGCGAAGGCCGCGGCTCTATGAGTTTGCCGGGCGGATGTTGCGGAGTTTTTGGCGCGAGGAGTGGGGCGTGCCGGAGCCCCCGGCCAAGAGCTTCCGGCAAACGTGGCGAGAGGAGGGGCGGAAGTAATGCCGGACGACGCCCTTTTCGAAACTCTGCGCGCGGCGCTGGGCCGGAAACGGTTTCAGAAGCCGTCAACCCCGCCGGAGCCCGAGTTGGCGATTCGGAACTACTGGACCGGGGAGGAGCGGCTGCAGCAGTTCCGCCGCGCCTTTACGGGGCGGGGCGGCCACCTTCACGTGGTGAGCTCAGCCGAGGAGGCACGGAGCCTGATCGGGGACTTGCAGGCCGGCCAGGAGGCCATTGCCGCGAGCCTGCCTTGGTTGGCCGAGTGTGGCATTTTGGACCTGGCGGGGGTGCAATCCGGTTTCACGGATGCGGAACTTCTTCGTAACGCAGGCCGAACGGCGCGCATCGGAATTATTAGTTGTCATTGCCTGTTAGCGGAGAGTGGCACGGTGGTTCTACGGTCTTCGCCGGAACAACCCGGGTCGATTGGATTCGGTTTGCCGGTAACGGTGATCGTGGCGCCGCGACGAAAGCTACTCGGCAACTTGGATGAACTGCTCCAAATGAACCCGAGAAGCTTCGCTTCGTTTCGCGAAACGGTTCTGTTGAATGGGTCCGAGGGCAGGGATATCCACCTGATTTTGATTTAGGGCTTGGTATCCACAGAAGATGCGACTCATCATACTCATTGGCCTTCTGGCCACGCTTTGTCCGGCGCAGTTACTCGAGGTTGGAGTCCACGGCGGCCAGCATCGTCTTTCCCGCTCTGCATTGGGGAGTAGCTCGCAGAGCCCGAACGCCCCGAACGAATACAGTCTGGATGGCGGATTCCGGCTCGGGTTCCGCATGACGACGAATAACGACGGCTACCTGGGGCACGAGTTTGGGTACGCTTACAACCGGACACAGCTCGTCTTTGACGCGACAGGGGAACGCCAGGGGATGGCGATTCACCAAGGGATGTACAACTTCCTGACCTACGGTGCGCGGGAAGGCAAGGTGGTCCGGCCGTTCGCCACCGGAGGCGTCCACTTCTCGAACTTCGTCCAGCCGGGAGCTTCGGCCACGCAAGGGGGCGGATCCACGAAGTTTGGGGTCAATTACGGCGGCGGGATCAAAATCAAAGTGAGCCCGATGTTCCTGATTCGCTTTGACGTCCGGCAGTACGGGACGCCCAAGCCCTTTCCGCTGTTCAACCGGACGGGGTGGATCCGCCAGATGGAGTACTCGGCGGGTTTCTCGTTCTTTCTGTAGCTAGCGCTTGCCGCGAATGCTGAACAGGTCCACTTCGCTGCGCCGCGGTTCGTCCCGGTCGAAGACGATGCGAATGCTCTGACCCACGGGGAACTTCGCCATCCAGTTTGTTGGAATGACGGGGGAAACGCCTTCGTACCAGCGGCCGTTTGGCCCCTGGTAGGCGTAAGTAAACTGCGTGGGGCCTTGGGCCTTATCCTCCGCCACATGGGTCCGTACGGTGCAGTTGAGGAGAAAGCCGCGCTTGAGCAAATGGACGATCCGGAAGATCTGGAAGGCGCGCCGGGCCAGAATTCCGATGGCGAAGGCCATGAGCAGCAAGCCTAACACCAGCACGGCGATGCGCAGGGTACGATCCATACTTTGGCGCCCGTTGGTGGCGATGTCGTAAAGCTCGGGGCGGCGCCGGTCGTACCGGATTTCAATGAAGCCCGCCGTGCGCGCGGCCGCGGCACCGGGGCCGTCGAGCAAGGCTTCGCCCCGGTGCAACGCCAGTGTTTCATCGAGATACTCGAAGGCAACCCAGTATTGCCCATTTCGAGTTTCACTTTCTCGGATTTTGGCCCGCACCACATCGCCATGGATCTCAAGGTCGGCGGAGTTGCGGGTAAGAAAATACCCGGTGAGCGCCAGCGTGAGCCCAATCGAGAGCGGAGCCAGAAAGCCTAGAAAGACCAAACGCAGCGAAAGCTGCCAGTAACCCCACATGCCATCCGTTAGTGTCGCATGCGCGGCAGTGGGGTGGGAAGGAAAACTAGGCCCGTTGCGCGGTCTGTTCGCCCGCGCTTTGCACGGCGGGGCCTTCGCTTCGCGCGACGCTCAACATTAACCGGCGGCCCTGGTAGTCGCCTCCATTGAGCGATTCTACGGCTAGTAAGGCCTCGTTGGGGGTAGAAAAGTCAGCGAAGCCAAAGCCACGGGAGTCGCCAGTGAGGCGATGGCGAACAATTGCGACGGCGGTGGGAGCAAATCCTTGTTGCGTGAACCAGGATTCGAGTTCAGCTTCGGTTGCTTGGAAGGGAATATTCCCGATAAAGAGTTTTTTCATAAGCGAGCCATGGGCCCAGACTGCGGGTCCATAGACACAACTTAATGAAAAAACTCTAATCGCGCAAGTAAATTTCTGCGCTTGTACTTATTTTCCCGTACCGTCCTGGCGCTCGAAGACGACGGATTGTTCGAGAACACCGTTGGGGGTATCGATTTTCCGTTGGAGCGTCAGGGTCTGTTTGTCGGCCGAGAGCGAGATGCGGTCATTGAGTTCGATGGCGTTTCCGTTGAAGTCGAGGGTGCTTTTGACGCTGAGGACGTCGCCGTCCCAGCGGGCGACCGACTTGAGGGCGTTGCCGCGAATTTCGCTGTTGGTTGGGGTGCCGTCGGTCTTTAAGTTGATGATTCCGGTCCATTCGCCCCGTTCGGAGGCCTGACTTTCTTCGATCTTAACGGTTGGCTCTTTGTGTTCGATGACGCGGGTGTATTTATCAGGGCTGGGCATGGCGCCGAAATTACTTTTGGAGACGTTTGCCTTCCACGAGCCGCTAAAGTCGGGCGCGGCCAAGGCGGCGAGGGAGAAGGCGAAAAGAGCCAGTGCAGTCTTCATATGGTGGAGTATAACGCAGCGTTGGCTCAATGAATGCTGGATTTCGCCGATATGCAAGCCAAACGATGCCTACAAATGCGGAGAATTGGACGTCCGTGCTGAACGGTTGCGCCGCCAGCGCCGGCAGGCAGTTGGAAACCTGGATCAGTCTGTCGGAGCCGCCGGATGTGTTTGACCATCTGATGGCGACGCTGCAGAACCAGTCCGATGGGCAGGCCGAATTTCTGCTGGAGGCGCACATCGTGGCCCGGGCGCTGCTCGAGCCCGAGGTGTTGACCGACGCGCAGGCCCGGGAGTTGATGTCGGTGGCGATGGTCCGGGACTCGCTTTTTGACATGAAGTTGTTGCAGCGATTGCTGGCGCAGCGGGCGTGGCCTTCCGAGGTGCCTTATGCGGAGATCCAGCGCTGTCTTTACCTGGTGGAGGATGCTCAGGACGCGAACCGGATTTCGGTGACCCTGCTCAAGTTTTCCCGGCATCCGGATCTCCGGGTGCAGTCGAAGGCGGCGAAGCTGCTGGGGCGGCATCTGTCGAGCCTGGACAAGATCGAGGAGTTGTACCTGAGCCCGAATGAGCGGGTGCGGGCCAACCTGATTGAAGGCATCGCCCGCCGCAAGGACATCGAGCAGTTTATGCCGCTGGTGGAGCGGGGGGCGCAGGATCCCTCAAACCGGGTTTCCACCATGGCGCTGGCCATCCTGGCCCGGCGGGGGCACAAGATGAGCCAGACACTCCTGGCGATGCGCCGCCGCTCCAAGGTGGAAGCGATCAGCTGGGCGGCCAATTTTGCCCACGAGGTGCTGGTGCGGCCCTTTCAGGCCGATGACCTGGGGAACCTAGCGGCCGCCCTTCACGGGGTGAGTGTGGAGCCGGCTGTGGTGCCGGCTGTAGCCGAAGTAAATAGCGAGGCCGAGGCCCATCCAGATCAGGAGACGTAGCCAATTCGACCAGCCGAGCCCGGCCATCAGCGCCAGGTTGACGAGCACGCCGAGAACAGGCACCAGGGGGACCAGGGGCGTCTTGAACGGCCGCGGGAGATCCGGGTGTGTCTTGCGCATCACGAGGATGCCGCCGCAGACGAGCACGAAGGCGAACAGGGTGCCGATGGAGGTCATCTCGCCGACCACCGAGATGGGGGCGAAGGCGCTGAAGCAGCTGACGAAGACCATGAACAGCAGGTTGCTGCGCCACGGGGTCTGGAACTTCGGATGCACCTCGCTGAAGAGCTTGGGCAGGAGTCCGTCGCGGGACATCGAGAAGAAGACGCGGCTTTGGCCGAGGAGCATGACCAGGATGACGGAGGTGAGGCCGGCGAGCACGGCGACCTTCATCAGGATGGCGAGCCAGGTGTACGGCATTTTGTTGAGCGCCAGGGTGATGGGGCTCGGCACGTTGAGTTCCTTGTAGTTGACGATGCCGGTCAACACGTGAGCGTACAGAATGAACAGGATGGTGCAGACGATTAGGGAGCCGATGATGCCGATGGGCATATCCCGCTTCGGGTTCTTGGCCTCCTGGGCGGCGGTGGAGACGGCGTCAAAGCCGATGTAGGCGAAGAAGATCACGCCCGCGGCCCGAAGAATGCCGGACCAGCCGTAGCGGCTGCCGCCTTCGTTGACCGGGATGTAGTTGCTGTGATTCGAGGAGTCGACGAAGGACCAGCCGATGGCGATGAAGACGATGATGACGGCGACCTTCAGGATGACGATGATGCCGTTGGCGCGGGCCGATTCCTGAATACCGCGCATCAGGAGCAGCGAAATGGCGCAGACGATGAGCACGGCGGGCAGATTGATGATGCCGGTGGCCATGGAGCCGTCGGCGAGTTTGATGGGTTCAAACGGGGAGGTAATGAGAGCGGGTGGGAGGTAGATCCCGAGATTGTGGAGAAGGGAGACGAGTGTTCCGCTCCATCCGACGGCCACCGTGGCGGCGCCGACGGCGTACTCGAGCACGAGGTCCCAGCCAATGATCCAGGCCAGCAACTCGCCCATCGTGGCATAGGCGTAGGTGTAAGCCGAGCCGGCGATGGGAATCATCGTGGCGAACTCGCTATAGCAGAGACCGGCGAAGGCGCAACCGAGGGCGGCGGCGATGAAGGCCAGCGTAATGGCGGGTCCGGCATGCTCGGCGGCGGCGACGCCGGTGAGCGTGAAGATGCCGGCGCCGATGATGGCGCCGATGCCCAGGGCGACCAGCTGAGTTGCCGTAAGCGTTCGTTTGAGCGTGTGCTCTCCGCCTTCCGACTCTTCAAGAATCCGCGAGAGCGGCTTGGTTGCAAATAGACTCATGCCTTGACCTTCCCTTTCGTCCACCAAAAATATACCGGGATGCCGAGTAAAACGATGATCAGCCCGGGCCACGTAAAGCTAGGTTTGTACAGCAACAGCAACAGCTCAATACCGCTCGCCAGGAGGATGTAGAGAGCTGGTAAGAACGGATATCCGAACGCTTTGTAGGGCCGGTCGGCCTCGGGGCGCGTCTGGCGCAGCACAAAGATCCCTACAATCGTCAGGATGTAAAAAAGCAAAACAGCGAATATAACATAGTCGAGCAGATCGCCATAGCTTCCCGTAAGCGTTAAACCACAGGCCCAGAGGCACTGAATCCACAGCGAAGTAACGGGCGCCTGGGTTTTCGGATCGAGCTGGGCGGCTTGGCGGAAGAAGAGGTTGTCGAGCGCCATGGCGTAATAGACGCGCGCGCCCGCCAAAGTCAGACCATTGGCGCAGCCGAACGTGGAGACCATGATGGCGGCGGCCATCACCTGCACGGCCACCGGGCCGAGAATGGCGCTGGCGGCGGCGGTGCCCACGCGGTCCTGCGCGGCGTTTTGAATCTGCTCGAAGGGGAGGACCAGCAGGTAGGCGTAGTTGGCGAGCAGGTAGAGGATCGACACGAGGCCCACGCCGAGCAGGAGCGACAGGGGCACGTTGCGCTGGGGGTTGCGGGTCTCGCCGGCCGTGAAGGTGACGTTGTTCCAGGAGTCCGACGAGAAGAGCGAACCAACGAGGGCGACGCCGAGAACACGAATCGCGGTGAGGCCGTCGAGGCCTCCGGCCCAGAAGTTCTCGCCGAAGTTGCGGGCGACGGCGGCTTCGTTGCGGCCGACGAAAAACGCAGCCCCGATGAGGCCGAGCAGCGCGCCGGTTTTGGCGACGGTAAAGATGTTCTGGACGAGGGCGCCCGTGCGGAGTCCGCGGGTGTTCAGCCAGGTGAGGAAAATGATGAGGGCGATGGCGACGGCCTTTTGCGGGAGGTCCGGCAGGAAGACGCCCAGGAACTTGGCGAAGGCGACGGCCACGGCGGCGATGGTGCCGGTCTGGATCACCGTGAAGAAGGTCCAGCCGTAGAGGAAGCCGTAGAGCGGTCCGAAGGCTTCGCGGAGGTAGACATACTGTCCGCCGGCCTTGGGCATCATGGCGGCGAGTTCGCCGTAGCTGAGGGCCGCAATCAGCGTGAGCAGCGCGGTGGCCACCCAAGCCATCAGCATCATGCCGGGAGACCCCACCTGGCGGCCGATGTCGGCGGCGACGATAAAGACGCCGGAGCCGATCATGGAGCCCATGACGATGGTGGTGGCGTCGAAGAGTCCCAGGCTATGTTTTTGCGTGGTCATCGTTTGGTCACACTCCAGTATGGAGGAGTCGCGCCAAGTTGTGCGGAGGGGGAAAGGGGGCGCCTAGCGGAGGTGCTGGATCCAGGCGCGGGCGGTTCGCTGCACGTCGCCCTGCTGCAGCGCGCTGATCACGGCCACGGAGTCGGCGCCGGCTTCGATGACGCTGGCCGCGGTTTCAAACGTGATGCCACCGATGGCGACGACCGGGCGCTTCGAGAGTGGGACGATGGCGCGCAGACCGTCGAGCCCGACGACGGGGTCCGGGTTCGCCTTCGACGTGGTGGGGAAGATGGGGCCGAGGGCGTGGTAGACAACCGGTTCTTCATTCGCTGCTTCCATCTGTTCGGCATTGTGGGTGGACAGGCCGATCATGTAGACCATCTGCCGGGCCAGCACGGGCGGCAGATCGTCCTGGCCCAAGTGCAGCATGGCGCCGAGCAGGACGGCGACATCGGCGCGATCGTTGACCACGAGCGGTACGCCGCGGCAGAGATCGGCAATGGCGGCGGCGGTGTCAAAAGCCTGACGTGTTAGCGGGCCCTTGTGGCGCCACTGCACAATCTCGGCGCCGGCCTGGAGGACGGCGTCGGCCGCCTCGAGGGAGTCGACAATGGGATAAAAGCGGGGAACGGTCATGGCTTGAGATGCTGATTGAAGAAACGGGCGGCGCGACTGAAGGCATCGATCAGCGTTTCGTCTCGCACAAACCCATGATCTTCTTGAGGATAGAAGATCTCTTCAAACGGTTTGCGTTCCCGGATGAGCTTTTCGGTCAGTTGCACTGCATCTTGAAATAGTACGTTTGAATCTACCATGCCGTGCACGATTTGCAGGTGGTCGCGCAAATTACCGGAGAACGTGATGGGGGAGCTGCGGCGATAGGCTTCCGGCTGGGCCGCGGGCGTCGCGAGCCGCTGCTGGGTATAGCCGGGATTATAGTTCTCCCAATCGTTGACCGCGGCCCAGGAGCTGCCGGCCTTGAAGGTGCCAGGGGAGAGAAAGAGCGCCATGTTGGTCATGAAGCCGCCGTAGCTGACGCCCCAGATTCCCAGGCGGTTCATATCGACGCCGCCGCGGGCCTTCAGGTAGTCGACCGCGCCGAGGACGTCTTGGAGGTCCGGGCCGCCCATATGCAGATAGACCCCGGTGCGCCAATCGCGGCCGTAGCCGGAGGAGCCGCGGTAGTCGAGGTCCATGACGACGTAACCGGAGTTGGCGAGATAGGCGTTGAAGACGTAGCGGAGCTCCTGGTAGGAGCCCCATTGCTGGAGGACCGACGAAGCGATGCCGGCGCCATGGATGAAGAACACGCAGGGGTACTGCTTCTGGGGCGAATAGCCGGGCGGCAGCAGGAGCTTGGCTTTGACGATGGCCCGGTCGGCGCGGGAAGGGAACTCGATGAACTCGGTTTTGGGCCAGGCGTAGGTCGTGAATTCCGGGCGGGGCGACGTGGTGACGCGTTCGTTGTTGACGTAGAGATCCCAAGGCGCTTCGAGGTTGGCGTGGCGGACGGCGAGGAACTGGCCATCCTTGCTCATGGCGCCGACGTTGAGTCCGGCGCGGGTGGTGAGCGCGCGTTTGCCGCTGCCGTCGGGCGCGATGCGGTACAACTGGCGCTGATTGGTGCCGGCTTCGGTGGAACAGTAGACGATCTGATCGCCGATCCATTGCGGGGGGTAGCTGAAGCTTTCGGTGTCGAGCTCCCACTTGCCTTTGGTGAGTTGCATCGGGTCTCCTCCGGCCGCCGGGACCTTCCATAGATGGATGAACCCATCGCGGTCGCTGGCGATGAGGAGGGACTGCGAATCGGGCGACCACCCTTCAAACTCGGAGCTGACCCAGCGGTCGTCGTGATCGGTGAAGACCGACTTTCCTTTGCCGGTCTTGGCATCGAGGACCCAGACCTGCCGGGTGTGATGGTCGGCGGAGGTGGCGGTGACGAGGAGGGAGCGGCTATCGGGCGACCAGACGGGACGGCCAACCCGGGCACGCTGTCCGGGGAAGGCATCCTGCAACGGGACGGGCTTGCCGCCGGTGCTCGGGACGACAAAGCGGGAGGAGGCCGAGCCTTCGTCGCCGGCCACGCCGCGGCCGAACGATTGGGCGCGGGCGAACTGGCCGGAGTAGTTCATCAGAACTTGCGTCCGGGTGGTGCCGGGGGTGGACTTCCCATAGACGATGCGCGTTCCGTCCGGAGACCAGGCGGCGGCGCCGGTGGCGCCTTCGCTGAGCTGGACGAGGAAGCCGGTTTGCAGGTTTTGGACGAAGAGTTCGCCGCCGCGGCGGAAGAGCAGGCGGGCGCCATCCGGGGAGAAGGCCAGGCCGCTTTCGGAAGCTTTGGTTTGGGTGAGGCGTTCCGTTGGGGAGCCGTCGGAGTGGGCGAGATAGAGGTCGCCGCGCCAGGCATAGGCGACGCGGGCGCCATCGGGGGAGACGGCGAAGTCGGAGAGGCCGCCCTCGGGCATGCGGTTGGCTTTGAGGCGTTCGTCGCTTTCGTCGGGGAGCGGGTTGAACTCGTCGCGGGCGAATTCGAGATTGGTGAGGCGGACGCGGCGTTTGGCGGGAGCGTGCCAGGCGTAGAGGTCGAGGAAGCGGCGGCCCTCTTCGTTCCACAGGAAGACGAGCACCGGTTTCTTTTCGGCCCAGGTGAACTGATCGGGTGCGGTGCCCCAGGCGAAGGGCCGCGTGTAGAGTTTTTCGAGCGACCAATCGGCGGCGCTAACCGAGAAGGCGAAGGCGAGGCAGAGCAGAGTCCGGCGCATGTATTCTCAGGCTACAGCACTGGATTACGATGGGTTGATGGATCGCCGCAATTTTATTTGGACCTTGCCGGCCGCTGCGCACGGGTTTGGCGCCGGGCAGCGGGTGCCTGCCTTCGCGGGCAAGACGATGTCCGGGGAGAAGTTCGACTCGAACTCCTTGAAGGGGAAACCGGTGCTGATCCAGTTCTGGACCACGTGGTGCGGCTACTGCCGGAGGGAGCAGCCGGCGCTCGAAACCATCCACAAAGAGTACGCGCCGGGGCGGTTGACGATGCTGGCGGTGAACGTCGGCGAGACGCGCGCGCAGGTGACGGAGTTTCTGGCCAAGAACCCGCGATCGCCCAAGGTGGTGCTGACGCAGGATACCGACCTGGTCCGCCTGGTGGACCCGAAGGGATTTCCGGTGTACATCCTGTTGGGCAAGGACGGCCTGATGGAGCACCGGCAGGACGGGGCCGGGGGCATCCTGGCGCTGCGGCAGATGCTGCTTGAAGTGGGCTTGGGGAAAGGCTAGCCGAGCTCTTCCGGCAGGAGTTCGATGTTCTTCTCGCCGGCCAGCTTCTTTTCGATGTACTTCTTCATCCACGCTTCCCAGCTTTTGCCGGCGGCCGTGTTGCGGCCCGTGAAATGGAGCGCGCCGACGTCCGAGTAGGGGACGGAGATCTTCTGGTCGGTGTCCTTCGGGAAGAGGCGAACGTAGCTATCGGCGAGGGTCGGGCCGGTCCACCGGTCAAAGATGTAGCCTTCGATGGAGGTGCCGTCCCGGCGGGTGATGGTGACATCGCCGCGGTAGTCAAACGCCTTTTCGAGCGCTTCGAGAACTTCGGCCTCACTGGCCATCTGGTACGACGCGCCCTGCAACTCTTCTTGACTCACTGCTTGACTCCGGTTTTGTGTCCTTCGAGCTGGACTAGCTTATCGGGGGTGAACAAGGGCCGCGCGGGCTCCTTGAGGATTTCGAGCGCTTCGGCGTCGGGATGCCGGTCGAAGAACATGGCGCGACCGCTCTCCCACAGTCCGCGGAGCGAACCGAACGTGAAGTCGACGGCCGAAGCCTCGTAGCCGCTGTGCACCATGCAATTCGCGCACTTCGGGTTACCGCTTTCGGTGCCGTACTTGTGCCATTCTACGGATGCCATCAACTCGGCGAAAGTTTCAGCGTAGCCGTCTTGTAATAAGTAACAAGGCTTTTGCCAGCCGAACAGGTTATAGGTCGGCATGCCCCACGGGGTGCAATGGTACTCCTGCTTGCCCATGAGGAATTCAAGGAAGAGCGGCGACATGTTGAACTTCCAGGTGGGCTTGCGATTGGAGAGGATGGCGCGGAACAGACGGCGGGTACGGGCGCGGCCGAGGAAGCTTTTCTGATCGGGCGCCTTATCGTAGGAGTAGCCGGGGGAGAGCATCATGCCCTCGACGCCGAGGGCCATCATGTCGTCGAAGAACTGGCGGACGCCGTTGGGGTCGGCGCCATCGAAGAGGGTGGTGTTCGTGGTGACGCGGAAGCCGCGAGCGAGGGCTTCGCGGATGCCTTCGTAGGCGAGTTCGTAGCCGCCTTCCTTGCAGACGGAGAGGTCGTGATGCTCTTGGTCGCCGTCCATGTGGACGGAGAAGCTGAGGTATTGGGACGGCGTGAACAGGTGCAGCTTTTCTTTGAGCAGCAGGGCGTTGGTGCAGAGGTAGATGTACTTCTTGCGTTCGATGAGCCCGGCGACGATTTCGGCGATCTGCGGGTGCATCAGCGGCTCGCCGCCGGGGATGGAGACCATGGGGGCGCCGCATTCGTCGACGGCGCGGAGGGCGTCTTCGACGGGCATGTTCTTTTTGAGAATATGGGCCGGATATTGGATTTTTCCGCAACCGGCGCACGCGAGGTTGCAGCGGAACAACGGTTCCAGCATGAGCACCAGAGGGTACTGTTTGCGCCCGGCCAGCTTCTGCTTGAGCACGTAGCTGGCGACGGTCCACATCTGCGAAATCGGTACGGGCATAAAAGCGAAGTCCTATTCGCTTTTACCATTCCGGGCGTGATAGTGTCAAAAAAGTGCGCCGTACGCCGGTCCAAGAACGCAGCCTTGATACGATCCAGCAGATCTATGCGGGGACGTCCGCGCTGCTGGCGGAGATGCCGCTGGAGCAGATCACGACGAGCCGGATTGCGGAGGCCGCGGGGATTTCGGTAGGGGCGTTGTACCGCTTCTTTCCGGGCAAGCAGGAAATCATCGACGCGATCGCGGTGCGGCACATGGAGGAGTTCCGGGGGCGGCTGCAGAAGCTGCTGATCAAGTCGCTGCTGGCGGACGGGCCGAAGTTTCTGGGCAAGGTGGTGGATGCCTACATCGAGTTTCTTGATGAACGGCCGGACTTTCGGGCGATTGCGCTGGGGCAGCACATCAGCGCGGCGGCCAAGAGCCAGCAGACGGCCCCGGGGGCGGGGCCGGGCGGGTTGGTGCGGCTGTTCATGGTGAACTGGCTGGGGGTGAAGAGTTCGGCGTCGCTTGATTTGAAGCTGCGGATTGCGACCGAGGCAGGGGAGCGGTTGATTGTATATGCCTATGCGCAGCCGAACGCTGAGGAGCGCAAGAGGGTGATTGCGGAGATGAAGGAGCTGCTGGCGGGGTATTTGTTCTAAGGTTCTTCGTCGGCGGAGAGGAACTTGCTGGCGCGGAGATCGGCTTCGAGGGCGAGGGCTTCCTGGCGGAACTCCGGGGTATCGCCGACGTTGAAGGCCCAGAAGTAGATCTCTTCGGGTTCGGTGAGGAAGGGTTCGAGGGCGGTGGCCAGCGGCGCGGGCAGGAGAGGGCCGCGGTAGTTCGGCGCGGTTTCGACGGCCCAACGTCCGTTGACGAAACGAAGCCAAAGGATCCGGTCGCTGCCGAAGGCGGCGGGCTTGCCGGGGAGCCGGAGGTGGGCGAGGAGGCGGCCGAAATAGACGCGGTCCGGCTGGGCGGCGGGCCGGTGGGAGAACCAGTTTTCCTGGCGGCGCCAGAGGCTTGGGGGGGCTGGTGGTTCGGCGGGCGGGGGAGCAGGCGCAGGGGACCGGGAGCAGGAGAGGGCGAGGGGGACGAGCGCGGCGGAGAGCAGGTCCCGGCGGGTCATTTCTTCCTCACCAGCTTGATCTCGAACAGCTTCGGCCAGAGTTTGCCGGTGACGAAGAGGCGCTTGCCGGCGGCATCGTAGGCGATGCCGTTCAGGACGTCGGTTCCGGCGCGTTCGGCCGGGGGGAGGATGCCGGCCAGGTCAATGGAGCCGGTGACGCGGCCATCGAGCGGGTTGATTTTGACGATGCGGTCGGTCTGCCAGACGTTGGCCAGGATCTCGCCTTCCACCCACTCGAGTTCGTTCAACTCCTTGAGCGGCCGGCCGTTCTCGCGGACCCGGAGGCGGCGCGTTTCGGCGAGCGTTTTCCCGTCAAGAACGCGGATCTCGTCCGTGCCGTCGCTAAAATACAGATTTTTGCCGTCGGTCGTCAAGCCCCAGCCTTCGCCGCGGTAGGTGAATTTGCTCTGCAGTTTGAAATCCTGCAATCCCCAAACGAAGCCAACTTCGGACTGCCAGGTGAGTTGCACGATGCGGTCGCCGACTACCGAAATGCCTTCGCCGAAGTACTGGGCGGGCAGGGAGAGCCTTTGTAGCACGACGCCGGTTTCGAGCTTGACCTTGCGGAGCGTGGAGCGGCCATGGAGGCCCGTGCCTTCGTAGAGGAAGCCGTTGCGGTACTCGAGGCCCTGCGTGAAGGCCTCGCGATCGTGGGGGTAGGTCTTCACGATCTGGTAGGTCCACTGGCCCCAAAGGGAGCCGGCGAGCAGGAATAAGGCCAAAACTCTCATTCGACCGTTAGCTTAGCAAGCCCGGTATGCGAAAATAGAAGCCACAATGACGGAAATCGTTAAAGTTTTAGGCCGCGAGATTCTGGACTCGCGTGGCAATCCCACCGTGGAAGCCGAAGTGTTTTTGGTGGATGGCAGCGTTGGACGCGCCGCCGTTCCGAGTGGCGCCTCGACCGGCGAGCACGAAGCCGTGGAGCTGCGCGATGGCGATAAGAAGCGCTACCTGGGCAAGGGCACGCGCAAGGCCGTCGACAACATCAACAAGAAGATTGAGCCGGCCATCATCGGCATGGACGCTTCGCGTCAGGCCGAAGTCGATGCGAAGATGATCGCCACCGACGGCACGGCCAACAAGGGCAAGCTGGGCGCGAACGCCATTCTCGCCGTCTCCCTGGCCACCGCGCGCGCCGCCGCCGATAGCCACGGCCTGCCGCTTTACCGCTATCTCGGCGGCGTGAATGCCTGCATTCTGCCGGTGCCGATGATGAATCTGATCAACGGTGGCGCGCACGCCGACAGCTCCGTGGACCTGCAGGAGTTCATGGTTGCTCCGCACGGCGCCACCAAGTTCTCCGACTCGCTACGCATGGGCGCCGAGGTGTTCCATACGCTGAAGGGCGTTCTGAAGAAGCGCGGCTATTCGACCGCCGTCGGCGATGAGGGTGGCTTTGCGCCGAGCCTGAAGTCAAACGAAGAGGCGCTTGAAGTGCTGATTGAAGCGATCATCCAGGCGGGCTACAAGCCGGGTTCGCAGATCTCGATCACGCTCGATCCGGCGGCCAGCGAGTTCTACGACAAGAAGAAAAAGAAGTACGTGTTCAAGAAGTCGGACGGCTCCGAACGCACCTCTGAGCAGATGGCCGAATTCTGGGCCGACCTGGTTTCGAAGTATCCGATCATCTCGATTGAAGACGGCATGGCCGAGGACGATTGGGCCGGCTGGAAGATCCTGACCGACACGATCGGTTCGAAGTGCCAGCTCGTGGGCGACGACCTGTTCGTGACGAACACCAAGCGCCTGCAGATGGGCATCGACAAGGGCATCGCCAACTCGATTCTCGTGAAGGTGAACCAGATCGGTTCGTTGACCGAGACGCTCGAGGCCATGCATATGGCGGCTGTGGCCGGGTACACGTCGATCAGTTCGCACCGTTCGGGCGAGACCGAGGACAGCTTCATCGCTGACCTGGCCGTCGCTACCGGCTGCGGCCAGATCAAGACCGGTTCGGCCTCGCGCACGGACCGCATTGCGAAGTACAACCAACTGCTGCGGATTGAAGAGGAACTGGGCTCACTGGCCAAGTTCGCTGGCCGCGCGGCGTTTAAGCGGTAGTTATGGCGAAACGACCTGTCGTCCTCACCATCCTGGACGGTTGGGGCTACTCGCCCGAGACCCGCGGCAATGCGGTGTATCTGGCGAAGACCCCGACCTTCGACATGCTGCAGCGGACGTTCCCGCATACGTTGATCCAGACTTCGGGGGAAGCCGTCGGGCTTCCCGCCGGGCAGATGGGCAACAGCGAAGTGGGACATCTGAACATCGGCGCGGGGAGGGTCATCCGCATGGATGTCACCCGGATTGATTTGCTTGTTTTGACGGGCGAGATCTATCAGGATCCGACGCTGAAGGCCTTGATGGCCGCGGCGCGGGGCCGCCGGCTGCATCTGTTGGGGTTGGTGAGCGACGGCGGGGTGCATTCCTACAACACGCATCTCTATGCGCTGCTCGCGATGGCGAAGCGTGAAGGCGTGACCGATGTGGCGGTCCACGCGTTTATGGACGGCCGGGATACGCCGCCGCATTCGGGCTTGGGCTACATGCAGGAGCTCGAAGCAAAGATCACCGAGATCGGCGTGGGCCGGGTGGCGACCGTGACGGGCCGCTATTACGCGATGGATCGCGATAAGCGCTGGGAGCGCGTGGAGCAGGCTTTCCGCACCGTGGTGCTCGGCCAGGGCGAGAAGGCGCCGGACGCCGTGACCGCCGTGAAGCAGAGCTATGAACGGGGCACGACGGACGAGTTCGTGATTCCGACGGTGGTCGGCGATGGTGCTCCGATTCGCGACGGCGATGCCGTGATGTTTTTCAACTACCGGGCCGACCGCGGCCGCGAGTTGACGCAGGCGATCATGGACCCGAGCTTCGAGCCGATCTCGCGGTCGCTGGCGCCGAAGAACCTGCACTACGTCACCATGACGCAGTACGACAAGAACTTTGCCGCTTGGGGCGTGCAGCATGTGATTCCGGTGGAGACGCCGCAGAACATTCTGGGCGCGGTGCTCGAACAGCACAACCTGCGGAATCTGCGGACGGCGGAGACGGAGAAGTATCCGCACGTGACGTTCTTCTTTAACGGTGGCATTGAAAAGCCGTTTTCGACCGAGGAGCGGGCGATGGTGGCTTCGCCGAAGGTGGCGACCTATGACCTGGCGCCGGAGATGTCGGCGCAGGGCGTCTGCGACATTGTGAAGAAGGGGCTCATCGACGATACGTTCGATGTGATTGTCGTCAACTTTGCCAACCCCGACATGGTGGGCCATTCGGGTCAGTTGGAGCCGGCGATTCGCGCCTGCGAGAAGGTGGACGATTGCCTGAGCCAGATCTGGCCGTTGATCCAGCAGCGCAATGCGGCGTGGATTGTGACGGCGGACCATGGCAACGCCGAGACGATGATCGACCCGGTGACTGGTGGACCGCATACGTACCACACGACCAACCCGGTGCCGTTTATTCTCGCGAGCGACGGCATGCAGCCGTTGCGTCCGGGCGGGAGCCTGCGCGACATTGCCCCGACCATATTGGGACTGCTGGGCGTGGAAAAATCGGCCGAAATGACGGGTGTCGATCTCCGCGTTCTATAATGCGGCGTGACTTCGTCTTCATTCCTAACTCGACTCACTGAGCAGCATCGCTTCCGGTACTACGACCTGTGTCTTTCGTTTTTCGTGGTCGTCCTGCTGATTTCGAATCTCGTCGCCCCTAAAATCTGTCAGATCGGGCCGTTCACCCTGTCTGGCGCACAACTTTTATTTCCGCTGACCTACATCTTCGGCGACATCTTCACCGAGGTCTATGGCTACGCCGGTTCGCGGCGGGCCATCTGGCATGGGTTCCTGGCGCAGACGCTCCTGACTGTGTTGGCCATGACCATCGTGAAGCTGCCGCCGGCGCCGGGCTGGGAAAACCAGCAGGCGTTTGAGACCGTGTTCGGGTTTCTGCCGCGACTGGTGTTCGCCAGCTTGATTGCGTACTGGTGTGGGGAGTTTGCGAACTCCTTCGTCATGGCCAAGATGAAAATCATCACGAAAGGCAAGATGCTTTGGACGCGGACGATTGGCTCGACGGCCGTCGGCCAGTTGGTGGATACGATCATCGTGATGATTGTCGGTTTTGGTGGCACGATGTCGTGGGACCTGATTTTCAGCCTGATCTGGTCGGGCTACGTGGTGAAGGTTTGCTATGAGGCGGTGGCTACCCCGGTGACGTATCTGGTGGTGAATGCCTTGAAGAAGGCCGAAGGCGTGGACCTCTACGACACCGACACCGATTTCAACCCGTTCGCCCGGATGAGCTGAGTTTGCTATTCTGGTTAAGTTGTCGTTACACACTGAGGGGGTGAATTTTTTTTGGCTGAAGTCCTAGTCCAAGACGGCGAAACGCTTGAAAATGCGTTGCGTCGCTTTAAGCGCAAGGTGCAACAGGAAGACATCATTAAGGAGATCAAGCGTCACTCCTTCTACCTGAAGCCCGGCGAAAAGCGCCGCACCAAAGAAGCGTTGGCCCGCAAACGAAACCGCAAAAAGCGGAGCAAAGATGTCGAGTAACCTCCTCGGCTGTACAGTAGGGCGCCTTTTAACGGGCGCCCTTCTTGCGTTGGGCCTGCAGGCGCAGCCGTTCGATCTGGTGATTGCGAACGGACGGGCGATGGACCCGGAGACGAAGTTGGACGCCGTGCGGTTTATCGGCATCCGCAATGGCCGGATCGCCGCGATCAGCGCGACGCCGCTGCGGGGGAAGGAGACGCTGGACGCCAAGGGCCTGGTGGTGGCTCCTGGGTTTATCGACCTGCATTCGCACGGGCAGTCCGATGAGAACTACCGGTACAAGGCGCGCGATGGAGTGACCACGGCGCTGGAAATGGAAGTGGGCGTTTCGCCGGTGAAGCCCTGGATCGCGGAGCGGCAAGGCAAGGCGTTGATTCATTTTGGGGCGACGGTGGGGCATATCCCGACGCGCATGGCGGCGGTGGGAGACAACTCCGACTGGCTGCCGCGCGGTCCGGCGGCGACGCGGGCGGCGACGCAGGCCGAGCAGGAGAAGACGTTGGCGCTGCTGCGGCAAGGCCTGCGCGAAGGCGGGTTGGGCGTGGGTATGGGGATTGCGTATACGCCTTACGCGAGCCGGTCCGAGATTTTGGACGTGTTCAAACTTTCGGCGGCGGCGAAGGTGCCGGTGTTTGTGCATATGCGCAGCGGCGGACGGAAGGACCCCGGGGTGGTGGACTCGCTGCAGGAAGTGATCGCTGACGCCGCAGCCACCGGATCGCCGGTGCATGTGGTGCACATCAACTCGAGTTCGGGCCGCGCGTGGGCGGAAGCCATCGGGATGATTCGCGGCGCACGGGCGCGCGGCATCGACATTACGACAGAAGCGTATCCCTACGTTGCCGGGATGACGCGGCTTGATTCGGCGATCTTTGATCCGGGCTGGCAGGAGAAGCTCGACTCGAAGTATGAAGACCTGATGTGGGTGGATACGGGCGAGCGGCTGAACGAGAAGAGCTTTGCGGAGCGGCGGAAGCAGGGCGGCACGGTGATCACGTTTACGATGCGCGAGCAGGATGTGGACCAGGCGATTGCGGCGCCGGATGTGATGGTGGCGAGCGACGGCTGGATCACCGAGGGCAAGGGCCATCCGCGGGCTTCCGGCACGTATGCTCGCGTGCTGGGGGTGTACGTCCGGGAGCGCAAAGTGCTGACGCTGATGGAGGCGCTGAACAAGATCAGCTATCTGCCGGCGAAGCGTCTCGAATCGTTTGCTCCGGTGATGAAGCGGAAGGGGCGGATTCAGGTGGGTGCGGATGCCGACATCGCGATCTTCGATCCTGGTACGGTGATTGACCGCTCGACGTATCAGAATCCGGCGCAGTATTCGACCGGGATCAAACACGTGCTGGTGAATGGTGTTCCGGTGGTGAAGGACGAAAAGCTGGCCGAAGGCATTTTCCCCGGCCAGCCGATTCTGAGTTCGGTTACAGTCCCTTAGGCTTCACTTCCTTAAAGCCGGCGGGAACGGCGAAGGCCGAGGCGTCGAGGGACTGCGTCGAGAAGTTGGCGGACTCGGTGGTCATCTCCATCATGCTGGCGGCGGAGGAGAAGCTGCCTTCGACGGGCGCGGCGCTCTTGGCCGGTTGGGCTGCCGGAGCGGCCGCGGGAGCCTCTTCGGTCTTCTTCTTGCGGCCCAAGCCGCCAAAGCGACCGCCGAGCGCGCCGGAAAGAGCGTCACCCATCGAGGGCCGTCCGGGGGCACCCTCGCCCTGCGCCTGCATGGCCTCCATTTGCTTGATCTGCTCGGGATCGGTGGGGATCATGCGCATCACGGTCACGATGGGCACCCCGCCCACTTCGGCCATCTTCTTGGCCATTTCCGCCATGCCCTTGGCCATGCCGGGCTGCGCCATCGGGCCCGAGGGTCCGGCGAGGGTGGCCAAGCCCATCTTCTCCACCATCTTCTTCTGGAAGTTGGTGACTTCGTCGAAACCGGCCACCTTGGTCTTCGACATCCAGTTGCTCATCTCCATCCGCATCTGGCCCTTCTGGCCGCCGGAGTTGCCTTCGATGAGCATGGTCATGAACCATTCACTGGTGGGGGTACCGTTCACGGTGGCGGTTTTGCCGGTCTCTTTGCCGTCGACGGTGACGGAGGCTTCGGATTTTCCGTTGCTTTTGTTGAAGATCTTCTCCATCTGCTCACGGGTCTGGGCAAAGGTCATCACGGAGTAGGTCTGATCCTTCAGGTTGACGGTGGTGGTGGTTTCGGCGGCCAGATCGATGATGATGATCGAGTCTTTGGTCCGGGTGGCCATTTTGTCGCCCTTCACGGAGATCGTGCTGGTTTGCTGGTCCGCCGCGCCGCGGCCGACCATCTGCATCATGCGGAGCATCGAGCCACCGGTCATCCGCGTGGTTTGGTCGTATTTGAAATCGGCCAAGCAGAGGCTGCTGAGAAGTAACGCGGACGAAACAGTGCGAAAATACATAAATCCTCCAGAACTCATATAATAGCGAACGCACCCATGAAGCCTCTTGTCATTAAGTCCACCGCCAAGGTCGTCATGGGTTGGTTGGTTTTTTCAACGATTCTCCTGCTGGGGATCGCCTACTTTCTCTATACGCGGAATTGGGAGCCCAAAGCCCTCCTGGCGCTTTTCGCCATTCCGTTGGGCATCGATCTCTGGGCCACGGTCCGGCTGTTCCAGCTCCAGTCGCGGCAACTCGTTCTGACCGAGGACATGCTGCGCTTTGAAGATGGCTTTTTGAGCAAGGCTCAGCGCAATATGATGTTGACCAAGGTGGAAGATGTCCGCGTGACTCAAAGTGTGGGGCAGCGGCTGCTGGGGATCGGCAACCTGGCGATCCAGGCGAGCGGTGACTCCGCGCCGATCGCTCTTGATAACATCGACAACGCCCGCGTGGTGGCCGACCGAATCCTGAATGCGGCCAAGGCCGCCCGGAAAAATTAACTCATGTCTGATCAAACTCTTGCCAATAAAGTCGCCGTGATCACCGGCGGAAGCCGCGGCCTGGGCCGCGCCATGGCGGTCTCTCTGGCCGCCAAAGGGGCGCAGATCGCCCTGGTGGCTCGTGACGTCGCCGCCCTTGAAGAGAGCGCCCGCCTGGTGGCCGAGGCCGGCTCCACTGCTCATTGTTTTGCCGCGGATGTGACGGACGAAACCCAAGTGGCGGCCATGGCGGAGGCGGTGCTCTCCGCGTTTGGCGGCGTCGATATCCTGATCAACAATGCCGGGATCAACATCCGGAAGAACGTGCACGAGTTCACGCTGGCGGAATGGAACGCGGTGATCGGCACCAACCTGAGTAGCGCGTTTTTGCTGTGCCGCGCGTTCGTGCCCCACATGAAGGGCAAGGGCTACGGTCGGATCATCAACATGACCTCCATCATGAGCCACGTCTCGCTGGGGGGCCGGACGGCGTACTCTTCGAGCAAGGCCGCGTTGCTGGGCTTTACGAAGTCGCTGGCGCTCGAACTGGCCAATGAGGGGATCACGGTGAACGGGATCAGCCCCGGGCCCTTTGCAACGGAGATGAACATTCCGCTGATGAATAACCCCGAGACCAACGCGATCTTCATGTCGAAGATCCCGCTGGGCCGCTGGGGCAAGGTGGAGGAGATCGGGCAGTTGGCGGCGTACTTGTGCTCGCCGGACGCCGGTTTCATCACGGGGACCGATATTCTCATTGACGGGGGCTGGTGTGCGCAGTAGTGCCATCCTGCTGACTTTTTTTCTGCTGTTGGCTGGTTGTCAAAAGAGCGAAAAGAAGGTGATCGCCGTGGTGCCGAAGGCGACCTCGCACCTGTTCTGGCTTTCGGTGCAGGCGGGGGCGATGGCCGCGGGCGAGGAGTTTGGCGTCCAGGTGGAATGGAACGGGGCGGCGTCGGAGACGGACTTCACGCGTCAGATTCAGATTCTCGATAGCTTTGTCTCCCGGCGCGTGGACGGCATCGCGGTGGCGCCAACGGAACGGAAGGTGTTACTGAATTCGCTCGATCGCGCGGCGGCCGCCGGGATTCCGGTGACGGTTTTCGACTCCGGGCTCGATAGCGAAAACTACATGAGTTTTCTCGCGACCAACAACTACGAGGCCGGCCAGATGGCGGCGCGCAGTTTGGGGCGGCTGCTCGAGGGCAAGGGCAATGTCGCGGTACTGATGCACACGCCGGGCAGCGGTTCGACGATGGATCGGGAGCGCGGCTTTACCGATGCGCTGCAGACGGAGTTTCCGGGCATCAAGATTGTGGCTTCGCAGTACGGGCAATCGGACCGTTCGAAGGCGATGGCGGCGGCGGAGAATATCCTGACCGCCCATCCGGGATTGAACGGCATCTTCGCCTCTTCGGAACCTTCGAGTGTGGGCGCGGCGCTCGCGATTAAGTCGCGCGGGCTGGTGGGGAAAGTGCGGCTGCTCGCGTTTGATTCGAGCGACGGCATGATTGAAGATTTGAAGGCCGGCGTGATTGACGCGATGGTGGTGCAGGACCCGTTCCGCATGGGCCATGACGCGGTGAAGACGATCGTCGATAAGCTCAACGGCCAGACGCCGCCGAAGCGGATTGACCTTTCGGCGCGGGTGGTGACGCGGGCCGACCTTGAGAAGACGGAGGTGCAGCGGCTGCTGCATCCGGACTTGAAGCGATGGGTCAAGCAGTAAAGGCCGAAGCGCTCGAACGCTTCGGCATCGCTCTGCTCGAGGCCGTGGGGACCCCCGCGGCTTATGCGCGGGAGGTGGCGGCGAATCTGGTGTTCGGCAATCTGCGGGGCGTCGATTCGCATGGCATCCGACTGTTGCTGTACTACCTCGAGCACATTCGCCACGGGCTGATCCGGCCGGCGGCCGGCGGAGAAGCGTTGAGCGAGTTCGGGGCGATTTGCGTCTATGATGCGGCGTTCGGTTTGGGCGCGGCGACTTCGGCGGAGTGCTGCGCCATCGCCAACCGGTTGGCTTCGACGCACGGCGTGGGGGTGGTGACGGCGCGGCGGGCGAATCATTTCGGCGCGGCGGCATTCTGGGCACGGCGGATGGCCGAGGCGGGCCACATTGGTCTCGCGTTTTGCAATGCGTCGACGATCGTGGCGCCGTGGCAATCGAAGGAGCCGAAATTCGGAACGAACCCAATTTGCATGGCAGTGCCCGGACCGTACGAAGATAGCTTTTTGCTCGACATGGCCACTACGACGGTGGCGGCGAACCGGATCTTCAAGGCTTTTCAGAATCATGAGCCGGAGATTCCGGCCGGGTGGGCGATGGACCGCGAGGGCCGTCCGACGACGGATACCAAGGCCGCTTACGAGGGTCTGGTGGCGCCGCTTGGCGGGTACAAAGGCACGGGGCTGGCGCTGATGGTGGAGATTCTGACTTCAGTGTTGGGCGGCGGCGCCATGGGGTCTGAGATCGGCGGTATTCGCTACACAGAGAAGCCGCTGAGTGTCAGCCACTTTTTCCTGGCGATTGACGTGCGGCGGTTTATGGCCGCAGCTGAGTTTGAGGAGCGGATGGCGCGTCTGCTGCACGAGATCCGCACGGCGACTCCCGCCGCCGGCTACGACGAGGTGCTGGTGGCGGGCGACCCGGAGATTCGGATTGAGCGGGAGCGGCGCGAGCGCGGCATTCCGTTTTCGGATACCGATCTGACGGCGTTGCGCGAGGCGGCCGAGGCGTTGGGCGTTGAGCCGCTACAATTAGAAAATGCCTGAGGAAAAGCCGCCGTCGTTTGAGACCGGCCTAGCGGAGTTGGAAGCCGTCGTGAAGGAACTGGAAGGCGGCGATTTGCCGCTCGAACAGGCCATTGCGTTGTTTGAAAAGGGCGTTCACCTCTCTGACAACTGCCGCAAGCAGCTCGAAGAGGCGGAGACCCGCGTAGAGATTTTGCTCAAGAAAAACGGACAGGTGAAGGCCGAACCGTTCGAAGGAAATTAGCCGTCCATGGATTTGAAAGCTTACTTGGCCCGTCAGGCCGAGCGCTGCGATGCGGCCCTGAATCGTTGGGTGCCGGCGGAAACCACTCCGCCCCAGACCATCCACAAGGCGATGCGTTACAGCCTGTTCGCGGGCGGCAAACGCGTTCGCCCGGTGCTGTGCATGGCGGCGTTTGAAGCCGTAGGCAGCGACCGGGAGGGCATTGCCGATGCGGCGTGCACGCTCGAAATGATTCATACGTACTCGCTCATCCACGACGATCTGCCGGCGCTAGATAACGACGATCTGCGCCGCGGCCGTCCGACGAATCACAAGGTGTTCGGCGAGGCGATGGCGATTCTGGCGGGCGATTCGCTGCTGACGCTGGCGTTTGAAGTGCTGGGCCGGTTGCCGCACGGCGGGGCGCTGGTGGCCGAACTGGCGAGTGCATCGGGCACGGTGGGCGGTATGATCGGCGGCCAGGTGCATGACATTGAGGGCGAGCGGCAGACCCCCACGGCGGAGCTGCTCGAGCAGATTCACCGCGCCAAGACGGGCGCTCTGCTGCGTTGTTCGCTGCGGATGGGAGCGCTCTACGCCGATGCCACGCCGGAGCAGTTGGCGGCGTTGACGGCGTATGGAGAGCACGTGGGTCTGGCGTTTCAGATAGTCGACGACATTCTGGACATCGAGGCTTCTCCCGAGGAGCTCGGCAAGACTCCGGGCAAGGATGAGGCGCAGGCGAAGATTACGTTTCCGGCTGTTTACGGGCTCGCGCGGAGCCGGGAGATGGCGGAGGCGGAGCGGGCCGCGGCCCATGCCGCACTGGCGGGCTTCGATGCCAAGGCCGACCCGCTGCGGGCTCTGGCGGACTTCATCGTCCAACGCAAGGGATAGCGGATGGCGAAGGTGCGCCTCGATCAGTTGGTTGTCGAACGCGGCCTGGCTTCCTCCCGCGAAAAGGCAAAGGCGTTGATCCTGGCGGGACAGGTGCTGCTCGATGGGCAGAAGTCCGACAAGGCCGGCCGGGAGGTTTCGGAACTGGCGCGGGTGGAGCTGCTGGCGCAGCCGCGGTTTGTCAGCCGGGGTGGCTTGAAGTTAGAGGCAGCGCTCGAGCATTGGGGGATCGACGTGACGGGCAAGGTGGGGCTGGATGTGGGCTCCTCGACGGGTGGGTTCACCGATTGCCTGCTGCAGCGGGGGGCGCGGATCGTCTATGCCTTTGATGTGGGTTCCAATCAGATGGATTGGAAGCTGCGGACGGATCCGCGGGTGGTGCTGCGCGAAGGGGTGAATGCCCGGTTTCTGCAGCCGACCGATATCGGCGAGCCGGCGGAGATTCTGGTGGCGGATGTCTCCTTCATTTCGATCACGCTGATCCTTCCCGCGGCGGTGGCGCTGTTGCGCCCGCACGGCGAACTCGCTATCCTCGTGAAACCCCAATTCGAGGTGGGACGCGGGCAAGTGGGCAAGGGCGGTATCGTCCGCGATCCGGCGTTGCATGAAGAAGCGGTGGCGAAAGTTTCGCAGGCAGTCCAAGCGCTTGGCTTTGGGACGGAAGTGATGGATAGTCCGATTCTCGGCGCCGAAGGCAACAAAGAATTTCTCCTCTATGGCAGAAGGCACTAAAAGCGTCGGCGTTATCGCCAAACCCGGTATCCCGAACGCTACCGAACTCCTGAACACTCTGTTGGCCTGGTTCGCGGAACGGTCGATCACGGTTCGCTACGACGAGCAGACCGCCGCTTATCTGGGCCGCACGGACGGCATTGCGAGGGAGGAACTGCCGGAAGGTACCGAACTGGTGATCGTGCTGGGAGGCGATGGCACTCTGCTTTCGGCGGCGCGCGCCATTGGTGGGCGGGATATTCCGCTGCTGGCGGTGAACCTGGGCCACCTGGGTTTCCTTTCGTCGATCTCGCTCGATGAGCTGTATCCGGTGCTCGAACTCGCCATGCGGCGCGAGTACCGCATTGGTCCCCGCCGGATGCTGCACTGCGAGGTGTTTCGCGGTGAGGAGTCCGTGGCGCAGTACGAGGCGCTGAACGATGTTGTGTTGACCAAGGCCGCATTGGCCCGCATGATCGATCTCGACTGTTTCGTCGACCGCCATTTCGTGGCTTCGTTCAAGGCGGACGGGTTGATTATCGCGACGCCGACCGGGTCAACGGCGTACTCGCTTTCGGCGGGCGGACCGATTATTTTTCCGACGGTGCAAGCTTTAGCGATCACTCCGATTTGTCCGCATACGCTGACGAATCGCCCGGTGATCGTAAATGATGCTAGTGTAATTACGATCCAGGCGAAAAGCGAGGACGAAGGGATCTTCCTCACTGTTGATGGCCAAGTGGGCCAACCGCTGAAGAGAGGCGACCGTGTGGTTTGCCGCAGCAGTGAAAAATACATCAAGCTGATTCGGCCGCCGCAGATGCTCTTTTTTGATGTCCTGCGGGCGAAGCTCAAGTGGGGAGAACGATGATGAAGATATCGCAGACAAGCTGGATTTTTATCGCTATGGTGGCCGGCATCGCGCTCGGCTTTTTCGCGCCGGAGTTCTCGAAAGAACTGGCGCCGATCTATAAGATCTTCATCAATCTGATCAAGAGCATCATCGCGCCGCTGCTGTTTGCGACGCTTGTTTATGGCATTGCGAGTTCCGGCAATGTCAGCACGATGGGCCGCATTGGCGGCAAGGCGATTCTGTATTTCGAGATTGCGACCACGCTGGCTTTGATTGTGGGTTTGTTCGCGGTGAATCTGATTCAGCCGGGCGTGGGCCAGCATATTGATCCGGCGAAGGTGGCTTCCACGACGCTGCCGACGCAGAAGACGCAGACGTTGACGCAGATTATTGAACATGCCTTTCCGTCGAGCGTGATTGACGCGATGGCGAAGGGCGACGTGTTGCAGTTAGTGGTGTTCTGCTTCCTGTTTGGCACCGCCTGCGTGGCCGTGGGCGAGAAGGCGAAGTTCATTGTGGAGTGGTGCGAGTCGCTGGCCGAGGTGATGTTCAAGTACACCTCGTATGTGATGTACCTGGCGCCGATTGCGGTGGGGGCGGCGATCGCGGTGACGGTGGGGACGTATGGCGTGGGGATCCTGAAGACGTTGGGGCTGCTGGTGGTGACCGTGTTTGGCTCGCTGGTCTTCTTCGTCGTCTTTATTCTGGGCCCCATTATCTATCTGTCGAAGATTCCGCTGGGCCGCTTCATTGAGGCCGTGAAGGAGCCTTGGCTGATTGCCTTCTCGACGGCTTCTTCGGAGGCCGCCTTGCCCAAGGCGCTCGAGAACATGGAACGGTTTGGGGTGCCGAAACACATTGTCAGCTTCGTGCTGCCGACCGGCTATAGCTTCAATCTGGACGGTTCGACGCTTTACTTGGCCGCCGCGAGCATCTTCTGCGCGCAGGTGGTGGGCATGGAGCTCACGATTGGCACGCAGGTGATGCTGATGCTGACTCTGATGCTGACGAGCAAAGGCGTGGCTGGTGTGCCGCGGGCGTCGCTGGTGATTCTGGCGGGCACCATTGCGGCGTTCAACATTCCGCCGGATGGCATTGCGTTGATCCTGGGCGTGGACGCGATTCTTGATATGGCGCGCACTTCGGTGAATCTGCTGGGTAACTGCCTGGCGTCGGCCGTGGTGGCGCGTTGGGAAGGGGTGGACTTTAGCAAGGCGCCGGAGCAGATCGCCGAGAGCGCCTGACGTTGTTTTCGAAGGTCTCACGCTGTGTCCGGTATGAGGCCTTTCTTCATCGTTCTGATTGCCTGCGGTGTACTGCCGGCCGCCCCGTACCGGGATCCTGATGGTTTTGCTCTGGAGTTGCCGGCCGGTTGGCGCGTCAACAAGTTTGGGCAAGGTGGGTTGGTGGTGCAATCGGCGGATCCGGCCCGGTTTGCCATGATCCTGCCCGTGCTGGGCCGCAATGGCGATTGCGCGGCGACGCTCCGGCAGGCGCTTACGAGCGGCTGGAGCGCCTTCCCCGCCATTGCGGATGTGCAAGTGCAGGAGGCGGGCCCGCGATCAGCGGTGGCGGGCTTCACGGTCCGGCAACGGCAGGGTCGTGGCGCGATGCTGTGTGCGGAGACGGGGCCGCGGTCAGCGATGTTCTACGGGCTCTCGGCGCCGGCGGCGCAGTACGGCGCGGAGCGGGCGGCGCTGCTTGCCATCCTGAAGAGTTTTCGCTACACCGGCCGGTCCGCCCCGGCCGCGGTGGAGGCGCCCATGACGATGGAGCCGTGGCGGGAGCCTTCCGAAGGCGCATATCAGAGCGTGAAGCCGGCGGGCTGGCAGGTGGGAGGCGGCGTTCGCCGCATCTCGAATAACGATGTTCGCGTCGGGGTGCAACTGCTCAGTCCGGATCGCACGGCCGCCATATTCCTGGGAGATACGCGGCTGAACAAGTGCTTCGTGCCGGGCACGTTCTCCTCGCAGTACGGTTCGGCGCCGTTGGGCGTGGGCGTTGACCGTTGCCCGTATCGGGACGGGGTGCAACTGGCCGAGTTCTACGCCGCCCGCGCGCTGGCGAGCGACTGGCGCCTGGAGGGCCTCCGGTTCGTGGGGCGCCGGCCGCGCCCGGATCTGAACCAGCTCAGCACGCAGGCTTCGGCGACGCTAGGCCAGATGGGAATGAATCAATCCTACGGGGAGGTTCGCTTTGCGGCCTCGCGCGGCGGGGTGCCGGTGGAAGGGGTGGTGATTGCGGCGTCGCTGTTTGCTTCGTCGGGTAGCGTGGATCCCAATGGCGGGATGTATACCTCCTACGTCACCGGCTACCTCGCTCCGTCGGAGCGTGCCGCAGCGGTCGGCGCCGCGGCGAACCGCGTGATGAGCAGCGCCCGTTGGGACTACGGTTGGATTACCGGGAACCGGCAGGCGGCAATCAACGATACGCGCATGGCGCTTGCATACAACCGGCAGATCGCGGCGCTGGGCCAGCGGATGTTCGAGGAGCGGGATGCCGCCGATCAACGCCGCGCCGACGCCGCGGGCCATCTGCTTTCGGGCACCGTGGAGCTGCAGGGGCCCGATGGGCAGAAGTATCAAGCCAAGGCGGGCAGCAACTACTACTACCTCGATACGGACGCCGCCCGCCGGGTGTCCAACCCGAACGACGCGGTCGCGCGCCGTGACGTTTGGGACCGGGATGTCGATTTACAGCCGCTGGCTATCGTGCCTTAAGCATGGTGCCTTAAGCTAGGGTTCGGAGGGATTTTCCTTCGCCGCATTCAGGCGCCGGAAAAGCCAGGCCCGGGCGAGGCGAACTTTGCGGTCGACGCTGGATTTTGATGTTCCCATGAGCTCCGCAGTCTCGTCGACGGTATGGCCGATGAGGAAGCGCAGCTCGAACATTTGCGCCTGTTCGGCATCGAGTGCGGCCAGTTCGTCCAAGGCGCGGTCGAGATCGACCATCTGTTGCCCGCTCGCGTCCACCCAAGGGATCTCTTCGTGGAGCGGGACGGGAAAGGCGGTGCCGCCTCGCTTGCCGGCCTTGGCCGTGCGGGCGTGGTCGATCAGGGCCAGGCGCATGAGCTTCGCGGTGAGGGTGTAGAAGTGTTGGCGGCCTTCGAAGTGGGGTTCCCGGCGGGTCATGAGCTTTAAGAACAGTTCGTTGACCAGCGCCGTGGCTTGCAGGGTATGGCCACCGCGCTCGCGCCGGAGATAGGCTCCGGCGATCTCCCGCAGTTGCGGATACACGAGAGGGGCCAGGCGATCAAGGGCTGTCTTGTCGCCACGCTCCCATTCTTCGAGAAGAATGGTAATGTCCTGGGCCATGGGAAAACCCAGTATAGCCTTAGTGCCGCCGCAACAGAATGTACCCGGCGAGGAGTCCGCCGAGGGTGCCGCTGGCGAGGATTCCTCCGTGCCAGACGATCAGATGCGTCGCTTCCTGGTCCGGGCACATGACGTGCAGCAGGGCAGCGCCGACGAGTCCGCAGAAGGCTCCGAGGGTTCCCGCCGTACCGCTCCAATTGGTGACATAGCCGCGCCGGACCAGCCAGACGACGCCGACGGATGAGGCGAGCGCCACGTAGATGCCTTCCTTTAGGCAACCCCAGCCGTGGCCGAAGGTCTCCGGCATCCATCGCCACGGGAACGCGAGAGCCGCCACGGCGAGGAACCCCAACAGCGGTAGAACGTTCGCCCACCCCACGTGCAGCCAGACCTTGGAGCCGGGCCGCAGCCCTTGCGTCATGGCCAAGCCCAGCAGCAGCACGAGAGTCGTGCCGAGGGCGCTGAGGATCATCACCTGCGCCACCGTCATGGCCTCCAGGCCACGGGCGCCGAACAGCGCGCCGCCGCCTACTGTGATGGCGCAGAGCAGGGCGGCGAACAGGGTCAGCACGGAGCCGGTGGAGAGGCCCGGGGGGACGGGTTTCAGTTCGCCAACCAGTCCCGCTGGAGCGGGCGGGCCGGGGGGAAGTTCGCGATCGAGGGCGGCCAGGATCTGCTCTTCGTCGTTCATGTCGCCTCCGCTAATAGTTTGCGCAATGTCTGATAGGCCCGGTGCGCCTTTTGCTTCACGCTCCCGACGGAACTGGCCGTGGCCCGGGCCACCTCTTCGAGACTCATGCCGGTGACCTTAAGCATCAGCAGCACCTCTTTCTGGCTGGCGGGGAGTTGCTCGAGCAGGGGAAGCACGGTGGGCGGCGCTGCGGGCGCCGGCGCGGCGAAGTCCATACCTTCGGGCAGCGTGACTTCGCGGCCGGTGCGCCGCATCCGCCGGCGGAAGACGTCGACGCGCGTATGCCGGGCGATGGCGAACACCCAGGGCAGGACGGGGTCCGGGGGGCGGTAGGAGTGGCGGGCGCGGTGGAGCCGGATCCAGCACTCCTGCGCCAGGTCGCCGGCTTGTTCGTGATCGCCGAGGCTGCTGTAGAAGCGATGGAGCAGCGGGTAGAGCCGGTTGGCCAAGGCCTCCGCCGCTACCCGGTCTGCTGCCTGATACCGCGTCATGAGTTCCACCAGCTCTTGTTTATCGTCCACTGCGAATCTGCACGAGCTCAGATTGATTTTCAAGGCGCAGTACGCCGCGGGGGCAGACCTCCGAGCAGATGCCGCAACCGACGCAGGAGGCACGGGTGAAGCTCTCGTTGCGCTGGGCGTAGGCGCGGACATCGATGCCCATCTCGCAGTACTTCGAGCAGAGGCCGCAGGAGATGCACATGTCCTCCTTGACGCGAATGTGGAATCGCTTGCCCGCTTTCTGCGTGATGCCGAGTAAGGCCGCCATCGGGCAGAAGAAGCGGCACCAGACGCGGGTTCCGCCGAGCGGGTAAAGTCCGGTGCCCACGGCGCCAGAGAGAATGCTGCCGACGATGAGACCGTACCAGGTTTGGAACTGCACTACCTCCGGCGCCTTGCTTTTCGTGAACCAGGAGTAGAACAGGAGACTGGTGAGCAGCAGGCTGACGCCGAGTACCGAATAGATGCTCACCTTTTCGAACTTCCACGCCGCGCTGGACTTGTCGCTGAGATGCCGCCACGGCTCGCCCATCGTGTTCGCCAGCCCGCCGCAACCGCACACCCACGAGCAGTACCAGCGCTTGCCCAAGAGCGCGCCGAGGAGCGGCACGATCACGAGGCTCGCCGCCAGGGTATAGACGACGAAGGGCCACGGCTGGTTGAAGAGATACTCCGGGTTCATGTAGTCGAACTTCAGCGGCCAGAAATAGCTCAGGTAGTACTCGGGCTGGTGGAGCGCTTTCAGCATCATGGGAATGGAGAAGGCAAAGACGATCTGCACGAACATGACGACGCTCGTCCGCACCACCTGATAGCGGTTGTGACCGTACTTGCGGATCACCGCGATGCCGCCGGTGACGACGGCCACCGTGTAGAGCACGCCGTACAGATCCCACTTGCTGCTGAGGCCGAACGTTTGCGCCACCGGCGTAAGATTCTCGGTGAAGTAGAGCGCGATATAAAACCAGACGAGCAGTGCGGCGACGATCCAGCCGGTGATGCCGCGGTTCGTCAGGTCATGATAGAGCCGGTCTCGAATCATAGCGCCACTCTCCCGAACTCCACATCGTACTGCGCTTCGCTCAAGCGTCCCATGACTTCGTCGACGCGGCGGCGCTCCTCGATCCATCTGGTGAGCACCCGGTGGTTCCAGCGCGTTCCCAGCATGGAGAAACCCACGGCGATGCCGTCGCGTTCGATCACCCGCACGCTGGCTTCTCGTCCCGGGAGCTTGCGGAATCGTCCCGGTCCTTGGGTCTCGCCTGCGCAGGTCCATTCGAGGTGGAAGAACTTCGCGCTGTTGTAGTAAGCCGGGGGGGCATACTGCATGGACTGGCCGAGGATGGATTGCGCCACGGCCTGGCCCTGGCGCTTGGCCGCGTACCAGAGAGGCTCGATGCGGCCTTCGACCTCCGCGACGTCTCCGGCGGCGAACACGCCGGGCAGGGAGGTGCGAAACGCCGCGTCGGTTACGATGCCGCGGTTCAGGGCGGGAGGCGTCTTCACGGCGCGCAACCATTCCACGTTCGGTTCGACGCCGATGGTCACCCCGACCAATTCACAGGGGATCTGCTCCCCGGCTTTGGTCGTCACGCCGGTGACCCGGCCTTCGCCCTGCATCGACTCGATTTCGCTGTTGAGCCGGAGGTCCACCCCCTGGGCCCGGATGTGCGCGGCGACGAGTTCGCCCTCCTCCGGGCTCAGCGCCGCGGGCCAGTAGCTCGGCTCGCGGACGAGAAAGGTGACGGGTACACGATGGTGGACGAGGCACTCGACCAGCTCGACCCCGATCAGCCCGCCGCCCGCCACGACGGCGCGCCGCGTGCCCGGGGTGAGGCGCTCGCAGGCGTCAAGATCCTGCAGGGAGACGAAGCGAACGACGCCATCGAGGGGGCGCTCCCACGGCGCGCGCCGGCCGCGGGAACCGGTCGCCAGCAGCAGCTTGTCATAGCGAAGCGTGGCGCCGCCGGCCAGCCGTAACTCGCGGGCGCCGGCGTCGAGATCCACGGCCCAATCCTGGCGCAGCGTCAGCCGCTGTTCGCGGAAGAGTTTGCGTTCGTACGGCTCGAGATCGCGCCGCTGCATCACGTCCATGAACGCGTACATCAGAGCCGTGCGGGAAAAGAAGAACTCGCTTTCACCGCTGACGATGGTGATCTCGGCCCGCGGGTCGGCCGCCCGCACGGCCATGGCCGCTGTGACTCCCGCTACTCCGTTGCCGACGATGACGAGGTGCATAAGGGTTGTTATGGCACTTTCGCTCGGCAGGCGCGAAAAGTTACGGCAAAAGTGCCAGAGCGCCTTCGAGTTCCATGCGGGTATGGGTGTCGCCGACCTGCCGGGCGGCTTCGATCCCGCGCCGGTACATGGCGGCCGCCTTCTCCACTTCGCCCGCTTTTTCGAGCGTCTGCCCGCCGTGGAAATAGGCGGCGCAATAGTCGGGCTTGTTCTGAATCAACTCTTCAAACTGGCGGACGGCCTCCGCATACTGGCCCTGATTGGCGAACTCCATCGCCAGTCCATAGCGGGCGAACGTGTTGGCGGGGTCCTGGGACAACATGCCCTGCAAAATCTCTAACCGGGAACTCATTTCCTTTATCGTACCCTGTGGGTATGCTTCCCGATCAGCCCGGCCGTCCGGTCTCGGAGTCCGCCTCCGAAATGAGTGAGTTCGCCCTGCCGAATGATGCCAATGTTCTCGGCACGCTTTTTGGCGGCAAGGTGATGGCGATGGTGGACCTGGCCGCGTCGCTCGCGGCCGCGCGGCACGCCCGGTGCGCCGTGGTGACGGCGTCGGTGGACCAGATGACGTTTATTTACCCGATCCACATCGGGCAGTTGGTGACGCTGAAGTCGAGCGTTAACCGGGTTTTTCGCACTTCGATGGAGGTGGGCGTGAAGGTGTTTATCGAAGACCTGCATACCCGCGAGATCAAGCACACCTCATCGGCGTACCTGACCTTTGTCGCTTTGGCGCAGGACGGGGCGAAGATTCCGGTTACCCCGGTGATTCCGCAAACCGAGGCGGAACTGCGGCGCTACCACGAAGCGGGAGAGCGCCGGGCCGCGCGGCTGGCGATGAAGGCGAAACCCAAATAGAGGCTATTCGCCGTCTTTGTACATGTATTTGATGTTGTGTTTATACACCATCAAATTCGGGGCGCCTTCGCGGTTAAACTTCAGGGCGCACTTGTCGTACCACTCAATCACGCCTTTCAGGATTTCGCCGTCCTTCATGACGATGCACATCGGCGTTTTGGCCTGCATCTGTTTCATGTAGTAGAAGTTCTCGGCGTTGGTTTGATCAGGCGGTACCGGCTTCTTGGTCGGGGCAGCGCTGCGGGTCGGAGGGGGCATGGCGGTTCTTGCCCTCTATTGCATCACAAACGGATGCTGCCGCGCAGTTCGAGTACCATCGCGTCGAGGGCAATTCCCTTTTGAATATTCCGACGTAATAAGTCCACGAGCTCGTCGGTTTTCTTAACCGCCTTCTGAATCCATTCAAACGTGATTACCCGCACGAGCCCTTCCAACTCGCGTTGGATGTCGAAATTGCGGAGCACCGGGTTGCGGGCCTCGCACCGCAGGAGCAAGAGATCATCGAGCAGAAGGTAGAGGACCTTGAGGTGATTTTCGAGCTTTTCCGTGCGGCTGGCGTTCAGCGCCTCGGACGTTTTCGCCCAGTCCGCCCAGGGAAGTACACCGCAGGCTGCGCCGAGCAGCGCGAGCATCTGCGCCCGGCGTTTATCATAGGCCGGCAACTCAATGCTCATGGCCAAGCCGGGAGATCCGGCGGCCAGGGCGATGCGGCGGTCGATGTCTTTCAATCCCTTTTCCTGGGCAAATGCGGTCATTTCGGGCTTGCTCAGGGGCGTGAGGTAGATGGGCACCGAGCGCGACCGGATGGTCGGCAGGAGGTCATAGGAGTTGGTGGCCGTCGCCACGATGATCAGGTACCCCGGCGGCTCTTCGAGCGTCTTCAGCAGAGAGTTGGCCGCCTGCTCGTTGGCGCGGTCGATCTGATCGATCAGGAAGACCTTGCGCGGGCCTTTCAAGGGCCCGTACTGCGCGCGCTCTTTGAGCAGCCGCATCTGCGGAATGGAGATCTGGCGGAGCGGTCCTTCCGGGCAGAAGGTGAGGAAGTCGGGATGGGAATTGAAGACAATCGGATCGTCGTTCCGCTTCTCGGCTGTCCACTTTTCGCGTTCGGCAATCACTTCCTGGTTCTTGTCGAGAGAGAGATCGTCCTGTTCAATCAACTCCGGATGGCCGACGATGGAGGCGGCGAACCGGCGCGCCAGTGTGGCCTTGCCGATGCCTTCGGGGCCGGCCAGCAGGATGGTTTGGGGCATGCGCTGGCCGCGGACCATCTCCTGCAGGACGCGCTGCGCTTCGGCGTTGCCATGGAAGTTCTCATACATGCGGCTGCACCTCTGCCCAAATCGCGGCGGCCACGGCCTCGACGCTTTGGCTCGCGTCAATGGTCCGGATGCGCCTGGGTTCGGCGGTCGCCAGCGCTAGATAGCCGCGCCGGACCCGATCGTGGAACTCGGCGGCTTCGGCCTCCATCCGGGACTCGTCGGGCCCTTCCTGATTGGCATTGCGGGCGCGGGCGCGGGCGAGGCCGGTTTGATAGTCGATGTCCAGATAGATCGTCAAATCGGGCAGCACCTCCTGGCAGGCGATGCCGTGCAACTCGCGAACGAGTGCCGGGGTCAGACCGCGTCCTTCGCCCTGATAGGCGAGCGTTGAATCGGTGAAGCGGTCGCTGACGACGATGCGGCCGGCGGCTAGGGCCGGCCGGATCCACTCGTCCACGTTTTGGGCGCGGCAGGCGAAATAGAGCAGCAGTTCGGCGCGCGGCGATAGCGCGTCGTTCGCGGAATCGAGCAAGATGCGCCGGATCTGCCGTCCGATCGGCGTGCCGCCGGGTTCCGCGGTTTCGAGCACGTCTTTGCCCAACGCCCGCAGACGCTCGAGTAGCAGCCGCATCTGCGTCGTCTTGCCGCAGCCGTCGCCGCCTTCGAAGGAAACGAAGAAGCCGCGCTTAGTCATAGACGAAGTGCAGAACCTTCTTCAGGTCTTCCCAAGCTTCGCGCTTGGCGTTCTGGTTGTAGGGGCGCAGGAGATACGACGGATGATAGGTCACCATGACCGGGATGTCGTACCAGCGCTGCCAGTTGCCCCGGAGTTTGGTGACGCCCTCCTTGGTGCCGAGCAGCGCCTTCGCCGCAGTCGACCCGAGCGCGCAGATCGCCTTCGGCTTGATGGCCAACAACTGCCGGAACAGGAACTGGCCGCAGATCTCCATTTCGTCGGGCATCGGGGTGCGGTTCTCCGGCGGCCGGCACTTGACGACGTTGGCGATATAGACATCGGGCCGGAGGATCTTGATGCCTTCCTTGGCGGCTGTGCCTTCAATCATCTGCGTCAGCAACTGGCCGGCGCGGCCGACGAAGGGGAGGCCGCTGGCGTCCTCGTCGGCGCCGGGCCCTTCGCCCACGAAGACGAGACGGGCACCTTCGTTGCCGGAGCCGAAGACGATTTGGTTGCGCCCTTCACACAGCCGGCAGCGGCGGCAGTCCCCAATGTCGGCGCGGATGGCCTGCATGGTGTCGCCTTCGGGGGCGAGCGGGATGAGGGTGGGAGGGGTAATTTTCATTGGGGCGGGGGGCGGGGCCGTTGGGGGCGGGGGCTTCGGCGTGGCCTTGGCGGCGGGCAACGGCGGCAGCAGGCTGTTGAGGTCGTCGACGAGTTCCGGCAGGGATTCGGCCTGTAATGCCGAGCCGCGCTCGAAGATCGTCTTCACCCCTAAGTCCTGGTAGAACTCAAGGAACTGGCGAATTTCATCCCGCGTCATTGCTTTGCGTGAAGCGCCAGCCGGAGCCGTAGCGCCTGATCAAAAATTTGATGGGCGACGTCGCGTTTCGAGGCCCGTTCGATGTGGATCGTCTCTCCCGTCCGCAGCACGAGCGTCACTTCGTTTTCGTCGGACTCGAATCCGGTGCCGGCCTGGTTGACGAGATTGGCCACGACCATGTCCGCGTTCTTCGTGGTCATCTTGCGCTTGGCTTCCGCGACGAGGTTCTGCGTTTCGGCGGCAAAGCCGATCAGCAGCCGGTCGCCCTTCTTGGCGCCCACTTCGGCCAGAATGTCGGGGGTGGGGTCGAGGTCCAGGGTCACGCGCGCGGCGGTCTTCTTGAGCTTCTGGGGGGCGACCTCCGTCACGTGATAGTCGGCCACCGCGGCGGCCTTGATCAAGATCGTCGCCGGTTCGAGGTTGGCCATCACCGCATCGCGCATCTCCCGCGCGGAACGCACGGTTACCACTTCGACGCCCGACGGGGGCGGCAGGTGCACTGGACCGCTCACCAGCACCACACGGGCTCCCCGGGAGGCGGCCGCTTCCGCCAGCGCGTAACCCATCTTGCCGCTCGAGCGGTTCGAGATGTATCGCACCGGGTCAATCGCTTCCTGAGTGGGGCCGGCGGTAAGCACCACCGTCTCTCCGCTCAAGTCCTGCTTGCGCAAAATGGCTACGGCCGCATCGGCGATGGCTTCCACTTCGGCCAAGCGGCCTGGCCCCACCGTGCCGCAGGCCAAGTCGCCGCTATCCGGGCCGATGATCCGGTGGCCCCGGTCCCGCAGGGTGGCCAGATTGGTCCGGGTGGCCGCATGCTCCCACATGTTCGTGTTCATCGCCGGTGCGAGTACGACGGGGCCGGTGAAGGCCAGGTACAACGTCGAAAGGAAGTCGTCGGCGAGTCCGTGGGCAAACTTCGCGAGCAAATCCGCCGTCGCCGGCGCGACCACCAGCACGTCATTCTCCTGCGCTACGCCGATGTGTTCGACGGAACTCGCCAGCACGGCCTCCGGCGAATGGCCGTCGAAGAGGCCAGTGATGACCTTGCGTCCGGTGAGGGCGGCAAAGGTCAACGGCTGAATGAACTCCGTGGCGCTCCCGGTCATGACGGTGTTGACGGTACACCCCCGGCGCATCAGCGCGCGCGCCAACTCCGCCGCCTTATAAGCAGCAATCCCGCCACCAACTCCCAGGACGACGTTCATGCCGCCCTCAGGTTTAACCGCGTCTCGACGCGATATCGGCCAGATTCGCGTCGCGAATCGGGTCTTCGTACTGAATCAATCCGCGGCGCACCTCTTCGAGGGCGGTCACGGTGGGTTTGCGCGAGGTGGTCGGCAGGAACGAGCGGTTGCCGTTCTGCAGCTGCCGCGCGCGCTTCGCCGCGACGATGATGAAGCGGTAGGTGCTGGACTCGGGGTCGTCCGGAATCGCGAAATTTGCGTTGCGGGGGGTGGTGGAATCGGCCATGGAACTCAATACCTCTAAAACGAACCCAATACTCGCTGCACCGGGCCTTCCATCCGGTAGCGGCGTAGCCGTTCTGCCCGGATGATACTGCGAAGGTCCGCCACGGCGGCGTCCAGTTCATCGTTGATGAGAATGTAGTCGTAGATACCGCACTGGCTAGTTTCCGCCTTGGCTTCCCGCAGGCGGCGCTCAATCACTTCCGGCTGATCCTGAGATCGGGCTCGCAAGCGGCGCTCCAACTCGGATCGGTCCGGCGGCAAAACAAAAATCAGTACGGCGTCAGGTACTCGCTCTCGTAATTGTCTCGCACCCTGCACGTCGATGTCCATGACCAGGTCGCAGCCCGCCGCCGCTGCCCGGTCGATCTCGCTCTTGTGGGTGCCGTAGTAGTTGCCGAAAACATTGGCATATTCGAGAAACTCGCCCGCGGCAGCGCGCCGTTCGAACTCTTCCTTGCTCGTGAAGTAATAGTCCACGCCCTCCTGCTCGGGCCCCCGCGGCGCCCGCGTGGTGTAGCTTCTTGAAAAAGTCAGCCGAGGGTCGGTGCGCCGGGCGTCGCGCAGAATGGTCGACTTGCCGGTTCCGGAGGGTGCCGAGATGACGAAGAGGATGCTCATTCCAAGTTCAGCGATTGCTCCCGGATCTTTTCGATGTCGGCCTTGATGCCGAGGGCCACTTCGGTGAGCGTCAGCCCCTGCTCGCCGATTCCGTTCGTTTTCGAGAGCATCGTGTTGGCCTCCCGGTTCATCTCCTGCAGCAGGAAATCCATCTTCTTGCCGGCTTCGCCGCCTTTGGCCAGCATCTGGTCCAACTGTTCGGAGTGGATCTCCAGCCGGGCGATCTCTTCGCCGATGTCGCTGCGGTCGGCCAGGATTGCCGCTTCCTGGACCAGGCGCTGGGGATCGAGCGTTGCTCCGCCGAGCAACTCGGTCAATCGCTCGCGGAGCCGCTGTTGAAAAGCCGGCAGCGCCCGGCTGCGGATCTCCCGCACGGTCTTGACGGCTTCACGGATCGACGCGGTTCGCTCGCGCAACACGATGGCTGTTTCGGCGCCTTCGCGTTCGCGGACTTTGTTCAACTCGCTGAGGGCTTCGTCGAGCAGGGCCACGAGGAAGGCTTCGAGTTCCGGCTCCGGCTCCTGGTCCACGGCCGGCTCAAACATTCCGGGCACGCGCAGCGCGGCGTTCAGGTCGGGCTCCGAGGTAACCGAATGCCGGTTACCGGCCTGGCGGAACGCTTCGAGGTAGGTGTCGAGCAGTGCCACATTCAGCGCGGAAACCGCCTGGGTCTTGTTCCGGTGATACTGCACCCGGATCTCAATATGCCCGCGCGACATCCGCTTCCGGATGAGCCCGCGCATGGCTGTCTCGTAGGGGTCCAACACCGTGGGCATCTGGAAGTGCAGATCCAGGCCGCGATGGTTGACGCTCTTCACGGTGACCACTGCCTCGCCATCCGGGCTCTGCCGCCGGACCCGCGCAAACCCCGTCATACTGCGTATGCTCATGAGCCTTCCATTATGCAGAAGCCGGAGGCTCTGGTTCAAGGAACTGTAACTCGTGCAGCCGCTGGTACATTCCCCCGGCCGCTATCAGTTCCTCGTGCCGGCCGGTTTCCACTATCCGCCCTCTCTCTAATACGAAGATCTTGTCCGCTCGGCGAATCGTGGATAACCGGTGCGCGATCACGATCACCGTCCGCCCTTGCATCAGGTTCCCCAACGCTCCCTGCACCAGCACTTCGCTCTCGGTATCCAGGTGGGAGGTCGCTTCGTCGAGCACCAGCACCGGCGCATTCTTCAACAAGGCCCGCGCGATCGAGATCCGCTGCCGCTGCCCGCCTGAGAGGCGCGTGCCGCGCTCGCCGATCACTGTCTCAAACCCCTGCGGCAACTGCTCAATGAAGTCGAGCGCCAGCGCATTCCGCGCCGCCTCCCGCACCTCCTCTTCACTCGCTCCCGGGCGGCCATACCGAAGATTGTTCGCTACCGTGTCGTTGAACAGAAACGTATCCTGAGCCACAATCCCAATCTGCTGGCGCAAGGAATCGAGCGTCAACTCGCGCAGGTCCACGCCGTCGATCCGGATCTGTCCCGCCTCCGGATCGTAGAACCGCGGCAGCAGGGAAGCCAAGGTCGACTTGCCCGCGCCGCTTGGCCCCACCAGCGCCACGATCTCTCCGGCCTTGACCGTGATGGAGACATCCGACAAGACCGGCCCCTCGCTGGTTGGATAGCGGAAGGTTAAATGCTCTATAGCAATGTCACGCTCAAACTTCCGCAGCTCCCGCTGGCCGCTCACGACCGTGGACGGTTGATCCAGATATTCGAACACTTTCTGTGACGCACCGAGCGCCTGCTGGAAAATGTTGTGGATGCCCACCAGCCGCTTCACCGGCTCGTACAGCATCAGCAGCGCGATGACGAAGCTGGTGAACTCGCCCGCCGTCATGGCTCCGGCGCGGATCTCAGTCCGGGCGTAGATGAGGAGCCCAATCACGGTGACCGCGCCCATGAACTCGATGAGTGGCGACGCAATCGCCTGCTGCATCACGTACTTCAAATTACTCCGCCGCAGCCGCCGCCCGGCTTCGCGGAACCGGGTGGACTCCACCGCCTCCGCGCCGAACGACTTCACGACATGGTGCCCGCTGAGGGTCTCCTGCAGAATCTGGTTCACTTCGGCCGTATCGTCCTGCGCCTTTCGCGTGGACCGGCGAATCTTCCGCCCCAACTGCACGGTCGGCAGCATCACGATCGGCACCACGGTGACACTGAACAGCGCCAGCTTCCAGGAGGTCTGAAAGATCACGAACAGCAAGGAAAGCGCCACGAAGGTCTGCCGCATCCAGTCGGCCAGAATGTGCGAGGTCGCCACTTGGATCTTCTCGATGTCGTTCATGATCGACGACATCAGGCGGCCTGTTGAGGTGGTTTCGAAAAACTGTGCGTCCTGCCGCAGCACGCGTTCGAAGACGGCCTGCCGCAGGTCGGTGACCGCCGAAATGCCGACGCGGTTGACGAGGTAGTTGCCGAAATAGTCCGAGGCGCCGCGCACGAAAAACGCGGCAATGACGATCGCCATGACCCCGGTGACATAGCCGTCCGGACCGTCGGCGCTGAGCACCTGGTCATAGATCGGCCGGATGAGATACGCAATTAACCCTTGCGCCCCGCCCGCCAGCGCCATCAATAGCACCGACGCGATGAGCGACCCCGCGTAGGGCCGCACGTATTGGAGGATCCGCTTCATAACCGGTCCACCGCCGCCAACACTTCGTCCACCGTCACGTTCGCCATCGACCCGCGCCCGTTCACTACCTCCGCCCGCACCCGCCACGGCGCCCACGTCACCGCGTCCGATGGCCCGAAGATCACCACCTGCTTCACGCCGAATGCCGCCGCCATATGCGCCGGCCCGCTATCGTTGCCGACGAAGAGGGACGCGCCTTCGAGCAGCGTCATCGTCTCTTCGAGCGGGACCCCCACTATCGTCCGGAATCCCGCGAACGCTGAGAGGTCATCGCCTGGACCGCCAATGAACACCGGTTCGAATTCCCGCAAGTGTTCCGCCACGGCCCGGAATCCGGCCGGGCTCCAGCTTTTGTCCGCCGCTGAGGCCACCGGATGGATCACCGCGTAGGGTTTCTCCACCATCCGGGGCCGCGCGAACAGGCGCGCCCGCGGCACGTCCGTCAGCGGAACTCCCAAATAAAACATTCCCGATGCCAAATGTTCCGCGGTGTGTACCGGCCGCTCCTCTTTGAAAACCTTCTGCGCCCGCGGCATCTTCACGTTATAAACCGCCTGCGCCGTGAAGTGTTGAAAGCCGGCCCGCCATCCCGCCAAGGCGAACACGGTGAGCCAGATACTGCGGGATCCGCCATGGAAGTTGATTACCAGCTGCGGGCCCCAGAGTGTTAACTCGCCAATGGCCGGAGTGAACACCGCGTCCACATCCGGGTTGCCGCGGAAGATTGCCGCAAACCGGTCTTCCACCACGACGGCGATCTTTAGATCCGGCCGGAAGCTCTTGAGCAGGTGAATAGCCGGCGTCGTCAACACGCAATCGCCGAGCGAACGCAGCCGGATGATGCCCACCTTCGCGCCCTCGGGCAGTTGCTCCAGTACGGTGTTCAATCTTCGACTTTCGCTTCGTCAATCAGCATCACCGGAATCTCATCCCGAATCGGGTAGACCCGGCGGCACTGTACGCACTTCAGCCCGCTGCCATCGGCCTTCATCTCCAGGCTCGTCTTGCACAGCGGACAAACCAGAATCTCGAGCAACTCTTTGCTGATCGCCATTATTAGCTCCGTGCCGCCTTCACCGCGGCCAGGAACAGCTTGGCCCGTTCGGTGAACACTTCGTACTTGCCCGCCTTGATCGTCTCGTTGTCGATCAGTTCGCTACCCACGGCCACCGCCGACGCTCCGGCTTTCAGAAAGTCGCCGATCGTTTCGAGGTTCACGCCGCCCGTCGGGATCATCTCCACCTGCGGCAGCGGCGCTTTCACGGCCTTGATGTACTTGGCCCCGCCCATGTTCGAGCAGGGGAACACCTTCACGAAGTCCGCGCCCGCCTCCCACGCCGTCAGGATCTCGGTGGGGGTCAGCGCACCGGGGCAAATGACGGTGGAGTAGCGCCGCGCCATTTCAATCGTCGCCACCTTCAGCGCTGGCGTGACCAGGAATCGCGCTCCCGCGAGAATCGTGGCGCGGGCGGTCTCCGGATCGAGCACCGTCCCCGCGCCAAGAATCATCTTGTCGCCAAACGCATCGGCCAGCTTCTCGAGCGCCCGGATCGCTCCCGGCGTCGTCATCGTGATCTCCGCCGAACGAATTCCGCCTTCGTAAACGGCTTCAATTGACTTGATGGCCGCCTCCTCGGAGTTCACCCGGATGATCGGCACGATCCCGATCTCGAGCATGCTGGTAACGATTTGCTGTTTGGTCATGAAACGACTAGGTTACCAATCCACCACGGAGCCGTCATCCGCGTCGTAGCTCTCCTGGTTGCGCCAGTCGTGCCCGATCTTGTCGGCCATGGCGTTTTCATCGAGTTCGATACCGAGCCCGGGGCCCGTCGGCAACTCCAGATAGCCCTCGCTCACCTTGAACGGATTCTTGATGTATCCCTCACCCAGGCTCACCTGCTCTTGAATCAGGAAGTTCGGAATCGAGGCGGCCAGATGCACGCCGGCGGCGAGCGAAATCGGACCCAACGGATTGTGCGGCGCGATGCTTGCGTAATAGGCTTCGGCCATCCCCGCGATCAGACGCACTTCGGTGATGCCGCCCGCGTGGCACATGTCCGGCTGCAGAATCGTCGCGGCCTTTTTCTCGAGCACTTCGCGGAAACCCCACTTGGTGAAGACGCGTTCGCCGGTGGCGATGGGCAGATGGGTGCCGCGCGCAATTTCGGCCATGATGTCGTGGTTCTGCGCCTGGCAGGGCTCTTCGATGAACATGGGGTTGTATGGCTCCATGCCCTTGATGAGCATCTTGGCATGCGCCGGCGAAATTGCGCCGTGGAAGTCCACGCCGATGTCCACGTTGTCGCCCACGGTCGCCCGCAGCTCCGCGAATTTTTCGACCGCGTACTTCACTTCGGCGGGGGTTTCGATGTAGCGCGCCGGACGCCGCTTGGCGGGGCCGGTCTTGAACGCGGTGAAGCCTTTTTTCAGGTCCGCCTTCATCGACTCCGGCGTACGCGAGTGCGCATAGACGCGGACTCGATTGCGCGTGGGGCCGCCCAGAAGCTCGTACACCGGCACGCCGAGCGCCTTGCCCTTGATGTCCCAGAGCGCCTGGTCGATGCCGCTGAGGGCCGAAGTCAGGATCGGGCCGCCGCGATAGAACGCATGGCGGTAGATGGCCTGCCAGTGGTGCGTCACCGCGCGCGGGTCCTTTCCTACCAGGTACGGTTCAATCTCCTTGATCGCCGTGGCACAGGTGAGCGCGCGCCCTTCGACGACCGGCTCGCCCAAGCCGACAATCCCGGCGTTCGTGTGGATCTTCAGGAACAGCCACCGTGGCTTGACGAGAATCGTCTCAAGCTTCGTGATTTTCAGGTTGTCTTTCTTGGCAATCGGCGCGTTTTGCGCGAGCGCCGGGTTCTCTTGGAACAACGTCGCTAACCCGGCCGCGCCCAGCCAGTTCCGTCGGGAAAAAGTGCTCATAGCGCCATCCACTCTATCAAGCGAAATGCACCCATAGGCTGCCCACCGCCAGTAGAATCGCTAGAGTCGCCGCTACCTCCATGCGCGTCCCGCGAATGTGGCTGAACGCCATGGTCAACTCCTCCACGCCGGCCTTCACGGCGGACACCTTCGAGACCACCACCATCAACAGCACGCACAGCGCGAACACCCCGACGCTGAAATTCAGAAAGCTGATCGCGACGACATCGTTGAACACGCCCAGGTCCATCTTGAAGGCGTTCCGCAGCACGTCCAGCAGGAACCGGCCGCCGCCAATCACTCCGCCGACCAGCAAGGTCGTAATGGCCGCGCGAGGTGTCGCGCCTTTCCACAAAATGCCCGTCAGGAATGTGGCCGCAATCGGCGCGCCCACGTAGGCCTGCACACTTTGCAAGTACTGATACACCTGATCGTTCAGGTTGCGGATAAAGGGAATCCAAACGATGGACAGCACCACGATGACCCCGGTGGAATACCGTCCGAAACGGACGAGTTGCCGCTCGGACGCCTCCGGGCGCCACTTCTTGTAGATGTCCATCGTGAGGAGCGTGGAGCAGGAGTTGAACACACTCGACAGGGAACTCATCAAGGCGGCCAGCAGCGCGGCGACCATGAGTCCTTTCACGCCGGGGGGCAGCAGTCGCATCACCAGGAGCGGATAGGCATTGTCTCCCGTCACCTCCGTGGGCCATAGCGCTTTAGCGATCAGGCCCGGCAGCACCAGGATGAACACGGGCAGGATCTTCAACGCCGCGCAGAACAACGTGCCGTAGCGGGCCTGCTGCAGGTTTCGCGCCGAGAGCGTCTTCTGCACGATCACCTGGTCTGTACACCAGTACCAGGTCCCCAGAATCAGCGTGCCGAAGATGGTACCCACCCACGGGTAGACGGGATCATTCGCGGGCTTGATCATGTGGAAGAAGTCCGGGGGCAGGGAACTGCGCAGCGCCTCGAAGCCGCCAACTTGATTGAGCCCGATCACGGTCAGCACGATCGCCCCCGCCACCAACAGCACGGCTTGGAAGACGTCGGTGTAGATCACGGCCGCCAGCCCGCCAAAGATCGTATAAACGCCCGTGGCCAACACCAACAGAATCGCCGAGGTCATGTAATCCCAGCCGACAATCTCGCGGATCAGAATGCCGCCGGCAAACAGGCTCACGGAAATCTTCGTGAAGACGTAGGCGAACAGGGAGACGCCCGTCAGATACCAGCGGCATCCGGGCGAGAAGCGGAGCTCCAGAAACTCAGGCATCGTGAAGACCTTGCTCTGCAGGTAGTGGGGCACGAAGACCCATCCCAGCAGCAGCAGGCAGACCGCCGCCGACCATTCATAACAGCCCACGGCGAACCCCGTCGAGGCTCCGCTGCCGGCCAATCCAATAAAGTGTTCGCTCGATATGTTGGTCGCAAATAGCGAAGCTCCCACGGCGAACCACCCCACGTTGCCGCCCGCGAGAAAATACTCCGTCGTGTTTCGCTCCTTCAAGGAGTGGTAGAAGCCAATCCCAAACACAATCACGAAGTAGACGGCTATGATAGACCAATCAAGCATGGGCCATAGTGTACTGAACCGCCGCCGATTCCTCTACTCGCTCGCCGCCGCCAGCGTTGTCCGCGCACAGCAGCGACCGCCCAACGTCGTCTTCATCATGTCCGATGACCTCGGCTACGGCGACTTGGGCTGCTACGGGCAGAAACGGATCAAAACGCCGAATCTCGACCGCATGGCGGCCGAGGGCATCCGCTTCACGCAGGCCTACGCCGGCTGCACGGTCTGCGCTCCGTCCCGCTCGGCCTTCATGACGGGTTACCACACCGGCCATACGCGCGTCCGCGGCAACGGCAAGAATGAGATGTTGCTACGGGCGGATGACTTCGTGCTACCGGAGCTGTTCAAGAAAGCCGGCTACACCACCGGCATGTTCGGCAAGTGGGGGCTTGGTGGTGTTGGCTACCCGGGCTACCCGACGAAGAAAGGTTGGGATACCTGGTTCGGCTTCTTCAGCCAGATGCAGGCCCACATGTACTATCCGGACATGCTCCTCGATGGCGATCATGCCGTCGAACTGCCCGGCAATTGGGGCGGGAAGAAGAAGCAGTACGCGCCGGATCTGTTTCTGAATCGCGCGCTGCAGTTCCTCGACGCCAACCAGGCGAAGCCGTTCTTCCTCTACTTCTCATCGACGATCCCGCACGCCAATAATGAACTGGGCCGCGACACCGGTGACGGCATCGAGATCCCTGAGGACGCGCCCTATTCGGGCGAACCGTGGCCGCCCCTCGAACGGAAGTTCGCCGCTACGATCACGCGGCTCGACCGCGATCTCGGCCGCCTGTTTGACAAGCTCAAGGCTCTGGGCCTCGATAACAATACGCTCGTCATGTTCACTTCCGACAATGGTCCGCACAAAGAAGGCGGCCATGATCCGGACTTTTTTCAGTCTTCGGGGCCACTGCGCGGGACCAAGCGCAGCTTGACGGAAGGCGGCATCCGCGTCCCCTTTATCGCCCGATGGCCCGGCACGATCAAGCCCGGCCAGGTGTCGGATCATCCCTTTGCTTTTTGGGACCTCATGGCTACGTTTGGCGACCTCACCAAGCAACCCGTACCGAAGGATACGGATGGCCTCTCTATCCTGCCAGCGCTTACGGGCGGCAAGCCCAAGGTGCACGACTTCTTCTACTGGGAGTTCCACGAAGGCGGCTTCAAACAAGCTCTTCGCGTGGGTAACTGGAAGTACGTGAAGCCGGCTCTCTACGACATCAGCAAGGACCTCAGCGAGACCACCGACCTCGCCAAGCAGAATCCTGAAGTCGTCGCCCGCATGGAAAAGATCCTGGCTACCGTCCGCACCGATTCACCGGATTTCCCGGTCCGTTAGCCGCATCCAGATCTCCCTTTCCCGGTCCCCATACTCCTCTTCCGGGCCGTCTCCCTGCCCCACAATACTCCTATGCCCATGCGATACCCCCACTCCGCCCTCCCCGAAATCCCCACCGCCGCCGACCCCGCCTATCAGCATCTCTTCGATACCTACGCCAGCGAAACCAACAAAACCTTCTCAGTTTGGTCCAGTCTCTCGGCGGGGGCTCTTCCCTACCGGCCCCATCCCAAGTCCAGCACCGTCCAAGAGATCCTCTCGCACCAACTCCTTTCCGAACGCCGCTTCTTCGCCGAGTTCCTTGGCACTCCCGAACCATTGCCCGCCGCCATCCTCCCTTCGACCGCCGCCCCCGCCGCCTACGCCGCCCGCCTCGTTGAACTGGCCCGCCCCCGCCTCGATCACCTCGCCCGCCAACCCGCCACCTGGTGGCACGAAATCGTCCCCTTCTTCGATGTCGAGCGCGAACGCATCTGGGTATTCTGGCGCCGCGTGCTCCACACCGCTCACCACCGCACACAGCTGACCGTCTATCAGCGGCTGCTCGATCAGCCTGTCCTGCCTACTTACGGCCCTACCGCCGATGTCACTTGGGACGGCGCCGACCCCACCCTCACCGTGGACGCGGCGGGCCGCCCGGCCAAGCCATAATTGCGTATGCCGCAAATCGTCAACTCCCGCTTCGTTCTCGCCGTCCGCGATCTGGCCATCTCGACGCGTTACTACGTCGATGTCCTCGGCTTTGCGCTCGATCCCATCGACGCCGCCGGATGGAGCTTCCTCTCCCGCGATGGCATTCGCCTCATGGTTGGCGAGTGTCCGGAGGAGCCCGCCGCGCGCGAACTCGGCGACCACTCGTATTTCGCTTATTGGAACGTCGAAGGCGTCGATGCTCTCTATCGTGAGTTCGCCGCCCGCGGAGCGCTCCTGCTCTCGCCACCCACCGACAAACCCTGGGGCCTCCGCGAGTTCGGGCTCACCACTCCGGACGGCCATCGCATCACCTGCGGCGAGGAGATCGAAAACGCCTAGCCGAAGCGGCCGGCGATGTAGTCGCCCGTGCGCGGATCCCGCGGATTCGTGAAAAGCTGCTCGGTGGGCCCGTGTTCCACCACCTCTCCCAACAGCATGAAAAAGCACTCGCTGCTTACGCGCCGCGCCTGCGCCATGCTGTGCGTCACAATCACAATCGAATACTGCGCCGCCAGCCGGCCGAGCAATTCTTCAATCGCCAGGGTCGCCTTCGCATCCAAGGCCGAACACGGTTCGTCCAGCAGAATAATCTCCGGTTTCAGCGGCAAAAGGCGCGCAATACAGAGCCGCTGCTGCTGTTCGAGCGCCAACTCCGTTGCCGGCGCATGCAGCCGGAATCGCAGATCCTCCCACAGACCCACCGCCGTCAGCGCCTCTTCGACGGCAGCCTCCACCGCAGTGTCCACCTCATGGATCCGCAGTCCGAAGGCTACGTTTTCAAAAATCGAAATGGGGAGCGGGTTGGGCCTTTGAAACACCATCCCTACCGATTTCCGGAGAGCAATCAGGGACACTTCCGGCCCAAAAATCTCCTCTCCGTGAATCCGGATCGAGCCCTCCACGCGCACCGCCGGGTCCCGCTCGCTGATGCGGTTGAAGGTGCGGAGCAGCGTTGATTTACCGCAGCCTGATGGACCGATTAAGGCCGTAATCTGCCGCTCCCGGATGCACACGCTGACGTTTCGCAGCGCCTGGAATCCGCCGTACCACAGGCTCAACCCATCCACTTCGATGCAGTTCATCCGAACGCTCCGCGAATGTAGTCGTAGGTCAGCGAGTTGGCGGGATGTTCGGAAAACATTGCCTCGGTGGTTCCCTGCTCGATGATCGAACCGTTCCACAGAAACAGCGTCCGGTCGCTCAGCCGGCGGGCCTGCTGAATCAGATTCGTCACCAGAATGATGGTGATCTTCGTCTTCAGTTCCCGCAGCACCTCTTCAATGCGCATCGTCGTCACCGGATCGATCGCGATGGAGAATTCGTCCAAACACAGCAAATCCGGGGAATGCGAAAGCGCCCGGGCAATGGTCAGCCGTTGCTGCTGCCCGCCGGAAAGCCGGGTTCCCAACTGACTGAGGCGGTCTTTCACCTCGTCCCACAGAGCCGCCTGCCGCAGGCAGGATTCGACGAGCCCATCGAGATCGCTTTTGTTGTGGACGCCCGCCAGCCGCGGTGCGAAGGCGACGTTGTCGTAAATCGACAGGGGCAGGCCCACCGGTAGCGGCGCTACCATGCCGACCTTGCGCCGCAAGTCATGCACGTGCGGCGTCGTCAGCACCTGCTCGCCGTCGAGTAGCACACTGCCGGTGACGCGGGCTTCCGGATTGAAGTCGATCGTTCGGTTCAGGATCCGCAGCAGCGACGACTTGCCGGATTGCGCCGGACCGATGATCGAGAAGATCTCGAACCGGGGCACGGCGAAGGAGATTCCGTTCAACGCCGTCTGCCCCCCGTAGCGCAACGTCAGGTCCGCAACCTCGAGAATGTGGTCTACCAATTCTTCCGGCTCCGCAAGTAAACGCGCAGGGCAATCGAGAGTGCATTCACCCCCAACACGGTGGCGACCAGCACGACCGCGATGGCGTAGGGCAAGGCGTCGGGCACGTTCGGCACCTGCGTGGAAACGGTGAACAGGTGCACGGACAACGCCATGCACTGGTCGAGCAGGCCGTAGGCGAACAGGTCGCCGCCGGCGATGGACTTGTAGAAGACGGCCCCGGTGAACAGCACCGGCGCGGTCTCGCCCGCCGTGCGCGAGACCATCAGGATGATGCCCGTGAAAATGCCCGGCATCGCGTTGGGCAGGACGATGTGCCAGGTGGTCTGCCAGCGCGTGGCTCCCAGGTTCCAACTCGCTTCCCGGAACGACTGCGGCACCGATTTCAGCGCCTCCGTCGTGCTGGCGATGATCACGGGCAGCGACATCACGGCCAAGGTCAGCGATGCCGCCAGAATCGACCGCCCCAGGCCGGCGAACGCCACGAACGCTCCGAGCCCGAACAGAGCGTGCACGATGCTCGGCACGCCGGCCAGGTTGATCACCGCCAATCCCACGATCCGCGAGAAGCGGCCCGGCTGGGCGTACTCATTCAGATAGACGGCCGCCAGAATGCCCACAGGCGTCGCCGCCGCCAGCGCCGCGCCTACCAGGTACAACGTGCCCAGCAGCGCCGGCCATAAGCCGCCAGCGCGCATGCCGTCCCGCGGCGACTCGACGAGGAAGCGCCAGGAAAGCAGCGGCGCCGCCTGCCAAACCAGGTAGAACAGGATCGCGAAAAGGGGGAGCAAGCTGAGGATCAGCCCGCCGCCCAGTAGCCGCCGGGCCACCCGCTCCTGCCTGCGCCGCCGGGCGATGGCCGGTGTTTCGGCGAATCGCCGGGCGGTGGGACTGGGCGCCATCACCGGTCTCATCGCGAACTCCGGCGGCGCCCACGGACCAGATAGTCCGCCGCCAAATTGAATATCGACGTGATCGCCAGCAGATAGATACCCACGAGAAACAACAGTTGATAGTGATGGGAGCCGACCGAGGCCTCTCCCAACTCGGCGGCGATGGTCGCCGTCAGTGTCCGGACGGAATCCAGCACGCTGGACGGTACCCGCACGCTGTGTCCTGTCGCCATCAGCACGGCCATGGTCTCGCCCACCGCGCGGCCCAGGCCCAGCAGGACCGCCGCCAGCAGCCCCGGCCGCGCGGCGGGCAGCAAGACCCGGTAGACCAACTGCCAGCGGCTCGCCCCCAGGGCCAGGCCCGCCTCCCGGAAGGAGTCCGGCACCGCCTTCAGCGCGTCCTCCCCGAGCGAGGCAATGATCGGAATGCTCATCAGCGCCAGCAGCAACCCGCCGTTCAGGATGTTCAGGCCGATGGGTGCGCCGGTGACGGCGATGATCAGCGGGTTCATCACCATCAGGCCGATAAATCCCCAGACGACCGACGGAATGGCCGCGAGGATTTCGATGACCACCTTCAGCGTCTCGCGCCGGTATGGGGCGCAAAACTCGGAGAGGTAGATGGCCGAGCCCAGCCCGAACGGAATCGCAATGGCCATCGACAGGATCGTGACGCTCGCCGTTCCGGCCAACAGAGCCAAGGTGCCGTAGGCTGGCCCGGATTGACTCGCTGGATTCCAATGCGTATCGAACAGGAAGTGGCTTAGGTGGAAGTCGCCGCTCGGCAACAGGCCGTACGCTTCCCGAAAGACGAAGAAAAAGATCCCGAAGACCAGGAGAATGGCGCTAATCCCGCAGAGCCGGATGACCCCTTCAATCAGGAGTTCGGGTAACCGGTCAAACAGATTGCGGCGAAGCGGTTTCATGCCACGGGCCTCCTGGGTACGAACCCCGCGCGAATCACAACCTGCTGACCCGGCGGCGACAGCGTCCAGTCGAGATAGCGCCGCAGTTCGCCGCCCGGCTGGCCCAGGGTATAGACGTAGAGCGGGCGCGAAATCGGATACCGGCCGGAAAGGGCGTTTGCCAGCGTCGGGGGGTACGCCGGTTGGCCGGGACCCGGCGAGATGGCCAACATCTTCACCCGGTCGCTGTTGTAGCCCATGCCGGAATAACCGATTGCGGCCATCGTTTCGCCGATCAAGGACACGACTTCTTTCGACCCGTTCAAGTCGCGGGTTCCAGAGCGGAAGTCTCCCTGTTTGCCCAACAGCGCGCGCCGGAAATACTGGGCGGTTCCGGAGTTGGATTGACGGCTGATCAGGATGATCTCCTCGTCGGGCAGGCCGGCGCCCAGTTGCGACCAGCGGGTGACGCCGCCGTCCGCTCCATACATAGCCGCGAGTTGGGGAATGGTGATTTCGTTCAACGGATGATCGCGATGCACGTAGACTGCCAGGGCATCATGACCGATGATCCATTCGACGGGCTCTACGCCGCGTTTGCGTTGGGCGGCTGCCCGCTCCTCCGGCTCAATCCGGCGGCTGGAGTTGGCCAGATCGGCAGCCCCGTCGATGAGCGCCGCCAGTCCCGTGCCGGAGCCGCCTCCGGAGACCTCTACCGACACGGCCGGTTCCAGTTCGGCATAGGCTTCCGCCCACGCCTGCGCGAGATTCACGACCGTGTCGGATCCGGCGGAACGGATAACAGAGCGAATCCTCGACCGGCCACACGAGAGGCTGGCAAGCACCGCAAGAACAAGTCGGCGAGGAGGCATAACCCTTCCCGAGGCTACCAGCGGAATGTATCAGTTTGATTAACTCGAGCGGCGCCGCCACACGTCCCAGGTCAAGGGCCCCACTGTGTCATCGGCGACGGGGGTTCCGGCCGCTTTCAGAGCGAGTTTAATCTGCCCGTGGTGGTAGGTCTCGTGGAACTGCAACAGTTGGAGCAACAGGATGGGGTGGTCGTAGTGCAACGCCATCGGTTCTCCCCGCTCCGTTCTGGCCAGCACTGCTGCACGCACGATCCGGGCGCTTTCGGTCAACAGTTCCTCGATGTGCCTGGCGTCGGGATCGAAAACCCATTCTCCAACTGGAGTTTCCCCGGCGAACTCCGGAGCCTCTTCGGCCACCGAAGTCATCCGCTCATGGTGCATGTGGGTGAACATCTCGCTGACGGTGGGGCTGCCGGGCAGCGCCCGCGCGGTTAGCCCACCCTCCGGGACGGAGCGTAGCAGGTTGATGAGAATGCGGTTGCTCCGGTCCCAGGAGTCGAGCACGGCATCCAGGAGAGTTTGTTCCATAAAACTCCAGTCCCGCCGCTTACTTTCCCTCAAGCGCATACGCAATCACCGCATCGTCCGTCACCGGGTTATTAAAGAACCCGCCGCCGGTGGCCGTAATCACCACGTACTGCTTGCCGTCCCGCCCCTCGTAGGTCATCGGCGTCGCTTCCGCCGCCCCCTTCAACTTCACGGTCCACAACTCTTTGCCCGTCTTGGCGTCAAACGCCCGGAAGCGCGCATCATCCGTCGCTCCGACGAACACCACGCCCCCGGCCGTCACGATCGTCCCCCCGTTCCCGGGCCGCCCCGTGTTCTGCTTCCCCTCCGGCAGACTATCCGTCACCCCCAACCGCGTCCGCCACGCAATCTCCCCGGTGTTGACATTCACCGCCACTAACTGGCCCCACGGCGGCTGCTGGCAGGGATACTGCTGCGAAGTCGGACCCTTCACACTAAACCGCCCTCCCGCGCCCGGGAACCCTTCGTAAGGCCCGGCCGGATCCACCCGGTTCCCTTGGCCGACCCCCAGCGCCGGACCCTTCTTCGGGTCGTGATCTCGCAACCCCGAAACCTGCCCCAACTCATTCACGTTCGCAAAGAGGAAGCCCAACTCCGGGCTAAACGACGTCCCGCCCCAGTTCACCCCGCCGTGGTTTCCGGGAAACTGCACGCGCAGCCGGTTATACGTGACCGGCAGATACGGCCCGCCCACCGCCATGCCCTTCAACAGTTCGCGGCAGGCCGCCTCAATCTCCGGCGTTACCGTCGCGACGTCCTTCATCTCAAAACGCATCCGCGCCAACGGCTCCGGCTTCAGGGGAAACGGTTGCGTCTTCGCCGTCCGTTCGAGCGGCACCTCGCTCTGTGGCACCGGCCGTTCCTCCACTCCATAGATCGGTTTCCCGGTCACCCGGTTCAGGAGAAACACGAGGCCCACTTTGTTCACGGCCGCCACTGCGGGAATCACTTTGCCGCCCTGCTTCACGTCCAACAGCAACGGCGCCCCGGTCATGTCGGCGTCCCAGATGTCGTGGTGCACCACCTGGAAATGCCAGAGGTACTTGCCGGTGTTGGCATCCGCCGCCACCAGGCTCGTCCCGAACAGGTTATCCCCCGCCCGGTCTCCGCCGTACTGGTCGACAGACGGCGCCCCGAACGGCATATAGACAATGCCCCGCTTCTCATCCACGGTGAGGAACCCCCAGACGTTCACGCCCGTCCGGTTCTTCCAACTCTGCCCCGCCCAAGTGTCGTTGAACTTCTCGCCCGGCTCCGGAATCGAACGGAACTTCCAAACCAGCTTCCCCGTCCGCATGTCCCACGCCCGCACGTCTCCCGCCGGGCCCAACGGCGGATTCTCCTGCGTGGTCCCGCCCGTAATCACGAGGTTCCTATACACCGTCGGCGGCGAAGTCAGCATGTTTCGTCCCGGCAGCCCCCGCATGATGTCTTCGGTATTCAGGTTGATCACGCCGTTATCGCCGAACCCGGGGTTCGGCTTGCCCGTCTTCGCGTCAATCGAGTAGAGCTTGCCGTCGCTCGAGCCGAAGACCAACTGCGCCGGTGTCTTGCCATCGCCGGGCCAGTATTCGAGGCCGCGCGTCGAGGGCACACCAGCGGGCAGCGCGAACGACCAGAACTCCTGACCGGTCACCGGGTCCAGCGCCGTCACGCGCGAGTATGGGGACGTAATGTACATCACCCCGCGGATCACCAGCGGCGTCACCTGACTCGGCCGCATTCCGGACCCGAACTGCGGTCCCCGGCTGCGCGCCGCCGCTGCTTCCGGTTCATCGCCCACCGGCCCGCCCGGCGCTCGTGGCCGCTGCGGCGCTGCGGCCGTGAAGCCGGTTGGTTTCATATGGTGCACCCAGGCTACCTTTAATTGGCTGACGTTCTCCGGCGTAATCTGCCGCAGCGGCGAAAACCGCATCGCCCCCGGGTCGTGTCCGTAGGTCCGCCATTCCTTGGCCGGATCCGCCGGACCCCCGTCGACGGGCATTCGTGCCGGTCCCACTGGCTCCACCCGCGCCGCCGCCGTGGCCGCATCCGGCGCGGCCGCTGTGGGCATGGCCACTGGCTCCGCCGAGGGAGCCGCCGCTCCGCCCACGGGGCCGTAGTGTTTGGCCAGGTATTGCAGCACGGCCTGAAAATCGGCGTCGTTCCCCGTCGCGCCCAGGTTCACCATCTTGGCGATCGTTTCGGTCCACGCGGCCGGCCCCTGCCGGAGCGAGACGGTCTGGTCCATGGAGTGGCAGCGGCTGCACAGCTTCTGCGTTTCTGCCTTTCCTGGTCCGTCGGGCAGGACGACGGCAGCGGGCAGCGTGGCCCCGCCGGCCAAGGCAAGGAACCAAAGGACGTGGGGGAAGGAGTGAGACCCGCGAAAGAGCGCCATAGAAGCCAACATTCTATCCCCTCGTCTCGTGGCGTGGAATCTCGTCGTATCCTGCAGTCAAGCATGCCTGCTGCCCTTGCCGTTCATTCCGCGCAGCTTCCGGCCGACGCCCGGCGACGCCTTACCCGTGCCGATTGTCAGGCATTAGAGGCGGCGGGGTTGCTCGAAGGGGAACGATTCGAGCTGATCGACGGGGAGTTGATTTGCAAGACGCCAAAGTCGCGACTGCACTCGATTGTGCTGCATCTCCTGCACCGCTGGCTCCGGCAGGCGTTTGGCGATGACTATGTTGAGCAGGAAGTTTCCATCGACCTGGGGCCACTCCTGACCCCGACGAACCAGCCGGAGCCGGATGCCATTGTTTTGCGCCGGCCATTCGCAGAGTTTCGTACGCAGAATCCAGCCCCGCCCGACCTGTTGCTGGTAGTCGAAGTGTCAGCCACTACCCAGGAGTACGACTTGGGCGCCAAGGCAGCTCTCTACGCCAGCGCGTGTATCCCGGACTACTGGGTCGTGGATCTGCGCAATCACCGCATCGTCATCCACCGGGATCCGGCGGACGATCGCTACAACTCCATCATCGCCTACGCGGCCGACGAGCCGGTCTCGCCGTTGGCAGCCGAGGCGGCCACCCTGCGCTTGCAGGATCTCCTGTCCTGAACCCGGCGAATCCTTCTCCCCAAGGCGCTTGACACCTCGATACCATGGGAGGTCATGAATCCCAATGGAATCGCTGGAAAAACCGCCGTCATCACCGGCGCCTCGCGCGGCATCGGCGCCGCCACCGCTCGTCTGCTTGCCGCCGCCGGAGCATCGCGGCTCGTGCTGCACTACTCGTCCTATCTCGACGGCGCCGCGCAACTCGCCGCCGAACTCACCAACTGCCAGGTGGACCTCATCGGCGCCGATCTGTCCACCGATGCCGGCCTCACCGCTTTTATCAATCAATTGAAGGCCACCGCGCCGGAGGCCGACATTCTCATCAACAACGCCGGCCACCTCGTCCATCGCGCCAAGATGCCCGAGTTCACCTTTGACCTCTATGACCGCGTGATGACCCTCAACACCAAGAGCGTCTACTTCATCACGCAGGCGCTGGCCCCCGGCATGATCGCCAAGGGTTCCGGCCATGTCATCAATCTCAGCTCCATCGCCGCCCGCAATGGTGGCGGCCCCGGCGCGACCATCTACGCCGCCTCGAAAGCCGCCGTCGCCTGCATCACGAAAGGCCTGGCGAAAGAGCTGGCTCCGGCTGGCATCCGGGTCAATGCCGTTTCGCCGGGCACGGTCGACAACTACTTCCACGAGAAGTACTCGACCCAGCAAATGCTCGACAACATCAAAGCGCAGACACCGGCCGGCCGGCTGCAAACCAACGAAGAGATCGCCGCCGTCATCGCGTTTCTCCTCTCCGATGCCGCCAGCGGCATCCACGGACAAACCATCGAAATCAACGGCGGCATGTACATGGTCTAGATCACGGGCCGCCGCCGAGAATTGGGCTACAATAGAAATTTATGGCCAAAGAAAACCTTTATTCCGCCGAATACATCGGCAGCGGCACCTTCATCATCTCCAAGCCCAAGCGCTCGAAGAAGAAGCGCCGCCAGCAGGCAGTGCGCTCCCCCAAGCCCGGAATGCGCAAGTAGTTCGCCTGCGCATCCGTACGGATGGCATCTGGTAGAATTCCTCAAGCCAAAATGCTAGACCCCAAACAAGCCTTCCGAGGCGTCTTCGGATTTCCCGTCACGCCTTTTCAAAAAGACCTCTCGCTGGATCTTCCGGCCCTCGAAAAGAACTGTGACTGGATGGCCGGTTACGGCTTCTGCGCGCAGGTGATCGTCGGCGGTACGGGCGAGATCTACTCGCTCACGCCGGAAGAAGCCGTCGAATGCGTCCGCGTCTCCGTCAAGGCGGTGAACGGCCGGATGCCCATCGTCGCCGGCGTCGGCTATAACACTGCACTGGCCTGCAAGATGGCGCGCGAGATGGAGGAGGCGGGCGCCGAAGCGCTGCTCGTCATGCCGCCCTACTACATCAATGCGCCCGAAACCGGTCTGCTTGACTACTTCGAAGCCATTGGCAAAAGCTGCGGCCTGCCGCTTTCGTTCTACACCCGCGACTGGGCCGGCATGAGCCCCGCGCAGGTGATGCGCCTGCTCGACCGCGTGCCTTCGCTCAAGATGTGGAAGGACGGCCAGGGCGACATCCGCAAGTACCACCGCATCATGCTCGAAGTCGGCGACCGCGTCGCGTGGGTCGGCGGCCTGGGTGACGACCTCGCCCCCGGCTACTTCGCCATCGGTTGCCAAGCTTACACCTCTTCCATTTCGAACATCGCTCCGAAGCTATCGCTTGCCATCGCCGAAGCTGGCGCCAAGGGCGACCGTGCTGCGATGGACGCCATGATGAAGAAGTACGTGCACCCGCTCTATGCCCTCCGCGACCGCATGAAGGGCTACGAAGTCGCCATCATGAAAGACGCCATGGAGATCCTCGGCCACCCGGCCGGTCCCGTGCGTCCGCCTCTCGCCAACGTCACTCCCGCCGACCGGGCGGACCTTGAGAAGCTGATGGCCGTCTACGCCGACGTCGTCTAAACTGGGTCCATGACCCACCTCGTCCGTTCCGCCGCGATTGCTCTGTCGATCGCGGCGTTCGCTTTTGCGCAGAGCCCCGCCGCCACTGAGTCCAAGACCATCAACGGCAAGACCATCTCCATCACCTACGCCTCGCCCGCCGTCAAAGGCCGCGAAGGTAAGCTGTTCGGCCCCGACGGCCAGATCGGCAAGGACCGCAACTACCCCATCTGGCGGGCCGGCGCGAACGCCGCCACCAAGCTGCACACCGATGCTGATCTCGACCTTGGCGGCCTCGCCGTTCCCGCCGGCGACTACACCCTCTATATCGACCTCACCAATCCGAGCGAATGGACGCTGGTCGTCAACAAGAAAACCGGCCAATGGGGCTTGAGCTACGACAAAGGCGCCGACCTTGGCCGCGTGAAGATGAAGATGGCCAAGCCGCCCGCGCTCGTCGAGAGCCTGAAGTACACTTTGACCGATTCCTCGCTGACGTTGGCGTGGGAAAACCACGTCGCCTCCGTCCCGCTCAAGGTCAAGTAGCCGCCTCCGCCGGCCCCGCCGGCCACTGTGATATCGTGCTTGCGGAACCATGAAGCAAGTCCTTCCTATCCTGTTGGCCGCCGGGCTCTTCGCCCAGGCGCCGCCCGCCAATCGTCCGCAGCGTCCGCCGATGGCGGAGACCCCGAACACGGACCTCTACTACAAGCTCTCTCCCGATGCGATGGTGATGGAGGGCGTTCCCAAAGGCGAAGTCCGCGGGCCGTTCACGCTCCCGAGCGAGGTCTATCCCGGTACGCAGCACACCTACTGGGTTTATGTGCCGGCGCAGTATGATCCTGCCGTTCCCGCCAGCCTGATGATCTATCAGGACGGCCAGGCCTTCATGGCGCCGGAAGGCGACATTCGGGCGCAGGTGGTGATGGACAACCTGATCTACCGGAAGGAGATTCCGATCATGATCGGCGTCTTCATAAATCCGGGCCGCCGTCCCGATCAACCCGAGCCGACGCCGCGCAACTGGGGCGACCGCGATACGAACCGCCCGACGGAGTACAACAGCCTGGACGACAAGTACGCCCGGGTGATCGTCGATGAGCTGATGCCGGTGCTGTACAAGGAGTACAACATCTCAAAGGATCCGGAACGCCATGGCATTGGCGGCTCGAGTTCCGGCGCCATCGCCGCCTTCACGGTTGCGTGGGAGCGCCCGAATCATTTCCGGAAGGTGCTGAGCAACGTCGGCAGCTTCACGAATATCCGCGGGGGCCACGCCTACCCGGACATCATCCGGAAGAGCGAGAAGAAGCCGATTCGAGTGTTTCTGGTGGACGGACGGAACGACAACCGCGCTTTGCGGGCCGACGGTTCTTATGACGAAACGCGGGACTGGTTTCTGCAGAACGTCCGCATGCAGAAGGCTCTTGAGGAGAAGGGCTACGACCTGAACTACTCCTGGGGAGTCCAGCGCCACGGGCAGAAGATGCTGCAGACGGTGTTTCCGGAGATGATGCGGTGGCTCTGGCGGGACCACGGCGCCACGACCGACGTGCGGGACATGGTGGGCCGCGGCTTCGCGGAGCCGGCGAAGAAATAGACAGCCGCTCTGCCGTATTTCGATACTTCGCAGGACGGAATAGCGATGTCCGATTCGACACTTCTCGTATTGGCGAGCCAGGCCGGGGCGATTGGACATTGAGCGGTTCGCTGGGGTCCGCTGGGGCCCCGGCACGCTGTAAGGCGGGGGATGATCCGCGCGATGGCGTCGCCCGATGACCGGCGGCGGCCGTACCGGTTGCGGGCGGCGGCATCTAGAGGAAGAGTTGGCGAAGCTGGGCCGGATCGTGACGGCGATGTGAGAAGATGCTCCGCCCATTGTTCGCGATGGACTCGATTTGATCGGGCAGGCTCTACCGTCGCAACGCGTGACCCTCTACGTCGTAGTCTTCGAGCGTCCTACTGGCAAAAACCAACTGCGGCAAGCCATGGAATCAGGGCTTGGCCAATTGTGGAAGACGCTTTGGCTCCAGTGGTCGCGTGGCATTCAAGTCCAGGAGACAGGCCGCACCATGGCTGGCGGATCAGGTCCAGGCCGCATTGCTCTCGCCTTCGCATCTGGCAATCCGCAGCAGCGTGATGCGCGGTGTCAATGCCCCGCTACGCCCATACCCCGTTCTGCTTCCGCTGATGGGTATGGGCGCGGGGAATTTGTTGGGGCGACTCTACCGGCTCAGGGCGTCGCCGTCCTCGCCGTAAAAGAACTCTTCGCGGACGATGAGCCCTTGGTTTACGGTGTACACGGCAATCTCCCGTAGCTGGGTTCGTCTTCCAGTGGACTTCGGCGTAACGTCAAATTGAAAGATTACGGCGAAACCATCGGTCGACAAGAACGGGCCCTCGGTCGACGACCCATGGATCTCATGGACGCCGGCCCAAGCCTTGCTCTTGTCAATCACAGCCTGTTTGCCGGAGGTCGCGGTCTTGCCTCCAGTGTCGGGTTGGCCTTCAACGCTCACTATGTCTTCGGCGTAGAGTTGTTCCATCGCCGCAAAGTTTTCATGGGCAGTACAGAGGGCGACGAGCTTCATCGCCACTTCTTGATTCGTCATCCCTCAGCGTACCCCTTTCAGAGTTTCAACTCCATGCCCGGGCGGAACGCCGGCTTCACAAACTTGTTCGCTTCCGCACTGTTGGTAAAGCGCATCAGCTTGCTGTCCCAGTTCAATTTGCCCGGCACGCGGAACGCAATCGCCGTCAAAGCGAGCCATTCGGCATAGGGCGCCGAGATGCGGAAGTCGGAACAGGCCTGGTCCCCGCCCTTGCAGGCGCGGATCCAATCGAGCATGTGGCCGGGCGAGCGCGTCAACAACTGCGGCGGCAGCCGGTACTCAGCCCAGCGAGCCGAGGGCAACAGCCACACGCCTTCCCCGCGCTCCACCGTCGCCATGATGCCTTTCGTCCCGATGAAGACGGCTCCGTTGCCGGTCAGCACACCCGGCGCCGGGCCGCCCCGCCCAGCCCCGAACACCTTCACCCCGGGGCCGCCCGCGCCCATGGGCGGTGCATTGGCCGGACGCGGAGGCCGGGGCGCGCCGCCGCCGCCGGCGCGCGGCGTACCCATCGGACGGCCTTTGTCCGTCAGATTGTTTGGCGGAGGCAGAATGACTTCGTTGTCCATGCCGGGGACGCGGTAGACGTCCGGGTCCGTCGCGCGGGCCGAATCGTGATAGAACACGCTCACGGGCGGCATGCCGCCGCGCTTGGGGAAGTCGACGCGAATGGTGGCGCGGTCCGGGAAGGTGTACTTGCTCTCGTTGGTCACGGCGACGCGCTCAACGCTCGTCGGCGCGCCAAGTTGCAGCGCGTGGTGGACGGGGCCGGCCGAGTGGGTTGCCCAGTTGCCGATCTGGCCCGTGCCGAAGTCGTAGAAGCCGCGCCAGTTGTAGGGCACGTAGTACGAGCTGAACGGCCGCATGGGCGCGTTGCCGAGCCAGGCGCTCCAATCGAGCGAATCGGGGGCGGACTCTTCGGGCGGGAGTTCCTTCAAGCCGGTGGGATGGGTGCCGGGCGTCGTCGAAACGTGGACCTCGGTGACATCGCCGATCTCGCCGGACCAGAGAATCTCCGCGGCCACGCGGTGGGACTCGTGCGAATAGCCTTGGTTGCCCATCTGCGTGGCGACCTTATACTTGACGGCCGCGTCGAGCAGCAGGCGAGTCTCCCACGGGGTGCGGGCCAGCGGCTTTTCGAGATAGACGTGCTTGCCGGCCTGCATATAGGCGAGCGCTACGGCGGCGTGCATGAAGTCCGGAATGGCGATGGTGACCGCGTCGATATTCTTGCCCTCTTTGTCGAGCATCGTGCGGTAGTCGCGATAGAGCGGCAGCTTCTCGTAACGCTTGATGGCGCCTTCGCCGCGCTTCAGGTCGACGTCGCAAAGGGCGACGATGTTCTCTGTCCGGGCGGCTTCGTTGAGGATTTCGTTCCCGCGCCCGCCGCAGCCGATGGCGGCGACGTTGAGCTTGTCATAGAAAGGCTTATAGCCGAGAGCGCGAAGCGAGGGGACGCTGCCGTAGCCACCGGTGGGGACGGCGCCGGCCAGCAGAGACCCGAAGAAGAAGTATCGGCGAGTGGTCATTGGAGGGAAGGGTATCGGCAACCCGGCCCGTATGTCAAGGCTTCGCGGCGGCGACGTCCACGAGAGTCTTGTAGATCAGGTCCACCCCCGTGACCAGGGATGCGATGGGCACCCGTTCGTCGTTCCCGTGCATCCGCTTCAAGTCCTCGTGATCGATCGGGTACGGGTAGATGCCGTAGACGGGGATGCCGCGGGAGCGCCAGGCGGCCGAGTCCGTGCCGGCCTGAAAGAGATAGGGCGTCACTTTCGCCGTGGGGTAGACGGCGAGAGCGTGCTTCACCAGCGTCTGGTACAGCTCGTTGTCGAGCGGCGACGGCTTCAGCCGCGAACGCATCCGCTGATACTCCATCGATTGCTTCTTCTGCTCCGGCGTCATGGCCGTGCGGGAGGTGGCGAAGACCGCGACGTCCACATCGACGCGCGGATCTTCGACGACGCCCTTGATCTCGTCGATCAGTTCCTCGGCCGTGGTGCCGGGGATGGTGCGGAAGTTGAGTGTCACCTCGGCCGAACCGGGGATGACGTTGCCGCGGAAGCCAGCGTTCATCAGCACGGGGGCGATGGTGTCCCGCATGATGGCGTGGAGCAGGGTGTCCTCCGAGATGGCTTTGTCCGCGGCGGCGACCTTCTTGGGGTCGTCTGAGAGCAGATCGCGAAAGGTTGACTTCATCGGCTCGGGGCTCACGTCGGCAAGGGTCTCAAAGAACATCCGGGTTTCGGGGGTGAGCTTCACTTTGGTCTCGTACGCCGAAAGCTTGGCAAGCGCGCGGGCGAGCGTGTAGATCGCGTTGTCCGGCCGGGGCATCGAGGAGTGGGTCGAGGTGCCGCGGGCGGTCAGCGTGAGCGAGACGTTGCCCTTGTCGGCGGTGGAAATGGAGACGTAGGAGGTCTTGCCGTCCTTGCCTTTGATGATCCAACCGCCTTCGTTCAAGGCGAACTCGCAGTCGATCTTGTCCCAGGCCTGGGCGGCGAGCCAGGTGGTGTTGTAGAGGCCGCCCTCTTCGTCGGCTTCGGAAAGGAAGATGACGTCGCGATCGAGCGCGACTTTGTTGCGCGCGAGGTTCAGGACGGCCTGCGCGAAAACGGCGAGGCCGCCCTTGAAGTCAATCGCCCCGCGGCCGTAGACGGCGCCGTCCTTAACGACGCCGGCAAAGGGATCGACGGTCCACTTCTCGCGTTCAACGCCGACCACGTCGGCATGGGCGGCGAGTAGGACGGGACGCTTCTTCCCGTTGCCCTTCAAGCGCGCGATGAAGTGGGCCTTACCGGCGACCGGCGTGGGGATGATGTCGATCGTGAAGCCCAGGCCGGCGAATCTCTTTTCAAGGAACCGGGCGAGCTTCTCTTCGTTGCCGGGCGGGTTGGAGGTATCGATCCGGATGAGGTCGGCCAGAAGCTGGGCGACCTCCGGAAGCTCCGCGGCGGGAGCGGGAACGGCCAGCAGCGTGAGGGCAAGGAGAAGTCGGCGCATGGCTTTACTTGGCGGCCGCCAGTTGGGCGGTCAGGTCGTAGTGGAACTTGACGAATTGATAGAGGGACGATTCGAGGATGCGTTCCTGGTCACTGTGAGCGCCGTAGCCGAGCGGGCCGTCCTCGACGTCGATGGCCGGGCCGATGCCGTAGCACTGCATGCCTTTCGAGCGCAGGAACGACATGTCGGTGGCGCCGGTGGCCATGGTGGGAAGAACGGCGACGTTCTCATAATGCTGCTTGGCGACGGATTCAATGGCGCGGAAGGCTTCGTTGTCGAGAGCCGAAGGCGGCGCGCCGGGGCGGACCGAGGTGCCCGTGGGAACGACCTTAATCACGGGATCGTTGATGATGCTGCGGAGGGTGTCGTAGAACTTCGGCATGTCCTCATCGGGAAGCGCGCGGATGTCGAGTTGCGCCGTGGCTTCCGAAGGGATGACGTTGGAGCGATAGCCGCCCTGGAAGATGTTGGGCGAGACGGAGGTGCGGAGCATGGAGTTGTGCCGGGGCTCGTTGACGGCGAAGTACTCCTGGATGGCGTCGGTCTTGTCGGGGTTGAGCAGGTTGTTATAGCGCTCTTTCTCTTCGGGTGACGAGACGGTGGCCAGGCGCTCGAAGTAGGCGCGGGTAGTGTCGTTGAGTCGCATGGGCGGCTGCCAGTCAGCGACCTTGGCGACGGCGCGGGCGAGGTGGGCGACGGGGTTCGAGCGCAGGGGAACCGAGCCATGGCCGGCGACTCCCGTGGCGACCAGGCGAACGCCGCGGGGGATCTTCTCCGTGGTCTGGACCTGAACGTACTTCAGCTTGCCTTTACTGCGGACGGCGGAGCCGCCTTCGGCGAGGCAGTATTCGGCATCGAGTTCGGCGTAGTGTTCACTCACGAGGAAGGCGATGCCAACGGAGGTGTTGCCCTCCTCGCCGGCTTCGGCGAGGAAGATGACGTCGCGGTCGAGCGGGGTGTATTGCCGCTTGAGCAGGATGATGGACATGAGGGCGGCGGTGAGGTTGTCCTTGTCGTCGACCGTGCCGCGGCCGTAGATGTGGCCGCCCGAGCGGTGAGCGGAGAAGGGGCCAAAGGTGGTCCATTTCTTGGCGTCGATGTTGACCGTGTCGGTGTGGCCGACGATGAGGAGGGGCTTTTTCTTGCCGCTGCCTTTGAGGCGGGCGATGATGTTGGGGCGGATGATGGAGGGGTCGGCGAGATTGGGGCGGGTGAAGATCTTGGACTCGATGCCCTCTTTATCGAGGACCGCCTTCAGATAGTCCACGACGGGTTTTTCGGAGCCGCCGGGGTCGGTGGAGTTGATCTGGACGAGGGCGGAGAAGTGTTTGAGGGTTTCCTGATCAATTTGAGCCCAGTCGAGGGGCTTCGGTTGCGCGGGGACCAGGGCAGGGAGGAGGCAGAGAAAAAAGGACGCGCGAAACATATGGTTGAGGGTAGCAGACGGCATGGGCGCGGTTAGGGAGAAAGTTGGATGTTGGTGATGGGAGCGTTCGGGCCGGGCTTCTGGGAAAAGAGAATTTGCTGGTGCAGAATGCGGTCGGCGGTGCTGAGGATGAGGATATAGCTCGTGTAGCGGAGGCCGCGGAGTTCGAAGTAGCCGGAGCCGTGGACGCGGGACTCGACGCTGCCCGCGCCACGCAGGGGGACGGCCTTGGCCCAGATCTCCTGCTTGGCGGGGAGATTTTGGATCTGGCCCCGGATGAGGCTGGGTGGCTCGCCGCAGCCGAGCGAGCCTAGTTCCAACTCGGCCCGGATTTCGGTCTGCGGCGCGCTGATCTCGACGTTCTGCTCGTGGGTTTTGAATCCCGCCGATTCGATCCGGAGAACGTACTTGCCATAAGGGATCTTCTGCTTGGGGGATTGCCAAGGGGTCACGGCGCGTGGGGGAACGGTGCTGGTGAGCGTCGCTCGATAGTCGTGGTGCTGTTGGCCAGTGAGGTCCGAAACGAGGAGTTCCAACTGGCCATCCTGCAGCACGGGGATGCTGTGGCAATCCGCGGCGGGCAGGGCGGTGGACAGGAGCAGGACAAGACTGACAAAGCGCATGGGGCGCTACCTCTTCGGCTGTTGATTCCACCACCACTGGTCGCCCAGTTTCTTGGCGGTGGGCCAGAGTTGATCCATCGAGTCGGCGTCGAACATCTCACCGTTCTTCATGACGTAGCGGATCGTGTTGGTGTTGCGGATATCGGCCAGCGGGTCCTTGCGAAGCACGAGCAGGTCGGCCAGCTTGCCGGGTTCGAGCGAGCCGATGTCCTGGGCGTAGCCGAGCGCTTCGGCGCCGTGGATCGTCGCGGCGCGGAGCACCTCCCAGTTCGTCATGCCTCCGCTCTGCAGCGCCCACATCTCCCAATGGCACTGGATGCCCTGCAGTTGGCCGTGGCCGCCGATGGTGACGCGGCCGCCGCTATCGACGACCTTCTTGGCCGATTCGGCCAGCCGCTTGAAGACATGCTCCTCTTCGCTGAACCAGGCGTTGCGGCGGCTCGCCTTCAGATAGAGCACGTTCTGCGGGATGAACCGCTTCAGCTTGGCGTCGCCATAAACGTCGGTCGTCTCGTAGAAGTAGTTCTCGGCCCAGGGGCCGCCGTAGGCGACGAGCAGCGTGGGCGTATAGGTGATGCCGGTCTTCGAGAAGAGCTCGACGACGTCCTTGTATAGCGGCAGGATGGGCAGCGCATGTTCGTTGCCGCTGAATCCGTCGAGGGCGTGGGTGATGTTGAGCTTGAGATCGAGGCCGCCTTCGGTGGTCGGCATGATGCCAAGCTCCTTCGAGGCCTGGACCACCCACTGGCGCTGCTTCCGGTTGCCGACCATGTAGCTCTTCAACATGTGTGTGCCGTAGTACTTCGAGTAGCGGGAGAGAGCGTCGCGGGTCTCTTCGTAGGACTTGAAATCGGTGTCGGCAAAGACGCCCGGGCCGGTGGAGAACGCCCGCGGGCCGAGCATGCCGCCCTGGTCGATCGTGTCCTGGTAGGCGAACATGTCGTAGGTCATCGTCTGCGGGTCGCGGCCGGCGGTGACGCCGTAGGCAAGGTTGGCGAGAAAGCTCCAGCTCTGCTCTTCGATCACGTCCCGCTGGACGCGCCAATGGGCGTGGACGTCGATGATGCCGGGCATGATGGTGTGGCCGGTGACGTCCTGGATCTTCGTGCCGGCGGGAACCGGGAACGAGCCGCGTTTACCGAGGGCGGCGATCTTGTTGTTCGTGATCAGCAGGTCCGCGTTATCGAGGATTTCGGCGCCCTTCATGGTGATGAGCTTGGCGTTGCGGAGCAGAATGCTGCCGGTGGGCTGGGCGCGGGGGACTTCTATCGAGAACGGAAACTCTTCAGGCTTGCCGGTCGCGTTGAGCGGCTGGCGGAAGTAGCTGGGGCCGGCGGACCAGACCAGGGTCTTGCTGTCAGCGGTGAACGCAAACGAGTCGGCGCCGATGGTGGTGACCTTCTTCACGGGGACTTGCGGCTTGGTGAGGTCGATGGTGAGACCGGTGGCGCCGGGTTCCGGGCGGGGGAACGTGTAGAGCTGGTGGCTCGCGAGGGCGGCTACGGTGCGGCCGTCCGGAGAGAGGCGGGCGTCGGTGGCGGGGTTGGGTTCGGTGCCGCGCTGGGTGCCATTGATCTTCAGGATCGAGCGGAGATCGGTGCCGTCGAGACGAATGGATTGCAGGCCCTTCGAAGAGTAGAGATAGACGCGGTCGGGTTCGGCGGTGACGAAGTGGGGGCGCTTGGCGCCGCGGGCCGGGGTGATGAGTTGGGCGTCGCCGCCGGCGGCGGGGACCCAGATGACATCGTAGAGCGCGGAGGCGAACTCGGCCTGGATCTGCGATTGAATCGACGAGCGCAGAGCAACGATCTTCTGGCCGTCGGGGGACCAGGCGGGCTGGAGGTAATACGACGGAATCGTGGTGAGTTGCTGCGGGGCGCCTTGGCCGTTGGCGCGGACCTTCCAGATGTGGCCGCCGCGGTTGGTCCAATTGGTGTAGGCGATCCACTGGCCGTCAGGGGAGTACGCGGGGGCGAAGAGCTTATCGGCGGAGAGCAGCCGCTTGGGCGTCGAGCCGAGTTCGGCCGTATAGAGGCCGCCGAGGGCGGAGAAGGCGATGGACTTGTTATCGGGCGAGGGCTGGGGATTTTGAATGAGCCGGGCCTTAATGGGGCCTTGGGGAATGCGGTTCTGGACGTCGAGCAGGGGGCCAACTTCCTGGTTCACCTGGGCGGTGAAGGGGATGGTTTGGTGTTCGCCGGTGAAGACGCTGACGCGTTGAATCTTGCCGCCGAAGGTGAGGACGACGTCTTTGCCATCGGGGGTGAAGGCGTAGTTGGGATAGGTGTCCCGCGTGGCCATCGCTTCCTGGTCGTCGTGTTGGATGGGGTATTTGAGCCAGCGTTCGGCGCCGGACTTCAGGTCGCGGAGGCGCAGCGCGGTTTCGGTTTCATAGCGGGTGGCGTAGACGAGGCTGTTGCCATCGGGGGAGATCAGGGGGCGGAGGGCGCCGGTGGGGGCTTCGGTGACGACGTCTTCTTCGCCCGTGACGCGGTCGCGGCGGATGAGCTGCCAGAGGGGGAAGGTGATGTTGTAGGAGAACAGGCCCTTTCGGCGGGAGTAGTAGAGATACTTGCCGTCGGGCGAGAAGCGGGCGCCGAGGGAGGAGAGGCGGTCGGCGTTAGGAGTGCCTTCGCGTTCGGCGGCTTTGGTGACCTGGACGCCGGAGCCGCCGTCGCGATGGTACATCCAGATTTCAGCGGTGCGGGATTGGGGGGTGATGCGGGAGACGGCGAGGAACTGGCCGTCGGGGGACCAGGCCGGAGAGACGAAGGTGGCGGTTGTGTCTTTGGTGATCTGCTTGAGGTTGGCTCCGGTGGAGTCCGCGATCCAGAGGTTTTCGGCGCCGTCACGGTCGGAGAGGAAGGCGATAGTTTTGCCGTCGGGGGAGAAGACGGGTTGGGTTTCCATGCCGAGGCCGCCGACGAGGAGTTTGGCTTCGCCGCCCGAGAAGGGCAGGGAATAGAGGTCGCCGAGGAGTTCGAAGACGATGGACTTGTCGGCCGGGTTGACGTCGAGGGCGAGCCAGGTGGCTTCGTCGGTTTGGAAGGTGAGCTTCCGGTCGGTTTTGAGGGGAAGGTTCTGGGCGAGGAGGGGGAGGGCGAGCCAGAGGAGGGCGAGACGGTGCATAAAGTTAGGGTAGGCGAAACTTTCGATTTCGCCTACCCCAATTCCCTAAGCCCAGCGGAAACCCTCTTTGACGAGGGGCAGCGTCCGGACGCGCTTGCCGCAGGCGGCGAAGATCGCGTTCGAAACCGCCGGGAGCAGCGGCGGCAGCGGCGGCTCGCCCAAGCCGGTCGGCGGGTTGTTGCTCTTGATAAAGTGCACGTCGATCTCGGGCGGCGCCTGCTTCATCCGCACCGCTTGATGCTGATGGTAGTTGCTCTGCACCGTGCGGCCCTTGGCGATCGTGATCTCCTGGTTCATCAGTTCACTGAGGCCATCGATAATGGCGCCTTCCACCTGATTGGCCGCGGAGGAGGGATGAATGATCTGGCTGCCCACATCGCCCACCGCCCACACCTTGTGCACCTTCACGCGGTTCTGCGCGTCTACGCTGACTTCGGCCACCTCCGCGAAGTAGCCGGAGTGGCTGTAGTGGAAGCCGACGCCTAACCCGCGGCCCTTCGGCAGCTTCCGCTTGCCCCAGCCGCTACGCTCCGCCACCGACTCGAGCACCGCCCGCATCCGGCCGGCGTCGTACGCCTCCATGCCCTTGCCGACAATCCGCGGTTCGCCCAGCAGGTCGAGCCGGAACTGCACCGGGTCCTTGCCGGCGGCGTGGGCAAGCTCATCAATGAACGAATGAATCACCCACGCCAGTGAATTGCTGCGCGGCGCGCGCAGCGGGCCCGTGGGGACGCCGGTGGGAATCAGCGTCGCCTCGACGCCGAAGTTCGGGACGAACTGGGCCGGGAACTCACCGGGCGCAATGTTCGAGGAACTGACAAACCTCTCCCCTTCGCCGAAGCTGACGAAGTGGTCGTGCCAGGCGATCAGCTTGCCGCTCGCGTCCACGCCACCGCGCATGTGCTGGTAGCCGCCGGGGCGGTAGAAGTCATGGCGCATATCGTCTTCGCGGTTCCACAGCAGCTTCACGGGCGTGCCGGGAAGTTGCTTGGCGATCCAGGCCGCTTCAACGAGATAGTCGTTCGCCAAACGGCGGCCGAAGCCTCCGCCCGTGCGGAGTTGGTGGACGGTGATATCGGCCGGGGGCAGGCCGAGGGCTTGGGAAGCCATCTGGAGGCCGCGGCCGGGGGTCTGGCTCGGCGCCCAGAGTTCCAGCTTGCCATTCTCGAACTTGGCGGTGCAGTTGCCCGGTTCGAGTTGGGCGTGGGAAATGAAGGGGAAGGTGTACTTGGCGTCCACCGTCTTGGCGGCGGAGGCGAGAGCGGCCTCCGGGTCGCCGTCCTTGCGGATCGAGAAAGCCGGCTTCTGCGTGAAGAGTTCGGCGGCCTTGGCGTTGTAGCCGGCCGTCGAATGCGCGGCGTTGGGGCCTTCGTCCCACACCACCTTCAGCTTCTTGCGGGCTTCGTTGGCGTACCACCACTTGCTGGCCACAATGGCCACACCGCTCGCAAGGCTGGAGACGTCGCCATTGCCTTCGACGAGAAACGCCGTCTTGATGCCGGGCAGCGCCTTGATCTCATCAAGGTTCGCCGAAACGGCCTTGCCGTTGAAGACGGGGCACTTCTCATAGACGGCATAGAGCATGCCGGGCAGCTTGAAGTCGATGCTGTAGATGGGCTTGCCGGAGACCATCGCCGGCAGGTCGACGATGGGCAGGGACTTGCCGATGAGCTTGTAGTCTTTGGGGTCCTTCAGCTTGACCTTGGCGAGGTCCGGAGGCGGCAGCGCGGCGGCCTTGGCGGCCAGTTCGCCGTAGCCGATGCTGCGGCCCGAGGCTTTGTGGTGAACGCGGCCGAGTTCGGTCGACAGTTCGGCGGCCGGAACGCTCCAGGCTTCCGCGGCGGCGGTGACCAGCATCAGACGGCCGGCGGCGCCGACGCGGCGGAGGAGGTCCCAGTTATTGGGCGTGGAGCGCGAGCCGCCGGCCGATTGCGAGCCGTATTTGGCTTCGTTCAGATCGGCCTGCACAACGGTAACCATCTTCCAATCGAGATCGAGCTCGTCGGCGATGATCATCGGCAGGGCGGTCTTGATGCCCTGGCCCATTTCGGGGTTCTTCGCGGTCAGCGTGACCATCCCGGTGGGAGCGATCTGGATGAACGCGCTGGGCAGGATCGGCGGCCCGGCGGGACGGCCGGGGCGTTGGGCTTGCAGGATGCCGCCACCCAGGACGATAGAGCCGGTGGCGCCGGCGGAAACTTGGAGGAAGAAGCGACGAGTGGATTTCATGGTGGGCTCCTATTCCTCGCTCTTCGTCTTCAGGACGCGCTTCAGTTCGGCGGCGCGGTGAATGGCTTTGCGGATGCGCGTGTAGGTTCCGCAACGGCAAAGGTTGCCATCCATGGCGGCGTCGATCTCGGCGTCCGTGGGATTCGGATTCTTTTCAAGCAGCGCGGCGGCGGTCATGATCTGACCGGCCTGGCAGTAGCCGCACTGGGGGACGTCGAATTCGAGCCACGCCTGTTGGAGGGGGTGGTTGGCGTTCGGGGAAAGTCCCTCGATGGTCGTCACCGCCTTGCCGGCGACGGCGGATACGGGGGTGATGCAGGAGCGCACGGGCACGCCATCCTGATGGACGGTGCAGGCGCCGCAAAGTCCGGCGCCACAGCCGAACTTGGTTCCGCATTGCTCCAGTTCATCACGCAGCACCCAGAGCAGGGGCATATTTGCAGGAACGTCAACACTGACGGGCTTGCCGTTGACGTTGAGTCGAATGGCCATTCGAGAGATCTCCAGAATTCAAGTCTTCGCGGAATTGTACTGCTGTACAGTGGACGTCGACAGGGGTCCGGGAGTTGCTGCTTGGCTACTTCCTTCACGATAACGCAACGGCGGTTCGGCAATAAACTTTCCGATGCATCGTGATGAATCGGGGAGTAGAATCCACTTGTTCATATGAACCGCGCAAACTTCACGGTCTTGCTGCTCATTGGGGTATTACTGCTTTCCTCCCAATACTCTGGTGGATCGTCTGGCGGTGGCAGTGGCACCTCTCCAAAATGCCGTGACGAGATCAATTCGCGCATCTGCAAGGCGGTGACCCCCAACAGTTCCTCCATCCCATCCGTTCCGCTACAACTGGAGGCCAATTTCGGTCAAAGTGATTCCCGCTACCCGTTCCTGGCTCGTGGCGCCGGCTACTTCGGCTTCTTGAGTGCCGGCGAGATCTCGCTGCAGGTGGGGAATTCGGTGCTGCGCGCCGGTCTGGTTGGCGGGTCGGGGACCGCCATTGCCGAGGGACTGGAGCCACGGCCGGGCCGGCTCAACTACTTCGTCGGCAGCGACCCGGCCAAGTGGGTACACGATGTGCCGGTCTACCGCCGCGTGCGGTTCACGGACGTCTACCCGGGCATTGATCTGGTTCACTACGAACGGCAAGGCGAGTTGGAACACGATTTCGTAGTAGCCCCAGGAGGCGACCCCGGCCGTATCCGGTTGCGCTTCGACGGGGCGAACCGCATGCGCCGGAACGAGGCGGGGGACCTGCTCTTCGAGATTGGCGGGAAGGTGCTGCGCTGGAGCGCGCCGCTGATTTATCAGGGTGGGAAGGTGGTCGACGGAGCCTACGAAGTGCGCTCGGGAGGCGAGATCGGGTTCCGGGTTGGAGCCTATGACCGGAGCCGGGCGCTGGTGATTGATCCGGTGATCAGTGTGCTGGGCTACTTTGGACGCGCAGGGGCCGAGGTCGGCGGCCGCAGCGTTGTGGATGCGCAGGGCAATCTCTACCTAACCGGAGCGACCACGGACGCGCTGTACCCGTCGTCACCCGGTGCCCCGCCGCCGGCCGGCGGGTTGTCGAACGTCTTTGTGACGAAGTTGAGCGCCGATGGCAAGCAGATGGTGTATTCGACGATTCTGGGTGGCGACGGGGCCGAAATCGGGATCGGTGCCGCCATTGATGCAGCCGGCAACGCCTACATCGCGGGAGGAACCAATTCGACGGACTTCCCGACCACGGCCGGCGCCCTGCGCCGCACCCAACCGGGCACAACCCTCGGCGGAGACTTGGGGAACTGTTTCGTCGCCAAGCTCAATTCGAGCGGGGGCGCTTTGCTGTATTCGACCTACCTCGGCGGCACACAGTCGGAATCGTGTACGGCGATTGCGGTGGATATACAGGGCAATGCCTATGTGACGGGCGGTACGATCTCAAACGACTTCCCGACGACGGCGGACGTGTTCCAAAGCCGCTTCCGGCTCCCGCAGGCGACGCCCGGCTTCGATGTCTTCGTGAGCAAGTTGAACCCCGCTGGTTCCGCGCTGATCTTTTCCACCTACGTCGGTGGCACCGGAACCGATGTGCCGAATGGAATCGCCATCGACGCGACCGGAATCTACGTTTGCGGCATCACGAACTCGGCGTCGAACTGGCCGGTGACACAGGGCGCTTACCGGACGACCTACGGAGGCCAAGGCGGCAACCCGCAACTGTATCCAATCGGCGACGGGTTCGTCTTCAAGTTGCGGCCGGACGGCACCGGCCTGATCTACAACACGTTCCTCGGAGGCAATCGGGATGATGCGGCCATCGCGATCGCCGTGGACGCGCAGGGCAACGCATACGTCGCCGGGAACGCGCAATCGCCGGACTTCCCGGTGACCGCCGGGGCGGCGCAGCGCACTTGGCGCGGAGGCGGAGGGCAAGTGGATCCCGGGGTGGGGGCTGGCGACGGCTTTGTCCTCAAACTCAACCCGGCCGGGACTCAGGCGATCTACTCAACGCTGCTGGGCGGAAGCGCCGATGACCGACCGTTGTCGATCGCGATCGCACCGGACGGGTCGGTTTGGAGCGTGGGCAATACGCTCTCGACGGACTTTCCGGTGACGCCGGACGCGACACAATTGATGAATCGAACCATCGGCGAGACGGGCGACTTGCGCGCCGGCGATGGGTTCGTTTCGCAAATTAGCGCCGATGGATCGCGGATCCTGTTCTCGACCTACATGGGAGGAAAGGCTGGGGATGGGCTTACAGGAATTTCTCTGCTTCCGGGTGGTTCCCTGTTGGTGACCGGGACTACTGGATCGGACGATTTGAACGTCACTGGGGATCCCGTGCAGCCGACCTACTTCGGGACGCTGGACTCGGCCACTCCATTCGGCGACCTCTTTTTTGCTCGTCTCAACCAAGGAGGGGCGCAGGTGGTGACGGTTGCCGGAATCGTCAATGCCGCCTCCTACGCCGGGGGCGGCGTGAGTCCGGGAATGATCGTAACGCTGGCCGGAACCGGCTTAGGCCCGGACGCGCTCGCCGGGGCCGCCTTGGTCAACGGAGCTTTGGCGACGACCGTAGCCGAAACCAGAGTCACCTTTGATGGGGTCCCGGCACCGATCATCTACGCCTCGGCGCGGCAAACCAGCGTCGTCGTTCCCTATTCGGTCGCTGGCAAGAGCTCGGTGCCAATGGTGGTGGAGTATAAGGGCGGCCGGTCGGCGCCGCTGACCGTGCCGGTGATCGCCACCGGCCCGGCGCTCTTCTCGGCCAACGCCTCCGGGGCGGGGCCCGGCGCGTTCTTGAATCAGGACGGATCGCTGAACACGGCGGCCAATCCGGCGGCGAAGGGCGGTGTCGTGATTTTGTACGGGACCGGTGAGGGCCAGACGAACCCGCCGGGCCAGGATGGCCGGTTGGTGGCCGCGCCGCTACCGAGCCCGGTCGCGCCGGTGCAGGTGACCATCGGCGGGGCGCGGGCTGAAGTCCTCTACGCCGGCGGCGCGCCGGGCTTGACCCCGGGGCTCTTCCAGTTGAACGTTCGGGTTCCGGCCGAGACGCAGGCCGGCGCCCAGCCGGTCGTCATCCGCGTGGGCAACAACGAAAGTCAGCGGGGGATTACGATCGCGATCCGGAATTGAGCATCGCGAGGATGGCCTCCACCCGTTCTCTCCCGAATCTTGCCCGGCTGACGCTGTCCGGAAAGCGGCTCTTCTGTCCGAAAACCTCCGCCGCGATGAAACCGGTGTAGCCGGAAAGTTCTCCGAGCAAGCCGGGGAGGTCAGCTACGCCCTCGCCGGGGAACTCGCGCTCCTCGTCGCGCACCTGCTCGGGCGGAATCGCCGCGGCGTCCGCCAGGTGAACGTGGAGAACACGCAGCCCGCGCGGACTAGGGTAGCCGCCGTGATGCCAGTGCCAGGTGTCGAGCAGAAATCCGGCGTTGGGTCCCACCGCGCCCACGAAATCGCGGTACTCCCCAAACGACTGCACGTAGCGGTAAGGCTTCGCCATGCGCAGATGCAGCGGCGTCAGGCTTTCGATTGCCAGATCGAGGCCGTAACCGGCGAGCATCGCCGCCCATTCCCGGTATTCGGGCAGCAGGTCGCGCGGTTCCGCGAGCGCCGGGGGCACGGAGCAGGTGAGCGTCCGCAGCCCAATCGTCTGGCAGAACCGCGGGACCCGCTCCTCAAGCCGCTGGCCCGGGTACGCCGGCAGCCGGCCGCTCGACGGAGTCAAGCCGGCGAGCGCGTCGAGCATCTCGCCGGGATCCTGCGCCGCCGCCTGGCGGAGATCGACGTCCACCGCCCGAAAGCCCGCCGCCCGCGCCAGGGCAATCTGCTGCCGCCAATCCTCCGCGCCGAGGCCGAGCGTGTAGTGGAACGTAGGAATCACTTGCGAATACGGCCATCCCAGCGAAGGCCGCCCCGCCACAGCCGGGGAGCCCCCACGTTCGGCAGCGGATTGAACGCCACCAGGAACTCGCGGTTGAGCATGTTCTCCACGGTCACAAAAGCGCTGAGGCTGGCGAGCAGCGTCCGGCGAGCGGACATCTGCACGGTGGCATAGCCGGGCAAACGGAACAGGTTCACATCGTCTTCAAACTGCATGCCGAAGCTGCGGATGCCGCCGCTGAGCAGCGTCTTGTTGTCGGCGCTCAACCACGTCAGAATCACGTTGCCCTGGTGCCGGGGCACTTGGGGAATCCTCGCCAGGGTTGGAGCGCGGAAGCGGCTGTCGGCGAACAAATAGGCGGTTTCGGCGCGCAGGCCGCGCCAACGGTAGTTCAGGCTCGCCTCAATGCCGCGGGTGCGCGCTTCGGCGGCGTTCCTCCGCTGGCGATCGATCAGCGTGGGCGAAACAGAGACGGTGACGTTGGTGATCAGATCCGTGAGCGCGTTCGAGAAGCCGCCCACCTGCATCGTCCAGTTCTCGCCGAACCAGTCGAAGCCAAGCTCGACGCCCCGGCTGAACTCCGGCCGCAGCGCGGCGTTGGCGCGGGTAACGGCGTTGCCGGCGCGGAACTCGCGGTAGAGTTCGTTCAGCGTGGCGGCCCGGAAGCTGCGATAGGCCGTACCGCGGGCCCGCCAGTTTTTGCGGCCGTAGGTGACGCCGCCGCTGGGGTTCCAAAACGTGTTGCTGTCGCCGGCCGTGACGGCGGTATTGTGCAGCCGCAGCCCGCCGAAAAGCTTCCAGCCCTTCCAGGACGTATCCACCTGGACGAAGCCGCCGCGCTGCCACTGCACCCCGCCGCCGCTGCGAAATCCGGTCGGCACCACCGTTTCGAGCGAATAGCCTTCCACGCGGGTTAGGTCGCCGCCTACCAGAAAATGGCTGTTGCGCTCGCCGATCCGGTAAAAGCCTGCGGCCCCGGTCGCCTCACTCGGCACCGATTGCACGGAGGTCAGCCGTTCGGTAAGCCGGTTGGCCGCGATTGCCGAGAAGTTGGCGTGGAACTGCTCCCGGGTGTGCCATCCGAGTATCGTGAAGTTGTCCCGCGAGTAGTTGGCGCTCAGGTTGCCGAGCGAGGTGGAGTTGGTCTGGACGACCGTTCCGTTCTCGCGCTGCTCGGCCAGCACGTCCAGCTTCACCGCCAGCCGGTCTTTGCCGCCGAGGTAGTTCAGCCGGATATCGCCCGCTACGAAGTCGACACCGGCGCGGGTATCGACGGCGCCCCGGCGGTTGGCCGGAACAATGAAGAAGCCGTCCGTTTGAAACGCGCGGACGTTGGTGCTGAGATCGAATTTTGACCAGAGGTGCGCGAAGCCGCCGGAGACCTGATGGGTGTTCCGGTTGCCGCCTTCGTAGGCGCCGTGCAGCCGCCACGGCGTGGCGGCCTTTGAGAACAGGGCCAGGGAACCGCCCATGGCGCGGTCGCCGAACAGGCTCGTGGAGGCGCCACGGGCAATCTCCACCCGTTCCAACTCCTCGGCGTCGACGCGGGTCCAATAGACCCAACCGCCAAAGGGATCGTTAATCGGGATCCCGTCCCACAGAACCAGCGTCCGCGAGGCGCCGGATGAACCCAGGCCCCGCAGGGACACGCCCTGGGTGGTGGGATTGGCCACCAGCGAAGAGGATCGCCGGAAGAGCGAGAAGCCAGGTACGGACCGCAGCCGGTCGTCGAGATTCACCCCGGGGTTGGCGGCGAGCTGCTCTTTATCGACGGTGGTAATGGCCGCCGGCGCCTCGGCGGTCAGTTTCTCGGAAATCGTGATGCGGGTACGCACAGGCTCGGGGGCAGGCACGCTTTGCCCCAACACGCAGGTGCAGGTGAAGAAGATCAGGTAACGCAAGAATTAGAATATCCTAACTGTCATGGTGCTCTGGGCCGCTGCCGTTGGGATTCCCGCACTTTTTATCGTGTTGGGGCTGCCGCTGGCGTTTGCCCGCGTTCCTCCGAATCGCTGGTACGGATTCCGCACCGCCCAAACGGTCGGCAATCCGGGGGTATGGTACCCGGTGAACCGGACCGCGGGCTGGTCGCTGATGGCGGCGGGGATGTGCGCCGGATTCGCCAACGGGATTCTGCTCGTCTGTTTCGGTGATGCTCCGGCGGACCCGGTCTCTTCCTGGATCTCGATGCAGAGCGCCGGATGGGGCATCCTCTCCATGATTCCGCCCTGGTGGCACTCCCGCCGGCTCTAACTGCGTTACCCTAGATTCTGTCTTTACATGCATTTCCGGCTTCTTCTTGTTTCCATGGTCTGTCTGGTTGGATGTTGCCGCCCCGATGCCGCCTTTCCTCCTCCGCCCCCGATGCAAAGTCTTCCGCTCTTCGGTGGTTTGACCGTGACCCCCGACGAAGGGGCCGGGAAAAGCCAGGTTTTCGTAGTGCGGTTCGATCAAGCCGCCAATCGTCCCACACCCACGTTCATCGGGCTGCTCATCAATGATCGGGATACCGGCGCCGAAGCTTGTTACCTGTTCGCTCACTTAGAGACGGGCCGCCCCCGGTTGGTGAACGATAGCGGCAGCGGCGCCAAGGAATTAACCGGTCAGGAAACGGTGGCCAATCAGCAGTGTGAGTTGCGCCCCGATGGACCATCCTTGACGCGCCAGGGGCAGACGGTGGAAGCCCGCTTCCCGGTTGTCTTCAAGCCGGCCTTCGCCGGGCCGAAGAAGCTGTTCGTCGTGGCGGAAAATGCTTCCGGCGTCAGTACCGGTATCCAAATGGCAGGAAGTTACATCGTCCAGTAAATCCATGTTTCAACACCCCGCTGCAATCGTAGAATCGACCGACATCGGCCCGGATACCCGGATCTGGGCGTTTGTGCATATCCTGCCCGGCGCCCGCATTGGGGCCGAGTGCAACATCTGCGACCACGTTTTCATTGAAGGCGATGTGGTCGTCGGCAACCGGGTTACGGTCAAGTCCGGCGTGCAGCTCTGGGATGGGGTCGTGCTCGAAGATGACGTCTTTGTGGGGCCCAACGCGACGTTCACCAACGACCCGTTCCCGCGCAGCAGACACCATCAAACCAAGATTCCGCGGACCACCGTCAAGGCGGGTGCTTCCATCGGCGCCAACGCGACCATTCTGCCCGGAGTGACCATCGGCGAAAGGGCCATGGTCGGCGCCGCGACCGTCGTGACGCGCGACGTCCCGCCGGACACGATCGTCGTGGGCAATCCGGCCCGTATCGCCGGCTATGTCGGCGCGAAGCCGAGCGTCTCCACCCCGCCGCGCGCTGTGCCCAACCAGCCCGGGGCCACGCCCACCAGCGTCCGCGGTGTCACCCTCCACCGCCTGCCGCACGCCGAAGACCTCCGCGGGCAAATCAGTTTCGGCGAGGCCGAGCGCCATATCCCCTTCCCAGTTCGGCGGCACTTCGTCGTCTATGGCGTCCCGGGTGAGAATATCCGCGGCGAACATGCCCACCGCTGCTTGCACCAGTTTCTAATCTGCGTCGCCGGATCGGTCCGCGCGGTAGCCGACGACGGCGCCACGCGGGAAGAGTTTCTGCTCGACGATCCCACCGCCGGTCTTTACCTGCCTCCCATGACCTGGGGCGTGCAGTATAAGTATTCGCCCGGGGCCGTCCTGCTGGTTTTGGCCTCCGACTACTACGACCCAGCCGACTACATCCGGGACTATGCGGAGTTTCTGCAGCTTGCGGCTGAGGGAAGATAGTCGTGCTCTCGCTGGTGATTCCCGTCTATAAGAACGAGGAGAACCTGGAACGCTTGCTGACTGAGTTGGTGCGGCTGCGGCAGAGCCTGCCGGAGTTGGAAGTGATCTTCGCCATCGACGGTAGTCCGGACCGGTGCGCCGAGATTCTGGCCGCGCGCCTGCCGGGCACAGGTCTGCGGGCGCAACTCGTCCAACTGAGCCGGAACTTCGGCTCGTTTTCGGCGATTTGCGCGGGGCTCGAGGTGGGCCAGGGCGAACACTTCGCCGTGATCGCCGCCGATCTGCAGGAGCCTCCCGATCTGATCGTCCGGTTCGCGGAGATCCTCACGAGCGGCAGCGCCGATATCGCCTTCGGCGTGCGGACCAAGCGGGCCGACCCTTGGCTGACCGAAGTGCTCTCCGGCCTGTTCTGGTGGCTCTACCGGCGGTTTGTGCTGCCGGAGATGCCAGCGGGTGGCGTGGATGTCTTTGGCTGCACCCGGCAGGTGCGGGACCGGCTCCTCAGCCTCCGCGAGGCGCATACCAACATTGTGGGCCTCCTGCTCTGGCTCGGTTACCGGCAGGTCTTCGTTCCCTATGAGCGCCTGGCGCGCCTGGAGGGCAAGAGCAGTTGGACCTTCGCCAAGAAGCTGCGGTATTCGGTTGACAGCATCTTCAACTTCACAGACCTGCCCATCCGCTTCCTGATGGCCGCCGGGATGCTGGGCACCAGCCTCTCCATTCTGGTTGCCGCGGTGGTGCTGGGCGCCTGGTCGGCGGGTTGGATCACGGTGCAGGGCTACACGCCCCTGATTCTCGCCATCTCCTTCTTCGGCGGCTTAACCACTCTTGGCTTAGGGATCGTCGGCCAGTATCTTTGGCTCGCGCTGCGGAATACCCGGCAACGCCCCAACTACATCATTCGTACCGTTGAGCGTTTCGAGGGGGCGGCGGACCGTTGAGACGCCATGCATTGGTGCTGCTGCTCTACGCCTGCTGCGCCTGGGTGCTGCACGCGGCGGGGCTTGACCTGACCCGGAATCTGCTCGGCGGCGGCGATGCCTATCTGGCGGGTTTCCCGGCCAAACTGTTCGCGGCGACCTTCTCGCCCTGGAACCCTTACGTCCAACTCGGCCAATACACCTTCGCCAATACGCAGTTTCAGCCCTTCTATCCGCCGGGCTTGGCGCTGATCTGGCTGTTCCCCAATACCTTCGGCTATAACTGCTTCGTCCTGCTCCACTATGTACTGGCCGGTTACTTCTGCTATCTGCTCTGCCGGGAGTTGGAGTTGGATGACGCGGCATCGTTCCTCGGCGGCCTGTTCTTCCTGGGCAGCGGGTTCCTCATGGCGCACAAAGGCCATCAGGCGATGATGTCCACCACGGTATGGCTGCCGCTGATGCTGTATTTCGCCGCCCGCCACGCGCGCGGCGGCCATTGGCGGGAAGCGACGTTCGCCGGATTGGCCGTGGCGGCCTCTCTGTTGGGCGGCTTCCCGCAGGTCACCGTATATGGCCTGCTGCTGGTCTCCGCGTTCTGGTTTTGGAAAGCCGGCCGCCGGGCCATCGGTGGGCTGGCGATTTGCGGACTGTTTGCCTTCCTGTTCAGCTCCTTGCAACTGCTGGCCGTAGCGGAGACGCTCCCGCTCATCACGCGGCAGGCGCTGACCCTCGAACGGTTCAACGAGAATTACCTGCCGCTGCCGTACTTCTTCGCTCTCTTTATGCCGAATATCCTGGGCGGCATGCACCAGGTGCCGAGCTATGGGCCGGGCGGGGACGTGGTGGAGGTGTTCTTCTACTGCGGCCTGGCGCCCGTGTTGCTCGCGCTGAGCGCGCCCCGCCGGCGGGAAACGCATTTCTGGGTGGCGGCCGTGGCCGTGGCCGCCGTGCTCATGATCGGCTGGGGACCCATTCAGTCCGTTCTCTTCCGGGTGCCCGTCTATAATCTCTTCCGGGCTCCGGCCCGCCATATGCAGGAGTTGCATCTGGCCCTGGCGGTGCTGGCGGCCTACGGATTGCACCAACGGAGGCGGCAGGTGTGGCCGCTGGCAGCCGTGGGCCTGGCGATCGCCGTTTCCATTGGGCTGGCGCATTGGCTGCCCGTGTTTCCTAACCCCGGCCTGACCGTCCCGCAAGCGGAGTATTGGCGGGCCTTGAGCCTGCGTTGGAGCCACCCTTCGATCTTGTATCCCCTGCTGGCCTTCGCCGGCACCAGCGCCTGCCTCCTCCTCCGCGCGCCGGCGTGGCTGTTGGCCCTTGTCTTTCTCCTGGACGTCGGCAGTGTCCATCGCACGATCTACGACAACCCGGATACCACCGACCTCTACGGCGCGGACCGCAGGGCCGAGGTGAAGTATCTCTACGACCAGGGGCTCGATCCCCAGACCCACCGGATCCTCCCGCTCGATCTCCCGCTCTTTCACACCTATCCGCTCCTCAGCATGATGTACGGATTAAGCACGGCCAACGACTATACGCCCATGTGGATGCGGCGTTACCAGTCGCTAACGGGATTTGACCTCAGCGGGAGCGGCGGCGAGGCCATCGTGGGGCAACGGCAACTGCTCTCGGCGTTCAATATCCGCTACCTCTTGGCGAAGTCGCCCGCCAGCGCCTTCGCCGTGCGCCGCACCCGCCTGTATGAGGAGATGGCGAAATCGCAGGACGGCGTCACCGTTTTCGGCAATCCGGCCGCGGTGCCGCGTTTCCGGTTCGCCCGGCGCCTCGTCCCGGCTAAAGACTTGGCCGAGGCCAAGGCCATCCTGCTCGATCCCGCCCGTTTCGACCCTGTCCGCGACGCCGTCGTCGAGGGCCTCGGCGCACCCGAAACGTTAGCCGAAGGACGGATTCTGCGGCAGGAGTCCCACAACAACGCCCTCGCCTGGACGGTGGAGACGCCAGGACGGGCGTTCCTGGTCGTAACGGACACGTGGTTCCCAGGCTGGACAGCTACCGTGGATGGCAAAACGGTACCGATTGAAATCGTCAATGGCTGCGTCCGCGGAGTCTTCGTCGACACGGCCGGCCGCCACGAAATTCGCATGAGCTTCTGGCCTTGGAGCCTCTCGGCGGGGCTTTGGCTCACCGGAATCGGGTGCGCGCTCCTCCCGTTGGGCATCTGGGGAGCCCCACGGCGAAAAAAATCTATATAGAGTAGAGAAACTGCTGTTACTTGTCGATAGAGACAGCGTCTATAGCAGTGTAGTGAGGATACGCCATGTTGCGCTGTGCCCTGTCGCTCTTTCTGTTGCCATTATTCCTATTCGCTGAAAAGAAAGAAGTTACCATCGTCATGCAGTTCTCCGAGGGCTTTTCCCCCCAAGCTCTCCAGGAGATGCAAGCCGAAGCCGATCGAATCGTTCGCAAGGCTGGCCTACGCCTGGCCTTTCGCCACCGCCATGAGGCGGAGCAAGAGTCCTACAACGAGTTAATTTTCTTTAAAATGTCGGGGCGTTGCGAAATGGATGCCTTCCCAGCGCTACTCGACGAGCGAGGCCCGTTAGCATTCACCTTCACCACTGATGGGCAGATCCTGCCGTTCGGCGAAGTAAAGTGTGACCGCCTTCGCCAGTCGATCAAGACGGCGATGGTCGGTGCAGACTTTGCTCAAGGGAATCAATTACTTGGACGGGCCATGGGCCGGGTTTTGGCCCACGAGCTTTACCACATGATTGCGCGGACCAAAGGGCATGGAAAGGGTGGTGTGGCACGGGAATCCCTCTCCGCCCGGCAGTTAATCGCTGAGCAACTGGACCTCTCCGACCACGACTGTGCCTTCGTTCGTTCAGGATCCGGGAAGAAATTTCTATAGCGTCGATCGATACTTTTTTAAAGTTTCCCCTCGACGCGCTTCAAAATTTACGCTACCGTAATCCCTAAGCATACCGGGGTCCGTGTTGGTAACCCCCCAGCTTCCCAGTCTCCTCTTTCCCGAGCCGCCCGATTGGCTCTGCTTGCCTGGTCGCCGCAAAGTTTCCACTCTCCGTTCAGAGTCCAACCAGCACAACTGTGCTGACGCTTAACCTTGGGGTCTTTGAATGGTTACTCGTTGGGCAACTTTTGCATTTTCTGCACTTTTCGCATGTCTGAGCGCTAATGCTCAGTCGATTCAGGGCGGCATTCGCGGTCTCGTCACCGATAGTGGCGGCGGCGTAATCGCGAACGTCAAAGTGTCCCTTACCGATCAGGCTACTAACCTAACCCGGACGACGCTGACGACTTCGACCGGCGACTACGTCTTCAACGCCGTCGTTCCCGCGGTCTATACGATTTCCGCCGAGTCTCCGGGATTCAAAAAATACGACCGGAAGGGCGTGACGGTCGGTACCCAGGAGTTCCTCACCGCCGACATTAAAATGGAAGTCGGCAACGTTACCGAATCGGTCATGGTGACCGAAGAGGTTCCGGTTATTGAGACGGCCAACGCTTCCGCGGGCCAGTTGATCGACCGGCAGAAATTGATCGACCTCCCCAACTTGGGCCGGAATCCATTCATGATGGCGAAAATCGCCCAGAATGTGGTCGCCGTTGGGAATCCCCGGTTTAACCGGATGCAGGATCAGTCGGGATCCTCTCAGATCTCGCTCGCCGGCGGCCCGGTCCGCGGCAACAACTACCTCCTCGATGGCATCCCGATCACCGACTCGGTGAATCGGGCCGTTGTCATTCCGACGCTCGAAGCCGTGCAGGAAGTGAAGGTGCAGGCCAATACGTACGACGCCGAAATGGGCCGTACCGGTGGAGGCATGTTCAATACCTTCATGAAGAGCGGTTCCAACTCGCTCCAGGGCTCGGCCTTCGGCTACATGCGCGAGACCGAGTGGCTAGCCAATAACTTCTTCAATAACCGTGCCGGCCGCGCCCGCCCAGAACAGCCCTTCCGCAACTACGGCGGCTCGATTGGTGGTCCCGTCTGGATTCCGAAGGTCTACAACGGCAAAGACAAGACCTTCTTCTGGATCTCTGGCGAGGCCTACCGGCAGACCTCCTCCACCACCGGTGAGTTCGCCGTGCCCACGGCCGCCGAAATTGGTGGCGACTTCTCCCGCTCCTTCCGCACCGGCACCTCCGGCGCCGTCCAGACGATCTTCGATCCGCTGACCACGCAGGCCGACGGCACCCGGCAGGCATTCCCCGGCAACATCATCCCCTCCAACCGGTTGAATCCCATCGGCTTAGCCATCGCCCGTACCTACCCGGCGCCCACTCGCGAGCGGGCTGGTTTCGGCCAGAATAACCATACTGCTGCTTCCAGCCAATATGACCGTGCCGACCAGACTACCTGGAAGCTCGATCATCAGGTCACCTCCTGGTGGCGCGCCACCGGGTCCTACCTCCACTACGGCTCCATCGAACCCGGCGAAAACTGGTTCGGCACCATCTCCTCGCCCGGGCAGTGGACCCTGGCCCGCAAGGTGGACGCTACGGCCGTGAACAGCATCTTCACCCCGAGCCCCACCACCGTTGTCACCGTCCGCTACGGTTTCAACCGCTTCCCGAACCTCAGCTCCCAACAGTCCGCCGGGTTCAACCTGGGCTCGTTGGGCTTCCCCTCGAACTACCTGTCCCAGGTGGACTCGCTGACCTTCCCCAACATCGGCATGCAGAACTTCTCCGCGCTGGGCACCAACAGCAACAGCCAGCAGGTGTTCCACTCGAAGAATCTGCTGGGGTCGGTCTCTAAGTTCGTTGGACGCCACAGCTTCAAAATGGGTGCGGACTACCGCCGCCTGAACATCGACGGTGTCGACCTCGGTAACGCTTCGGGCGCCTTCAACTTCAACGACCAGTTCACCCGCGCCAACCCCCTGGCCGCCACCGCCGGAACGGGCTCGGACCTCGCGTCCATGCTCCTCGGCACCCCCGCCAGCGGCGACTTCCTAAAGGCCACCAAGATGTTCCAGTACGTAGATTACTGGGCCATGTACTTCCATGACGACTTCCGCATCAACTCGAAGCTGACGCTTAACTACGGTATCCGCTACGAATATGAAACGGGCCTGAAGGCGACCAACAACACTCTGATCACCGGGTTTAGCCGTAGCGTTACGAACCCGATCCAGGTGACCTCGCCCGTCGCCGGCTTCACCCCGAAGGGTGGCCTGCTCTACGCCGGCCAGGACGGTGGCCGGACGCAAACCGGTAACCTGAACCGCAACAAGTTCAGCCCCCGCGTCGGTATGGCTTACCAGTTGAACTCGAAGACCACCCTGCGCGCAGGTTACGGCATTTTCTGGGCGCCGATTCCCTACGGCTTCCAGAACACCCTCGGCTACTCGCAGACTACCGCCATGCTCTCGACGGCCGACGGCGGCTTCACCCCGGCGGGTTCGCTCTCGAACCCCTTCCCCTCCGGCATCCTGACTCCGGTCGGTAACGCCAACGGCCTGCAGGCCGGCATCGGCCAGGCGATCAGCTTCATCGATCAGGACCACCGTGCTCCGAACATCCACCAGTTCTCGTTCGACATCCAGCGGCAACTCCCCTGGGGTCTCGGTCTGGCGGCGGGCTACGTGGGCAGCCGGTCGTACGATCTGGTCCTTGGCGCTGGCGGTGTCAACATCAACCAGATGGATCCCACCAACTTCTCGCTCGGTTCGGCCGCGCTGAACGCCTCGGTCACCAACCCGTACTTCCGGGCCGGCGGTCCGGGCTTCATCGGCGCCCGCACCATGACGCGCGAACAGTTCCTGCGTCCCTTCAACCAGTTCGGTAACGTTACGCTGTCGAACAGCGACTACAACCGCGCTGTCTACGACTCGTTCGTCAGCAAGATCCAGAAGCGCATGTCCAGCGGCTTCAGCTTCCTTGGATCCTGGACCTGGTCCCGGAACATGGACGCCTCCATCGGCGGGGCCGGCACCTTCTTCAACGGTCTCGGCGCCATCCAGAACGCTTACGATCTGGATGCCGAATACTCGCTGTCGAGCGTCCACTCGCCCCACCGGTTCAGCAGCGCCGTCACCTACGAACTGCCCTTCGGCAAGGGAAAGCCCTTCGCCAACAGCACTCTGGCCGACCTGACCATCGGCGGCTGGTCTGTCAACGCCGTAACCACCTACCAGACCGGTTACCCCCTTGCCATCAGCCAGGCCACCAATAACAACGGAGCCTTTGGCGGCGCCGGGCAGCGTCCGAACGCCACCGGCGTCAGCCCGGTCACCTCGGGCGGCCTCATGGATCGCATCGACGGATTCATCAACCGCGCGGCCTTCACCGAGGTCGGCAAGTATCAGTTCGGCAACCTCTCCCGCACCATCACCATGCGGGGTCCTGGCATCTCGGAATGGAACATCTCGCTCTTCAAGACCTTCGCCGTTGGCGAGAAGGTGAAGGCGCAGTTCCGGGCCGAGGCGCTCAACGCCTTCAACACGCCGCAGTTCCGGGCTCCGAACCTCGCCTTCGGCGTCAGCAACGCGAACTTTGGCCGCATCACGGAGCAAGCGAACTTCGCCCGCATGTATCAGTTGGGCGTCCGCTTCTTCTTCTAAACAAGCTCACCCAACTTCTTGGCCGGGCCCGCTTCCAAAACGGGTCCGGCTCACCCTCGACACCGATCCCTAGCTAGGAGCTCAACGCATCATGTCAATTCTCACTTCGGAAGGACTCAAGAAAGAGTTTTCCCGCCGCGCACTCGCCAAAGGCGGTGCTTTGCTCGCCGCTGGCGCCGCGCTTCCGTTCTACAACGAACCGGCCCTCGCGCAGCTTTCGATGATCGGCAATATGGATCCGAACGCGGTCAAGATCAACGCGAACGAAAATCCCCTCGGCCCGTGCAACGAAGCCGCGGAAGCCATCTATGGCGTCATCAAGAAAGGTGGCCGCTACATGTACGAGGAGACCTTCAGCTTCGCGAAGACTCTCGCCGAGCAGGAAGGCTTGAAGCCGAACTACGTCATGCCGTTCCCCGGCTCCTCCGACCCGCTGCACCGCTCCGTTCTCGCCTTCACCTCGGCTGACAAGCCGTTCGTCATGGCCGACCCCGGCTATGAAGCCGGCCAGCGCGCCGCGCAGTTCATCGGCTCGAAGGTCATTCGCGTGCCGCTCAAGGCAGACAACTCGCATGACGTGAAGGCCATGGTGGCCGCCAGCCCCAATGCCGGCGTCATCTACATCTGCAACCCGAACAACCCGACCGGTACCATCACCAAGCGCGCCGATATCGAATGGGCCATCGCCAACAAGCCGGCGGGCTCCATCATCGTGCTCGACGAAGCCTACATCCACCTCACCAACGAGGCGTTCGGTTCGGAGTTCGTCGCCAAGGACAAGGACGTCATCATTCTCCGGACCTTCTCGAAGCTCTATGGCATGGCCGGCCTCCGCGCTGGCGCGGCCATTGGCCGTCCGGACCTGATCGCCAAGCTGTCCAGCTACGGCGCCGGTGCGCTCCCGCTGACCGGCATGGTGGGTGCCCACGCTTCGCTCAAAGTTGCCAGCCTGGTTCCCCAGCGCCGGAAGCTGATCGGCGACACCCGCGAGGATGTCTTCTCCTTCCTGTCCAAGCACAATGGCAAGTTCGTTCCCTCGGTGTCGAACAAGTTCATGATGGAGCTCAACGGCATGCCCGGGCGCGACATCGTGGCGGCGTTTGTCAAAGAGAAGATCTACATCGGTCGTGTGTGGCCGGCTTGGCCGAAGCACGCCCGCGTGTCGATCGGTACTCCGGAAGAAATGGCGAAGTTCAAAGCAGCCTACCTCAAAATCGCGAATGCCTAAAATCGAACCGGCGCCCTGGCAATCCTGGTCGCCGATCCAATACAGTCTGCGCGAGTTCGCCGGTGATCTCACCGGCGGGCTCGTCGCGGCCCTCATCGCCATGCCTTATGGCTTGGCTATGGCGTCGCTCATGGGTTTGCCTCCCACCATGGGCCTGATGACGTCGGTGCTCACCGCCCCAATCTGCGCTTTGCTCGGACGAAACCCCGTCCTGATTGGCGGCACTTCCACCGTCACCGTACCCTTTATCGCTGCCGCGGTGATGGCGCAAGGCCCCTCCGGCGCCGCCAAAATCACCATCGTTGCCGGCATCTTTCTCATGATCTTTTGCGTGCTGCGCTGGGGGAGCTACATCACGAAGGTCCCGCTGCCCGTGGTTTCCGGCTTCTCGTGCGGCATCGGCGCCATGATGATCATCTCCCAACTGCGTACGCTGTTCGGGCTCAAGATCCCCGGCGGCGGCTCCATGCTCGAACAGTTCTGGAACGCCACCGTGAATCTTCCGGGGTTGAATTGGCAGGTCACGGCCCTTGCCTTCACCACCATCGCTGGTGCGGCTCTTTCCGGACGGTTTCTCCCCAATGCCCCCGCGCCCATGCTCGGCATCATCGCCGCTGTCAGCTTCGGCAGCCTCTTCGGCTGGCATGATAAGGAGGTTGGCGCCTTATCACTTTCGCTGCCCCCGCTGGCCAACTTCACCTGGTCGCCCACGGATACCTTGCAGATGATCCCTTCCGCGCTCGGTCTGGCCGTCGTTACCAGCGTGAACCTGCTCATCACCTCTCGCGTCGTCGAACACTTCCGCGGCCGGCACCAGCATCTGAAACGGTCGGATGCCGACCGTGAACTCGGCGCCTACGGCATCGCCAACCTGACCGCCGGCCTGTTCGGCGCGCCGTTCAGCGTGGGAATTCCGGCCCGCTCCCTGGCGAATGTCCGTTGCGGTGGCAGCACTCGCGTTTCTAACTTCGCCCACGCCGGCTTCATCATGCTCTTCCTTACGGCCGGTTCCCAACTCGTGGAGCATATTCCCATCTCGGCCTTGGCCGGCGTTACCGCCTGGATGGGCTTCTGCCTGCTCGACTGGTCCACGTGGTCCCGCTTGCCGCGTATGCGCCGTACCGATGCGGTGGCCTTCCTGCTGACCGTCTTGAGTGTACTGGTCGTCAACGCCGCCATCAGCGTGGCGCTCGGCTGCAGCGTCTATGCCTTGCGCTGGCTCTATGGCCGCCTCACGCAAAACGAAGCCGCCCCGCACGCCGTTCCGCAAAGCTAGCTGAAGTTCACGCTGCGCAGGATACGGCGGCGGAGTTCGGCCCCTTCGGCAAACTGCGCTTCGTTCTCCCCCAACGCCTGCCGCATCTCTTCGAGCTTGGCGATCATCTCCGCCAGCGCCTGGTCGACCGGCCCGCGGTTCGTCAGCAGAATATCCCGCCAGATCTCATACGGGCTCTGCGCCAGGCGCGTGGTGTCGATCAGCCCCGGGCCGCTAACTTGTAGCTCGTCCCCCGGCAGCGCCTTGGTCACCGTCCCAGCCAGCGCCGTGGCCACCAGTTGGGTCAGATGACTCGTATAGGCCACCGCGCGGTCGTGCTCCTCCGGCCCCAGGATCACCACCCGCGCCCCCATCTTCTCCACCCAACCGCGCAGCCAGTGTTCGGCGGTCAGGACGTATGTCCGCCCGCGGAACAGCGCCGCATCGGCGCCGCGTACGCCCCGCGTCTCTTTGCCCGCCATCGGATGCCCGCCCACGTACTGCCCGGCCGGGAGATGCTCCCGCATGGCGGCCACAATCTGCGCCTTCGTGCTGCCGGCATCGGTAACGGTGGCCTGCGGGCCCAGCATCCGGCCCAGCGCCGGCATCCCCTCGAGGATCTTCAGAATCGGCTGCGCCAGGTAAATCAGGTCCGCGGTCTGCGCCGCCTCTTCAAGGCTCACGCCACGGTCCACCACGCCCAACTCCACGGCTTCCGCAATCGTCCGCTCCGAACTGACGCCCACAATGGATCCCGCAAAACCCGCCCGCCGCAAGGCCAGCGCGAAAGAGCCGCCGATCAATCCGACCCCGCAAATCGCGACCCGCTCCATCGTTTAGAGGCTCCGGCCAACCGCCTGCGCAATGGCTCGCAACTGCACCATCAGCTCCGCGAACTGTTCGGGGAACAGGCTCTGCGCCCCGTCACTCAACGCCCGGTCCGGATCGTGATGCATCTCCATCAGCAACACATCGGCCCCCGCCGCGACCGCCGCCCGCGCCATCGGCGCCACCAGGTTGCGCTTCCCCACACCGTGCGAGGGATCGGCTGCCACCGGCAGGTGCGTCAGCCCGTGGAGAACGGGAATCGCCGAAACGTCGAACGTATTGCGCGTCGCCGTCTCAAAGGTCCGGATCCCGCGCTCGCACAGGATCACGTCGTAGTTGCCACCCATCATGATGTACTCGGCCGATAGCAGCAGCTCTTCAATCGTCGCCGCAATCCCGCGCTTCAGCAGGATCGGCCGCCGGATCGTGCCCAGTTCGCGCAGCAGGTTGAAGTTCTGCATGTTCCGCGCCCCCACCTGCAGAATTTCGGAGTACTCGCTCAGCAATCCGATCTGGCTGCGGTCCATCACTTCGCTGACGACGAACAGTCCGTGGCGGTCCGCCGCGGTCCGAATCATCTTCAACCCTTCTTCTCCCAGCCCCTGAAAGCTGTACGGGCTGGAACGCGGCTTGAACGCTCCGCCCCGAATACCCTTCGCTCCCGCCTTCGCCACAATCTCGGCCGAGATCTCAATCTGGTCCCGGTTCTCAATCGAACACGGACCCGCCATCACCACCACTTCCGGCCCGCCGATCCTTACGCCCCGCACCGTGATCTCGGTGCCGTTCGGCTTGAAGCGTTTGTTCGCCAGCTTGTAGGGCGAAACAATGCGGTGGCACTCCTTCACGCCATCGAGAACTTCAAACTCCAGCGGGTCGAAATCCTCCTGCGGCCCCACGCCGCCCAATACCGTATGGGTCACCCCGGTGGACTTGTGCACCGTGAAGCCCATGATCACCAGCTTCTCGATGACGCGCTCCACTTGGGATTCGGTGGCGCCCTCTTGCATCACTACCAGCATTAGCTCTCCTTGCTCAACATCCGGTTCCGTTGAATCGTCCGCATCTCGTCCATGATTCGCTCAAAGATGCGCACCGCGGAATCCGGCGGCAGTGGCCCCGGATTGGCGGCGGCAACATTGTCCAGCACCGCTCGCTCCCGGTTCGGTTCATAGACATTCAATGCGGCGCTCTGCTTGATCTGGCCGATCCGTTCGACCACGCGCACGCGCTCGTTGATCAGCGCCACCAGCCGGCGGTCCACATCGTCAATCTGCTCGCGGCACGCCGCCAATGCGGCCTGCGCCTCTTCCGGTGTCATGCCCGCCCCGCCTTGGCCCCGGCCTTCAACTCGCGCGTAAACGAGGCGAGCTTGCTTTCAAGCTCCGGAGAACCGTTGCAGCCCTCAATGATTCGCACAAACGCGCTGCCGACCACCACCCCATCCGCTATCTTGGCCACCGCCGCGGCGTCGGCCGCCTGGGCAATGCCAAAGCCAACCGCCAGCGGCAGGTCGGTCACCGTCCGCATCCGCTCCACCAACTCCGCCGCCGTATCGGCCACCTGATCCCGCACCCCAGTCACCCCGGTTCGCGAAACCAGATAGACGAAACCGGACGAATACGCCGCCACCTGCCGTAACCGCTCCAGCGGAGAGGTCGGCGCGGCCAGGAACACCGTATCCAGGCCCGCCGCGCGCACCACCGGGACAAACTTCCCGGCCTCCTCCACGCTCGCGTCCGTCATCAGAATGCCGTCCACGCCCGCCGCCACCGCATCCTTCGCCAGCCGTTCAAAGCCGTAGCTCAGCAGCGGGTTCAGGTACGAGAACAGCAGAATCGGAATCTCGCTGCGCTCCCGGATCTTCCGCGCCACTTCGAGCACCCCCGCCACGCTGGCGCCGTTGGCTAAAGCCCGCTCGGTGGCCCGCATGATCACGGGACCGTCGGCGATCGGGTCAGAGAAGGGAACGCCCAATTCAATCAGGTCGGCCCCGCCCAACTCCATCGCCTCCACCAGCGAGACCGTCCGTTCGAGCGACGGATCGCCCGCCGTGATGTAGGCGATCAGCGCCGGCTCATTCTCCGCGCGGCACCGCGCAAACAGTTTGCTAATTCGACTCGGGTTCATCCAGTTCTTTCAAGTTCTCGCGGTAGATGTCAATGTCTTTATCGCCCCGGCCCGAGAGGTTCACAATGAAGATCTCCCCTTTGGCCGCGGGGGCCCGGCGTAATGCCTCCGCCACTCCGTGCGCGCTTTCGAGCGCCGGAATCAATCCTTCGGTACGCGCCAGCGTCTGCGCCGCTTCGAGGGCGTCCGCGTCAGAGCAGGGCACGTACTCCGCCCTCCCCTGGTCGGCCAGAAACGCATGTTCCGGTCCAATCATGGCGTAGTCCAGACCCGCGCTCACGGAATGGGTCAGCGAAATCTGTCCGTCGCTATTCTGCAGCACGTAGCTGAAACAGCCCTGCAAAACACCCGGGCTGCCTCCGGCGAACCGCGCGGCATGTTCCCCGGGCGCGAGCGACCTCCCCCCGGCCTCCACGCCAATGAGCTTCACGGCCGTGTCCGGCACAAAGGCGTGGAAAATCCCAATGGCGTTCGATCCGCCGCCCACACACGCAATCACTTGATCGGGCAGCCGTCCCTCTTTTTCAAGGATCTGCGCGCGGGCTTCAATGCCCATGCAGCTGTGGAAGTCGCGGACCATCAGCGGATAGGGATGGGAACCGAGCGCCGAGCCGAGCAGATAATGCGTATCGCCGACGTTGGTTACCCAGTCGCGCATCGCTTCGCTGATGGCATCTTTGAGCGTCCGGCTGCCGCTGGTCACCCCGGTGACTTTGGCGCCCAGCAGGCGCATGCGGAAGACATTCAGCCGCTGCCGGCGCATATCCTCCTCGCCCATGTAGATCACGCACTCCATGCCGAACAGAGCGCAAACGGTGGCCGTCGCCACCCCGTGTTGCCCGGCGCCGGTCTCGGCGATAATCCGCTTCTTCCCCATCCGCCGCGCCAGCAGGATCTGCCCCAGGGCGTTGTTGATCTTGTGCGCGCCAGTGTGGAGCAGGTCCTCCCGCTTGATATAGATCTTCGCCCCGCCCAACGTCTCGCTCAGGCGTTTGGCGAAGTAGAGCGGCGTCGGCCGTCCCGCATAATCTTTGAGCAGCAGGGCCAGTTCGGCCTGAAACGACGGATCCTGCCGGGCGGCGTAGTAGGCCTGTTCCAGCTCTTCGAGCGGGTTCATCAGAACCTCGGGGACGAAGCGCCCGCCGTAGGGTCCGAAATGTCCGCCGCTATCGGGTTGAGAGGTTGTAATCATGCTGTTAATGCCAATTCGATGAATCGTGCCACCTTGGAGTGGTCTTTTCTGCCGGGCTCCACTTCCAGTCGCGAACAGGCGTCCACCCCCCAGGGGCGCGCCGTCGCAATGGCCTGCTGCACGTTGTCCGGCCCCAAGCCGCCGGCCAGGAGAATCTTCCGCGCGGCGCCCTTCGCCAGGCTCCAGTCAAACGTCCGTCCGCTGCCGCCGTACAACTCGCCCGGCGCGTCCAGCAGAAAAGCCTCCGCGGGAAACGCTAACCGGTCGAGCGAGAAATCGTTGGTCACCCGCAACGCCTTCCAAACCGCGAACCCCTCGGGCGCCGTCTCCTCATCGCCATGCAGTTGAATGACGTCGAGCCGGGCCTGCCGGGCAATCTCGGCCGCTCGCGGTTCGTTCACGAATACGCCCACCCGCAGCACTCCCGGCGGCGTGGCGATCTCCGCCGCGGCCTCCGGCGAGATGTACCGGGGGCTCTTTGCGTAAAAGTTGAAGCCCAACGCTCCCGCGCCGGCGGCCGCGTCGGCATCGGCTTGGTTCGTGATCCCGCACACCTTCACCATCATGCGCGTAGTGCCCGCAGCGCCGCCGCCGGGTCCGGCGCCAACATCAGATGCTCTCCCACCAAAAACGCCTGGTATCCCGCGCCCCGCAGCAGCCGGACATCGTCCGCCGAGTGGATCCCGCTCTCACTCACCCGCAACACGCCCGCCGGAATCGACTCCGCCAAGCGCAGCGAGGTGTCGAGCGAAACCCGAAACGTGTGCAGGTCCCGGTTGTTCACGCCCAAGATCTCCGCCCCGGAATCCAGCGCCCGGGCCAACTCCTCGGCATCGTGAACTTCCACGAGCGCCGCAAGCTGCAACGCCGCCGCCAACTCCCGCAGCCGCCGCATCTCTTCCACCGTCAGAATCGCCGCAATCAGCAGAATCGCATCGGCGCCGTACGCCGCCGCTTCCACCACGTGCCGCTCCGCAATCGTAAAGTCCTTGCGCAACGCCGGCAACTCCACCGCCCCCCGCGCGGCCTGCAAATCGGCAAAGGAGCCGAAAAAGAACGAGCGATCCGTCAGCACAGACAAGGCCGCCGCGCCCCCCGCCGCATACTGCGCCGCAATCGATGCTGGTGCAAAGGACTCCGTGAAAATGCCCTTGCTCGGCGATCCCTTCTTGATCTCCGCAATCACCGCCGGCGTCGAACGCTCGAGTGCCGCCCGGAAGTCCCGCCGCCCAGCCACCGAGTCCGCCGCCCGGGCTTCCAACTGCGGATCCACGGGCTCTTCCTTCAGTTCACGCCGCTTCTGTTCGACGATTCGGGCCAAAATATCAGGGACGGTCTGCAGCATCCGGAACGAACCTTCATCCTATCACTTGGCGGGCGAAGCCACCTTCACATCAACGCTCATCCGCATCTTTTGCATCCAATCCCGGCTCCGCTGCTGCTTCACATCGACGTACAGCTTGTCCTTCACCTCGGCGTAGCTCTCTTCTTTAAACGAGATCAGCTTGAACAGGTAGTAGCCGTTCGGCAACCGCAGCGGCTGGCTGATTTCGCCGGGCTTCAAACCAAAGATGGTCTTCTTCACGGTCTCCGGAATGTCGTCGGAGCGTTTCACCGGCGGGTAGTCGCCGTCCTTCTCCCGCGTCGTCTGGTCTTTGGAATGCTCCTTCACCAGCGCCACGAAATCGGCCCCCGCCTTCAATTTCGTATGTAACTCCTCGGCCTTCTTCTTCGCCTGTAACTCTTCCGTCTCATTTGTGAACGACAGGTAAATCAACTTCAGATTTGCCGAAGAAAACTGATCTTTCATCCGTTCGTAATAGCCCTTCAGCGTCTCTGGAGGCAGGACGTCATTCTGCTCCTGCCGCTGAATGATCGCTTCGCTCAGCACCGTCAGCCGGCCCATTTCAATGCGCTGCTGGTACGGGCTTTCCTTATGCAAACCCTCTTTCTCGGCCAGTTGCGCCATCTTCTTCAGCCAGCCGTACATCCGCAGAGCCTCTACCGGGTTGCTCCGCACCGCGTCCTGCTGGGTCTTGTTCATCGTCACCATCAGCAGTTGCAGGTCCAATTGGGTAAACGGCTGGCCGTCCACGGTCGCAATCACCTGATCGGGCTTCTCGGGATCAATCACGATCTTCGGGTCCGGAGCCGGCAACTGCTGGGCAAAAATCACGGTGGATAGGATTAAAACTTGTGAAGCGAAGCGTAGGAACATCGGTTTTAACCAATATACTGGAATCTACAGAGCAACCATGCGTCTAGGGTCGGCGATTGTCGCAGTTGTGGTGTCCTGTGTTGGCTGGGGGCAGGCTCCTCCTGCTGTTCCCTCTACTCCGTCCGACGCGCGACTCAGTTCTGCGTTTCGGAAACCTGCCAAAAATGGTTGGATCTTCCTTCATCTGGAGGGGGCGCCTTCCGCTATTGGCTTCCAACATGGCTTTCTCCTGGCCCCGGAGATCGCAGACAGCCAGCGCACCATCGCCGCCGTCCTCGAACACGACGTCAAGAAGGATTGGTCGTTCTTCCGCACCGCCGCTGAACAGGTGTTGTGGCCCAAGGTGGAGACCGAATATCGCGAGGAAATGCAGGGCATCGTCGAAGGTTTGCAGGCCCGCGGCGTCAAACTCGATCTGTGGGATGTCGTGGCCCTCAATGGCTGGATCGAACTCAGCGCGTACTACCTCCCCTGGTCCCAGAAGGTGGCCGCTCCCGTTCCCGACCGCTGCAGCGCGTTTATCGCCACCGGCAGCTATACCAAGTCGGGCCAGATCGTCTTCGGCCATAACAACTGGACCGGCTACGCCGAAGGCGCCCGCTGGAACGTCATCTTCGACATCGTTCCCGCAAAAGGCTTCCGGCTTCTCATGGACGGCATGCCTGGCCTGATCCATTCCGGCGACGATTTCGTCGTGAGCTCCGGCGGGCTGATGATCACCGAAACAACGATCAGCAACTTCGCCGGCTTCGACCCCTCCGGCATTGCCGAATTCGTCCGCGCGCGCAAAGCCGCCCAATACGCCGACTCCATCGATAGCTTCGCCCGCATTATGATCGAAGGCAACAACGGGGGATACGCCAACAACTGGCTGGTCGGGGACCGCAAAACCGGTGAAATCGCCAGTCTTGAACTCGGCCTCAAAAACGTCACCCTCCAGCGCACCACGGACGGTTACTTCGTCGGGAGCAACTTCCCGGTCAACCCCAAGCTCATCGCCGAAGAGACCAGCTTCGATCCCGCCGACAAAACCTCCAGCGCCAATGCCCGGCACATCCGCTGGGACCAGTTAATGGCGGAGAACAAAGGCAAAATCGACGTCGCCATGGCGCGTTCCTTCCTTTCCGATCATCTCGACTCCGCTACCGGCAAGCGCGATCCCAATGAACGAACCCTCTGCGGCCACATCGATCTCTCGCCCCGTGGCATCCCGGGTTGGGCCGGTCCCTTCGCCCCCGCCGGCACCGTCCAGGCCAAGGTTGCCGATTCCAGAATGGCGGAGGAGCTTCGCTTGGAAGCTTCGATGGGCCACTCCTGCCGGCTGCACTTCCGCGCCTCGCCGTTCCTCCGCAAACATCCCACCTTTCGCTGGATGCGGCCGCACCTCAAAGATCTTCCCAGTGAGCCATGGACAATGTTCACAACTGAAACAGGTCAGGATCGCTTATAGTGTCTGCTGTGATTCGTGTCTGGGGCCTTCTCCTCTTCTCGAGCCTGCTTTACGCCCAATCGAAAGATCCTTTCATTGGGTCCCAGGCCTGTCGCGCCTGCCATCTTGCCCAAACGCAGGACTTTTTTCGCAATGCGCATACGAAAGCTGACCGCGGCTGCGAAAGCTGCCATGGTCCCGGCCGCGCTCACGTCACCGCCGGCGGCAAAAAGGATCTGATCATCGCCTTCTCCGCCCTCAACCCCCGGCAGTCGCTCGACAACTGCCTGCAATGTCACAGCAAAGACTGGTCCCGAAACAACGTACGCCGCTCCTCCCACACCCAGGCCGAAGTCGTCTGCTCCAGTTGCCATTCCGTTCATAAGGCCGCCACTCCCAAGCATCTGCTCGCCAGTCCGCAGAAAGATCTCTGCTATACCTGCCACACCGACGTCAAAGCCCAGTTCTCGATGCCCTTCAAACATCGGGTCAACGAAGGCACCGTACAGTGCGCCGATTGCCACAACCCCCACGGCGCCCCGGCGCCCACGTGGCGCATGGGCCAGCGGCCCCGCCTGCAGCAGCACGCCCAAGCCAACGAGCAATCCTGCATCCAGTGCCACGCCGACAAGCGCGGGCCCTTCCTGTTCGAACATGCGGCCGTCCGCGTCGATGGCTGCGGTAGTTGCCACGCCCCGCACGGCTCCGCGAACCCCCGGCTCCTCAATCGCCCGGTCGTCTTCACGCTCTGCCTCGAATGCCACAACGGCGCTCCCGGCTTCGGCCGCCAGGGCCAGGGCATCCCCGTCCAGTCCGGCTCCCACAACATGGCCGACCCGCGCTATCAGAACTGCACCACCTGCCATGTGAAGATCCACGGCTCCAACGCCGACGCGAGGTTCCTGCGATGAGAACCCTCCTCCTCTTCGTTCTCATCGTCACCGCCGCCTTCGGCCAGCCCGTCGTCGCCCCCACCCCCCAGCGCGCCGGCGAAGCCAAAGGCGAAGATCTCGCCGGCTACAACGTCGTCAACTCCATCGAAACCGGCTACCGCTTCCGCAATGTCGACGGCAACCTCGGCAAGTACCGTAGCGACGTCAACTTTGGCAACGGCATCCGCGTCCTCGGCAGCTATCTCACCATCAACTCGAAGAAGCCCGGCTCCGGCAAGCTCTTCGACGAAATCGTCCTCTCCACACAAGGCCTCGGCAACGATCCCTATCAGTTTTCCTCCCTCCGGGTGCAGAAGGACAAAATCTACCGCTTCGATTCCGTCTGGCGCTGGATGGACTATTTCAACCCCGCGCTCACCATCGCGGGCGGCCAGCACGCCATCAACTCCACCCGCCAGTTGCAGGACCACGACCTCATTCTCCTGCCCCAAAGCCGCTTCCGCCTCCTCCTCGGCTACTCGCGCAATCAACAGGACGGCCCGTCGTTCAATACCCTCCAATTCCCCGACGGCCGCGGCGACGAATTCACCTACCTCTGGAACATCCGCCGCACCCGCAACGAGTACCGCCTCGGCACCGAGTTCGAGATTCTCAAAACCAAGTTCCACGTCCTCCACGGCTGGGAGTATTTCCGAGACGATACCCGCGCCCCGCTCTTCGCCCCCGGCGCCGGCGCCAACCCCGCCGATACCACCACGCTCACCCAGTTCCGCCGCGATGAACCCAACCATGGCCAGGCCCCCTACTGGCGCATCGGCATCCACAACGAAGCCTTCAAGTCCTTCACCTTCGATGGCCGCTTCACCCACACGACCGGCCAGCGCAACTTCGTCGTCGATGAACTCGCCATCGGCACCGGCCGCTTCAGCGCCGCGCAGAACCGCCAGCTCTTCGTCGGCGGCAACGCCCGCCGCCCCGTCACCACCGGCAACGTCACCCTCAGTTGGTTTCCCGTCGAGCGCCTCACCATCACCAACCACACCGCCCTCTACAGCACCCGCATGGAAGGCGAAGGCTCCTACGGCGAGTTCGCCAACGGCGTCGCTGGCCTCAGCTTCCTCAACTTCCAGTACCTCGGCATTCGCACCTTCGCAAACCTCACCGACGCCAATCTGAAACTCGCCCCCTGGCTCGGCCTCTACTCCGGCTACCACTTCTCGGAGCGCCGTATCGGGTCGAGCGAGTTTGAAGACGTCGCCGCCCCCGCCCGCCTCGATCGCGACGAACAGACCAATCGCCTCCACTCCGGCCTCCTCGGTCTCCGGCTCCAACCCGTGAAGCAACTCCGCCTCAGCGTCGATGGCGAACTCGGCCGCGCCGACCGCCCCTTCTACACGACCAGCGAAAAGGACTACCATACCGTCGCCGCCCGCGCGCAGTGGAAGACCAAACGCTGGAGCCTCCTCGGCCGCTATCAGACCAACTACAACCTCAACTCGAACTCCCTGTTCGTCCACAGCGCCCGCACCCGTCTCGCCTCCATCGACGGCACCTTCACCCCGAAACCGTTTCTTACCCTCGAAGCCGGCTACGGCCATACCCACGTCGAAACCGTCACCGGACTCGCCTACTTCTCCCTCGGGGAGCTGATCGAGAACGATCGCAGCCTCTACCGCTCCCGTCTCCGCCAGGTCCGCCTCGGCGCCCAGCTCAATCTCGCCCGCCGCGCCGATCTCTACTTCGGCTATCACCGCATCCAGGATGCCGCTCGCCTCGGCCGCTCGCTCATGGATCAGGCCTTCCCCTTAACGTACGAGACGCCTCTCGCCCGTTTCTCAGTACAACTTCATAAAAAGCTGCGTTGGAATCTCGGTTGGCAGTACTACAATTACAATGAACAGTTTCTGGCGCTGCAGGACTACACCGCTCACACCGGTTACACGAGTCTAAGCTGGTCGTTCTGATGCCCGGAACTCATTCCTTATGCGTCTGCGCACGACCGATCTCGGTGTCCTATCGATCATTGTTTTCCTGATCACTCTGTGGCTGCTTTTCGCCCGGCCCGGCATGCGTTCGGAAAGCAACTGGCCGTTGTTCTACTATCTCGGACTCGTCGCCTACGTCCGCACCGTCGGATCGTTCATCGAACCATACGTCGTGTACGCCTCGGTTATCACCGCCATGCTCATCCGCTTCGAGTTCCTCTCCACCGGATTCGTCAAGTTCCTCCGGTTCATCGAATCGGTCTGCCTGCTCTACGTCCTATGGCAGTGTTTTCTCTACTTCGTTATTGTTTAGCAAGCCTTTCCACCCGCCGTCGAGCGAAATGACGTTCGCGTAACCCATCTTCTGCAGGTTATCGGCCACCAGCGCGGACCGGTAGCCGCCGCCGCAGTACAACACCAGTTTCTTGTCCTTGTCCGGGATCTTCGTCTCCACATCGCGCTCGATGATCCCCTTCGACAAATGGACCGCCCCGGTCACGTGCCCGGCGTTCCACTCGCTCTCCTCGCGCGTATCCACCAGAATATGCTCCTCGCCAGACTTGAGGAGTTGCACATACTGCGCCACGTCCATCTCTTGCACGCGCGTCTTCGCGTCATTGACAATCGCCAGAAACCCAGGGCTGTGCACCATGACTCTATTGTATCCGGCGAATCCGCGCGCCCACGGACTCCAGCTTCTGCTCAATCCGTTCATACCCGCGGTCCATGTGATACACCCGGTCGATCACCGTCTCCCCGTCCGCCACCAGCGCCGCAATCACCAGCGACGCACTCGCCCGCAAATCACTCGCAATGGTCTGCGCCCCGGTCAAGGGCCGCGGCCCCGCGACAATCGCCCGGTTACCGTCAATGCGGATGTTCGCGTTCATCCGGTTCAACTCGGAAACGTGCATGAACCGGTTCTCGAAAATGGTCTCGGTCACCATCGCAATGCCGTCCGCCTGCGTCATCAGCGCCATATACTGCGCCTGCAGGTCGGTGGCAAAGCCCGGGTGCTCCTCCGTCGTCATATCCACGCTGCGCAGCTTCGCCTGCGGCCGCACCCGCAGACTGTCCGGCGTCGGCTCGGTCACCTCAAATCCCGCCTGCCGCAGCTTCGCCGTCAATGCCGCCAAGTGCTCCGGCACGCACTGCGTCACCGTCAGGTCACCCCCCGTTGTCGCTCCAGCCAGCAGCAACGTCCCCGCCTCAATCCGGTCGGCGATAATCTGATGCTCCGCCGCATGCAGCCCCTCGACGCCCTCCACGGTGATCCTCGACGTGCCCGCCCCGCCAATCTTCGCGCCCATCTTCGTCAGCAGGTCGCACAGGTCCACCACCTCCGGCTCCCGCGCCGCGTTCGTAATCACGGTCTCACCCTTGGCAAGCACCGCCGCCATCAGGATGTCTTCCGTCCCGGTCACCGTGATCCGGTCAAAGTGGATCTGCCCGCCCCGCAGCCCCTCCGGCGCGACGGCCTCGACATACCCGTGCGACTGCTCAATCCGCGCGCCTAACTGCTCCAGCGCCCGCATATGCAGGTCAATCGGCCGCGCCCCAATGGCGCACCCACCCGGCATCGACACCCGCGCCCGCCCCGTCCGCGCCACCAGCGGCCCCAGCACCAGACTCGACGCCCGCATCGTCTTCACAACGTCGTAGGGCGCCTCCGGCCGGGGCAGGGAATTGGCGTGCACCAGGGTAATGTCCGGGCTGTACTCCTCCACGCTCGCGCCCATATGGGCGAGCAGGCTCTGCATCGTCCGGATGTCCTTCACGCGGGGAATCCGCCCCAGCGTCACCGGCTCACTTGTCAACAAACACGCCGCCAACGCGGGCAGCGCGGAGTTCTTCGCTCCGCTCGCGGCGACAGACCCGCGCAACGCGGCCCCGCCTTCAATCAAAAACTTATCCATGGTAATTCTGAATCGCCTGTTTCACATTCCGGCCCGCGGCTTCGAATAGCCGCTCGGCCTCCGCCCGGTCCACGCCTGTCGCCTCGGCGACAATGCGAATGGCCCGGTCCACCAACTTCTCATTCTTCGGTTGCACGTTCACCATCAGGTTCCCGTGCGTATAGCCCAGCCGGATCATCAGCCCCGTCGAAAGCATGTTCAGCACCAGCTTGGTCGCCGTGCCGGCCTTCATCCGCGTTGACCCCGTCACTACCTCCGGCCCCGTCGGCACGGCAATCGTGTACTCCGCCGCGGCGGCCATCTTGCTCTCCGGCACGCACACCAGCGCCACCGTCAATCCGCCCAGGCTCCGCGCATACTCGAGAGCGCCGATCACGTAGGGCGTCCGTCCGCTCGCCGCAATGCCCACGAGCGTATCCTGCGCCGTAAATCCGCGGGCTTCCACATCCGCCCGCCCCAAGGCCGGCGAATCCTCGCTCGCCTCCGTCGCCTGGTAAAGCGCCGTCATCCCTCCGGCCATAATTCCCTGAACCATCTCATAAGAAACGCTGAACGTCGGCGGGCACTCGGAGGCGTCCAGCACCCCCAGCCTCCCGCTCGTCCCGGCGCCAATATAGAACAGCCGTCCGCCCGCCTGCACCCGCGGGACCAACTGGTCGAGCACCGCCGCAATCGCCGGAATCGCCGCGCCAACGGCCTCGGGAACCGTCCGGTCCTCGGCGTTGATGATGGTTAGCATTTCGGCCGTCGACACTTGGTCAATGCGGGCCGATCGGGGGTTGCGCTGCTCGGTCAGCAGCAGGCCAAGAGGCTCAGACATGAACTATCAGAATCTCACTTTTTCGGCTTCCCGTCGTTCGGTAGCGCCTCGTGGGTGCGCTCTTTAAACCGTCCCTTCATCCCCAACGCCAGCGAAACCGACATCTCGCCGTACTTATCCCGCAGCTTGTCCATCGCATTCAGCGCCTTGCCCATCCGCTCATGCTGTGCGCCATCAAGCAGGTCCAACTGCCCCGCCTCGTGCGAAAAGCCGGACGTATGCACCCCCAGCAAGCGAATCGGCGCCCCCGGCCTCTGATTCTTCCGCAGCAGGTCCCGGGCGGTCTGATAGATCTCGGTATCGATCTGCGTCGCATGGCTCAAAGTCAGCGCCCGGGTAAATGTGGAGAAGTCCGAATACCGCAGCTTCAGTTGAATCGTTCGCGCCCACAGCCCGTGCTCCCGCAGCCGCCGCCCGACCTTCTCACTCAAGTGTGCCAGCGCCGCCTCGAGCGCATCCGCGTCCGCGGTATCGACGGAAAACGTATGCTCATGGCTAATCGACTTCGGGTCCTGCTCCTCGCCGATCTCGCCCTGGAACCACCCGCCCGAATCGAGGCCTTTGCTCTTGCCTCCCAACGCCAGGCCCCATTGGCCAAAGTGTTCGGCCAGAAACTTCGGCTCGAGCGTCGCCAGATCGCCCACCTGCCGGATCCCCAGCCGGTGCAGCCTCTGCTCGGTGACCCTCCCGACTCCTGGAATCTTCCGCACGTCGAGCGGCGCGAGAAACGCGGCCTCCGCCCCCGGCGGAATCCACACGATGCCATGCGGCTTGGCCTGGTCCGAGCAGACCTTCGCCAGCAGCCGCGAAGTGGCCGCGCCGATCGAGTTGTTCAAGGCGGTCGCGGCTTTGATCGCGTTGTGGAGCTTATGCGCCGCCAACAGCGGAGGCCCATGGAGCCGCTCCGTCCCGGTCATGTCGAGGTAAGCCTCATCAATCGAAGCCATCTCCACGAGCGGAGTAAACTGCTGCAGGACTTCCTTCACGAGATTCGAATACTTCCGGTACCGTTCCGGATGCCCTTCGACGAAGATGGCCTGCGGGCAAAGCTGGTAGGCGGTCCGCAGGGGCATCGCCGAATGCACTCCAAACCTCCGCGCCGCGTAGGAAGCCGCCGAAACCACCCCCCGCTGGTCCGCCGCCCCACCGACCACCACCGGCTTACCGATCAGCGAAGGGTCGTACAGCTCCTCCACCGACACGAAGAAGGCGTCCATGTCGACATGGAAAATCGACCGCATCCCCCCAGTGTAGAGCCTGGCGCGAATCCCTCCCCCCTGCGGACGGCTTTCCCTGATCCGAGTCGCCCAAATCGTCGGATACTGGAGGGAACGAGGTCCCCAATGGCAACAGCATCTCTAGACTGGTCGCAGTGCCCCGCTGTGGAGAGCGTGCCCGGCCGCGTGAGCGGCGCCTGGGTTTTGCGCGATACCAGGATGCCCGTCTCTGTCATCTTCGAGAACCTCGAATATGGCGCCACGATTGAGGAGATCATCGAGAACTACGACGTCACGCGGGAACAAATCCAGACCCTGCTCGAGTTTGTCGCCCGAAGTGCCGCGCCGCCCGTTCCCATGGGGGGCGACACGCTGTCGGATGCGCGTCCTCTTTGATAAAAGCGCCCCCTATGGCCTCGCTCTCCACCTCTCAGAGCATGTCGTTACCAAGGCTGCGGACTTAGGCTGGGGACGGCTGGAAAATGGCGAATTGATCGCAGCGGCGGAAGAGTCAGGGTTTGATCTCTTTCTCACCGCCGATAAGAATCTTCGCTATCAGCAGAATCTGTTTGGACGCAGAATCGCCATAGTGGTTCTCGGTCACTCGCCTTGGCCGCTCGTACGCTTGCACCTTCCGGCGATAGTCGCCGCAGTTAACTTTGCCGCGCCTGGGAGCTTTACCGAAGTCGACATTCCTTTGCCGGCGAAGAAACCCTTTATGCGGTCGTGAGCCACTTGACGCACGCCATCCGCAGGCATGACTCCTGCTTCAGCTAACCCCCTTAGTGCGGGTGCGCCGATCTGCCATCCTAAGAAGACGAATGCGGCAGCCCCTGATCCCCTGCTTACTCCTGGCTACCAGCCTCACCTTCGCCCAAGCTCCCCAACTCCTCCGCAGCGTTGTTGGCCCCCTCGGCGTCACGGAAGGCGACACCTTCACCATCCCCAATCCCCGCAGTAAGTTCACTTACCCCACCGACCGCCAAGTCGTCATCTACTTTGAATGGGACGCCCCGCCCGCCAAGTATCAACTGGCCGGCGTCTGGAAACAGCCCGACGGCAAACTCGCCAGCATCTCCGACATCGCCATGGAGACGCCCACGCGCAAACTCCAAGCCTATTGGACCTTCGACCTCGCCGCTGGCATGCCCGGCGGCGTCTGGCAGCTCGACGTCCGCATCAACGGCCTGCCCGCCGCCTCCCAAGCCTTCGAAGTGGCCGTCCCTGCCCCCGCAGCGACGCCTCCCCCGCCCCCTGTCGCGCCTCCACCCCCCTCGCCCCTCACCCTCGACCAGATCTACCGCCTCGCCCCCTCCATCGTCTGGGTCTACAAACTCGACTCCACCGGCCGCCGCTTCGACACCGCCTCCGGCTTCGTCTCCGGCAAAGGCGAAATCACCACCGCTTTCCAATCCATCGACGGCGCCGCCAACGTCGAAGTCGCCTTTGCCGACGGCCAGCGCCGGCCCATCACCGGTGTCCGCGCCCACAGCCGCCTCCAGGATTGGGCCGTTCTCACCGTCGATACGGGCTCGGCCCCGCCCCTCAAACCAGCTCCGCCCACCTACACCGTCCCCATCGGCGAACGCATGGTCCACTTCAGCGTCGAGAACGACGCCCGCGCCATCGCCGGCATCGACGTCGTCGGCCGCACCCAAAGCCCCGCCTTCGGCGACCGCTGGCCCCTCCAGCCCCCTACCTCCCCCGCCGCCGTCGGCGGCCCCCTCCTGAACCCCTTCGGCGAAGTCATCGGCATTATCGGCGGTTCGACCACCCCCGGCGTCCGCGCGCTCGATCGGGCCAATGGCCTCTCCTCCTGGTTCCTCCACTCCAAATCCGGCGTCGCCGCCACCCCGCTGCCTGCTCTACCCCCCGCCTCCGCGGCGCCGCTCCCCCTCGCCGATCTCCACGCCGCCAATGCCCTCACCCCCTACTACCTGCCCGACCCCGACATCACCAGCGGCGGCATCGTGCGCGAAGTAGCTAAGGATCCCAACCGGCAGCCAGTCGTTCAGGAAGGCCTCGAAATCTCCAGTAAAGAGCCCTCCTTCGCCGTCTTTGCCAACTGGAACCCGCGCACCAAAATCCGCCAGGCTGTCATCCGAGTCGCCCTCTACGACGCCACCAATGTTCGCCGCGCCACCGGCGAGACCAAACGCGCCAACCTGCCTGCCGGCTCGGTCGGCCGCACCATTGTCACCTTCGCCCCCACCCACCTGCTCCCCGGACCCTACCGCGCCGACATTCTCCTCGCCGGCCGCGTCGTCTGGAGAGGCTTCTTCTCCATCGCCCCCTAATCCCCTACCCCCGATTTCGTCCAGCATCCTGTCCGGATTCGCTGTATGAAATCCCCATCGAATGTACGATACTTCATGCGTATTTTTCTTGCATGTCTGCTCACTTTAGCCCCCTCTGCCCTGTCGCAGACATTCAATAACGGCACCTTCCTCGGCACCGTCACCGACCCCTCCGGCGCCACCGTCCCCGGCGCCACCGTCCGCGTCTCCCGCGATAACCCCGCCTTCCGCCGCGAAACCCTCACCGACGCCTCCGGCAACTATCTCCTCCCCCAAATCCCTCCCGGCGCCTACACCCTCGTCTTCGAGAAATCCGGCTTCCAAAAAACCGAAACCACCAACGTCAACGTCAGCGCCGCCCAAACCGTCCGCATCGACTCCCAACTCACCGTCGGCTCCGTCAGCGAAACCGTCAAAGTCGAAACCCGCGCCGCCCAGGTCGATACCGCCTCCGCCAACATCGGCTCCACCGTCTACGGCACCCAGGTCCAGGAACTCGCCCTCAACACCCGCAGCTTCACGCAGTTGATGACCCTCCAGCCCGGCGTCAGCTCCATGCAGGCCCAGCAGCCCGGCTTCGGCTCCAACACCGGCGTCCCCTTCTCCTTCGGCGGCAGCCAAACCAGCGCCAATAACTGGACCCTCGACGGCGGCCGCAACGTCGACACCTTCAACGGCAACAACCTCGCCATGGTCAACCTCGACGCCATCGCCGAAGTCCGCATCGAACGAAACGCCTACACCTCCGACTACGGCCGCAACGGCGGCGCCCAGGTCAACGTCGTCACCAAGTCCGGCACCAACGACTTCCACGGCACCCTCTTCGAATTCTTCCGCAACGACAAACTCGACGCCCGCAACTTCTTCGCCGCCCGCCGCCCCAAAAACCGCTACAACAACTTCGGCGGCACCCTCGGCGGCGCCATCAAACGCGACAAACTCTTCTTCTTCCTCTCAAACGAATACCGCCGCATCTGGCAAAGCACCGGCGCCCGCACCAGCATCGTCCCCACCGACGCCCAAATCGCCGGCAACTTCTCCGCCACCCGCGACATCCGCGACCCCCTCACCGGCCAGCTCTTCCCCAACCGCCAGATCCCGGCCAACCGCCTCGATCCCAACGCCCTCGCCCTCATCCGCACCTACTACCAGCGCCCCAACTTCCAGCAGGGCGCCCTTAACTTCACCTCCGCCGAACCCGACGGCACCAACTACCGCTCCGGCCTCGCCCGCCTCGATTGGAACGCCAAAGAGAACTTCACCGTCTTCGCCCGCTACAATCTCGATTCCACCCGCCTCATCAGCCCCTACGGCCTCTTCGCCGGCAACCCCATGCAGAACGTCGCCGATAGCGAACAGTCCCATGTCATCCGCGGCGCCAACGTCTCCACCACCTGGATCGCCAACGCCAACATGGTCAACCAACTGACCGCCTCCTTCTACGGCGGCTCCCTCGCCATCTCGACGTCGGCCAACGCCGCCCGCGCCCGCGAAGCCGCCTTCCGCGTCCCGCGCGTCTTCAATACTCAAGTCGCCGCCGCCGGCCTCATCCCCTCCATCTCCATGTCTCAGGGCTACGCCGGAATCGATATCCGCTGGCCCCAAAACATCACCTCCTATACCTGGGAAATCATCGACAACTTCTCTTGGAACAAAGGCCGCCACAGCATCAAGTTCGGCGGCGCCATCGACAAAGAAAACAAGTCGCAGAACCAGAGCGTCCCCAACAACAACGGCACCTTCACGTTCAATAGCCAGGCCACCGGCGACGCCCTCGCCGATCTCCTGATCGGCAACGCCTTCCAGTACACCGAGAACTCCAATCACATCTTCGGCCGCTCCCGCTGGGAAAACTGGTCGCTCTATATTCAGGATCAGTGGCGCGCCACCAATCGCCTCACCCTCACCTACGGCGTCCGCTACGAAATCTTCGAGCCCGAAAAGGACGACGACGGCAACTACTCCTTCTTCCTGCCCTCCCGCTTCAACCGCGCCGCCGCGGCCACCGTCCTGCCCACCAACGGCCAAATCGTTACCGGCACCCAGAACTACGACAACGGCGTCGTCGTCGTCGGCAAGTCGGATTCCCCCTTCGGCAACGCCATGACCAACTCGGTCTATAACACCTTCGCCCCCCGCGGCGGCTTCTCCCTCGGCCTCGGCAAAGGCAACTCCACCGTCGTCCGCGGCGGCTTCGGCATGTTCCACGATCGCTGGGCCCAGCTCGTCTCCGCCGCCCGCAACAACTGGCCCTTCAACCAAAGCGCCTCCATCTTCGGCACGGCCTTCTCGAACCCCGCGCAAGGTGAGCGCCGCTTCTTCCCCATCGCGCTCAACAACTACGCCTCCCCCTGGAACATCCCCTATTACATGAAGTGGTCTCTCGGCCTCCAGCACGCCCTCCCCGGCGACATCCTGCTCGATGCCAGCTACGTCGGCTCCCGCGGCGTCGCCCTCACCCGCACCCGCGACATCAATCAGCCCGTCGCCTCCGCCGACGTCGCCGCGGGCCGCCTCAACGTCAACGCCGCCCGCCCCTTCCCCGGCTTCGCGGCCATCACGACCAACGAAACCACCGGCCAGTCCGTCTACCACAGCCTCCAGACCTCGGCCACCCGCCGCTTCGCCCGCGGCATCTCGCTCCAAGGGTCCTACACCTTCTCGCGGTCCATCGACAACGTAGCCACCCCGCTCAACTCGTACGCGGCCAACGGTATGGAACGCGGCCTCTCCGGCTTCGACCGCACCCATGTGCTCGTCGTCAGCTACGTCTACGAACTGCCCCTCCTCCGCAACAGCAAAGGTGCTGTGAAGCAGATCTTCGGCGGCTGGCAGGTCTCCGGCATCAGCCGCTTTGAATCCGGCACGCCCTTCTCCGTCACCGTCCCCGGAGACCGCGCCGGCACCGGCACCGGCGGCCAGCGGCCCGATGTCACCGGACCCATCACGCTTGACCATACCCTCCAGCGCTGGTTCAGCGGTACCTTCGCCGCGCCCGCCCTCGGCACCTTCGGCAACCTCGGCCGCAACGTCGTCCGCGCCCCCGGCTTCGCCAACTGGGACGTCTCCTTCAGCAAGAAGGCGGACCTCTTCCGCACCTCGGCCGACCACGCCGTCCAGCTCCAGTTCCGCGGCGAGTTCTTCAACCTGTTCAACCACACGCAATGGTCCGGCGTCTCCTCTGCCGTCGGCGCCGCCAATTTCGGTCAAATCACCTCCACCCGCGATCCCCGGCTCACTCAGCTCGGGCTCCGGCTGTTATTCTAGGGCCCAATGCAACGTCGACTCTTCCTCGCGAGCCTCTTCGGGGCGGCCGCCAAAGCCGCCTCGGTCAAGATTGAACGTGTCGAGCTGATTAAGGTCGTCGTCCGGATGAAGCCCGGCGTGGTCTACAGCGAGAACTACGGGCCCACGCTCGATCAGCGCCTCGTGCTTTTCGATAGCTATCCGAAGTTCCTCATCAAGCTGCACGCCGATAACGGCATGGTCGGCCTCGGCGAAACCGCGCGGGAGGTCACCGATGCCGCCGCCCAGCGCAACGCCGATTTCATCAAAGGCAAGCGCATGGAAGAGCTCGACAACAACCTCCCCGAGCACTCCACCGCCGACGGCTTTGAGATCGCGATGTTCGACCTGATGGGCAAGTCCTCCGGCCTGCCCGTCTGCGCCCTCCTTGGCGGCCGCCTGCAGGAGAAGGTGGCCGTGTCCTATTGGACCGCCCAGCGCACCTTTGACGATCTCGTCAAAGTCGGCGAAACGGCTGTGGCCAAAGGCTTCCGCAATCTCAAATTCAAAGCCCGCCTCGGCGACCCCATTGAGAAGCAGATGGCGGCCGTCGCCAAGGCCTCGCCGAATCTCAATTTCATCGTTGACTTCAACTCGTCGTACCCGGATCTCGCCAGCTTCCTGCCGGTCGCCAAGCGTCTCGAAGGTTACAACCTGACGATTGAGGATCCCTTCCCCAAGCGCTTAGATTGGTTCCGCCAGATGCGGCAGCGGACGACGATTCCGCTCGCTCTTACCCCTACCGGCCCCGAGCAACTCTTCGAAGCCATCAAGACCGACTCGGTGGATATCTTCAACTTAGGCGGCAACATGCGCGAGGTCGTCCGCTTGGCCTCCATGGCGGAGATGGCTGGCATCCCCTGCTGGCACGGCTCCGGCGTCGAACTCGGCATCCGCGACATGTCGTTCATCCATGCCGCCGCCGCGACGCGCAGTTGCACCATTGGCTCGGACACCCTGAGCTACCTCCGCCAGCACAGCCTCATCACTCCGCCCTTTGAACCGGTCAACGGCTATATCGAAGTACCCCGCAAGCCCGGCCTCGGCGTTGAACTGGATGAAGACGCTGTCAAGCGTTTTCGGGTGTAAGTGGAGGTAGCTCCAGTTTCTACCGCACAATCCCACTTAGGACAAGGAATCTTCCACGGAGCGCACTAGCCAATCCTACGATACGTGCCTTGATAGTCTACAAACTCGACGATTCCATCTTCGCGCAGTTGTTGGAGCGTCTGCTGGAGCTTCTTGTCTATGTGCGAGTTCCCTGGGTACGAACGTTGGAAATCGGACTTGAATTCATATACATCGCTCAGTAGAAATGTTTCGTCCAGTTGCCAACGTTGCTGAATTAGACATTTCAGTTCAGACTTCCAGGTAGTTTTACCCATTCGGGAAGTCTATCATCGGGCACTGGTGTCCAAATTAGCCGGAGACCGGTTGGGTCTGAATTGATAGCAAAGGACTTGTGGCGGTGATTTCTGTGGTCTGGAGTTGAGGTTGCCCTTGTGCCGCCGAGGTGCCGGTT
>JAIXQP010000011.1 GCA_027485675.1 Terriglobales bacterium | reverse complement strand
TGGATACTTGAGACAGGGCTGGGGGCCTCCTCGGGTGGAGTCGATTCTTGCCGGAACCTTCTCCTTACCCTAGCAGGGCCTCACCCGTCAGACCGTTGCGCTAATTTGGACACGAGTGTTCCGTCGTTGAACCTCGACTAACCGTTCCGATCCGCAGTCAGGATAGCGCGGAGGGCGCCCAGATACTGGGCCTCTTCCGCGCTTACCTTTTCCCCCCGAATTCCCAGCGGGCCGCCCTCACTAGCCGCATTAGCCACTTCGCTGGCAAACCCCGTCACCCACTCCCGATACGCCCCCAACTCCTCCGGCGCCTTCTTCCGCAACACCTCTACCGCCTCGCCTAACCAGTCGAGCGACTTCTCCCGCAGCGCCCGCCGCGGATCCCCACCGTGGCCTTCCGACAGCACATCGGCCACCCGCTTCTGCATCGCGCGCATCGCCTCTGGCTCGCAGATCGCCCGAATCAACTCGCTCTCGTGCTTCGCGGCGTTCGCCGCCGTCCGCCCGGCCACGAGCATCTCCTTCATCGACCCCACCAGTCCGCTGCTCCCCAGCAGCATCATCGCCATCCCGGCGCCATGGGCGGCGTCACAAATCACCGCCCATTCCACTTCCGCAAAATCTTCTGCTGTAGCCATCAACTACTTCCGATCGTACCCTTTCAACTTCCGGGCCCAAATATTGCGGAACCGCACGTACTCGTTGTGATCCTGCAAGCCGATCGGCTCCTCGTCCGCGTGCGCCTTAAACGGCAGGTTCACCTTATGCGCCATCGGCCCGGTGATCTCCTTCCGGTTGTGCACCATCACGCCGTTAAAGAACACGGTCACAAACGGCGGCTTCACCAGCTTCTCGCCCTCAAACTTGGGCGCCTCGAAAATGATGTCGTACGCGTTCCATTCGCCCGGCTTCCGGATCGGGTTCACCATCGGCGGCCACTGGCCATAGATGGCCCCGGCCTGCCCGTCGGCGTAAGTCGGGTCGCCATAGCTGTCCAGCACCTGAATCTCGTAGCGGTTCATAATCAGCACCCCGCTATTGCCCCGGTTCTGGCCGAGCTTCGTGTTCCCCGGCAGCTGCATGTACTCGATATGCAACTGCATATCGCCGAACTTCTCCTTGGTCACCGCATCGCCGGCGCCCGGAACAATCTCGAAGTATCCGTTTTCAACCTTCCACGGCTGTGGCGCCTTGCCCCGCTTGCCTGGAAAATTCCACTGCGACAGGTCCTTGCCGTCGAAAAGGACAATGGCGTCCGACGGAGGCTCCCCGAGTTTCGCGCCCGGCGTCACCACCACCGGCTTCGGCCGGTTGGCATCGTGAACCTTCCATTTCTGTCCCGGAATCTCCGGCGTGTCGGTATAACCAGTCACTGCGGTGTTCGGCTTCTGCGCGCACGCCAGCGCGCCCAGCGCAACGAAGGTGGCAAAGAACTTCTTCATGACTGGTTAGCTTATCAGACAATAAATGCTATGGAGAACATCGAGATCGCCAAGCTCCTCAGCGAAACCGCCGACCTGATGGAGATCGCCGCCGAAGACGGCTTCCGCATCCGCAGCTACCGCAACGCCGCCGCCGTCATCGAAGGCTATGGCGAACGCCTCGCCTCCGTCCGCGCGGACCCCGCCCGCAAGCTCACCGACATCCCCGGCATCGGCAAAGGCATCGCCGGGGTCATCGACGAGATCGAAACCCGCGGTTCGTTCGACCGCCGCGACGAACTCCTCGAACGCTACCCGCCTACGGCGCTCGAAATGCTCCACATCCAGGGCCTCGGTCCCAAAACCATCGCCCTGCTCATCGAAGAGCTCCGCATCACCACCCTCGACGACCTCGAACGCGCCTGCAAAGAACAACGCATTCGCGGTCTGCGCCGGCTCGGCGCCAAGCACGAAGAGAAGATCCTCCGCGGCATCGAGCAGTACCGCAAGAGCGCCGGCCGCTACCTCCTCAACTTCGCCGACGCCATGGCCGCCGAACTCACGGCGTATCTCGCCGCCACCCCAGGCGTCGAAAAGGTCACCCCCGCCGGCAGCTACCGCCGCGGCAAAGAGACCGTCGGCGACCTCGACCTCCTCGTCACCGGACCCGGCGCCCAGGCCGCCCTCGACCGCTTCGTCGCCCATCCCAAAGTCAGCGAGGTCCTCGGCCACGGTGAGAACAAAGCCAGCGCCCGCGTCGGCGTCGAAGGCCTGCAAGTGGACGTTCGCGCCCTGCCCGCCGAAAGCTTCGGCGCCGCCATGCAGTACTTCACCGGCTCGAAGGAACACAACGTCGCCCTGCGCCAACGTGCCCTCAAGCAAGGCTACTCCCTCAATGAATACGGCCTGTTCCGGCTCGATGACGAATCCCGCGTCGCCGGCGAAACCGAAGAGGGCATCTACGCCGCCCTCGGTCTGCCCTTCATTCCGCCCGAAATGCGCGAGAACCAGGGCGAACTCGATGCCCCCGTCCCCGCGCTCCTCGAACTCGCCGACATCCGCGGCGACATCCACATGCACACCCGTGAGTCCGACGGCCGCGCCACCCTCGACGAAATGGCCGCCGCCGCCCGGGCGCTTGGCCGCGAATACATCGCCATCACGGACCATTCGAAGGCCCTCGCCATGGCCAACGGCCTCGATGAAAAGCGCGTCCTCGATTTCGCCGCCCGCGTCCGCGCCCTCGACCACGAGGCGCTCGGCATCCGCGTCCTCAGCGGCATCGAATGCGACATCCTCAAGGACGGCCGCATGGATCTCGACGATGAGGCCCTCGCCTCGCTCGATTTCGTCGTAGCCAGCGTCCACAGCTACATGAACCTCTCCCGCGAGGAGATGACGGACCGCTATCTCGCCTGCCTCGAAAACCCCTACGTGAAGACCATCGGCCATCCCACGGGCCGCGTCCTGCTCCATCGCGACGCCTTTGTCTATGACTTTGAAACCGTCGCCGCCGCGGCTGCCAAGCGGGGCGTCGCCATGGAACTCAACGCCAGCCCCGAACGCCTCGACCTGCACGCCACCCTGCTCCGCATCGCCAAATCGAAGGGAGTCCGGTTCACCATCTCGACCGACGCCCACCACCCGCGCCACCTCGAGAACATGAAGTACGGCGTCAAAATGGCCCGGCGCGGCTGGCTCACCAAGGCCGATGTCCTGAACACGCTACCCTATGAGGAATTCATCTCATCATGGGCAAAATGAAAATCATCAGTAGCCAAGAGCTACTCCGCACCCCCATCTTCTGGGTCACGCAAGACGTCGCCATCGACCCCGAAGGATTCGAAATCAAGCGCGCCATCATTCAACACATCGGCAGCGCCGTCGTGATGCCGGTCGATGACCAGGGCCGCATCCTGCTCGCCAAACAATACCGCCTGCCCGCCGAGGCCTACCTTTGGGAGATCCCCGCCGGCCGCATGGATGAAGGGGAGACCCCGCTCCAGGCCGCCAAACGGGAACTCCGCGAAGAGACCGGCTACACGGCCAAGAAATGGAAGAAGCTCTTCAGCCTCTATATGAGCCCCGGCTTCCTGGCCGAGAAGATGAACATCTTTGTCGCGACCGAGCTCAAACCCGGCCCCACGGCGTTCATGGAGGACGAGCGCATTGAATCGAAGTGGTTCACGGCGGCCGAAGTCGACGCCATGATCCAGACGGGAAAGATCATCGACGGCAAAACCATCGCCGCCTTTCTGGCCTGGCAACGCTACGGGAGTTAGTCGTTAATCGGCGGGGGCAGGAAGTCGTAATCGAGAATCATCTTCTCGGCTAACACGACCTTCAGCTCCCGCTCAACCTTCGCTAACTCCGGCCGCCCCGCCAGATTCTCTAACTCCGCGGGATCTTTCTCCAGGTCATACAACTCAATCACCCGCCGCTTGCCGAAATAGGCCTGCTCATGCTGCGCGCTTAGCTTGCCGGCCTTGTGCGCCTCCACGATCTGCGTCCATCCCGGATCCCGCGCCGAATCCACCGGCGAGTACTCCATCTGCGGCGTGCAATTATAGATCAGTTTGTAGCGCTTCGAACGCACGCACCGCGATAAGTCAAACGTCGATGCCCGCGTGGTCTCGGTAAATGGCGCATTCCCGTGATGCAACCGCGCCCCGAAGATATACTCCCGCGGTCCCGCCGCCGCGCCGCGCAAGTGCCCCAAAAAGCTTTTGCCCGACATGTCCTTCGGCACCGGCAATCCCACCGCCTCCAGCACCGTCGGCCCCACGTCCTCGCCCGATACCAGCTCCGCCGAAACCCGTCCCGCCGCCACCTTCCCCGGCCAGCGGACGAGGAATGGCACGTTCAGCCCCGAGTCATACAACGACCCCTTGCCGTGCGGCAGCGCCTGCCCGTTGTCGCCGGCGAAAATCACGATCGTGTTCTGTTCCACACCCCGCTTGGCCAGCGCATCGAGCACCCATTGGAACTCCTCATCCATGCGGCTAATCTCGTCGTAGTGGCGCGCAATGTCCTCGCGCACCCCCGGCAGGTCCGGCATGTGCGCCGGCACGGGCACCTCCTTCGGATCATGCGTTCCCAGCTTGTCCCACGGATGATGCGGGTCATTGAAATTCACCCAGAGAAAGAACGGCTTCCCCGCCGGTACCTTTGCAAAGAACTGATCGAGAATCTCGGGGGTCTTTGTCCGCGGACCCGCCGTCCGGTCAACAAAGTCCATCCGTTCATGGAACGTCCGCAGGGCGTGCCGCTCATAGATCGCATTCGTGTCGGTCCCCGCCGCGCCCGGCGCCCCGTCCAAGTGGTAACTCCGCCGGCACACCCCTGTGTAGTATCCGGCGGCCCGCAGATACTCGGGAAACACTTTCACTTCGCGCGGCAGCGGTGAATTAAAGCGTCCCATCCGCGCCGCCACCGGCGACCGGCCCGTCAGGTATCCCGTCCGCGAAGGCACGCACTGCGGCGCCGCCGTGAACGCCCGCGTGAAGCGCATGCCTTGCCGGGCGAAGCGGTCCAGGTTCGGCGTCTTGACCACCGGATTCCCCGAAACGCCGAGATCCCGCTGGGTGTGGTCGTCCGAAAGGATCAGCACTACATTGGGCCGCTCCGCACCTTGCGCAAAGGCCGCTCCGGCCAGGGAACCTAAGATCTGTCGGCGAGTCATCGCCGCTATTGTATAGCCGATTGCCCCAGCAGTTCGCGGATCAGGCGGGCCAGCGCTTTGCCACGATGACTCACGAGTAACTTCCGCTCCGGCTCCGTTTCGCCAAAGGTTCCGCCAAACGGCTCATAGTAGAACAGCGGATCGTACCCGAACCCATAGGGCCCCCGCGCCTCGTCAATCAGCCGCCCCACCACATCGTCGGTAAACGTTCCCAGCAGCTTGCCGTTCTGCGCTAACGCGATGGAGCAGACGAAACGAGCCGCCCGGTCCTCGACGCCTTCAAGCGCCGCCAGCACCTTCGCGTTGTTGTCGGCGTCGGTCGCCTCCGGCCCGGCATAGCGCGCCGAATACACCCCCGGCGCGCCGTCTAACGCATCCACGGCCAGGCCCGAATCATCGGCGAAGAGCAGGTCGTCGGTAAACGCCGAGTAGTAACACGCTTTCAGCGCGGCGTTCTCGACGAACGTCTCCCCGGTCTCATCCGGCGCCGGAATCGCCCCCAGGTTCGGCAGCGGCTCCAAGGTAAACTTGCCCCGCCCAAAGTGGGCGAAGATCAGCCCGAACTCCCGCAGCTTCCCCGGGTTCGTGGTCGCGCAGCGGATAATCACGGCAGCGTCACGAACTGCCGCTGCAGCGCGATCAACTCGCCGACGCCCTTCCGGCCCAGCGCCACCAGCGCGCCGAGCTGGCTATCGTCGAAGTCTTCCTGCTCCGCGGTCGCCTGCAACTCCACGAACTTCCCGCCGCTCGTCATCACGATGTTCATGTCCACGTGCGCCGTCGAATCCTCCTCATAACAGAGATCGAGCATCGGCGTACCGTCCACAATGCCCACGCTCGTCGCCGCCACGTAATGCCGGATGGGGTTCCGCTTCACCATGTTCCCCGCCACCAGCTTCTGCATCGCCAGGCCCAGCGCCACGTAGGCGCCGGTGATCGATGCCGTCCGCGTACCACCATCGGCCTGCAGCACGTCGCAGTCGATCAATACGCTCCGCTCGCCTAGCGCCGGCAGGTCCACGACGCTCCGCAGCGCCCGGCCAATCAGCCGCTGAATCTCCATCGTCCGGCCGCTCTCCCGGCCCTTCTTCACTTCGCGTGCCGTCCGCGTGGCGGTGGCCCGCGGCAGCATCGCGTATTCGGCCGTCACCCAGCCTTTGCCGCTGCCCCGCAAAAACGGGGGTACGGAGTCTTCCACCGACGCCGTGCACAGCACCTTCGTGTTGCCGACGCTGATCAGCGCGGACCCTTCGGCGGTCATCAGGTAGTTGGGTTCAATCGTGACCGGACGCATCTGGTCCGGCATTCGGGCATCATGACGCATGAATCAATCGGTTCCTATCGCGGTTTCAGCACCGCGGAAAAAAGTAAGCCAAGCAGCACAATCGCGCCCACAATCAGCACAAGGCACGGAACGGCCACCTTGAGATCGTCTTTCGTGATGCGGGTCGGCGCTGGGCCCTTGGACGGCTTGGGCTTCGCCATAAAGTTTGGTTCTCCCGATAGTAACATTAGGGAATGCATCGCCTGCTCCTTCTCGCCGCTGTACTCCTCGCCGGATGCGGCGGCGCCTCCGCCCCCGCTCTCCTCGAACCCCCGAAGCAGGTCCGCGGCGGCTGGACCCTTTCCTCAGCCACCCCACCCACCGAAACCTTCCCCCTCGCCCTCCAACCCGCCCAATCCTGGCGCACCACCTACTCCGGCCCCCAGGACGTCACCGCCACCTTCTACCGCTTCAACTCCAACACCGAAGCCTTCGAGGCCCTCCAGAAATGGAAGAAAGCCCCCGGCGAAATCACCTTCCACGATGGCGCCTTTCTAGTCGTCATCCCCCCGCAGGAAGTCCCCCGCCAGGCCACCGGCGACTTCGCCGAAGGCGTCATGGCCGCCATCCCCTAACCCATGCCCCTGATCCGCGAGGAACGCCGCAACGCCGTCGACCGCTTCTTCGACGCAGCTCTCCTGGCGCTGCTCCTCAGCGGCTATTTCGCCCTCGCCTCGTCCGGGGAAGTCGATCCCATCACGTTAACCCTCACCGGCGCCGCCTTCGCCGGCCGCATCGCCCTCTACGTCTGGCGCCGCCACCTCGAACTCCCCGCCGCCTGGGCCAACGCGGCCGTCATCCTCTACGCCGCCTTTTACCCCGTCGACTACGGCTTCCTCTCCGAAGATTTCCTCGCCGCCACAGTCCGCATGATCTGCTTCCTCACGGTAGCCAAAGGTCTCACCGTCGTCACCAGCCGCGACGCCCTCTACGCCGTCCTCATCGCCTTCGCCGAACTCCTCGCCGCCGCCCTCCTGTCGGCCAGCCTCTTCTTCCTGCTCTTCCTCGCACTCTTTCTCGCCGCCGGGGTCGCCACCTTCGCCAGTTGGCAGATCCGCCTCGGCGCGCAGTACACCCGCCATTCGCTCCCCATCGCCAGCGTCCGTTTTCCCGTCCGCCTCCTCGTCACCACCCTCACCGCCTCCTTCACCATCCTCTTCCTCACGGTCGGCATGTTCTTCGTCCTGCCCCGCACCGCCCGCGCTGCGTTCCAGAACCTCGTCACCTCCCGCTACCGCCTCCCCGGCTTCTCCGGCAACGTCCGCCTCGGCGATATCGGCGCCATCCAAACCTCCAGCCGCACCATGATGCACGTCCGCATCGAAGGCCCCACCCCGGAAATCCTCCCCTTCAAGTGGCGCGGCGCCGCCCTCACCGAATTCGATGGCCAGCGCTGGACCCAACGCGGCGGCTCCGAACTCCTCCGCTTCCAGTACAACTCGCTCAGCCTCCCCGTCCGCGGCCCGGTTCGCCGCACCGGCACCCGTGTCCGCTACCAGGTCCAGCATTCGGACAGCTCCCTCGATAGCCTCTTCCTCCTCGGCATCCCGGAGTTCATCGAAGCCAACCTGCCCACCGTCCTCCGGCATTCCACCGGCGGCCTCCGCGTGGTTAACGAGAACCAAGGCCTCCTCCGCTACTCCGTCTCCGGCTTCTACGACGCGCCCCTCGGCGATGGCGCCCCCTCCCCGTCGCTCGAAGACCGTCGCGCCCTTCTCGCCCTGCCCCCTCTCGATCCCCGCATTGCCCAACTCGCCCGGCGCCTCACCGAAAACGAACCCGACGATTGGTGGCGCGCCCGGCGCCTGGAACTGTGGCTCCAATCCAACCTCGCCTATACCCTCGAACTCCCCAGCGCAAAATCCGCCGACCCCATCGCCCACTTTCTCTTCGATCGCCGCCGCGGCCACTGCGAGTACTTCGCCTCCGCCCACGCCGTCATGCTCCGCTCGCTCGGCATCCCCGCCCGCGTCGTCACCGGCTTCCAGGGCGGCGTTCGCAACCCCGTCTCCGGCTGGCACGTCATCGCCGCCTCCGACGCCCACAGCTGGGTGGAAGCCTGGATCCCCAACAGCGGCTGGACCACCTTCGATCCCACCCCCGCCGGCGGCCGTCCCGCCCACGCCGCGCTCTTTCAGCGTCTCTCGAACCTCATCGACGCCGCCGACCTCTTCTGGCAGGAGTGGGTCATGCAGTACGACCTCGAACGGCAGTTCAAACTCGCCGCCGCCATCGAGAACAATCGCCTGGCCGGCTCCACGGTGCCGTCCCTCAATCTCCGCCTCCAACAGGCCCGCCAACAAGCCACCGCTTGGCTCAAGCAGTATGGCCTCCTGCTGCTCCTGCCCGTGGTCCTCGTCGCTCTCCTCTGGACCCTGGCTCCATGGATCCGCGCCCGCCGCCAGGAACGTCTCCGCCGCACCCGCCTCAGCTCCGGCGCCGCCTCCCAGTCCGACGCAGCCCTGATGTACCGCCAGCTCCTCGACCTGCTCGAAAAGCAGAACCTGCGCAAACCCACCTGGTATACGCCCCTCGAGTTCGCCCGCGTGATTCCCCCGTCAGAAACCGCGAACCTCGTCGCCAGCTTCACCCACGCCTACAACCGCTTCCGCTTCGGCGCCGACCGCGCCGCCGCCCAGCAGATGCTCGAGCTCTACGACGCGATCGACCGTCAACTGCGGCAACCAGCTCCCGAACGCTAGGCCAATCCGCCCAGCACCCCGGTGCTATCGCCAAACGACTCTTCCTTCACGCCCATCCGGTGCATCATCGCCAGATGCAGGTTGCAGAACGGCGTCTTCTGCTCCGCCCGTATCCGCCGGCCCGGCCGCAGCGTTCCCTTCCCGCGCCCGGCCAGAATAATCGGCAGATTCTCTTCCTGGTGCCGGTTGCCGCATTTGAGCGACGAGCCGAACAGCACCATCGAGTTATCGAGCAGCGACCGCTCGCCTTCCTTCAGGTTCTTCATCTTCGTCAGGAACGCCGCGAACTGCTCCACCTGCCAGTTGATGATCTTCCCGTACTGCGCCAAACCCTCCGGCAGATCGCGATGATGCGAGATGCCGTGCCAGTTCCCCTTCACACCTTCGAGGAACCCATAATCCTGCGAAGACTGCGCATCGCCGAACATCATCGTCGCCACGCGTGTCGAGTCCGTCCAGAAGGCGAGCAGCAGGATATCGAGCATCAACTGCAAATGCTCCTTATGCGTCGCCGGCGTGCCGGCCACCGGCCGATCCAGCGGAAACTTGCCTTCGTTGATCCAGCGCTTCTGCGGCTTCATCGAAGCTTCCAGGCGCCGTTCCACCGAACGAACCGATTCAAAGTACTCGTCCAATCGCGCCTGGTCCGTCTTGCTCCCTCTGGCCCGCAGCGCCCGCGCCTGCTCCCGCACCAGGTCCAGCACGCTCGTCTCATCCCGCTGCAGCGACCCCAGCATCTCCGGCGACTTCGGGTCCAACCCCGAGACCACCGGCGCCCGCCGGTTCCGGAACAGCCGGTCAAACGCCAACTGCGGCACAATCTCTTTCGGCACCGGCGTCTTCGGATCCGCCCAGGACAAAAACGAACCCAGCGCCCGCGGGAACCCGCCACCCGCCGTATCGATGCCCGTACGCGGCGCGTCGATACCCAACTCAAGCGACATCAGCGGAGTCTCGTGGCCAATCCGCTGCGCCACCACCTGATCCACCGTCGTACCGCCGGAGTCCAGATCGCCGCCCGTCGTCCGTTCGACGAATCCGCCCGAAAGCCACGCCGGCACCTTCGGCCAGTGTCCGTTGCGGCCTACTGTGTTCTTATTCCAAAGGTTTTCGAGCAGCAGGAAGTCGTTCTTCAGCGGCGCCAGCGCCTGCAGATGCGGCGTGATCTCATACTGCTCCCCGTCGCCCGCCGGCGTCCAATGCTCCGGCCGCACCCCGTTCGGCATGAACAGGCAAGCCATGCGCAAAGGAGGCTCCGACAACCGGTCCACGGCGGCCTTCGGCGCGCCCAGCAGGCTCGATTCCAACCAGGGCGTCGAAACCGCTGCGCCAATCCCGCGCAAAATTGTCCGTCGTGAAATCATCCTGCCTCCTACTTGGTTCCCAACAATCGGCGGGGAGCCTTCTTCGCCGGACCGTGGCTCTCGCTCACCACCGCGTCGCTCTGTGAATTCCGGAACGGGGTACTCAATACGATATCCCGAATCAAGGTACGGGCGGAATAGCCATCCTTAGCCAGGTGGTCCATCAACCGCTGAATAGTGCATTGGTCACCGTCCTGTAAACCCCGCCCCAGGGCGTAACCCAGCGTCTTGCTCACAATCTGCCGCACAAACTCATCCTTGCGCTGCAGCAGAACGCCCCGTAACTCCTCCGGACCGTTAAACTTCTCCCCACTCGGCAACGCGCCCGAAGCGTCCACCGGCCGCCCATCCGCTTCCGTGTCCCGCCAGCGGCCCATCCAATCAAAATTCTCAAGGCCCAGCCCAATCGGGTCCATCAGGTTATGGCAGGCCGCGCACGAAACGTTCTCCCGGTGCTTGGCCAGCATCTCGCGCACGCTCAGCTTCTTATGCGCCGCCTTAATCGCATCGAGCGACGGCACATCAGGCGGCGGCGGCGGCACCGGCGTCCCCAGCAGCGTCTCGAGCACCCACGCCCCGCGCAGTACCGGACTCGCCTCCTTGTAGTGCGAACTCATGCCCAGCACGGAAGCCAATCCCAGCACCCCGGCCCGCTTCGTATCCGGCCAATCGACCTTATGGAACCCCGGCCCCGGACCCAGCTTCACCTTGCCTTCGAGCTGGTAATACTTCACCAGCCGGTCGGTCAAGAACGTGTAACTTCCCGTGAGTAACTCGAGTAAGCTGCGATTCGCCGTCAGCAGGTAATGAAACATCAGCTCCGGCTGCTCCCGCAGATCGGCCGCGGCCTCCGGCGTATAGAAGTGCTGTAACTCCGTCAGCAGCGGCATCGCCCGCCCGCCCACCTCTTGCGTCCCCAGCCACTGGCCCACGAAGCCGTTGGCGAAAACGCGCGAGCGCGGATCGTCAATCATCCGGTCCACCTGCGCCGCCAGCACCGCCGGGTCCTGCAACTTTCCTGCCCTGGCTAACTGCAGCAACTCCGCGTCCGGCATCGTCGACCAAAGGAAGTAGGAAAGCCGCGAAGCCATCTCGTACTGGCCGATGCGTTGAATCCCCGGCCGCGGATCCGGCTCCTCCACCTTGAACAGGAACCGGGGCGAAACCAGCACCGCCTTCAACGCCAGCTTCACATTCTCTTCAAACGGATCCCCGCGCTTGGCCCCGCGATCGTACAGCGCCAGAAACGGCTCCACCTCCGCGTCCTCCACCGGCCGCCGGAACGCCTTCGGCAACACCTGCTTCAGAACGCGCCGCGCCGCCGCCCGCGGATCCACCGGCGACTGGCCCGGCTCCAAACCCAATAACTGGAAGTGCAGCGCCCGCTTCTCCGCCGCCATCGGCGCTGGCCGCTGGTCCACCGTCACGCTGTAGAACTCCACGCGCTCCGTCCCGTTCACCACCGTGATCGTATGCGCCCCCCGCGAAAGCGTCGCCGTCGCCAACCGCGCCGTCGCGCCGCCGCCCGAATCGCGCGCATAGGCCAGCGTCCCTACTTCGAGACCATCCACCTTCACCTTCAACGTAAACGGCGTCACCGGTGGCCGCTCCACGGAAACCCGAATCGTATACTGCCCCTCGGCAAATACGGAAACGTTCGTGCTCAACTCCGTCCCCGGATCCACGAACCGGCTCGGCTTGATCCCGGTCGGCGGCGCCGTCACCGGATTCAACTCATGCGACAGAACCACTTTGTTGTAAGCCGGCGTCACGATAATCCGGTCGAGCACCGTCGACGCCGCCTCCAGATACCGCTCGAGCATCATCGGCGGGATATAGAGCGTTTCGCCGTTGGTATCGAAGCCCGCCCCACCCGATTCATCGGCCGGAAACAGGTCCGGCGCCGCAATATCGAGCCCGAACAGATCCCGGATCGTGTTCTTCCACTCCCGGCGGTTGAGCCGCCGCGACGCCACGAATCCCGCGTACTCCTCGCTCGTGCAACCCGTACTCCGCAGCCGCGCCTCAATCCAATTGGCTACTTCCAATCGGTCCGCCTCGGCCATCTTGGCGTCGCCCGGCGGCATCGTCCGGTTCCGCAACTGCGTCGCCACGTTTCGCCATAGCGACCGCTGCGCCTCCACCTCCGTCGCCGCCGTCGCCTTCAAAAAGTTCAGACGGTTCCGCGGATTCGCCGGATTATGGCACTTCGTGCAGTTATCGGCCAGCACCGGCCGGATCTTCTCGGTGAAGTCATCGCCATAAGCCAACATGGCAAATAACGAAACGAAGCCAATGCGGAGCGCTACCATTCCGCTACCGACCCGTCCTCATGAAACACCCGTGCCATTGGCTTCGTTCCGCCAAACGGGTATTTCTTCAGCGCCTCTTCGGTCAGCTCAAAGCCCAGCCCCGGCTTGTCCGAAAGCGGGAACCGGCCGTTCACCATCCGCATCGCCGGAAAGCCGAGCCACTCGGCCCAGACCTTCTCGTTCGGCCCCACCTCCACGCCGCTGCAGATCTCCTGCACCAGGAAGTTCGGCATCGCCGCATCCACATGCACCGTCGCGAGACCGCCAATCGGCCCTTCGCAAGCATGGGGCGCCATCGAGATCCCCGAGATCTCCGCCATCGCCCCCACCTTCCACAGCGCCGTAATGCCGCCCACGTGGTTGATATCGGTCTGGATGATGTCCGCCACGCCCAGCTCAATCACCTCGCGGCAACCGTAATGCGCCACCAGGCGCTCGCCCGTCGCAATCGGCGTCGTCGACCGCTTGGCAATCCGTTGCATCGCCTTCACATTCTCTGGCGGACACGGCTCCTCAATAAACAGCAGGTTCAGCGGCTCCACCTCCTTCACGAGAATCGACGCCACGCTCGGCGACGTCTTGGCATGGAAGTCGATGCCGATGTCGATGTCCGGCCCCAGACCCTCGCGCAGATCGGCCATCGCCTGCACCGCGGCCGAGATCTTCTTGTTCGTCTCAATCCATTCGTAGTAGCCCGGAATGCCGCTCTTGAAACAGGTGATCCCCTGCTTCCGCGCCTCCTCCCGCAGCCGGGGCAGATCCTCTTTGCTCCGCGCCCGCAAATGGTAGTAGCCCCGCACGCCCCGCGTGTCCACCGGCCCGCCGAGCAGCTTGTACACCGGCAGGTTCAGCGCCTTGCCGCGAATATCCCACAAAGCCTGATCAATGCCGCTGATCGCCGAACCCATCACTGGCCCCGACCGGTAGAAGCTGTGAACATACATCGACTGCCAGTGATGTTCCACCTGCATCGGGTCCGCCCCAATCAGAAACTCCTTGAAGTCTTCGACGCAAGCCATTACCGCGGCGGCCTTTCCCTCGAGCGTCCCCTCGCCCCAGCCAATCAAACCCTGATTCGTCTCGATCTTCACGAAGACGTACGGCCGGTCCGAGTCCGGCGTCAACGAGACACCAAACACCTTCACGTTCGTGATCCGCAGCTTCGAACCCACCTTCTCGAACGCCGCCGCGCCCAACGGTCCCGCCGCCGCCGCCCGAGGCTGCAGCGCGCACCCGCACGAATCCACAAACCGGCCACCCAGCGCCGGCGCCGCACCCGCCAAACCCAAAAATCCCCTTCTTAGCATCACAGCTTCACCTCGTAGCGCTCCAGTGCCTTCTCATCGACGGTCACGCCCAAGCCCGGCCCGGTGGGCAGTTCAAAGAAGCCTTCCTTCACCGGCTCATTCCAGCCGGACATCATCGCGTCCCGCGCCTGCCGCTCGGCGGCGCTCACCCGCGGCACCTGCAGCGCGAAGAAGTTCGGCAGGCTGGCCGCCAGATGCAACCCCGCCGCCGTTCCCAGCGCCCCGCCGTCATGGAACGGCGCCACGGCCGTGTAGTAGGTCTCGGCCATCGCGCTCAGCCGGCGGATGGCCGAAATGCCCAGCCGCTGCAGCGTCGGCCGCAACACATCCACCGCCTGCTCGCGCAGCAGATCCTGAAACACGTCGAGCGAATCCACGTCCCGCCCAAAGCCCAGTGGCGTCACCGACTCCTCGCTGATCTTGGCCACCTGCCGCACCTGCGTCAACCGGCACGGCTCATCCAAAAACAACGGATGCTCCTTCTCGAGCGCCGCCGCCACCATCTGCGCGTCGCCCGGCGTCAGCCGCATCGCCCCGTCGAGCACATAGTCGCCGCCGATCTTCTGCAGCTCCTCCCACAGCGAAAGCACGAGATTCACATACTGCTTGCCGGAGTTCGGAAACAGCGGCGTCGGCAGCGGAACGGCATAGGCCCGGTAGCCGGCCTCCATCGCCGCTTCCACATTGTTCGAGTTCTTCACCGTCGCAATCGCCCGCGCCTTATGCCGCGTCGGTCCGCCCAGCACCTGATACACCGGCGCCTGGGCCGCCCGCCCCACGATATCCAACATCGCCACGTTCACCGCCCCCCGCAGCGGCCCCGTCAAGCCCAGCACCTCAAACGAGGTCGCCTCCCGGCCCTGCACCTGGTCGAGAATTCGTTTGAACTCCGCGGCCTCCACCACGCCCGCTTCGCCATATCCCTTCAGCCCGCTCCGCGTGTCCAACCGGATGATGCTGTACATCCGTCCGCTCGGCTCCCGCAGCCGCCACATGCGTCCGCCGCTTATGGCCATCGGACCCGCTATCACTGCCGGCGCCACCGGCATCGCCAGGCGCGCGCGTCGTGTCAAAACTGCCTTTCGCATATGGCGCAACTCTATCGAAACGGCCCGCCATCCGCAATGGTACACTCTCGTTTTCATGCGCATCGCTCTCTTCTTCCTGCTATCCTTGGCCGGACTGGCAAAAGATCTCGATTTCAATGGCCGTTGGAACATCACCGTGCCCAACGAACCCCGCCGCCGCGCCTGGTGGCTCGAAGTGGACGGCGCCGGAACCGCTGCCATCAAAGGCCGCTTCGTCGGCGCGCCCGGCGGCGATATGAACGCAATTCCCGAGATCAGTGCCAAGGGCGGCGTCCTCCGCTTCGTCTTTGAACGGAACTATCTCCGTCAACCCTCCGGCGCCAACAAGGGCGTCTACACGGCCCGCATCGTCAAGGGCGACCTGGTCGGCGAGTTCCAAATCGAAGGCCATCCCGCCTCCAAACTCGCCTTCGTCGGCAAACGCGCTCCGGTCATCAAAGACAAAGAGGACGGCAAATGGAAGCCCGGCAAGCCCGTCGAAATCTTCAACGGTAAGGACCTCTCCAACTGGTCGGCGCTCGTGCCCGGCAAGGAGTTGGGCTGGAAGGTGGAAGGTGGCGTGATGAAGAATGTCGCCGGAGCCAACAACCTTGTCTCGAGCCAGAAGTTCTGGAACTTTGAACTCCACGGTGAATTCCGCCTCGGCGAAGGGTCCAACGGCGGCCTCGGCCTCCGGGGCCGCTACGAAGTCCAGATCATCGACGACTTCGGCAAAGCGCCCGATACCCATGGCACCGGCGCCCTCTATAGCCGCATCAAGCCCCGCGAAAACGCGGTGAAGAAGCCCGGCGAGTGGAACACCTACGACATTCGTCTGGTCGGCCGCACCGTTACCGTCATCGTCAACGGCGTCACGGTCATCGACCGCGGCGAAGTCGAAGGCCTCACCGCCATGGCCCACGACCCCAACGAAGAGCAACCCGGCCCCATTAGCGTGCAGGGCGACCACGGAGCCGTTGAAATCCGCAAGCTCACCGTCACCCCGCTCGTCCGCTAAAGGTTGCCTTTCCGCATCTCCTCGGCCAGGTAATCCGTCGACCGCCACGCCAGCGCCAGAATCGTCAACGTCGGGTTCTTCTCAGAAGCCGTCGTGAAAGCCGACCCGTCCACGACGAACAGGTTCTTCACGTCGTGCATCTGGTTGAACCCGTTCAACGCGCTCCGGCGCCGATCCTCGCCCATCCGGCAGGTGCCATGCTCATGGATCGCGCTGCCGAAGTTATCGAGCCACCCGCGCTGAAACGGGAGAATCTCCGCCTTCGCCGCCCGCAGCACGCCCTCGGCCATATCGTACATCTCGGCGATCATCTTCTTCTCGTTGTCGCCGATGTTGTACTCAATCCGCATCGTCGGCACGCCATACTTATCGAGCGGCGTCCCTTCAACAGTAATCCGGTTCTCCTTCCGCGGCAGTGTCTCGCCGTAAGGATGCAGCGCCACCAGCGCCGGGTAGCGCCGCTTCACAGCCTTCTTGAAGTCCAGGCCGAAGCCATCCAACTGCTTCGCGTACGCCGCTCCCGGCTGCGCGCCAATCCCCCAGAACTGCGAGCCGTAGCCGCGCAGATAGTCCCGCTTCTTCCCGTCCCGATGGTTGAACCGCGGCATGTAAATGTGTTCGCCGCCGATCCCGTCATCGTTCAGCGTCTTGGTGCCCAGCAACTCCGGCACGAACCCGTACATATGGAAGCGCACCTGCTCGCACAGGTAGCTCCCGATCACCCCGGACGAGTTCCCAATGCCGGTCGGATACTGCGCCGACTTCGAGTTCAATAGAATCCGCGTCGAATCGACGCACGAAGCCCCCAGCACGATCCGCTTGCCGCGAATCACACGCTCCTGCTTGGTGTACCGGTCGAAATACTGCACCCCGCTCGCGAGACCATTCTCCCCCAGCAGGATCCGCGCCACCACGGCGTTGTCGATGATCTTCAGCTTCCCGGTCTTCTCCGCCGGATCGAGCAGATAATCGGTGGAATTAAAGAACGCCGAAACATCGCAGCCCCGGCCGCACGCCCCGCAGTAGTGGCAAGGGTTGTGGCCGTTATGCGGCTTCGTCACTACTGCCCGGCGCTGGTTCACAATGCTGATGCCCTGCCGCTTGGCCGCCGCCTGCAGCAGCCGCTCGCCGCAGCGCGGCGCCGCCGGGGGCAGATGAAACCGCGACCCCGGCAACGAATCCTGATCGTCGTCGCCGCCGCAGACCCCGATCTCCTGTTCCACCTTGTCGTAGTAGGGAGCGATGTCCTTATACCGAATCGGCCACGGGATCTCCCAGCCGTCCCGCGCCGGCCCCTCGAAATCGAGGTCCGAATACCGCAGCGCCACCCGGCCCCAAATGTTCGTCTTGCCGCCCCGGCCCCACACCCGGATCAGTTCAAAGTAGTTCGGGTCCTTCCACGAGTACGGCTGCTCGTTGGTGTCGAGCCGGATCTGCGGCGGCGCCATGCCGCGTTCGACCCGCTCCCGCCACTGCCACGGCTTCACGTGCGTCCAGAACTCTTCGCGCCGAAAGCGGGTGCCGGCGTCGAGCAGCGTCACGTTCACGCCCTGCCGCGTCAGATTCCACGCCGCCATGCCGCCGGCGGCGCCGCTGCCAATCACAATCACATCATGCACTTCGGGTGCGTTCTGAACGTACATGGTTTAAACTCCGTGCTCCGGGTGCGTGCAGCCCTTGAACTCCCGCAGAAAGGTATTCGCGTTCCAACCCAGCTCCTGCGCCAGACCTTCCCTGGAGCCGTAGTAGCCATCAATCGTCAGGTCCTTCAAACGCTGAAATACCCCGAAGGAACTGGTTCCCTTCTGTTTGCTCCACGCCGTGAGTAACTCCACTTGTTTCGCCGCATCCCCCTTGGCGAAGCCTTGCTTTCGAACCCACGCTAAGTCCTTCCGCAGTTGGGAGCCGAGCTTCTTGTTCGTATGCGCTTGCAAGTCGACGAAGTAATGCACCTTGGCATCGGCCGCTCCCGGCGTATCGGACCGGGGAATAATCTGCTCCACGAGTTGCTCGAGCAGCGCCATCTCTTGTTTGTTGAAGAAGCGCGCCTTCTTCGGCGCGGCCGTTTCAATCTGGGTCAGCCCGTGCTGAGAATGGTCTTGCGCGGGCAGAGTGGAGGCCGCCACGGCCAGCGTGGCGGAGGCTTGCAAGAGGCGTCGGCGAGTGGGAGTGGGCACGCCCACATTATACTCGCCGCGACCGGTCGAAATCGCGTTACACGCGATAGAAATCAGCGCGCCAGCTCTTCACGGCCGCCTTAATGTCGGTCTGCGAAAGGCCCTTCTCCGCCGCTTGTTGCGCCAAGGCCGGGAACTCGGCGTCGGAGGCGAAACGCAGAGCAATAATCTGCTTCACCTCCAGGCGCGGATCGAGCAACTTACCCGTCAGAACAAAGTGGCGAAGATTCTCCTCCGCCCGAATCGCCCGGTCCTGCGCCTTTAACGCAAAAACCCGTGCAAAGTAAGCGGTCACAAACACCCCGCCCGTCAAAACGAAGAGCAGCGAGGCGCTATACAGGCGCTGGTGATCCCCTAAGGAGGCATAGAGATTCACCATGCAGCCAATAAACGTTACGAACAACACGAGACCGAGCACCAAAAAACCCGGTACCTTCTGCGTATGGTTGGCGAGATTCTGTTCCGGCATTAGAAGTCGTCGGCGAAGCCGACCTCACCCGATACCGCCGTCTGGTAGGCGGAAACGCGCCGCTCGAAGAAGTTGGTCAACTCCTGCACGTCCTGCAGTTCCATGAAGTCGAACGGGTTCTTCGAGCCATAGATCGGCTGAATCCCCAGCGACACCAACCGGCGATCCGCGATGTACTGCAGATACTGCCGCATGGAGGGAATCGACATCCCGGAAACCCCGCCGCCCAACGTGTCTTCCGCAAAGAGCGCTTCGCACTCCACGGCGTCCCGGATCATCTCCTTCACGCGCGCCTCGTAGTCCGCATCGAACAGATGCGGGCGCTCCCGCCGCACCGTGTTGATCACCTCGAGCGCAAAGTCGATGTGCGCGCTCTCGTCGCGGAACACCCAGTTGGTCCCCGTGGCCAACCCCTGCAGCAATCCCCGCGAGCGGAGGAAATAGACGTAAGCAAACGCCGCGAAGAAGAACATCCCTTCGATGCAGCAGGCAAAGCAGGAAAGGTTCAGCAGGAAGTTCTTCATGTCCGCTTCGGACTGAATCGAATCCATCTCGTTGATGGAGTCGATCCATTTGAAGCAGAAATCGGCTTTGGCCTTGATCGAAGGAATGTTCTCGACGGCCGAAAACGCCGCGGCGCGCTCGTTCGGGTCCGGAATGTAGGTATCCAGCAGCGTGAGATAGAACTGAACGTGCACCGCCTCCTCGTACAGTTGGCGCGAGAGATACATCCGCGCCTCGGGCGAGTTGATGTGCTTATACAGGTTCAGAACCAGGTTATTGCCGACAATCGAATCGCCGGTGGCGAAAAACGCCACCAGCCGTTTGATCAGGTGCTGCTCCGCCGGGTTCATCTTCTGACGGAGGTCGGTCACGTCCGTCGAAAAGTCAACCTCTTCCACCGTCCAGGTGTTTTTGATGCCGGTCTTGTACATATCGTAGAAGACCGGGTACTTCATGGGACGAAGCGTTAAATCAAATCCAGGATCGAGAATCATTGCCTATTACTCTTTAAATGCGGATTATTGGCAGGCTTCGCAGCTGTCAGGATTCTCGAGCGAGCAGGCCACCGCCGCCGCCGGAGTTACTGGAACTGTCGCCTTAGATATCTTGGATGCCGGACGGGACCGCAGGTAGTAGGTTGTTTTCAAACCCTTCTTCCACGCATACATATACATGGAGGAGACTTTACCAATGGTCGGGCTTTCAATGAACAGGTTCAACGACTGGCTCTGGTCAATATACGGCGACCGGTCGGCCGCCATATCGATCAGGGAGCGCATCGGCACTTCCCATACCGTCCGGTAGATCTGTTTCAGCTCCTCCGGAATCTCCTCGACCGCCTGGATCGACCCTTCGCCCATTTTAATCCGGTTGCGCATGTGCTCGTTCCACATCCCGAGCGCTTTCAGCTCATTGACGAGGTACCGGTTAATCTGGACAAAGTCGCCCGAAAGCGTCTCGCGCTTGAACAGGTTCGAAATCTGCGGCTCAATACACTCATAGGAGCCGACAATCGAGGCAATGGTCGCCGTCGGCGCAATGGCGAGCAGCAGCGAATTCCGCATGCCCGACTTCATCATCCTCGGCCGCAGCGCATCCCAACGCTCCCGGACCTCCGGCTGCACGCCCCACAACTCAAACTGGAACTGGCCCTTGGCGGCGCGCGTCTCGTGGAAGTTCACGTGCGGACCGTACTCCTCCGCCAAGCCGACCGTGGTTTCAAGCGCGTGGAAGTAGATGTCTTCCTGAATGCGCTTCGACAGCGTCCGCGCCTCCGGCGAGTCGAACGGCAGCCGGAGTTGGAAGAACAGGTCCTGCAACCCCATCAAACCCAAGCCCACCGGACGCCATTTGCGGTTCGAGACCTCGGCCCCGCTTGTCGGGTAGTAGTTGATGTCGATCACCTTATCGAGGAAGCGCACCGCCAGGCGAACGTTCCGCCCCAGCTTCTCGAAATCGAAAGTCCCCTCCGGCGTCAGATACCGCGCCAGATTGATCGAACCCAGATTGCACACCGCCGTCTCGGCATGGTGCGTCACCTCGGTGATCTCCGTGCACAAATTCGACAGGTGCACCACGTTATGCTGCAGTCCGGTCTGATTCGACTTCTGGTTGCAGGAGTCCTTAAAGGTCATCCAGCCGTTGCCCGTCTCGGCCAGCGTCTTCATCATCCGGGCGTACAGGTCGCGTGCCTTCACCTGGCGCATGAACATCCCCTGCGCTTCGGCCTCCTCGTACGCCTTCTCGAACTCCTCGCCGTACAAATCGGGGAAATGGGGCACGGCTTTCGGGTCGAACAACGACCATACGCCGTCCGCCTCCAGCCGCTTCATGAACAGATCCGGAATCCAGTTGGCGAGGTTCAGGTTGTAGGTGCGCCGCGCTTCGTCGCCGGTGTTGTCCCGCAACTCCAGAAACTCTTCAATGTCGGCGTGCCAAGGCTCCAGGTACACGCAGGCCGCGCCCTTGCGCTTACCGCCCTGATTGACGGCGGAAACCGAGGAATCGAGCGTCTTCAACCACGGCACAATGCCGTTCGACCGCCCGTTGGTCCCCTTGATCAGCGATCCCCGCGCCCGAATCCGGTGGTAGGCCAAGCCGATGCCTCCGGCAAACTTCGATAGCATCGCGACGTCTTTGTACCGGTCGTAGATCGACTCGAGCTCGTCCTGCGGGGAATCGAGCAGGTAGCAGGAGGACATCTGCGGGTGCGAGGTGCCGGAGTTAAACAGCGTCGGCGAACTCGGCATGTAGTCGTGCGCCGAAATCAGCCGGTAGAACTCGATCGCCTCCTGCACGTTCTGCGACAGGCCGCAGGCGACGCGGAGGAAGAAGTACTGCGGCGTCTCAATGACGTCGCGGCTCTCCGGGCTCTTCAGCAGATACCGGTCGTACACCGTGCGGATGCCGAAATACTCAAATAGATCCGTGTTCCGCTCTTCCAGGCAGCTATTCAGCTTGCGGGCGTTATCATTAACGAACTTGTACGTCGACTCGCTCACGAGGCCGAACCGGTACCCGTGATCAATCGACTGCGAGAACGAGTAGATGTTTTGGTTGGCGACCTCTTTTTCGATGAAGTTCGCCAGCAGCCGCGCCGCCAGCCGCGAATACTCCGGCTCTTCGGAAATCAGCGACGCCGCCGTCTGAATCGAGAGCTGGTCGAGTTCTCGGGTCGACGAGCCGTCATAGAGCCCGCCGATGGTCTTGGTCGCGATCCGCATCGGATCCACCTGCGTCAATCCAGCTGCGCACCGCTGCACCGCCCGAATGATCTTTTCCACGTGTACCGGTTCGAACGACCCGTTACGTTTCTTAACCCGCATGGCGGTTTCCGGCGTCTGAGGACGGATTCCTGGAAACAACTCCTGCTCGGCGGCGGGTTGCGGAGGTGGGACGGACGACATCTTCGAAGCGATACTAGCCATGATTTCCCCGGGGACAGTAGACAGAAAAGCCCGGCTCATCGTTGGACAACGATGCGGTCCGGGTAACAGTTGACAAGACCAGCGAAACCGGCGTTTCGCGCTACCGACCTACAGAATACAGTGGTGTTTCGCCTTAGGTCAACAACTAATTGTGGTTTTGTTCAGAAAAACCACAAGGGAGCCGAAGTGCTTTTTTACCTATCACTTAGCTTCAGAACAGACTCTGCTGCCGCGGCCGGGCGGCCGGCTTCTTTCGGCTTCCGTGCTTCACCTGTACCGCTTTAGCCTGCGCCCGCATCTCCGGCTGCCGCCGGAATTCAGCCATCCTCGCCCGCGCCAGTTTGTATGCCGCGGCATGCTCGACGATGCGCGGCCCCACCCCCTCCGGCACCCAGCGCCGCACAAATTCGCCGTCCGGGTCGTGATCCTCAGCCTGCTTGTCCGGGCTATAGATCCGCAGCGTGTTGATCCCCGTCGTCCCGGACTGCATTTGGAACTGGGAGTAATGGATCCCCGGCTCATAGTCCGTAAACTGTTGCGCCAAAAAGGCCGCCGGCTTCGGCCAGTGCAGCCACAGATGATAGCTGGCAAAGGAGACCAGCATCGCCCGCATCCGGAAGTTGATCCAGCCGGTGGCCCGCAGGGCGCGCATGCAGGCGTCCACCATCCCATAGCCGGTGCGCCCCTCGCACCAGGCGGCGAAATACTCGTCGTTCCAGTGCGGCTCCCGCATACCGTCAAACGCGGTCACGAAGTTGCGAAACTCAATCTGCGGCTCGTCTTCTATCTTCTGCATGAAGTGGCTCCGCCAATGCAACCGCGCATCGAAGGCCCGCAGCGGCCGCTTCCACTCCGGGGCGGCCTCCATGCGCCGCCGCGTCGCCTGCACGGTTTCGCGCATCGAGAGGGTGCCCCAGGCCAGGTGCGCGCTGATGCGGGAACAGGCGTCGAAGGCGGTGAGGGGGCTCGATAGCTCCTTCGAATAGTTCCGCCCTCGTTGATGGAGAAAGCTTTCGAGGGTCTCCCAGGCGGCCGATTCCCCGCCCTGCTGCAGTGCCGCGGATGCGCGCGGCAAATCACCCAGCGCCATACCCGGCACCGCGGCAAACCCCGAAACCTCCGGCACCGGCGTCGCCCCCATCAAGGTCTCCCAGGCGGCCGCCCAGCCATTCCGGCTGCGGAGCCGCCGCACCACCCCGGAACCCGGCAACTCCGTGAACGGAACTCCCGCCTCTCGCGCCCAGCGCCGGACCGCCCGGTCCCGTTGGTAAGCCATCCAGTTCGTCGTCTCCTCGTGCGCCCACAGCCCGGCGATGCCGTATGTTCGCCGAATCTCTTCAAGCACCGGCAACACTTCGCCAACGCGGACCACCACCGGGAGCCTGCGCCGCAGATCCTGTAGGCTTTCGGCGACGAAGTTCCAATGTCGCGGCGCCGCGTCCGGCGCCGACCAGAGAGAAGGCTCGTAGACGTACAAAGGGAGCACCGGGCCCCGCTGCGCGGCTTCAAACAGCGGCGCATGGTCGCGGCTCCTCAAATCCCGTTTCAGCCAGACAACTTGCAGCACTTTCGAATGGATACTTCGAGACGACGAGAAGTTGTTGAGAATCAACTCCGGCAAATCCTACCTATGCCAAGACAGGGGGTAGGCCGATAGGGATAATAGAATATGCTTCGGACCAGCGAATTTGACTATGATTTGGTCGTGATCGGATCCGGTCCCGGTGGGCAACGGGCAGCGATTCAGGCGGCCAAGCTCGAAAAGCGCGTGGCGTTGATCGAGAAGAAGGCCGTCGTGGGCGGCGCTTGCATCAACACCGGAACGATACCCAGCAAGACGCTGCGCGAAGCCGTGCTGCATCTCTCGGGCTACCGCGAGAAGGGCTTCTACGGCTCCTCCTACTCCGTGAAGCAGAACATCACCATGCAGGATCTGTTGTTCCGAACGACGCATGTGATCAAGCATGAGCAGGACATTTCGCGCCACCAGTTGCAGCGCAATGGCGTCGATATGATGCTCGGCACGGCGAGCTTCGTGAGTCCGCACTGCATCCGCGTGCTCAGTGTGGATGGCCACGGGCACCAGGATCTGACCGCCGAAAAGATCATCGTCGCGGTGGGCACGACGGCGACGCGGGGCGACAACATCGATTTCGACGGCACCGAAATCTTCACGAGCGATGAGATTCTGACCCTTGATCAGTTGCCCAAAACGCTGGCGATTGTGGGCGCCGGGGTCATCGGCACCGAGTACACGACGATCTTTTCGACGCTCGGCGTGCGCGTGACGCTCATTGATAAGCGGCCGATTCTGCTCGATTTCATCGACGATGAGATCGCCGATTCCCTGGCCTATCACATGCGGGAGAACCGGGTGACGCTGCGTCTGGGTGAAGATGTGGCCGAGATTGAGAAGTTCGAAGACGAACATGGCAAGCGCGTCAAGATCCATCTGGCGAGCGGTAAGCAGGTGATTGCCGAGAAGTTGCTCTATAGCATTGGCCGGACCGGCAACACCGGCAAGCTAAGTCTCGAAGCGGCCGGACTTGCCGCGGATGACCGCGGCCGGATCAAGGTGAACTCCCACTATCAGACCTCGGTCCCGAACATCTACGCGGTGGGGGACGTCATCGGGTTTCCTAGCCTGGCCTCGACGTCCATGGAGCAGGGCCGCCTGGCCGCCTGCCACGCCTTCGGGGTACCCGCCACCAGTGTTCCCTCGCTGTTTCCCTACGGCATCTATACGATTCCCGAGATTTCCATGGTGGGGCGCAGCGAAGAGGAGCTCACCAAAGCGAACATCCCTTATGAGATTGGAAAAGCGCGCTACCGGGAGATCGCTCGCGGCCAGATCCTCGGCGACTCCATCGGTATTCTCAAGTTGATCTTCCACCAGGAGACCAAACAACTGCTGGGCGTCCACATCATGGGAGAAGGGGCCAGCGAACTCGTCCACATCGGACAGGCGGTACTGAGCTTCGGCGGCTCGATCGACTACTTCATCAATACGGTTTTCAACTACCCGACACTGGCGGAATGTTATAAAGTAGCGGCATTCGATGGCATCAATCGTCTTGGACAATAGCACGCCACGAACTTTGTGATAGTTTGTTAATAGAGGTGGATCCTCGTGAGCCGTGTCGCCGTAGTGGCGTTGTTCGCTTCCGCAATTGCTTGGGGCGCAGACCCTGCGCCCGTGTTTTCGTTCGTCAAGAAGAACTGCGTTGGCTGTCATAACAACGCGTTGGCGAACGGCGATGTCAATCTGGCGAAGCTGACGACGCCAGAGTCCTTTGACGAGTCGCGTGAGACGTGGGAGCAGGTCGTCGCCAAAATCAAGATGGGCGAGATGCCGCCCCCGGGTTTCCCCAAACCTCCGGCAGCCGACTCGAAGACCGTCACGACGATCCTCGAGACTGAGTTCGCGCGGCAGGATCGCTCCGCCAAACCGGACCCTGGGCGCATCACAGCCCGGCGGTTAAACAAGACGGAGTACAACAACACGATCCGCGACCTGCTCGGGGTGGATATCCGGCCGGCCGATGATTTCCCGAGCGACGAGGCGGCGTTCGGCTTTGACAACATTGCTGACGCTTTAAGTTTGTCTCCCGTTCTTTTGGAAAAGTATCTGTATGCCGCCGAACGCGCGGTGCGGGCGGCCATCTTCGGACCGGAGAAGTTGAAGCCGGCCTCGGTTCATTACTCGGCTCCGGTGCGGATTCCGGTCCTGCCCAAGGACCTTTTCCACTATGACGAGTCGGGCCTGGCGTTGCACCACGCTTTTCATGTGCTGCACCGGTTCCCGGTGGATGGGGAGTACAGCTTCCGGCTAGTGATGAACGGCCATCGTCCGGATCAGACGATGCCGGTGACGCCGGCCTTCTACATCGACAACAAGCTGGTGCAGACGTTTGAATACGACGGAACGGATCTCGAGGGCCAGGTTCTCGAAGTTCGCGCCAAGGTTACGGCCGGCGAGCATCTGCTGAGCGCGACCTATCTTAAGAACTATCACGGGCTGCCGCCCAAGTATAAAGGCCCGGAGCCGTCCACCCGGACGAACTACATGAAGCTATCGGCCGCGCGGGGCCAGTTGACCGATGCCGATAAGGAGTTGCTTCGCAAGTACGGCACGAAGATCAAGGTCGACCGCGTGGAAGTCCGGGTGGACAACCGATACGAGTCCATCGACATTGGCGGACCATTTACCCAGACCGAGGGTCCGTCCGCCGCGAGCCGGCGCGCTATCTATGTCTGCACCGCCAAGACCGTGGCATGTGCGCAAGCGATCGTCACCAACTTCACCCGCAGAGCGTTTCGACGGCCGGTGACCGCAGCGGAGGTGGCGCCCCATGCGAAGCTCTATCAACTGGCGCGGCAACACGGCGACAGTTTCGAAGAGGGCATCGCGGCGGCCTTGCAAGGGGTGCTCGTGTCCCCCCATTTCCTGTTCCGCATCGAACGCGACCGGCCGGCTGGCCCCACGCAGCCGTTTGCTCCGGTCAATAACCATGAGCTGGCCTCGCGCCTCTCGTACTTCTTGTGGAGCACGATGCCGGATCCGGCGCTGCGCGCGGCGGCGGACAACGGCACACTCCGGCAGCCGGCGATGCTGCAAGCCCAGGTGCGCCGTATGCTGCGTGATCCGAAAGCGACGGCCCTGGTGGAGAACTTTACCGGGCAGTGGCTGCAGTTTAAGAACATTGACGCGATGAAGCCCGACATCGAGAAGTTCCCGGACTTCGATGACAGTTTGCGGCTCTCCATGCGTCGTGAGACGGAGCTGTTCCTCGAAGATATGATCCGGCAGGATGGAAGCATCCTGGATATTCTCGACGCCAAACACACCTTTCTGAATGAGCGGCTGGCCCGCTTCTATGGCGTGCCGGGGGTGACGGGGCACGATTTCCGCCGGGTGGATATGAGCCAGATGAATCGAGGTGGCGGCATTCTCGCGCATGGGAGTGTGCTCACCGTTTCCTCCTATTCGACGCGCACCTCGCCGGTTCTGCGGGGCAAGTGGATCCTCGAGAACCTGCTCAACGCCCCGCCTCCGCCGCCCCCTCCCGCGGTCCCTTCACTCGAGGAGAGCACGGCGGGGAAGAACCTTTCCTTGCGGCGGCAGATGGAGGAGCATCGCAAGAACCCGGCGTGCGCATCGTGCCATTCGCGCATGGACCCGTTGGGTTTTGGCCTCGAGAACTTCAACGCGGTGGGGGCGTGGCGGACCCAGGATGGCGATTTCGCGATCGATCCTTCGGGCGAGCTGCCGAGCGGCAAGCGCTTTCAGGGTCCGGCGGAACTGAAGGCTCTGTTGCAGGAGGATCGCAACGCGTTCGTGCGGGGCATGACGGAGAAGCTCCTGACCTATGGCCTGGGCCGGGGCTTGGAGCGGTATGACAAGCCCGTTGTCGCGGCCATTGCCGCCAAGATCCCTGCTCGAAACTACCGGTTTTCCGCGCTCGTCTTAGAGATCGTGAATAGTTTGCCGTTCCAAATGCGCCGCGCCACGTTGTCGGCTAATTCCCCTGCAGGAGCAAAATCCGAATGAACATCCTCACCCAGAAACACGTTTCCCGCCGCATGCTGCTGCGTGGCGCAGGGGTAGCGATCGGTTTGCCCTTTCTTGACGCGATGCGTCCGGCTTGGGCGGCTCCGCCGGCGGCGGCGAGGCAGGCCCGCCGTATTGGGGTGGTTTATGTTCCGAACGGAATCATCATGCGGGACTGGCAGCTGGCGAAGGTTGGCACCGGCTTCGAGTTCACACGGATTTTGAAGCCGCTGGAGCGGTTTCGGGAGGACATCGTGGTGGTGTCCGGGTTGTCGAACCACGCGGCGAACAAGGCCAAGGGCGGAGGCCATGCCAAGGCCTCGGGCAGCTTCCTTTCGGGGGCGATTCCGAAGTATACGGCAGGGGCCGATGTTCACGCCGGCACCACGTTCGACCAGATTGCGGCGCAGAAGTTTGGACCCGACACGCGCGTCCCTTCGCTGCAGTTTGGGTGCGAGGATTCGCGGATGATCGGCAACTGCGATACGGGTTCGAGCTGCGCTTACACCAATTCGATCTCCTGGAAGAACCCGGACTCACCGATGGCCGTGGAGGTCAATCCCCGCTCGGTCTTCGAGCGTCTGTTTGGGACGGTGGATCCGAGTCTCGATCCGGCGACGAAGGCGCGGCGGGCTCTGTACAAGAAGAGCATCCTGGATTTGACGCGGGAGAAGACGCAGTCGCTGGTTTCGTCGCTCGGTTCGACCGACCGGCGGAAGATGGACGAGTATTTGACGGCCATTCGCGAAGTGGAGACGCGGATCGCCAAGGCGGAGAACGAGCCGGAGATCCCGACGGGCGAGAAGCCGTCGGGAATTCCCTTCTCCTATCGCGAGTACGTGAAGCTGATGTTTGATCTGCAGACGATCGCGTTCCAGTCTGACCTGACCCGCGTTTCGACGATGATGCTGGGGCGTGAGGGCAGTGTTCGCGTCTACCCAGAGATTGGGGTGCCGGATCCGCACCACCCGTTGACGCATCACCGGAACAATGAGGACTTCATTGAGAAGGTGACCAAGATCAACGAACACCATGTGGAGCTGTTCAGCTACTTCGTCGAGCGGCTGAAGGCGACCAATGATGGCGACGGCAGCTTGTTGGACCACTCGACGATCCTCTATGGTGGGGCGATCAGCGATGGGAACCAGCATTCAAACCACAATCTGCCGCTCGTCGTGGCGGGTCATGCCGGTGGGCTGAAGGGCGGACGCCATGTCGTTGCTGAGGCGAAGACTCCGGCGGCGAACCTGTTTGTGGATATTCTGAACCGTTCGGGGGTTGAAGTGGAGAGCTTCGGCGATAGCACGGGACGCCTTACGCTATAGCGGGTTTCAGTGACCCGGGGCGCGGCGTCCGTTACTGGGGTCGTGGGCTTTGGGGCTGTGGTCCCGCAGGCGCCGCTGGTCAGGAAAGCGGTGCGCGACGTTGCTGGGGCACTTGTCCCAGGTGGGGGCACGGTGTGCGGGGCTTGGGACTCTGCCTTTGCACGATGGGGTCTGCTTCCAGCGGGACGTCATGGTGCAGGGCGCGGTGCAGGGCTTGGGGCTTTGCCTTTGTGGTTCGCACGGGCGGTGGGGTCTGCTTCCAGCGGGACATCATAGTGCAGGGCGCGGAACTCTGCCTTTGCGGTTCGCACGGGCGATGGGGTGTGCTTCCAGCGGGAGGTCATGGTGCAGGGTGCGGTGCTTGGCTTGGGACTCTGCCTTTGCACGATGGGGTCTGCTTCCAGCGGGACGTCATGATGCAGGGCGCGGTCCGGTTCTTGGGACTCTGCCTTTGCACGATGGGGTCTGCTTCCAGCCGGATGTCATAGTGCAGGGCGCGGTTCGGTTCTTGGGACTCTGCCTTTACGGTTCGCTCGGGCGGTGGGGTGTGCTTCCAGTAGGACGTCATGGTGCAGGGCGCCGTGCGGGGCTGGGGACTTTGCCTTTGCGGTTCGCACGGGCGGTGGGGTCTGATTCCAGCGGGACGTCATAGTGCAGGGCGCGGTGCTTGGCTTGGGACTCTGCCTTTGCACGATGGGGTCTGCTTCCAGCCGGACGTCATAGTGCACGGCGCGGTGCGGGGCTTGGGACTCTGCCTTTGGATGGGGTCCGCATCCAGCAGGACGTCATGATGCAGGGCTGGGGACTTTGCCTTTGTGGTTCGCACGGGCGGTGGGGTCTGCTTCCAGCGGGACGTCATGGTGCAGGGCGCGGTGCGGGGCTTGGGACTCTGTCTTTGCACGATGGGGTCTGCTTCCAGCAGGACGTCATGATGCAGGGCGCGGTGCGGGGCTTGGGACTCTGCCTTTACGGTTCGCACGGACGATGGGGTCTGCGTCGAGCCGGACGTCATGGCGCACGGAGCCGTGACGGGCTTGGACCTTGGCCTTGGCCTTGGGCGTACGGGTCGTCATCCCGGACCACGCTGGGGTTGTTGGTGCGGTACGGCCGCTTCGCTGGCCGGCTTTGGCTTGCTTGTTTAGCGGCGTTCGGTGACTCGGACGTTGCGGATGTTGCCGTTGTTTAAGTTGACGCGACACTCGAAATCGAAGAAAATCGTCCGGCCGCGTTGCCGGGCGCTGGCTTGTCCAAAGACGGTGTCGCGGCTGCCCTGATTGTCGTCGAGCCTTACCCGATCGATGCGAGCGGACAGGTTGTAGTCCCGGCTGATGCGGTCTTCCACCTCAGAAACACAGGCGCGCTCGGCTTGACGAGCATCCCAGTTGCCACGCCGGTTGCGGCCGTCATCGTCCCAGTCGCGATCCCTATCGCGATCCCGATCTCGCCGGGGACCATCGCCGTAACGGCCTCCTCCGCTCCCACCGTCAAAGCCGCCGTCCCACTCCACATCGAACGTGTAGCCGTGACGGCCGCCTTTAGCGTCCTCGAGCTGCACCACCGCGCGGCCGCGGTTCTGCTGGGGCGTCCGAATCAGCGTCTGCCGACCGCGTCCATCAATGCCGCGAAAACGGAAATTGTTCGGATTCGAGGGCATCGGCTGGTTGCAGACAAAGCGGCGCCACGTGGCAGGCTGCCCCTCAACCGTCCGCAAATAGCCCATGTCCCGATCGATGATGACCTCGGCCACACCATCCACTTCCACTTCAATGGTGCACTTGCCATTGCCTCCTCCCCCGCGGATGTCGGCGCGGCGGGAATCGCCCTGAGCAAAGGCCAGAAGCGGCAGAAAGGCGGTGACGAGGAGGGACTTCGGGATCGTGATCATGTAGCAGGCTCCAGTTTAACGCTTCGCCGTCTTGAGCCGGGCGGCGTCGAGAGCCCAGCGGCGGAGAATCTCGTAGGCACGGTCCTCCGGATTGTAGCGACGGCCGCCCTGGTGGCCATCCTCTTTACCGGACTGGACGTTGAGGGGTTTGCGGAGCAGCTTGCTCTGGTCGACGTTGGTGTCGCTGACCCGTTCGAGGAGGATCTTGTAGTTGGCGTACGTGTTCGCGGCGGAGAGGTAACCGCGGTTATCGGCGGGGCGAAGCTCCATCGACGGGACGCGCCCGGGGACGCCGTGACAGTTCATGCAAGCCAGTTCGTCGTCGCGGTTGGGCCGGAGGAACTCGGGGGCGAGCCAGTCGCGGAAGTACTCGTAGTTCTTCCGCCATTCGGCGCTCATGGCCTTCACTTCGGCCGGGTCGTCCTCGTAGACGCCGGGTTGGAGGGGCTGGAGCGCGGCCTTGACGGTGGGATGGTTGCGAACGGTGGAATCGGCGATGGCGAGCGAGAGCGCGGCGCCGCGGAGGCGGCCGTCCGCCTCCTTATTCCTGATGGTGCGGGCGACGAGTTCGGCGGCGGCCTGGCGTTGGGCGGCGAGCGGATCCGGCGCCGGCGCTGGCGCACCGACGGCGGGGACGGGGGTCTGATAGGTCAGGAGCCATTTGGCGCTCGAGACCCACAGCGCCTCCTCCATGGGGCTGCGGTACCGCTGGGGCAGACGCGCGAGGAGAGCCGGGGTATGCAGGTCCGGGTTGTTGTGGAGGATCTGGGCGGTGGACCGGGCGAGGAACCAGTCGCGGCTATCCTTCTCCATCTGGGCGGGCATGCGGATGTTCTCGGGGAGCTTGGCTTTGTCCTCGCCGAGGTCGGGAAGCAGGATCCGGAAGAAGGTGTTCTGCTGCTCTTCGGTTTTGGGGAGGTTCCAGCGGGCGCGGGTGAAGAGCTTCAGGATGGGGTTGACGAGTTCGACGCGGCGTTCGGGTTCGTTGGCCCCGCGGTGGATCTGCTCCATCAGCGGTTCGAGGAACTCCTGGGTGCCGTTGAGGGTGATGATGCGGGGATCGGAGAGGGAGGTCGCGGCGAGGGTGCGGTACTCTTCGGGGCCGGAGGTGGAGAATTCGAGGAGCTTCTTCTGGAGGGGGTCGTAGGTGGCGTTGGCGGCGGCTTCGAGGGCGAGGCGGGTTTGGGTTTGGTCCTTCGTCGCGTTCCAATAGGAGTAGACGGCCTTGCCGACCATCTCGGCGCTGCCGGCGGTGACGTAGCCCATTTGCCCGGGGCCTCCGTCGCCGCCGGCCTGGTTATAGTAAGTGCCGGCGATCTCGACGATGCGGCGGGAGAGGAGCGGGTGTTCGATCCGCTTGGTGATGGCGGAGAAGAGGGACTGCAGTTCGGGATACTGATGCTCCTTGCTGCCGTTGCTGCGGTGGCCGTTGACGATGAAGAGGGCCTCGGTCTGGTAGCGCTTGGCGGTTTCGGTGAGCGAGGAGGGCTCGGGGCGTTCGAGAGAGTCAATAAAGGCGGCGTTGAGGGCTTCGCGGACCGGGGGATTCCAGATCCACCAGTTCCAGGCGGCGCGGGTGGCCCAGGCGCGGACGGCGGGGCTGGGGTCCTGATTCATCAGCTTCGCGAGGGCGGCGGTGAGGCGCGGGAAGCCGGCGTTGGACCGGGTCATGGTGGCGTCGGCGCGCATGATGAGGGCGCCGGCGAGGGTTTCGCGGCCGAGGTCGTCCATGGTGGGGAGGGCGGCGAATACGTGATCCCAGCCTTTGTCGTCGAAGAGGGTTTGGCGGAGGCCCCAGCGGGCGGCTTCGCGGACCATCTTGACGGGATCGGAGAGGCCGGCGAGTTGGGTGGGGACGCCGCGTTCGTCATGGATAGCGCCGAGGGCGATGTGGGCCCAGTAGCGAACGGCAGGGTTGGGGTGAGCCGCGCCGGGGAGGACGGCGGGGAGGTGGCGGGCGTCATCCGGGGAGAGGCCGAGTTGGGCCATGGCGCGGAAGCGGGCGACGGTGTCCGCCAGGGACTCGTTGGGGGTGGCGGTGAAGTTGGCCGGCGGCGGGGGCGTGGCCGGGTAGAGACGGGAGAGGGCGTGGATGGCGTAAGCGGTGGTGACCATGCCGGTGAGGGCGTGGTTGTTCCACCGCCCGTAGGGATCCTGGACGCGGAGGAGGGCGGCGACTCCTTTTTTGACCTGCGGGTCCGAATCGGTGAAGCCCATGGCGGAGAGGGCGGTGAGGGCGAGGGCGGTGGGAGCGGGGTCGACGTCGGTGTCGTCCGTTTTGGCGTTCCAGGTGAAGCCATCGGGGGAGGAGCCGGGGTCGAACTGCCACATGCCGTCGGGGCGCTGGAGCTGGCGGAGGCGGCGGAGATCGGCGCGGGCCTGGGCTTTGAGGCGGGCGGCGAGGTTTTCGTCGCGGGGGATGAAGATATCGGTCGTGAACAGGATGCGGTTGGCGAGGTCGTCGGCGTAGCGCGGGGTGGTGGCGAGGAGCTTTTCGGCCTTTTCTTCGAGGGCGAGGAGGTACTTTTCGTTGCGGGTCCTCTTATAGGCTTCGGCGAGGATCTTGCCGGCGAAGCGGTAGACGACGGCGGGGCCGACGTTGGAGCCGGGGCCGGCGGCGTTGATGCCGCTGGGGTCGGCGGACTGGAGGACGTGGTTGGCCGCGCGGACCTGCTGCATGGCGTGGAGGCGGCGGGGGGCGAGGAAGTCTTCGGCGGTGGAGGCGTTCCAGCCGGCGGCGCGGGTGCCGGCGGGGCCGTCGCCTAAGTCGAGGGGGGCGAGAGAGGTGTTATTGGCGGCTTCGGCGAGGGTATTAGTGGGCCGGAGGGATTCATACATCGTATTGACTAAGTGGCGATAGTTGACGATGTTTTCCGGGCGGTAACCGTGCTGGAAGGCGACGGTGGGTCCCCAGACGCCGGACTGGGTATGGCAGCTCATGCAATGGGTGCCCATGAGGTTGCCGGTGTCGCGGATGCGGCGATCGACGGCGGCGCCGCGGGGACGGTTCATGATCCAGGCGTCGACCTGGCCCATATGGTCGTAAATGGCTTGCTGGACGGCCTTGCGGGGGTCGGAGTAGGGGGCGAGGTCGCGCAGGCGGAGCTCCACTTCGTAGCCGGGGGAGTTGGCTTCGACCTTGAGGAAGTAGACGCCGCCGGGCTTGAAGGTGCGGGTGATGGCGGTGCGGTGGGATTCGGTTTGCTGGTGAACGCGCTCGTTGGCGTTGGCGCCTTCGCGGTACTCCTTGCCGTCGGCGGTGTAGACGAGTAACTGGGCGACGACGAGGGGATCGGGGAGGGCTAAGTTGGCGGTGAATAACTTCGGGGTGGTTCCTTTGTACTCGATACGGAAGTAATCGAGGCCGGAGGCGCCGATCAAGCCGTTGTCGAAGTACTCGGCGTCGTCGGCGCCGCCGGTGAGGTGGAGGGTGTCGCGCGCGCCGAAGTCGAGGGGTTGGGCGGAGGCGATGGCGTCGTTGGGTTCGGCTTCGAGGACGAGACCGCGGGTGGAGGCGCCGGGGGTGAGCTTGGCCAGTTTGGTGCGGAGGGCGACCTTGTGGCCGGCGGGCCAGGGGGTGCGTTTCGGGTAGGAGGTTAGCTTTTCGACGGTGCCGGTTTCGCGCCAGCGGGGGCGATTAAAGATGGGCTCTTCGTCTTCGACCTTGGTGAGTTTGAGGGTGTAGGAGGCGGCTTTGGGGGCGCGGTAGACGATGTAGAAATCGGGGTCGTGGGCGTGGAGGACCTTGCGGTAGCCGGCCCATTCGACGGCGATGCGGCCGTTGGCGGGGAGTTGGCTGGGCTGGGGGAGTCCGGCGTAGACTTCGACCATTTCGCCGGCGGCGAGGGGGATGGACTGTTGGTGGGATCCGGTGAAATCGGCGGCGGCGGCCACAAGTGGAAGGAGGAAAGCCAGAGCTCGCATGGTTATGGGCAAGAATATCAAATTGGGTTATTCGGGATGGCCGCGGGATGCTGCGGTTCGAAGCCAGCGAGGAGGGAAGATGGCGGTTCGAAGCCATTTTGGGGGGGACGGGCAGACACACTTCGGGTGAACCGGCGGGGCATGGGCTTCGCGGCGACACACTTCGGGTGAGCCGGAGAAGCGGCTGGATTTTCAAAGAGCGAACGGCAGGTTGCAGGCGGCGGGGCGATCCGATGGAGGCTCGGTCAGCAACGGTCGATGTAGGCCGGAGTCTGCGGAGTCGAAGCCGGAACGGGGAGCGGTTCGGCTGCCGGATAGAGGACCTGGCCGGCGGCGGCGACCTTGGGCTTTTCGGCGATGGGTTCGGCAACGGCCGGGGCTACCTGGGGCCGACGCTTGATGGCGTCCTGGAGCGACTTCAGGGCTGCGCGATAGGTGCGTTCGTTGGCGGTGACGTAGCGGAGGATGCAGTTGAGCGTCCTCTGATGGTCTTGCTCGGCTAGACCGGTGGCGAGGCTGTGTTCGGGCGGAAAGATGGTTGTGCTTCGGTTGAAGGCCCTGATGTTGTCGGCGGTGCGGAGGCTGATCTGCTCGAGGGCGATGGTTTCGACGCGGCGAGCGCGATGGAGCCGCCAGGTGGCTTCGACGAGTTGGTCGGTGAACTGGGTTTCTTCGGGGGTCGCCGGGGCGTAGGTGGCATGGATCTGCAGGCGGAGTTCCTCGAAGTCGGCCTGGCTTTCTCCGTGGAGGATGAGGCTGGAGGAGCAGAGGCCGTGGGCGAGCCGATTCTTGCTGGAGGCGGCTTTGCCTTCTTCGGTGCGGGGACCGGTGGACTTCTGCGCGTTTTGGCGATTGATTTCGGCGCGCTTGGCGGCGGCCTGACGCTCTAGCTCGGCTTCGTGTTCCTGCCAGGTGTTGGCGACGAAAGGGGTTTGGTTCTTGGACATGATCTAAGGTCTCCTTGAGAAATGCAAAAGCCCGCTGGACTTGTCGTCGCAGCGGGCTCTTCCTGCTTTCACTATAGCGGTGGTGTCAAGAGTTTCGGGGTATCTGGCGGAGGGGCGGTGTTACAAACACGGGAGATATAGATTTCGGCAGCCTGTGAAGAGAACTCGATTGACTCTTGCGCGTGATGGATTTCGAGGAGCTCCGGGCGCGGTTGGGCGGGGTGGACACTCGTCTTTCGGACTGTTGCGGAGAGATCGAGACTGGGTGGACGGATCGCTGGCTAGATGAATTTCTGTTATCGAAATGTCTTCACTTTTCTCTTTACAACCGGATGTTTCTGCCCTAATCTTTGAGAACGGTTGTCTTGAACCGTAACTGACTGGCGATGTTACTCGCCGGATGGGCTTCGACACTCGTTGCAGCGTCGGGAATTGATCGTAGATCCGCGAGTAC
>JAIXQP010000008.1 GCA_027485675.1 Terriglobales bacterium | reverse complement strand
TGGATACTTGAGACAGGGCTGGGGGCCTCCTCGGGTGGAGTCGATTCTTGCCGGAACCTTCTCCTTACCCTAGCAGGGCCTCACCCGTCAGACCGTTGCGCTAATTTGGACACGAGTGTCAAGAGCGTCTTTTTTGGCATTTCATACTCCGTTGTCTAGGTGTGAATTTGCTCGTATCCAACGCGGTCCTGTCTCCTTCGAAATGTGCGTTGGATGGGTGAATAGAGAGTTTGTTGGACCCAAGCATAAATGATGAGCAGGTCGATTTATGCTCAACTGACCAGTGGGATCCAGAATCGGTGAAACGCGGGTAACGACTTGTGTGTGCCCGGAGACAAAGGACGCTATCGCTGCACGGCGGCAAATCAGCAATTCCCCAATGCTGACAAGTGGAAGGAGAAGCTCTTTTGAATTCTCGGGATCATGAACCCATCCCCCTGTCACCCCCAGCCCAAATGCGACATCTCGCTGCATTAGTAGCGCTTCAATTGGGAAAGAATTAGCATTCATGGCCATTTATACACCGACCGAATCGCGTCGCCAAGTTAGTTCATTCGCTAATGCTGATCGCCCGGCGTCCTAGAGCATTTGAAATGACCCGGGAAAGAGATAAGCCAAAGGGGAGCGAGCAGAAGGCGTCCCACGCTTAGATCAACAACTCAAGCATCACGAAGTACTGCCGCCATACTCGAGCCAACTGGGTTTTATCGACTAATGCTGTACCCTACGTTTCGAGCTTCTGGACGAATTCCAGTGCGAGGTCTTGCTGTGTAGTGGACCAGCTTTGAGGACATCCCACGTTCGGTTCGACGCCGTCATCGCTCCGACCATGGGATGTCCGGAGTCGAGACCAGGCTATCGATGGCGCATCGCGTCCGGTGATTCCCGTATTGGTGCACCGCCTTCCGCTATCCAGACCAAGAGCCGATGTTCCTCCACGCGCATCTGGCGCCCCAGTCGCACGATCGGCAGCAAGCCTTGTCGGCCCAATTCATAGGCTCTTTGCAGTGAAACGCCAAGTCGGCGGGCTACTTCATTCATGTGGAGCAGACGGATGTCGACCTGCTCGTTCTTACTTTGAGGGGGTGGGAGTGTGGTGTTCATGTTCGTCTTATACCCGAATTTCCACAGGTCGCCAAACGACTGCATACGCCGGACACCGCGGCATCACGCGGACCTATGAACTCGATTGGACAGCATCCAGTTCTCGCTTAGGATGACAATCGTGGCTGGACAAATCATTCCGAGAGGAAAAAACACGTGGATCGTTCGGGTCTACCTAGGCGAAGACCCGCAGACCAAGAAGCGCATTTACCAAAACCGAACGATTCGTGGCAACAAGAAGGCCGCCGAGGCGGCACTAGCCGCCATGCTACTGGAGCGCGGCGGCGGACCGACGCTCGACACCGCCAGGAAGATCAAGATCTCCGAACTCCTCGCTGATCTCGTGGCCGACTACCAGATTAACGGCAAGCGTGTCGATTGGTGCAAACTCGTCGTCGAAAAGCACCTCGATCCCTTCTTCGGCCATGTGACGGCCGCCAAGCTGACGACGGAAATCGCGAGGAACTACATCGCGCTACGCCAGACGAAGGGCATCGCGAACGGTACGATCAACCGAGAACTGTCGCTGCTTCGGCGTGCATTCAATCTAGCGCGTCTTTCCACGCCGCCTCGCGTGGTCGCGGTTCCGTACATTCCGATGCTGGAAGAACGCAACGTGCGAAAGGGTTTCTTCGAGGACGAACAATACCGGGCACTTTTCGCAGAACTGCCCGACTACCTCCAACCGCTCCTTGCATTTGCGTACTTTACCGGCTGCCGACGCGGAGAGATTCTGGCCATGCAATGGAGCCAGGTTGATCTTGATAGGGGCGTTGTACGGTTAGAAGCCGGAACCACCAAGAACGACGAGGCTAGAATTCTGCCGTTGGTGCCGGAGATCCAGGACATTCTCGCTGCCCGGAAGAAACTCCGCGACACCCGCTACCCGCAGTGCTCTTGGGTGTTCTTCCACGAAGGCGAACGGATCCGTTCGTTCAAGACTGCCTGGTCCGGCGCCTGTACTCGCGCAGGCTTAGTGAACGAGGCCGGGGAACCAGAGAAGCTATTCCACGATCTGCGCAGGACTGGTGTCCGTAATCTGGTTCGAGCCGGTGTCCCTGAAACGGTCGCCATGCGGATCTCTGGCCATAAGACTCGGAGTGTGTTCGACCGCTACAACATCACCTCTGAGGCCGACCTCAAAGACGCCGCAGAGAAGCTGGCCAAGCACCTCGCGGCCAAGCGCGCAAAGCCGTCCGAGTCGTAGACTCCGGCGCCCCAAAGTCCGCACACTATCCGCACACTGGACGGGTTGCCCGGCCTGGAGACACGTCCGGAAAACCCCGCGTCACGGGTTGGCCTTCGGCTGCTCAACCGACCGATCGCCGTATCGGTATACGGCCAACCAGTCCGGAGGCACAGAACCACCCAAACAACCCCAGGAAAACAGGGCTCTCCGCACACAAAAACAAAATCCGCACACTATACGCACACTAACGCAAAAACGCCCTCCAATGGAGGGCGCCTAAATCTCTGCAACTCGTTGAATCAATTGGTGCGGATGAAAGGACTTGAACCTTCACACCCTTGCGAGTACTAGAACCTGAATCTAGCGCGTCTGCCAATTCCGCCACATCCGCACTCCAATCAACTAAGCCTAAGTTTATCAAGCGCGTCCGGAATGTGTCAACTTAAACGCCGCGCAATTTTAGGCGGCCGGGACGAGGCTCCGGAGCCGCCGCGGGACGGTTCCGAAACTCGAGCAGCAGCTTCATCACCCGGGGCTCCAAGTGATCGCGCACCTGGCGGTACACCCCTTCGCTCCGCCCATACGGATCCGCCACCACCCACTCCTCCACCCGGCCCACCATCCCCGACGGCATCACCATACCGCTCATGTTGATAATACGGTCAAAGGTCTGGTTGCGGAACAATTCAATCCCCTTGGGATACTGATCGTCAATCGGGATGTTCTTTTCAAGCATCACCCGGCGCGTCAACATGGGCACGGTACTCAGCGGCATCATACCCGCGCTCGAAACCACCACATCCTCTTTGCCGTAGAACCGCGCCAACCCCTCCGCCATCTGGCTGCGGCAGGCGTTTCCAATACAGACGAACAGAATCGAGGGGCGCTTCATCCCTTCATTGTACCTAGTCGAGAGGGCCCAGCGTCGCCGCTAAGTGACTGGTAAGTTGGGAGATGAGGATGTTGCCAGCGTTATCCGGGCTGTAATCCGTTTTGGGCATGCCATCGACGGTGATCGCCACCACCAGCTTCGCCTTCTTGCCATAGATAATGCCCACATCGCTGCGGAGCGCATCCAAGGCGCCGCTCTTGCTCGCCACCGGATGCTCCTCATGACGGCCAATCCCGTCCGTATACTGCTGCCGCCGGAGAATATCCAGAATGTTCTTCGACGCCTCCGGACTCACCAGCTTACCCTGCTCGAGCGCCTCCAGAATCCGGCCCATTTCGGCGGGCGTCGACACCCCGATCCCATACTTCTTGTTATCGCCCTGCTGGCTGAACTTGCTCCACCCGCCCGGGTTCGGCTTCAGATTCTTGCCGTCCCCCATAATCTTCCGGTTCGAACGCGTATTCGCAAAGCCATAGCGGTCCATCACTTCGTTGACGTAGTCCGCGGTAAACCGCTCGATCAGCAGGTTCGTGCACGTGTTATCGCTGACGACGATCATCAGATTGGCGATATCGCGCAGCGGAAACTTCTGCCCCGGCGTGAACTCGCGGATCACCCCGGACCCGGAGACGATCTCCTCTTTATCGAGCACAATCGGCTCGTCCCAACTCGCCTTGCCGTCGTGCACCGCCTGGGCCGCCGCAATCAGGATCGGCAACTTAATCGTGCTCGCCGTGCGGACGCGCTCGTTCTCCCGGCGCCCATAGGTCAACCCGGTGGCGAGATTCTTCGCGTAGATCGAAACGGTTCCTGCAAAGCTCGAAATCAGCCGGTTAATCTCGGCCTCCGGATCCACCGAGCGGGCGCACCGGAAGCCGATGTTCGGCTGGCGCATCGTGGGGCGTACCCAATTGCGGAAAAAGACGGTGACGCGGCGCGGCTGATCGGACCAGGCGCCCCCGCGAATCACTTTATAGAGCCCCGTCTCCGGCGGGCCGCCCTTGCGGTAGGCCTCCCGGTCGAACCAGTCCGCCGTCCATTCGGTCATGTTCCCGGCCATATCGTGGAGGCCGAAGGCGTTGGGCGGGAACTTACCCGGCTCGCCGGGGCCGCGGTCAGTGCCGCTGCGCAGGAGCTTGGCGTCAAATTTGTCACCCCACGGATAGTCCTGCGCTTCGAGGCCCCCGCGGGCCGCGCGTTCCCATTCGGCCTCCGTGGGCAAACGGCCGCCCCGGAACTCGCAGTAGGCTTTGGCGTCTTCCCAAGTCACGTTGTAGATGGCGATGCCGGACTTGGCCAGTTCCGGCTTCCAATGGTACGGCGCGGGGCGCTTGGTCGCCGCCAGGAACTCGGCGTACTGCGCGTGGGTCACCTCGTGCGTATCGAGATAGTAGGCCGGCAGCGAAACCGAGCGGGTCGGGCGGTCATCGAGCAGGATTTGCGGCCGCATCTTGGTCGCGTCGTCCGGAGTGGACTTGGTCCGGCCCATGGTGAACGAACCGGCCGGAATCAGCACGTGCTGGGCGGCGAGCAGAGCGGGAAAGAGGAATGCTATATAGCGCATCTAGACAAACAGGTCGGCGATCTCATCATCGATCACCATCTCCGTCGCGCCCAGGATATCGACATAGCGATAGGCCCGTTTGGAAGGGGTGTTGGTGATCTCCTTGGTCCAGTCGATCCCCAGAGCCGAATAGATGGTCGCGTAGACGTTTTCGGTCTTGATCGAAGCCTTCTTATAGCGCCAGCCGGTGTCGATCACGTGTTCGCCCGCCGCGTCGGTCTTGCCGATGATGCGGCCCGGCTTGGTGCCGCCGCCGGCGTACATCGAGAGATAGGCGAGGTTGTAGTGATGCCGTCCGGCGATGCCGTTCAACGGGCCCGGCGTCCGGCCGAACTCGGTGGCCACCACGACCAGCGTATCGTCGAGCAGCGTCTTGCCCGGAGTACGCGGCGACGGGGCGGCGCTCAGGTCGGTCAGCAACTGCGCCAGAGCCTTATCGAACTCGTTACAGCGAATGTAGTGGTTCGACTTCTTGTCGTGGTTATAAATGTCGCGATGGTGATCCCAATCCGGGTGCACGATGTGGATGTAGCGGGTGCCCGCGTCCGCCTGAATGACGTTCCGGGCCAGCAGGCAGCCGAGGCCGACCTCGTTGGCGCCGTAGCGGTCGATCTCCTCTTTCTTCATGGCAAAGGCGGCCGGCCAACGCGGGTCGCCGAGGATCTGGTACGCCGATTTCTGGAAGTCGCGGAATCCGCCAAAGTTCCGGTCGCGGCCGCTGCGGCTCGGCGCCATGACGGCATCGAGTTCGCTCAGCAGACGGTACCGTTCGGCCAGCACGGCCATCGCCTCCGCCGAACTGGGCGCGGCGCCGGCACCGGACTTCAGGTTGAGGTCCAGCACCGAATGGCGCGGCGGCAGGAATCCGGTGGAAAGCGCGCCGCAGCCGGAGGTATCGAGGTTGCAGCCCAGATAAGTCGGAAACGTATCGGTCGGCCGCCGCTGGTTTTCGAGTTCCATCGCGATCACGGATCCGACACTTGGAATCTCGCTGGCCTGTGCCGGGTTCAGCGGGCGGCCGGCCTGCGTGTAATATTGACCCCGGAAGTGGACCACCTCGTGGCTCTTCATGGAGCGAACGATGGAGAGCTTATCCATCTGCCCGGAGAGCTGCGGAAAGAGCCGATAGGGAAGATAGAGGTCGTTCCGAACCGGCCGGACGTCAAAGTCCTTCTGCGTCCCGGCGTTCTCTTTGAAGTCGAACGAATCGATGTGCGACAGCGCCCCGGCCAGTTCGATCACGACGCAGAAACGGGCCGTGCCCCGGGGTTTGCCGCGGCCGGCGGCGTGGAGCTGTATCGGCGCGAAGGTCTGACTGGCGAACGAGCCGAGTAACCCGTATCCACCCAGTTTCAACAGGTCCCGGCGGGCAGGAAGAAAGTCGGCTACACGTTTCTGCATGTTAGTAATTGAAAAGGAATTCGGGGCTGTTGAGCAGCGCCCATTGAAGGTTAGCCGCCCCTTTGGCGCGGTCCGTGCGCAGCGCCTTCAGACTGACTGCCGTTTCCGCCGTGGTGGGCCGCCGGGACAAAGTGTGGACAAAGATTTGACGGACGAGTTCGGAATCGTCTTTGGTGGCCGTGAGCAGGTCCTTGATCAGGCCAGGCTTCGCCGAGTCGATCCGGTCCGTCACCACCTTCGACTGCATCAGCAGCATCGCCTGCAGCGAAGAGGGCGGCACCTTCTTCGGCATATCATCGCGGTTGGATTGGCCGAAGGTTTTCATGAAGCCTTGCACGCCGGCGTCGGCTTTCTTCGGCTCCGGCATCTGCATCACCAGGCCTACCTGCTCAGTGCCCGAGTTGAACTTAGCCGGCTGCCCGGTGGCGAGCGCAATGGCGTCGTGCAGCTCCGGAGCGCTCAGCATTCGGACATACTTCCGGGCGTAGTAAGTCGCGTACTCCGGCTTCCACTCGCCGTCAAACCGGCTGCTGAGCTGATAGGCGCTCGATTTCATTACGGTCTGGACGAAGTGGCGGAAGCTATGGTTGTGCGCTTTGAAGTCATTGGCCAGAGCGTCGAGCAGCGCGGGGTTGGTCGGCTGGTCCGGCTTGAGCAGATCGAAATCATCCACCGGTTCGACGATGCCGAAACCCATCAGTTCGGCCCAGATCCGGTTGGCGAACGCCCGCCGGAACTGCGGATGGTTGGTCAGAATCCGCGCCAGCGCATCCCGCGAGTTTTCGCCTTCGCGCGGGCGCTCGCCGCCCAGAATGAACCGCGGCGAAGCATCGCCGCCCCGGCGGGGAACCCGGACGATGGACTCAGCCTTCGGATCATACGCCGGGCCGACATCGTCCACCGTATATTCCGTGTTGGCCTGGTAGCCGTTTTCCCAGTTCATGATCTGGCGGGTCTTGCCGTAGAACGCCGCCTGGCCGAAGAACTCGTCGCGCTTCTTGGACGTCAGGAACAGGTTTACCTTTTCGAGGTGATTGGCGCCGTCGTGGCAGGAGATACAGGCCAGATTCAGCCCCAGAAACACCTTCGAGTAAGTAATGGTGAACTCGTCCACCGTATCCGGCTGGTTCACCAGGTCATGCGCGTCGGGTGCCTCCGGGTCGTCCTTCGCTTTGACGAAGTCCCGGGCGTAGTACATGCCGCCCGGCACGGAGAAGCTCGACTTCCCCGCCCCGGTCAGCAGGTCGGTCACCATGTCGGTATACGGCCGGTCCAGCGTAAGCCACTCCCGCAGCCAATAGTGGAACAGGTTCAGCCCGCTGCCCATGCGGCCGCCGACGCGGAAGAGGTCCTCAAAATAGTAGGTCCACTTATCGATGAAGGCGTCGGAGTTCGTCAGTTGTTCCACTAACTTCGACCGCTTCTGCGGATCGCGGTTAGCCAGGAACTTTTCCAGGTCAGCCGGAGGCGGAATCCTCCCGGTGGCATCGAGCCACGCGCGCCGCGCAAACTCCTCGTCGGTAGCGAGCGCCGCATGGGGAATCCCGTCTTTCTGCATGCGGCCGAACACATGCTGATCAATGAAATTCACTCGCGCGATCGGCGTGCGCGTCCCCGTCCTCGGCCGGGCCACCTGCTGCGTCAGAGCCGCGGCAGCCTTCGCCTTCTCGGCCGGGGGCTGATAGAGCGGGGCGTGCGCCTGCTCCAACTCGGGCGTTTGCGCCGCCAGCAGCACGGGAAGGAAAAGAAGTAGCCGTTTCATTTCGCCTTCTTGAAGATCTGAACTCGTTTACCGTTGACCTCAGCGACATACAGGTTGCCCCGCTTGTCGACCGACATCAGGTGAGGCAGCTTCAGCAAATCCGAATCGCCCCACTCTTTTACAATTTTGCCATCGCCCAGCGCAAAGTGAAATATTTTATTCACGTCGCCCTCGGAAACCAGCAGTTCCTGGTTCACCACCAGCAGCCCGAACGGATTGCCGAAGCCCTTCCACTCGGCCACGAAATCGCCGGAAGGCGAAAAAACCTGCACCCGGTTGTTGCCGCGGTCGGCGACATAGACGCGGTTCTGCGTGTCGATCGCCAGGCCGTGCGCCGTGGCGAACTCGCCCGGCCCCTTGCCTTTCTTGCCGAACTGGCCGACGTATTTGCCGTTGGCATCGAGATGCACGATCCGGCCGTTGCCCGAATCGGCCACGTACAGATCACCATTCGAAGCGAACACCACATCGTCCGGCGCCCGGAAGTGGGTCTCGTCCGGCCCCGGCACGCCGACCTCCCCGAGCGTCTTCAGCAGTTGTCCGTCCGGGGAGAACTGCCGCAGAACATGGTTCCCGTTGTCCGTGGTCCAGATGTTGCCGGAACGGTCGACGCGGAGCCCGTGGGCGACTTTGAACAAGCCCTCGCCCCAGCCTTTCTGGTACTGGCCTTTGGCGTTGAACTTCACGAGTCCCGGCTCGCCGCGATGGAGCACGTAGATGTTGCCTTTGGCATCCACCTCCACGGCCGACATCGGGCCAAGCTTCACCTCCGGCGGGATGGTGAGGAAGCCGCTGGAGAGATACGGGGCTCCAGCGGCGGCAAACAGAAGAGTGAATAAGGGCAGCATGGTTTAGAACAGCAGCTTCAATCCGAATTGAATATTCCGCGCGTCGCGCGCCGTCGTGATCGTACCAAAGGTACCGCTCTGGTTGCGGCCGTTCGGCCCGGCCGAGAATCCGCCGTTCGGCAGGCCCAAGTTCACGGAGTTCAGGAAGTTGAACGCTTCGGCGCGGAACTGCAGATTGAACCGCTCGGTGAGCTTCGTGTTCTTGATCAGGCTGAGGTCCCAATTGAAGGTCCCCGGCCCGCGGACGTCCGGCAGGGCCCGGCCGATGTTCCCGAAGGTGAAGTTCGGCGGGTTGACGAAGGCCTCGGTGTTGAACCAGCGGCGCGCCGAAGGATCATCGATCTTCGCCGAAACGCCGGTCGAGTTCGGCCGGCTGGCCCGGAAGTTGTTGGCGCCGGTGACGAGAACGGGCAGACCCGTCTGCATGATGCCGATCGTGTTCACCTGCCAGCCGCCGATCACCCGCTTGACGAAGCCCGATCCGGACTTGCCAAACGGAAGCTCATACAGCAGGCTCATTACAGCGCGCTGCGAGACGTCCGTCGGGTCGACGCTGCGTTCCAAACGACGGTTGAACTTCGAGTCCTGATAGCCCAGCACGTTGGTCTGCTCCACCGCGCCGAAGTCCACCGGCGAATTCATGCCTTCCGAGATCAGCTTGCCGCCCGTGAAGTTGAACATCACGCTCAGGCCCTGCGACATGCGCTTTTCGACGCTGACGATGACCATATGGGAGTTGAAATTGCCCATACGCGCGCCCCGGACGGTAATGCCCTGATAGTGCGGATACGGCAGCAGCGACTGCTCCCGCGAAATCGTCGCCCCGCCCAGCGCTCCGGGAACCAGACCGCGATTCGGATTCGGCACCTGCGTCTGCAAGTCGAGACCGAGCGCCAGGAACTGCGGATCCAGCTGATTCAGGTTCCAACCGCCGGTCGTGAAGTGCCGGCCCAGGTTGCCCGTGTAGGAGACATCCACCAGCCAGCGGCCGGGGAGTTGGTGTTGCAGCGAAGCCGTGAACTGTTGCGACATCGGCGTCGTACCCATCGATTCGTCCAGGCTCACGCCCTGGCCCAGAAACGCGGCGGCGCCCAGGGCGCGGCCGGCGGGCTGTAGCAGGGGCGACGGGAAGCCGTTGCGCAATTCAAACGCGGCTACGTTCGGATTGGCCGACGGATAGCTGGTGGAGGTGTTGGCAAAGCCCTGCACGCTGCCGTAGTTCTGCCGCCAGAACTGCGACGGATAGTAGATGCCGTAACCGGTGCGGAACACCGTCTTGCCGCCGCCAAACATGTCCCACGCCAGGCCCACCCGCGGTCCGATATCGTTGAAGTCGCCTTGCCGGAACGTCCGGCTGTCCGCGGTGGCGAAGATCGTACCGCCCAGCAGCCCGTTGGGCAACCGCAGGCTCGGATCGAAGTTCGTGATGCCGTTATTGGCTTCCACCGGCTGCGTCTGGTAGTCCCACCGCAGACCCAGGTTCAAGGTCAGCCGGCGGGAGAGCTTCCAATCGTCCTGCACGAAGAGCGAGTAAGTCACGCCGCGCTGCGACTCGCCCAGATGGGTTGTGCCGCTCGCGCTGCCCACCTGACCGAGCAGGAAGGTGCCATAGGCCGAACCGGTACCCGCCGGCGAGAGCGGATTGCCCGTCAAGCCAACCGGGAAATTGAAATTGCCCGAGGGCGAAGACCGCTGCAGGTTGTTCCCTTGCAGCGTGCGGAAATCAAACCCGATCTTGACCGTGTGGGCGCCGGCGATCTTGGTGATCATGTCGAAAAACTGCGTATTCACGCTGGCGCGCAGCCCGGCCGTGCCCGTATTGAAACCCGGCAACCCATTCGAGATGGCTGGGAAGGTGTCGGCGGGAACCGAAGACGGCAAGCCCAGTTTGGCCGGCCAATCGCCGCCAAAGCTCCGCACGATGAAGGGGAAGTACCCGCGGGTGATGCCCACGCGCAGTTCGTTCAGGAAGCTCGGGGTGAAGGTGTGGGTATCGGAAAGCACGAAGTTCTTATTGTTCAGCGCATCGTCGCGCTTGGAGACCACGGGGTTCGGATAGATGTTGGTACCGTTGTCGGTCTCGTGCAGGAAGTAGGAGTAACGGGCGAACAGCGAGTTCTTATCGGAGAAGCGGTGATCCATCTTGATCGTGTATTGCCGCATGTTCCGCGACTCGTTGGCGATGTTGCCGAAGTTGTTGGCGTTCGTGAAAGCGTCGGTTGGGGTGCGGTTCGGCAGCGGGTAGAACTCATTGATCCGGAGCGCCACCGGGTCCAGCCGGTTCGTCGGAATCCGATTGGCCGGGAAGACGTCCCGCACAAAGCCCGCGCCGTTCGGGTTGGCGCGCGTGGTCGCCGGATCAAAGATCGGAATCAGCCCGCCGGACGTGTTGAAAAGGTCGCTGAAGTCGCCGGTCCGTTGCAGGGGGGTCGGCATGGTGCCGATCTGCGGAGTGCCGCGGCGGAAGTTGTACTGCTCCCAATTGCCGAAGAAGAATGTGCGGTCTTTGATCACCGGGCCGCCGATCGCCGCGCCATACTGGTTGTAGCGGAAGGGCGGGTTTGCCGCGGCGAACGTGTTCCGGGCGTCGAGCTTGTTGTTCCGGAGAAACTCATACACCGACCCGTGGAACTGATTGGTGCCCGACTTGGTCACCATGTTGATCACGCCGCCCCCGGTGAAGCCGAACTCAGCCGACATCGTGCCGGACTGCACCTTGAACTCCTCCACCGCGTCCACGGCGGGCGAGATGGCCACTTCACCGATGTAGGACTGAATGTTGTTGCCGCCGTCGAGCGACTGCGCGTTCATGGCGTTCGGGCCGCCGTTGATCGAAATGGAACTCAGTTGGATGCCACGGTCCCCGAAGCCGGAGTTCGTGGGACCCGCATTCGACTTCACGCTCGGCGTCAACAGCGTCAAGGCCAACGCGTTGCGGCCGTTGAGCGGGAGCTCGACCACCCGGCGGTTTTCGACCACTTTGCCGACCGTGGCCGACCCGGTATCCACCAGCGCCGCTTCGGCGCGGACTTCAATCGTCTCCGTCGTGCCGCCCACATCCAGCCGGAAGTTGATCTCCGAGCGCTGGTCCACCTGCAGATTCAGGCCGCTGCGGACGGCCCGCTTAAAGCCCTGCTTCTCCACCGCGATCGAGTAATTGCCAATCGTCAGCAACGGCGCCGAAAACAGCCCTTCTCCGCTCGTTTCCACAACGGTCGTCTGGTTGGTGTCAACGGCGGTGATCGTTACCTTGGCGCCAGGGATGGAGGCGCCGGAGGAATCGGTGACCAGGCCAAAAAAACTGGCGCGGCTTTGCTGGGCTGCGACGGGCAGAGTGGCCAGACAGGTGGCCAGGAGAATGGATAGGGTGCGTGACATAGGAACTCCCACTTGGGTGCCGCTATTATTTCACATTTCAGATGCATTGCAACCCCCTCTCCGCCCGGCGCCGCCGGCGTTTCGTTCTACACTGAGGTCATATGCGGTGGTTGCTCTGTGCTCTCTTCATCGCCTCGGCCTTCGCCGCCAATGTGAAGTTGTACCTCGCCGACGGCACCTGGCAATGGGTGCGGGAGTATCAGGTGCTTTCGGACCGCGTCCGGTTCTATTCCGTGGAGCGCAGCGATTGGGAGGAGATTCCTCTCGCCCTCGCGGATCTCAAGCGGACGCAAGGGGAGGTGGCGGCGCGGAACCAGGCCGACACCGCGGAGAAGAAAGCCGAAGCCGAAGAGGCGCAAGCCGAACGGGAGATGCGGCGGGAGATCCGATCCGTGCCGGCCGACCCCGGGGTGTATCTGCTCGAAGAAGGCCCCAAGATGAAGGCGCTGGTGCAGGCCGAACTCAAGGTGGTGAACGACAAGCGCCGCTCGATCCTGAAGGCGGTGGCGCCGGTTCCCTTCCTCGTGGGCAAGAGCACGTTGGAGATCGATGGCGCGGCGGGCAAACTGGTGCTGCCGGCCGAGCGCCCGGAGTTTTACCTCCGGCTCGCCGACGTCGAACGGTTCGCGCTCGTCCGGCTCTGGCCGGGCACGAACAAGAAGGTGCCGAGCCGGATTGTGGAGAAATGGGAGATCGTCCCCGTCGTCAAGGACGTGATTCCCGAGCGTCAGGAAGTCGAGATTTTCCGCAAGCAGGTCGGCGACGGTCTGTACAAGGTATGGCCGATGGAGGCCTTGCCGCCAGGCGAATATGCGTGGATTCAGTTTACCGAAGGCAAAGGAAACACGCAGGCCTGGGACTTCGCCATTGGCCGCGGCCAGTAGGCATCCACACCCGAAGCCGATAGATTCCGTGTAACAAAATAGCCCCGCGGCAGCTCTCTGCATCGGAGCATTTGGCGCATCCCTCACCAAAACCCTAACGCTCTGCCCGACCTCGTCCGATAGTGTAATGAGGAACGGTGATTCTTGCCCGAATCGGGATAAGTTGTTGGCAAGACAAGAGTTTCAGTGTATTATGAGAAAGTCGAGGGTATAGAGAACACGTGCAGAAAGACAAAACAAATATAAAAATTGGGGGAGGATCCTCACAGATGATTCGCTCGATTCTCACTACACTTTCCCTTCTTGCTTTTTTGGCCTCATCCTTGCTGGCGCAGGGACTGAACACCAACGCAACGAAGGATGATTGGGAAGAGATCAACTTTGAAACAGGCTCGGCCGTCCTGGTGGACGGCTTTCCGAGTCTGCTCCGGCTGGCGGAACTGCTGGCGAAGAATGACGGCTACCGGGTGAAAGTGGAAGGCCACGGCGACCCGAACACCCCGGCCCGCGCGGCTGAGAAGCTCGGCATGGCGCGAGCCAACATGGTGAAGCAGTTCCTCGAGAAATACGGGGCGCGGCCTTCGCAGATTTCGGTTTCCACGGCCGGCAACACGTCGCCGAAAGTCGGCAACGCGACCAAGGAAGGCCGGTTCATGAATCGGCGGGTCAACCTGAACGTGACCGATCCGCAGGGCCGTAGCGTCTCGGCCGCCGGAGTCGGCGATGCGATCCGGAATCTGAATGCGGCGACCGGCGGTCCGGCCGGAATGGCCGACCCCAAGTGCTGCGACGAAATCCTCAAGCGCCTCGACAAGCTCGACGACATTCTGGCGCTGCTCCGCGGGATGAAAGCGGACCACGACAGCTTGAAGCAGGAAGTGGCGGCGCTGAAGGCGAACGCCGGCAAGGCGAATGAGCAGGCGGCCGCCGCCGCTGCCGCTGCCGCCGCGGCGCCGAAGCGCGAAGAGATGGCCGCCGCCGTCAACAAGGCGACCGAAGAGGCGATGGCGAAGGTAGCCAACAAGAAGCTTTCGCTGCTGGGTCTCAATGCCGGCGCCGACAACCAGGGACGCCTGACGTTCACCGGTAAGGGCCGCTTCTTCAATCCGTTCAACAACAATTTCGCCCTCCAGTCGGAAGGCGAATACATGTACTTCCGGGACCGCCAGGAAGGTCAGTTCGACCTCGGCCTCGTGAACCGCTACAAGAACGTGCAGATGGGTCTGTTCTCAAGCTTTAAGCACGTCAACATTCGCGAGTTCCAGAGCGGTGGCACCCTGGGCCAGGCCGCCGCGACCATCGACTATGTGTTCGGCAGGGGCCGCGTCGGCATTTTCGGCACGAAGGGTTTCCTGAACAATGCGGTTATCAATCGGGCTTCCATCGGCAATAACGTGATTCTCGAAAACTACCTGCGCATCGTCGATCAGGTGGGCGGTTCGGGCTCCGTGGCGCTGTGGCGGGATGCCTACTTTGAGGGCAATCTCGGTTACCTCCGCACCCAGAACGGCTCGAAGCCCGGCATGACCGCCCGGCTCGTTCAGCCGTTGAACTCTCACGTGGCGCTCTCCTTTGAGGGCGGCTTGAACGAAACGCTGGTCGCCCGGGACAACTCCGGAGCCTTCCGCGTCGGCGTTCTGTTCGGCGGCAGCTGGCTGCGTCCGAAGGACTACGGGACGGCCTCCGGCCCGGTTCCGGTGGACATCCCCCGCGTCCGGTACGAACTGCTCTCGCGCCGGGTACGGACCGGCAACGACGCTCCCGTCGCCGACGCTGGCCCGGACCAGATTGGCGTGACCGCCGGCACCATTCAGTTGGATGGCTCGGCGTCCTACGATCCGGATGGCGACCCCATCACCTACGAGTGGCGGCAGATCGCTGGCCCGGCTGTTACGCTGGCCGGCGCGACCACCGCGCGGGCGTCGTTCACCGCGGCGGAAAATCAGAGCTACGCCTTCCGCCTCACCGTGAAGGATGATCGCAATGGCATGGGTACCGCGCGGGTCACCGTCACCACCCGAGCGCCGCAGCAGGTTCGCATCCTCCGCTACCAGGCCAATCCCCCCGCCATCACCGCCGGCCAGACCGCCAATCTGTTGTGGCTGGTCGAGAACGCCGAATCGGTCGAAATCGCCGGGATCGGCCGGGTGGATCCCCGCCAAGGGACGACCCAGGTCAATCCCACCCAGACCACCACCTACCGCTTGACGGCCAAAAACGCGACCAGCGAGGCGACCGAAACGGTCACCGTTACCGTCACGCAACCGGCGGTCCGCATCATCACCTTCAACGCCACCCCGGCGACCATCCGGCCCGGCGAGTCCTCGACCCTGGCGTGGCAGACGGAGAACGCCGAAACGGTAACGATCAGCGGTGTTTCGGGCGGCCTGCCTGTCAACGGGACGACCTCGGTAACCCCGGCGGCCACCACGACCTACACGATCACCGCAACCGGACGGGGCGGCTCCACCGCAACCGCCACGGCCACGGTGCAAGTGGGTACCGGCACCGGTGGCGGATTGCCGCGGATCATCCGCTTCACTCCCTCTCCGATGGACTTGGTGGCTGGAAACAGTTCCACGTTGAGTTGGCTCGTTGAGAACGCCGACCAGGTGAACATCTCGGGTCTCGGGACCGTGGGCCTGACCGGCCAGGCGCCCGTCTCGCCGAACGCGAACACCCTCTATACGTTGACCGCGACGAATGCCTTCGGGAGCGTCAGCTCCACCGTCGGCATCAACGTTCGCCCGGCTCCTCCGGCTCCCCCGGTGGCGCCCACCCTGACCTGCGCCGTCAACCCGACGACGCTGACTACACCGGGTGAACCGGTCTCGTTGAGCTTTACCTCGCAGAACGCCCGCGTAGTCACCTTCAACGGCGTCGGCGCAACGAGCCCGATCACGGTTCGGCCGACGGCGACGACCACCTACACCCTCATCGCCTACGGTGCGAACGACCTCACCACTCAGTGTCAGGCCACCGTCACCGTCAACGTCCCCACCGTCGTTCGTCCGATCGCGGACCCCGGTCCAAACATCGACACGATCTACCGGCAGTTGACCATCAGCGGCGCGGCCTCGACCGACCCCGATGGTCTCCCGTTGACCTACCGTTGGCGCGCCCTCGAACGGTCGGCCGCGGTGCTCGATCCGAACTCGGCGGTCACGCGGGTTCAGTTGGGTGAACAGTTCGGACCGTACTCGTTCGAACTGACGGTAACCAACTCGAGGGGCGTCAGCGCTTCGAGGGTCCTGGTTGTCAATTTCATCAAGACCACGGTTCGCTAAACGAACCCAGCACGAACCAAACGGCCGGCGGCTTTCGAGCCTCCGGCCGTTTTCTTTTTCCACCCGTGATATATCTAGCCATACGATGCGCCTTGCTGCCCTCCTCCTCCTCTCCGTGAGCTTGCCCCTTGGGGGCCAGACGCCGCCCAGCGAAACCTGGCGTTTCGACCGGCTCGACCGGCTGGGCAATCATCCGACCCAGGTGGAGGGCAGCCCCCGCATCATCGAAACGCCCCAAGGCAAGGCCGTCTCGTTCGACGGCGTCCGCGACGCCCTGTTCGTCGACGTCCACCCTCTAGCGGGCGCCGAGACCTTTACCCTCGAAGTGATCTTCCGTCCGGCCGCTGACGGACGGCCGGAGCAGCGGTTTTTCCACCTGCAGGAGACCGGCTCGCAAACCAGGCTCCTGCTCGAGACCCGCCTGCTTCCCGGCGGCTGGTGCCTCGATAGCTTTGCCGCCAGCCGCACCGGTTCGCAGACTCTCATCGACCGGACCAAGCTCCACTCGCTCGGCGCCTGGCACCATGTCGCGATGGTCTACGACGGCAAGACCTTCCGCCACTTCGTCGACGGGGTATCGCAAGGGGAAGCGGTGGTGGCTCTGGCGCCCCAGGCGGCGGGCCGAACGTCGGTTGGCGTCCGCATCAACCGGGTGGACTATTTCAAGGGCGAAATCCTGACTGCGCGTATGAGCCGGCGTGCCTTGCCGGTTTCCAAGTTCCTGCCCCTGCCCCGTTAAGGCAGGGTGTAGACCGCGTCGGCCCTGGTTCGCGAACACGGGTTGTGCATCCGTGCGGAAGTGGGACCGCTGCAGCACGATGTAGTCCGCCCCGAACGCCTTATACGCCGGCAGCGGTTGGGTCGCGTCGTATTGGAGCCACCGCTTTCCTGCCCCGCCCCGTTAAGGCAGGGCGTAGACCGCATAGCCATGGTTCGCAAACACGGGTTGCGCATCCGTGCGGAAGTGCGACCGCTGCAGCACGATGGAGTCCGCCCCGAGCGCCTTATACGCCGGCAGCGGTTGGGGCGCGTCGTATTGGAGCCACCGCTTTCCTGCCCCGCCCCGTTAAGGCAGGACGTAGACTGCGTAGCCCCGGTTCGCAAACACGGGTTGCGCGTCCGTGCGGAAGTGCGACCGCTGCAGAACGATGTAGTCCGCCCCGAGCGCCTTGTACGCCGGCAGCGGTTGCGGCGCATAAGCGCGTCCGATGGTCGCGTCGTATCGCCGCCACCACTCCTTCGCCAGGCCGTAGGCGAAGTTCACCTGTCCGCCGCCCTTGCGATCCACCCAGACGGCCCGCAGCGAACGGGCGCGAAAGATGCCGGGATAGAGCGCAAGCCCGGCATCGGGAAAGTGAAACACCGCCTCCACCCGGGTATTGCCGCGGGCCCAGGTGCTGAGTTCAGCAAGCTCCGGCGTGTGTAAGTCCGGATAGTTCCGGACGCCTCCGGCATAGGGATAGGCACAGATGGCCAACGGAATCATCGCCCAGGCCCAGCGCGTGCGCAATCCCGCCGCGGCCGGCGCGGCGAGCCACCAGAGCCCTTGGCCAGGCAGCCAGAACGGGGCCAGCAGCCAGGCGAACCGCTCGGCCCAGTGCGTGGCGCGGGCCGCCGCGATCGCGCCGTTCAAAATGGCGGCCGCCGTCACCCAAAGCAGTGCGCGCGCAGGCTGCACCTGGGGAATCACAATCCACTTGGCGACATCGAGCAGCAGATAGCTGACCGCCACACTCGCGGCGCCGGCGAGCGGCAGGGCGAGCAGGATCACCCGCAGCGCCGGATTCAGCGTCGCCCGGATCCGCCACCAGGCGCCCAGAGCCAGCGCCAGAAGCACCGCATGCTGGATCCACCATTCGGCTTTCCACATCCCCACCCAGACATAGGCCGCCCGCATCCGCTGCAGCGCCTCCAGATCCGGCGGCACCGTGGCCCAGAAGGCTTGCGCCTCCGTCTCGCCAACCTGAAACTTCGCCGCGAGGAACAGGACAGCGAACGCCCCGCCCAGACCCCAGAGGATGGAGAAGTGCCGTTTCCACAGGGCATAGCCGCCCAGCACGAGCCACACCGGCCAGACCGTGGGCGGATGGATCAGAAACCCGGCCCCCAGCGCGATCCCGGCGGCGCGCCAGCGCTCCTGGCCAGACCAGCCAAGGGCCAACAGCAGCAGCGGCAGAGCCATGCCGCGGGGAATGGGTTCATACTCCACCGTCAGCACCGCGGGGCCAATAATCACCGTTCCCAAGCCAAAGAGCCCGGCCAGGAAGAGGGCCGCCGAGGCAGGCAGACCCGCCGCGGTGCCAAGAAGGAAAACCCCATAGAGACCCACGAGCCGCGCGGCAAACGCTAAGCCACCGAGAATCGGTTCGAAGCCAGCTCCGGTGAGGCGTTTGAGCCCGACGGCCACTTCGTCGAAGATCGTATAGCGCAGGTGCGGATGGGTCGCGATGATGTCGTGCTCGAGTACGGCGGGGTCGGCCGCGCGCTCGAGCATCGGCAGATAGATCTGCGTGTCCGACTGAAGATAAGTGTGCCCGGGAAAGAGAAAGTACCCGAGCAGAGCGAACACGGCCAGCCCGGCGAAGGCTGGCTTCATGATGCCGGAGTCTTCTCCAGCTGCTGTTTAATCCAGATCCGCTGCGGGTTCAGCGACTGGGCCTTCTCAAGCGCCTTGCGCGCTTCGGCATTGCGTCCGGCTTTCCGGTGCGCCAGGCCGATCCACAACCACGCGTCCGCGAGCTTCGGGTTCAGCGCCGTCGCCTTTTCAAAGTCCTTCAGCGCGAGGTCCAAGCCACCGCCGAGCATGGGGGGAAGGTAGTACTTGCCGACGCCACTCGAAACCCAGGCCAGGGCGGACTTCGGGTCGAGGCTCAGCGCCTTCTCAATCTCCTGCTTGGCGCACTTCCCATGCTGGAATCCGGCTAGCGGGTCCGCGGGAATCACCTGGCCGCAGAGAGTGCCCAGCAGCCGATGATACTCGGCCTTGTTGGGATCGGCCGCAATCGCTTCCCGGGCGGCGGCGATACCGGCTTCGGCCGCGATGCGCGCTTCGCGCTTGTCCCGCAGTTCCAGCGCCACTTCGGACAGATAGGACTTGGCGAGGGCAATCTGATACGGCGAACCGGAGGCCAGTTTGGCGAGCGCGGCGCGGTCCTGCCGGTCGCGGGCGGATTCGAGTTCGCCGGCTGCGAGCAGAGAGGTGGAGGCGATCAGAACAAGGAGAAACCGCATGATTCTCAGTATCAGCTATCCGTGGTCGGCGGGCTTGCGTTGCCCGAGTAAAAACCAGAGGCCGATGGCGGCGAGCAGGGCGCCGTTGATGGCGAGCGCATTGGGCACCGCCACGAGGGTAATCATCTGGCCGGTGAGCAGACTCCCCATGGGACGCCCCCCGCGGAAGAACACGTTATACACGCTGAGGACCCGGCCGCGCATGTGGTCTTCGGTCCGCATCTGCACGAGGCTCATCACGAGAGCGAACGAGGCGATCAGACAGCCCCCGGAGACGAACAGGATGGCGGCGCTCAGATAGAAGTTGGTGGAGTAGGCGAACCCGATGTTGAGGATGCCCAGCGCGACGAGCAGCGCGCTGGCGATCGCGCCCTTCTGCTTCACGTTGCCGATGCCGGCGACAATCAGGGCGCCGCATACCGAGCCGACGCCGGAGATGGACATGAGCTGCGAATAACCATTCGCCGAAAGCTTCAGCAGATCGCGGGCAACGACGGGGAGGAAGGTCATGGCCGCCAGACCGAAGAAGGTCATCAGGAAGCCAAGGGCCACGAGGGACACCATGCCTTCCCGGTGGCGGACGAAGTTGATGCCCAGCTTCATAGACTCAAACGGGCTCTCGTTCTTGGGTACAACGGGCAGCCGGTTCGGCAGCGAGAGCAAGGAGGCGATGACCGCGAAGTAGCTGAGTCCGTTCAAGCCGAAGCACCAGGTGGGGCCGAGGCTGGCCATGGCAATGCCCGCGAGAGCGGGCCCAATGACGCGGGCCAGGTTGAATTGAATGCTGTTGAGGGCGATGGCGTTGGGCAGGTCTTCTTTGTTTACGAGCGAGGGGACGAGCGCGGAGTAAGCAGGTCCGCCAAAGGCTTGGGCACAGCCAACGATGAAGGAGATGGTGAGGATGTGCCAGATCTGAATCAACTGGAAGTAGAGCAGCGCGGTGATGGTAAACGCGCAGGTGAGCTGAACGATCTGGGAGGCAAGGACGATCTTGCGGCGGTCGAACCGGTCGGCGGTGACGCCGCCGACCAGCGAGAGAAGGAAGATCGGAATTTCACCGAGAAAGGTATCTAAAGCCAGCAGTTGCGGCGAGTCGGATAGCTGATAGACCAGCCAACTCTGCGCGACCTGCTGCATCCACGTCCCGATGGACGAAGTGCAGGCCCCCAGCCACATGTTGCGGAACTGAGGATAGGAAAAGGCTTTAAAGACCTTATCGAGCAATTGGGGTTACCGGGGCGTTCTACGGCAGAGGAGCGGGACGGGCGATGAGATGGAGGATGTTGCCATCACAATCGGTGAAGAAGACGAGGCGGTTGCCCTGGTTGTTGAAGGGTTCGCCGAGGAAGTGGACGTTCTTTTCCTTGAGGATGGCGAGACCAGCGTCGAAGTCGTCCACATCGATGGCGAGATGGCGGATGCCTTCGTCCTTCATCTTGTTGGACGGGCGCTCGCCTTCGCTCGGGATGATCTCCAACATGGATCCGTTGGCGGCGCGTACGAAGTAGTTGCCGGCGTACTCAAAGTTGATGCGGAACTCGAGATGGTCGCGATACCACTCGGCGAGCCGTTGCGGGTTGGGCGAGGCGATCGCCGTATGTTCCAAGCCTTTAAACATAAGGTCGATTGTACCTTACGCGGCTATACTGATTGCATGCTGCGCTGCTGGTTCGCCGTGCTGTTCGCCTCGATCCTGGGGGCCGAGAACTGGCCGTCGTACCGGGGCCCGCAAGGTTCCGGTGTTTCGTCCGGCCCCGCGCCCTGGCGCTGGAACGCGGATGCGTCCTCCGGGCCGGTGCAGAACGTCTTGTGGCGCACGCCGATACCGGGGTTGGGGCACGCGAGCCCGATCGTCTGGGGGAACCGGCTGTTCGTCGCGACGGCGGTCCGGACGAAGGGGGAGGCCCCGCTGCGCGTGGGGCTCTATGGCGATGGCGGATCGGCCGACGACAACGCCGAGCAGTCCTGGAAGCTGTTCTGTCTCGACCGGGCGACGGGGCGCGTGGTTTGGGAGCGGACGGCGAAGACCGGAATGCCCCGCGCGGCGCGGCACCCGAAGGCTACCCACGCCAACACCACGCTGGCAACGGATGGGCGGCACCTGATCGCGTTCTTTGGTTCGGAAGGTTTATTCGCCTATGATCTGACAGGCCGGCTGTTGTGGCAGCAGGACTTGGGAGTGCTGGACATGACCCCGGCAGATGACCGAACTCTGTCCTGGGGATTTGCGAGTTCTCCGATCGTGGCGGGGGACAAGGTAATTGTGCAGTGCGATGCCAAGAGCGGATCGTTTCTCGCCGCCTACGGCTTGGCGGATGGGAAGCTGCTCTGGAAGACGGACCGGTCCGCGGTGTCGTTGGGCAGTTGGGGAACCCCGGGGGTGTGGGGCGACTTAGTCGTCTGCAACGGGTACCCGTTCGTGGCGGGATACGACGTGGCGACCGGCCGCGAACGGTGGCGGGTCCCCGCCGGGGGCGACGTGCCGGTGCCGGTTCCCTTCTTTGCCAATGGCCTGATCTATGTGGCCCAGGCTCATGGCCAGGCCAGCCCGTTGATTGCCATCCGTCCCAATGGGGAGGTGGCTTGGCGGGAAGAGCGGAACGGAGCGTACCTGTCGACGCCGGTTGCCTATCAAGGGAAGATCTATAGCGTGACCAGCGCCGGCGTCCTGAAGGCCTACGAGGGTTTGACCGGCCGGAAGTTGTACGAGCAGCGATTGGGCACGGGCGCCTACACCGCGTCCCCGATCGCGGCCGGTGGACGGGTTTATGTGGTGAGCGAAGAGGGGGAGGTTTCCGTGGTTGCGGCCGGTCCGGAGTTCCGGGTGCTGGCGAAGAATCCGCTCGGCGAGATTACGCTGGCGACTCCGGCCGTGGCTGACGGCACACTCTACTTCCGCACACGGCGGGAGATCCTGGCGATTCGCGATTAGTAGACCTGGAACAAGAACACCTGATTGGAGCCCTCCGGGGTGAGCGCATACTCGCCGGGAAAGAGGGTTTCGTTGGCTTCCAGTTTCGACAGGCCGGGAGCGAGGCGCGTAACACTCAGGCGCATGGGCCGGGTGGAGTCTTTCCGTTTCTTCGGGTTATCGAAGAAGAAGACTTCGCGGGTGTTGCCTTTCACCTCGAGCTTGTAGAGGGTGAGTTTTTCGGCGGGGAGCGACTTCGATTCGAAAATGAAGATCGGCTCGGCCATCGGGGTACGGGCCGAGGAGGAGGATCCCGGGGAGACGTAGGCGGTCCCTTCCTTGCGCTTCTCTTCTTTCGCCTCGCCGACTTCGAGAGGAATGAGCTGTGTGGCGTGCCGGAGATAGGGCAGATCCGGCTTGGCCGGCTTTGGGCCATCATACTTCTGCGCCCACGCGGCGGTGAGGCAAACTACGGCGATCAGCAGTACCCGCATGTCCCTATTTTACGCAACCGGGAGTGGCTGAGTGACCTCGGCGAGCACGGCGAGCAGTTCCGGAGTTTCCCACTGTTTGCGCAGGAGGCGAATTCCGTCGGCGCGCGGGGAGGCATCGAAGCCTTCGACGAGGAGAACGAAGGCGCTGAGCTGGGGCTGGGCCACTTCAAAGAAGTCGAGCCACTTCATGCCGGAAAGGCGAGTGGAACAGAAGGCGGCATCAAAGCGGATACGCCGGAGCAGGTCGACGCCCTCCTCGGCGCTGGTGACGGGTACGACGCGATGGCCGGCCTCGCCGAGCCCGGTGAGTAAGCGGCGCTGCGAAACTTCGTCAGGCTCGATGACCAGCACCGTCATGGGGCGCGCGCGCCCGCCAACGGCAACCGGTTCCGGGGTGTGAGCCGCCGGCGCGGCGACGGCGGGTAATTCGATCACGAAGCCTTCGATGGAAGCCGAGAGTTCCCCGCCGTGGGCCCGCAAGAGACTGCGCACGAGGGCGAGTTCCGCATTCCCTTCGGGATTAGCGAACTCCAGGCGGAGGAAGGCCGAGCCGCCGGTTTCGCGGGTGGCGAGCGTGAGCCGGTGGGCGGTCTGCTCGGCGTGGAAGAGCAGTTGCAGGATCGCCTCCTCGAGTTGAGCGCGGACGCCTTCGAGATAGATGGGCTCGCGGCTCCAATCCGCGCGGACTTCAACGCCGCGAGTGCGATGCGCGGAGTCGCGCAGTTGGAGGAGGCCCCGCAGAATGCCATTCAGTTCGAGAGTAGAGATCTCGGTGCGGTCGGTACGGGCAAAGCCGACGAGGCGTTCCACGGTCTCGGCGGTCTGGCCGGCGTGGCGGGCGATGCGGCGGATTTCCTGCGCGGTGACGGAATCGGACTGCCGTTCGAGGAGGCTTTCGGCTTGAAGCCGGATTTCGAGGACTGGTTCGCGAAGCTCCGCGGCGATGGCGGAGAGGATTTGGCCAGCCATTGCGAGTTGCTCGGTCCGGCGAAGGTGTTCGCGCACCTGCTGCTGTTCCTGGACCTGGAGGGCCGCGCCGATGACGACGCCGAGATGCCGGACGAGCCGTTTGTCAAAGTCGCCGAACGCCGCCCCACGAAGCTCCAGCGCGCCGAGCAACTGGCCGTTGGCCCGAATAGGAAGCAGGTGCGGCAGGCGGGCGAGAGAGGCATCGACCGGGTCGGGTAGTTCGACGGGGCCTTGCGCGGAGGCGACAGGAACCAGGAGGCGCTGGTTACGGCGATAGCGGTACAAGACAACACCGGACACGCCGAAGGCGTCGGCCACTTGATTCTGGAGCAAGGATGCCAGATCCGTTTCGAGGGGAGTGACCAGGATTCGCTCGGCGATCTCGTGAACGGCCGCCAGGCGCGCGAATCGCTGACTCCGCCGCCGGGCAAGGATCGCCCACGCGGCGCCAAAGCCTGCCGCGGCGGCGAGTCCCAGAGTCAGGATCAGAATCAGCATGCAGCGCTAGATTGGCTCCTGTGCGGCCAACCACAGGGGCAGCGAGGGGTCGCGAAAGTCCCGGATGGAGAGTTCGGTGCCCGGGAGTTGACGCCCGTGGCGGCAGACGCCGACGACGCGAGCCCCCATGGCGCGGCCCGCGGCAATGCCGGAGGGGGAATCTTCGAAGACGATGCAGTTGCCCGGCGGAACGGCTAGCCCGGCGGCAACGCGGAGGTAGATATCGGGGGCGGGTTTGGGATTGGCCACCTGATGACCATCGACGACGGCGCGAAAGTAGGGACGGAGCCCGGCGCCATCGAGTACAAAGTCGATGTTGGCCGGTTCGGCGTTGGAGCCGAGGCCGACCGGCCGTTGCCGGTTGTGTTCGAGAATCACGCGGAGCCCGGGCATCAGGCTCTCCTCGAGTTGCTCGGCCATGCGCTGGCGGTAGAGGGCCTCTTTACCGGCGCCGTGGGCAAAGATCTCCTCCTCGCCGAGAGCCGGGCCGAATAGTTCGCGTACGATCTCGTCGTTCCGTTTGCCTTGCATCCTCGTATCAATTCCATCGGCAGGAACATTGAACTTCTGCAGGTATTCCCGCCAAACGCGGCCATGGAGGGGATTGGAGTCCACGATGACGCCATCCATGTCAAAAATGAGCGCGAGGCCGGGGGCGGCGGTGAGCGATCCCACTACTGTCATATCCCTCCAGTGTACTGGCCGGATTTTTCTTACATACAGAATGCCGGGCGGTTCCCCGATAGTATTCTGTATGGCCTCTTCGGACCGGGTACTTAGCCAAGACGAGATTGATGGCGTATTCCGACGCCTGGCCGAGGAGCAGGCCAAGCCGGAGGATGACGATCCGGCGCGGCGGGCGCTACCGTACGACTTCCGGCGCCCGGACCGGATTGCGAAGGATCAACTGCGTTCGATCCATCTGCTGCACGAGAACTTTGCCCGCAGCCTGGCTTCGAGTCTATCGGCTTATTTGCGCGCTTACGTGATGGTGAACCTGGTTTCGGTGGAACAGCTATCGTTTCTCGAGTTCAGCCAGTGTCTGCCGTCGCCGAGCTGCATTATTGCGATGGGGATGCGGCCGTACGACGGCAACGGGGTGCTGGAGATCAACCCGACGCTGGTGTTCCCCATTCTGGAGATGCTGCTGGGCGGGTCGGGTAAGCCTTCGGCGTCGACGCGGGTGACGCGGGAGATCACCGAGATTGAGCAGAGTATCGTCGAGGTCGTGGTCCGGATTATCCTGCACGACTTACGGGAGAGCTGGCGGCAGGTGACCAATGTCTCCTTCTCGATTGAGAGCCACGAGACGGAGCCGTCGTTGCTGCAGTTCATGGCGCCGAACGAGGCGGTGGTAGCGATTTCGCTCGAGATCCGGGTGGGTGAGATGACGGGGATGATGAACATCGGCATCCCGTCGATCATCATCAAGATGCTGCGGCAGAAGTTTGACCAGGGGTGGTCGAACCGCCGGAGCGAGGCTTCCGAGGCGGATCAACGGCGGGTGCTGCGGTTAGTGAAGCCGGGGACGATCCACTTGGACGCCCGGCTGCAGGGTCCGACGTTGAAGGTGGAAGACCTGCTGGCGCTGCGGGAGGGAGACGTCCTGGCCTTCGATTTCTCGACGGAAAAGCAGCTGAACCTGCTGGTGAACGGGCGGTTGAAGTTTCAAGGACAGGTGGCGGCGCAGGGCAAGAAGAAGGCGTTTCTTATTCGCTCTTTGTATTTGCCTTCGGAATAAGGGCGTTGGCGGTGATCAGCCGGGCGTTGCGATTGAACGAGATGTATTGAAAGGCCCAGTGGATAAAGACCTGGAGGCGGTTCTGAAAGCCGACCAGGAACATCAGATGGATGAATAGCCACATGAGCCAGGCGATGAGTCCGGTGGCGTGGATGCCCTTGATATCGGCGACGGCGGAGTGGCGGCCGATGGTGGCGAGATTGCCTTTGTCGACGTAGCGGAAAGGCGGGGTGGAGCGGTTGGCGAGCCGGTCGAGAATGAGGCGGGCGACGTAGGGGCCCTGCTGCATGGCGACGGGGGCAACGCCGGGGAGTGGTTTGCCATCGGCGCCCGAGTAGGCGGCCATGTCGCCGAGGGCGAACACGTTGGGAAACCCGGCCAGGGAGCAGTCCGCGGTAACGGGGACGCGGCCGGCGCGGTCCGCCTGCACACCGGCGGCTTCGGCGAGTTTGGCGGCGAGGGGAGAGCCCTTGACCCCGGCGGCCCAGATGATGGTTTTGGTCTCGATGCGATCGACCTGGTCGCCGTTCTTGATGGTGGCTCCGTTTTCATCGACGGCGGTGACGTAGCGTTTGTTGAGGCAGCGGACGCCGAGTTGGAGCAGATCCCGTTCGGCGGCTACGCCGAGCTCGTGGGGAAAGTTGCTGAGGATCTGTTCGCCGGCGTCGAGCAGGAGGATGCGAGCCTCCTCGGGCCGGAAGCTGCGGAAGTCTTCGCGGAGGGTATCGTTGGCGATCTCGCCGAGGGCACCGGCGAGTTCGACTCCCGTCGGTCCCCCGCCGACGACGACGAAGGTGAGCCAGGCCCGGCGCTTTTCGATATCGGGCTCCCGTTCGGCGGACTCGAAGGCCCAGAGGATTTTGCGGCGGATCGCGGTAGCGTCTTCGATGGACTTGAGGCCCGGGGCGAGCGGTTCCCATTGGTCATTGCCGAAGTAGTGGTGACGGGCGCCGGCGGCGACGAGCAGCGAATCGAAAGTGACTTCGCCGTCGGCGAGGAGGACCCGTTTACCGGGGAGGTCGAAGCCGGTGACTTCGGCGAGGATGGTCCGCACGTTTTTGTGGCGGCGAAGCACGGTGCGAATGGGGGCGCAGATATCCGCCGGGGAGAGACCTCCGGTGGCCACCTGGTAGAGAAGCGGCTGGAAGAGGTGGAAGTTCCGGCGGTCAATGAGGGTGACCTGCACGTCCTTTCCCCCGAGCGCTCTAGCGGCCGCGAGGCCCGCGAAGCCCCCGCCGACGATCACAACGTGGTGTTGGGCCATATCCCCTACGATAACAAGAGGGATGGAGATCTTATTCCGGCCGGAGGGGATATACGTACCGGCGCTCGACCTATGGCTGGATCCGCGAACGCCGGTGGAATACGCTTGGCTGTCGCACGCGCACAGCGACCACGCGCGCGGGCTGCACCGGACGGTGATTGCGACGCGAATCACGGCGGGGATCTACCGGCACCGGTGGCCGCTGCCGGAGGGACGGACCCAGGAGGTGCTGCGCCTTGATCCGGGGGAGACGATGGAGTTTCGGGGAGCGCGGCTGACGGCGTTGCGGGCGGCGCACATTCTGGGGGCGGCGCAATTACTGATCGAGTATCAGGGCGAGCGAACGGTGTATACCGGAGACATCAAGCTGGCGGCGCCGATTTGCGGCTGGGCGACGGAGATCGTCCCGTGTGACCGGCTGATCATCGAGTCCACGTTTGCGCTGCCGATTTACGATTTTCTGCCGGCCGCGGAGGCGAAGGAACGGATGGTCCGGTTTGCGGCGGAGTCGATGGCGGCCGGGCTCGTGCCGGTGTTTCTGGGCTACGGCTTGGGGCGGGGACAGGAGATTGTGCATACGCTGACGGAGGCGGGGCTGCCGTGCGCGGTGCACGGGGCGATTGCGGGATTGATTCCGTACTATGAGGCTGAAGGGGTCGAGTTTCCGGGTTGGGCGCCTTACGAGCGTCGCAAAGACGAGACGCGACCGCTGGTGGTGACGCCGGGGTTGCAGGATTCGCTGGCGGCGCCGGCGGCCCGGGTTCGGGTGGCGCTGGTGTCCGGGTGGGCGGCGGTAGATAGCGCGCGGGCGCGGTCCGGGGCGGATGTGTTGATTCCGTACTCCGACCATGCCGGTTTTGGAGAGTTGCTGGAGATTGTGGAGCGGACGGGAGCGCGGCGCGTGGAGATTGTCCATGGGTATGCGGAGCCGTTCGCGCGGCTGTTGCGGCAACGGGGATGGGACGCCGTGGCGGCGGGGCCGGGAACGGCGGAGGTGCAGGTTTGAGGGATCTGGCGGCGTGCGCGGAGGCCGTGGCGGCGGCGCCCGGCCGGAACGAGAAGATCGCGCGCGTGGCGGCGTATCTGGCCACGCTCGGCGATGAGGACCTGGCGCGGGCGGTGTTGTATCTTTCCGGGCGGCCGTTTCCGGCGAGCGACCCGCGGAAGTTGTCCGTCGGCCACGCAACGCTCCGAGAGGCGCTGGTTCAGGTGACGGGATGGGATCTCGAGATGATCGCCACCTGTTACCGGGAAGTGGGCGATACGGGCGAGACGGTGGCCCTTCTCGTCCGGCGGCATACCGAGGGCCGCCCGATGACCCTGGCGCAGGCCGAAGGGTTGTATACGGAACTGCAGCGGGCGCGGCGCACGGAGCGGAAGGTGGAGTTGCTGGCGGGAGCGTTCCGGACGTTCGACTGGATGGCGCTGAAGTACTTTGTGAAGGGGATCACGGGGAACCTGCGGATTGGGCTGCAGGAAAAGATGGTGGAGGAGGCGCTGGCGGCGGCGACGGGACTGACCGGCGAAGTGGTTCGGGGAGCCAACAACCGGTCCGGCGATCTGGCGCGGGTGGCCTTGGCGGCGCGCGGGGGCACGATTGGCGAGATTGAGGCGGTGCTGTTTCATCCGCTGGACTTCATGCTGGCCAAGCCGCTGGACGCGGTGGAGGACCTGGCGGATCCGGGCGAATGGTGGGTGGAGGATAAGTACGACGGGATCCGGGCGCAGGCGCATATCGACGCGGGGCGCGTGCGGCTGTTCACGCGGGGTTTGGAGGAGACGACGGCCGCCTTTCCCGAGGTGATTCTGGAGTTGGCGCCGCTGGCCGGGCCGTTGGTGCTCGATGGCGAGATTCTGGCCTGGCGGGAGGGCCGGGCGCTGGCGTTCAGCGTGCTGCAGCAGCGGATTGCGCGGAAGCAGGTTTCGGCCAAGACGATGGCGGAGGTACCTGTGATCTTCCTGGCGTACGACCTGCTGCTCTGGGAGGGCGAGTTACAGTTCGGGGTGGCGGTGGAGGAACGGCGGAGGAGGCTGGAGCGGCTGGGCTTGCGGCATTTGGCTCCGCAGGTGCGGCTCGCATCGCACGAGGAGGTTGAAGAGCGTTTCGGGGCGGCGCGGGGCCGGGGCAATGAGGGGTTGATCCTGAAGCGGGCCGGGAGCCTGTACGAATCCGGGAAACGGGGCGGCAATTGGCTGAAGGTGAAGCGGCCCTATGGGACGTTGGACGTAGTGGTGACGGCGGCGGAGCAGGGCCACGGCCGGCGGGCGAGCGTGTTGAGCGATGTGACGTTCGCGGTGCGGTCGGGGGACCGGTTTTTGAACGTGGGGAAGGCTTACAGCGGGCTGACGGACGAGGAGATTCGGCAGTTGACGGTGTTGTTCAAGGCGGCGACGGTGGAGCGGTATGGACGGGTGAGTCTGTTACGGCCGGAGGTGGTGTTGGAGGTGGCGTTTGACGGGGTGCAGAAGAGTCCGCGGCACAAGAGCGGGTATGCGCTGCGGTTCCCGCGGATTGTGCGCTGGCGGCCGGATAAGGGACCGGCGGAGTGCGACACGCTCGAGCGGTTGCAGGAGTTGTACGAGGCGAGTTTGCGGTAGGGTTGACGGCGGTGCGGCGGGCTTCGATGGCCCGACGCGCCGCAGCGGGGTGTTATTGAGCCTGTGGGGCCCATGGAGCGCCTGCCGGAGCTATTGGCGAGGGAGCCTCGCCAGGCAACCTTGGGGCCGATGCTGCGGCGACCGCGAGTGGATCGGGTTCCTGACGCGGGGGCAGGCAACGGCGGTGCGGCGGGCTTCGACGGCCCGCCGCGCCGCAGCGGGGTGTTATTGAGCCTGTGGGGGCCATGGAGCGCCTGCCGGAGCTATTGGCCGAGGGAGCCGCTCCCTCGGCCGTTCGCCAGGCAACTTTCGGGGCCTAGGCCGCGGCCACCGAGAGTCGAACGGGTACCTGGAGCGGGGCAGCCGACGGCGGTGCGGCGGGCTTCGACGGCCCGACGCACCGCAGCGGGGTTTCTTGAGCCTGTGAGGGCCGGAGGAGCTTCCCCCGCCGGAGAGCGAGGCCGTGGAGTCGTTCGACGGCTCGCGAGGCGACATTGGGGGGTCTGCTGCGGCAACCGCGAGTTGATCAGGTTCCTGGCGTGGGTGCAGGCGAAGGTTGGGTGTCCTTGCTCCCCTAGGGGGCCCCAGGAGCGACGGGCGGACCTGTTGACAAGGGAAATTCGCTCGGCAACTCGCCAAGCGACATTGGGGGCCTATGCTGCGGCGACCGAGTGTCGAACGGGTACCGCGAGCTGGTGCGGGGCGAGTTTGCGGTAGGGTTGAAGGCGTTGCGGCCGGGTGCTTTGGGCCTTTAGGGGCTCCAGGAGCAACTGGCGGACCGGTTGGTAAGGATCTGGACCGATCCGGGCGAGTGGACGCGCCTGGGCAGGAGAGCCGGCGCTTGGGTTTCCTCAGCCTCTCCCTCGCCAACGTTGGGCCCGACGCTGCCGCCGGCCAGACTCGGGGCGGGCAAGGTCAGGACGCGCCGGGAGGTGTCCGCGGCCAGTACGTAGTAACGTCCGTTCCACCGCAGCGGGGCGTTTGGGGGACGGCGAGGGACCTGGGAACGCCCGTCTCCTTTTTGTTCGGGTAACGAATCCGATGCCGCAACTGGGAAGAGTTCCGAACGGGAGTGAACCGCTTGCGGAAATCGCTCCGCTCCCGGCCGGCGAAAACTCCGCCGGGTTCCGAGGCGGCACGCACCTGGCACGGCTTCCTCTGGGTTCGTTCGTAGTGGTTTTGCGGGTCGCTCCGTTTGGGGTTGCCTGGTTTCGACCGTCTAGGCGCTGCCGCCGGCGGTTCGGGTTTTCGGCAGCGGTTCGGCGGTTTGCGGCGGCTTGCGGGTTGGCGCGGCGATGGCGAAGCCGAAGTTGGCGTGAGCGGCGAGCGGCTTCGGTTGGCTTCGTTCGTCGTGGTTTTGCGGGGTTTCGACGGACTCCGATGCTTTGTTTTCAGGAGTTTGTGGGTTCGTGGCCGGCGGGTTTTCGTCCGGTT
>JAIXQP010000020.1 GCA_027485675.1 Terriglobales bacterium | reverse complement strand
TGGGGGAACGCTCGGCAGCGGGGCGGCTGATGGTTGGGTGGTGGGGCGTTGGTGACGGGGGCGTTTGCGGGCGGTGATAGTGGGAGCGCTCGGCGGCGGGGTCGGCTGATGGTTGGGTGGTGGGGCGTTGGTGACGGGGGGCGTTTGCGGGCGGGGATGGGGGAGCTCTTGTTGGCGGGATTGCCGGGATGACTCGGGCGGGGCGGCAGGTCGAGGATTAGTTTTTTGAATCAGGGTTAGAAGTAATTTCTTGCGCGGCGGGTGCGGAGGCGTGCCATTCTTATGGGATGCAGCTCCCCGCCGCCAACCAGACCCGAGGAGAAGTTTCCCTCGCCGTCATGCTGCGGTTGACGCGGATGGATGTCTGCTGCGGTCCCCCCTCCTTGCTCTCCTAGCGGTTCTCGCTTTCCCCTTTTCCCACTTTCCCTTTCACAGGAGTAGATTCCCATGTCGACGGAAACGTCTGTCCTTTGGGAAGAGTCCCTGCCCGGCGGCAGCATTTGGTCCCACGTATTCAAGCGCGGCACGGCATTGCGCGTGACGGATACAGAGGGCGGCGCCAACGTCTCGGTACTCTTCTATAACGCTGACAACTTTGTAGAGCGTTACAACATGCCGGATACGCTGAAGTGTCAGCATACGGCGCATCTGACGAAAGGCCATTGCCTGTATTCGGATATGGGCCGCGTGCTCGCCTCCATCACCCACGACGACCTGGGCTGGCACGATCCGCTGGCGGGTTTTTCGAACAAGGCCATCGTGACGCGGCAGTTCGGCGAGGGCTCCTATCAGACCCTGCGGAACGATTGGCACACCAATGCCCATGACCTGATTCTGGTGGAACTGGCCAAGTACGGCATGAACGAACGGGACTTCGCGGCGAGCGTGAACCTGTTCAGCAAAGTCGTGGTGGAAGAAGATGGCTCGTTCCGCTACGTCGAGGGCCACTCGCCAGCCGGTTCGACCGTGGAACTGCGGAGCGATATGAACACGCTCATGATTCTGTGCACGTGCCCGCATCCGATGGCGCCGGGCGGGGCGTGGGCGCCGAAGCCGGTGGGGCTGACGGTGAAGCGGGTACCGCTGCCGACGCTGCACGATCCGTGCCGGCTGTCGCGCCCGGAGAACGGGCGCGGGTTCACGTTGACGGAGAGGTACTTCCTATGAGCTTAGTCGAGAGCCAATTGACGCCGGAGACGGCGGTGTACCGGCAGGTGGTGCCGGCGGGAGACGGCTGGATCCACGAAGTGAAGCAGGGACAGGTGTTCCGGATCGTCGACCTCGAAGGCAACCAGGCCGCGGATACGCTCTTCTTCAACGCGCATGATTACAGCGACCGGTATAGCGCGGTGGACACGATTCGGGAGCAGGGGAGTTTGTACCTGACGACGGGTTCCGAGTTGAAGACGATCCATGGGCATACGCTAATGACGATCGTCGCCGATACGTGCGGGCGGCACGATACGGTGGGCGGGGCGTGCGCGATGGAATCGAACATGGTGCGCTACGCGATTGAAAAGCGTTCCATGCACGCCTGCCGGCAGACGTTCGTGCGGCTGGCGCTCGAGTGGGGCGGGGGCCTTGAGAAGCGCGATATCACGCACAACGTGAACTTCTTCATGAACGTGCCGGTGACGCCCGAGGGGAAGTTGACGTTTGAAGACGGCGTGAGCGCGCCGGGCAAGTATGTGGAGATGCGGGCGGAGATGGATACGCTCGTGCTGATTTCGAACTGCCCGCAGTTGAATAACCCTTGTAACGCCTATAACCCGACTCCTGTTGAGGTCATGATCTGGGATGTTTAAGAAAGTACTCATAGCCAACCGGGGGGCGATTGCCTGCCGGGTGATCCGGACGCTGCGGCGAATGGGCATTGCTTCGGTGGCGGTTTATTCGGAGGCCGACACGGGCTCGCTGCACGTGGCGCAGGCCGATGAGGCCGTGCTGCTGGGACCATCGCTCGCGGCGGAGAGTTACCTAGATACCGCGAAGGTGCTGGCGGCGGCAAAGGCCACGGGGGCGGAGGCGATCCATCCGGGCTATGGGTTCTTGAGCGAGAACGCGGGCTTTGCCGAGGCTTGCCGGGCGGAGGGGATTGCCTTCATCGGCCCGGCGCCGGAGCACCTGCGGGCGTTTGGTTTGAAGCATACGGCGCGCGAGTTGGCGGCGGCGAACGCGGTGCCGCTGGCGCCGGGTTCGGGGCTCGTGAGTTCGCTCGAAGACGCGCAGGCGGAGGCGGCGCGGATTGGCTTTCCGGTGATGCTGAAGAGCACGGCGGGGGGCGGGGGCATCGGGATGCAGGTGTGCCACCGGGCCGAGGACCTGGCGGGCGCCTACGAGACCGTGGCGCGGCTGAGCCAGGCGAACTTCAAAGACGGGGGGATGTTCCTCGAGAAGTTTGTGGCGCGGGCGCGGCACATCGAAGTGCAGATTTTCGGGGACGGGCAGGGGGAAGTGATCGCGATTGGGGAGCGCGATTGTTCGCTGCAGCGGCGGAACCAGAAGGTTGTCGAAGAGACACCGGCGCCGGACCTGCCGGAGGAGATTCGGCAGGCGTTGTTCGCGGCGGCGGAGCGGTTGGGCCGGGCGGTGAGCTACGCGAACGCGGGGACGGTGGAGTTCCTTTACGACGCCGATACACAGGAGTTCTACTTCCTCGAAGTCAACACGCGGCTGCAGGTGGAGCACGGGGTGACGGAGCAGGTGACGGGGGTGGACCTCGTCGAATGGATGGTGCGGCAGGCGGCGGGCGAGTTGGAGCTCAAGCGGCCGGCGGTGTGCGGGGCGTCGATTCAGGTGCGGGTATATGCGGAAGATCCGGGGCAGAACTTCCGGCCTTCGTCGGGGCAGTTGACGGCGGCGAGTTTTCCGAGCGACGCGCGCGTGGAGACGTGGGTGGAACGGGGCAGCGAGATTACGCCGTTCTATGACCCGATGATCGCGAAAGTGATTGTGACGGCGGAGAACCGTGAGGCCGCGATTGCCAAGCTGGAAGCGGCGTTGGCGCAGACGACCGTTGCCGGGATTGCGGCGAACGTCGAGTATCTGCGGCAGGTGGTCGCGTCGCCGGTGTTCCGGAGCGCGGTGATGACGACGTCGTATTTGAACACGTTCAATTATGTCTCGCACGCCGTGGACATTTTGGACGGCGGGACGCAGACGACGGTGCAGGACTACCCGGGGCGGCTGGGGTATTGGGAAGTGGGCGTGCCGCCATCGGGTCCGATGGACTCGCTGGCGTTCCGATTGGCGAACCGGCTGGTGGGGAATGCGGCGGGGGCGGCGGGTCTCGAATGCACGGTGACGGGGCCGACGCTGAAGTTCCGCTGCGACGCGGTGATTGCGTTGACGGGCGCGGACATGGAGGCGAAGCTCGACGGCAAGCGGGTGCCGCGGTGGCAGGCGATGGCCGTGAAGGCCGGGCAGACGCTGCGGATGAACCAGGTGGTGGGCGCGGGGATTCGCGCGTACCTGGCGGTGCGCGGTGGCTTTGACGTGCCGGAGTATCTGGGGAGCCGGGCGACGTTTGCGCTGGGCAAGTTCGGCGGGCACGGCGGCCGGGTGCTGCGGGCCGGGGACGTGCTGCCGGTGACGGCGCTGGGGGATGGGCCGTTGGAGACGACGGAGTACGCGCCGGAGTATGGGAACCGGTGGGAGATTGGGGTGCTGTATGGCCCTTACGGCGCGCCGGACTACATGACCGATGATGACATCGCCATGTTCTTCTCGACCGACTGGAAGGTGCACTACAACTCCGATCGCACGGGTGTGCGGCTGATTGGGCCGAAGCCGGAGTGGGCGCGGAAGGACGGCGGCGAGGCGGGGCTGCATCCGTCGAACGTGCACGACAACGCCTATGCCGTGGGCACGGTGGACTTCACGGGAGACATGCCGATCATCCTGGGGCCGGACGGGCCGAGCCTGGGCGGGTTTGTGTGCCCGGCGACGATTGTGGCGGCCGAGCTATGGAAGATGGGCCAGTTGAAGGCCGGGGACGCGGTGCGGTTCCGGCGGATGACGAATCAGCAGGCCGTGCAACTGGAATGGGAACTGGACCGGGCGGTGGAGGGGCTGACGAAGCTGCCGGAGCTGTTTGCCGAGGAGGCCGTGGAGCCGGCCATCGTGAAGGCGCACGGCGATACGCTGTACCGGACCGCAGGCGATAAGTATCTGCTGGTGGAGTTCGGCGAGCCGGTGCTCGATATGAAGCTGCGCTTCCGTGTGCAGGCGATGGCGCACTGGCTGACGGAGCAGCAGATTCCGGGGGTGATCGATATCACGCCGGGCATCCGGACGCTGCAGGTGCACTACGACAGCCGGCAGCTTTCGCGGGCGGAGCTGCTGGACATTCTGGCGCAGGCGGAGGGCCGGACCGAAGAAGAGGTTCCTTCGCGGATTGTACATCTGCCGCTGAGCTGGGAGGATCCGCAGACGCTGCTGGCGATTCAGAAGTACATGCAGAGCGTGCGGCCGGATGCGCCGTGGTGCCCTTCGAACATTGAGTTCATCCGGCGGATCAACGGCCTCGATTCCGTCGAGGATGTGAAGAAGATCGTGTTCGACGCCAGTTATCTGGTGATGGGCCTGGGGGACGTTTACCTGGGCGCGCCGGTGGCGACGCCGACCGATCCGCGGCACCGGCTGGTGACGACCAAGTACAACCCGGCGCGGACGTGGACGCCGGAGAACGCGGTGGGCATTGGCGGGGCGTACCTGTGCGTGTACGGCATGGAGGGTCCGGGCGGCTACCAGTTTGTGGGCCGGACGATCCAGATGTGGAACACGTACAAGAGCACGGACGCTTTTGAAGCGGGCAAGCCGTGGCTGCTGCGCGGCTTCGACCAGATTCGCTTTTTCCCGGTGAGTGCGGACGAGTTGCTGGAGTATCGGAAGGCGTTTCCGCTGGGACGGTATCCGGTGAAGATTGAGCCGACGACGTACCGGCTGATGCCGCCGCCGCCGGGCGCGGCGGAGTTCAAGGCCAAGCAGCAGGCGGCGTTTGAAGCCGAGCGGGAGCGGTGGGGCAAGAACGCCGCGGTGGCGGAGGTGTTCGAAGAGGCGCCGCCGGCTCCGGAGCTGGATGTGCCGCCGGGCTGCCGGGCGCTGCGGGCGCCGACGACGGCGAGCGTGTGGAGCGTGGAGATTGCCGTGGGGCAGATGGTGACCGAAGGGGGACGGCTGGTGATCCTGGAGGCAATGAAGATGGAGGTGGCCGTTTGCTCGCCCGTGAACGGTTTGGTGCGGCAGGTGCTGGTGGCCCAGGGGGGCGTGGTGCAGGCCGGACAGGCGTTGTTGATTGTGGAGGAGGCGCCCGATGCTGAATGAATTGAGCTTTGATCTGCATACGCTGCGGAGCGGTTATCGGGCGGGGAAGTTCACGCCGGCGGAGGTGATTGCCGAAGCGCGGCGGCGGGCGGGGGGCGGCAAGCCGGTCTGGATTTCGATGACGGATAACGCGCCGGCGGTGGCGTTTGATCCGGCGAAGCCGTTGTCGGGGATTCCGTTTGCGATTAAAGACAACATCGACGTCGCGGGAATGGAGACGACGGCGGGATGCCCGGAGTATGCCTACCGGCCGGAGAAGACGGCGACCGTGGTGCAGCGGCTACTGGACGCGGGGGCGGTGCTGATCGGCAAGACGAACCTGGATCAGTTTGCGACGGGGTTGGTGGGCGTGCGGTCTCCGTACGGGGCGTGCGGGAGCGTCTTCGATGAGACGTACGTTTCGGGGGGATCGAGTTCGGGGTCGGCGGTCGCGGTGGGGAAGGGAATGGTGACGTTCTCGTTGGGGACGGACACGGCGGGGAGCGGGCGGGTGCCGGCAGCGTTCAACAACCTGATTGGGTTGAAGGCGACGAAGGGGTTGGTGCCGGCGAGTGGCGTGGTGCCGGCGTGCCGGACGCTTGATTGCGTGACGGTGTTTGCGTTGACGTGTGGGGACGCCGAGGCGGTGTTGCAGGTGGCGGGCGGGTTTGATGCGACGGACTCCTACTCCCGGCGAGCGCGCGTGGCGCCGCAGACGTGGGCCGTGGGCTCCTTCCGCTTTGGCGTGCCGCAGAAGGCGCTGTTGCAGTTCTTTGGGGACGCTGAGGCCGAGGCGCTGTATTGGCGCTCGGTGGCGCGGCTGGAGGCGCTGGGCGGAACGAAGGTGGAGATCGATTTTCAAAGCTTCCGCGACAGTGCGGATCTTCTGTACTCGGGGCCGTGGGTGAGTGAACGGCTGGCTGCGATCTCGTCGTTTGCCGCGGTGAATGCGGCGGCGATCCACCCGGTGGTGCGGGAGATTATTCAGGGAGCCAGCCGTTACTCGGCGCAGGACGGTTTCGAGGCGGAGTACAAGCTGGCGGCGCTACGGCGGCGGACCGAGGCCGAGTGGGCCAAGATGGACGTGATGCTGCTGCCGACGACCGGGACCATCTACAAGATTGCCGCGGTGGAGGCGGATCCGTTCAAGCTGAATACCAACCTGGGCTACTACACGAACTTCGTAAACCTGCTGGACCTGAGCGCGGTGGCGCTGCCGGCGGGCTTCCGGGGGAACGGGTTGCCATTTGGCGTGACGCTGATGGCGCCGGCGTTCTGCGAGAAGGGACTGCTGCAGATGGCGGACCGGTTGCACCGGACGCAAGGCAAGCATCTGGGCGGGACGATGGCGTTGCTGAGCGATACGCCGGCGCTGGAGCCATCGGCGGTGCCGCCGGGATGCGTGGCGGTGGCCGTGGTGGGCGCGCACCTGAGCGGGATGCCGTTGAACGGGCAATTGACCGAGCGCGGGGCGAAGCTGCTGCGGACGACACGGACGGCGATGCACTACAAGTTCTACGCTTTGCCGGGGACGACGCCGCCGAAGCCGGGGCTGGTGCGGACGGAGAGCGCGTCGGGATCGGGCATTGAAGTGGAGGTATGGGCGATGCCGGTGGAGCACTACGGGAGTTTCGTGGCGCTGGTGCCGGCGCCGCTTTCGATCGGGTCGCTGACGTTAGCGGACGGCTCTACGGTGCAGGGCTTCCTGTGCGAGCCGTACGCGGTGGACGGGGCGACGGAGATCACCCAGTTAGGCGGGTGGCGGAATTACATGGCCACCGTGGCGAAGCCTTCGAGGTAGAGGACGCAGCGGCCGCTGATCTTGACGCGGTCGCCGGCCTGTTCGACGAGGAGGTCTCCGCCGCGGGCGGAGATCTGCTTGGCGGACATGGCGGACTTGCCGAGGCGGCTGGCCCAGTAGGGGGTTAGGGTGCAGTGGGCGGAGCCGGTGACGGGGTCTTCGTCGATGCCTTGGGCGGGGGCGAAGAAGCGGGAGACGAAGTCGCAGTGGTGGCCGGGGGCGGAGGCGATGACGGCGAAATAGGGCAGCGCGGCCAGGGCCTTCATGTCGGGCCGGAGGGCGGCGACGTCGGCTTCGGTGGGGAAGATGCAGAGAAGGTCGCGGGCTTGATAGGCGGCTTCTGGCGCGCGGCCGAGGGCATCGCTGAGGGCCTGGGTGACGGGGATCTGGGCACCGGGCCGGGAAGGGAAGTCGAGGGTGTAGAGATAGGCCTGGCGGTGGACGGTGAGGGGGCCGCTGCGGGACTGAAAGGTGACCTGGTCGGCGGGGAGGCCGAGGCATTCGAGGAGCACGAAGGCGGCGGCGAGGGTGGCGTGGCCGCAAAGGTCGACTTCGACGGCGGGGGTGAACCAACGCAGGTGGTAGCCGCTGGCCTCCTTGACGAAGAAGGCGGTTTCGGCGAGGTTATTCTCGGCGGCGATTTGCTGGAGGACTTTGTCGGGCAGCCAGCATTCGAGGGGACAGATGGCGGCGGGGTTGCCGCCGAAGAGCTTCGAGGTGAACGCGTCCACCTGGTAGAGGGGTAACCGCATGCCCCAATTCTACGATGGGCTATTGGACTCTGCTACGGCCGCGTTCGTTGAGGACGAGTTCGTCGAAGATGGCGAGGACCTGTTTCCGGTAGTTGTAGAGCTGCCGGAGGTTGTCGCGAAAGTTACCTTCGTACTGGCGGCCGGACTCCCACTTTTTGAGGAGCGGCACCGGGACGTCGATATCTCGGCGCAGGGCGTCGACCGAATGGCCTCGCAGGAAGAGACCATAGAAAAGGGCAGCTTCCCGGCGCGGGGCGAGAGGATCGGTAAGATCCTTATTCAGCGGAAGAAGCCGCGTGCCGACTTGTGGAAAGGTACCCACGAAACCACTACTATAAACTCCCGAAGGCTTAGGCATCAATGAAATTTTTTACCAGTCGAAGAGGCGGGACTCCATCCGGCGAACACGCCGTGTACGCGCCTGTTTGCGGTAGGTCCGGAGGAGGAAGGCGACTACGCAAAATGTCGCCATGACTACATAGACGCTGAAGAATTCGTTTGGTTGCATGACTGGCTAATCGGCTCAGCGTCCCGGAACATTAGCCTCTAAGCGATGACGCTTAGTACCCGAATCGGCTATGATTCAGGCATGAAGGCATGGGCAGGATTGATCTTGATGACGGCGGTGGCTGCGGCGGAGACGTGGACGGGCACCGTGGTGGATGTGATGTGCAAGGGAAAGGACCTGGCGTCGCATACGCGGGAGTGCGCGGTGAACTGCGCTAAAGGCGGCTATGGATTGGTGCTGGCGGACGGCAAGTTTGTGAAATTCGACGAGGCTGGGAATGCTCGGACGCTGGGACAGTTGAAGAAGCTGAACCGGGAAAAGGACTTGAAGGCCAAGGTGACGGGTGAGTTAGTGGGGGACGTGATCAAGGTGCAGCAGGTGGAGTTCCAGTAGACCGCTGCTGGAGCTGGATCCAAAGGGGGAAGACCGGCGGGTTTTCGAGCCAGCGGATCATCCAGTCGATTTTGCGCTCGCGTTCGGTGGGGTAAGGGTCTTTGGGCAGCGCGAGTTTGGCGTGGGCCTTGGCTTCGAGGACGAGGGCGCGGGTTTGTTGGGGGGCGTGTTCATAAGCGGCGGAGAGGGCGCAGAGGGTACGGGCGAGGTTGGGGAAGGTGTCTTGGACAACGCCTTCGACGAGGGGTTCGAGGGGTACGCCGGATTCGCGGAGGAGACGGCGGAGATAGGCCGCTGAGATGGGGGCGAGGGCCAGGGCGAGTTCGGCGGCGCGGGACTCGCTAATGGGCTCGCTGGGGGGCGGCGCTAACAGTTGTTGGAGGCGCTGTTTTTTGCTGGCCACGGCGGTATTCGGCAACGGCGCGCTGGTGAGCGGCGGCGTTGGGGGAGAAGCGGTGTCCGCCGGACCCGTCGGCGCGGGCGACGAAGAAGAGATTGTCGGTAGCGGCGGGACGGAGAGCGGCGGCGAGAGCGGCCGCGCCGGGATTGGAGATGGGCCCGGGGGGGAGGCCGACGGTTTTGTAAGTGTTGTAGGGGTGTTCGCGGTCGAGATCCGAGCGGTAGATGGTGCCGCGCCAGTTGCCGAGGAGGAGGGCGGAATAGATGGTGGTGGGGTCGGCATCGAGCTTCATGCCGATGGAGAGGCGCTTGGCGTAGACGCCGGCGACGAGGGCGCGTTCGGCGGGGACGGAGGTCTCTTTTTCGACGAGAGAGGCGAGGATGACGGTGGGGAGGACGGGCTGCGAGGGTCTGAGGGCGGCCCACTCCCGGCGGAACTGGGCCACCATGAGGGCGCAGAGGCTTTCGGCGGTAGTGGCGCGGGTGAGGCGGTAAGTGGAGGGGAACAGAAAGCCTTCGAGCGAGGGGGCGGTGGGGGCGAGGTCCTGGATGAGCTTGGGATTGCGGGCGGCCTTTAGGAAATCGGCCTCCGGGATCAGGCCTTGTTCCCCGACGGCTTTGGCGATGTCGAAGAGATTGTAGCCTTCGGGGATACGGAGCTCATAGAAATGTACGTCGCCGCGCGCGATGCGGTCGAAGACCTGCCAGGGGGTGGCTGGTTGAGAGAACTCGTATTCGCCGGCCTGGAGCTTCCGGTTGGGTTGGAGCATGCGGGCCAAGGCGAGTTGCCATCCGAAGCGGAGAATGCCTAGGCGCGCGAGGTGGTCGCCGATGTGGCGCGTGGAGGAGCCGCGGTCGATATCGAGAATGGTGCCGGGCGGGGCGGCCTGATAGGGCATGAACAGCGAGCCGGCCGCGGCGGCGAGGAGGAGGATCACAATGGCGAGAGGCCAGCGCAGGCGCTTCATCCGATCGCTCCGAGGTAGCTATTCAGGATTAGCTCTGCGGCCATGCGGTCGACGGTTCCACGTTTGCCCTTGGCGCGGCCGGACTCAGCGAGGTAGCGGCCGGCTTCCTTCGAAGACATGCGCTCGTCCCACATGAGGAACGGGACGCCGGACTCTTCGGATAGCCGGGTGGCGAAGGCGCGGGCTTCGCGGGAGAGTTCACTTTCCTCGCCACTCATGTGGAGCGGATTGCCGACGACGATCTGGCCGACCTGCTGCTCCTGGATCAGGTTTTTGAGGGCGGACATGTCGGTGCGGATGTTGACTCGTTGGAGCGTTTCCTGGCCGTGGGCCATGATGCCGAGAGGGTCGCTGAGGGCGAGGCCGATTCGTCGGCGGCCGTAATCGAGAGCCAGGATGCGCATCTACATGCTAGATTAACGGATAATCGGGGTTTCCCTGTTGGCCATCCAGGATCCTTCCACTTTACCGATTGTCAAGGTGCGCAACACGGGGAGCGTGTTGTTCACGATAGGGGTGGTGTGCGCGCTTTTATACCTGGGCCGATTGTTCCTGGTGACGCTACTGGTGGGGATCTTCATTGCGTTTATCCTCGATCCGTTGGTGCAACTGTTCATGCGGCTGCGGCTGCCGCGCGGCTTTGCGAGCTTTTTGGTTTGCAGCCTGGCGTTGTTGATGTTGTACCTGGGGGCGTTGTTGGCTTTGTCGCAGGCGCAGGGCTTATGGGATGAGTTGCCGAGCTACACCAAGCGGGTGAATGACCTAAGCGACAAAGTGTTGATGGAGGTGGAGACGGCGGAAAAGACCATCAACGACATGATGGCGCCGAAACGGGTACGGCAGATGGAGGCCGAGCGCGCTGAGCGGGAGCGGCAGTTGGCCGATCAGCAGAAGCAGAGGCGGCGGCGGGCGACGGATCCGCCGATGGCGCCTTTGTTGCCGCCGGCGGTGCAGGAGGTGCGGATTCGTCCGGAGCGATCTCCGTTGGTTGAGTATCTCTATTCGAATTGGCGGCAGTTTTACGATATTGCGTTGATGGTGTCGTTCGTGCCGTTTCTTGTGTACTTCATCCTGGCTTGGCGCGACCATTTCGTTTACAACTTTCTGCGGGTTTTCCGGGGGGAGTCGCGGTCGATCGCCTCGGCGACGATCGACGGAATTGCCCGGATGACGCGGGCGTATGTGGTGGGCAACTTCCTTTTGGGGATGGTGCTGGCGCTGGTGAGTACGGGATTTTTTTGGATGGTGAAAGTGCCGTACTGGCTGCTGGTGGGGCCGCTGAGCGGCTTCCTATCGCTGGTGCCGTATATCGGACTGCCGCTGGCGATTTTGCCGCCGGTGTTCGCTGCGCTGACGGTTTACGATAATCTGACGGCGTATGTGGTGATCAGCACGACGGTGGCTTTCTTTCACCTCATGGCGTTGAATCTGCTCTACCCGAAGATGGTGGGATCGAGGGTGCATTTGAACCCGTTGGTGGTGACGGTGGCGCTGATGTTCTGGGGGTTTTTGTGGGGAGGGATCGGGTTGGTATTGGCCATTCCGCTGACCGCCGCGCTGAAGGCGGTGTGCGATCACTACCCGGGTTTGTCCGCCTATGGCAAATTGATGGGCGATTGAGTTGAGATAAACTGAGGGGCATGAATCGTCGCGAACTCCTGGGAGCCACCCTGGCTCTGCCGTGGGCTGCTTGGGCCAAGACTGCAAAAATTGATCGGAGAAGGCTGAGCAGCATCACCGACGAAAGCGGAACGACGCCTGCCGAGGGCATTGCGTTCGCGCAGAAGCATGGTCTGCAATGGATGGAGGTCCGTGCGGTACCTGGCGCCAAGAAGCATTATGCGGACATGACGCCGGCCGAACTGAAGCAGGCAGCCAAGGAGTTTAAGGACGGCGGCGTGAAGGTTTCGTTCTTTAACTCGGGGCAGTGTAAGTATCTGTTGCCGGGAACGGTGGCGTTGAAGCCTCGGCAGGAATCGGCCGATCAGCGGGCGACGCGCCTGGCGCGGGAACAGCAGGCGTTTGACCGGCGGGAGGAGGACCTGCGCAAGTCTATTCGGGCGGCGCAGGCGTTGGGCACGGATAAGGTGCGCGTGTTTGCGTTCATCCGGACGGTGGATCCTGCGAAGGACATGCAGCGGATTGTCGATGTGATGGGGCCGCTCGTGAAGATCTGTGAGAAGGAAGGGATCCGGCTGACGCTGGAGAATGAAGTTGCGTGTAACGTGGCTCGCTGTGACGAGATGGCGGCTTACATGAAGGCGATTCCGTCCAAGAACTTTGGTTTGAATTGGGATGCGCTAAACGGAAAGCACATGCAGGAAACCGCGTTCCCGGAAGGGTATCAACTGATTCCGAAAGACAAGCTTTGGAACGTACAGATTAAAGGGAAGAGTGTTCTGAAGGGGTATTCGGATTGGATTGATTGGGCGCCGATCTTTACGGCGCTCGAGAAGGATGGTTACCGGGAGCAGATTGGTCTGGAGTGCCACATTTTTGGACCGGAGCTGATCGCGAAGTCGCACGAGTCGATGGTGGAGATGATTCGGTTGGCTGAGCAGCGGGGGTAGGGACTGGATGCCATCAAAGTCGCTGTGGATCTCCGCCGGAGTAGGACTGTTGCTTGTGGCGGCGTTGATCAGCGGAGGTTTGTACCTGACGCGGGATTCCCATGTGGAATTGGTGGGGACGATTCAGAAGGTGCGGACGGGGAAATTGGATGATCAGCGATCGGTGGTTGTCGCGGACTTTCGGGTGACGAATCCGTCCGCGTATCCCTTCCAGATCAAAGACGTGGAATTGGAATTGACGAGTGGCGGCAAGGCGATTGGGAGCCGGTTCATTCCGGAGACGGATGCCAAGAGTCTCTTCCTGGGCGTTCCGGAGCTGGGTGAGAAGTATAATCCCAGTTTTCGCATCAAGGAACAGGTGGCGAAGAAGAGTACCGTGGATCGTATGCTGGCGTTCGCCGTGGATGCTCCGCTGTCAACCGTGGAGGCGAGGACAAAGCTTCTCCTGCGACTCCGCGAGGTCGATGGTCCCGTGTCCGAGTTGATCGAGCAGCGGTGAGTTGATGGTAGGCCCGGCAGGACTCGAACCTGCTACCCCCGACTTAGAAGGTCGGTGCTCTATCCAGATGAGCTACGAGCCCGCACTTCCAGTTTACGGCAAACTAGAGGTTGCTGGAAAGCAGAGAAGGGGAGGATTGCGACGACTGAGCGGCAGCGTCGGCCAGGCGCATCAACTCGAGGCGGATGGCATCGACCATGGCCTTCCAACTCGCTTCGATCACATTGTCCGATACGCCAACGGTGACCCAAGTTCGCTCCTGGTCATGCCACTCGATCAGCACGCGTACTTTAGCGTCAGTACCTTTCTTCGAGTCGATGACGCGGACCTTATAGTCCGCCAATTTCACCGATGCGATCTCCGGGTATAGCCCGGCCAAGCATTGCCGCAGGCTGAGGTCCAGGGCGTTCACTGGGCCGTTCCCAACCGCTGTTTCGGTATGCAGACCATCTTCAGCCTGTAAAGAAACGGTGGCCACAGTAAGTGACCCGCCGCTACGTCCCATCTTGGTGGCTACGTCCAACGAAACCAGATTGAAGAAAGTTCGGCCGGGATTCAATGCTTCCCGCACCATTAGTTCAAAGGTGCCTTCCGCGGCTTCGAGCTCGTAGCCTTCGTGCTCGAGTTGCTTGATCTGATCAAGCAGTTGGCGCCGCTGATTCTCGGTGAGCTGTTCCCCCAGGCCCTGTTCCTTCAGCTTGTAGAAGATATTGCCGCGCCCCGACATATCGCTGAGTAATACCCGCTGTTGGTTACCTACTAAGCTCGGGACGATATGTTCATAAGTTGCGGAATCCTTCAGCACAGCGCTGACGTGAATGCCGCCCTTGTGCGCGAAAGCGCTTTTCCCAATGTAGGGCTGGTCATTCCGCACGGGTAAGTTCGCCAAGTCGGCAATGAAGTGCGCAACGCTCGTCAGGTTGCGCAACGCTTCCCCACCGACGGTTGTGTGCCCTTGCTTCAATTCGAGATTGGCGAGAACCGAGATTAGGTTCGCGTTGCCACACCGTTCGCCATAGCCGTTCATGCAACCCTGCACATGCGTGCAGCCGGCCTCGACGGCGGCGAGCGCATTGGCGACGGCGACGTCCGAGTCATTGTGTGGATGAATGCCGAGAGTCCCCGAGAAGCGGCTGCGAACGAAGCTTACGATTTCCGAGACTTGGCTCGGGAGGGTTCCGCCGTTGGTATCGCAGAGACATACGACATCGGCTCCAGCTTCCCAAGCAGCTTGAATGGTGGAGATGGCGTAGTCCGGGTTGTTCTTGAAGCCGTCAAAGAAGTGTTCGGCGTCGTAAATCACTTCGCGGCCGTGCTGCTTCAGGTAGCGGACCGTGTTGCCGATGATGTTGAGGTTTTCCTCAAGAGTAATTCCGAGCGCGCGGGTAACATGAAAGTCCCATGTTTTTCCGAAAATCGAGATCGCCGGAGTCTCGGCATCGATCAATTCGCGGATTGAAGGGTCCGTGTCGACGCTATACCGTGCGAAATGGGTCGCGCCAAAAGCGCAGAGCTTGGCATGTTTCAGCCGAAGTTCGCCTTTAGCGCGCGCGAAAAATTCTTTGTCTTTGGGGTTCGAGCCGGGCCAGCCCCCTTCAATATAGTCGATCCCTAGTTCGTCCAGCTTGCGCGCGATAATCAGCTTATCCTCTACAGAGAAGGAGACGGCTTCGCCTTGAGTACCGTCGCGCAAGGTGGTGTCGAATGTAGTGATCTTCATAGGGACTGGCCCGGACTCACGAGTCTAAGCCTGGGGAATGCCGGCTTCTTTCTTCTTCTTCAAGAACGGCATCATCGCCCGAAGTTCGGCGCCGATGTGTTCAATGGGATGATCGGCGTTCGCCTCGCGCATAGCCAGGAACTTCTTACGGCCGCCTTCGCGGTTCTCAGCCAGCCAGTTCTTGGCAAAGGTGCCTTCCTGGATCTCACTGAGAATCCTCTTCATTTCGACTTTCGTCGCAGCGTTGATGATGCGCGGGCCACTCACATAGTCACCGTATTCCGCAGTATCGGATACGGAGTACCGCATGTAACCCAAGCCACCTTCGTAAATCAAATCGACGATGAGCTTCAACTCGTGGAGGCATTCGAAATAGGCGATTTCGGGAGCATAGCCCGCTTCCGTCAACGTCTCGAAGCCTGCTTTGATCAGTTCGCTCACGCCGCCGCAGAGCACTGCCTGCTCGCCGAAGAGGTCGCTCTCGGTCTCCTCGCGGAAGGTCGTTTCAATCACGCCAGCTTTGGCGCAGCCAATACCGGCCGAGTAGGCCAGCGCGTTTTTGAGCGCGTTGCCGGTGGCGTCCTGCGCTACGGCTACCAACCCGGGCACACCCACACCCTCGGTGAACAGCTCCCGAACGCGATGTCCCGGGGACTTGGGCGCCACCATGGAGACGTCGACATCGGCTGGGGGCGTGATTGCCTTAAAGTGGATGCTGAATCCGTGCGCGAACATCAGCGTCTTACCGGCGGTGAGATTCGGTGCGATTTCCTTCTCGTACAGATCTGCCTGGATGTGGTCGCTCACCAGAATCATCAGCGTGTCGGCGGCTACAGTAGCTTCGGCGACGGTCATCACCGTCAATCCAGCAGCCTCGGCCTTGGCCCAGCTCTTTGAGCCCGGATAGAGACCGACAATGACATCGCAACCGGTGTCGCGCAGATTCAGCGCGTGGGCGTGTCCTTGGCTGCCGTAGCCGATGATGGCGAACTTCTTACCCTTGAGGAGGGATAAGTCCGCGTCGCTTTCGTAATAACGTTTCAACATAATCTTAAACGACTCCGTTCTTCTCTTCTGCCATGACCGTCTCGCCGCGAGGGATGGGCGGGGAAAGGCGTAACTTTTTAGCTTCGAGCGATACCGCCACCGCGCCCGACCGGGTCACTTCAATTTCACCGTAACTCTGCATGATGTTGATAAACTCATCGAGTTTCTCGATGTCGCCTGTCGCCTCCAACGCAAAGCCTTCTATGGTCGAATCGACTACGCGCGCCCCGAAAATTTCGGCCTCTTTCAGGATGGCGGTACGCGCCTCCTGAGCTGCCCGAACCCGCATCAGCACCATCTCGCGAGTCACCGCCGGACCTTCGGTCAGATCGGTAGCCTGCAAGACGTTGATCAGCTTATTCATCTGCTTAATCAACTGTCGTCTGCCGTGCGGTTCGATGTCGACAGCGATCGTCATTCTGGAAAGCCCAGGATCTAGGGTACGCGCTACCGTAAGGCTGTCAATGTTATAACCACGGGCAGTAAGGAGTCCGGTCACACGCATGAGCGCGCCGGCTTTGTTCTCCATGAGTAAAGAGATAATTTGTAACATCGAAGATTCCTGAATCAGGCCACTGGCGCAGGTTGAACCGGGCCGAGCACCATTTCGTTAATGGCCCCTCCGGCAGGAACCATGGGATAAACATTCTCGGTGGGCGTCACCTTGACGTTCAACAGGTAAGGACCGTTGTATTGAATCGCCTCTTGGAGCGCCTCTGCCAATTCAGAAGGCTGCTCGACTGTCCGGCCCTTGAACCCATAGGCACCCGCGAGGAGGGCTGGATCAGGGAAGCTATCGAGCGTCACCGAGCACAACCTGTTGTTGTAGAACAGCTCTTGCCACTGCCGAACCATGCCGAGGTAGCCATTGTTCATTACAATTATCTTCACGGGAAGGCCGTAGTTCATGAGTGTGGCGAGTTCGGGGAGGGACATCTGGAATCCACCGTCACCGACGATCGAAAAGACCAACTGGTCGGGGTTGGCGAATTGCGCTCCGATCGCCGAGGGGAGACCGAAGCCCATCGAGCCCAATCCACCGGAGTTGATCCACAAACGCGGAGCATTGTAGCGAATCAACTGGGCGGCCCACATTTGATGCTGGCCGACATCCGTGGTCACGATGGCTTTTCCATTCGAGATTCGATCGATCTCAGCCATCAGATGCTGAGGCTTGATCTCGCTCGTTGAGTAGACGGGCTTCAGCGGATGCTCCTCTTTCCAATCCCGGACCTGTTTCCACCACTGCTTCAATCCTGGGCGCTCCGGATTGCCTGTTTCGCTTTGGATCTCTTTCACATTGGCGGACAATTTGGGCAGGACCCGCTTCAGATCACCCACGATGGGGAGATCCGCATTCCGATTCTTCGAGATTTCGGCCGGGTCGATATCAACGTGGACGATTTTGGCGTGGGGCGCAAAAGCCGCCAATCTGCCGGTCACACGGTCATCGAAACGGACACCGAGGGCAATCAGAAGGTCGGCTCCCGACATCGCCATGTTGGCGGCGTAACTGCCGTGCATGCCCGGCATGCTAATAAAGTTCGGGTGATCGCAAGACAACCCCCCCAAGCCCATCAGCGTGCAGACCGTCGGCGCGTCAATCAACTCCACGAGCTCTTTAAGCTCGTCGTGGGCATTGCCGAGCACGATGCCGCCACCCGCGTACACCAGCGGACGTTCCGCCTCTAACATCATTTGGGCAGCGCGCCGAATCTGTCCGGTGTGCCCCTCGGTGTAGACCTTGTATCCGGGGAGGTGAATCGAATTGACCGGTTCGTAGTGGGCATTGCCCATGAAAACATCTTTCGTGACGTCAATCAGAACCGGTCCCGGGCGGCCAGATGCGGCAATGTAAAACGCCTCGTGAATCACGGCCGGAAGATCCTTGATGTTCTTCACCAAGTAGTTGTGCTTGGTGGCAGAACGCGTAATGCCAAAGGTATCGGCTTCCTGGAACGCGTCTGTGCCGATCAGTTTGGTCGAGACTTGACCGGTCAACGCCACGATCGGAATCGAATCCATCATCGCGTCGACCAATCCGGTTACCAGATTCGTGGCGCCAGGGCCGGAAGTCGCGCAGCAGACGCCAACGCGTCCGGTGGAACGCGCATAGCCCTGAGCGGCGAAAGCCGCATTCTGCTCATGGCGCACCAATACATGCCGGATCGGATGGTCATATAAGGCATCGTAAAACGGAAGCGTTACCCCTCCCGGATAGCCAAAAATGACCTCTACCCCTTCTCGTCCTAAACACTCAAGGAGAATCTTAGCGCCACTCATCAATTGAGACATCGATATCGCTCCAAATACTAAAAAAGGCCACCGATCAGGTTTCCCCGCCGGTGGCCTTTAGATTCCGTAGGGAGTCCGTTGCCACTAGGCGGCTACCAGTACGGTAACCCCAATCGCGGCTACTACACCAAGACCGAGTTGCGGTTGCAGATTCGCGTCGCTGGTATCCAAACGGCTCACTTCTTGAGCGTAGAGCAAAAGTCGGCTAAATGCAAGATGCGAATTGCATAAATTTCGCAAATGGATTCATCAGGCTAGATCCTTTGCCGTATGCTCCTTCTTGCCCCGCGAAATAGCGGCAAGTCGTAGCCAATCAAGCAAAACTGGTCCAGTGCGAAGAGCACAATGGACTCAACCCCTCTGGCGTATGCCATTTGCACCTCTTTCCGCCATGTCGTCGTTGAATCGCCTGGACCCACCAGGTAGGCGCTCTTTGAAGGAGAGAATCCCTTACTGCTTGGAAATTCAACCGAATACTGGGACTTGTTCAAGTTTCGCTCGAATGTAAAGCTGAAGCTTTCCGTCTTCAGCACATCGAGTTTGGCCGGCGTCCAGGACTCGTCGGGGTAGTTCACGATTCTTCCCCAAGGCGTATCGTTGACATCGGTTGGATAGAGGACCTCGTAACGGCAAGTCGGGTGAAACGTGCGTACGTAGGCGATCAGGTCGTCACAGAATTCACCAATCAGCTTTGGAAGATGTTCCGCCTCCTCTGGGAAATCGGCAGGGTCCACGTACTGATGGGGGATCACTCGCATCGGAAATCCGTATCGGTCTTCAAACGACGACAGAGTAAAGGAATCGTAGTATGGGAGACTGACCCCGGTCGAGATCGCGTACGGTCCGGGGAAGTACCACCACTGCACCTCGCCAAGCTGCATGTACGGTTCCAGGTTCACTTCCACCAAAATGTCCGCCATCTCTTTGTGAACCCGTTGCCAGTACTCCCGTGACACTGGTGAAAAATTTGTTTGCAACGCTGGCGTGGTGAGCAAGCATGGCGCCCCGTCTGCGTAACGTTGTGCGATCCCGGCCTCCTCGGAGATGTCTCCATGCTCCAATTCGGTTGAAAATGCCGCGGTGACCTCCCAACCGTAGGCCTTGCAGGTCCTGTAGAATTCACGAGACCAGTCCCGGCAGGCGCGGTTGATCAAGTTCGGTGCATGAAGGTCTGTGGTCCAGATTCCCTCCGTAGCTCCGGTCAGATTCGGACTGTTCACCGAGACCGCAAACGGCCCACTTGCGGGTGTTGCGCCAATCGTGACTGACTCTCCCGCCATCCCCATGCGGCGAGAATAGATGAACAGGCTTGTCGCCACGGCCTCGGCGCGGATGGCCGTGTAGCCTCGGTTGAACTCCAACTCATAAGCTTTCGCTATCGTGGCGGCGGTATCACCAAACAGATTCAGGTGGCGCACCGCAATGGTGGCGTTTGTATCTCCCGCGGTTCCGATTTGAATCTCGGTATACTCGCTCGGTGTCGGTGTTCCCGAAAAATCCACACGGCATGAAGCATAGTTGTGGTCCTTCTTATAGAGCTCGTAAAAGATCAGGGCGCCAACATAATGATTGACCCGACCGCGGAAGCCGAGCGTGTGGAGCATCCAGGCCGTTCGTTCCGCCGGGACAGCCAGTGAGTGGTCGGTGTCCCAGTCCGTTGCCGCATTCAGCTTTGGCATCGGCGGCAGGTCTTGCACCGAGTCACGCGGGATCGCGATCTCGAGAAAATCGAACCAGAATCGCCATCCAGACGGTCCGTTGTGGGTCACGAAAACCGTGTGTTCGCCAGGTGGATACTCCCCTAACGGAATGCGCAATAGCCGGTCCTCACCAGCCCTCCGCAGGTCGAAGACTCTCGCCGGTTCAGAGTCAACCCGGAAGGCAATCGACGGAGCCGGATCGAGCAAGCGGGAACCAAGGAATAGTTCGTGGGTCTGCGCAGAGCGATATGAGATGGAGAAACCGTCACTGTACTGGCTAGCCCAACGGATTTGCCCGTCGGAGTAGTTGCCTCGAATAAACGGCCCCCAACTCGTCCCGTAGTATTCCACTCGGGTATCCCGACAGTCGATCCTCCGTGAGCCTGGGCCCGCCACGCGGTAACGCCGATTCGTTCCGCCTACCTCCCAATTCGTGATGGTTGCTGCGAACTCGCTCCGAACATACTCACCTGCCTGCAATTCCGCCGCATACGTCCACCGCATCTTGCGCACCCGGTCCATCGGAACCGTGGTTCCGTTGCGGTCCACCAACGAGGAAAAATTCAGCGCAAATCTCCACTTGGATGGCGAAACACCACCGGACAAAGTCTGAGCCGCCACTTCCCAGAAGACACCGCTGCCTGGCGTTGCATGGCCATACGCCCCTACCCGATTGCCGTTCGACCCGGTTCGACTCGCTTCTAGGGCACTCCGCACTCCGTCGACCTCCCCCGCATAGAGCAACGTAATGGAGCGGCCATCGCGAACGGCGTACATGTTCTTGGAACCGATCGTAGTGCTGTTGATGCTCAGCGTGATCGCCTGGGCCGCGTCTTCAAGCGCATCCCCAGCGTTGCACACATAAGTATGATGCTCTCCCATCCAGGCCAACCCAACCGCTTCGCCTCCCGCCACGGTACCAGCCAAGGTAAAGGTGGTCTGTGCCGGCACATACACGCCTTCGATCGGAGTTGCATACTGCCGCAAGGGAATCTGGTAGAACTGTTCCAGATCAGAAGAATCATCAGCCCAAACGCGAAGGTTGTGCCAGTCCACCGTTGGGAAAAGGTCCGAATCAACACCAATGCAATTCTCCCGGACCTCTTCATAGCTCAACTGGAGTCCGCTCAGGTCTCCGTCGGGAAGGTTCCGGAACAGTGGATGTTCCCAAACGTTGTCCCGATTCCATTCGATCACGCACCAGTCGAACTGTTGGCGCCACGTCCCCGAAACCACGAATGAGTGCTCATTGGCGGCGCTCATCCCTGCAATGGCCGAGGGCCGCTCAAAGTAAACCTGCACATCGCGGTCTGGCCGCAACTTATCAAGATACTCAGCCATCCAATGTCCCCTTTTTAATCAAAGCCGAATCGTAACAGTAAGGTCGCTGCCTGGCGTACTCTCCCAACTCTGCGAGAGGCTAACGATATCCAGGTGGAGATAGGCCCCATTTCGCAACGGCGGTAGGGAAAACCCCTCCGCTACATTGGAAAGCGTCGCTCCAGCTTCAATCGTCAGAACGCAGAGTAAATCGTTGTCCTGGCGCAGCCGAAGCGTCACCGGGCCCCCGCTGGGTGCCTCCTGTACGATGGCGAATATATCTCGGATCGTCAACGGCCGGTCCACGAAAACCGGGGGAGTCGCCGAGTCCTCAATCGCAAGCCAGCCTTCCAACTGGATATTGATCTGTCCACCCTGCATCGTGCGCAGTCCGTCGTCCAGAGTGTTTGTGACACTGCGATTCGACACTACCGAGTTGCCCCGAGTGTTTGTCAAATACAGACTGGCGCCCGCCACCCGAACAGCAGGCAGGTGAATACTAAATGCATAGCTGCCGCTTGCTGGAGATCCGAAGAAGTCTCGTCCGAAAGGCATAATCTCCGCCCGCGAGTCTAGCGGATACACTGCTGTACCGATCGCATGACTCGAGACCAGAGATCCGAATGCACCCCTGACGACTTGAATCGAAGTTCCTTCCGTGGAAACTGCGAGCACTTCGAGCAGCTCTTGGCCGATCTGAACGATTTGGTTCACCGCCACCTGGCCCGGTGCTGACAGAACCAACACGTCAGACGAGACGTCCAAAGCGCCCGAAAGAACTGTTGCTGACGGATTTCGTAACTCATCCCAGTAATGCAGAACTAAGGTTCCGGTTGTAACCGTTCTTGTGTTTACAAGTTCTGGAAACCCGATTGACTGAATCTCAATGGTTCCGTCCCCTGTCGTGCTGAGTGCAAAGGTCGGTGCCGGCGGCACATCAATGTCTAACTGAGCACCGCTCGACCCGTTCAGCCGCCACCGCGTCACCGGAGACAACTCTGGAGAGCATTCCCGGTTACTGGCGTTCGCCGCCCGTCCCGTCACCTGCAGGGTCGCGCCTTCCCGGTTTGGCACTTCAAACCTCGCCGGACTCGATGAAGTTGTAGCTGCGGGAATCCAACTCGAGTCGATGATCACCCAACTGCTTGAGGCGTCGGGCACGATTGCCCATGTTTCCGTCAAAACACACTCTGTAGCCGTGTTCGACTCAATCCGCCGCTCCTGTCCCAGCCCTTTGCCCTTCGTGATTCGAACCGTCTTGGTCCGCCACTCGTTGGCCAACATGGTAAGCACTGGATTGCCGATCGTATTCAACGAGGAAACCGTCGCTGGCCACTCGCCCTGCAGTTCCAACCGCCAGTAAAAATTGGCGTGAGAGAAGTTCTCGTCCGGTGGTGAAATCAGCCCGGCAGCCAATCCAGTGTCAACGAAAGAGGAGGCCAAAGGCAGATCGGAACCGATTCGGGAAAGTTGCTGCGGCGTTGGGCCCCGATAAACGCTGAACGACTCTGTACCTGGACCAAAGCTCAGTCCTGTTAAGGTCACTAAGTTGGTATTGCTGCCTGGAGGAATCACCGCCCTCACAATGAAAGACGTTCCCCCCTCTCGAGCCTCCGCGTCTGAACCCGTAAGTGCATAGTAAAGGTTTTGATCACCCGCCAGTGATCCGCCAATCGGCTCCGTCGAAGGACTAAGGGAAAGCAGCGGAATTCCTGCCCGCGATGATGCCGGCTTTCTTGGCTCGTAGAAGTCGACGGAAAGCTCTGTTCTTGCTCGACCGTCAGTCTCCTCCGTGTAGGTCTCAACCACTCCAAGTTGCGGATTGCCGTCCTCGTCCAACACGGTACCAATGAGTGGACGCGGAAGCCCCAACTCATAACGTGGCTGCCGGCCTGAAGATTCCATTCCTTTACCAGCCGTTTGGACATACCAGCTCTCATCGTGCCACTGCAGCGTCAACTGAACGGTTCGAAAATTCTGTCCGGGGGTAAGGCGCAGAACCCGGAACAGCTGCCGATCCAGACCCTCCTTCGCATACGACACGGTCACCAGGTCGCCCGGCTGTACTCCCAGCGCCTTCACCGAAGTCATGATCTCCAGGTAGACGTTCCCACGAACGCTCTTCAACAGATGGAGCTTCGTTACTCTCGACGCCTGGTCGAAGTTAGCCAGCCCGAGTGCAGGAAGTGAGGCACTGATTTCCTGTCCGACTGTCACCACGTCTTCTAAATCGAGTAGTGAGAAGGAATCCTGCTGGTATTCGTTGAAGGCATCTTGAAACTCCACGCTATAGCGATTCGGAGTATCCGCCGAGTTTCGAGAGTAAACCCGCACCCGCGGTTCTCCGTTCGTGTCCCGAAGGATATCTCCCTCATCGAACTCATAGGCGGCCCAACCGCCAAACAGCGGCGTCGAAGCATTGGAACCGGGCGACTGAACCGGCTGCTGCACCCCTAATGTAGACTCTTGGCGTAACTGCAGTGTGCCAGCCTGGCCGAACGTCAAGTAAAGTCCGGCGCAGTTCCGGATCCCTCGGATCACTTCGGCGGCACTCCGGCGGCGCCGCAGCGTCAGATTGCATTGGAATCTGGGAATCTGGAGTGGATTTCCATGTAGGTCAACAGTCTCGATCGGGTCGTCGCAGTAAGCTGCCGTACTGCTAAAGCTGGGAAGATCGACCTCATCGAGCGTCCAACCACTCTTCCGAAGAACATCCAGGAGTATCCAAGCGGGATTGCTCGTGTGTGAGTCCGGAAGTGGCTCACCGGCAGTATCGAAGATCGGCAGTTTCGAGCCTTTCACCAGGACCTGCACCCGTGGTAGCGACCGGCCATCCTGAATTCTGTTCGGAACCACGATGGACAAGTACGCCATGCTTCCGTATGGATCACCGAGTGGCTGCCCCAAAGCGTCCGCGAAATTCAGGTTGAAATCTCCGGTCCGGTTACCCTTACCTACCCAGTGGTACCATCCCGTCGCGGTCATATTGGCCCCGTCATTGGCGAGTGGAATCTCCACGTCGTTGACCACAACGGTCAGGATTCCTTCGATCTCGCCGAGTGCCACGAGCGCTTCCATCCGCGTCAGGTTTCCGTCGTTTCTAGCGAGGGTAATTGGTGGCTGAACCCAGCAGGTGCCATAGACCACGGGAACGAAGTCGTTGTACTTTGCCTCATTCGGTTGGACCGCCGACACCGAAAATACCTTGTCACCATGTCCTCGAACGGCGATCGAAGAGGGAACGAACTCGATTCCGCCGAACCGGCGCGTAATCTGAACGAGCGAATCTTGGCGAAACATCCCACGTTCGGTGCAAGCTTTTCTCGTGTAGTCGCAGCTTTCAAAGGGCACGTCACCATTCAAATTGCCGACGCCACCCGCAATTCCAGCCGAATAGCCACATCGAAAGAACGGCGAGTAAACTCCCTTGGAGCCACCCGTGATCGCTTCAACCCGCTGTTCGGCGGTAGCTGGAAACAGCCACGGACACCTTTTCTGTATGCGAACCTCGGGTAATAGAATCCGCTGAAAATTCAGCCGGTTGTTGAACGTGACCCGAAATGTCGATTCCCGAATCTGATCCGGAGCGTTCCCCAAGCCACGGAATACAGTGATCGCCTCCGAAGCCGGGGCATTTGCCGCCAGGTCGAAAAACACAAACCGTACGTGCAGTCGGGATCCTTTGAATCCGATAGTTCGTTCCAATTGAGAATAGCGGGAGTCTGCATTGGCCAAGACGAGACTAACCTTCGCTGAAGCGTCAATCCCGTCTTCAGAATAGGCGCGGATGTCGAAGCCCGTGTGTTCGAGCAGCCTTGCTTCGTAGACAACACCTTCAAAGTCGACTCGATGAGTCGCCCAGAAGTGTCGCTGTCCATTCCGTAACTCGCACTCGAACAGAAGTACTGGCGTTTCGAGCAGTTCTTGCTCCTTTATCTCGTGAATCGTCGGCATAGTGGGGCTCCGTGGGCCGCGAGGCTAGAACGCGCGGGTAATTAAAGAGACTGTGGTGCTATGGTCATTCGGTCCGTGGGTAGTCCGGGCCAGAGAATCCATCGCGAAACGAACGCTGGTGTGAACTCCATGTCGGGAGGTACTGCGGCGGTACGCTGCTGGCGAAGGTTGAGCGTCCACCTGGGCTCCAACGGCCTCCACGGCAGCTCCCGCCCCCATCTCCCAGCCGAATCCAATGGAACTGGCGCTGCTCGGAAGGCTGACTCGCATGTGGAATCGCTTCCAAGCCGCCGTGGGTCGACACTCTTCCGTTTGGGTATAACCGCCAGAGGAAGCCAGTAACGTCACCAGTGAGGAAGTCGGACTTCGCATCCAGATACTGAAACAATAGGTGTAGCTGCCTGGCGCATCAATCGCCTGGACTATGGCCTGCGGTGCAATTGCCGTATTGACGAAGGCCGTACCTCGCTGGCCTCCCCAGGGGTCGGCTTGCCCCGTTGTCTGCGACAGTAGAGGCCCGGCGGTCCAAACGCTTCGCTCGAAGTCCTCGCTCCAACGCAGTAAATTCAGCCCTGGATCCAAGAAGCCGAAACTTCCTCGGCGTCCCTCTTGCTCGATGAAAAACTCCTCGAGCGTCTCCATCTCGGCGTCCGACAGGCCATCGAAGCCGAGAGCAAGGCCAAGTCGTGCCCCATAGGGGTCCAGGCTCCGGATCTCGCTGCCGTCCGACAGTCGGTTTGCGATTACTCGAAAGAGTTGCCTCCGTTGCAGGGGAAACTGACTTATCGCACCTGTAGACAATTGGGGAAAGAATGCCATAGCCCTGTTACCTCACCTCGCGGACGATCAATGTGGTGCCGCCTCGATGGAACGCCCGGTACTCCGCCACGCAGGCTGGATTGTCAAATCGACAGGTGGCGTAGACCGTGCCATCCCACGGGTCTGTGAAAGAGAAGGTGCCGAATGCCCCCTGTTCCTGAGCGAAGAAGGACTCCAACATACTCAGTTCCCCCTCATCCAAATCGTCCAGTCTCACGATCCATTGGCGCACTCCGGCCGGAGAATGCCGGAATCGCTGTTCGGAACCGTCAGCGAACTCCAGTACCTCCGTTTCGAACCTTCGTTCGCGAACCGCCGGCCACTGCATGATCGCGCCGCTCTTCAGTTTGGGAAAGGAGTTCATAGGTCGTTCACCACATCGTTGATGGAATGAGAATGAAGCATCGCTTCCCGCACAGCTCGCGCGATGTCTTCACTGTGATCCAGGAAACTGCGGCTATCCATCGCGTTCACCTGCACCGTGATGTTCTGCGTCGGAGCATTCGAGGCGGCAACCCCGCTCCGCCCTGCTTCTCCCTGAACCGATTGACTCTCGGGTTGCCGAAGTGTCCGGATTCGGTCCCCAGCACCGCGGTCGATCGATACTGTCTGCCCGTCCGGCGCCAATCCAGCCTCGGTTCGTATTGGGGCCGGAAGACTGAAACGGACGGGCGCTACAGGTTCCGTGTCATCTTCTTTGCGGAACAGACTGAACAACCCTCTGATTAAGGGCGCCAACGTCAATCCTTTGAGAAGGAAGTTGCTGGATGTGGTCGCCAGGTCTTTCGTCAGCGGAGACAGCGTAACGCCTTTGGACAAGGCTGCGGTTGTCTGTCCTAGTATTGTGCCTGCCGATGCCGGCCGAGTCGGCGTCTGAGCCGGTCCAGCGAGTTGCTTCGATAACTCTTGAATCGCTGCGCCGGCCGCCGTCCCACCCAAAAGATCTGCGTCCTTCTCACTCTCCGCTGACAGGTGTCCGCGAGAAAGGAGCTCCCGTTGGAGGTCCTCCCATCTATATTCGTTCGCCATTGTCTCGCTCCTTTAGTAGTTCGCTTTCGAGGATGGTGAAAGCCTCCGCCGACTTAGCTGGATAGTTCATCAGGTCCGGTCTTCCGCCGAATCGCCAAAGATGAAACTCTTCGAGCCACGTGTCACTGTCGCTGGTGACGTAACTTCGCGGGCACTCACTACTGCTGATGTGTTTTCTGATCCATACGGGACGCGAGGCTTCGGCCTGTTGGGGCAGAAACCCGCACCTTCGCTTCTTCTCCAAGCCTTGTTGCCGGCAGGTGTCGCACTTCCATGCGGCTTGGTTCGCAAATTGAAAGTGGAAGGCGACAACTAGTTTTTTCGTTCTGTCTCGCTCAGGAAGCACTCGGAGCGTATTGCCTCGGCGATCTCCGTGCAGAGTGCCTCGGGACCCTTATCAAGCAACGAGTCCCGGTTGGCCGCCTCCCCGTCAATACACAGACCTTCAATCCGATCGAGGCCCCAGCGAATGTAGATGGCTTGGATCGACGCGGCTATCTCCCGCGCCCTCAGCTGGTCGGCCATCTCATCGCTAGCGCTGTGAAATTCAAGATCGCGTCCCTCCCGCCGGACCAGGCGAAGAAGTTCAAGTCGGCCCGAAAGCGACAGCCGCTTGATCTCGAACCACACGCCTGGAAACGACTGCGACTCGCTGCGTACGGTGCTTTGGTAGTTCATGAAGGCCCCCTAGGCGAAAGCGATTCGGATTTCGTCATCCAGCGTGCCATTGGCTTGGCTCATCCCGAATGCCCATTCCAGCCGCGGATTCCGGTCATCGAACTCCGGCACCTCAGGAATCACGTTCGGCATGTAGATGCCACAGAGTTGCCCGGCCTGTTCGCCTAGTTGCAACATGATGGAAATTGGCTGGCGATTGCGCGCTGCCGCATACAGCCCCTTCGTAGCATCGTCGTCGGTCTCGAGAATCCGGAATCGCAAACCCACCTCGCGTTCCCCGGCGGCCAGACAGCGAGGACCATCGAACCCGAACTCCCGCTTCCGCATGTCGATGTTGTTCTTTACCGAAACCTCGGCATCGGTCAACGTGAAGAAACGGGTAGGCGTTGATCCCATCCAAACCTGACCCAGATGACCCGGAATGATTTGATAGTCCAGTTCCCCCACGGTCGGTTCGGCCGGAAACTCGGTCAGAGCCCCCAGTCCGGACGTGAAGGAAGCACTGTCGATCAGCTGACGAGCCTCGCCTTGAAACTCGAGTTCGTGGAAGTCGCCGTTGATCTTTACCTTCATCACGTCCACCGCCCCGCCGGATAGCAGCCTTTGAACTGCGGTCGAAGGGCTCCAGTAGTCGAAAAGGGATACGCTCGGCAGTTGGGTCGCCGGGCTGTAAGTCACTGTTGGATTCAACGGCGCACCAGGACCGGGAACTTGGCTGAACGGCGCATTGAGCCGCACCGTAGTTGCATTGACGATAGCCTCAACGAACCGGAGCTCTCCCGACCAGCTGAGCGCCTGTCCCACCGCTAAACCGTGGGGGCCCCCCAGCGTGATGTTGGTCCCGTCTACGGATGCCACGACTTTCCCGGGGTCGAACTGCGGTGCCGCTCCTAGCGCTCCCCGCAGCAAGGGGCCATACGCAGGCTCCGCCGTTGTGTTCGCCCAATTCGTCAAGTAAGTCTCGAGACGATACTCGGTCTGGTCTCGCGTTCCGGTTGGCACGGCGCTACGCGAGCGGCTTCCGGTCTTGTCCCGTCGTCGTCCGGTCTGTGTCTCGTTCTTGATCGTAAGCCGGATCGCCGGAATGCGGTTCTCGGCCGACACCGTCGCGGTCAACCCGAAGCCCGATTCGAGCGCCGTATAAAAGCGGTTCTGGTTCGATGAAATATAGCAGGCCATATCAATTCCTCTACTTGCTGATCTGTAAGTCGAAAGTGGCTTTCGCAACTTGGAGGTAGTTCTTGCCGCCGGTTTTGACAGGACCGAATGAAATCTGGTATCCGCCCGTGTAAAACTGTCCGTCGCCCCAGTCGCCTCTATTGGCGTCCAGTGTCTCTGTCAAAGCGTCCACGTAGTGTTGGACGCTGCTGGCAAGATGTTCCAGCCGGTCGTGGGTTACGCGCACTTCCACTGCGAGAGTTGCTGTCCCCGAGAACTGTCGAAACTTTTCCCGAAGGGTATTGTTCAGCTTCTCGCAATAAACGAAGTACGTCGGATAGTGGACCCCGGTTGACTTCTCCACTAAGTCGGATCCGATGTTCTGCGCGACAATCTGGCCTGCCCGAAGCGGTGCCAGTTCGTTTCCGGTGCGGATGTTAACCGCGGCCAGTCCGTTTGCCAGACCCGTCGGCGCCCGCAACAGGTTCTCGAGAGTTTTGGTGGCGATGGTTGCAATCTGTGCCATTCGGTTAGCCTCTCAAGATGGTTGCTGTCCGACGCAGTAACGCTTCGGGGTCCTGGCCCTTCGAAGGGGAAACGCCGCTGAGCAGTCCCTCATCCGGCATCGTCCATGTTTCGCCCAGAGAAAGAGGGTTCGTATTCTGCTTCATTTGCCCGTCCGACGTCTGGCCGGCGTAAACATTCCACGCGACAGCGTTCACCGGATGAATAGGCGGTGAAACTAACAACCGTGATCCGTTTTCCGTGGCGATCGAAACGACCGGTCCCGCCTCGCTCTCCCCACCCTGGGCATTGATCCAACTGATGCTTGCCCACCAAATGCTCGCTGGTTGAGCCCCGACGGCTTGTCCAAGCGTGGGAATTCCCGGCCGGTGAATCGGCGAGTACGCGATTCCTACACCAGTGTCGAACAAGAGTTCCGACGCCGACTCACTCAGGTTCCTGTAGGAATCGAGTTTGTACTTATAACGCTCGTTGAGCTGCTGGAAGTACGCATCTTGGTACGTCAGCGCGATCGTCCGCAGGATGTGCCACCGGCGAAGTGCATCGTTGACTACGACCTGGTGAATTGCGATGCTCCCAGCCGTGGCCATGCGCAACAAAAAGCGTTGTAGCTCGAGCCGAATCTCGAGCGCCGCCACCGTTCCCTTGGCGACCAGGTCGATTCCCTCGGTCGAAGCGGTTTGAAAGATGGAGCTCTCGTACTGCGAGAGGTCGCTCGGTTCTGATGGATTGCGGTCTACAAAGAGTGCCATAAACTGTTCCTTTTAGCCCTTTCTGGCCCGACGCACGACGGATTGCTTGGTTACTGTTGTGGCAGCAGCAGTTGGAGGCTGCGGCGCCGATGGTGCGATCGGCTCTTTCTGCCGATGTTGACGAAAACTCGCCTTCTCTTCAGCCGTCGCGAAGCGTGCCTTTCCTTCCACGACTAATCGGGCTCCGGCGTTCCGGGTTACCTCGGAGATAACTCCCGGCCGTCCTCCGTCGGCAGTCGCCTCGCTGACTACCAGGACATCCTGCCCTGCAATCTGCTCCTCGATACGTTGTATCGCCTCGTAATAGCGTCGTAAGTCCATGGTCCCCTCAGTGAAAAAAGAAATGCCGGGCGGTCGAAACCGCCCGGCGCTGTCAACTAGCTACGCACCTGAACGCCGAAGTTGTTCCGTAGTACGGCAACGCCATACAGGCAATCGACGGTGAACTGCTGAGCCAGCGTGTTCGGCTGGTAGCTCATCATCACCCGCATGCCGAAATTGCCGAGTTCCGAGTACTCCGCAATCGCGCCAGTGCCCGGAAGCGGCTGCGGCAACCGGCGAACACAGAGCCCGATGGCATCTTTCGCAAAGGCCAGATTCTGCGTCGTGGTCGGCGCCGAACCCGTCTTCGAGACGAACTGCGAACGGAACACAAAGAAGTCCTTCAACTTCCCAACCGAACCGTCGATCATCGCCCGCACACCCGCCTCACCGGCCGTGTTGTATTCCGAGAAGCGCGGAATTTGCCGAAGTTGCGAATAGGTGCTGCCATCGACCACCAGGTACTTCTGAGAAGCCGAAGGCACCTTGGCATTGAACAGGGCCGTCTCGGCCTCGTCCACCAGGGATTCCGTAATCGGAGAACCCGCAAAGCCCAACGCCGTGTTGGCCGTGAACTGCGAGTACAGCGACAACAGATCGGACTCGATCTTCTCGGCCAGTGCCACCACGGCCGGCTCCATGTAAAGCCGGAGCAGATCCGGAACCGCAAGCACCTTCGTAACGTCCGGAATCTGGAACGTCGCCTCGGCATGCGTGTTCAGAACGATCTGCGCATTGCCCAGGCTCGGATTCTGGGTCGTCACGGTGCCGCCCTGAGCGATGTTGTTCGCCACCAGGGTCGGCGGAATCGGAACATTGATCGTGTCACCAGCCTGAGCCAGGGAAGGCTCAAAGTTCCGGTTCACCAGGTTTCCCATCACCAGGTTGCCCATCAGGGCCGGCAGCGCGTCCGCCGCAACCAACTTGACCAGTGCATTCGCAACGTTCGACGAAGTAATAGCAGGCATTTCATGTCTCCTTAAATGAAAGCGCCCCGGGCCGTCAAGGCATCGGGGCGGTTATTGTCTCTATCTGGCCGGATGGCTCCGGCCGTGAATGGTGCCGGGGAAGTTGTACAAGCGAATCTGACCTCCGGTGGCAAGAAGCAGCCGGAGGATTCAGAATCGCCTATCGGGAGCTGTTGATCTGCTGAGCGATTCGGGAGATCTCTTGCCGAGCTCGTTCCAGATCTTCCTTCGGCATTCCTGGCCGAATCTTGTCAATATCAAAACCACCAACCGGTGAAGCCACTGGTGCCTTAGAGCTGTGGGAAGCACCAGAGCCGCCAGTAATTCTGGCAGGAAGTAGCTCAGGATTCTCGCTGACAAAGTGCGCCAGAAACTCCTTCACTGAAACGTCACCGCCTGTGGTCTTGGCAACCAGCCGGCCGTCTTCGGTCCGCTGGATATCGTCTTTCACGGCTCGGAATGCCAGGTCAAGCTTCTGCACGCCGAGACGCTGCAGTTCGCTCCGGATTGCAGAACTGCGCTCTGCCTCCTCGGCGATTAACCGGCTACGGCGGTTTTCCTCGACCAATTCATTCATCCGCCGCTCCAGCGCTTCCCGGCGACGCCGTTCCTCCTCGAGTTCAACCTTGTATGCCGGTTCGCTCTTGGACTGCTCCAAGTTCACGAACTCGCGTACGGCTTCTTGAATCAGGTGCCGAAAATCGACCCCGCGTCCCGCTGGTGTTTGGTCCTGTTTGCTCTCATCCATGCATCTTCCTCCTTACTTAACGCCACGCAGAAACCAGTCATCGATTTCGCGCGCGATTGTGTCCTTGATATCCTGCCTTTCATCGCAGAGATACTTGAACGCCAATTTCTTGTAAACCTGTTTCGCCAATGTCGGGGAATCGATGTCCATACCCATCAACTTCGAGGCGTCATCGACCTCGCTGGCAAAGTCGCCGATATCAAACTCATCCAATCCGGAGACGTTCACCTGCAGCCCGTCCTCGCGAACGTTTTCGATGGCCTTCAGGACCCGTTTCAGTACGTCCTTTACGGAGTCACCGAAACTCCGCAGGACCTCTTGGGTAATGGCAAAGTCCCGCTGCTTGGCTAACCCGGAAACAGGCCGGCTGTCGCCCACCACCGGACCCGCTTGCCCGATCAGGTAGCAAACCCGGTATATCTCGTCTTTAAGCCGGTGCAGATTCTGGGTTGCGATTTCGAATACCTTCCCCTCGGGTTCCGTCCAACCGAACCGGTCGCCCGGGCCCAATTGGAGAAAGTAGCTTTCGCCCACCATTTGGTCAAATGTCTTATCGCTGTAAACCACGGGCATCGCAAACAACCCCATCGTGAGTGCCCAGCTCAGTGCGTTCGACTTGTTGAAGTGCTCCAGTTGCAGCAGCGCCGCCTTGTTCATCAGCCACATACCCTGGCTCACCGTGAATTCGAACAGCGGAACCCGGCCCAGCTTCGCCAGGCCGTGGATGCCTTCGTCGACCAGTTCAATCACGCTGTTGGCCTGTTTGGCCACCCCCGCCTGGATGGTGCGCCGGTAAACCTTAAAGCGTTCTCGGTCGTAGTAAATCCACCGAGTCTCGATCGTATTCTCCGTGTCTTCTATGTTGCGTTTGGAGCTATGCGTGGTCCGCAAAACAATCCACTCGAAGTTCCCATGCTCGTCTCGGCTCCAGTTCACCAGTTCTTCCGGGTTACAGTGCACCAGGTATGCCCGGCTCGCGCCGAGCAACTCTTCCTCGGCCCGGCTTGACGCTGTATGGTTAGTCCGAGGAAAGTCCACTAGCGCATATCCGACCCCGTATACCAGTGCGTCGGTTATCTGCCGCCGGTAAAAGTCACTCAGATTCGTGCCTTTCCGGTCGCAGTCTTCAATAAAGTCACTGAAGAAGGTACGAGCAGACTCGTTGGTGCCCTCGAGACTGATCACCGGTTCCCGCCGGAACAACGTAGCGGCGTACCAATCGATGATCGAGCCAATGTAGTTCTCATAGAACACCCGGTTCAATCGCTCGCCATATACATCCGCTGGTTCCTTCTGGCGCGGTATGAGGTAATTCGCGGAGTTGAGCTTGAACCCTTCTCCTCCGGTGTAGAGATCTTGATACCGCTTCCAAAGCTCGCGCTTGCTGCGATATTCCGCATGTTCTTGATCGATACGTGTAACCATGGGGGTCCTTGTTAGCTGATTTGAGGGTGTTTCGGCGCGCTTAACCGCGCCACCTTAATGTCTTTGGGCGCTCTGCCGTCGCCCGCGCGTTGATTTTAGAAGCCCGGCAAACGGCGGGTCTTGTATCCGGCGGTTTGCCGGCTGTCGTTGCTCACCACTTGCCAGAGCAGGTATCCTAATGCGTCGGATAGATGAGTTCGCTTGGGATCATGTCCCTTGTCGATGATCATCGTTCCTGGAAGCAGCGTGACCTGTTCGAGATCCTTGATCAGCTCCGTGCATCGGGGTGCGATCAGTAGGCGCCGCCTTCCCGCCGCGTCCTTTAGAGTGCTGTTCATTAAGAGGATCCGTTCGCGAACAGCGGGATTTTGCTTTGGCAGCTCCAGCCGGCATCCTTGAATGTTGCGCGTTCGGAAAAATGTGCTGATTGCGTCGGCGTCGGTTGGTCCGGTCGTCTTCATGGAGTTGCCCGAGGCGTCTCCGAAGATGGTTAATCCATGGCAGTTGGGAAATCGACGCAAGAATTCGTCGCATGCGTCCCATGTTGTGGCACGAGAGAGTGAGATCTCATCGATGACGTGAATTGTGTCGCCAATTACTTGAACCACCACTGAAGACATGGGGTCGACGTTGAAATCTAGTGCCCAGTACAGCGGTCTGGCAGGATCGTATGCGCACGGGGTGACGTTCTGGGTTCTATCGAAACTGTAGTACGCCTGACCTGCGCTAATGTTCAGATAGCTGCCCAGAACCTCCTGCTGGTAAAACCGTTCGTCATAGCTTTCTTTTAATCGGTCGTAGAAGTCTGGAATGGCGGATAGAAGGTGCCGATTCTCCCTGGGTTGAGCAAGAATCGCCTTGTAGTCTCCCACCGGGCTACCCAGGAATCGTTTGTAGACCCAATCAAAACCCTTGGGGGTCCAGACGCCGAATCCGGTTAGCCTCTTCGCTTTCGGATCCCGGAGGCGTCCCTCGAGCCGAAGCCAAGCCTCTTCTCGGCAGTAGGTGAGTTCGTCAACGCCGAACCAAGCCAGATTCGTTCCGCGAAGTCGTTCAAAGTCCTCCAAACTGCGAAAGAGGATCTTTGAGTTCGTATCGAGCATGGTCAGGCAGTTTTCGGCCTTATTAAATGATGTGGGTATTCGGCTTTGTTCGAGTAAGTCGAACAGGCTTCGCTGGGTTGCATCGCGAAGCATGGGGAAAGTGGGTGCCGCTAGCATCCCCTGTCTTCCCGGATTGAGGTAACTGAGCCGAATCGCCTCGTGGCATAATGCTTGGCTCTTGCCCGACCCGATCGGTCCCGAGAATCCTTTGAAGCGGCTCTCGCAGTCATGAAAGGCCCGTTGCGAAGGAAGTGCATCGTAGCAAATCGATCGATCAACGATTACTCTTTGGTCTTGGGAGGATTGTGTTCTTTTTCGATCCATCTCACCAATACCTCGTTCGGGCTATTGAACTCTTGTAGTTCGCCGTGGGCTTCGATCAGTCTGATGAGATCACCAGGAGTTGCTTTCAATTCCTCACGGGTGGTTAGCTGCTCGTGTATTTTGCGTAGAGCAGATTCGATCAGCTGAAGTTTAAACTTGTTATCGACGGGTGGTATTTTCGGCTGCGCGGTTTTCATCTGTCTATTTCTTCCTCAGTCGCCTTGTTTGCGCCGTTTGGTCGCTCTGTCTCTCACAACCCCAAGCTAACAGCGAGGCGGTGCGGGTTCCCGGTGGTATATTTGCAAGTGTCTGATAAAGAAGGAAATAAAGTTTCACATCACCTGTGAATCGTCATGTCGGGCTTGCGCGGAGGCATAAGCGCAGGATGAAAATGGGTCGGAACCTGAGCGATTCTGGAGTTGGTTGCGGGGAAGCAGGTCGGTCTTCGGTTGGTGCTTCGAGCCCGTCTGTGAGTCTGACCCGGGACGCCTTTGAGGAACAACGAAGTGGAGCACACGGCTCGGTGAGCCGTGGAGCCCGAGAAGAATAGTCTGAGTATTTTCGAGTGTCCTTCCCATCGCAACCGCACAGGAGGTTTCGATGAGAGTCGTTCATCGCCGCTGCTGCGGCATTGATGTTCACGAGGGTTCCCTCACCGCCTGCGTCCTGGTTCTGGGGACGAAAGGCGAGCGGGAGGTACGCTTGAAGACCTTCGCCACTGACCTGGGGGAGTTGCAACGGCTTCGCTTCTGGCTGTTCTCCCAGAAGGTGACCCACGTGGCGATGGAGTCCACCGGCGTCTACTGGAAGCCGGTGTGGAATGTGCTGACCGGGCTCTGCGAACTGCTGCTGGCCAACCCGTACCACATGCACAACATTCCGGGCCGGAAGACCGATGCCAGCGATGCCGAGTGGATCGCCGATCTGCTGGCGCGCGGTTTGCTGAAGCCAAGCTTCGTGCCGCCGGTGGCCTGTCAGGATCTCCGCGACTGGAACCGGCTGCGGGTGAAGCAGGTGGAGGAGCGGAACCGGATTCAGAACCGGATTGAGAAGGTGCTCGAAGACACCAACCTGAAGCTGGGCACGGTAGTCAGCGATGTGTTGGGCGTGACGGGACGGCTGATTCTTCAGGCGATTCTGGCGGGTAAGACGGATCCGGGCTGGCTGGCCGACTACGCTAGGGGCAAGCTGCGGGGCAAGAAGGACGAGCTGCGGCGGGTGTTCCGGGGCCGGGTGAGAGAGCATCATCGCGAACTGCTGTCGGAACTGTTGGACGAACTGCGGCAGACCGAGGAGGGGATTGGCCGGATTAAGCGTCGATTGGCGGCGGCGATGCAACCCTTCGACGAACAGGTGACGCGGTTGTTGACGATCCCCGGAGTGGATCTACTGACGGCGTGGACGCTGGTGGCGGAGTTGGGGGTGGATATGAGCCGGTTCCCGACGGCGAAACACGCGGCCAGTTGGGCGGGGTTGGTGCCGGGGATGAACGAGAGCGCAGGGAAGCGGCACAGTGGGCGGACGCGGCACGGCAACCGTTGGATCCGCCGGGGACTGTGTCAATCGGCGTGGGTGGTGTCGCGGATGAAGGATTGCTATCTGACGGCGGTGTTCCGGCGGCGGATGCGGGCGGGTGGAAAGAAGAAGGCGGCGGTGGCGACGGCGCATCAGATTCTAGTGATTGCTTACGCGCTGCTTCGGGATCAGACGGTATATCGAGAGGTAGGCGGCGACTATTTCGATAAGCTGAATCCGCAACGCACACTGAAGCGACTGAGCCAGCGGGCGGCTAAACTGGGCTTCGCGGCTAAGTGTGTAGCGATCGGCGTGGAACTGCTGCCGGAGCAGCCGAAGAAGAAGCGGGGACGGCCCCGGAAGATCCCGATAGCTACCGAGCTAACTGATGGCAATATCGAAACTTAGAGGCAGTCATTTTCGAAGAACCGACTGGAAAAGCTCCGTTCAGAATCTTTTGAATGGTGCGATCATCAGGGCTGGAAGGACAGATTGCCTCGCCTGAGGCGATCTATCGAGCGGCGAGAAAAGGCGAGGCGCCGCCCCGTTCATGAGCAAAACGTTAGATCTCTTCCTTGACTCCGTGCACGTGTTGACTTAGTGGTCTTTTCGGGTGAACTCGCGTTCACTAGCTGGGCGGGGTAGGCACAGGAGCTGATCAGCCGTCAAAGCCAGCACTCCGAACATTGAATGAGTCATCACTTCGGCCGCCCCACGCACCCGAACAGAGCTTGGTTAGCGTCTTCGGATCGATGATCGGCAGATGGCCCAGCCGCCGGCTCATCGTCCAGATCGCCGCCGCGTCGTAGGCCGAATCCATCGGGCCATGCAGGTAGATCCGCTGCTCCGAGGAGCGAAGTCGCTGCCTACGAGTCGTGGACACTGGCAACGGTCAGGGCCAACGTGGTGGGGATCCGCGCCGTCCTCCTGACCGCCCTGGGAAGAGGCACAGGCCGGCTACGGCACCGGCCCGCAGGTTCGCGATTCCCAATCCGCCAACTATCGCCGGACTCGTCTATTCGTGTTGACCTGCGGCTTCGGCCGGAAATGCAACCGGTTGTTGAGACCCACCTGCGGTCCCCCAAGTAGCGCTTGTGGCCCTACTGTCGTGGTCCCATCGTAAGGCTCTTCCGGAGGAGTCGCCTCGGCATAGGCAAACCGCAGATACCAGTGGGAAACGCCCATGATATATAAGCGGGACACCAACCCAGCCTCCGTGTCAGTTCCGCCGGCTTCGAGGCCCATTACTTGTGGGTAGTAACCGGGATGTTCGGGGATCGACGCGCCATCGAGAATCTTAGTTGCGCGGCTCCAGTAGGTCGGATCAGCCAGGTCATACGTCGCTGCCAAATAGATCCCCTCTTGCGGCCATCCCGGTGCGCAACAGGAGCGATTCATCAGGACGACGTATCTTTCGAGTGCCGTATTCCAATGGATGGAAGGACCCCAATAGGAGTCCGTATCTTCGCTTTGCCACGCCCTGCTGGCTGCGAAGATCGGCGTCATGCGGCCGCCGATTCCGGGCTCCTCCCATTCTCCACGGTAATATTTGCGAACGGCACCCACCGGACGCATTCGATCTTCGAAGGCAAGGCGTGCAATGACGATCCCTTGCTCCCGCACATCGCCGCCATAGTTCGTGAAAAGGAAATAGAAATACTGCTTACCTCGGTCGAGCACAACCGAGAAGTCGCCGTGGCCCGAGGCGAAAAATCCATTCTTCGCGTTGCAATCAGGCGCCTCTCCGGATTCGAGGACGATACCCAAATCAATCACGGAGGCGCCATTGTCAAAGGACACCACCGCCCCGATCTTCGGCGCCGTCAGGCCCGGCTTGCCCGGGCAAACTTCACCCGGCTCGTGGTGATACCAGCCATAGATCGTGCCGTCCTCGTCCCGCCAGGCCGCTTCGACCCACAAAGGACGATGTTCCTGGCGGGACACATCCACAGGCGCGCTCTCAAACGGTCCGAACTGATCCGGGCCACGGCTGATCATGAGCGGATCACCGGTCGAGGTGAACAGGTGGAGGACGCCGTCCGCCCAAAATGACGAGGTATTGCCGTCTACATGCGTAGGCAGCGCGTGCCGCGGGGCGGGATCGAGATGTACGCTTTGGCCCCAAACCGCAGCGCAGCCGGCGAGCAACAGAGCTTGTAACCGGATCTTCAAGGAGTCACCACGCTGGGCAGACGAGGTATTTCCGAGGCCGGTTACCTGCTTAGCACTCTTTTACAATTTGGCAGCGCTACACTGAAGCTCTATCCCTTCCGCGTTGCAGGGTCTGATCCCTTCCACTCCCATGCCCATTCGCGTCGCGCTCCACCACAAGACAACCTATTTTTACGATCGTCTCGTCACACTTTCTCCTCAAGTCGTGCGCCTGCGGCCCGCACCCCACGCCCGAACGCCGATTCCGGCCTATTCGCTGACGATTGAACCAGGAGGCCACTTCATCAACTGGCAGCAGGATCCGCAGAGCAATTGGTTGGCGCGCATCGTGTTTCCCGAAAAGGTGCGCCAGTTCTCGGTCGAAGTAGACCTTGTGGCGGAAATGGTCGTCATTAATCCCTTCGACTTTTTCTTGGAGCCCTACGCCAACGATTTCCCCTTCGCCTACGACAGAACTCTCGATCAGGAGTTGGCCCCTTTCCGCCTGCTCGAACCGGCTGGCCCGCTGCTGAACGCCTTCCTCAAAACCGTCAACGTAGAAAAGCGCCGCACCATCGACTTCTTGGTAGGCATCAATCAGTTGGTCCAGACTCAGATCAACTACGCCATCCGCCTCGAACCGGGTGTCCAGACCCCAGAGGAGACGCTCTCGCGGCGCGTCGGCTCTTGCAGGGATTCGGCATGGTTACTGGTACAGGCTCTTCGTCACCTCGGCCTGGCCGCCCGGTTCGTCTCGGGCTACCTCATTCAGTTGAAGCCCGATGTCAAACCCTTGGAGGGCCCCGCCGGCGCCCCCCAAGACTTCACCGATTTGCACGCTTGGACCGAAGTCTATCTCCCGGGCGCTGGCTGGATCGGTCTTGATCCCACTTCAGGACTGTTCGCCGGGGAAGGGCATATTCCCCTCGCGGCCACCCCGGAGCCCTCCTCCGCCGCGCCCGTCTCCGGTGGCGTTGACGAGTGTGAGGTGGAGTTCGCTCACGTCATGGAGATCACCCGCATCCACGAAGATCCCAGGGTCACGCTCCCCTACACCGATCCACAGTGGGCGGCCATTGAAGCCCTTGGCCATCAAGTCGACCGCGACATCATCGATCACGACATCCGGCTGACCATGGGTGGCGAACCGACCTTCATTTCCGTGGACGACATGGAAGCCGCCGAATGGAATACGGCCGCCATGGGTCCCAACAAGCGTCGGCTTGCCTTGGCCCTGCTCGACCGTTTGCGCGCCCGCCTCGCGCCCGGCGGGTTAGTCCACATGGGGCAGGGAAAATGGTACCCCGGTGAGCCGTTACCGCGCTGGGCGTTTACCTGTTACTGGCGGGAAGACGGGCAGCCCATCTGGCATGATCCGAAACTCCTCGCCTTGGATGGTTCTGATCAGGGTTTTGGAACGGCCGAAGCGTTGGCTTTTTCTGAAAAGCTGGCGGAGCGGCTTGCTGTCGACCCGGACTACATCAACACCGCATATGAAGATCCTGTCCACTACCTGCAAAAGGAGAGGCAACTGCCGATCAATGTGGATCCGGAAGACAACCGTCTCGAAGACCCGCAAGAGCGAGAACGGATCCGCAAAGTTTTCGAGCGCGGCTTACACAACCCCACTGGATTCGTCCTCCCCCTGCAGCGAATCTGGGGCCACAAAGGACCCGAGTGGCAGACCGGCCTATGGATGCTCCGCGGAGCCAAAATCTTCCTGATTCCTGGCGATTCTCCGGTCGGCTTCCGTTTGCCACTGTCCAGTTTGCCCTGGGCCGCCGAGGGCTCGGTGCCACCCATCACCCCCGTGGATCCAATGGCGCAGCGCCCGCCCCTCCCTCCCGCCCGGCCCGAAGTGAAGTTACAGGATGGCCGCAGAGTTGCCCCGCCAGTAATCCGACGGCCCAAGCACGGAGAATCCGCCGATTGGGTCGTCCGGACGGCGTTATGCATCGAACCAAGAAACGGGCAGTTACATATCTTCCTCCCGCCTTTGACCGCCACCGAAGACTATCTGGACTTAGTAGGAGCCATTGAAGAAACGGCGGCCATCCTTCAGATGCCGGTGGTCTTCGAAGGCTACTCGCTGCCGCCGGACCATCGCATCAAGCTCATCAAGCTAACGCCCGACCCTGGTGTGATTGAAGTCAACGTGCAGCCGTCGGACAGCTGGGCGGACCTCGTGCGCCACACCACCGAGCTTTACGAGGACGCCCATCAATGCCGCTTGGGCACGGAAAAGTTCATGCTCGACGGACGGCACTGCGGAACCGGTGGTGGCAACCACATCGTGCTCGGCGCCCGAACCCCGAACGATAGCCCGTTCCTCCGCCGGCCGGATCTCCTGCGCAGCCTCATCGCTTACTGGCTCAACCATCCGTCCCTCTCCTACCTCTTCTCGGGCCTGTTTATCGGACCGACCAGCCAAGCCCCCCGCGTCGACGAAACCAGGGCCGACGCGCTCTATGAGTTGGAAATCGCGTTCAACCAAGTTCCCCTGCCCGGTAGCAATCCGCTTCCCTACTGGTTAGTCGACCGGGTTTTCCGTCACATTCTGACCGACCTCACCGGCAACACACACCGTGCCGAGTTCTGCATCGATAAACTCTACTCCCCTGACTCCTCCACCGGCCGCTTGGGCCTCCTCGAACTCCGCGGATTTGAAATGCCCCCGCATGCCCGGATGAGCCTCACCCAGCAGTTGCTGGTCCGCACTCTGATCGCCCACTTCTGGAAGAAACCCTATCTCCACAAGCCAACCGCCTGGGGCACCCAGCTGCATGACCAGTTCATGCTGCCTCATTTCGTTCATCGCGATCTGCTCGACGTCATGGAGGATCTGCAAGCTGCCGGATACCCATTTCTTGCCGAATGGTTCGCGCCACACTTCGAGTTCCGGTATCCCGTCTTCGGCCGCGTGAACTACCTCGGGATTGAGATCGAAATCCGCCAGGCCACCGAGCCCTGGTATGTCCTCGGCGAGGAACCCGCCGGCGGCGGCACCGCCCGGTTCGTCGACTCCTCGGTGGAACGCGTGCAAGTGAAGGTGTCAGGAATGTTCGGACAACGCTACATTGTCACCTGCAATGGCAGACGAGTCCCCCTCCACTCCACGGGCACGCAAGGCGAATGGGTCGCCGGGGTACGCTATCGGGCCTGGCAACCGCCGTCCTGCCTCCACCCGACCATTCCAGTGCATAGCCCGCTCATTTTCGACCTTTATGACACCTGGACCGGACGCTCTGTCGGCGGATGCACCTATCACGTCTCCCATCCCGGAGGTCGGGCCAACGACACCTTCCCGGTCAACGCCCTCGAGGCGGAGAGTCGGCGTGGGGCCCGCTTCTTTGCCTTCGGCCACACCCCGGGGCCCGCGCCGATGCCCCCCGTTGAAAACAACCCGTGGTTCCCTCTCACTTTGGACTTGCGGCGATGAGGGTCACCCGCTCTAACCCACGGGCCAGGGAGAATGCGGGCAGCCGATATGGGATTATGGAGGGGACGCTGGCCGCGTCTTCATGACCCGCTCTTCATTTGACAAGCAGAAACACGTCGATTCGCCCTGGAGCTACCAGCCCGAAGAAGGTTTCTACGACGAGGTCCTGCAGCCGCCTGGTCACATTCGGCCCCACTGGCGCGGATTAACCGAGTCCATTCTCTCGCTGCGGGATGGCGAATTCCGCGAACGATGGAAAGAAGGCCAGCGGCTCATCCACGATCACGGCATCACCTATAACGTCTACGGCGATCCCCAAAGTACAGACCGCCCCTGGCCGCTCGATCCGCTCCCGCTCGTCATGGATCCCGGTGAGTGGAAGGCCATTGAAGTCGCCGTAGCCCAGCGCGCCCAACTCCTCAACAGCATCCTGGCCGACATTTATGGTCCGCAACGGCTCCTCAAGGAGAAGTTGTTACCCGCCGAGCTGATCTATCCCAATCCAGGATTCTTGCGGCCATGCCAAGGTATTCACCTGCCGGGCGGGACGTTTCTCCATCTGTACTCCGCCGACATCGCCCGCGCTCCCAACGGCAATTGGTGGGTCCTGGCAGACCGGACCCAGGCGCCATCCGGAGCCGGATACGCTCTCGAAAACCGTCTGGTTTGCTCCCGCGTGCTGCCCGATGTCTTCAAGTCGTCAAATGTGCAGCGGCTCGCCGGTTTCTTCCAGGCCTATCGCGACACCTTGGCCGGCCTCTGCGTCACCAAGCGGGACAATCCCCGCATCGTGCTCCTCACCCCAGGGCCCTATAACGAAACCTACTTCGAACATGCCTTCCTGGCCCGCTACCTTGGCTATACCCTCGTCGAGGGGGGAGACCTCACGGTCCGCGACAATCGAGTCTTCTTAAAGACCTTGGGCGGACTGCTGCCCGTCGATGTGATCGTGCGCAGACAGGACGCCGGCTTCTGCGATCCTCTCGAATTGCGTCCCGACTCCATGCTGGGCATCCCCGGGCTAGTTCAGGCCGTTCGCTGCGGCAATGTGGCTATCGCCAATGCACTCGGCAGCGGGTTGCTGGAGTCGGCGGCGCCCTCGGCCTTCTATCCCTCACTCTGCCGGCACCTGTTGGGTGAAGATTTGAAAATGCCCACCGTCGCCACCTGGTGGTGTGGGCAGGATGATCCGCTCTCCTACGTCGCCAGCCAGTTGCATAACTTGGTCGTGAAACCCGTGTTCCCGAAGCCGGGCGATCAGCCCATCTTCGGCGCCCGGTTGACCGAGGCCGAGCGGCGGAAGCTCGTTTCCCGGATGCGTGCCGAGCCCGGCAAGTGGGTCGCGCAGGAACAGGTGGCCCTGTCCACTGTTCCGGTCTGGGAAGACGACAAGGTCTCCCCCCGCCACGTCGTCCTGCGCGTTTACGCAGTCGCTCACCAAGGTGGATATAAGGTGATGCCGGGCGGACTCACCCGCGTCACCCCCTCGCTCGATAACCTCGTCGTCAGCGTCCAGCGCGGCGGTGGAAGTAAGGATACCTGGGTACTCGGTGGCAAGGCCGAGGAGCAGTTGACCCTCCTGCCCCCCTCGTCCCACCGCTTGGCGGTCAGCCGCGCCACGTTTGACCTGCCGAGTCGCGTCGCCGACAATCTCTTCTGGTTGGGCCGTTACGTCGAACGGGTCGAATCGGCCGTGAGGGTCACCCGGGCGATGCTGCCCCGCTTGACGCAGGAAAGCGATCCCACGCAGGCGAGTGGCCTCCAAGCCGGCGCCCGGGTCCTGCTGCATCACGGCTACATTAAAGGACCGAGCGAAAATCTGGAAGCCGAGCTCCTGGCGCTCTTATACGACGGCACCAAGCGCGGCAGCCTCGGCCACAGCATTCATTTGATTCATTCCGTCGTGTGGCCCATGCGGGACCGCATCTCCACCGACGCATGGCGCATTCTCACTCGCCTGGACCAACAGTTCGCCGCTGAACCCCCGCCAGAGGCCTTGCGCCTCAGCGCGGCGCTCGATCTGCTGAACCAAACCGTCATCACCCTCGCCGCCTTCTCCGGCCTGGCCCTCGAAAGCATGACGCGGGGCGAGGGCTGGCGATTCCTCGATATCGGACGGCGTTTGGAACGATCCCTCCAAATGATCGAACTTCTCCGCCATGGCCTCGCCAGCGATCCGCACGTAACGCGAGGAGAACTCGAAGCCGTTCTTGAAATCGCCGACAGCACCTTGACCTACCGGTCGCGCTACCAAACCTCCATGCAGACCGACCTTGTTCTCGATTTGCTCCTCATCGACGAGGCTAATCCGCGGTCGATCGTGTTCCAACTGGCCCGCCTGACCGAGCACATCGAGCAACTGCCCGAAAGCAAGTCCCTCACTCGGCGCCCGCCGGAAGCGAAGATTCTTCTCCGGCTCCTCACCAGCGTCCAACTCGCCGACGTTGTCGAGCTGGCCAATCCCGACCTCCTCCAACCCTTCCTCCAGAAAGCCGGGGCCGACCTCCGCCAGCTCTCTGAACGCCTTACCCGGACGTACTTCAACCACGCGGTCACCTCGCACCGCCTCTCCGCTCCGTAACCTGCATGCTGCTCCGCGCCACCCACACGACGACTTATCTCTACAGCGAGCCGGTCTCGATCTGTCACACCGAGGTCCACCTCGCGCCCCGCCCCTCGGAGCGGCAGCGGCTCATTGAACACGAACTCATCATCCGGCCCGAACCGGCCGATCTCGACGAGCGTCTCGACTACTTCGGCAACCCCGTCACCTTCTTCTGCCTCAGCGAACCCCACGAAACTTTGACCATCACCGCCCGAAGCGTTGTCGAGGTCGCCGGCGAAGCGCCCCCCCTCGCCGGAATCTCCCCTCCCTGGCAGGAGGTCTGCGATCAGATCCGCCGCCGCGACACGCTCGATACCCTCGAAGCCTGCGAGTTCATTTTCGAATCGCCACTCATTCAGCTCGGCCAGGAGTTCGCCGCCTACGCCGCCAAGAGTTTCACGGTGGGCCGCCCCTTGCTGGAGGCCGCGCTCGAACTCTCCCACCGCATCTTCACGGAGTTTGAGTACGATCCGCGAGCTACCACCGTCACCACTCCCGTACGCGAGGTTCTCAAAACCAAACACGGCGTCTGTCAGGACTTCGCGCACTTCTTCATCGCCTGCCTGCGCTCGTTGGGCCTGCCCGCGCGCTACGTCAGTGGCTACCTCCGCAGCGGTCCCAACTCCATAGGCGCCGAAGCTTCTCACGCCTGGGCCGCGGTCTTTTGCCCTGGATGCGGCTGGTTCGACTTCGACCCTACCAACGACGTCATGCCCGCCAGCGGCCACGTCACCGTCGCCTGGGGACGGGACTACTCCGACGTCACCCCGGTGAAAGGGGTCGCCCTCGGCGGCGGCGAGCAGTTGATCAACGTCGCCGTGGAGGTGGTTCCGGCCGCCGCCGCCGCCGCTCCAGCCGCGAGTTAACCGAAAGTTTCGTCCGCCATTTGGCAAAGCCGAAATCTTTGCTATACTCAAACTGTTTGGCCGTTGCCGGAGCAATCCTATGCGCGCCTGATAAGTTCGCTGGCGTAGCTCAGCTGGTAGAGCATCTGATTTGTAATCAGAGGGTCGGGGGTTCGATCCCCTCCGCCAGCTCCAGTTTTGCGAGCCGGAACAGTGTGGACAGGTGGCGGAGCGGTCAATCGCAGCAGACTGTAAATCTGCCGCCCATCGGGCTACGAAGGTTCAAATCCTTCCCTGTCCACCATTAATTTAAGCCGATGTAGCTCAGATGGTAGAGCGCGTCCTTGGTAAGGACGAGGTCACCAGTTCAATCCTGGTCATCGGCTCCACTCCCTTCTCCCTCCCGGTAGGAAAATCCCATGGCGAAAGAAAAATTTGATCGTAGTAAGCCGCACGTAAACATCGGCACGATCGGACATATCGATCACGGCAAGACGACCTTGACGGCCGCGATCACGAAGGTGCTGAGCAAGCAC